>CAWBSW010000020.1:0-233563 GCA_963791535.1 uncultured Actinomycetota bacterium | reverse complement strand
TGCCAACAATCCGTTCGTCGGCGAGCCGATCATCATCAAGGCCGATCCCGGCAGCGCACCCGAGCCACAGAGCGACCCGTCGGTCGACGTGATCGCATGGGCGCACAACGAGACCTCGACGGGGGTCGCGGTGCCGGTCACCCGGCCGGACGGCTCCGGCGACGCGCTGATCCTCATCGATGCCACCTCCGGCGCCGGCGGCCTGCCGGTCGACATCGCCGACACCGATGCCTACTACTTCGCGCCGCAGAAGAACTTCGCCAGTGACGGCGGGCTGTGGCTGGCGATCTTGAGTCCGGCGGCGTTGGGCCGGATCGAGGCCATCGCCGAGTCCGGTCGATGGGTGCCGGACTTCTTGTCGCTACCGATCGCGGTCGACAACAGCCTGAAAAACCAGACCTACAACACCCCGGCCATCGCGACGCTGGTGCTGCTGGCCGAACAGATCGACTGGCTGTTGGGCAACGGCGGACTGGAGTGGGCGGTCAAGCGCACCGCGGACTCGTCGCAGCGGTTGTACTCCTGGGCACAGGAGCGGCCCTACACGACGCCGTTCGTGGCCGAGCCGCGGCTGCGCTCGCAGGTAGTGGGCACGATCGACTTCAACGATGACGTCGACGCCGCGGCCGTGGCCAAGGTGCTGCGCGCCAACGGCATCGTCGACACCGAGCCCTACCGCAAACTCGGCCGCAACCAGTTGCGGGTCGCGATGTTCCCCGCCGTCGAGCCCGACGACGTCAGCGCGCTCACCGAGTGCATCGACTGGGTGGTTGAGCGGCTAACCAAATAAGCCCTGGTGACTACCGCGTGTCAGCGCGGTTACGGCGGCTGCCTGCACTAGAGTCCGCAGCGACAGGCCTGGCTCGCTGGTCTGCGAGGAGCCTGCTAGGAGACACCATGCGGGAACTCACGATCGTCGGACTCGATGTCGATGGCAAACACATCATCTGCGAGAGCACTAAAGACAACGGGGACCCCGGCGACAAGTTCAAGATACGAGTCGACGACCGGCTGAGGGCCGCGGTGCGCGGCGACGGGGCCCGGGTGGGTCAAACCCATATCGACATCGAGGTCACCAGCATGCTGCGTCCCAAGGAAATTCAGGCCCGCATCCGCGCCGGCGCATCCGTCGAGCAGTTGGCGGCGTCCGCCGGAGTCGACGTCGAGCGGATCGAGCGGTTCGCTCACCCGGTGCTGCTGGAACGCTCCCGCGCCGCCGAGCTGGCAACGGCCGCACACCCCGTGCTCGCCGACGGACCCGCGGTGCTGACGCTGCTGGAGACCATCACCTCGTCGCTGCTGGCGCGTGGCCTCAACCCGGACAACACGACGTGGGACGCCTGGCGTAACGAGGATGGCCGCTGGACGGTCCAGCTGGGCTGGAAGGCGGGTCGTTCGGACAACCTCGCGCATTTCCGCTTCTGCCCCGGCGCGCACGGCGGGACGGTCACCGCCGTCGATGACGCGGCCAGTGAGCTGATCGACCCCAGTTTCGACCGTCCGCTGCGGCCGGTGGCCCGGGTCGCCCAACTGGACTTCGAAGAGCCGGCACCCGCGCCGGTGGAAAGCCCGACGGTCGAACCCAAGACCGAGCCGACCCGCAGCCGCCGCGGCAAGCCACCGGTGCCGGCGTGGGAAGACGTGTTGCTGGGTGTCCGCTCCGGCGGGCAGCGCTAGCCGAACAGCTGCATCGAGACCAGGGTCAGCCAGGCAACGGTCACGCCCACTCCGACGCCGAGCACCAACCAGCGCAGCACCGCGGTGTGCCGCCACCCCCACAGCGTCGGCGCTAAGCCGCCGGCCGCGACGACATTGAGTCCGACCGCCAACAACGGATGCACCCGGATCAGCCCGAGACTCAGCACCACGACGGCGACCCCGGTGACCGCGGCGACGAATCCGGCGACCGTCAAACCCGTTGCCCACGGGGTGGATTCGTCGGGCATCAGCCGAGCGTAGCCCGACGACGATGCAGACCGCTAGCGGTCTGAGGTGGGGGTACGCCCCGTCGCCGCTGCGCGGCTGGGCGTACCCCCACCCGCTTGCGGGGGAGAGTCGGGCTTAGGCTCGAACGCGCTCGTAGAAGGCCACCGCCGCCGCGGTGGCGACGTTGAGCGAGTCGGTGCCGCGTGACATCGGGATGCGTACCCGCAGATCGCTGGCCCGCAGCACCGCGCGGCTCAGGCCCGGCCCCTCGGCGCCGACCAGCACCGCGACCCGCTCGTCGCGCACCGCCGCCATTGCTTCCGGCAACGGCGCCGCGTCGGGGTCGGGGGTCATCGCCAACAAGCGAAATCCCATCTGCTGCAACGTCTTCAAGTCAGCCGGCCAGTCGGTCGCCCGCGCGTACGGCACCAGCAGCGCGTGGCCCATGGAGACGCGCACCGCGCGGCGGTACAGCGGATCAGCACAGCCGCTGCCGAACACCACCGCGTCCACGGACAGGCCCGCGGCGTTGCGGAAGATGGCGCCCAAATTCTCGTGGTCGTTGACGCCCTCGAGCACCACGACGGTCCGGGCGCCGTCGACGACCTGCACGAGGCTGCGCTCGGGCTCACGACGCGCGGCGGCCAGCACCCCGCGGTTGAGGTGGAAGCCGACCACCTGGGCCATCACCTCGGCGGATACCCGATAGTAGGGCGCGGGGCTGCCGGCCAGATCTGCCCTGAGCTCATCAAGTCGGCGATCGGTGCCGAGGAAGGCCAACGGCGCGAACGGCGAGGCCAGCATGCGTTGCACCACCAGCACACCCTCGGCGATCACCAGCCCCTTCCCGCTCGGCAGGTCGGGCCTACGGTCGATGCTGTTCAAATCCCGAAAATTATCGAGCCGGGCGTCGCCGGGATCGGTGATGTCGCGCACGACCACACCGTCGACGCCATTGGTGAGGTCAAAACCGTTCGGGGTCAAGGGCTTTCGTCAACAAGGGCCAAGATCAGGTCGGCGGCCTCGCGCAGCGTATCCCGTTCACCGCCGCCAAGGGTCTCCAGCCGCTGCGCAAGCCACTCCTGGCTGGCCCGGCGTTCGGCCTCCAGCAGTTCGGCGCCGGCATCGGAGACCGACACCAAGACCTGCCGGCCGTCGTCGGGATGCGCGACACGGTCCACAAAGCCCAAGTCGGCCAGCGAGGCGATCACCCGCGTCATCGACGGCGGGCGAACCCGTTCCCTGATCGCCAGCGCACCCGGCGTCATCGGGCCGTAGTTGTTCAATGTCGCCAGCGCCGACAACTGCGACAACGACACCGGGGACTGCGGCCGACGGAACCGCAGCTGCCGGGACAGCCGCATTACCGCCAACGACAGGTCGCTGGCCAACCGGCTATCACCCTGCATCACAGCGCGAAGGTTACGACAGAACGCCCAATCGTCGACGACGAATCACCGAGTCCGGGGGCTGGGTTATGTTGAAGGCCATGTCTGTCGAGCCCGGTAAAAGCCTCGATCCGCCGATGCTGCCCGCGGCGCTGCTGGAGGTATGGCCGGTTCTCGGCGTCGGCGCACTGGCCTGGCTGGTTGCCGCCGTGGCCGCGTTCGTCGTACCAAGCCTCGAGACGTGGCGACCGCTGACACTAGCCGGGCTGGGAGTCGGGGTGCTCGGCACCGCGATCTTCCTGTGGCAGCGCGACGCTGTCCGCCGCGGCGCGCGTGGCGCACAGACCGGATTGAACTACCAACGCGATCCCGACCGAACATAACGGCCCCGAGCTGGAGGTATGCGTCCGATGGCAGCGCCGCTGTTGCAAGCGCAGGTTGATATCAATGCACCCGTCTCGAAAGTCTGGTCGCTGGTCAGTGATTTCTCCCGCATGCCGGAGTGGAGCCCGCAATGTCGGTTGATGCGGCAACTCGGTCCCCTCCGCCACGGCACCCGCACCATCAACTTCAACCGCCGCAACAATCTGTTCTGGCCGACGACCTGCACCGTCCTCGAGGTGATCCCGGACCAGAAGCTGGCATTCCGGGTCAACACCAATAACACGATCTGGAGCTACGAACTGCAGCCGATCCCCGAGGGCACCCGCGTGATCGAGAGCCGGCACGCCGAGAACGGGACGAAGCCAGTGTCGAGTATGGCCGTGAACGCCTTCATGGGCGGGACCGCGAACTTCGAGCGGGAACTCGTCGACGGCATGAAGACCTCGCTGGCCAAGATCAAGGCCGCGGCCGAGAACAGCTAGCTGAGCTCCGCGGGCTTATCGGCGGGTGTCTCGCTGACGTCGAGCACCCCGTCGTCGTACGGGTCATACATCGGCGAGCCGCTGCCCGCGGGAGCCGGGGTGTCGGAGTGCGCACCGCAGCCGTAGTCAAAGTCGACGACGTGACCGTCGGCGGACAACTCGTTGCCGCACACCCCGAACATCGCACCCAACGACCCGGCAAGCGGCAGGAAGAAACCGCAATCGCGGCATACGCGTTTGGTGGATTGCGCCATCTGCGACGACGGGCCGTAGTCACCGTCATGCCAGCGTTGGGCCGCCTCGGAGCGGCCCCAGGCACTCATCACCCGGCGCCGTCCAAAACCGATCTCGAGGGCAATCTCGTCGACCTGCGGGTCACCGGAGGCCAGGTAACCGGGCACCAACCGCGGATCGTCCGGCAGCGGCGCCAGCAGGTCGCCCGGGCTCAGGTCACCCGGCCGGATCCGCTGATCCCAGGGCACCCATTCCGGCGCCAACAGCGACGTCGGCCCGGGCACCAGCACTACCTCGCTGACCGTCGCGTGGTCAGTCCCGGGATAGGCGGCCACGACGACAGCCCACTGCCAGCCCTGATAACCGGGCAAATGGGCCAGAAAACGGTGGGTGGCGCTGGTCGGATCTTCGTAACCGACGCCCAGGTAATCACCCACCGTGTCGGCCCCGCTGAACTCGACGATGGCCGCCCGGGCTGGCTCGACGGCGCCGGTGAGAACGGTCGCCAACTCCGGCGACCACTCTTCGGTGGTCGCCGCAGCCGACTCCGCGGTCGGTCGGGTCACGTTGTCCGCTGTTTCCATACGCGCTCAATTCTGCCGCAGAGCCTGATGTCCGGCCACACCGGTTGCCTGCGCGTCCCATCACCCGGCATCTGTGAGAATTGAGACATGGCTCGACGGCGGCGCGATCACCCGGATACGAGCCGGGCTTCTGCCGGCCGTCGCACCCGGAGCGGGCCCGCCGCCGAGCACCCCGGCATGGCCAATTATCCGGCCGACGAGCCGGACTACCGCCGGCCGCGCCGCCCGCCGCCGATGCCCAGCGCCAACCGCTATCTGCCGCCGCTGAACCGCGAGCCCGAGCCCAATCGTCGCAGCGAGCCTCCGCGTGGCGGCGGCGAGCGGGTCACCGTCACTCGCGCCGCCGCGCAGCGCAGCCGCGAGATGGGTTCGCGGATGTATGGGTTGGTGCAGCGAGCCGCCACCGCTGACGGCGCCGACAAGTCCGGGCTGACAGCGCTGACCTGGCCGGTGGTGTGCAATTTCGCGACCGACGCCGCGATGGCTGTCGCGCTGGCCAACACCCTGTTCTTCGCCGCGGCCGCCGGGGCGAGCAAGGACAAGGTCGCGTTGTACCTGCTAATCACGATCGCGCCGTTCGCGGTTGTCGCGCCACTGATCGGTCCGGCGCTGGACCGGCTGCAACACGGCCGACGGCTCGCGCTGGCGGCATCGTTCGGGCTGCGCACGGCGTTGGCGGTGTTGCTGATCAGCAACTACGACGGGGCCACCGGAAGCTTCCCGTCATGGGTGTTGTATCCGTGCGCGCTCGGAATGATGGTGCTGTCCAAGTCGTTCAGCGTCCTGCGCAGCGCGGTGACGCCGCGGGTGATGCCGCCGACGATCGACCTGGTGCGGGTCAATTCTCGGCTGACCATGTTCGGGCTGCTGGGCGGCACCATCCTCGGCGGCGGCATCGCCGGCGGAATCGAGTACGCCTTGACTCGCATGTTCCATTGGCCCGGCGCGTTATTCGTCATCGTCGCGGTCACGATTGCCGGCGCCTTGCTGTCCATGCGAATTCCACGCTGGGTCGAAGTGACCGAGGGTGAGGTTCCCACCACGTTGAGCTACCGCAGCCGCCAACCGGGCAAGAGCTGGTCCGAGGAGTTTAGCGGGGCGCTTCGACAACCGTTGGGCCGCAACATCATTACCTCGTTGTGGGGCAACTCCACGATCAAGGTCATGGTCGGATTCCTGTTCTTGTATCCGGCTTTTGTCGCCAAAGCGCGTGACGCCAGTGGGTGGGTGCAGCTTGGCATGCTGGGGCTGATCGGCGTCGCGGCGGCCATCGGTAATCTCGCCGGCAACTTCGCCAGCGCGCGGCTGCGGCTGGGCAGGCCCTCGGTGCTGGTTGTGCGCTGCACCCTGGCGGTCACGGTGGCCGCGGTGGCGGCAGCGGTGGCCGGCACCCTGGTAACGGCCGCGATCGCAACCCTGATCACCTCGGGGTCGAGCGCGATTGCCAAGGCCGCGCTGGACGCCTCGTTGCAGGACGACCTGCCGGAGGAATCGCGCGCGTCAGCGTTCGGACGGTCGGAATCGACACTGCAGCTGGCGTGGGTGCTCGGCGGCGCGCTGGGCGTGTTGCTTTATACCGATCTGTGGGTCGGCTTCAGCGTCGTTGCGGCCGTGTTGATCCTCGGATTGGCGCAGACGGTGGTCAGCTTCCACGGTGACTCGTTGATCCCTGGCCTGGGCGGCAACCGGCCGGTGATGGTCGAGCAGGAAGGCGGCCCCAGCGGCCACGACGCCGCGGCGGTCTCGTGGGAGTGAAGCCGACGGCCCGGTTGGGCATTGCCGCGCTGCTGGCCGCATTACTGGTATTGGCATGTGCGGCAGCGGGAGTCGGCGCTTGGGCGCTGACCCACGGACGCGCGTCGCTACACCCGCAGATCAGCGCGTATTCCCGCGGTCAGCTGACCCGGGTGGGCCCTTACCGGTACTGCAAAGTGCTCGACCTCGACGACTGCGAAACCCCAAGGGCACAAGGCGAGCTGCAGGTGAATGCGCGGGATCCCGTGCAGCTTTCGGTGCCGCCGGCGATCGGCCGGGCACCCTGGTGGCTGTTGCGCGTCTATGAGGATGCCGTCAACCCCGTGACGACCTTCTACCGGCCTGGCAGCCGGCTGGCAGTCACCATCCCCACGGTCGATCCGAAGCAGGGGCGGCTGACCGGTATCGCGGTCCAATTGATGACCGTCGTCGTCGACCCGGCCGGACAACTGCACGGCGTTCCGCATGCGGAATGGTCGGTGCGAACCGTCTGGGACTAGGCCGGTTTCCCCAAGCTACGCGCCGTGGCCGACGGGCACTTGTTCTGCAGCGGGCGTCGGTCCTGGCGGCGTGCCGTCGCCGAAGGGCTTGCCGCCCAATGCTTCCCGGCCATGCGGCGTCAGCCAGTTGACCAGCTCCGGCCCCTTGGGCACGATGCGGGTCGGGTTGATGTCGGCGTGCACAATGTAGTAGTGCTGCTTGATCTGGACGAAGTCGACGGTATCGCCGAAACCTGGCGTCTGGAATAGGTCACGCGCGTAGGCCCACAGCACCGGCATCTCGGAAAGTTTGCTTCGATTGCATTTGAAGTGGCCGTGATAGACGGGGTCGAAGCGGGCCAAGGTGGTGAACAACCGGACATCGGCTTCGGTGATCGTCTCGCCCACCAGATACCGGTGATTTTCCAGCCGATCGCTGACCCAGTCCAACGCCGTGAACAAGCGGTCGTAGGCCGTTTCGTAGGCTTGCTGCGAGCCGGCGAAGCCGCACCGGTAAACGCCGTTGTTGATCTCGGTGTAGACCCTTTTGTTGACCTCGTCGATCTCGCCGCGCAGCGACTCGGGGTAGAGCTGCGGAGCGCCATCGCGTTGGTAGGCAGTCCATTCCATCGACAGGTCCAACGTCATCTGCGCGAAGTCGTTGGTGACAACAGCGCCCGTCGGCACGTCGACGATTGCCGGGACAGTGATGCCTTTCGGATAGTCGGGAAAACGTTTGAAATATGCGTCCTGCAGCCGCGGGATTTTCAACACCGGGTCGACGCCACCCGGGTCGAGATCGAAGGTCCAACTGCGCTTGTCATGAGTCGGGCCGCAAAAACCAATGGAGATAACGCTTTCCAGTCCGAGCAACCGTCGGACAATGATCGCGCGGTTGGCCCACGGGCAGGCGCGCGCGACGATCAGTCGATACCGCCCCGGCTCTACCGGATAGCCGTCCCGGCCGTCGGCGGTGATACGCGTCGCAATGTAGTTGGTGTCGCGGGTGAACTCGCCGGCCTCAGCGACGTACGAGGACATCGTCGTCTCGGTCAGGATTCGGCAAAAATCAGGAACCGCCGGGCCAAATCGTTCTCGGTGGACGCACCGGCTTCCCAGTGCGCGATCCAGGGGCCGGTGCCCTCGGACTGATCGACGATTCCGTCTTCGAGCCAGGTATAACGACCCTTCAGCACGTTGCGCGCCAGCGTGGCGTCGGTGTCGTCGGTGTTGTCCCACAAGGCGTTAAACAGAGCCTCGACCCGCAGGGTGGCCTGCTGACAGAACGCGTCGGCCAACTCGTAGGACTGTCGACCGCGGGCCGGATCGGCGACCCGCTGAGCCTCCGCCCGCACGCACGCCGCCGACATGGCGAACAGTTCGGCGCCGATATCCACCACCCGGCCGAGGAATCCCTGCTTCTGCTCCATCGCGGCTTGCCAACGCGCCATCCCGTAGAAGGTGTTACGGGCCAGCTTGCGCGCGGAGCGCTCGACGAATCGCAGATGGGTGGCCAGGTTGCCGAACTCGCGATACGCGGTTGGCCGTTGCCCTTCGCCGAACACCAACTGCGGCAACCACTTTGCGTAAAAGCCACTCGCACCGACCGCGGCCTTCGCTTTCTGACGAACGTCGGCTTTCGGATTCGCCAGATCGCCGGCGGCGCTGAGGTGAGCGTCGACCGCCTCGCGGGCGATGAGCAGCCGCATGATCTCGCTGGAGCCTTCGAAGATGCGGTTGATCCTCAGGTCGCGGACCACCTGCTCGACCGGCACCGCCCGCTCGCCGCGCGCGGCCAGCGACTCGGCGGTCTCATAGCCGCGGCCGCCCCGAATCTGCAGCAGTTCGTCACCGATCACGCATGCCATCTCGCTCGACCACAGCTTGGCGAGCGCCGCCTCGATCCGGATGTCGTTGCGGCCCTCGTCGGCCATCTGACCGGACAACTCCAATACCGATTCGAGCGCATAGCTCGTCGCGGCGATGAAGGAAATCTTTTCTGCGACGGCCCCGTGTTCGCCGACGGGTTTGCCCCACTGCACCCGTTCACCGGCCCACTCCCGGGCGATTTTCAGCGACCACTTGGCGGAGCCGGCCGCGATCGCCGGTATCGAGAGCCGTCCGGCGTTCAGGGTGGTCAGCGCGATCTTCAGGCCGTCACCTTCTCGTCCGATGAGGTTTTCCGCGGGGACTCGGACGCGATGCAACCTGGTCAGACCGTTTTCGATCCCACGCAATCCCATGAACTTGTTGCGCCGTTCCACGGTGATGCCGGGTGAATTGGCCTCGACGACGAACGCGCTGATCCCACCCCGATGCCCGTCACTCTTGGGTACGGCGGCCATCACCACCAGCAGTTCGGCGACGACGCCGTTGGTCGTCCACAGCTTCACACCTTCGAGTTCGTAGGCGGCTCCGTCGTCGACCGGCGTCGCCGTCGAGGCCAGCCGCGCCGGGTCGGAACCCACGTCGGGTTCGGTGAGCAGGAACGCCGATATCGCCCCCGCGGCACACCGCGGCAAGAACTTCTGCTTCTGCTCTTTGGTCCCGGCCAGCTTCAGCGGTTCTGGCACCCCGATCGACTGATGAGCGGACAGTAGCGCCCCGAGGCTGGCATGCACGGACGACACCATCATCAACGCCCGGTTGTAGGCGACTTGCGACATGTTCAGACCGCCGTACTCGGACGGGATCTTCATCCCGAAGCAACCGAGTTCGGCGAGGCCTTTCACGTATTCGTCGGGGATCTGCGCGTCGCGCTCGATGACGCTGCCGTCGATCGTGTCGAGAAATTCGCGCAGCTGAGCCAAGAACTTCTCGGTGCGATCCGCCTCTTCGTCAGAGGGCCTCGGAAACGGGTGAATGAGCTCAAGCGGAAATCGGCCGAGGAAAAGCTCCTTGGCCAAGGACGGCTTATCCCAACCGCTTTCGCGAGATTCCTCAGCTACCGCTCTCGCTTGCTCCTCGCTGACCTGTGCCTGCTGTGCCATCGGACTTCTCTCACTCGAAGTGACTCCTGCGGAACTTCGGTGACCAGTGTCCCCCGGGAAGCTCGGCGATACACGCGTTTGTGCAACTAGCGCACAACCGCGGACGCCGACACGTGGCGGGCCAGGCGGGGCGAGCTAGGCGTCGAGTTCCCGGGCGACAGCTTTGACCACGTCAGAGACCCGGCGAGCGGTTTTGCGGTCCGGGTAGCGGCCCTTGCGCAGCTCGGGCTGCACGGTGCTCTCCAGCAAGGTGATCATGTCCTCGACCATGCCGTGCAGTTCATCCGGGCTGTGCTTGTGTTCGGCCGGGCCTTCCCGGCGGGGACGGGTCAGGGTGGGCGGCGGGTCGATGAGTTTCAGACTCAATGCCTGGGGTCCACGCCGTCCGGAGGCAACGCCGAACTCAACGCGCTGGCCCGCCTTGAGGCCTTCGACGCCTGCGGGCAACGCCGAGGAGCGGACGTAGACGTCCTCGCCGTCCTCCTGGGACAGAAAGCCGAATCCCTTGTCAGCGTCGTACCACTTCACCTTGCCAGTCGGCACCGGTCTCACCTGCTTGTCTGACGGATAACTAAGTTGAGCAAAATAATGACGCGTCCCACCTGCTCAGGACGCGATGACTGCCGATCCTACTCGGAAGGCCCGCGGCCGAGCACCCGGTTTCTCGGTACTCTGGTGCTACCGCTGGAGGAGACAATGCGCCTGATTCTGAACGTTATCTGGCTGGTTTTCGGCGGCCTTTGGTTGGCCCTCGGCTATCTGCTGGCCGCGCTTATCTGCTTCCTGCTCATCGTCACGATCCCCTTCGGATTCGCAGCGTTGCGCATCGCATCCTATGCGCTGTGGCCGTTCGGCCGGACCATCATCGACAAGCCCGGCGCGGGTACCGGCGCGCTGATCGGGAATGTCATCTGGCTGGTGTTCTGCGGGATCTGGCTCGCGATCGGGCACCTGGTGAGCGCGGTGGCGATGGCGCTGACAATCATCGGTATTCCGCTGGCGCTGGCCAACCTCAAGTTGATCCCGGTGTCCCTGGTGCCGCTGGGCAAGGAAATCGTTCCCGTCGGTGAGCCACACCACGACAGATCGCTGCCGCCGTACCGCTGACAACCCCGGCCGCGTCGGCCCGCCCCGCGCCGACGGTATGTTCGCGCTTTCACTTCGGCCCCATCGGCATCTGTGAGCCGTCACTCGGCGGCCGATTCGATGTGAGTTCGGTCACATAACGGAATGATCACAGCCCGGCAACGGCTCGATGTCGGGGTCTGATGACCTGCACAGACGACGAGCCCTCCTGGTGTTTTCCCTAACGGCAAAAAACGAAACGCCGAAATCGCTAAAAAATGACTGTGCCGCGATCACCCGCTACCGTCGTCCGCGAGCTTGCCGAATCTGTTTGAGCGGCGGGCCTTCTCGCCTATAGCGCCGAGCTCCATCCGATAGGCGGGGACACACCAACCTGTGGATGGAGACGGGGGACCCACTGGTCCGCCGAGATTGGACCGGAGCCGTCCGCGGCTCCTTGGGGTGAAGTCATCGCTGCATCTGTGGGATGCGGCGTGGCCGGGCGACCTCTTCCGCCCGAACCCGACAGCTGACCTCGTGGGCGCATCAAGAGAGGACGTCTTCGGCGTATGAGCGGACGGCATCGTAAGCCCACCACTTCGAACATCAGCGTCGCCAAGCTCGCATTCACCGGTGCTGTGATCGGTGGCGGTGGCATCGCCCTTGCGGGTCACGCGTCCGCGGCTACCGACCAGCAATGGGACGCCGTCGCTGGATGCGAGTCCGGCGGCAACTGGGCCATCAACACCGGCAACGGGTACCACGGCGGGCTGCAGTTCTCGTCGGGCACCTGGGCCGCGCACGGCGGCGGCGAGTTCGCCCCGTCGGCGAACCAGGCCAGTCGCGATCAGCAGATCGCCGTCGCCGAGCGGGTGCTTGCCACCCAGGGCCGCGGCGCCTGGCCGGTGTGCGGCCACGGACTCGGGGCCGCGACGCCGCGCAATATCGTCGCCGACGCGCCCGCACCGGACGCACCACCGCCGCCTGCACCGGACGCACCGCCGCCGCCACCACCACCGGACGCACCGCCGCCACCACCGCCTGCCGAGCTGGCCGCGTTCGACGCTCCCCCGCCCGCCGACCCCGCACCACCGAGCTGCCTCCGCCGCCGGCCCCGCCTGCGCCCGTCGAGCCGGCCGCCTTCGAAGCGCCCGCGCCGCCTCCGCCCGCCGACCCCGCACCACCGGCACCGGTCGAGCCGGCCGCTGTCGACGCTCTGCCGCCGGCAGACGCCGCGCCACCGGCAGGCGCCTGCACCGCCGGCCCCGCCTGCGCCCGTCGAGCCGGCCGCCTTCGAAGCGCCCGCGCCGCCTGCGCCCGCCGACCCCGCGCCACCGGCACCGGCGCGCCGCCGAACCGGCACCGGTCGAGCCGGCCGCTGTCGACGCTCTGCCGCCGGCAGACGCCCCGCCACCGGCCGAGGCACCTGCACCGCCGGCCCCGCCCGCGGACGAACCGTCGGACGTCCACCAGGCCACCGAAGTGGCGCACTGGACCTTCGCCGACGACCCGGCACCGGTCCTGCCGAACGTTCCGGGGCTGCCGAATGTCTCGGGGCTACCGACCGATCCGGCCGCCGCAGGCTCCGCGATACACGACCTTCAGGTGCCGCCGCAGCTCACGCCCCTGCTCGATCCGGCGAACCTGCCCACTAACGGCTTGCCCACCAACGGGCTACCCACTAACGGCCTGCCGACCAACGGGCTGCCGCAGAACGTGGACCCGAGCTACGTCAAAGACCTGCTCAAAGCCATCCAGTCGCAAAGCGTGAGCGGCAACCCGGCTTTGTCCTCGCTCGCCTAAACGGCGCGGGCAACGGCCGCCTAGCGGTTGACCACCGTGACGGGATGCAGATACGGCAGCTCGTCGGCAGGCAGCGGGAAGACCACGTCGCCGTAGGGAGACAGTGCGCCTACCCGATCGGTTGCCAGTTCACTCACCGCGTGGTCGTCCGGGTTGGTCGTCGGCCAGCCCTTGTCGACGTAGCGGGTCTTCTGCGCCTTTTTGTCAGCGTTGTCAGCCACGCGCCTATTCTGACAGGTCTTGCGCAGTGTTGACGCCTTGGCTCTCCGATCCACATCACGCCGTCGCCTCGGAAGGCTCACTCCCCCGGCTGCTTTACGCTGGTCAGCAATGACCGAACACACCCCGGGCATCCCGCTGGGGTCCTGGCTGGCCGATTTGCCCGACGAGCGGCTGATCCGTCTGCTGGAGCTGCGACCCGATCTTGCCCAGCCACCACCGGGCAGCATCGCGGCCCTTGCGGCCCGCGCCCAGGCCCGTCAGTCGGTCAAGGCTGCCACCGACGAACTGGACTTCCTGCGGCTCGCCGTGATCGACGCGCTGCTGGTACTGCACGCCGATACCGCGCCGGTGCCCGTCGCCAAGCTGCTCGCACTGATCGGCGGTCGTGCACCCGAATCCGAGGTGCTCGACGCCCTTGACGACCTCAAGGAACGCGCCGTGGTCTGGGGCGACGCTTCGCTACGAGTCGCCCCCGATGCCGGGGCCGGGCTGTCGTGGCATCCGGGACAGGTGACCCTGGAAGACGCCTCGCAGAGCGGCGAGCAGATCGCCGAGCTGATCGACGGTCTCGACGACCCACAGCGCGAGCTGCTGGACAAGCTGCTGGAAGGGTCGCCGCTGGGGCGCACCCGCGACGCCGCGCCCGGGGCTCCCGCGGATCGCCCGGTGCCACAGCTGCTCGCGATCGGACTGCTGCGGCGAATCGACGCGGACACGGTGATCCTGCCGCGCCACGTCGGGCAGGTGCTGCGCGGCGAGGAACCGGGGCCGGCGCAGCTGGCGGCGCCGGATCCGGTGGTCGCCACCACCACGCCCGCCGACGCCGACGCCGCGGCCGCCGGCGCAGCCATCGACCTGCTGCGCGAACTCGACGTGCTGCTCGAAACACTCGGCGCAGCACCGATTTCCGAGCTGCGCAGCGGCGGCTTAGGGGTGCGCGAGGTCAGGCGGCTGGCGAAAGTCGACCGGTATCGACGAGGCCCGGCTGGGTCTGATCCTCGAGCTGGCCTCCGCCGCGGGCCTGATCGCCAGCGGCCTCCCCGACCCGCAACCGGCCGGCGGTGAGCCGCCCTACTGGGCGCCGACGGTGGCCGCCGACCGGTTCGCCGAAGCGTCCCCCGCCGACCGCTGGTATCTGCTGGCCAGCACCTGGCTGGATCTGCCGGCCCGTCCGGCGCTGATCGGGACCCGCGGGCCGGACGCCAAACCCTATGCCGCGCTGTCGGATTCGCTGTACTCGACGGCGGCCCCGCTGGACCGCCGGCTGCTGTTGGGCATGCTGGCCGAGCTGCCACCCGGCGCGGGAGTGGACAAGAACACCGCGTCGGCGGCGCTGATCTGGCGGCGGCCGCGCTGGACCAAGCGGCTGCAGCCGGCGCCGGTGGCGGACCTGCTGGAAGAGGCACACCTGGTCGGCCTGGTGGGCCGCGGAGCGATCAGCACGCCCGGCCGCGCGTTGGTTGACGACGGCTTGAAAGGTGGAGACGCCGACGTCGTCGCCGCGATGGCACGTGTCTTGCCCGCGCCGATCGATCACTTCCTGGTGCAGGCCGACCTGACCGTCGTGGTTCCCGGGCCGCTGGAACGCCATCTCGCCGAGGAGCTGGCAGCGGTGGCGACCGTCGAGTCCGCGGGCGCGGCGATGGTGTACCGCGTCAGCGAACAGTCCATCCGGCATGCCCTGGATATCGGCAAAACCGCCGACGCGTTGCACACGCTGTTCGACAGGCACTCCAAAACACCTGTGCCACAAGGGCTTACCTACCTGATCGACGACGTCGCACGTCGGCACGGGCAGTTGCGGATCGGCATGGCCGCATCGTTCGTGCGATGCGAAGACCCGACGCTGCTCGCCCAGGCGGTGGCCTCCGCCGAGGCCGGCGCGCTGGGCCTGCGGGTGCTGGCGCCGACGGTGGCGATATCCCAGGCGCCGATCAGCGAAGTCCTCGCGGCGTTGCAGGACGCCGGTTTCGCTCCGGCCGCCGAGGACTCCACCGGCACCATCGTCGACATCCGGGCCCGCGGCGCCCGGGTACCCACGCCGCAACGACGTCGGCCGCACCGATCGATTCCGCGCCCGAGCGGCGAAAGCCTGAGCGCGGTCGTCGCGGTGCTCCGCAAGGTGACCACCGCACCGTTCGGCAGTGTCCGGATTGACCCGGCGGTGGCCATGTCGCTGCTGCAGCGCGCCGCCCAGCGGCAGGACACCGTGGTGATCGGCTACGTCGACGCCGCGGGCGTGGCCACCCAGCGGGTGGTGTCGCCGATCACAGTGGCCGGCGGGCAGCTGGTGGCGTTCGATTCCGCCTCCGGCCGCGCACGTGAGTTCGCCGTCCACCGCATCACCTCGGTGGTGAGCGCCGACGACGATGCAGAGCGAAGCGATGATGAGGAGCGGCGCTAGGTGTCGGAGGACGACGGATAATGGAGTTCTATGGAGTTTCATGACTGACGGGCCGTTGATCGTGCAGTCCGACAAGACGGTGCTGCTCGAGGTTGACCATGAGCTGGCGGGTGCTGCGCGCGCGGCGATCGCGCCGTTCGCCGAGCTGGAGCGCGCACCCGAGCACGTGCACACCTACCGCATCACCCCGCTGGCGTTGTGGAATGCGCGCGCCGCGGGCCACGACGCCGAGCAAGTGGTCGACGCGCTGGTCAGCTACTCCCGCTATGCCGTCCCGCAGCCGCTGCTGGTCGACATCGTCGACACCATGGCGCGCTACGGACGGCTGCAGTTGGTCAAGAACCCGGCCCACGGCCTGACACTGGTCAGCCTGGACCGCGCGGTGCTCGAAGAGGTGTTGCGCCACAAGAAGATCGCGCCGATGCTGGGCGCGCGGATCGACGACGACACCGTCATCGTGCACCCCAGTGAACGGGGCCGGGTCAAACAGATGCTGCTCAAGATCGGCTGGCCCGCTGAGGATCTGGCCGGATACGTCGACGGCGAGGCACATCCGATCAGCCTCAAGCAGGACGGCTGGCATCTGCGCGACTATCAGGAGATGGCCGCCGAGTCGTTCTGGGCCGGCGGATCGGGCGTGGTGGTCCTGCCGTGCGGGGCGGGCAAGACACTCGTCGGCGCGGCGGCCATGGCGAAAGCCAGTGCGACGACGCTGATTCTGGTCACCAACACCGTCGCCGGCCGGCAGTGGAAACGTGAGCTGATCGCCCGCACCTCGCTGACCGAAGAGGAGATCGGCGAATACTCCGGGGAGCGCAAGGAAATCCGGCCGGTCACCATCGCCACCTATCAAGTGATCACCCGTCGCACCAAGGGCGAGTACCGCCACCTGGAGCTGTTCGACAGCCGCGACTGGGGGTTGATCGTCTACGACGAGGTGCACCTGCTGCCGGCACCGGTGTTCCGGATGACCGCCGATCTACAGTCTCGGCGGCGGCTGGGGTTGACGGCGACGCTGATCCGTGAGGACGGGCGCGAGGGCGACGTGTTCTCGCTGATCGGCCCGAAACGCTATGACGCGCCATGGAAAGACATTGAGGCGCAAGGCTGGATCGCGCCGGCAGAGTGCATCGAGGTACGGGTCACGCTGACCGACAGCGAGCGGATGACGTATGCCACCGCCGAACCCGAGGAGCGCTATCGGCTCTGCTCGACGGCGCATTCGAAGATCGCGGTGGTCAAGTCGATCCTGGGCCACCACCCCGGCGAGCAGACGCTGGTGATCGGCGCCTACCTCGATCAGCTCGACGAGCTCGGAGCCGTGCTGGATGCCCCGGTCATCCAGGGGTCGACCAAGACCGCCGACCGCGAGGCGCTGTTCGACGCCTTCCGCCGTGGTGAGATCAGCACCCTGGTGGTGTCCAAAGTGGCCAACTTCTCCATCGACCTGCCGGAAGCCGCAGTGGCGGTGCAGGTTTCGGGAACATTCGGCTCACGGCAAGAGGAAGCGCAGCGGCTGGGCCGGCTGCTGCGGCCGAAGGCCGACGGTGGCGGGGCGGTGTTCTATTCGGTGGTGGCCCGCGACAGCCAAGATGCCGAGTACGCCGCGCACCGGCAACGGTTTCTGGCCGAGCAGGGCTACGGCTACGTCATCCGCGACGCCGACGACCTGCTGGGCCCGGCGATCTAGGACGAGCAGACGCAAAAGCCCCCGACACGCCGTGCGCGCGGGGGCTTTTGCGTCTGCTCGCGCTGGAACTAAAGCGACAGGATCGTCGCCGACGCGGTCCCCGGGGCGCCGTACACCTGCGCCAGGCCGACGCGCGGGTTGCCGGGCACCTGACGCTCGCCCGCCTCGCCGCGCAGCTGGCGCACCAGCTCGTGCATCTGCCGCAGCCCCGATGCGCCGATCGGCTCGCCGTTGGCGATCAGCCCGCCGTCGGTGTTGACCGGCATCGAGCCGTGAATCTCGGTGGCGCCGTCGGCGATCAGCTTCTCCTGCTCGCCGTCGGCGCACAGACCCGTCTCGGCCATGTGGATGACCTCATTGCCGGCGTCGGTGTCCTGCAGTTGGGCGACGTCGACGTCCTCGGGCCCGATGCCCGCGGCTTCGTAGGCCGCCTTGGACGCATACACCGTCGGCGAGACGTCCTCGTCCAGCGGGGCGAAGGTGGCGTGCACCTCGTAGGCGCCGTACCGGCGGGTGCGGATCTCGCACGCGCGCACATACACGGGCTTGTCGGTGTACTTGTGCGCCATGTCGGCGCGGCACATCACCACCGCCGCCGCACCCTCGTCGGGGGCGCAGAACATGTACTGCGTCAGCGGGTAGTTCAACACCGCCGAGTTGAGGATCTGGTCCTCTGGAATCGGCTTGCGGCGGAACGCATTCGGGTTCAGCGCGCCGTTGCGGAAGTTCTTGGCGGCCACCTTGGCCAGGGTGGCCTGGGAGATGTTGTGGTCGTGTAGGTACTTGTTGGCCTTCATTCCGAAGAATTTGGTCGTGACGAACTGCCCGTTCTGCGCATACCACTGCGGTAGTGCCAGTTTGGCGGGGTCGTCGGTGAAGGCGCCGCGGGGGTGCTTGTCCAAGCCGATGGCAATGCCGATGTCGTACTTGCCCAATCGGATGGTGTCGGCGGTCTGCTGAATGGCGCTGGCCGCGGTGGCACAGGCGTTGAAGACGTTGGTGAAGGTGATGCCGGTCAGCCCGACCAGGCGGGTCACCGCGTCGGGGTTGGACACCTCGTGGCTGCCGCCGAACCCGAACTGGATGTCCTTCCAGTACACTCCGGCGTCGGTCAACGCGGATTGGATGGCTTCGGCACCCATCTCCATCGCGGTCTTTTCGAACCTGCCGAAGGGATGCAGGCCCACGCCGATGATGGCTACATCGTTACTCATGTCGGGGGCTCCTCTTGGGTAGATGGTGGCGACCCGCTTCACCCGGCGCCGCCGCGCTTACGATCGCCACTAGACCGGCTGGAAGGCGAACGTGACGATCTCGTTGCCGTCAGCGTCGGTGGTGAACGGCACCATGGTGAGCTCGACCTGCTGGCCGAACTTCAGCTTGGCCGGGTCGTTCTCGGTCAGCCGGCCCTCGACTCGGATCACGTCACCGAGCTGAACCAGGCCCACGCCGAACGGCACGAAATCGTCGCCGGTCGGGCCGGCGTAGGGAGCTCCGGGCGGGAAACCCTGGGTGGTCCACGCCACCAGGGTTCCGCTGCGCGGCAGCAACAACTCCGTCATCTCGCCGCCACTGCACCGCGGGCACCGCTGCTGCACGGGGAAGGTGGTGGCGCCGCAGTCGCCGCATCGACTGCCGATCAGCTGCGGGCTGTCGTCGGGCCAGGTTGAGATGTCGGGGGCAAGAGCTTTCTGCATCGGGCGATCCTCCTGCGATCATCCACAGCCAGCGACCAGAACATTGCTCACTGAACCGTATAACAGCCTTCCGAAAAGTGGAAATCCCATTCTCAAAGCATGCACACGGCGGCCCTGCATTATGTTGGCGACCATGGCAGTCACGGTGTTACTACGAACTCAGATTCAAGCCCGACGAGGTCGCCGCGGGGCGCGAACTCATGGGCCGGGCGCTGCAAGACACCCGGGCATTCGACGGGAACCTGCGAACCGACGTGCTCGTCGACGAGGACGACGAAGCGCACTGGATCATCTACGAGCTTTGGGATTCGGTCGAGCACGACGAGGCCTACCGCAGCGTTTCGCGCCGGCGAAGGCAAGCTGACGCAGCTGCCCCCGCTGCTGGCCTCACCGCCGGTCAAGACCAGGTACACGCACCGATATCTAGGACGGTCTAGCTCAGCGCGGGAATCACTTCGCGTTCGAACAGCTCGATGCCGGAACGGTCGTAGGCGGCCTCCGGGAAGTAACAGATCACGTACTCGCAGCCCAAGCCGCGCAGATGTTGCAGCCGCTCGATCACCTGTTCCGTTGTGCCGGTGGCTGAATCCGGTCCGCTGCCGCTGGCGATCATCGCGTCGGCCGCCGCTTCCGGGACATAGCCGATCATCCGGTCCCGGATGCGCTGCAGCCGGTCTTTGACATCGGCCTCCGAGGTGCCGAGGGTTGCGTTGACGTTGACCGAGCGCACGATCGCGTCGAAGTCGGTGCCCACGTCGCGGCAATGCCCGGCAAGCACTTCGGATTTGTGCACAAATCCCTCAGATTCGCCGGTGAAGTTGGTGTACTGCGCGTATTTCGCGGCGATGCGCAAGGTCACCTTCTCGCCTCCGCCGGCGATCCACAGCGGAATCCCGTTGTCCTGCAAAGGCTTCGGGGCCACGATCGCGCCGTCGACCTGGTAATGCTTGCCGTCCAAGCTGACCTTGCCGTCGCGCCAGGCGTCGCGCATGATCTGCACGCCTTCGTCCAACCGGCCCAACCGCACCCCCGCCGACGGGAACCCGTAACCGTAAGCGCGCCACTCGTGTTCGTACCAGCCGCCGCCGATGCCCATCTGGATGCGGCCACCCGAGATGATGTCGGCGGTGGCCGCGACTTTGGCCAGGTACACCGGATTGCGATAACTCATCGCCGTGCACATCTGGCCGAGCTTGATCCGCGACGTGGTCGCCGCGTAGGCCGACATCAGCGACCACGCCTCGTGAGTGGCTTCGGCGGTCGGCATCGGCACGGTGTGGAAGTGGTCGTAGACCCACAACGAGTCCCATGCGCCGTCGTCGGCGTAGGCCGCCAGGTCCCGCATCACCGCCCAGTGCTTGGCCGGGTCAATCCCGACCAGATCCATACGCCAACCCTGCGGAATGAAGAGTCCGAATCGCATAGCTTCGGACTCTAGCCCGACGACGATTGGTCGATTCCAAGGGCGGCCAGCGCTCCGTCGACGGTGGCCCGCCGCAGTTTCTCGTAGGGCGTGTCCGGGAATTGCAGACAGCAGTCCTGCAGGCCGCCGAAGGCGATCACCGCGCGGGTTGACTGCTCGAGCGTGGGACGCCGACCGAAAACCAGCTTCCCCAGCCGGTCGCGCCAGGCAAGCAGTTGATCGATCAGGCCGAGATCGGCGAGGGTCGTCAACTCGGCAACCACCAACACCAGATCGCCGCGGTGCGCAAAGTGATAGTCGAAGTACCCCTCGAGCAATTCACGTGGGGTCGCATCGCGTGCGCGTTCGTGGTCGGCGATGAACCGCTCCCCCTCGTCGATCAGCGGTTGCACGATGCTGCGGACCAGGTCCTCCCGGGACGTGAAGTGGTAGTACAGGGCCGGCTTGGTGAGTCCGAGCTTGTCGGCGATGTCCTGCAGGCTGGTGCGTTGCACACCTTGGCTCGCGAACAACTCACGGGCGACGTCCTGAATGCGCTCGCGGGTGTCGGAGCGGGGCCTGCTCACCCGACGAGTTTATCTGACTTACCGATAAGTAAGTGCGCATGCTAAACTTACCGATCGTTAAGTAAGCAGGGAGGTGCGTGATGCGAATCCTCATCTCTGGTGCCAGCATCGCCGGGCCGGTGCTGGCCTACTGGCTCACCCGGCACGATTTCGACGTCACCGTGGTCGAACGCGCGCCGACCTTACGCAAAACCGGCGGCCACGCCGTCGATCTGTTCCGGCCGTCGATGGAGATCTCGGCGAAGATGGGCGTCTTGCCGCGCATCGAGGCGCTCGCCACCGGAACAGACACGCTGAGGCTGTATCGCGAGGGCAGGCACCGTCCGGCACGGATCGATCTCACCAAGATCGTTGGCGCCGCGTCTGATCGGCACGTGGAGATCATGCGCGACGACCTCAGCGAGGTCTACTACGACGCCGGCCGCGACCAGATCGAGTATCTGTTCGGCGACTCGATCACGGCCATCTCCCCCGACGGCGAGGTGACATTCGAGCATGCAGCGCCTCGTCGGTTCGACGTCGTGGTCGGCGCCGACGGGTTGCACTCGAATGTTCGGCGCCTGATCTTCGGTGACGAGGCCGGGCTCACCCGGTTCATCGGAGGGTATCTGGCGGTGGTGTCGGCGCCGAAAGCGCTCGGCCGATCACGGCGAGATGGTCGTTCACGTCGGCGCCGGCCGCCTCGCGGGGATCTACAGCGCAGAGCATCTGACGATGCCCGCGCATTGTTCATGTTCCGCAGCAAGAACGGAACTTCAATACCACCACCGAGATGTCCTGCGGCAGAAGGAATTACTGCGCGGCACCTTTACCGGAATGGATCCGCAGGTGGACCGCTGGCTGGATGAGCTCGACCGGACGCCGACGTTCTACTTCGACTCGATCACCCAGTTGCAACTCGACACCTGGTCGAGCGGGCGCGTCACGCTGGTCGGCGACGCCGGGTACTGCCCCGGACCCGCAGTGGGTGGCAGCACCAGCCTCGCGGTGCTCGGCGCCTACGTGCTCGCCGGCGAGCTGGCGCGGGCGGGCGGAGACTACATCCGGCGGCGTTCGCGGCCTACGAACGAGAAATGCGAGAGCCGGTGCTTCGCAGTCGCGCCTTTGCGCGCGGGGCCGCCAAAAGCCTCGTTCCGGGCTCCCGTGCCGCGGCTTGGGCAATGACCCAGGCCGTCCGGCTGGTCTCGCTGCTGCCCGCATCGCTCACCAGAACGGTCGCGAAATTCAACACCAAAGGTGTGCGGATGTACGACTCGATGCGGGTGCCCGACTACACCGACGTTTGGCAACATAGCCGACATGAAACTTGACCTTCTGGGCTCCAAGCACACCCTCTTCCGGCTGTTTTACCGGCTTGGGTTCACGCCCTGGGACGGCCACCCGCTGGCGCAGAGTCTGCGAAACCTGGTCGAAGGCAACGACTCCAAGGCTCACCCGCACTGCCGGCGGGTGCCGCACTCGAACTTGGTTGCGGTACCGGCGACACCTCCATCTATCTGGCCAAGCACGGCTGGCAGGTCACGGCGGTGGACTTCGTGCCTGCGGCGCTGGAGAAGGCGCGGGCCAAGGCCCGTGTCGACAACGTCGACGTCAACTTCGTCCACGCCGACGTCAGGCACTTACGTCAAGCCGGAATCACCGGCCCGTTGCAGCTGATCGTCGACAACGGCTGCCTGCACAACATGAACGACGACGACCGCGACTCCTACGTCCGGGAGGTCAGCGCCGTGGCGGCGCCCGACGCGCGGCTGCTGATCGTTGCGTTCATTCCCGGCGGACGATTCGGCGTGCGGGGCATCGACCGCAGCCGAGATGGAACGGCGTTTCGCATCCGGCTGGACATTGGTGTCCGCCGGCGACGAGCAGGAGCTAGACCGCGAGAAGACCCCGACGCGGTACTACCTCTTCCAGCGCGCCGCCTAGGTCAGCGAGACTGTCAACCAATCAGCTTTAACAACGACCGCCGCGGAATACGGTGGGGTAATGGCTTCTCGACAGTTATTGTTCCGGATCCTCTACGGGATCGGGCTTACACCGTGGGACGGTCATCCGCGGTCGCCGACGCTGCGCGAACTCGTCGAGGGATCCGACAGGCGCTCGCCGGGATCCGCACTCGACGTCGGATGCGGCACCGGAGACACGTCGATCTATCTCGCCCAACACGGATGGCACGTCACCGGCGTTGACTTCACCCCGAAGGCGCTTGATAAAGCGCGCACCAAGGCCCGCGCCGCAGGCGCTGCCGGTCGACTTCGTCCACGCTGACGTAACGCATTTGAGCCAGGCCGGGATCAGCCGGGACCCTTCGAGTTGATCGTGGACAACGGCTGCCTGCACGGCATGAGCGACGACGACCGCGACCTCTATGTCCAGGAGATCACGGCCGCGGCAGCCCCGAGCGCACGACTAGCGATCGTCGGAGTTCACACGCGGTGGCGGGGTCGGGCCGGCGGGCATCGACCAGGCAGAGATCGAGCGCCGATTCACGCCCGCGTGGACGCTACTGTCGACGGCCGATGGAACGAACTGCGATCGCCTCAGGGTCTGCCTACAGACTCGCCCTTAGCATCGATTCGCGACCGGATTCGCGGCGCAGCAGCTACCTGTTACAGCGCCAGCCGTAGCGCGAACTAGGTCAGCGAGTCCGGCGGCAGGAAACGGTCACCGTACTTGGCCGCCAGCTCGCGAGCCCGCGCGACGAAGGCTTCCTTACCCGTGCCGTGCGCGCCCTCGTAGCCGACGATGTACTGCGCACTGCCACCGGTCCACGGCGGGAAGCCGATGCCCATGATCGACCCGATGTTCGCGTCGGCGGTGGACGTCAACACGTTCTCGTCAAGGCACTTCTGGGTTTCCAGCGCCTCGGCGAACAGCATCCGGTCGATCATGTCCTGCAGCGGCGGCTCCGAGCTAGCCGGACTTGAACGTCTCGCGCAGTCCCGGCCACAAGCCCGGTGCGCTTGCCGTCGACGTATTCGTAGAAGCCGGCACCCTTCAAGCGGCTGGGCCGGCCGATCTCGATCATCTTCTCGACGACGGCCTCCGCCGGGTGCGGCTCGTACTTGCCGCCGGCGTCCTCGACACCCTTGCGGCTGGCGACCGCGATCTTGTGCATCAGCTCCAGGTTGAGCTCGTCGGACAGCTGCAGCGGCGGCGCCGGGTAACCGGCCTGCGAACCGGCGTGCTCGATGCTGGCGGGCTCCACGCCCTCGCCCAGCATCGCCAGCGCCTCGTTCACGAACGTGCCGATGACGCGGCTGGTGAAGAAGCCGCGGCTGTCGTTGACGACGATCGGGGTCTTGCCGATCGCCAGCGTGTAGTCGAACACCCGGGCCAGCGCCTCGTCAGAAGTCTTCTCGCCCTTGATGATTTCGACCAGCGGCATCTTGTCGACCGGCGAGAAGAAGTGGATCCCGATGAAGTCCTCCTGCCGCTTGACGCCGGTCGCCAGACCGGTGATCGGCAGCGTCGAGGTGTTCGAGCCGAGCAGCGCGTTGGGTTCGACGATGTCCTCGATCTCCTGGAACACCTTGTGCTTGAGTTCCTGGTTCTCGAACACCGCCTCGATCACGAAGTCGACGCCCTTGAAGTCGGCGGGGTCAGCGGACGGCGTGATGCGGTCCAGCAGCGCCTTGCTCTTCTCCTCGGTGGTCTTCCCGCGTTGAAGTGCTTTTGCCTCAAGCTTTTCCGAGTAAGCCCTTGCCCTTCTGCGCGGCCTCGATGTCTACATCTTTGAGCACCACGTCAAAGCCGGCCTTGGCCGACACGTAAGCGATGCCGGCGCCCATCATGCCCGCGCCCAGCACACCGATCTTGTTGATCGGCGTCTTGCCAATGCCTTCCGGACGCGAGCCGCCGCCGTTGATGTGCTGCAGGTCGAAGAAGAACGCCTGAATCATGTTCTTGGCGACCTGGCCGGTGACCAGACGGGTGAAGTAGCGGCTCTCGATCCGGCTGGCGGTATCGAAGTCCACCTGCGCGCCCTCGACGGCCGCGTCCAGGATGGCCCGCGGCGCCGGCATCGGCGCGCCCTTGAGCTGTTTCTTCAGCAGCGCCGGGAACGACGGCAGGATGCCGGCCAGCGCCGGGCTGCTCGGAGTGCCGCCAGGCATCTTGTAGCCCTTGACGTCCCACGGCTGGGTGTGCGATTCGGGGTTGGCCTTGATCCACGCCTTGGCTGCGGGCACCAACTCGTCCACCGATCCGACGAGCTCGTCGACCAGGCCGGTCTCCTTGGCCTTGTCCGGCTTGAACCGAGTGCCCTGCGACAGAATGTTCATGAACGCGTTCTGGATTCCGAACATCCGCACCGTGCGGGTCACCCCGCCGCCGCCCGGCAGCAGGCCCAGCGTCACCTCGGGCAGACCCGACGACGAGGCCCTTGACGTCCGCGGCGATGCGGTGGTGACAGGCCAGCGCGATCTCCAGGCCGCCGCCGAGCGCGGCGCCGTTGATGGCGGCCACCACCGGCTTGCCCAGGGTTTCCAGGGCGCGTAGATCACGCTTGACCGACTCGACGGTATCGAACGCCTCGCCGGCGTTCTCCGGACCGAGGTGGATCATGCCCTTGAGGTCACCGCCGGCGAAGAAGGTCTTCTTCGCGCTGGTGATCACCACGCCGGTGACCGAATCCTTCTCGGCGACAAGGCGTTCGACGGCCTTGTGCATCGACTCGGCGTAGTGCTCGTTCATCACGTTGGCGGAGCCGGTCGGGTCGTCGAGCGTCAACGTGACGATGCCGTCGGCATCCTTATCCCACTGAATGGTGTTCTCTGCCATGGCCGTAAACCCTTAAACCCTCTCGATGATGGTGGCTACACCCATGCCGCCGCCGATGCACAGTGTGATCAGCGCGCGACGCGCGTTGCGGCGCTCGAGCTCGTCGACCATGGTGCCGGTGATCATGGCGCCGGTGGCGCCCAGCGGGTGGCCCATCGCGATGGCGCCACCGTTGACGTTGAGCTTCTCGTCGGGGATGTTGAGGTCCTTCTGGAACTTCAGCACGACCGACGCGAACGCCTCGTTCAGTTCGAACAGGTCGATGTCATCGATCGTCATGCCCGCGCGGTCGAGCACCTTGCGGGTGGCCGGCGTCGGGCCGGTCAGCATGATGACCGGGTCCGAGCCGCTGGTGGCCGTGGCGACGATGCGGGCCCGCGGGGTCAGGCCCTGTGACTTGCCCGCGGATTCGGAACCGACCAGCACCAGCGCGGCGCCGTCGACGATGCCGGAGCTGTTGCCACCGGTGTGGACGTGGTTGATCTTCTCGACGGCGTGGTACTTCGGTCAGCGCGACGTCGTCGAAGCCGCCCATCTCGCCGATGCCGTCGAACGCAGTCTTCAGCTTGCCCAGGCCTTCCAGCGTGGTGTCGGGCCGCATGTGCTCGTCATGGTCGAGGATGAGCAGCCCGTTCTGGTCGCGCACCGGCACAACCGACTTCGCGAAGTAACCGCCCGACCAGGCTTCCGCGGCCTTCTCCTGGGACCGC
The DNA here is from genome assembly GCA_963791535.1 of uncultured Actinomycetota bacterium. GTDB lineage: Bacteria > Actinomycetota > Actinomycetes > Mycobacteriales > Mycobacteriaceae > Mycobacterium. Next base: position 206,982 of record CAWBSW010000020.1, on the reverse strand, counting down.
AACGCGTAGCGGTCGACGTCCTCGCGGGAGAAGCCTTCGATGGTGGCGATCAGGTCGGCGCCGATGCCCTGCGGCACGAAGCCGATCTGGTAGTTGGTCTCGGGGTCGGTGGCCCAGGCGCCGCCGTCGGAGCCCATCGGGACGCGGCTCATCGACTCGACACCGCCGGCCAGCACCAGGTCGTCCCAGCCGGAGCGCACCTTCTGGGCGGCGGTGTTGACGGCCTCCAGACCCGAGGCGCAGAACCGGTTGAGCTGGACGCCGCCGGTGGTCTCGGGCAACCCGGCGGCCAGCACCGCGGTCCGGGCGATGTCGCCGCCCTGGTCGCCGACCGGGGAAACCACGCCGAGGATCATGTCGCTGATCAGCGTCTCGTCGAGGTCGGGGAAGCGCCTGCGCAGCTCGTCGACCAAGCCGACCACCAGGTTCAGCGGCTTGACCTCGTTCAACGACCCGTTGCGCTGCTTGCCGCGCGGCGTGCGGATGGCCTCGTAGATGAAGGCTTCTTCGGACATGGGTGATTCCTCTTCACGAATGGGATTTTCGGATCTGTCCTTGGGACGCTAGTCCTCTGTCGAGCCACCCTAACAGGGCGCCCGATCAACCTGTTGGTTGGGCCAGGTCCTGCCGACCGAATCTGCCGAGCGTGAAGCTGGCCGCACACTCGACCAACGTGAGGCTGGCCGCACACTCGAGCGCTAACGCGGTCCTAGGCTCGACAGCCATGACGGTGTCGCGACTGCAGCCCTATGCGACCACGGTGTTCGCCGAGATGTCGGCGCTGGCCGCCCGCGTTGGCGCGGTGAACCTCGGGCAGGGCTTCCCCGACGAAGACGGGCCGCCGGCAATGCTCAAGGACGCCCAAGACGCCATCGCCGAGGGCGTCAATCAATATCCGCCGGGAATCGGTGTCGCAGCGCTGCGCGAGGCCGTCGCCGCCCAACGCAAGAGGCACTTCGGCATCGACTATGACCCGGACACCGAGGTACTGGTGACGGTCGGGGCCACCGAGGCCATCGCCGCGGCGGTGATCGGCCTGGTCGAGCCCGACTCCGAGGTCATCTTGATCCAGCCGTTCTACGACTCCTACTCCCCGGTGGTCGCGATGGCCGGCGCCAAGCGGGTCATCGTGCCGCTGGTGCCCGATGGTCGCGGCTTTGCGCTCGACACCGACGCGTTGCAGCGCGCAGTGACGCCACGCACCAAGGCGTTGATCGTGAACTCGCCGCACAACCCCACCGGCACGGTGCTCAGCGCGGCCGAGTCGGCAGTCATCGCGCAGACCGCGGTGGCCGCCGACTTGTTGGTGATCACCGACGAGGTCTACGAGCATCTGGTCTACGACGGTCATCGGCACCTGCCGCTGGCCGGTTTCGACGGCATGGCCGAGCGCACGATCACGATCTCGAGTGCGGCGAAGATGTTCAACTGCACCGGCTGGAAGATCGGATGGGCCTGCGGGCCAGCCGAACTCATTCTCGGCGTGCGGGCGGCCAAGCAGTACTTGAGTTACGTCGGCGGCGCGCCGTTTCAGCCGGCGGTGGCGCATGCGCTGAACACCGAAGATACCTGGGTGGCGGTGCTGCGAACCTCGTTGCAGGACAGGCGCGATCGGCTGGCGCGTGGGCTGAGCGACGTCGGCTTTCGGGTGCATGACAGCTCGGGCACCTATTTCCTGTGCGCCGATCCGCGTCCGTTGGGTTACGACGACAGCACCGCCTTCTGCGCCGCGCTACCCGAACGGGTCGGGGTGGCCGCGATCCCGATGACGGCGTTCTGCGATCCCGCTGCCGCGGACTACAAGGAGTGGAATCACTTGGTGCGGTTCACCTTCTGCAAGCGGGACGACACGATCGACGAGGCGATCCGCCGACTGACGCGACTGCGAGACGGATCGGCTACCGCGGCCGATCCGCACTGATTGCAGCCATGACCCGCTGTCGCAACCCCTCGGTCGCGGCATAGAGGACCTTCTTGCGGGCCCGGTTGACCAAGAACTCCGGCAGCGGCGCAGACGGCTCCAGGGTGATCTCGAATCGCACCCGGGTCGTGTCTTCGGTTTCGCGCTGCAGCGTGTACTCGACGTGCTGAGCATGCTGCTGCAGAGTCTTGTCGGCATCCCACACCAGCCAGTCCGGCCCCCAGTGGTATTCGAGCACCTCGGTGTCGATGATGCCGACAATCCTGATCGTCACCTTCACATGGTGCGGGCGACCGTCGGGATAGCTGTCGATGACTTCGGCCCGTTTGTGTACCGAGGACCACGACGGCACCGAGCCGACATCGGCCAGCGCCTCCAGAATCACCTCCGGCGGCGCGTCGATGACAACCTCTCGCGATGCTTGTACGGCCACTACTAGCAAGTTAGCAATGCAGCGGCGCTCGCGGACCAGGTTGAGCGGCTATTTCGCCTGACCGAAATGATTTCCCGTTGCGCGCCGAGACGGGCATACGCTGGGGTCTGTGCAGCAGCTGAGTTGGACCGACGACATGATGCTGCGCGCGGAGCGACCAGCGACGCCATTGCAGATTCAGATGCTTTTGATCTATGACCCGTCGACCGCCCCGGGCGGCAAGGTGACCTTCAAGGGGATTCTTAACGAGCTGGATGCCCGGCTGCATCTTGCGGATGTCTTTCGGCGCCGGTTGACCGAGCTGCCGGGCGGTTTCCATCGGCCGTATTGGGTGGATGACCCGAGCTTCGATCTCGAGTATCACGTCCGTCATATCGCGTTGCCCCAGCCTGGTGACTGGCGGCAGCTCTGCATCCAGGTCGCGCGCCTGCACGCCCGACAGATCGACCTGCGACGTCCGCCGTGGGAGATCACTGTCATCGAGGGATTGAATTCGGTGCCGGGAGTCCCGAAGGGCTCGTTCGCGATGGCGTTGAAGTTGCACCACTGTGCCGTCGACGGCATGGCCAGCGTTCAGATGATCGCGGCGCTGCATGACCTTGCCGCTGATAGCCCACGCCCCGGCGGGCCCGATAGCCCCTGGTCCCCCGCCCCTCTCCCAACGACCGCAAACTTGCTGTCGCGCACGGCGATTAACGCGGCGCTGCATCCTTTGCGGGCGGGCGCCGTGCTCGCGTCGAATGCCCCAAAGGGCATCCGCGGGTTAGCCGGTCTGCCAGGCAAGCTGCTCAGCGGTGTGGTGTCGAGGGTTGCCGAGGGTGGCGTGGGTGTTGTGCCGTCGTTTCCACCGAAGACCCGGTTCAACCAAACAGCGTCACCGCACCGCGTCTTCGAGGCCCGGTTTCACGATCTCGCCGATTTCAAGCGGATCAAGGCCAGCGTGCCCGGCGCGACCATCAACGACGTGGCGCTCGCCTACGTGGGGGGCGCCCTTCGCGAATATCTGGATGGCCACGGCGAGCTTCCCGATGAGTCGCTTGTCGCGGCGTGCCCGATGTCATTGCGCGACAAGGGCGACAAGACCAGCAAGGGAAACGCATTATTCGGCCGGCTGCAAAGCCTCGGCACCGACATCGCCGATCCGGCCGAACGGCTTGCCTTTATCGCTGCGTCGACTGCCGGCAGCCGTTCGTCGGAACAGCCGACCGGTGCTCAGCTGCTCGATCTAATTGGAACCGTGCCAACCGCACTGCTCGGAGTGACTGCGAAGGCCGCGAGCGTGCTTCCGTTCTCTGGCCCGACCGTCGCCAACACGACCGTGACCAATGTGCCGGGTCCAACCGAGCCGATCTTCTTCAGCGGTGCGCAACTGGTGCGCGCCGCCGGCCTCGGGCCGCTGATAGGCGGCTTGAACCTCATCCATGTCGTTGCGAGCTACAACGGAACGTTGTCGATCAGCGCTACTGCGGATCGCGACGCCCTGCCGGACCCGGCGAGGTATGCCGATTGCATGGGGCACGCCTTTCAGGACTTGCTCGCAGCCGCGGGCTGAGTCTAAGGGGCCTGACACCGGCTATTTCGGCTGATCGGAACCTATTTCGTAACCGATGAGCCCCATGACTTGCTCACGCAGTCCCTTGGTCGCGGCGTCCAACACCATTTTGCTGGCCCGCTTGACGACGAAGGCGGGAACCGGTCCCGACGGTTCCACGGTGATGTCGAAGCGCACCCGCGTCTTGTCGACGCCCACCCGCTGCAGGTTGTATTCCACGTGCTGCCCGCGCTGTTGGAAGGTGTCGTCGGCGTCCCACACCACCCAATTGGGACCCCAGTGATACTCCAGGATCTCGTTGTCGATGAGCCCGAAGATTCTGATGGTGGCCTTCACGTGATGAGGCCGACCGTCGGCGTACCAGTCGAGGACCTCGATCCGTTTGTGCACCGGTGACCACGACGACAAAGACCCGACGTCGGCCAGCGCCTCCAGAATCACCTCCGGCGGTGCGTCGATGAGAATCTCTCGCGATGCGCGTACGGCCACTACGTCCAAGCTAGCAAGACGGCCCGGCTAACGGGCTGATTACCAGCCGATTTCGTCCAGCGGTGTCGTGACGGGCGGCGGCGGCCCGACCGGTCCGGCCGGTGTGCGGGAGAACCGCGGCGCAGGCGCGGCCTGGTCGACGCCGCCCGAGTTGATCACCGTCGCTCGCGCGGTCACGTGTGGATCCGCGGCCGCCTCGCTCCACGTCAACACCGGAGTGACGCACGCGTCGGTGCCGGCGAATATCTCCGCCCACTCGTCGCGGGTTTTTTCGGCGAAGCGCGCGGTGAAAACCTCGAACATCTTTGGATACGAACCGATTTCGAATTGGCTCGGAACCTCGTCGGCCGACAACCCGAGTCCGGCGAGCAGTTCGGCGAAGAACTGCGGCTCGATGGCGCCGACGGCCATGTACTTGCCGTCGGCGGTCTCGTAGCAGCGATAGAACGGGGCGCCGCCGTCGAGCAGAAATGCTTCCCGCTCGTCGCGCAGCGCGCCGGTCGACTTCATCGTCCACATCATCTGCGCGAGCACGCTGACGCCGTCGACCATCGCGGCGTCCACCACCTGACCGAGCCCCGACCGCTCTCGCTCGTAGAGCGCGGCCACGATGCCCAGCAGCACGAACATCGAACCGCCACCGAAGTCGGCGACCAGATTCAGCGGCGGCATCGGCGGCCGGTCGCGGTAGCCCAGCGCCGACAGCGCCCCGGTTTGGGACAGGTAGTTGATGTCGTGGCCGGCGGTATTGGCGCGTGGGCCATCCTGCCCCCATCCGGTGATGCGCGCGAAGATCAGCCGCGGGTTGACCGCCGCGCAGTCATCGGGGCCGACGCCGAGTCGCTCGCAGGTGCCGGGCCGGAAGCAGTCCAGCAGCACATCGGCCTTGGCGACCAACTCCAACAGTGCCCGCGGCTGTGTCTTGACGTCCAGGTCGACGATCCGCTTTCCGCGGTGCAGCAGGTCGCGGTCCTCGGCCGGCATCGTCAGTCCACCGGGACGGCGCACCCGCACCACATCGGCGCCCAGATCCGCCAGCACCATCGCGGCGTGCGGGCCGGGTCCGATGCCGCCGAGTTCGATGACCCGCACCCCGGCCAGTGGCCCCGCATTTGTCACGACGCTACTAACCCTTCTTCAGTTTCAGCACTCGGTCGCGTAAGCCCTTGGTGCCCGTGTCGATCGTCCCTTTGACGGCACGCTTCAGCACGAATCCGGGTAGCGGCACCACCGGGTCGACGCTGATCTCGAACTTGACCTTCGTCGTATCGCCGTCGGGCGTCAACGTGTACGAGGCATCCTGCGAACGTTGCTGCCCGGAGCTGACCAGTGTCCAGCTGACTTTGTTGTCGCTCCACGTGTAGGCCACCACCTGTTCGTCGGTGATCCCCGCCGCCTTCACCTTCATCTTTACTTTGCTGGGCCGACCGTCCTTGTCTCTCTCCAGGACTTCAGCGCTCTGATGGGGATCCGACCACTCGGTGACCGAGTCAAAATCGCCGATGACGTCGAGGATTTCCTTCGGGCTCGCCTCGATGACGATTTCGCGGGTTTCGTTGATTGCCATGTCCGGACGATAGCGAGGCGGCGCCGGGTGAAGGGCGTTTTCGACCGTAGACGCGTACCGTCGTCGTCGTGAGCGCTGCTAGTGAATACGCCTACACCGTCGGTGACTACCTGCTCGACCGTCTCGTTGAACTCGGCGTTTCCGAAGTCTTCGGAGTCCCCGGCGACTACAACCTCGAATTCCTTGATCACATCATCGCCCACCCGGACATCCGTTGGGTCGGGAACGCCAACGAACTCAACGCCGGCTATGCAGCCGACGGATACGGCCGTCTGCGCGGAATGTCGGCTGTGGTAACCACATTCGGAGTCGGTGAGCTTTCAGTTGCTAACGCTATCGCGGGCAGTTACGCCGAGCATGTGCCGGTGGTGCACATCGTAGGAGGGCCGTCGAAAGACGCGCAGGGCACCCGTCGGGCACTGCATCATTCGCTGGGCGACGGCGATTTCGAGCACTTCTTCCGGATCAGCCGGGAAATCACTTGCGCCCAAGCCAATCTCATGCCGGCGACAGCGACCCGCGAGATCGACCGGGTACTCAGCGAGGTCCGGGAGCAGCGGCGGCCCGGCTACCTGCTGATGCCCATCGACGTGGCGCGCTTTGAAACCGAGCGGCCGACCGCGCCGTTGCCCCGCTACACCGGTGGCACCAGCCCACGCGCGCTTGCTCTGTTCACCGAGGCCGCAAAGGAACTCGTTGCAGACAACCAGTTGACCGTGCTGGCGGACCTATTGGTCCATCGCCTGAACGCCGTCGAAAAGCTCGAGGCGCTGCTGGCCGCCGACGTGGTGCCGCACGCCACGCTGATGTGGGGCAAGAGCCTGGTCGATGAGAGCGCGCCGACCTTCCTGGGCATCTACGCCGGGGCGGCCAGCGCCGAACCGGTGCGCCGGGCGATCGAAGAGGCGCCGGTGCTGGTGACTGCCGGAGTCGTGTTCACCGACATGGTCAGCGGATTTTTCAGCCAGCGCATCGATCCGGCCAGGACCATCGACGTCGGGGTCCAGCAGAGCACGGTCGGCAATCAGGTGTTCGCCCCGCTGGAGATGGGAGCCGCGCTCGAGGCGCTGACGTCGATTCTTCTTCGTCGTGAAATCAGCTCCCCGCCGATCGCATCGACGTCCGACGACGCGCCCGTCGAGGTCCCCGGCCGTGACGAGCCGCTGAGCCAAAAAATGTTGTGGGACAGGTTTTGCCACGCGCTCACACCCGGCAATGTGGTGCTTGCTGACCAAGGCACCTCGTTCTACGGCATGGCCACTCACCGTCTGCCCCGCGGCGTCACATTCATCGGCCAACCGCTATGGGGTTCGATCGGATACACGCTGCCCGCGACCCTCGGCGCCGGGCTGGCGCATCGGGATCGCAGGCCGGTGCTGCTGATCGGCGACGGCGCCGCACAGCTGACCGTCCAAGAGCTTGGCACCTTCTCGCGGGAAGGCCTGTCGCCGGTCGTCGTCGTGGTCAACAACGACGGCTACACCGTCGAACGGTTGATTCACGGAGCGGACGAACCCTACAACGACATTGTCAGCTGGAGCTGGGCCGACATTCCCAACGCGCTCGGTGTGACGAACCACCTGACGTTTCGGGCGCATACCTACGGCGAATTGGACGACGCCTTTGTCGCGGCGGCGCAGAACCGTGACCGGATGGTGCTCATCGAGGCGATCGTGCCGCGAATGGACGCTCCCGACCTGTTGACCGAACTGGCTCAACCCACGTCGCCGGATGGCAGCCCGCGTCGATGAACGCCTAGCAGCGAGCGCAGCGTGCGCCGGCAGCGTCCGCAGTCAGCGCCCGCCCCGCAGGCCGCGGCGATCTGCTTAGTCGTCGACGCCCCTTTGGAGATCGCGTCGGCCACCACCTGGCTGGTGATGCCGTTACACAGGCACACGAACATCGAGTGGTCCGTTCACCCGTCGATCCGCATCATGCCCACCAGCTTGCCCACGAACAGGGGCGGGTAGGCACCGACTCCGGCGCCGGACATCCACCGCGCCACCACGTCGGGATGCTTGATCCAGCGCCGCGCCGCATCCTCGTCGTCAATCTCCTGCAGAATGAGGACTTCCTGCCCGTCGTCGAAAGCCTTGAAAACTCGGGTTTCGCGGATACCCGCCGTTTGGAATCTTGAAAGAGCGCCGCGGATCTCGGAGGTCAGGATGGACACATCGTCGACCGACGCAATCGCGGCTATGACGACGCCGGGAGCCGTCGGTTGCGACGCCGCGCCGGAATCGAATCGTTCCACGATCTCGCCGGCGAAGACCGCCGGAATGTCTTCTACGCCAACCGCGTCAAACCAGTCGAAGAACACTCGTGACCGCAGCAGTTCCACGATGGGCTCACGGCTGCGCACCCCGATCGTCACCAGGACGCGTCCGTAGTCATGTGTCGACGTGTAGACCAGCACATGGTGCGCACCGATATCGGCCAGCGCCGATTTGCGGCGTTGCAGCAACGGCCACACCCGGTCGGGGTTCGGCACCCGATAGTCCGACGCGATCACCATCGAATGGGGTTGCGGGTCTGCCGATCTCACCGAAGTTGGTCCTTCATCACCTTGCCGGTCGCGTTCAGCGGTAATTCATCGAGAAACTCAACGTAGCGCGGAGCTTTGAAACCGGCCATCCGGTCGCGGCACCACGCGATCAAATCCTGCTCGGACACCGGTGTTTTCGATACGACGAATGCCTTACCGACTTGGCCGAGCCGCTGATCGGGAACACCGATCACCGCGACCTGAGCAACCGCGGGATGCTCCAACATGAAGCCCTCGATCTCAGCCGGGTAGGCGTTGAATCCGCCGACGATGAACATGTCCTTTTTACGCCCGTCGATCCGCAGACGACCGGATTTGTCGAAGTTCCCCAAGTCTCCGGTGTGCAGCCAGCCGTCGTCGTCGATCGCCTGCGCGGTGGCCGCCGGGTCATCCAGATAGCCCTGCATGACGCCATAGCCGCGGACCAGCACCTCGCCGTCCTCGGCGATGCGCACTTCGACCGCCTCGCAGGGCAGGCCCGCGGTGGTGGCCACATCCTCGAAGGAGTCGCCGGGCCGCGACAAGGTGACGTTGCCCGCCTCGGTGAGGCCATAGCCGGTCATCAGCGTCTGGAACGGCAATTCGTCGTGTATGCGACGAACCAGTTCTACAGGGATGTCGGCGGCGCCGGTCACGCCCGCGCGCAACGTCGACAGCCTGGTCTTGTCGCGAACGGCCAGCAGGGAATGGTACAGCGTCGGCGGGCCGGGCAGCATCGTGATGCGTTCGCGTTCAATGAGATCCACCACTGCGTCGACTTCGAACACGGCGACCGGCAGCATCGTCGCGCCACGGAGGAAGGACGTGATCAGGCCCGCTTTCAAACCGAACGTGTGGAAGTACGGGTTGATCTGCAGATAGCGGTCGCCCTGCGCGCAGATCAGCGAGGGTGGCCCACTCTTCGTACATGCGCAGCGTTTGACGATGGCACATCATCGCGCCCTTCGGGCGGCCGGTCGTGCCCGAGGTGAAGATGATGTCCGAGATGTCGGTGCCGTTCACGGCACGCTCGAACGGGGAACCGCTGGACAGAAAATCGGATTTCAGCTCGATGACCGGTATCCCCGCCGGCGCGGTGTAGTCCTGGCCGAGGAATCCCTTCTGCACCAGGACGGCCTTCGCCGCGCTGCGGGTGATGATGTCGGCCGCTTCGTCGGTCTTGAACCGGGTGTTGACCGGCACCAGCACCCCACCCGCGGTCAGCAGCCCGAACGCCGCGATGATCCACTCCGCCGAATTGGGCGCCCAGATCGCGACCCGATCGCCCTTATCGATACCCAGATCAGCGAAAGCGCCTGCGGCGCAACGTATTCGCTCGACAGCTTCGGCAAAGGTGAAGCGCAGCGGACCGTCGACGATCGGCTTCCGCGTCGCCGAAGCGGTCCGCCGCGCTCAAGACCATCTCGGGGATGGTGTCCCACGGTTGATTGGCCGGTTCTCCCCGCAAGCGGGAGGTGCCCCCACCTCGGCCGCTTCGCGCCCTGCATCGTCACCGCCCGGCCGGGCTAGTAATCGAGCGCCGCTCCTCATCGGGCGCTTCACGCCCTTGATCGTCGCAGCGCGCTGTCACACCGTGACGAGCCGACCGAGGTTGCCGCCCATGATCTTCGCCTGGTCGTCGACGGACAGGTGCGACAGCGCGTTGACGTAGAACGTCGGCTCCGCCAGCCCTTCCGGGTGCGGCCAGTCCGAGCCGTACAGCACCTGATCCACACCGACGAGGTTGACCAGATCGTCGATGCCGTCCTCGAAAAACGGGCTGACGTGGATTCGGTTCTTGACCATCTCGACGGGGTCGCTCGGGAAAGCCTCCGGGGCCTTCCGGTACACCTCGGCCAGGCCGTCGAGCAGCGGGGTCATCCACTTCGAACCGGCCTCGACGATCGCGACCTTCAGCTTGGGATGGCGGTAGAGCGCGCCGTGGATCACCCACGACCCCACCGAGTCCTGGATCGGCCGCCACTCGTTGAGGATGCCCATCGCATTGGTTTGGAACGGCAGCATCTCCTGGTCGGCACCGTCCCATTCGGAGGTGTACCGGGAATAGCCGCTGTCGCTGGAGTGCATGCCGACCAGCACGTCGTACTCGACGACCCGCTCCCAGAACGGGTCGAACTCGGGCACCGCGAACGACCGCGGGCCACGGAAGCCGGGGACCGGAGCCGGACGGACCAGGATGCAACGCGCACCACGCTTGACCGCCCACTCCAGCTCCTCGATCGCCTTCTCGACGATCGGCAGGGTGATGACCGGGGTGGTGAAGATCCGGTTCTGGTAGTTGAAGCCCCAGACCTCATCGAGCCACTCGTTCAGCGCATGGATCAGGACGTGGACGGCGACCGGGTCGTCGCGCAGCCGCTCCTCGAGCAGGCTGGCCAGCGTCGGGAACATCAGGGTGCGGTCCAGGCCCAGCTCGTTCATCTTCTCCAGGCGCGGGCCGGGCTCGAAGAACGCCGGGATCGCGCGCATCGGCTCTCCGAACAGCTCGCGCTTGGTTTTGCCCTCCGGGTTGCCGTACTTGAAGTACTCCTCCCAGGCACCCGGCCGGGCGACGACCTCGAAGGTCGGGTTGGGAATGTAGTTGCTGATCTGGCCGCGGATCGCGATCTTGGTGCGCCCATTGATCTGCACGTACTGGACGAAGTCCTTGTACTCCTTGGGCAGGAACTTGGTCAGCGCTTCCGGCGGCTCGTAGAGATGGTTGTCCGCGTCAAAGATCGGAAACGGGACGTCTTCCCGATGCGACAACTGGCCCATGAAATCCTCCTTCGCAATTTGTGAGAATACTATTCTCACCCAGACGAGACCGCAATGCCCTCACGCACCAGACGCTTCTGCACCTTGCCGCTTGCCGTGCGTGGATAGTCGCTGACTTCGCGCAAAACTTCCGGCCACTTCTGCCGGGCCACCCCCTGGCCGGCGAAATGCGCCCGAACCTCGTCGTCGGTCGGCAATGCGTGGCCCGGCTTGAGCCGCAGCACGGCCGCGACACGTTCGCCGAGACCGGCATCGGGGGCGGCGACCACCACCGCCTCGGCAACGCCGGACATTGCCAGCAGCACCTCTTCGACTTCCACGGCGCTGATGTTCTCGCCGCCGCGGATGATGACGTCGGCCTTGCGGTCGGTAATGGTGAGGTAGCCATCGGCATCCAGCACGCCGACGTCGCCGGTGTGATACCAGCCGTCGTCGTCGAACGCGGCCGCGGTCAGCGCGTCGTCGGTGTAGCCCAGAAACAGGTCCGGGCCGCGGCTGATGATCTCGCCGTCGACGGCCAACCGGATCTCCACGCCGGGCATCGGACAACCGTCGGTGAGCAGGCGTTTGTCCTCCGGCGCGTCCAGGGTTGACCCGGTGATCGAGGGATGCTCGCTGCTGCCGTAGGACCGGAACACGATGATGCCCAGATCCGAGAGCCGTCGCGTCACCGCCGCCGGCACCGTCGACCCGCCCAGCCCGAGGGTCTTGATCCGGGCCCGATGCGCGGGCGTGCAATCGGGGTGATCGAGCAGGCTGGTGACGAAGTAGGGTGGCCCGCCGCCCAGCGTGAGGCCGTCGCGGTCCATCAACGCCAGCACCTCGGCCGGGTCCCAGTTGTCGATCAGATGCACCGACCCGCCGTTAAGGACCGGGATCAGCAACGCGGCGAGCATTCCGATGAAGTGCCCGACCGGTGTGGCGGTCAGTTGGTTGTCGCCGATCGACCGGATCTGGCCGGAGAGCTGACGCGCCTCGCAGACCAGGCTGCGATGACTGTGGATGACGCCCTTGGGCGCGTTGGTCGTGCCGGAGGTGAAGGCGATCAACGCGGGTCCCGCGGGGTCGGCGGCAACCGTGCCGGCCATCGGTTCGTCGGCGAGCAGATCGTCGAAGTCCCGCCCGACCAGCCCGACAATCGGAACCTCCGAACACAGGTCGGGCTGATAGGTCATCCGGCCGAACTGCTCGGCGGTGATGAACACGCGCGGTTTGGCGGCGGCCAGGATGTGCGCCAGCTCCTTGCGGCCGTAGAAGTGCACGATCGGCACCAGCGCCGCCCCGAGGAAAGCCGCCGCCCAGAACGTCGCGGCGGCCTCCATCCAGTTCGGCAGCTGAAACGCCACCACGTCGCCGGCGCCGACGCCGCGGGCGCTCAGCCCGGCCGCGAGCCGACGGGCCACCTGCTCGACGTCGCGGAATGTCCCCGACCACGGCCGGACCGCCGAATACACCCGAAAATGCGCGTCCGGAGTGGCCTGCAGCCCACCGGCCAGCACCTGTCCCAGAGTCTCGCGGGTCCACCAGCCCGCTTCCTCGTATCGCGTGACGAGTTCGACGGGAATATTGCGCATTGGCTCAAGGCTCCGACCGGCAAACGTTAGGGTCATGCAAAAGTCTTTCGACTCAAGGGGCGATGCTATTCTCCGCTGAGGAGAATGCCAATATCGCGCGATGGGAAGCGGCGCATGGTGGACCTGGAGTTCGACGAGTTCGCCTGCGGGCTTGCGGTGCTGACCATCGACCGGCCGCATGCGCGCAACGCCATCTCGCTGGAGACGATGGATCAGTTGGAGAAGGCGCTCGACGCGGCCGAGGGGGCCAGCGCTCTTGCCATCACCGGCGCCGGTGACCGGGCATTCGTGTCCGGCGGGGACCTCAAAGAGCTCAGCAAAATTCGGACCGAAGAAGACGCGGCGGCGATGGCCTGGCGGATGCGATCGATCTGCCACCGGCTGGCCAGCTTCCCGGCGCCGGTGATCGCCGCATTGAACGGTCACGCTCTCGGCGGCGGCGCCGAGGTCGCGGTGGCCGCCGACATCCGGTTGGCCGCCGACGACATCAAGATCGGCTTCAATCAGGTGGCCTTGGAGATCATGCCGGCCTGGGGCGGCGCCGAGCGGCTGGCCGAATTGGTCGGCAAGAGCAGGGCGCTGCTGTTGGCCGGAACCGGCGTCGTGCTCGACGCGGTTCAGGCCGAGCGGATCGGGTTGATCGACCAGGTGTTGCCGCGGTCGACCTTCGACGAGGACTGGCGACGAGTGGCCCGGGCTCTTTCGGCTCGTCCGGCCGGCGAGATCAAGCGGGTCATCGACGGCGTCTCCCCCGAGGAGGCCGTGACGGCGTTCGCTCGGCTCTGGGTTCGCGATGCGCATTGGCAAGCCGCCGATCGGGTGATGAACCGCAGCGCCAAAGTAGGAGGTGCGATGTGAAAACAGTCAGTAGGTCTCTGCTGGGCGCATTGGCGATGGCGCTGGCCGCTGTCGGCTTCGCGGTGCCGTCCCGGGCTGATGACCCGGTAATGCATCCGGTCACCTACGTCATCACGTCGGCCAGTCCGATCTACGCCGACATCTATTACCTTGACCAGCAGCCGGCGAAATTCTCCGACTACAGCCACAACACCTACCAGTACACACCCAATGTCCGAGCCGACATCGCGCCGGGCCACCCATGGGTCTCGCCGACAGTGATGCTGTCAGATCCGAACGACTACGCCATGGTCACAGTCAGCACCGGTACCGAACCCGGCACGCCGATGTTTCACTGCGCGCTCGTCGTCGACGGGAAGGTGGTCGTCTCGAACGACGGCGCCAAGGGTGTGATCTGTTCACTGCGTAGCTGGTGAGCCGGCTAGGTCTCGGGGTCGCCCTCCAGTCGGTGGAGGTAGCGCTCGACGAACTCGACGGTCTGGGCATGCCCGGCGGACATGCCGAGGGCCTGCTCGATCACCAAGACCCGGGAGACGCTGGTCATCAGCACCGACCACACCAGCGGGGGCACCTCGGCGGCCGCGGGGCCGTAGCGCTGCAGAACCGCCGACAGCGCCTTTTGTTGCTCTTCGCGGAAACGCTCGGCGTAGTAGGCAATTTCGGCTTTGAGCGCTTTGCGGTGATTGGCCAGCGCGATGAATTCCATGGTGATCGCGGTGGCCGCCGGATCGGTGCTGAATCGCCACAGCGCCCACAACGGTTGCCGCGCCTGCAATACCCGCGCTTGCACCTCAAGGCCTTCTTCGGCGCGTCGGCGAAACGCCGCCAAGAACAAGTCGTCCATCGTGCGGAAGTAGTAGTGGACGAGCTGCGGCTTCAGCGCCGCCTTCTCCGCGACGCGACGGGAAGTGACTGCGGCATAACCTTCTTCGAGCATCAACTGTTCGGCGGCGTCGAGCAGCACACCGCGGTTCTTGGCGTCGGGTGCCCCGATTCTGCGCGCCGAAGTCATGCCTTGGCTCCAAACTCCCGCTCATCGCCTACTCAACATGGGTGATCGTAGCGTCGGGCGACGCCGCGACCTTGACCACGACATTAGCGCCATGCTAAGCAGGTGCTCAGCAATTACTGCACTTCTGCCGACTTCAGATCCGGGCGGCGCGCCGACTACAGCGGCCCGTTGCCCTCCACACCACGGGTAAATCAGCCTCGGGAGGCGCGCGTAAATGACCACCTTCGAAACGATCGACTTTTTCACCGACCCGTCCCTGGTTCCCGATCCGCACCCCTACTTCGACTACCTGCGAAGCCAAAACCCGGTGCTGCGGCTACCCCACCACAACGTCGTTGCGATCACCGGCTGGGAAGAGGCCAACGCGGTCTACAAGGACCCCGACACGTTTTCCAACTGCGTCGCGCTCGGCGGCCCGTTCCCGTCGCTGCCGTTCGAGCCCGACGCCGACGATTGCAGCGCCCAAATCGAGGAGCACCGCAGTCAATTTCCAATGTTCGAGCACATGGTCACCATGGATCCACCCGACCACACTCGCGCACGCTCGATCCTGAGCCGGTTGCTCACACCCAGCCGGCTGAAGGAAAACGAGGAATTCATGTGGCGGCTGGCCGACCGCCAGCTCGAGGAGTTCCTCGACACCGGCGAGTGCGAGTTCATCTCCGAATACTCAAAGCCCTTCGCTACTTTGGTGATCGCCGACCTGCTCGGTGTCCCGGAGGAAGATCACAAGCAGTTCCGCACGGTGCTGGGCGCCGACCGTCCCGGCGCGCGGGTGGGCGCGCTGGATCATGAGTCGGTGGGCATCAACCCGCTGCAGTGGCTCGACGACAAGTTCTGCTCCTACATCGAAGACCGGCGCAGCACTCCCCGCGACGACGTGCTGACCTCGTTGGCGACGGCGAAGTACCCCGACGGCTCCACGCCCGAAGTCATCGAGGTGAGTCGTTCGGCCACCTTCCTGTTCGCGGCCGGGCAGGAAACCACCGCCAAGCTGCTCTCCGCGGCACTGCAGGCGCTCGGCGACCGACCCGATGTCCAGCAGCAGTTGCGCAACGACCGCAGCCTGATTCCGGGATTCATCGAGGAATCGCTGCGAATGGAAAGTCCAGTCAAGAGTGACTCGCGGCTGGCCCGCAGGCCGGCCACAGTTGGTGGCGTCGACATCCCCGCCGGCACCGTGGTGATGGTGTTACCGGGTGCCGCCAACCGTGATCCACGCCGATTCGACAGTCCGCACGAGTTTCAGATAGACCGCAAGAACGTCCGCGAACACATGGCGTTTGCCCGCGGCGTGCACTCCTGCCCCGGTGCACCGCTGGCCCGCGTCGAGGGCCGGGTTTCGATCGAGCGCATTTTGGACCGGATGTCTGAAATCGCGATCAGCGAAACAAAACACGGACCGGCCCGCGAACGCCGCTACAACTATGAGCCGACCTACATCTTGCGCGGCTTATCCGAATTGCACCTGACGTTCGCACCCCGGTCTGCGCTGGCGTCGGCCGGCTAGTGCATTAGTCGGCGCCGACTGTGCAGGTAGTGAACCAGTTTCGGGTACGTTCTCGCACGTAAGCCGCACAGTCGACACGCAACGACACTATGTTCGCTTATCCGGTGACGACGGGCAAACGCGCCCACCCGCGCACGCTCGCGGTGTGCGCGCGTTCGGCGTTGGCGTAGTCGACTTCCCAGTCCGGCCAGCGTTTGAGGACCTCTTCGAAGGCCACCCGCGCTTCCAGCCGTGCCAGTGCCGAGCCGAGGCAGAAGTGCAGACCCTGCCCGAAGCTCAGGTGAGCGGCTTGGCGGTGGATGTCGAAGCGGTCCGGATCGGGGAACTGATGTTCGTCTCGGTTGGCAGAACCGTTGAGCAGCAACATGAACGACCCTTCCGGCACGACGCGGCCGTGGTGCTCGGCATCGCGGGCGACGTAGCGGGCTTGCACCGGCGACGGCGGCTCGTAGCGCAGTGTTTCCTCGATCGCACCGGGGATCAAGGACTGGTCGGCGGCGAGTTCACGGCGCTGATCGGGGTGATCGGACAGCAGCTGGCCCATGAATCCGATGAGCCGGGCGGTGGTTTCGTTGCCGGCACCGGCGATCATCGCGGTGTAGGACAGCACCTCGGTGCGCGACAGCGGCCGGCGCGTGCCGTCGGGTTCGTCGATCTCGGCGGCTAGCAGCTCCGTCATCAGATCGTCGGAAGGATGCTCGGCCCGCCATTCGATGAACTCAGCGAACATCATGATGGTCTCTTCGAATATCTTCTGACTGACGTCGCCGGGCTCGCTTCCCTTGACGTCGATGAACGACCCGTTGCGGTCCCGGATACTTGCTTGATGCTCTTCGGGGATGCCCAGCAGATAGCCGATCGTCCGCATCGGCATCATCGCCCCGAGATCCGCAATGAAGTCGAAGCCGCCGGCGCCGACGAGCGGGTCCAGCTCGCGGGTACAGAATTCACGCACAAGCGATTCGACGGCGAGCATGCGCCGCGGCGTGAAGACGCGCGACAGCAGTTTACGGTGCAGGTCATGTAACGGCGGATCTTCGAAAAGCAAGATGCCCGGCGGCACTTCGATGTTGTTGAACAGAATATCGGCGGTGGTGCCGCGACCGGATCGATACGTCTCCCAGTTGTGCAGTTCACGCGCCACGTCCTCGTACCGGCTCAGCGCATAGAAGTTGTACTTCTCGTTGTAGTACAACGGCGCTTCTTCGCGCATCCGTTTCCACACCGGGTACGGGTTGTCATCGATGTCGAAATCGTATGGGTCGTAATATAACTCGACCGCTTCGGTGCCTGTCATCTTCTGTCGGGTCCCTTCCAGTGCAGCGTTGGCTGTTCAGTCGTTGCGGTGCAGGAAGCCGTGCAGGATTGCCTGAATGAGTTCGTCAACGATCACCTCCCTCGACGGCGGCTTGGTGCCGAAGTAGGTCGACCGCAGCGCGGCCATGCCGGCGATCATGGCGACCGTTGAATGCGCAGGCAGGTCGGGATGGTCCGACCGCAGACCGCGTAGATTCATGCCCTCGGCGCTGATTCGACCGAGGACTTTGAGCGCCCGCCTGACGTCGGCAATCCCGGTGTCAGCCAATTCCTCCTCGCTCAGAGCCTCCGATGCCATCAGCGTCAACAGCAGACCTTGGTGTTTCACGAACACGTCATAGAGCTGTCCGACGAATATGCCCGGTCAGCTCCTGTTCGTCGGTCTCCTCGGGGATGACCGACTGCCAGGTCCGGCCGAATTCGTCGACGAAGCTGGTGAACGGCAGGACGAGAGCCTCGCGGAACAATGCCGCCTTCGAACCGAAGTTGCGGAACAGCAGATGTTCGGTGACACCGGCCGCCTGCGCGATTTCCCGTGTCGTGGTGCTGCGGTAGTCCTGGCGGGCGAACAGGGTTCGGGCGGCGTCGAGCAAGAGTCTGCGCGGCTCGCCACGGGGCCGGCGCATCGCCGTGACGGGCACTTTGGCCGTGCTCTGCTTGGCGGCTGATCGCTGAGGCACGGACTTTAGGATAGTATGCACTATCCTAAACGTCGAGTGCGGATCGAAAGAGGTGCGAACATGGGCGCTGTGATCATGCTTGGCACGCTGTTCGGACTGATCGTGCTGATCTTCGCGCTGGTGCTGCGATTCGACCCCGAAGCGCGTCCGAGTCAGCGACGCGACCAATGAGCACCCAGATGACACCCGTGATGCAGGCGGCCAGCGACTTCGCGCTCGTCGGTGGCATCGCGTTCACCGCCTTTGGCGTCTACTCTGAGCGTTCGCCAGCGCCGCGTGCACCCGCTGCTGCTGCTCTGCATCTCGGCGATCTCGTTCTCATGGATCGAGGCGCCCTACGACTGGGCGATGTACGCGCAGTTCCCGCCCGCTATTCCCCGCATGCCATCGTGGTGGCCGCTGAACATGACGTGGGGTGGATTGCCCTTGTTCGTCCCCGTCGGCTACATCTCCTACTTCGTGCTGCCGGCCGTGACAGGCGCCGCGCTGGGGCGATGGTTGAGCGCAAAGTTCGGTTGGCGCAGGCCCACAACACTATTGATCGTCGGCATGGTCGTCGGCTTCTGCTGGGCGCTTCTCTTCAATGGGTTTCTCGGTGCCAAGCTCGGCGTCTTCTATTACGGACGGGTGATTCCCGGCCTTGCGATACGCGAGGGAACGATTCACCAGTACCCGCTCTACGACTCGCTGGCGATGGGCATTCAGATGATGGTCTTCACCTATCTCCTCGGACGCACCGATGCGCAAGGGCGAAATGTCATCGAAATGTGGGCCGATAAGCGGTCGAAGAGTCGACTTGGATCGTCGATGCTGTCCATCGTCGCTGTCGTCGTCATCGGAAACCTGCTCTATGGCGCGGTTTTTGCGCCCCATCTCGTCACGAAGCTCGGGGGTTGGGTGACCGCGGGACCGACGGGTCCGTTGTTTCCGGGTGTAGCGAACCAACCCCAGTAGCGTCAGTCGAAAGCGTTTCGCGGCAGCGTCATTGGAATGTCCAGCGAGCTCAACAACCCGGGCGCCGCGTCGATGACGTACGGGATCGCGTTGACGACACGCATGGCCGTGGACGTCATAGCGGCACGCCCCGCGCCATGACCTTCGGCCTCGCCGAGCGTCATCTCGCAGTGGATATCCGGTTCGCCGACGATGTCGACCCGGTAGGTCGCGTCGAATTCCGACTGCGGCCAGTCGGGTGCGACGTCGCGCGCCATCCTGATGATGTGTTCGATCACGATGGCTTCGCGGCCGTTGACGACGCCCGCGGCGCGGGTGCGTACGGCGCCGCAGGTGCCGGCCGCGATGGTGCCGAATGCCACCTCGATGTCGCGGTCGGTCAGTTGCCGATCGAAGGAACTCCGCATCTCCTCCACCTCGACACCGAGGCCCTGTGCCATGAGGTGAATCGGTGCCTTCCAGGCCATCTCGATGAAACCCGGTGTCTTCATCATCGGTTCGAAGTCCAGCGATCGGCCGAAGCCCAGTCCGTCCATCATCACATCGGCGACTGGGTAGTGGTCGTTGAGCGCGACCTCGCTGGCCGTGATGCTGCGGATGCTCTTCGACTGCGTGCTCATCAGCAGCGCCAACTGATCAGATGCGAAACCGGGGAAGATACCCGACACGTACAGCGACGCCCGGCCGGAGGCAGCGGCCGCCTCGAGTTGATTTCGCCAATCCGGAGCGAAGTACGACGGGGGGTAGACCAGGCTCGTCGACGAAGTCGACACGACGTTGATGCCGGCCTCCAGCAGTCGCACGTAGTCACATACCGCGGCGGCATCACGTTCGGGACCACTCGCGGCATACACCACGCAATCGGGTGCGAGCGCAATCAGCGCCTCGGCGTCGTCGGTGGCCGTCACACCGATCGGCTCGCCGCCGGCTAACTCACCGGCGTCCTTTCCGACCTTCTCGGGCGAATGCACCCATACGCCAATCAGTTTCATATCCGGGCGATGCCTGATCGCGTCGATGGCCTTCGCGCCGACTCCTCCGGTGGACCACACGACGGTGCGGGCGGGTATTGGAATAGAAGCTGAAGACGCCATCGACGCTCCCTTACTCGTGCTGCGCCCGCGCGGACGCGGCCGCCGCAAGCTCCAGATGCCGCCACGCCACGTCGGGCGGAATGCCTCCGCACAGCGGGTGCAGCGGCAGCGGCCGCCCGCTGCGGATGTAGTCGGTTGCCTCATCCGGGGTGAATATCCGGTAGGGACCTTCCTCCTCCCGCAGGGCCGTCGCGTTGTCGGCGCGGGTAATGCTGGCCACCGAGTCGTCGTGCGGCCGGTACGACGCGGCGGTCACGGCGTCGTGCACCAGGTGCGGTCCCAGCACATCCCACGCCTCATCGACATCGTCGGCGACGAAAACCGTTGTGGGAGTGCCCGGTACCGGAAATTGGACGATCCCGGGCTCATGCCCGGCGGCCCGGCATCGCGATTCGTAGTACTCCCTCAGACCCGGGGAGTCGGTCTGCGAGATGAACCCAAGGCCGTGCGTGGCAGCGCGCCTCGCGGCGGCCTTGCTACCGCCGGCGATCATCATCAGTGGTCCCGCCGCCGACCCGCAGGGCGGCGTGACGCGAACCCGGCGGCCCCGATACTCGACAGTTTCCCCGCGCACCAGACGGCCGAGCACGGCCAGCATCTCGTCGGCCACTCGGCCACGCGTCGTGATGTCCACGCCGAAATGGTCGTACTCCTCGCGGCGATGGCCGACTCCGAACACATACGACACGCGGCCCCTGCTGATGAGATCCAAGACGCTCATCTCCTCGGCGAGCCGTATCGGATCCCAGAGTGGAATCGGCACCGCGGCAAGGAGAATCCCCAACTGCTTTGTCCTGGCGGCAATCGCCGAGGCCAAGATCAGCGGGGTCGGCAGGTGGCCGTCGTCGGCCCCGTGGTGCTCGGACAGGACGGCGAGGATCGCACCGCGGGTCTCCGCCCAGGCGGACATGTCGATTGCCGCGGCATAGAGGTCGACGGCTGGCGCGGCCCAATCGGGCGCTCGCATGTCGAACCTCAGCGTGAACATCGGCCTTAACCTAACATTTGTTCGGAATGCTCTGACAGCGCGCCGATATCCAGCCTGATCTTGACCGCCGCCGGCTGCTGCTGCTAGCTTCCGGATCAAAAGTTAGGTACTCACAGTCGCAGCTGAGGAGACCCCACGATGGCGAAAACAGCGGGCAGTCCATTACGCGTGGTGGTCTGGGCGACGGGCGGCATCGGATCGATCGCCATCCACGCCATCCAGCGGCGACCCGACATCGAGCTCGTTGGCGTGTGGGTGCACTCGGAAGAGAAGGTCGGAAAGGACGCCGGCGAGCTGGCCAACGGCGAGCCGATCGGTCTTGCCGCCACCAATGACGCTGATGCGCTGATCGGCCTGAAACCGGACTGCGTCATCTACGCGGCCAGCGGTCCCGAACGCGACGCGCTGGCTATCCCGGACTACGTCAAGCTTCTCGAGGCCGGAGTCAACGTCGTCACGACAAGCACCACCCGGCTGGTCAATCCGCACGCGTACGAACCGGCGGAATGGCGCGACCAACTCGTCGCCGCGGCCAAACAGGGCCACGCGTCGCTGTATGCCTCGGGAATCGAGCCGGGCTTCGCAGCCGACTACTTGCCGCTAGTGCTGTCAACACAGTCGTCGTCGATCGAGAAGATCCACGCGTTCGAGATCGGGTTGTACGACGACTACGGAGTTCCCGACATCATGAGCGACGCGTTGGGCTTCGGTCGGCCCCCCGACTATCAACCGTGGATCAGCTTTCCGGGCGCGATCGCCGGCGAATGGCAGGGGCAGATCCGGTTGATCGCCGATGCGCTCGGGGTGGAAGTCCAAGAGGTGCGCGAGAACTTCGATCGCGCAATGACCAACCGAACGTTGAACGTCGCGATGGGCACCGTGGAGGCGGGCACGTGCGGCGCAATACGAATGCGGGCGATCGGCGTGGTGGACGGGCGCGAGGCTATCGTCATCGAACACGTGACCCGACTGGCACATGATGTCGCGCCCGAGTGGCCCACCGGCATTGGTGATCTGTCCTACCACATCGTGATCAGCGGCGATCCCGACATCGAATGCACGCTGGCGGCGACCCTCAAAGATCCGCGCCGGGCCGGAGTCGCCGGAATGACCTCGGGTGCAGGCGCAATGGTCGCGACCGCAATGCGAGTCCTCAACGCTGTGCCGTATGTCGTTGCCGCAGAACCCGGACTGCTGAGTTCAGTGGACTTACCGTTGACGATTCCGCGCAACGCCGTTGTCAGGCAATGACTTCTACGTGTCGCCGCGAGTCCAGAACGTTTTCCCCGCCTGCGCTATGCAGACCAGGAATAGGCCGTCCGGCGACTGTGCAACGTAGTTCAGCCACAGCTTGCAGTCGGAGTTTTCTTCCTTGATTCCCGCCATCGGAGGTGACCGGAACCATCTGGGCTGATATCTGCGGGGTGAGCCACAAAACATCAAGCGTCCCGGCTGCGAGGAAAAAGAAGTGTAATAGTCTGTGACACCGAACACGTAATAAGTGGTGTTGTCACAGGGTGCGCCGAGGACCATGTGCGGGGCGATGCCTGGGGTACAGTCCGGATAGTCGCAAACAGTCGGACCGGCGGCAGCAGTCGGCGGCATCAACACGCCGAATCCGATCAGCGCGGCAACCGCTGCCACGATGAAACGCACCGCAATAGTTTTGCATAGACGATAAGAAAATTCTCTTGTTCGGAGAAGATCGCGTTCGGCCAGCAAAGTGATGCCCGTTGCGCGTCCGCATAGCCCCTCCGGCCAGCGAATTTGGGGTGATAATGTGATTCTCCGTGCATGGTTGGTTGTTAGCAGTAGGTCGCGGCGCGGTCGCGCCGGCGATAGCCCGGGCCCAGTGACGGACTCCGACGCCAACCCATCGACTACCGAAGCTCCAGCTTCGTTAGCGGAAGCGGAAGAAGAGCTCTCTCGTGCAGAGGCGCGCGCCGAGGCTGCCCGTGCCCGCGCGGCGGAATTGCGCCGACAGGCAGAGGCAGGTTCCGGCGACAAGTCCGAGACGATCGACGACTCGGACGCAGAAGATGCCGACGCCGACGCCGAGCCGGCTCCCGCGGGATCGAGGCGTTGGTGGCCATGGCGGCTTCGTCGCCCCGGACGGAAAATGGTGGGTATCGCCGCCGCGGCGGTGCTCATCGCTGCCTCGCTCGTGGCGACCGCTTACATGGCATGGCAGCACTTCGCACTCGTGCGTCAGCACAGGCACGCCACGGAGTTCGCCACGGCGGCGCGGCATGGCGTCGAGATGATGATGTCGATTGATCCCGACCACGCAAAGGAAAATGTGCAGCACAGCATTGACGCGTCGACGGGCGCGCTTAAGAGCCAGCTGGAAGCGACGTCCACCTACATGGTTAAAACCGCGCAGGATGCGAAGGTCACTACCAAGGCCACCGTGGAAGACGTCGCAGTGGAGTCGATGACCGACAATTCGGCAGTCGTCCTGGTAGTCGCAAAATCCGACACCACCAACCCCGATAAATCGAAACGGCCACCGGTCTTCTGGCGGCTCAGTGTCAATATCGATCGGGACGGCGGTCAGCTCAAGATGTCGAAACTCGATTTCGTCCAATGACTTCCGAGCACGACTCGCCGTCCGATGGTGCCGAGACCGCACTTGAGGACCCAGAATCGCCGACTGACAGCACGGCGACTCCTTCACCCGGCGACGCGCGTCCCAGCAGAATGGCCGCGATCAGTCCGGTGACCGACCGGTTTCTGGCAAACTGGCGTTCAATTCTCTTGGCGGTCTCGGTAATTGCAGCGGTGGGGCTTGCAGCCGGTGTGTTCTTTTTTCAGTACCGTCCGGATCAACAGATCGATGACGCTGCGGCCCAGCGAGCGATCCGGGCGGCTTCAGACGGTGCTGTGGCGGTGTTGTCGTACTCCTCCGACAGCCTGGACCGTGACTTCGCCAACGCGAAGGCAGACCTCACCGGGCGACTTTCTGATCTATTACAACAAGTTCACTCAGGAGATCGTCGCGCCGGCGGTGCGAGGGAAGCACCTGACCCAGACGGCCGCCGTGGTTCGGGCGGCCGTATCAGAACTGCACCCGGACTCAGCCGTCGTGCTGGTGTTCCTCAACGAGACCACCACCGAAAAGGACAAGGCACAACCCCTGACAACCCCGAGCAGCGGGCGAATAACGCTCACGAAGGTCAACGGTTCCTGGCTGATCTCGAAGTTGGATCCATTCGGATGACCGTATCTGGCTTCCGAGGCGACGGCGAGTAAGCGGAGCTTACGAGTAAGGAGCCGAGCAATCTGGCATTCGTTCGAACCCTTACCCGGCCGATAGCGCCGGTGCTATTCTCATCGCACGAGAACGCCGCTACCGGTGTCGATAAAGTCGCATGGGCATCGTCGGTTAATGCCCGTCGAGGAGCACACGATGCGTTCAGCTGGAACGATCACCACCGCGATACTGTTGGCTGCCAACGTATTCAGCATTTTGGGTCCGGCATCCACGGCCCAGGCAACAACGAAGGACGACGTCGCGATCAACGGGACGTACCGCGTCACGTCAAACGGCAATTGGGCCAAGATCAATGATCAGTACAACTACGAACCGACGGTCGTCAGCACCTGGACGATCAGCTCGTCGTGCACCAATTTTCAGGAATGCAACGGCACGCTGAAAAGCGACCAGGGCTGGAGCGCGCCAATCTATATGGTCGACGGGCTCATGTGGTACGTCAAACATGATGTGCCGAACTGGGAGCGGTGCCAAGACGGCACCGCGTTCACTGGGCAGCAGATCTACTATTTCTATCCAGTTGATCCCGCGGGTAGTGGTGAATTCCAGATCGGGTCGCCGGTACTTGCCGGGAAGGACAAGACGATCGGCCCGAGCGGAGCCTGCGGGCAAAACCAGTGGCTTGGTATCGAACTGCCGCTGCGGCTGGACAAGATTGGCTGACTAGCCACTAGGACCTTTAAGTCGGAAATAAGTCCTGCCACTTCTTGGGCGCGGTCGAGGTTGCCAGATCCGACTGCTGGTACAACTTCCCGTCCGGAGCGACATAACGACCGGTACGCGGATCGTACGGGGCAACCGCGACCGACGGCGCAGGTCGAGATGCCTTGGCCCCGAACGAGCTTGGATGCGCCTGCGGCTGTGCACCATTGACCGTGTCGGGTGGTGGCGGACCCACCGGCGGTGAGGGCACGGCGGGCGGCGGTGGGGGAAGCTCGCCCTGCGCGGGGACGTCGAGTGGCGCTATGGGCGGAAAGTCCGCTGCCTGCGTCGACATGTTGGCCGACGACGGCGCCGGTGGCGCGGCTGCGCCCAGCGTGCCCGGTGGTGGATTTGCTCCCCGCGGCCCGGGGGGTGTTCCCCGCGGGACCGCCCCTGGTGGCAGCGGTGTTCCCTCGACCGGGCCGAAGATTCTTCGGTCCGCGGTGACCCGGTCGTCGGGTGGTATGCCCTGGGACGAGCAGGTTTGGATCCAGGGGGGAAGGACCGAGGACATGCTGGCGCATCGCCAGCGGCATGAACGGCTTGTCGCTGTTGCAGATTTCGACGGTGGGCGCGCGCTTTCCGGGGTGTCCCATGCAGGGATAGTTGCGGGCGCCGCGAACCGAAAGCGGTGAATCCTGCGGCAGTTTGCAGTACAACCCGTCCGGCGTGTCGACGTCGCTGGTGTCGGACGGGGATCGCCATTGGTTTTGTGGCATGAAGCCGACCGTGCAAATAGGCGGATCGTCGACCGTGAGTGCGAAGTCGCCCCTGGACCAACCGTCGGGATGGTTGAACGAGGCTGCCGTTTGTATGTAGCCAACCGATGGCGGCAGCAGCACCAGCAGCTGCTCCAGCGAGGGGTGGTAGGTGACGCCGATCTGCCCGATGGTGGTCAGGTTGGCAAGCAACACCGGCAGCGTCGGTTTG
The DNA here is from genome assembly GCA_963791535.1 of uncultured Actinomycetota bacterium. Lineage (GTDB taxonomy): Bacteria > Actinomycetota > Actinomycetes > Mycobacteriales > Mycobacteriaceae > Mycobacterium. The sequence continues at coordinate 180,825 of CAWBSW010000020.1, read as the reverse complement.
ATCTGCTCGAAGAGCCGCGATGCCTCATCCGCGGCGCCGGGACCGTTTTGCAGCAATGTGCGAACCCGGGAATCGTCGGTCGCCACCACGTCGGAGATCCCGGCCAGGCTACGCGCCCAGGTGCGAACGGAGTCGGCGGTCTTCGCCTGCGAGTCCAGCAGCGGCCCGGCTGTCTTCGGTGAGGGTTCGCGTGCGGTCGACAACGCTGTTGGCGTCGGCGGAGATTCGCGACGGTCGAGTCGGACAACGATCCCAGATCGTATCCGGCCCCGTTGAAGGCTTGGAACGACTCGTCGAGCAATTGGCCGATTTTGTTTTTGGGAAGGCTTTTGATCAAGGCGTTCACCTGATCGAGCATCGGTCCGACCGCTTGCGGAATCGTGGTGTCACGCATGGCAATAACCGAGCCGTTGTGCAGATACGGCGCCGAATCGGTTCGTGGCCGCAAGTCCACATACTGCTCGCCCACCGCGGAGACGCTCAGCACATCCGCTTGCAGGTTCGCCGGGATCTTGGGTGAGGTGCCAAGCGACAGCGTCGCTTTGGCGCCGTTCGCCGTGAGCGCCACCGCGGTGACCTTGCCGACCTGCACTCCGCGGTAGGTCACGTTGGAGAACCGGTACAGGCCACCGGTGGCCGGCAGCTCGAGGGTGACAGTCATCCGGCCGATGCCGAGCAGGGTCGGCGCCTGGATGTAGAAGAGGACCATCGCGATGGTCCCGATGATCCCGACGATCGCGAAAATCGCCAACTGGATCCGGACGAAACGTGTCAGCATCTATCCGCCCCCCTCTGCCGGCGGGATCCCTGGTGGCGGAGCAGGATTCGGCCCGGCCGGCCCCGGTGCCGGCGCCGCGGCCGCGGGCCCGGGCCCGGGCAACGGACCAAACCCTGGGGGTGGAGCAGGCGGTCCCGGTAGCGGAGCGCTGAACTGGAGATTCGGCTGAGGTCCCGGCGGTGGAGGGCCGGGTAGCGGCGGTGCCACGGGACCAGGCGGCTGTGCGGCACCGGCGCGCAATGGATCATAGCGTGTAATTCAGGTAATACGGTTCCCCAGGCGCGGGTATCAACTGTTCCCCTAGTTGTCCCCAGTGCGTCCCAAGCAGCAGCGAGCTCTTGAGCTTGGGAATAGTCAGGTCCAACTGGACATGCAGGTTGAAGTAGTCACCTCGAACGGCTCGGTCGACGAAGTTCTGGGTGAACGGGAAGACCGTCGACCCCGCGATCGCCGTGTCAAGCCCCGGTCCGACGTCGGCGAGCGCGCGGATTGTCGGCTCCAGGTTTTTCAGATTCTTGACCAAGTCGGCCTGGCTGTCGTTGACCAGCCCGGTGGCGGTGTTGCTGAACACGCGCAGGTGGTCCAAGGCGGCCGTCAGGCGCGGCCGCTCCTTGATCAGCACCTCGAGCGCGGGCGGCACTTTGCGCAGCGCCTGGGTGAGAACGTCGCGCTGTCCTGCGAATGTCTCGGCAAGCCGGTTCAGCGCCTGGATGGACGTAACGATGTTGTCCCGCTGCTGGTCGAGTGTCCCCACGAAAGTGTCGAGCCGATTAAGCAAATCGCGAACAGCGCCCTCGCGCCCGGACAGCGCGGCGCTGAAATTGTGGATGATCTCCCCGATCTGGCCCAGCCCGCCCCCGTTGACGACCAGCGACAGCGACGACAGGGTTTGCTCTGTCGAGGGATAGGTCGACGACCGATTCAGCGGTATGGTGGCGCCCGGGCGCAGCCGTCCGGTACCGGGTTGGCCGAGCGGCGGGTTGAGCTCGACATGCATGGATCCCAGCAGGCTGGTCTGTGCGACGCTGGCCACCGCGTTGGCGGGGATGACGACACCGCGCTTCACCGAGATCTCGACGTCGGCGTGCCAGTCTTTCACCGTCATCGGGCCGACACTGCCGACCACGACATCGTCCATCATCACCGGCGAATTCGACTCCATCGTCAGGACGTTCGCGAGCTCGACGTGATAGGTGTCGGCGCCCGCTCCGCGCCCCACCGCGCCGGGCAACGGTAGCGAGTTGAGGCCGTGGAAGGCGCACCCCGTGGCGGTCAGCGCCACGCAGCATCCGATGGCGAGTACCCGCCGTGCCAGCATCCGCGCGGTCATGGGTGTGGTCCTTCCGCCGGCAGCAGCGGTGGCGGGGGCGCTGGTGTCGACGGCGGCGGCGGCAGCGGCATCGCCGCGCCCGGTATCCGCGCCGGCGGCACCGCGCCCGGCGGTCCTACGGGATCGCCCGGCAGCCCCGTGTAGGCCGACACCGCGGGCGGGATCTCGGGCGGTCCGGGCTTCGGACCCTCGCCGCCAGGTGCCAGGCGCGGTTCGCTGTAGACCACGTTGGCCGGGTCCATCGACTTCTGAATGAATGGATCGATGGGGAACGGCACACTATTGTAGTTGAGCAGCCGCAACCCGGGACCGATGAACAGGGCGCACAGCTTGCCCGATTCGGTCGCAGTGACGTTCTCGATGGCTTCGGTCATCCCGCAGCCGGGCACCGGTAGCCCCGCGGGGGAAATGAGCGCACCGGTCTGCGTGGGATTGGCGAAGTCCATGACCCCGAACCCGCCCACAATAGTTCCGGTGTCGGCGTTGTAGTCGTCGAAGAAGTTGCCGAGCGCGTTCGGCGCGCCGTGCAAGATGTTCTCCAGAGCCATGTGCTGGTCGACGATAGGCTGGATGGCATCGCCCAATCGGGCAATCTGTTCACTTGTCTGGTCGCGGGTTTCGGCGATGAATCGCTGCACTTCACCAACCGCCGTCGACAGATCGGTTAGCGCCGCGTCTAGGTCGGATTTGCTGTCGTTGACCACGCTGGTGAGGGTGGCCAGCCGGTCGTTGAACTGCACGATCTGGACGTTGCTGTCGCGCAGTGCCGTGACGAAGGTCTGCAGATTCTTGATGATGTCGACGATGTTGCCGCTGCCATTGGCGAGGATGCGTCCCACCCCGGACAGTTGAGCGAGTGTTTGCCGCAGCTTGTCGCCATTGCCCTGTAGTGCATTGGCGGCGCTGTCGACGAACCGGGCGATCGACGGCGTCGACACCTTGCTGTTGGGACCCAAATCCGTTGCCAGCCGCATTAATTGGGTTTTGACCTCGTCCCACTCGATGGGCACGGCCGTGCGTTGCACCGGGATCACCGCCCCGTCCGCCATGACCGGGCCGCTAGTCCGGTAGGCGGGAGTCAGTTGGACGTAGCGGGCAGCCACCAAATTCTGGGTGACGATGACCGCTTTCGCGTCCGCCGGAATCGGCACGCCGTGGTCGACCTTGAGGGTCATCTTGGCCTGCGTGCCCGCGGGCTGGATGGTCTTGATCGTGCCGACCTTGACACCGGAGACCCGCACCTGATCGCCCGGGTAAATCGCGGTGGCGGTGGTGAAGTAGGCGGTTATCGTCCGTGGACCAAAGAACACATCACGCACAATCAGTGCGGTCCCGGCGACAATGAGCCCGGCCAGGACCGCCGCCGCGATGGCCGTGAGTCTGTTACGCGGGACCCGCGGCATCCGGGAGATCATTGTGATCCTCCGATCCGTCCGCCCAACGTACAGCCAGGGCACGGTGGAATACCGTTGTATGGGTACTGATTCAGCGCCCGAGGTACCGGTGACGGGAAGCCCGGACCGCGCGCGGTGTCGAAGGTGCGGAATCCCCAGAGGTAATCCATGAACGGTTGCCAGAGTTGCGGGATATTGAAGTTCGGGACGAACGCCGAGTAGGCGTACATGCTGGAGATGGCCTCACCCACCGTGATCTCAAACTTCGCGAGGCCGGGCAGTGCTTTGTTGATGTTGTCGCGGTTCTTTTCCAGCATCGCGGTCACCGAATTCAGCTTCTCCAGCGTGGGTGCCAACTTGCTTTCGTTGTCGTGCACCAATCCGGACAGCTGCTTGGCCACCGTCGAGGTGTTTGCCAAAAGCGAGACGATCTCTTGTCGGCGCGTCACCAAGACCTGAAGCAGATCGTCGGAGTTGAGGATGAGCTTGTTGACCTGTTGGCTGCGTTCGGACAGGACTCCGGTGACATCGCTCGCGCTCTTGAACAGCTCGCCCAGGGATTGGTTGCGGCTGTTCAGGCTTCGCGATAACCGGGTAACCGCGTCGAACGTGGGCCCCAACTGTGGGGCGATCTGGTTGAGCGTTGCCGACAGCGTGTCGAGTGACTGGTTCAAGGCCGCGGTGTTTGTGTCGCCGGCGTACGACGTGAAGTCGCTGACCGCGTCGGTCAGCGAGTACGGCGAGGAGGTGCGGGATATCGGGATGACGTCAAGCGGATGCATCATTCCGCTGCCGGCCGACTCCAGGGTCAGCACTCGTTCGCCCAACAATGTGCCGGTGCGGATGTGCGCGCTGGTGTCCGTTCCGAGCGGAACGTTGCCTTTCATCGTGAACGTGACCAGTGCATCGCCGTTGCGCAACGACACATCCGACACCGTGCCGACTTTGATTCCCGACACCGTCACCGCGTTGCCCACCGCAAGGCCGCCGGCTTCGGAAAACAACGCCTGGTATCGGACGGCCGTCGCCAACGACACAATCCGATCGGGCGACAGACCCACCAGGATGAGCAGCACGATCAAGACGGCGCCGATGAAGCCCGCCTTAATTAGCCCGGTTCCGCGGTATTTCAACATCAGGGTTCCTGACACCTCTTTGCTTCGGACCTGAACCAGGGGGACACCACCGTCTTGCCCGAAAGATCCGTGCCACGCAGCGTTATCGCGCAGAGGAAGTACGGGATGGTGGCACCGAATACGCCGAGTCGGACCAGCTTGCGGTAGTTCTTTGGCGCCTTCTCAAGCGCGGCGTCGAGGCGGTCCTTGTCCTGATCGAGTATCGGGGCCAGCCGACTGAGCTGCTCGATGGTGCCGGACAGCGGCGGCCTGGCGTTGGTCAGCAGATCGGCCAGCGAGGCGGTTCCCTTGCTCAGCGCGTCGATAGCGGGGGCGATGGTGTCGCGGTCGTCAGACAGTCCGGTGACCAGCCGCTGGAGGCGATCGATTGCGCCGGAGAACTTGCCGCCGTCCTTGTCGAGGGTGGCCACCACGGTGTTCAGGTTTTCGATCAGCTGCTGGATCGTTTGGTCGTTGTCGCCCAATGCATTCGAGAACGATGTCGTCTTGGAGAATAGCGACTGAAGAGTGCCGCCCTCGCCCTGGAATACCTGCAACAGCGCTGACGAGAGCGCATTGACATCCTGCGCATTCAAGCCCTGAACAACGGGTTTCAGTCCGCCGAGCAGCAGGTCGAGGTCAAGTGCCGGCGCGGTGCGGGCCACCGGAATCTGACCTCCGGCCGGCAGCCGCTTGGTCGAGCCCGGCCCGTCGACGAGGTCGAGATAACGGTCACCGACCAGGTTGAGATAGCGAACTGCCGCCTTGGTGCCGTCGGTGAGCACGACGCTGCGGTCGGCGTCGAATTTCACCACAACCTTTTTGTCCGGCTGCAGCGAGATACCGTTGACGGTGCCCACCCGGATGCCGGCGACCCGCACCGAATCTCCGGTCTTCAGTCGTGACGCATCGTTGAAGACCGCCGAATACCCGGTCACCGCACCGGTGCGGTACTGGCCGAAGATGAAGAACAGAAACGCGGTCAGCACGGCCATCACGACGGCAAAGACACCGAACTTGATGAGCGTCGCGCGGATTGAGCCCCTCATCCGGGGTTTCCGACCTGAGCGGAGTTGCGCGGCGGGCCGGTAATCGGCCCATACAACAACTGTTTGAGCAGATCGGAGTTGATCAGCAGCTGCGGGTTCCCGTACGCCACTGGGTTGGCACCAGTATCTGCGACGAGAAGCTTCGCGTTGGTGTTGAAGGCACGATTCGGAAGGTCCAGGCATTGCGGGCCGCCCGTGGCCGCGACCTTCGGCAGGTTAGTCGGATACCGATAACGTTCGGCCCCAAACGTTAAACCCGCGATTATATTGATGCTCGGTTCCGACAACGGCGGAAACTTCCCATCCTGGGCGAGACCCGCGAAACCGCACCACAGCGCTTTGTTGTACTCGTTGGTCAGATTGGTGGTCGGCACCAGCAGATGGAAGACATCCGTCAAACCCTTCCGGTTGGCGGACAGGACGTCATTGCCGACGTCGGCCAACCCGATCGCGCTAACCAGCAGCGCGTCGAGGTTGTGTTGCTCGTCGACGATCGTCTGGCTGATCTTCACCGAGTTTTCAACGGTCCGAACAAGATCCGCCGACGCATCGGCGTAAGCGTTGAATACCGGCGCCGAGACCGCGATGTCGTGGCTCAGCGCGGGAAGGCTCGGATCGAACTTTGCCAAAAACGAATCCAGATCACTGAACGCCTGGCCGATCTTTTCGCCCCGGCCGCTGAGCGCCTGCCCGATGGCCCCCAGGGTCTCGTTGAGCTTCGCCGGGTCGAGCGTGCCCAGCACCGCCGTCAGGTGCTGAAACACCGTATTGGCCTCGACCGTGACGTGTTGGCTATCGAGCACCTGGCCGGCGTGCAGGAACTGTGCAGACGGTTCCGCCGGCGGTACCAGTTCGACGAACTTGGCGCCGAAAACCGTTGGCGCCGTGATATCGACGAGCACATTGGCCGGAATCAGGTGCAGATCCGAGGGATCCATCGCCAAGTGCAGAACCGCTTGACCGTTCGGCCGCGACTCGATCGAATCGACCTTACCCACTTGCACGCCGCGCATCTTCACCTTCGCGTCCTGGTTCATCACCAGGCCGGCCCGCGACGAAAGCACGGTAACCGGCACGCTTTCGGTGAAGCTGCCCTGGAACAAGCCCACCGCGACGGCGACGATCGCGGCAATCACAGCCACAGTCACCAGACCCGTCAGTACGCGTATCCCAGTGTGTTCCATCGAATCCTTCCCTATCCCGAGAGGTTGAAGTTTCCGTTCGAGCCGTAGATCGACAGCGAAATCAGCAGCGTTACCGATACGACGACGATGAGCGAGGTGCGGACCGCATTGCCCGTTGCCACCCCGACACCCTCAGGTCCACCTGATGCGAAGTATCCGTAGTACGTGTGTAGCAACAGGACGGCGAGCGCCATCAAGACGGCCTGCAAGAAGGACCACAACAAGTCGATGGGGTTCAAGAAGGTGTCGAAGTAGTGGTTATACAGGCCACCCGATTGGCCGAACAGGACAACAGTGGTGAATTGGCTTGCCAGGAACGACAAAATGACGGCAATGCTGTAAAGCGGGGTGATCGCGAGCATGCCGGCCACGATCCTGGTGCTGACCAGATACGAAATCGGCCGAATTGCCATTGCTTCCAGCGCATCGATTTCTTCGCTGATCCGCATCGCACCCAATTGCGCGGTCACGCCGGCACCGAAGGTGGCCGCCAGACCGATCCCGGCGACCACCGGCGCCGAAAGGCGGACATTGATGAATGCCGCCAAGAACCCGGTCAGCGCTTCGATGCCGATATTGCCCAACGAGCTGTACCCTTGCACAGCGAGCGTGCCGCCGGCGGCCAGCGTCAGGAATCCGACGATCACGACCGTCCCACCGATCATCGCCAATGTTCCTGCACCCATGCTGATTTCAGCGATCAGCCGGATAATCTCCCGCCCGTAGCGGGTGATCGCGAAAGGGATGCCGGCAAGCGCCCTGCCGTAGAACACGGTGTGGTCGCCGATCGAGCCCAAAAGGCCGACGGGTCGGCGCCACGCCCCGAGCACGCCGAATGTTCGGGGGTAGGTCGCTCTTAACGACTTCACCAACGTCACGGCATCTCTCCCACCATCACTTCGTCGTGAATCGGATGCCGACCGCGGTAACGACCACGTTGATGACAAAGAGCGCCATGAACGCGTACACCACGGTTTCGTTGACGGCGTTGCCCACCGCCTTGGCTCCCCCGCCCGACACTGTCAGCCCGCGATAGCACGCCACCAAACCCGCGATGATGCCGAACAGCGCCGCCTTGACGCAGGAGATGATTACTTCGGGCACACCGGTCAGCAGCGTGATCCCCGCGGCGAACGCGCCCGGGTTGACGTCCTGCACGAACACCGAGAACACATAGCCGCCGACGATCCCGATGATGACGACCAGGCTGTTGAGCAACAGCGCGACCAGACCGGCCGCCAGCATCCGGGGCGTCACCAACCGCTGCACCGGATTGATGCCCAGCACCTCCATCGCGTCGATCTCTTCGCGGATGGTGCGCGACCCCAGGTCCGCGCACATCGCCGTCGCACCGGCACCGGCCACAATCAACACCGTCACCAACGGGCCGACCTGAGTGACCGCGCCGAACGCCGCACCCGCACCACTGAGATCCGCGGCGCCCAATTCGCGCAGCAGGATGTTGAGAATGAAGCTGACCAGAACCGTGAACGGTATGGCCACCAACAACGTCGGAACTAACGCAACACGCGCGATGAACCAGGACTGCTCGAGGAACTCCCGCGCCTGAAACGGTCTGCGGAAGACAAACCTGATCGCGTCGGCCGACATCGCGAACAGCCCGCCGACGGACTGCATCGCGCCAGACAAGCCGCTCGGCAAGCTGATCCCTGAGGACCAGCGCTCCGCGCCTTTAGTCGCCATCGGTGCCCACCATCCTCACGCCCAGTCGCTCCGTATCGTTCGCGTGAGTTGGCGCACCCGACACCGCGGGATCGGACAAACCCCACTTCTTGAAGCGTCCGGCGATTATGACTCATGCCGCATGCGGCGGGAGTGAAAATTGACAACTGAGGGACCTCCGAATTAAGTGACGGCACCGATAGTTTTGAGCTCGATGATGCGGTCCCAGTCGAGTCCGAGCTCCATCAAGATTTCATCGGTCTGCTCGGCGAACCCGGGAGCCGGCCCGGACTCCGGTGCGGCCACGTCGAATTGCACCGGGTTGGCGACCAGCTCGAGTTCGCCTGCCTGCACCACATATTCGTTCGCCCGGATCTGAGCGTCGTTGGCTGCCTGCAAGGTGTCCTGCACCGGAGCCCACGGTCCGGCCAGCGTCGCGAAGCGTTCACTCCACTCCGCGAGAGTGCGTGTGCCGATCGCCTTAGTGAGGATCTGCACCGCCTCCCCGGTATTGGCGGCGATCTTTTCGTCGGTGTCGAAGCGCGGGTCGTCTGCCAGTTCCGGTTGGTCGATGTGGCGACAAACATCGGCCCAGAACTTGCTGGCTTGCATCATCACAAAGGAGATGTAGCGGCCGTCGGATGTCGCATAGAGGCCCACCAGTGGGTTGATCGGCGAGCCGTGCACGCCGGGCGGGAACGCCTCCATCCGCTGCCCGAGATGCACCGTCAGTGCCACCGTGTGTCCGAGCGACCAGAGCCCGCTGCCCAGCAGCGAGACGTCGACGATCGACGGTTCGCCGGTGCGTTCGCGTTTGAGCAACGCCGCCGCGATCCCGCCGGCGAGATTGGTGCCGGAAATCGTGTCGCCGTAGGCGGGTCCGGGCGGGCCGACCATGCCTTCCGTCCCCGGCGGGGTGATGGTGGCAGCGGTTCCGGCCCGACACCAGAACGCGGTCATGTCGTAACCGCCTTTTTCGGACTCCGCGCCGCGCGGGCCCAGCGCGCTGCCCCGGGCATAAATGATGTCGGGGTTGACCGCGCGGATGTCGTCGACGTCGATGCCGAACTTCTTCCGGTGTCCGGGCAGGAAGCTGGTCAAGAAGACATCCGAGCGGCGAGCCAACTCGTAGAGCACTTCCTTGCCTTCCGGCACCGACATATCCAGGCCGACGCTGCGCTTGCGCCGGTTGGCATGCTCGATGTTCGGGTTGGGATCGCCCTCGACGCGCAACAGGCCGGTCTGCCGCAAACCGCGCTGCGGGTCACCGGTCACCGCGTGCTCGACCTTGACGACGTCTGCGCCCCACTCGGCCAGCACCGCGCCCGCCGACGGGACGAACCCGTACATGGCGACCTCGAGAACGCGGATACCTTCCAGCGGCCCCATCACGCCACCCCCGGAACGGGCCGGTCACCATTGGGCTCGGACCCGCCCTCCGCCGACGGACTATCACCCACTGTGGTGGCCGCGTCCAGCGATGGCATACCGGCTCTCCTCAACATGTGGATAATTTCATTCTCATCCCGGGCGAATCTTACATTCCGAGTACGAGAATTCAACCAAACGCAAAGAAACGAGACTGCCATACTCGTAACACGTTCGGACGTCCGGAATTGCCAGTATCTTCGCAGGAAGAACGGGGTTTCTGGGCCGCCTTGCGAGCCGCCGTAACGTGAGAGTAAGGTTCTCATAATTGGAAGGGAGATTCTTTGTGCCTGAGACCCTCTCTGCCGGGGTGCCCGCGTGACAACAGCCGTCGTCACCGGGGGTGGTTCCGGAATCGGCCTGGCGGTCGCTGAGCGTCTCCGCAAGGACGGCTACCAAGTCGCGACCGTCGACCTCAAACCGTCCGAGACGCAATTCGCCTTCACCGCCGACGTGACCGACCGGTCGCAGGTCGACGCCGCGCTCGCGGCCGTCCGCGACCAACTCGGCCCGATCACCGTTCTGGTCAACGCCGCCGGCCTGGACGGGTTCAAACGCTTCAACCACATCGCGTTCGAAGATTGGCAGCGGCTGATCGACGTCAACCTCAACGGCGTCTTCCACATGATCCAGGCGGTGCTGCCCGACATGCTGGAGGCCGGCTGGGGTCGCATCGTCAACATCTCCTCGTCGAGCACCCACTCCGGTGCTCCGTACATGGCTCACTACGTGGCGGCCAAATCCGCGGTCAACGGGCTGACCAAATCGCTGGCGCTGGAGTACGGGCCGAACGGCATCACGGTCAACGCCGTACCGCCGGGTTTCATCGACACCCCGATGCTGCGAAGCGCCGAGGAAAACGGCCACCTTGGCGACATCGAGAAGACCATCGCCGCAACGCCGGTGCGCCGGATGGGCAAGCCCGAAGACATCGCCGCGGCGTGCGCCTTCCTGGTGTCCGAGGAAGCCGGCTACATCACCGGTCAGATACTCGGCGTCAACGGCGGCCGAAACACCTGAGAGGACACTCTGTTGGGACGCGTTGAGGGCCGGGTAGCAGGAAAAACCGCATTCGTCACCGGTGCGGCGCGCGGCCAGGGCCGCTGTCACGCTGTGCGGTTGGCCGAAGAAGGCGCCGACATCATCGCCGTCGACGCTGTGCTGTGACATCGACACCATCGGATACCCGATGGCCACGCCGGAGGACCTCGACGAGACCGCCCGACTGATCGAGAAGACCAGCCAGCGAGTGGTGATCGCGCAGGCCGACGTCCGGGACGCCGCACAACTGCGTACCGCGTTGGAGACCGGCCTCGCCGAATTCGGCAGGCTCGACATCGTGGTGACTGCGGCCGGCGTCGCCGGCATGAAAGGCCAGCCGCCGCTGCAGGCTTGGTGCGACGTGATCGACACCAACCTGATCGGGACGATCAACGCGATTCAGGTTGCGCTGCCACATCTTCGGGAGGGCGGGTCGATCATCGCCACCGGATCCACCGCCGCGCTGATGGACACGTCCAAGAAGGACAGCCCCGGCAAAGACCCGGGCGGGATGGCTTACGTGCACTCCAAGCGTGCACTGTCGAGCTATCTGCACGACCTGGCCACCGAGCTTTCGGCGTTCGGAATTCGCGCCAACGTCGTTCATCCGACGAACACCAATACCGACATGCTGCAGAGCGAGCCGATGTACCGTTCGTTCCGCCCGGATCTGGAAAACCCGACTCGCGCCGACGCCGAGCCGGTTTTCGGTGTCCAGCAGGCGATGAAGATTCCTTACGTCGAGCCGGAGGACATCAGCAATGCCGTGCTGTGGCTGGCCTCGGACGAGGCCCGATATGTGACAGGTATGCAGCTGCGCGTCGACGCGGGCGGATACCTCAAGTGGTACGACTACCGCACGTAGGGGAAAGTTGTGAAAGTTCGGGTTGATTCGGATCGCTGCCAGGGGCACACGCTGTGCTCGATGATCGCGCCGGATTCTTTTGTGCTTGACGATATCGAAGGTCATTCGTCGGCAGTCTCGGAAGACGTTCCGCCCGACCAGGAGGACGCCGTCCGGGAAGCCGCTCAGTCCTGCCCGGAACAAGCCATCACGATTACGGAGTCCACATCGTGAGCATCGACGACATCGTGAGCGACGAGGATCGCAAGAAGAACCGGTATCACTTCGACCGGCACACTCCGGAGTACCGGGGCCAGTTCGAGAAGATCACCGAAGAGATGCACGAGAAGTGCCCGGTCGCCTGGACCGACACCTACGACGGCCACTGGGTGGCCGGCGGCAGCCAGGCGGTGTTCGAGTTGGCCCGCTGCCCCGTCGTCTCCAACGATCACGACATCAACGGCGAACGTCGTGGCTACCAAGGTATTTCGATCCCCAAAGCCAAGCGGGCCAGTGGAGTGCGCGGCGGCATCCTGGAGATGGACGAACCCGAGCACCGCATCTACCGCAACGTGCTCAACCCCTACCTGTCACCGGCCGCGGTCAAACGCTGGGTGCCGTTCATCGACGACGTGACACGTGCGTGCCTCGACGAAAAGATCGAAGAAGGCCGCATCGACTTCGTCGATGATCTCGCCAACATCGTGCCGGCAGTGCTGACGCTGGCGATGCTGGGTATACCACTGAAGAATTGGGCGATCTACAGCGAGCCGGTCCATGCCTCGGTGTACACCCCGGAGCACTCCCCGGACATCGACAAAATTGTCGCCATGCATCGGCAGATGGGCCTGGATCTGCTGAACAACATGATCGAGATCCGCGAGAATCCGCGACCGGGAATCGTGAACGGGCTCATCCAGATGCGAATCGACGGCGAGCCCGCGCCCGATCTCGAAATCATGGGCAACCTCGGACTGGTCATCGGAGGTGGGTTCGACACCACCACCGCGCTGACCGCCCACTCGATGGAATGGCTATCGCAGCATCCCGAGGAGCGCGAACGGCTCAGCCGCGATCGTGCCACCCTGCTCGACTCGGCCACCGAGGAATTCCTGCGCTTCTTCACGCCCGCGCCCGGTGATGGGCGAACCTTCTCCGACGACGTGGAAATCGAAGGAACGCAGTTCAAAGAGGGCGAGCGGCTGTGGATTTCCTGGGCGATGGCCAACCGCGACCCATCGGTGTTCCACGAGCCGAACAACATCATCATGGACCGTAAAGGCAACCGGCACTTCAGCTTCGGTCTCGGCGTGCACCGCTGCATCGGCTCTAACGTGGCGCGCACGGTGTTCAAGTCCATGCTCACCGCGGTCCTCGACCGGATGCCGGACTACGAGTGTGACCCCGAAGGAACCGTGCACTACGAGACCATCGGCGTCATTCAGGGCATGCGAAACCTGCCGGCCACCTTCACGCCGGGCCGCCGACTCGGCGCGGGTCTGGACGAAACCCTGGAGAAGCTGCAGCGGATTTGCGACGAGCAGGAACTGGCCCTGCCCATCACCGAACGCAAGGACGCCGCCGTCATCGACTAGGAACTCGCCGAGTGTGAAGCTGCTGCGAAAAACGCACCAAAAATAGCAACCAGTTCACGCTCGGCGAAGGATCAGTCGGTGGGCAATCCGAGCACTCGCTGCGCGATGATGTTGCGCTGGATCTCGGAGGTGCCGCCGGCGATGGTGCCCGAGAAGCTGCGCGCGTAGCGTTCGAACCAGCTGCCGAAGTAGTGGTCGAGGTTCATCGGCTCGTATCGACCGGTCAGCGCGGGATGCGTCAAGCCGTCGGATCCTGCTGCGTGCAAAGCGTTTTCGCATGCTTGGCGTTCGGCTTCGGAGCCGAGCAACTTCAGCACCGACAGGGCGGGCACATCCTCCTCCCCGCGGGCGGCGCGGGCCAGGGCCACCGACCCGAGCAGGCGCAGTGCCTGATAGTCCATCAGCGTGGTGGCGTACTGGTCACGTTCGAGCGCGTTGGCGGGATGGAAGTCGGTGAGGACATTGTCCAGCCGATCGGCGAAGCCCAGCCACATCATCGTGCGTTCGTGCCCCAGCGACCCGTTGGCCACCCGCCAGCCCTGGTTGAGCGGGCCGACCAGGTTCTCGGCGGGCACTCGCACGTCGGTGAAGAACACCTCGTTGAAGTCCAGATCGTCCTGCCCGCAGATGGACGGGAAATGGCCGGCGCACCACGCCCGGCGTATCGGTGGGGATCAGCAGCACGCTAATGCCCTTGTGCTTGGGGGCATCTGGGTCGGTCCGCACGAAGGTCAGCAGCACATCGGCGTCGTGCGCGCCTGACGTCCAGACCTTCTGGCCGTTGACCACGAAATGCATCGCCGTCACGAACCGCCTTCGTGCGTAGCGACGCCAGATCCGAACCGGCACTGGGCTCACTCATCCCCAAAGACGCGGTGATCTCGGCCCGCAGAATCGGCACCGCCCAACGTTGTTTTTGCTCGTCGCTCCCGAACGAAATCAACGACGCCGCAATAATATTCACACCCTGCGGGTTGAAGCTGTGGTAGATCCGTCGCCGACACAGCTCTTCCAGGTAGACATACTGCTGCAACACCGTGGCGTTGCGGCCGCCGAACTCCGGTGGCTGAGTGGGCAGCAGCCAGCCGTTGTCGAACAGCAGTCGCTGCCAGCGGCGCGCCCAACCAGGCATGTGCGACACCGACTTCGGTCGCTCCAACGCCTCGGCCGCGGCGGCGGGCACATGCTCGTCGAGGAAGGCGACGAACTCGGCACGGAACGCCTCGACATCGGGATCAAACGTGAGCTGCACGGTACTCCTCGGTGATCATCGCCCGGTGCTCGGCAGCGCCGCCGAGCAGGAGCTCGCCGGCCTTGGCCCGCTTCAGCGCGAATTGCAGGTCGTTCTCCCAGGTGAAGCCCATCGCGCCGAACAGTTGCAGGCCATGGCGAAACACCACCGACTGGCACTCTCCCGCAGCCGCTTTCGCCATCGCGGCCGCCAGCCGCCGACGCGGATCGTCCGCGGCAATCGTCAACGCCGAAAAGTAAGCCAGCGCCCGGGCCCGCTCCACCGCCACGTGCATGTCGGCGGCCTTGTGCTGCACTGCCTGGAACGAGCCGATCGGCACCCCGAACTGGTGGCGGCTGCGCACGTGGTCAAGCACCAGATCCAGAATGCGTTGGCAGGCACCGACCATCGTCATCGCCATGCCCATCAGCGCGATGTGACGGGCCCGCTCGACGTCAACGCTGATTCGCGCGGTGTCGGGCACCCGCATCGCGTTGAACGTCAAGTCGGCGACGTGCAGCACCGGGTCGAACACTGAACTGCGTCGCCGCGACAGCTGCGCCAGCCACCTCGGCGGCGCTGACGATGAACACCGCGGCGTCCGTCACCACCGCCAACCACTCGGCACGATCGCCGTCCAGCACATGCTTCGCCGTGCCGTCCAACACCCACGCGTCGCCATCCCGGTGCGCTGTCACCCCGGTGTAGACGGCGGTCCCGGACGCCTGCGGATCGAACCGATCGGCCGCCAACGGCGCGAACTGGCTCATCGTCGCCAAGAACGGAGTGGGATCGGTGGCGCGGCCCAGCTCTTCCAGCACGATGGCCAGCTCGACGGCGTTCTCCGGCTCGTTCATCTCGGTCCAGCCGTGCCCCACGTAGGCCTTCCAGACCGGGGTCGGGTCCACACCGTCTTCGGCGACACCTCGGACCAGCGCCGGCGGGCACTGCTTGCCGACGGCATCACGCACTGTTTCCTGCCAAAGCCGCTGATCGGCGTCGAATTCCAGCAGCATCCCGGCCAGCTCCTCAGATCAGTTAACGTGCCACGAGAATAGTATTCTCTTATTAGCACAGTAACAATCTCGCGTGGCGCCGCTAGTCCGGGCGCTGAGCCCGATACCGGCACCGTTCGATCAGGACCTCGGCCAGCCACCGGGGCTCGCTGTACATCAGGTCGTGGCAGGTGTCGATGCAGATCAAGGTGTCGACGCCGCCGAGCGCCTCGATACAACCGCGCTGCTGGCGCAACGACAGCGCCCGGTCCCGCAACGTCATGATCCAGGTCCGGGGCACCTCGTCCGGTAAGTCGCGGCGATCTACGGGCTCGACGATCACCCGTCGCGACTCCGCATAGATGCGCGCCAAGGCGAAGGCACGCTGGTATCGCGACATCCCGTTGTAGAAGGCGAATCGTGCTGCGGCAGTGGGCATTGCGAGCGGAATGTTGATCCGCGCTCCCATGCGCGCCAGCGGGGCCAGTGGCCCTCTCAGCACGTCGACCACCGATAATCCCTGGGGCGGAACGAATGCCGCCGCCATGATCAGCTCGCGGACTCGAGACGGGCCGAGCCTGGCCACCGCGCCGGGAACGGTGAGCCCACCCATCGAATGCCCGACGACGACGACATCGTGGAAGCCGGCCTCTTCGACGTCCGCGACCACAGAGTCCGCCCAGCCCGCCAGGGTAACCGTCGCCAGATCCGCGGGGTTGCGCCCGCGGCCAGGTAGGTCCACCGCCAGAACGCGGAGTTTCGGTTCCTGGCAGGCTAATTCAGCGATCGTCAGATCCCAGCAGTCGGCGGCATGAGCCCCGCCGTGAACGAGGACTAGACCAGGCAGTGTCATTTGGGAACCGACTCTACGGCTCACGGGCCCAGTCTTGACAGAAATATACGGCGGTGCTTACTTGTAATTCAGCGCGCTTGGCCGCCTTCCGCGCCGAAGCCGCTCATAGCCGGGCCGGGCTCGCCTCCGAGGATCTTTTGCTGCGAAGGGAGTCGAGGATTGGACCAACGAACGTATGACAAGGGACTGGAAATACGGTCCGCCGTGCTTGGCGAGGCGTATGTCAATAAGGCTCTGGCGGACGCGGACGACTTCACCAAGCCCCTTCAGGATCTTGTTACCGAGTACTGCTGGGGCGCGGTGTGGGGGCGCGACGGGCTGGCGCTCAAAACCCGCAGCATGCTTAATTTGGCCATGATTTCGGTGCTGAACCGACCGAATGAATTGCGCACCCACATCAAGGCGGCGCTGACGAACGGCGTTACTCGCGATGAGATTCGCGAGATCTTCCTGCAGGTTGCTATCTATGCCGGCGTGCCGGCGGCGGTCGACAGCTTTCGCATCGCCGGGGAAGCGTTCGCCGAGCTAGACCAGAGCTAGGCGGGCGATGGTGGAGATCGGATTCATCGGCCTGGGCAACATGGGTTTTCCCATGGTCCAGCGGCTCATTCAGGCGCATCATCACGTCGTCGCGTTCGACACCCGCGCGGAAACTCTGGACAGCGTCGTCGCCCTCGGGGCACGAGCGGCGTCATCTCCCAAAGAGGTCGCCGACGCCGCGGAAACCGTGATGGCCAGCCTGCCCTCCCCCGTTGTCGCACTCAACGTCGCAACCGGCGCCGACGGCGTGATTGAAGGCTCGCGGGTCGAGCGCTATATCGACCTGTCAACGGTCGGCGGCCGAACGGCGGTGCAAATCCATGGTCTGCTGGCCCAACGGAACATCGTTGCGATCGACAGCCCGGTCAGCGGCGGCGTCATCGGAGCTCAAAAGGGTGCACTCGCCGTGATGGTTTCTGGCCCTCGCAGCGAGTTCGAGATCGTGCAGCCGATCCTCGAGACCCTCGGCAGAACCTTCTACATCGGCGAGAAGCCCGGCGCTGCACAGACAATGAAGCTGGCCAATAACATCTTGGCGGCCACCGTCTTGGTCGCGACATCAGAGGTCGTCGTCATGGGCGTCAAGTCCGGGTTGGACGCAGGTGTGATGATCGATGTGCTCAACGCGAGCTCCGGTGGCACCAGTGCGAGTCGCGACAAGTTTCCCCGCGCGATCCTTCCCCGCACGTTCGACTACGGCTTTGCCACCGGGTTGATGGTCAAGGATGTCGGGTTGTACCTCGATGAGGCGAAAGCGCTTGGCGTATCGGTCGAAATCGCCGAGTCGGTCGGCCGGCTGTGGGACGTCGCGATGCGCGATCAGGGTCCCGATTCCGATTTCACGGCGGCGATCAAACCGATCGAAGAAGCCGCCGGCGTCATTGTGGGCCAAGCCGTTCGCCGGCCGGACGCAGCGCCATGAAATGGACGGCGGCCGATGTGCCGGAACAGGCCGGGCGCGTCGCGGTTGTCACCGGAGCCAACACCGGCATCGGCTATGAAACCGCGGCTGTGCTGGCTCGTCGAGGCGCCAATGTCGTACTGGCCGTGCGCGACGTCGACAAGGGCGAACAAGCAGCGGCCCGGATAACCGCTACGAATCCAGACGCCAAAGTCGCGCTGCAACAACTCGACCTGACGTCGCTTGCCTCGGTACGCGCGGCGGCCGATGCGATCAAAGCTGCGCACCCGCGCATCGACCTGCTGATCAACAATGCGGGCGTGATGATGACGCCGAAGGGCACCACCAAGGATGGCTTCGAGTTGCAATTCGGCACCAACCACCTCGGGCACTTCGCGCTCACCGGCTTGCTGCTCGACCATCTGTTGCCGGTCGACGGGTCGCGGGTGGTGACGATCAGCAGCTTGGGCCATCGGCTCGGGGCCAACATCGATTTCGACGACCTGCACCCCGGACCCGGCTACGACAGAGCGGCGGCGTACGGCCGGTCGAAGCTGGCCAATCTGCTGTTCACCTACGAGTTACAGCGTCGGCTGGCGGTCAAGGCTGCGCGGACGATCGCCGTCGCGGCCCATCCCGGCGGCTCGCGAACCCAGCTGGGGCGCAACGCACCGACCTGGGTCCGCATCGGCATGACGATCGTCGGCCCGTTGCTGTTCCAAAGCGCGGCGATGGGCGCGCTGCCGGTGCTGCGAGCCGCCACCGACCCACAGGTCCGCGGCGGCCAGTACTACGGACCGAGCCACCTGGCCGAGCAACGCGGCTACCCACAGCTCGTGCAGTCGTCGGCCCAGTCGCATGACGGGCAGCTGCAGCGCTGGCTGTGGGCGGTGTCCGAACAGTCGACCGGCGTCACCTGCCCCGTCTGACCGGTAGCCACCGCCTGCGAGAATGATATTATCGTTAACGAAGAACAACGCTTACATACGTTACCCGCAATTGTGACCGCTAGCAGGCGCGATGTTAATCGAAATGCTTACCGGAAACCTGTTGATTGGCGATGAATGGGAATGTTAGATTGCCTATCGTATGGCCAGCAGGCCCGGTCGGATCGTCGGAGCCGTGAAGGGTGGTTTAGGTGATAGAACACCCGGACGGGACGCGCACGCCGCTGATCGATGCGAGCGTGCACATCTTCTTCTCGTCCAACAAGGAGCTGCGCAGGTCGCTGCGCGAGCCGTTCAAGAGTCGCGGTTTCCCCGACTACGAGATGGACTGGTACGGGGCGCCGGGCGGCGAGTACGCGCCCAACACCGAGGGGCCGGACCGCCAGTACCCGGGCTCGGATCCGGAATTCGTTGCCAACGAGCTGTTTTCGAAGCGCGGAGTCGACGTGGCGGTCCTGCACCCGATGGCGCGCGGCATCATGCCGGACCGGCACCTGGGCAGCGCGCTGCACGCCGCGCACAACGAGATGATGGTGTCGAAGTGGCTGGAGCACAGCCAGTTCGGTGATCAGTTCCGCGGCACGATCCGGGTGAACCCCGACGACATCGCCGGCGCCACTGCGAGAGATCGAGAAGTGGCGCGCGCACCCGCGCGTCGTCCAGATCGGCATCCCGCTGCAGTCCCGCGAGCTGTACGGCAAGCCGCAGTTCTGGCCGCTGTGGGAAGCGGCGGTCGATGCGGGCCTACCGGTGGCCGTCGCACATCGAGGTCGGCTCGGGCATCGGCTTTCCGCCGACCCCGTCCGGCAACACCCTCACCTACGAGCAGTACGTCAGCTTCATGGCGCTGAACTACCTGTACCACCTGATGAACATGATCGCCGAGGGCGTGTTCGAACGCTTGCCCGCCCTGAAGTTCGTCTGGGCCGACGGCGCCGCGGACTTCCTCACGCCGTTCATCTGGCGGATGGACACCTTCGGCCGCCCGCACCTCGAGCAGACGCCGTGGGCGCCGCGGATCCCGAGCGACTACCTGCCCGGTCACGTGTACTTCGTCCAGGGCAGCCTCGACGGCCCCGGCGACGCGGAGTTCGCCGGCGAGTGGTTCGGCTTCACCGGCAAGGACGACATGGTGATGTTCGGCTCGAGCTATCCGCACTGGCAGTGCGGTGATCTCCACAAACTGCCCAGGGCGCTCTCCGCCGAGCAAGCGAGACAAGCTGTGCTGGCGCAACGCGGCCGACCTCTACGGCATAGACATCGCGGCCGGCTCAGGCGCACAGTAGAAGTAGAACGAGGGAGAGCGAGGAGATCGAGATGACGCTGACCCAGACTCACAGAACGCGATTCCCGCCGCCGAGCGCATCGCCGTCCGGTGCGTCGACTCCGACGTCCACCCGGTGCCGAGGCGCGGCGAGCTGACCCAGTACATCCCGGAGCCGTGGCGCAGCAAGTACTTCCTCGACCGCAAGGTCGGTGAGCAGATCTACTACGACGCTCCCGACTACGCGCACGCCTACGCGATGCGCATGGACACCTTCCCGCCGGACGGCGAGTTCCCCGGCAGCGACCCGGACATGGCGTTCCGGCAGCTGATCATGGAGGCCGGCTCCGACATCGCGATCCTGGAACCCGGCGCCGCCCGGCCGCGTCTGCCCGGAGCGCACACGCGATGGCGAGCGCGCTGAACGACTGGCAGGCCAATCACTGGCTGGACAGCCACAACAACTGGCACGAGCGCTGGCGCGGTTCGATCTGCGCCGCCATCGAGGAGCCGGAAGGCGCCGTCCGCGAGATCGAGAAGTGGGCCGGGCACCCCTACATGGCGCAGATTCTGATCAAGGCCGAGCCGCGGCCGTCATGGGGCCACCCGAAGTACGACCCGATCTGGGCCGCCGCCACCAAGCACGACATCACCGTGAGCTGCCACCTGTCGCGCAGCCACTTACGAGAGCTGCCCGATGCCGCCGGTCGGGATTCCCCAGCTACAACCACGACTTCATGGTGACCTACTCGCTGCTGGCCGCCAACCAGGTGATGAGCCTGATCTTCGACGGCGTCTTCGATCGCTTCCCGACGCTGCGGATCGTGCTTCGTCGAGCACGCCTTCAGCTGGATCCTGCCGCTGATGTGGCGGATGGACGCCATCTACGAGGCGCGCAAGTCGTGGATCGAGCATCAAGCGCAAGCCGTCGGAGTACGTCAAGGACCACATCAAGTTCACCACGCAGCCGCTGGACTACCCCGAGGACAAGACCGAGCTGACCCGCGCGCTGGAGTGGATGGAGTGCGACAAGATCCTGCTGTTCTCCTCGGACTACCCGCACTGGACGTTCGACGACCCGCGCTGGCTGGTCAAGCACCTTCCCAAAGCCGCCCGCGACGCGGTCATGTACAAAAACGGCATCGCGACCTATCACCTTCCCGGAGACGGTTCCCGTCCTCGAGGGCCAAGTCCGGGTGTTCTGAGTTGCCGGAACGACACCAAACGGCCCCGGCTGGCGCAGGGCCGCGAGCATGTCGTTGCCACCGTCGACGAGATCCCGCCGGGCAAGCACAAACTGGTGCCGATCGGACGTCACGGTGTCGGCGTCTACAACGTCAACGGCACCTTCTACGCCATCGCGAACTACTGCCCGCACCAGGGCGGCCCGCTGTGCTCGGGGCGCGCCCGCGGCCGCACCGTCGTCGACGAGACCGCCGCGGGCGACGCGGTGATGGTGCGCGACTTGGAGTACATCTACTGCCCTTGGCATCAATGGGGTTTCGAGCTGGCGACCGGCACGACCGCGGTCAAGCCGGAGTGGAGCATCCGCACCTACCCGGTCCGGGTCGTCGGCAACGACGTCCTGGTGATGGCCTGACGCTACAGGAGAAATCCCGTGGCTTCCATCGAGATCAACGGTGGCAACGTCGTCTACGAAATCCTCGGTAAGTCGGGCGATCTCATCGCCCTGACGCCGGGTGGCCGGTTCAGCAAGGAGATTCCCGGACTTCGTCCGCTGGCCGAAGCCCTGGTCGACGGCGGGTATCGGGTGCTGCTGTGGGACCGCCCGAACTGCGGTGCGTCCGACGTGCAGTTCTACGGGCAGAGCGAATCACACATGCGCGCCGAGACGCTGCACAAGCTGGTGACCGAGCTCGGCTTCGAGCCGTGCATCCTCGCCGGCGGCTCCGGTGGCGCAAGGGATTCCATGCTGACCACGATGCTCTACCCCGAACTCGTGGACCAAGCTCGTGGTGTGGAACATCGTCGGCGGGATCTACGGCACGTTCGTCCTCGGCTCCTACTACATCGTCCCGAGCATTCTCGCGGTGCGCGGTACCGGAATGGACGGCGTGGTGAAGGTGCCGGAATGGCGCGACCGCATCGAGGAAAACCCGGCCAACAAGCAGCGGTTCCTCGACTTCGACTCCGACGAGTTCCTCAAGGTGATGCTGCGCTGGCTCAACGCGTTTCGTTTCCAAGCCGGGACAGACGATTCCCGGTGTCGAGGACGAAATGTTCGATCGAATCCAGGTCCCCACGTTGATCATTCGCGGCGGCGAGAACGACATGGATCACCCCAAACGGACGTCGCTGGAAGTCAGCTGCTTGATCAAGGGATCGAAGTTGATCGACCCGCCCTGGCCGGAGGATGCGTGGGAGCGTGCGTCCGAAGAGCGCGCCGCGGGCAAGGTGAAGCACTTCAACATGTTCGACACCTGGGTGCAGGCGGCACCCCGCGATCCTCAAATTCCTGGGCGGCTGATGCATCTACCGCGTGCGAATGTGGACCTCGCAGTTCAGCGACGCCTCCAGCGCCGTATGGATCCGGCTCTCCGGAATGCGCTCCAGGTCGGCTTCACGCAGCGTCACGTAGACGATGTCGAAGCCGTCATCGCCAGGCGTCCGGATTATTTCACCGGTGAGCCCGAACCCGGACAGCACGCCGTGTGCGTCGTCATCGGTTCCCCTGCTGACAAAGGTGACCACGCCGGGTATCGGGGTGGCGGCAAAAGCCTTGGTGCACAGGTCAATCGCTGCTTGCTTGGCCGTGTCGGCGTCATCGCAAGAGATGAACAGCTCCACCTCACGGCGGCCGGCGGCATGGCCGCGTGATCTTGGACGATGACGTCGCCACCCACCTGGCCGACCAGCCCGAGGAGCACCGCCATGCCCTCCGCTAGCTGTGCAGGCGCTGAGCGCTCTCTCCGGATCGACGTTGACGCGCACCACTGCAGTCCGCATGTGCGCAAGCCTAACTGTGGCGTTGGCGGGGCAGCTGATGGAGACCAGCGCCGCGCCGACGATCACCGTCGCCTCCTCGCCTGGCTGCACGCCCAGGCTGCTGGGCGACCAGGCGCCAGAGCCCGAGAGGACATCGCCGCGTACCGGGGACTGGGTGGCTACCGGCCGCTTGCCGGTGCCGACGAACTGCTCGAGCGAGGTCGAGTCCAGCGGGCTGCTCGGTCGCGGCGGCGCGGGCTTTCCGCTCGCGGTGAAGTTGCGCGCGGTGCGCGACAACGATGCCCGCCGCCGGTCGGCACCGTCGTCGTCGCGAACGGCGAAGAGGGAGAACCGGCTTCGATCAAGGACCGCTGGTTGCTGCGCAACCGGCCGCACCTGATTCTCGACGGGCTGCGGCTGGCCGCCGCGATCGTGGCCGCCGACCGCGCTTACGTCTACGTGTCCGACCCGGAGTCGGCGCGCAGCGTGGAGACGGCGCTGGCCGAGCTCGGCGCCGATGCGTTGGGCGGCATCGCGGTTGAGCTGTGCGACGGTGCGAACCCGGATACATCGCCGGCGAGGAGACCGCCGCCGTCCGCGCGATCAACGGCGGCCCGGTCAAGCCGACGGACAAGCCGCCGCGCCCGTTCGAGGTGGGCGTCGACGAGCGCCCCACGCTGGTGAGCAACGTCGAAACGCTGGCCAACCTGCCCTACCTGCAACGCCACGGCTCGGCGGCGTTCCGCTCGCTGGGCACGTCGCTGTCGCCGGGCACCTTTTTGGTGACCATCACCGGCGCCGGCCGACCGCCGAGCCTCTACGAGATCCCGCACGGCTTACCGTTCACCGAACTGCTTGCCCTGCACGGTGTTTCGCCCGACCAGGTGCGAGGCGCGCTGTATGGGCGGCTACTTCGCCGGCCTGCTCAACCGCCGAGTGCTCGGACGTCACGTTGGATCACGAGACCCTTCGCAGCCTCGGCAGCGGCCTGGGCTGTGGTGCGATATCGGTGATCACCGACGACTGCCCGGTCGCGGTCGCCGCGTCGGTGCTGGCCTACTTCGACCGCGAAAACGCCGGGCAGTGCGGCTCCTGTTTCAACGGGACCGCGGCGATGGCCGCCGTCGCCGGGGCGCTGCGCGACGGTGTCGCCACCGACGAAGACCTGACCCGGCTGCGCCGCTGGTCGGTGGTGCTTCGCGGTCGCGGCGCATGCGCGACACTGGACGCCGCCACCAACATCGCGGCCAGCCTGCTCGACCAGTTTCCGGACCAGGTACAGCGCCATCTCGAAAATGCCTGCCAGACATGCCAACCCGGCGCTTTCCGCGCCGACCGTCCCTACGAGGTGGAGGCGGTGACGCCAGGCATGAAAATTCGTCTCGACCGCACCGTCTGCGACGGCTTCGGTATCTGCGCCAAGCACGCGCCCGGCTACTTCTCCCTCGACGACTGGGGCTACGCCTCGCTGATCGGTGACGGCACCGTCGCCGAACAAGACGTCGACGCGGTGATGAATGCACTGATGGACTGCCCGGTGCACGCCATCACCGAGTGGGGCGAGCACCACGACGCCGAGCCGCACCCGAGGTCGGGCGGTGCCGAAGATCCGGCCGAGCACCTCAAAACCGAGGCCAACGAAGCGGAGTGGGGTTTCACGCGTTGACGCAGAACACCGGACGCCCGCTGCCGCTGGTCACCGACGACAACGAATTCTTCTGGCGCTCAGGCGCCGACGGCACGCTGCGGCTGCAGGGATGCGCCGACTGCGACGCGCTCATCCATCCGCCGGCGCCCGATCTGCCGGTACTGCCGCTCGCACCATCTGCGAGGTGCGGGCGGTGTCGGGTCGTGCGACCCTGGCCGGATTCACCGTCAATCACCGGTTCAGCCTGCCGGGCTTGCCCGCGCCGTACGTTGTCGCCCAGGTCGCGATCGCCGAGGACCCGCGGGTTCGGCTGACCACCAACATCATTGACTGCGACCCTGAGCAACTGCAGCTCGGTCAGCAGGTCGAGGTCGTCTTCGAGCAGGTCGAGGACGTGTGGCTGCCGTTGTTCCGTCTTGTCGAAGATGCCGCACCCGCTGCGCTGCCAATCGACGAAATCGCCCCGGAGCGCTTCGGCGAACACGTCCGCCCGATGCTCACTCCGGAGAAGTTCGAGGACAAGGTGGCGCTCACCGGGATCGGCATGTCGGAGATCGGACGCCGGCTGATGGTGCCGCCGCTGTCGCTGACGGTGGCCGCGTGCGAGGCGGCGATCGCCGACGCCGGCCTGACACTCGACGACATCGACGGCCTGTCGACCTACCCGGGCGGAGGCAACCTCGGCGGGTTCGGCGAGGGCGGAGTCACCGCGCTGGAAGCCGCTTTGGGCATCCGGCCGACGTGGCACAACGGGGGCATCGAAACCTTCGGTCCGGGTGGCTCGGTCATCGCGGCGATGCTCGCCATCGCCGGCGGCCTGGCCCGTCACGTGCTGTGCTTCCGGACGGTGTGGGAAGCCACCTTCAACGAGCAGATGAAGCAGGGCAAGATCGTTCCGTCGATGGGCCGCAGGGCCGATTGGCTGATGCCGTTCGGCGCCACCTCGGCGGCTCACACGTTGGCGCAGAACGCGCAACGCCACTTCCATCGCTACGGGACGACGAAAGAGACGCTGGGCTGGATCGCGTTGAACCAGCGCGCCAACGCCGAACTCAACCCGTCGGCGGTCTACCGGTCTCCGATGACGATGGACGACTACCTGAACGCACGCCCCATCACCACACCATTCGGGCTCTATGACTGCGATGTGCCCTGCGACGGGGCGATCGCGGTCATCGTCTCGGCCGTCGACGCCGCCCGCGACATGGCCAAGCCACCGGTGTTGGTCGAGGCGGTGGGCACGCAGATCATCGAGCGAATCGACTGGGACCAAAGCACATTGACCCACGAGCCGCAGGTGCTCGGCCAATCCGCGCATCTGTGGTCGCGCACCTCGCTGCGGCCCGAGGATGTCGACGTCGCCGAGCTCTACGACGGGTTCACGATGAACTGCCTGTCCTGGATCGAAGCGCTGGGGTTCTGCCGAATCGGTGAGGCCAAGGAATTCCTGGACGGCGGTAAGAACATCGCCCGCGACGGCCAGCTGCCGCTCAACACGCACGGCGGTCAGCTGTCGCACGGCCGAACGCATGGCATGGGTCTGCTGCATGAAGCCGTCACCCAGTTGCGCGGTGAGGCCGGTCAGCGCCAGGTCGCCGACGCCCGCGTCGGCGTGGTCAGCAGCGGCGGCCTGACGCCCAGCGGCGTGCTGCTGCTGCGGGCCGACACATGAGCCCCGCCGCACCCGCGGGTCGTCATCGTCGACGGCGTGCCGATGTCCGCGCTGGTCGCCGAGGCGCCGGACCCGCGGGCGGTCATCGTGGCCATTCACGGCGGAGGCACCACCTCAATCTATTTCGACTGTCCGGGCCATCCCGAATCGTCCTTCCTGCGCAGCGGCGCGCGGCGCACGGATTCACCGTGGTGGCGCTCGATCGCCCCGGCTACGGCAGCTCGGCTCCCTATCCGGAGAGCGTGGCTCGCCCCGAGCAGCGGGTCCAGCTTGCTTATGCAGCAGTCGATCGCATCCTCGGTGAACGGTCGCGCGGCGCCGGTGTGTTCTTGATGGGCCATTCCGGCGGCTGCGAATTGACGATGCGGATGGCCGCAGATCCGACGAACGCGGTAGCGATCTGCTGGGCATCGAATTGGCCGGAACCGGAAGGCATTACCACCCGGCGGCCCGCGACATGCTGAAGACGGCAACCCGGGACCGCCGCCCGTCCGGTCTGCGTGAACTGCTATGGCACCCGACGGAACTGTATCCGCCCGAGGTGCTCAACGGGGCCACGGTGTATCCAGGGGCTCCGCCCTACGAGGACCTGATGGTGTCCAACTGGGCCCGTCAGGACTTTCCGGCGCTTGCCCCCGCGGTGCGCGTTCCGGTGCACTTCAGCATCGCCGAGCACGAGAAGGTCTGGCAGACCGACACTTCGGCGATGACCGAGATCGAGGCGCATGTTCTCCAGCGCGCCGCGGTTCGTCGTCCATCACCAACCCGACGCCGGACACAACATCAGCCTGGGCCACACCGCCGCGGATTACCACGCGACGGTTCTGGCGTTCGCCGAGGAATGCGTCGTCGCGCGTGAAAGTCCCGATTTGGAGGCCGGTTGATGCACGTCGGATTCATAGGCTTGGGCAGTCAGGGCGGCCCGATGGCGGGGCGGATCGTCGAAGCAGGCTTTCCGACGACGCTGTGGGCGCGCCGACCGGCGTCACTCGAGCCGTTCGCCGACACCGCGGCCAAGGTCGCCGGGTCACCGGCGGAACTCGCGGCCAGTAGCGATCTCGTCTGCCTCTGCGTGGTCGGCGACGCCGACGTCGAGGAGATCACCGGCGGCGAGAACGGCGTGCTGGCCGGACTCAAGCCGGGCGGCGTGATCGCCATCCACAGCACCGTCCACCCCAAGACATGCCATGAGCTAGCGAAGAAGGCCGGCGCGCAAGGTGTCTCGGTGATCGACGCGCCGGTGAGCGGTGGCGCTCCGGCGGTGGCGGACCGTCGTCTGCTGGTGATGGTCGGGGGTGACGCCGACGTGGTCGAGCGCTGCCGCCCGGTGTTCGAGACCTACGCCAACCCGGTCGTGCACCTGGGCGATCTGGGCTCCGGACAAACCACCAAGCTGCTGAACAACCTGCTGTTCACCGCCAACCTGGGAACGGCGGCCACCGCCTTAGCGCTCGGAGAGGCGCTCGGCGTCCTGCCGGACCGGCTCACCGACGTCATCTCGCGCGGCAGCGGAAACAGCTTCGCGCTCAACGCTCTTGGCGGTGACACCGGCGGTTTGGACCGCCTCGCCGGACTTGCCGGAACACTGCTGCAGAAGGACGTCCGCTTGGTCGCCGACCTGGCCGATGCCGCCGCCGTCCCCGGCGGGGCTGTGCTCGACACGGCCGACGCCACCCTCGACCCTGATGAAACACCCACGGTGAGAATCGGATTCATCGGCGCGGGACGGATGGGACGTCCCATGGTGGCCCGTCTGGTCGAGGCCGGTCACGGTGTCGCGGTCCTGGGCCGCACCGCCGAGAAGCGCGCTGCCATCGCGCAATTGGGCGCCAACGCGGTCGCCGACACAGCTGAGGTGACCGCGCACGCGGACGTGGTGGTGGTCTGCGTGTTCACCGACGAACAGGTGCGGCAGATCTGCCTGGACGGACGGCCTGCTCGCGACGATGTCGCCGGGCTCGGCCCTGGTGGTGCACACCACGGGAAGTCCGCACACGGTCGAGACCATCGCCGTGCGCGCGGCACCGCACGACGTCGACGTGGTCGACGCACCGGTCAGCGGAGGCCCGCACAACGCCGCGGCCGGTGCCCTGACGCTGTTCGTCGGCGGCGCCGAGGATGCGGTGGCGCGAGTACGCCCGGTGTTGGGCTGCTACGGCGATCCGGTCTTGCACGTCGGCCCGCTGGGCGCGGGGCAGAAGGTGAAGCTGGTCAACAATGCGCTGTTCGCAGCGCACATCGGATTGCTCTCGGGCTCTGTCGAACTGGGTGCGCGGCTCGGCGTGCCGGAGTCGACGCTGCTCAACGCCCTTCCCATGGCAGCGCGGCGAGTCGCGTGCTGGACATCGTCGCCGCGGGCGGATCCGTCGCGTCGTTCATCGACACGGCCGGCGAATTCGTCGGCAAAGACGTTGCCGTGGTCAGGAGTATCGCCGCCGAACTGGGCAGCGACCTGGGCGTGCTCGACGACGTCATCGACGCGGCCATACGGGTATGAGATGAGGTCTTTTCGGTCCGCGATGAACCGTCTACCGTTAGCGTTACAGTCGAGCATTCCGTCGTAAAGGTGTAAGCCGCTCACCGGGCGGCGAGGAGGGTGCAATGACCAAGCCGAAGGTCGTCTTTGATCCGTTCTCCGAGGAGTACTTCACCAATCCGTTCGATATCTATCGACGAATGCGTGAGGACGCCCCGCTGTACTACGACGAGAAAGAGGACTTCTACGCGCTGACCCGCCACGAGGACGTGGCCGGCGCGCTCAAGGACTTCGAGACCTACTCCTCGAGCCGTGGTTGCGACCTGGCGATGGTGCGCAAGGGCATAAGTCCCGAGCAGAGGTCGATCATTTTCATGGACCCGCCGGAGCACCGCCACATGCGCAGCCTGCTCAACAAGGCCTTCACGCCGCGGGCCGTTCAATCGCAGCACGACACAGTCGTTGAGGTCGTCGACAAATACCTGAGCGCGGCCGATCCCGACGAGTTCGACGTCGTGCAGGACTTCTCCGGGCCGTTCCCCGTTGAAGTCATCACCACGATGGCCGGAGTGCCGGAGGAATACCGCCAACAGGTGCGGCACTGGATCGACACCAGCCTGCACCGGGAACCGGGACAAATCGAAATCAGCGAAGCCGGCATGCAGGCCAACATCGACACCGCGATGTATTACTTCGGGCTGGTGCAGGAACGGCGCGAAAACCCGCAGGACGACATGCTCAGCAAGCTGATCGCCGCCGAAATCCCCGGCGAGGATGGTCAGACTCGCAAGCTCGACGATATCGAAATATGCGGTTTTGCCACGCTTCTGGGCGGGGCCGGCGCGGAGACCGTCACAAAGTTGATCGGCAGCGCGGCCGTGCTCTTCGCCCGCAACCCAGACCAGTGGGAGAAGCTGAAAGAAGACCGCAGCAAGATCCCCGGCGCCGTCGAAGAGTTGTTGCGCTACGAGGGACCAGTCCAGTACAACGTCCGCTGGACCTTGAAAGAGGCACACACCAGCGGTGGCACGATTCCCGCCGGCAAGCCGGTGTTCTTGATGAAGGCCGCGGCGAACCGAGACCCCGATGCCTTCACCGACGCCGACACCTTCGACATCGAACGCGACCAGACCGAGGCACAGCACCTCGGTCTGGGATACGGAATCCACAGTTGCCTGGGCGCGGCGTTGGCTCGGATGGAAAGCAGGATCGCACTGGAGAAGCTGCTCGACTTCATGCCCCGCTACGAGGTGAATTGGGACGGCTGCAAGCGAGTCACCATGCAGAATGTCGCGGGCTGGCTGAACGTACCGGTGAAAGTATTGCGCTGAGGGGCTTTGAATGACGAAGAAGATCGAAGTCGACTGGGGCCTGTGCGAAAGCAACGGGGTGTGCATGGGGATCATCCCGGAGGTGTTTCGGCTCGAGGATGACGACACGCTGACCATCCTGCAGGAGGACGTCACGCCCGAGAACGAAGAGCAGGTGCGCGACGCGGTCCGGCAGTGCCCGCGGCAGGCCATTTCGATCGTCGAGTAACAGCCGAGCGTTATGCCCTTTGCGCTCACATATGCGGGGGCACCGGGTTGAGCCAGTTCGTCGAATTGTCGATCCGCCCGATGTATTGCGGGCAGTAGGCCGAGATGGAAGCGCCGATGAAGTAGCCGGATTGTTTCAGCGAAAGACCGGAATCCGTCGTCAGCTTCATCGCCACAACGCTGGATTTATTGCTCTTGTCGAATCCGGCGCACACGTTGTGGGCCATCCCTATTGCCGCGTCGCGATCGGTAACGGCGATCCCCCCCTTGGCGAGGGCCGCGACGAATGCGTCGTCGGTGGGATCCGCTGATGCCGGCGCTGCTGCAAGCAGCGCGGCGCCGGACAGCACGATCGCGCAGACTGCTGACCACTTCCCGACGTTCACACGGGCCACGCAGATAATGGTAGCCGAAATCGAACGAGTCCGCCGTCAGCGACGACGAGCCGCCGCCCACCTACGAAAGCTGCTGCGGCTCAGCCGAATCCGGAGATGATCACCGCGTTGCAGTCCGCGGCGGCTTGCCGCAGTTTCGCTGCCTTCTGGTAGGCCTCGGACTCGTACCACGCGCGGGCCGCATCGACGGACTCGAATTCCAGCACCACGGTCTGGTCGCCATGCCAACTGCCTTCGACGACCTTGGGTGCGGTGTCTACCGCGAGAACGTTGACACCACCCATCGCTGCTCCGGCGGCCCGACCGTAAGCCTTCATGCCTTCCGGATCCTTGATGGCCTCCGTGAGAATGACGTATCCCTTAGGCATAATGCAGTGAATCTCCTTGTCCGAGTGCGCTTCTGGTCAGCGTTCGGCGATGGCCTGTTCGGGGCAGCAATCGATGGCCTCGCGGGTGGCCGCCTCGAATTCCGTTGGCACATCGGAATCGATCGCCTCGGCGTAGCCATCGTCGGTCAGGCTGAACACGTCCTCACACAGCGTGACGCACACGCCGTGTCCGCGACAGCGCTGGTCGTCAACCCAGACTTTCATGCCGGCGTGAATTCCAGATGCAGCTCGGTCAGGCCACGCAGGATGTAGGTCGGAACATATTGGTAGCGACGATCATTCGCTGGCCCGTGAACGCGTTCGTTGATCCGGATGTCGGACGTGCGGTCCAGCAGCCGCTCGATGGCCACCCGCGTTTCAGCACGCGCCAGCGGCGCGCCGGGGCAGCTGTGAATGCCTCGACCAAACGAGATGTGCTGGCGGGCGTTCTTGCGGGCCGGATCGAAAGTGGTCGGGTCTTCGAAACGGCGCGGATCGCGGTTAGCGGCGGCCTGCACGACCATCACCGTTGTGCCGGCCGGCAAGTCGACTCCGCCGATGTTGACCGGCCTGCGGTTCATCCGGAAGTCTCCCTTGACCGGACTCTCGATGCGAAGCGACTCTTCGATGAAGTTCGGAATCAGGCTGCGGTCCTTGCGCAACTGCGCCTGGATGTCGGGACGCTCCCCCATGGTCTGCAGCGCGGCGCCCAGCAGTCGCACGGTGGTTTCCTGACCCGCCGAGAAGACGTTGCTCGCGACGCGGGCGACATCCTCGACCTCAGGAGTCGAGCCGTCGGGATAGGTGGCGGTCGCGAGGCCGGTCAGCACGTCGTCGCGGGGCTCACGGCGGCGGTCCCGGACATAGTCGGAGAAAAGACCGTAGAGGAATTCCAGCGGGCTGTGCGCCAGCGATTCCTTGCCGGTGCCCCCGACGCCGCCCCCCGAGTGCTCGCGGATGCCTTTGATGAACTTGTCGCGATCTTCCATCGGCACGCCCAGCAGATCGGCGATGACCAGCAGCGTGAAGGGACCCGCGAAGCCCTTGATCCATTCGCCTTCACCGGGAGCCAGGAACTCGTCGAGGACTTGGTCGGCGAGCACCCACATGGCGTCCTCGTTCTCCTTGAGGCGCTTCGGGGTGATCAGCCGCATCAGCAGCGAGCGGTGGTTGGTGTGCGTCGGCGGATCGAGGGTGGGCAACTGGTCGCTGAACGGCAGCTCGTCGCGATGTTGCTCGATCAGCTCGGTGACGTCACTTTCTCCCAGACCCTCCAGGGATACCGGAAAGCCCGGAAACGGACCGGTCACCGAGATACACGACGACCATGTCTCGGCGTCGTTGAGCACGGCGCAGGCCTCGTCCCAACCCGTCACCATCGTGACGTCGTGGTGGTTTTCCCGGGTCACCGGGCACCGCTGCCGAAGGGCCTCGTAGTAGGGGTACGGGTCCGCGATGAGCTCGCTGCCGCGGAAAAAGTCCAGCTCGGTGAAGTCATTCACCATCTCGCACCGTTCCAATCTCGACCTGTGAGAATGCGCCTCTCAGAGATGAGTATTAGATTTCCACAGAGCATGCCGCGACGTCAACGCGGCCCGGGAGGACCGCGGGTTAGCCGGCCGGAATGAGATCGGCATCGACAGCTGCGAAGGCCGTTACCCTGCTGCGGAACGTCTCGACCAGCCCGATCGAATCCAGCGGCATCGCTGCGGCCGCCAGGGCCTGGGCCTTGAACGCCTGGGCTGCGGCGCTGAGCCGGTGCTGGACCAGACCCACGCTGGCGTCCAGCTCGGCAGGCCACGTCTCGCCCCACAAGGTGACTTCGGTGGCGCCCTGGTCGAGCGCCTGCACGACGCCCTGGCGGACGCGGGAATCGCAGCCGAATAGGTCCGCCGCCGCGGCCAGCGTCTGGGGAGGCGGCCGGTGCCCCGCCGTTGCCAGTGCGTATTCCAGATCGACGATCTGGGCGCCGAGGATCTGCAGCGGTCGTTCGTCGGGATGGTCGACGAGCAAGACGGTGACATCCCAGCCGGCCATCGCCCGGTCAAACAGCCAACCGCCGGCGAACTTCACCACGTCGGCGACTTCCGCGGCGACCACATCGAGTCGGTATCTCACGCCGGGCTCGGCGGTGCCATGTCCCGGGCCAACGACTCCGAGTACTCCTTGAAGACCTCGGTCAGTGGTATCGAGGGATCGAGCAACCATGTTGTCTCCATTCCGGTGATGAAGGCGATGATTTGGACCGCCTTGACCGTGACATCCATATCCATACGAAATTTGCCGGCCCGTTGGCCGCGCCGGATGAGCTCGGCGATGATGTCGGCCGCGCCTTGGTATCTGCCGACGAGACGATTGTGGAGCGGAGCGTCGGGGTCCATGTTCTCCGCCAGCAGCACGGAGTAGGTGCCAATGAGCTCCGGCGACCGATGGAACCGCTCGGCGACCGCGGCGATTTCTGAGATCAGGTCACCGGCCCGGTCCGCGTGCGCATCGTCATCGGCGTCGCGAATGTCGAGCACTGCATGCAGCAGCTGTTCCTTGGATTCGAAGTGATGCAGCAGGCCGGCGGGGCTGACGCCGGCCTCGCCGGCGATCTGAGCCAGCGTTGTACTACGCCACCCGTTGCGGGTCAGCAGCCGCTGCGCAACGGCCAGGATCCGCTGTTTGCGGTCCTCGCCCTTGGCAAGCAGCGAGCCGTACGGCCGTGTCTCGGGCACCGGACTCCCTCGTCCAACCAACCAACTGAACACACAGTAGGTTGGTTGGGCGACCGTGACAAGGGTCGCATTGGACCGTTCTTTTGACGCCCGTCACAAACCAAGCGACTTGGCGATGATCACCTTCATCACCTCGCTGGTTCCGGCGTAGATGCGCGCGACCCGCGCATCGGTGTACAGCCGGGCGATCGGATACTCCATCATGTAGCCGTAGCCGCCGAACAGCTGCAGGCATCGGTCGATGACGCGGGCCTGCATCTCGGTGCAGAACAGCTTGACGCGAGCGGCGTCGGCGGCGGACAGCTCGCCGGTGACGTGTAGCGCCACCGCACGATCCAGCATCGCCTGGCCGGCCTCCACCTCCGTCGAGCACGCGGCCAGCTCGAACTTGGTGTTCTGGAACGAGGCCACCGGAGTTCCGAAAGCCTTGCGGTCCTTGGTGTAGTCGATCGCCGCGGCGATCGCCGAGCGGGCCTGCGCCACCGACCCGACCGCCACCGTCAGACGTTCCTGCGGCAGGTTGTGGCCCAGGTAGCCGAACGCCTCACCCACTTCGCCGAGAACGTTCTCGACGGGGACACGAACGTCGACGAACGACAGTTCCGCGGTGTCTTGGACCTTGCAGCCCATCTTCTCCAGTTCGCGACCGCGGGTGAAACCCTCCATGCCGTCCTCGACGACGAGCAGCGTCAGTCCCTTGCGCCGGTTTTCGGGGTCGGTGAACGTGCGGGCGACGACGATCACGAGGTCGGCCTGAATCCCGCCGGTGATGAATGTCTTGGCGCCGTTGACGATCCAGTGGTCGCCGTCACGCACCGCCGTCGTGCGCATACCCGCGAGGTCCGACCCGGTTCCCGGTTCGGTCATCGCGACGGCGGTGAGCAGCGTCCCGTCGGCCAGGCCGGGGAACCAGCGCTTGCGCTGTTCGTCGTTCGCGTAGTGCAGGAAGTACGGCAGGATCACCTCGAGTTGGGTGCGGACCGTCGACAGCGTCACCAGCGCCCGCGCCGCCTCCTCCTGCAGCACGACGTTGTAGCGGTAGTCGGGCATGCCGGCGCCGCCGTACTCCTCGGGAATCGCCATCCCGAGCATCCCGAGCGCACCCATCCGCTTGAAGACGTCGCGCGGCATTCGCCCGGCCTTCTCCCACTCTGGGTAGGCGGGCACGACCTCCTTCTCGATGAAGTCGCGGGCCAGCTCCCGGAACGCCTCGTGGTCTTCGGTGAACAGGTCTCGGCGCATGAATTCCCCCGTCAGGCAACAAGTTCTACAAGCGTGGCGTTGGCCGTGCCGCCACCTTCGCACATGGTCTGCAATCCGTAACGAATCCCGTTGTCGCGCATGTGATGCGCCATCCGCGTCATCAAGACCGCGCCCGACGCGCCGAGCGGGTGACCGAGCGCGATGGCTCCGCCCAGCGGGTTGACCCGGTCCGGGTCGGCGCCGGTTTCGGCCAGCCAGGCAAGCGGCACCGGGGCGAACGCCTCGTTGACCTCGAACACGCCGACCTCGTCCAGCGATACGCCCGCCTTGGTCAGCACCTTCTCGGTGGCAGGGATGGGACCGGTGAGCATCAGCACCGGGTCCGCCCCGGTCACCGCGCCGGCCCGGTATCGCACCAGCGGGGTCAATCCGAGCTCGAGCGCGGCTGCCGACGTCATCACCAGCAACGCCGCCGCGCCATCGGAAATCTGTGAAGAGTTGCCGGCGTGAATGACCCCGTCGTCGACGAACGCGGGTTTGAGCCCGGCCAGTTTCTCGACCGTGGTCCCCCGTCGCACGCCTTCGTCGGCTGTGACCGCGGTGTCCTCAACGAAGACGGGGACGATCTGCTCGTCAAAGGCCCGGTTGTCCTGCGCTGCCGCAGCTCGTTCGTGAGACAGCGCGGAGTATTCATCGAGCCGGGTCCGGGAAAAGCCCCACTTCTTGGCGATCATCTCGGCCGACAGCCCTTGGTTGAACGAGAAATCACCGTAGCGGGCAAGGACTTTGGGGCCGTAGGGCATTCCGGTGGCCCTGGCCGCACCCAGCGGCACCCGGCTCATCACCTCCACGCCGCCGGCCACGACCACGTCCTGCTGGCCGCTCATCACCGCCTGCACCGCGAAGTCGAGGGCCTGCTGGCTGGAACCGCATGCCCGGTTGACCGTCGTGCCCGGGATGGTCTCGGGCCAGCCGGCGGCCAGCACCGCGTAGCGACCGATATTGCTCGACTGATCCCCGACCTGCGACACACAACCCCAGATGACGTCGTCGATGATGTCCGGGCCGACGCCGGTGCGCTGCAACAGCTCGTTGAGCACGAGGGCCGACAGGTCGGCGGCGTGCATGCCGGACAGCCCACCGTTGCGTTTGCCGACCGGTGTCCGCACCGCTTCGACGATGACCGTTTCACGCATTTGTCTGCTCCGATCTCGATACCGACTATCGACAGTAAACGACGGCCGTCGCCGCTCCGCGAACACTGCGGATGCGGAAGCCTCTGTTTCAAATCGACCGACATGTTGTAATTCGATCACTGTTCCGCACCGCGATGGGATGTCGCCTGCGCCTCAAGGGGGAAGAGCCTCAATGCGTCGTCTGCACAGCCTTTTCGGTGTCACCATTGCGGGCGCCGGCCTGATCGCGATCCCCGCGTCGGT
The DNA here is from genome assembly GCA_963791535.1 of uncultured Actinomycetota bacterium. Classification (GTDB taxonomy): domain Bacteria; phylum Actinomycetota; class Actinomycetes; order Mycobacteriales; family Mycobacteriaceae; genus Mycobacterium. The sequence continues at coordinate 144,248 of CAWBSW010000020.1, read as the reverse complement.
TGCGCCGATACCCGCCGCCCAGACCCGCGCGGTGCAGCTCACTAGCGGTGACACCGCGGATTCCCCGCTCGGAGATGGCACGGCGTTGATCCTGGGCGGCAGCGGTCTCGAGACCCCTGGTCAGGACTATGCAGATGTCGTTGACACCGACTACCTGGCGCCGCGTGACTTTAGCGGCACGACGCAGATCGTGAGCACACCCGAAGCTCTTTACCCGTTTTTGGGTCCCTTCACCGAGACGTTCGACGACTCGGTGACTCAGGGACAACAGATCCTGGACACTGCGATCTTGAACCAGATCGCCGGAGGAAACGTGGACGCCGCGAACCCTGTCGACGTTTTCGGCTACTCCCAGAGCGCGGTGATCGGGTCGCTATTGATGCCGGAACTTGCGAGCCAAAATGTACCCAGCGACGATGTGCACTTCGTGCTGGTCGGTGATGTAAGCGCCCCCAACGGCGGCCTGCTGGAACGCTTCGACCTGCCGGCGGGTACCCAGCCGACCATCCCCAGCCTGGGCATCACCTTCAGCGGCCCAACATCGTCTGATCTCTACCCGACCGACGTTTACACCAACGAATACGACGGCTTCGCGGACTTCCCCCAGTACCCGATCGACCCACTGTCCGATATCAACGCCGTATTGGGTATCGCCTTCCAGCACACCACTTATTTGGGCCTCACACCCGAGCAGATCCAGGACGCCATTCAACTCCCAACGACGGCGGCCGACACCCTGACGAACTATTACATGATTCCGGATACCACTCTGCCGCTATTAGATCCGTTGCAACTGATCCCCTTTATCGGCCAGCCGCTGGTCGATCTGCTGAACCCGGACTTGTCGGTTCTGGTGAACCTGGGCTACGGCGACGTCGCCGACAACTACTTGGGTGGCTGGAGCCAGGGCGATGCGGATGTGCCCACAACCTTGGGCTTCCTCCCCAGTCTCAGTGTCCTGGAGCAGGTCCCGCAAGCTTTGCTCAACGGCTTGGAGCAAGGGGTGTCCGCCGCTTTCAATGATCTAATCGATCCGAGCAACTACGTCTACACGTTGCCATCGTGGGTGGACGAACTTGCGACGTTCGCGGAAGCTCTGCCCGGTACCGAGCTTTCGGTCCTCTCACCGGTACCCACGACCCTGCAGGATCTTTTCGATACCTTCCCACCCCACACCGGCATCCCGCCCTTGGACGTCGCCACCGCGTTGTTGGTCAGCCTTCCCGAAATCGACTACAACGTCTTCACGTCCGAACTCGCGGACGATGACGTGGTTGACGCTATCGGCATCCCGATCGCCGCCGACCTGGGAATATTGCCTCTTGCGCTATTGGGAGCACTGCTTTGAGCTTGACGCTAAGCGCCTCGCTGCTTCGACGATGACGGTTTCAGTCATCTCTCTGCTCTGATCTCGATACCGCCCATCGACCGGTAAACGACGGCTCTCGCCGCTCGGCGAACGCGGCGTAAGCCTCCTGCGAATCGGCCGTGGCGAAATTGACGCCCTGCGCGCGGGCTTCGTTGGCGAGCGCGTCACGCATGGTCCGGTCGGCGCCCTCGTTCAGCAACGCCTTGGTCTGGCCCAGAGCGATCGTCGGGCCGGCCGCCAGCCGGTGGGCGATGTCGGTGACGAAATCGTCGATCTCCGTGGCGGATACCACCCAGGTCACCAGACGCAATGCCTGAGCCTCGGCGGCGTCGATGGTCTCGGCCAATAGCGCCAACCGCTTGGCCTGTTGCAGGCCAACGATTTTCGGTAGCAGCCAGGAGCCACCGAGATCCACCGACAATCCGCGCTTAGCGAAGATCTGCGAGAACGTCGATTCCGGGGTGGCCGCGACCAGGTCGCAGCCCAGCGCCAGGTTCCACCCGGCGCCGACGGCAACCCCGGTCACTTTGGCGATTGTCGGCTTCGGCAGCTCATGCAGCGCCAGCGCCACGTCGGTCAGCCGTTGCAACTTGTGGACGGGATGGCTGTCGTCGGGCGTCGAGATGTCGGCGCCGGAACAAAACGCGCCGCCGGCACCGGTGATCACCACCGCACGTACTTCGCGATCCTTGCCGGCGGCGGTGAGCGCCTCGGCCAGCGCGATCCAGAGCTCACGGTTGATCGCGTTCTTGCGATGCGGTCGGTTCAGCGTCAGCGTCCGAACACCGTTGCGGTCACTGCACAGCAGCGCGGATTCCTCGGGCATATCAGGGGTAGACCGGCCCGATAGCGCCTTGCACTCGCAGCGCGTCAATCTCGTTCTGCGACTTGCCGAGTTCCGCGAGCACCGCGTCGGTGTGCTGCCCGAGTCCGGGCACCGCACCCATCGCGGGCTGGTAGCCGGAGATGACGGGTGGGGGCAGCAAGGCCGGAATCGGCCCGGCCGGCGTGTCGACCTGCCGCCACCGGTCCCGGGCCGTCAGCTGCGGGTGCACGAGAACTTCGCTTGGCAGGTTGTACCGCGCGTTGCCGATCCCCGCGGCATCCGCGGTCTTCTGCACGTGTTCCAAGTCGTGTGCCGCGCACCAGGTACCGATGGCGTCGTCCAAGATGTCCCGGTGAGCGCAGCGACCGGCGTTGTTGGTGAACCTCGGGTCGTCGGCAAGGTCGTCACGTTCCAGGATTTGGCGCGAAAGCCGTTGCCATTCATTGTCATTTGTTGTGCCTAGCACAACGGTCTGGCCGTCGGCGGTACGGTAGGCGCCATACGGCGCCACCGCGGGCGAACTCATTCCCAAGGGCTGCTGGTCGATTCCGGAATGTTGGGCGAAGGTGAGCGGGTAACCCATCAGATCAGTCATGGTGTCGAACAAACTGACCGCCACAGTGTTGCCGTGCCGGCCCGTGGCAGACCCGGCGTCGCGTGAATACAGCAGAGCCAAAATCGATAGTGCCGAATACAACCCGGTGCTGATGTCCGCCATCGGCGGGCCGGGCTTGGCCGGTGCGCCGGGATGGCCGGTGACGGCGCAGGCGCCGGATTCGGCTTGCGCGAGCAGGTCGTAGGCGCGTTTGTGCGAAAGCGGTCCGCCCGGGCCGTAGCCGTCGATTTCGACCGCGATCACGTCCGGGTGGCTTTCCGCCAGGTCCGCCGCGGCGATGCCCAGCCGGGCGGTGGACCCTGGGGCGAGGTTGGAAACGAGTACGTCGGCACGGTCGAGAAGCCGACGCAGAATGTCGAGCCCGGCTTCGGTTTTCAGGTTGAGGGTGACCGACTCCTTGCCCCGGTTGGCCCACACGAAGTGCGCGGCAAGCCCGTTGACGACGTCGTCGTAGTGCCGGGCGAAGTCACCCCCGTTGGGGTTTTCCACCTTGATGACGCGTGCCCCGAAGTCGGCCAGCACCCGCGTGCACATCGGAGCGGAGACCGCCTGCTCCAGGGCCACCACGGTGACTCCCGTCAGCGGCCCCCCGGTTGCCGACATCACATCACCATGCCGTCGTCCACCGGCGGCAGCACCTGACCGGTGATGTAGGAGGCGGCGTCACAGGCGAGAAAGACGAATGCGCCCGCGACGGCCGCTCCGATCCCGCTGCCGGATCCCGTGACCAGCGCCGATCGGCCGGTCAGATCGAACAGGGAGTTGCTCATCAGTAGCTCCTCGGCAATTTCAGCACGTGCGAGCCGAGGAAGTTCAGGATCATCTCCTGGCTGACCGGCGCAATCTTCATCAGCCTGGCCTCCCGGAAGTACCGCGCAACGTGATACTCCTCGGAATATCCCATGCCGCCGTGCGTTTGCAGTGCCCGGTCGGCGGCGGTGAAACCGGCATCGGCGCATAGGTATTTCGCGGTGTTGGCCTCGCGCCCGCAGGGTTTGCCATTGTCGTAGAGCCAGGTGGCTTTGCGCAGGATCAACTCGGCGGCGTCAAGCCGGGCAAGCGAATCGGCCAGCGGGAACTGAATGCCCTGGTTCATCCCGATCGGACGATCGAAGACGTGCCGTTCGTTGCCGTACTTAACGGCCTTTTCCAGGGCGACCCGCCCGATGCCCAATGCCTCGGCGGCGATCAGCATCCGCTCCGGGTTGAGGCCATCGAGGATGTACTGAAAGCCCTTGCCTTCCTCACCAACTCGATCTTCGACCGGGATGCACAGGTCGTCGATGAACAACTCGTTGGAGCTGACCGCATTGCGACCCATCTTGCGGATCGGTCGGACGTCTACCCGGCTACGGTCCAGGTCGGTGAGGAATAGCGTCAACCCATCGGTCTTCTTGGTGACCTCGTCATACGGCTGGGTCCTCGTCGAGTAGGAGGATTTTCTGGGACTCGAGCGCCTTGGAAATCCATACCTTTCGGCCGTTGACGACGTAGTGGTCACCGTTACGCTTGGCGAACGTGGTGATGCGCGAAGTGTCAAGGCCCGCACCGGGTTCGGTGACTCCGAAGCACACGTGCAGTTCACCCGTCGCAACCCGCGGCAACGTACGCGCCTTGAGCTCGTCTGAGCCGTGCACCACCACCGGGTGCATGCCGAAGATCGACAGGTGAATGGCGCTGGCGCCGTTCATTGCTGCGCCGGATCTGGCCACTTCTTCGGCCAGCAGGGTGGCTTCGGTAATACCGAGGCCGTGACCCCCGTACTCCTCCGGGATCGTCATACCCAGCCAGCCACCGCCGGCGATCGCCTGATAGAACTCGGTCGGAAACTCGTGCGCCTGGTCTTTTTCCATCCAGTAGTGATCGTCGAACTTCGACGCCAGTTCCGCGACCGACTTGCGGATCAGCTCTTGGTCGTCGGTCAGCTCGAAGTTCATTCCACCGCCGGGCACTGCGCATCTCCTTTGATCAGTTCAGGCACGGGCTTTGTGTGTCGGCCCGCTGCGCCCGGCTTCGCCGCCCTTGCGACCGCCACGGGCTTTCGGTGTCGGCCCGCTGCGCCCGGCTTCGCCGCCCTTGCGACCGCCACGGGCGCCGTGTCGGCCCGCTGGGGCATCAGTCCTTATTGCCGGTGAGTTCTTTCGCGCTGGCGGCGAAGTCCGCGAACGAAGCGCCCGACCTCAAGTCGTTGTGTTTGCTGAGCGCGCGGATCGAAACGTCGTGGCCCTCAGCGGCCTTCCGCAACGCACCCACCGTCGCCTGTGCCTCCGTGATGTGGCTGAACGGGTCGAAGGAGTACCACCGCATGGCGTTCTGGTAAGCCATCTTCTTGATCTCGTCGTCCGGAACGTTGTTCAGCGACAGCACCTCCCACAGTTCCTCGGGGGCGCCCGGCCACATCGAGTCGCTGTGCGGGTAGTCGGCCTCCCAGCAGATGTTGTCGATGCCGATCATGTTGCGCAGCGCCACACCCACCTTGTCGCTGATGAAACATGTCAGGAAGTGCTCGCGGAAGACCTCGCTGGGCAGCTTGCCCTTGAAGTCCTGGTGCGTCCAGGTCGAGTGCATCTCGTACGTCCGGTCCGCCCGCTCGAGGAAGTAGGGGATCCACCCGGTGCCGCCCTCCGACAGTGCGACCTTGAGGTCCGGGTACTCCTTGATCGGCTTGGACCACAACAGGTCTGCGGCGGCCTGCACGATGTTCATCGGCTGCAGGGTGATCATCACGTCCATGGGCGCATCGGGCGCCGTGATCGCCAGCCGGCCCGAGGATCCGATGTGCACGTTCATCACGGTGTTGGTGTCACACAACGCTTCCCACAGTGGCTTCCAGTAATCGTTGTGGAAGCTCGGATAGCCCATCGCGGCCGGGTTCTCGGTGAAAGTCAGTGCGTGCACGCCCTTCTTGGCTACCCGTCGCACCTCTTTGGCGCACTCCTCGGCATCCCAGATCACGGGTATCGCCATCGGGATGAACCGTGCCGGGTAGGCACCACACCACTCATCGATGTGCCAGTCGTTGTAGGCCTGCACCAGCGCGACTGAGAACTCCGGGTCCTCGGTGGCGAACAGGCGTCCGGCGAATCCGGGGAAGGACGGGAAGCAGATCGACGCCAGGATGCCCCCGGCGTTCATGTCCTTGATCCGCTCGTCGACGTTGTAGCAACCGGGGCGGATTTCATCGAGGCCCTGTGGCTCGATTCCGTACTCCTCTTTCGGGCGTCCGGCCACCGCGTTGAGCGCGACGTTGGGGATCACGGTGTCGCGGAACTGCCAGCAGTCGGAGCCGTCCGCGTTGTGCACCAGCCGCGGCGCGTCATCGGCGTACTTCTTCGGCAGGTGGTTCTTGAACATGTCAGGTGGCTCAACGGTGTGGTCGTCGACGCTGATCAAAATCATGTCGTCTTTATTCACTGGCCGTTCCTCTCCATCGGGGGTCGTTCGGCGGCCCGTTCGCTCAAATATGAAAATTATCTTCTCTGATCGCGAGAATCAACATCTTCACGCTACCCCTGCCGGGGTTGGAGTCACGTCGGGGCAGCAGCACAGCTCGCACATGATGATGGCGTTTCCGCAGGTCGAGTGCAAAACATTGACCAATCCGCGAGTTCGTGGAAACCTATTGGTCAAATATGAGAATATGATTCTCGTAAGTGAGGAGGCGGTATGCGTCTGTCCCCGTTGCCGGCGGACCAGTGGGACGACGCCGCGCGAGAGTCGCTCGCCAGCCTGCTTCCCGAAGACCGCCGGAACGCGGGCGACGCAGGCAACCTGCTGAGCACGCTGGTGCGTCACCCCGATCTCTGTCGCGCGTTTCTCCGGTTCAACGGATATCTGCTGATGAACTCGACGCTGCCGGCGCGGGAGCGCGAGTTGATCATCCTGCGGGTCGCCCATCGTCGCAGCTGCGCCTACGAATGGACTCACCACGTCAAGCTGGGCAAGAAGGCCGGACTCTCCGACGCCGACATCGCCGCAGTGCAGGCCGGTGACCCGACCGACGAATTCGACCGCGCGCTGCTGAACGCCGTCGACGAACTCGACGAAAAGAGCAACCTGTCGGATCAGACTTGGGCCGCGCTGTCCGAGCGGCTCGATGAGCGGCAGCGAATGGATTTGATCTTCACCATAGGCGGCTACACAGCCCTCGCGATGGGCCTCAACACCTTCGGTGTCGAGGTCGAAGCTGACCGGAGAGACTGAAAGAAAGAGGTAGTACCTTGCCCCACTTCCCTAAACCAGCCGCTGGCAGCTGGACGGAAAACTACCCCGAATTGGGCACCGCGCCGGTCGATTACACCGACTCCATCGATCCGGCGTTCTTCGAGGCCGAACGCAACGCGATCTTCAAGAAGACGTGGCTCAACGTCGGTCGAGTGGAGCGGCTGCCGCGCACCGGTAGCTACTTCACCAAGGAACTGCCGTCGGCGGGCCCCGGCATGTCGGTGATCGTCGTGAAGACCAAGGACGGGGCGATCAAGGCGTATCACAACGTCTGCCGTCACCGTGGAAACAAGTTGGTGTGGAATGACTTTCCGCACGAGGAGACCTCCGGCACCTGCCGGCAGTTCACCTGCAAGTACCACGCCTGGCGCTACAGCCTCGACGGCGACCTGACCTTCATCCAGCAGGAGGAGGAGTTCTTCGACGTCGACAAGAGCCAGTTCGGGTTGGTTCCGGTGCGCTGCGAGTTGTGGGAAGGGTTCATCTTCATCAACTTCGACAACAACGCGGCGCCGCTGATCGACTATCTCGGGCCGCTGGCCAAGAGCATCGAGGGCTACCCCTTTGGCGAGATGACGGAGACCTACTCCTACCGGGCTGAGGTCGGCAGCAACTGGAAGCTGTTCATCGACGCGTTCGTCGAGTTCTACCACGCGCCGATCCTGCACCAGGGGCAGTACACCAAGGAAGAAGCCGCCAAGATCCAAAAGTTCGGCTATGAGGCGCTGCATTACGAACTCGCCGGCCCGCACAGCCTTCAGTCGACCTGGGGTGGTCAGGCGCCGCCTCCGGACATGTCCATGGTCAAGCCGCTGGACCAGGTGCTGCGCAGCGGGTTGTTCGGTCCGTGGGACAAGCCGGAGATCATCGAGAAGCTGGAGCTGCCGCCGGGTGTCAACGTGAAGAGGGTGCCGCAGTGGGGTATCGACTCGTGGCTCTTCTACCCGAACTTCATGCTGCTGATCTGGGAGCCGGGCTGGTTCCTGACCTATCACTACTGGCCGACCGCGGTGGACAAGCACATCTTCGAGTCCACGCTGTATTTCGTTCCGCCGCGCAACGCGCGGGAACGCCTGGCGCAGGAGTTGGCCGCCGTGACGTTCAAGGAGTACGCGCTACAGGACGCCAACACGCTGGAAGCGACCCAAACCATGATCGGCACCCGGGCCGTCACAGAATTCTTGCTGTGCGACCAGGAAGTCCTGATCCGTCATCTGCACAAGACGACCGGTGACTACGTGAAGGAGTACCAGAACAATGGCGTTACCGTCTGAATTCGCTGACCTGGAGCCGTATTTGGATTGGGATCTCGCGACCGAACCCGAGCGCTACGCCAAGCGGCTGGCCTCGACGATGCCCGAGATGCAGGCGTTCTACGATGTCGCGTTTCCCCGGCTGAACGATGTCATCGAGTACTGCGACAAGTTCCCACTGGACGACCTGCCCGACGACGCAAAGACTCTGATGCACATCATGCAGTCGCTGGTCATGGTGTCGTTCCCGATCGAGGCGTGGAAGCAGCCGCGCGTCCCCGACAGCGGCGCGGCGTGGGTTGAAGTGCTTCGGGAGCCGGTGATCTGAGAGGTGTTGACGCTCAAGGCCGCCGGGCTGCTCGACGTCGACGCGGGCGAGATCGTGCGGCCGGGGATTCTTCGGATCGAAGACGACCGGATCGTTGGCGTCGGCGGCGATGCCGAGGGTGAAATCATCGATCTGGGCGAGCAGATCCTGCTGCCCGGGTTGATGGACATGGAGGTCAACCTGCTGATGGGCGGGCGCGGGGAGAAGCCCGGGCTGTCCCAGGTCCAGGATGACCCGCCGACCCGAATGTTGCGCGCGGTCGGCAATGCTCGCCGGACACTGCGCGCGGGTTTCACCACCGTCCGCAACCTCGGCCTGTTCGTCAAGACCGGCGGCTATCTGCTCGACGTCGCGCTCGGAAAGGCCATCGACGCCGGCTGGATCGACGGCCCGCGAGTGGTACCCGCGGGGCATGCGATCACTCCGACCGGCGGGCATCTGGATCCGACCATGTTCGCCGCGTTCGCCCCGCATGTGCTCGACTTGACGGTCGAAGAGGGCATCGCCAACGGAATCGACGAGATCCGCAAGGCGGTGCGGTATCAGATCAAGCACGGCGCCGAGCTGATCAAGGTCTGCTGCTCGGGCGGCGTGATGTCACTGACCGGTCCGCCTGGCGCGCAACACTATTCGGATGAGGAGCTGCGGGCGATCGTCGACGAGGCGCACCGGCGCGGGCTGCGAGTCGCCGCGCACACGCACGGCGCCGACGCCGTCAAGCATGCGGTCGAAGCGGGCATCGACTGCATCGAGCACGGGTTCCTGATCGACGACGAGGCGATCGCGATGATGGTCGACCACGGCACCTTCCTGGTGTCGACCCGGCGTCTGGCGGAGGGAATGGACGTCTCACACGCCCCGCCCGAGCTGCAGGCGAAGGCCGCCGAGATGTTTCCGAAGTCGCGGACCTCGATACTGGCCGCCTACGAGGCCGGGGTGAAGATCGCGGTGGGCACCGACGCGCCCGCCATCCCGCACGGCCGCAACGCCGACGAACTTGTCACCCTGGTCGATTGGGGCCTGCCGCCGTTGGCGGTATTGCGGGCAGCGACGACCACGGCCGCCGACTTGATCAACGCCACCGATCGCGGCCGGCTGGCCGAGGGACTGCTCGCGGACGTCATTGCCGTCCCCGGAGACCCGTTGTCCGACATCGGCGTTACCCAGAAGGTGGGCTTCGTGATGAAGGGAGGCAAGGTCTATGCCAGAACGAATTGAGGACCTGGTCGAGATCCAGCAGCTACTGGCGCGCTACGCGGTGACCATCACGCAGCAGGACATCGACGGGCTGGTCAAAGTCTTCACGCCCGACGGTACTTACAGCGCTTTCGGCGAAACCTATTCGCTGGACCGGTTTCCCGTGCTGGTGGACGCCGCGCCCAAGGGATTGTTCATGACGGCCACTCCGGTGATCGAGCTGAACGGCGATACCGCAACCGGAACGCAGCCGCTGTGCTTCATCGACCACGCCAGCCATGACATGCGGATCGGCTACTACAACGACACCTATGTGCGGACGGCCGACGGCTGGCGGTTGAAAACCCGTGCCATGACATTTATTCGGCGCAGCGGCGCCCACGACTCAGGGCGTCCGCACGCAATAGGACGCCCGCCTGCATGAAGGTCGACCAGTTCCGTTCGGACCTGCGGGCCTGGCTCGACGAGCACGACCTGACCCCTGGGCCGGACCACTCGCTGGAAGGCCACATCAAGCAACTCGCCCGAGTCCATTCCGCGCTCTACGACGCCGGCTGGATGCGATACGGCTGGCCCGAACACGTCGGCGGATTGGGCGGGCCGGCCATGCTTCGCGCGATCGTCGGCGAGGAAGTGGTCGGCCGCCGGCTGGCCGAGCCGGGTCCCTATTCGATGGTCGAGGTGCTCGCGCCCACGATGATCGATTACGCGCCACCGGAACTCGCAGTGGAGATGGTGCCGCGGCTGCTCAGTGGTCGCGAGCAGTGGTGTCAGGGCTTTTCCGAGCCGGGCTCCGGCAGTGACCTGGCGTCGCTGACCACTCGCGCCGCCCCGCACGGCGACAACTGGATTGTCAACGGGCAGAAGGTCTGGACCAGCTACGCGCAATACTCGACGCGGTGCATCCTGCTCACCCGCACCGCACCGGGCCATGATGGCATCACCGCATTCTTCGTCGACCTCGACACACCGGGGATCACCATTCGGCCGCTGCGCACGATGCACGGAGTCGACGAGTTCTGCGAGGTCTACTTCGACGACGTGGTGATCCCCGCGGCACGCATGCTCGGCCGGCCCGGAGACGGCTGGCGGCTGGCGATGGACCTGCTGCCCTACGAGCGGTCCACCTGCTTCTGGCAACGGATCGCCTACCTCTACGCACGATTCGACGAACTCATCGCAGAGGCAGCTCGATCCCGACGAATACGAGCTCGGCGCAGCGTATCTCGCGCTGCACACGTTGCGCTGTCGGTCTCGGGCGACCCAGCACAGGTTGGCCGACGGGGAGCCACTCGGGCCGCAGACCTCGATCGACAAAGTCTTGCTGGCCACCGCCGAGCAGCGGCTCTACGACACCGTCCGCGACCTGCTGCCCGGCACTCTCGAGTTGGACGACACGCCGTGGCGGTCGGAGTACCTTTACTCGCGGGCGGCGACCATCTACGGCGGCACCGCGGAGATCCAGCGCAACATCATCGCGCGCCGGCTGTTGGATCTGGGCAAGGAGTGAGCGTGGACGCCGAATCCTTGCATCTGCTGGAAGACGCCTTACGAAAGACCATGACCGCGGCGTCGGGTCACGAACTCGATGCGGCGTTGACGGATTTAGGCTGGCTCGAAATGCTCGACGAAATGCCGGAAACCGCAATTCCCTTGGTATTTCGGCTGCTCGGCGAGACGGGCGCCCACGCGCCCGTGCTCAACGACGTCGTGCTGTGCGCCGCCGGACACGACGGCGGGGGTACCGTCCCGCTGCCGTTCGCGGGCGGCTCCTGGGTCGTCTGGGAACGCGCCGACCAGGCCGGCTCAGCGCTAGGCGATGACCTACCGATACGTCGGGTGTCGCGGGGCGATCCGGTGCCGCTGGCCGCGGGTCGGCACGCGCTGGGCTGGTGGCTGGTGGGCGCCAGCCGCGCCATGCTGGCGCTGGCGCGCCGGCACGCTTTGGACCGGGTGCAATTCGGCAGGCCCGTCGCCTCGTTCCAGGCGGTCCGGCATCGGCTGGCCGAGACGTTGGTCGCTGTCGAGGGTGCGGAGGCGACGCTGGTGGCCGCCGCCGCCGAGCCAGACGACCTGGGCTTCCTGCTGGCCAAGTCGGCGGCCGGCCAGGCGGCGTTGACCGCCGCGCGGCACTGCCAGCAGGTGCTCGGCGGTATCGGGTTCACCGCGGAACATGAGTTGCATCGCCATGTGAAGCGTTCGTTGGTCTTGGATGGAATGCTCGGCAGCGCACGCGAACTCATCCGGGAAGCGGGAGCGACGCTGCGCGCCAAGCGGTTTGCGCCGCGGCTGGCCAATCTCTAATTCCGCGGCGAGCGTCGGACGACACATCAGTCACACGCGTCTTCCGGAGAAGGCAACAACCGTCTGCACCGGCAGGCACCGACGCAATGTTGACCGGCCGATCGGGATTGATCCCCGATCAACGGCCCGCTATTTCCGTTCTGCTTCCCTGGAGAGCAGCAAGAGAATAGTATTCTCGTGGCGAGAAAGTTACAATCTCAGACACGTCGTCCCGTGAGGGGGTCTAGCCCAGAATGACACGGCGTTCTCCGGTACAGTCCAATCATGTTCTCCCCTCGCGGCAATCACCTGAGCAGCCGGTGACCAGCCCAAGCGAAGAGCCTGCCTGGAAGCAGCGTGCTGTCGAGCGGTCAATCAAGACGGCGAAACTGCGGGCAGCGCAGCGCGTCCAACGCTTCCTCGACGCAGCCCAGGCCATCATCATTGAGAAGGGCAGCACGGACTTCACTGTGCAAGAGGTGGTCGACCGCTCACGGCAGTCACTGCGCAGCTTCTACCTGCAGTTCGATGGCAAGCACGAACTCCTGCTCGCGCTGTTCGAAGACGCGTTGAGCCGCTCGGCCGACCAGATCCGCGCCGCCACGGCCAACCACTCCGATCCGATCGAACGACTGAAGGTCGCTATCGAGTTGCTGTTCGAGGCTTCGCGCCCCGACCCGACGGCCAAGAGGCCACTGTTCACCGACTTTGCTCCGCGGTTGCTGGTCTCGCATCCGGAGGAAGTCAAAGTCGCTCATGCACCGCTTGTGAGTTTGCTCACCGAACTGATGGAAGCGGCCGGCGACGCCGGCGAGCTGCGCGCCGGCATCAGCCCGAAGCGGATGGCCGCGATGACGATGTCGACGGTGATGTTCATCGCGCAGTCCAGCGGCGGGTCCGGCGACGCGACCACGCACCCCATTACCGCCGACGAGGTGTGGGACTTCTGCTCACGCGGATTCGTCGGCGACTAGCGCGAGAACTGCATTACCCGCCAGCGAGAACCGGAATCGTGCCCGACCTCTGGACCGATCTGCTGAGTTGTCTCCAGCTGCGCGCCCAGGACGGCGAGCGGTCCGACGCGCAAGACGTCTGGGTGTTCGAGGGCGCTAACCAACAGCTGAATTACCACCGGTTGTTTGGCGGCCAACTCCTGGCTCAGTGCATCCGGGCCGCGTCGGCGGTCTGTCCCGACAAGGCGGTCAAATCGCTGCACGCGGTATTCGCGAAGGAAGGCCGGGCCGACGATCCGGTCCGTTACGAGGTGACTCGGCACCACCAAGGTCGGTCATTCGCGACCTTGACGATCACCGCCCGCCAGCCGCGAGGTGTGTTGGCCACCAGCTCAGTGAGCATGCACACGGCCGAGGACGGCCCCGATCATCAGAACGCCGAGGCCGTTCCGGCGCTGCTGGACGAAAAGCACCGGGCCGAACTGGATCTCATCCCATGGGAGACGCGCTGCGCCGACGACCTCAACGCGTCGAGCGCCGGCCCACCGCGACTCGAAGTGTGGATGCGCACCCCCGCCGTGGACGGCGAACTCGCGCCCGCGCTGGCCGCCTACGCAACAGACCTCACGCTCATCGGAACCGCGCTTCGTCCCCTCGAGGGTTTCAACCAACGCGGTAACGGCACGGTGTTCACCTCGGCCGTCACCGCCCACACGATCTGGTTTCACCGACCATTCCGGACCGATCGCTGGCTGCTGCTGCGTCAGCACAGTCCGGTGCTGGCGCACGGCCGCTGCTTTGGCCGCGGCGACGTGCTCACCGAGGATGGCTCGCTGGTCGCGTCCTACGGACAAGAGGCACTGCTGCGCTTCCGCGATACCGGCGATCAGATCGACGCCTGAGCGTTCGCATATCGCACAACATGTGTTCGAATGAGAGCTAGATTCTCATCTAGAGAGAACGATAAGTAGCGAAAACGGATCCCACGTTGACACCCGCACGTGGCTGATGACAGAGTTGCCGCAGATGCTTAGAGCTACCAACAATGCGGTTGCGGCGAACGGCTGCGAAAGGTATGGCCCTGTGACAGTCGCAGGTCGACCTCAGCAACGCCGCGTTGTCTCCAACGTCCACCGTGCGTGGCCGGGAGGCAATGCCGGCGGTTATCGGTTGAGCCAAACACAAATCAGGAAATGAGGTAACGATGGCGGGTCGAGTCGAAGGCAAGGTCGCGTTCATCACCGGCGCGGCCCGTGGACAGGGCCGCTCGCACGCGGTGCGATTGGCGCAGGAGGGCGCCGACATCATTGCGGTCGATATCTGTAAGCCAATCCGCGACGGCGTTACGGACACCGCGATCCCGGCCTCCACGCCGGAGGACCTGGCCGAGACCGCCGACCTCGTCAAGGGCCACAACCGCCGAATCTTCACCGCCGAAGTCGATGTGCGCGACTACGACGCACTGAAAGCAGCGGTGGACAACGGCGTCGAGCAGCTCGGCCGGCTTGACATCATCGTGGCCAACGCGGGTATCGGCAACGGCGGCGACACGCTGGACAAAACCAGCGAAGAAGACTGGACAGAGATGATCGACATCAACCTGGGCGGAGTGTGGAAGACCGTGAAAGCCGGTGTGCCGCACCTACTCGCGGGCGGCAACGGCGGTTCGATCGTCCTCACCAGCTCGGTCGGCGGACTCAAGGCATACCCGCACACCGGCCACTACGTCGCGGCCAAGCACGGCGTCGTCGGGCTGATGCGTGCATTCGCAGTTGAGTTGGGGCAGCACATGATTCGAGTCAACTCGGTGCACCCAACGCACGTGAAAACACCCATGCTGCACAACGACGGCACCTTCAAGATGTTCCGCCCCGACCTGGAGAACCCCGGCCCGGACGACATGGCGCCCATCTGTCAGATGTTCCACACCTTGCCGATCCCGTGGGTAGAACCGCAGGACGTCAGCAATGCGGTGCTGTTCTTCGCATCCGACGAGGCGCGCTACGTCACCGGTGTCACGCTTCCCGATCGACGCGGGTAGCTGCCTGAAGTAGCCGGCCAGGGGGCCGTCGCCGGCCCAGCGGGATCCATCGGTTAACGTCGGGCGGCATGGACGGTTTCGAAGGGAAAGGCTGCCGTCATCACCGGCGGTGCGAATGGTATCGGGTTCGCCACTGCCACCGAGTTCGCTCGCCGCGGAGCTCGTGTCGTGCTCGCCGACGTCGATAAGCCCGCGCTGGAACAGGCGGTAGCGCGGTTGCATGCCCAGGGGTTTGACGCGCACCCCGTGATGTGCGACGTCCGGCAGCTCGACGAGGTGGTTCACCTCGCCGACGAGTCATTTGCGCCTTCTCGGCCACGTCGACATTGTCTTCAGCAATGCGGGCATTGTGGTCGCAGGTCCGATCGCGCAGATGACCCACGAAGACTGGCGGTGGGTGATCGACATCGATCTGTGGGGCTCCATCCATGCCGTCGAGGCGTTCTTGCCGAGGCTGCTCGAGCAAGGCGCGGGCGGCCACGTCGCCTTCACCGCATCGTTTGCCGGACTGGTACCCAACGTCGGCCTCGGGGCGTACAGCGTCGCGAAATACGGCGTCGTCAGCCTGGCGGAAACGCTGGCCCGTGAGGTCAAAGACCACGGCATCGGTGTGTCGGTGCTCTGCCCGATGGTCGTCGAAACCAAACTGCTCTCCAATTCGGAACGGATCCGCGGAGCGGATTACGGCCTGGCATCAACGGCGGTCGTGACGGAGGGGCCGGGCCCGGCCCCTTCCCAGGAAGACACCCTCAGCGTCGATGAGGTGGCCCGCCTCACCGCTGATGCGATTGCGGCCAACCGCCTCTACGTGCTGCCACACGCGGCGGCCCGTGCGTCAATCCGCCGCCGGTTTGAGCGGATTGACCACACGTTCGACGATCAGGCCGCCGAAGGGTGGACTCACTAGTTAGCCGGGTCCGAATGTCACCGAGTCGCGGCCTTTCTGGTGCCGCCAGGGGCTTGGCCGATCACGCCCTCGGCTTCCAACTCGGCGATCTCGTGCGTCACTCAGCCCGATTTCGGCGAGCAGCTCATGATTATGCTGGCCCAGCAGAGGTGCGGGTTGCAGATGGAATCGATCGGGTCCGGCGGAAAACCGCACCGGCACCGTGCTGTACGGGACCGGGTCGTTAACCGGGTGCCCGACGTCCTCGAAGAAGCCGCGGAACTGTAGCTGCGGAATGTCGTTCTGGCGATGCGGCTGCAGTACTTTGGCGACCGGGACGCCGGCATCCCAGAGGCGCTTGACGATCTCGTCGCCGCTGCGGTCTCGACACCACGCGCCGAGATGCTCGTCGATGAGGTCGTGCTGTGCCCGTCGGCCAGCCGCGTCGGACAGCGCCGAATCCATCGCCCACGACGGCCGGCCCACCGCCTCGCACAGGCCGGCCCATTGCTCATCGTTCGCCACGGCGACCGCGACCCAGCTGTCGAGACGACCAAATTCATCGACATCCGCTGTGCGGTAGAGGTTTTGCGGCGCCGCCGTCGGTCCTCGATTGCCCGCCCGCTGTAGTAACGCCCCGTACGCGGAGTACTCGATGACCTGCTCGGCGGCGATGTTGAGTGCAGCGTCGATCATCGCCGCTTCGATCAATGCTCCTTGCCCGGTGCGGCGCCGGAACTCCAACGCCAGTAGCAGCGCAGTTATCGCATGCACGCCGGCGTTCGGGTCGCCGACCGAATACGGCTCGTAAGGGTTTCGATCCGAATAGCCGGTCAGCCAGCTCACCCCGGACGCGGCCTCGATGACGTAGGCGAATGCCGGGTTGTCGCGCCACGGCCCGTCCAGTCCGAACCCGGGCATCCGCAGCAGGATCGCGTCGGGCCGTAGCGCTTGGACGGCCGGGAAGTCCAGACCGATCTGGTCCAGCACCCGCGGCGTGAAGTTCTCGACGACGACGTCAGAGGTTGCGATGAAGCGGCGCAGCAGGTCCCGTCCGGCCGCAGTCTGCAGATCGAGGGTCAACCCCTTCTTGTTGGTGTTGAGAGCCGAATAGATCGGCGATTTTTCCCACCAGCGGTCTTCGGTGACCGGCACACCGGCGATCAGCCGGGCGCCGTCGGGTTTACGAGTCGACTCGACGTGGATCACCTCGGCACCGAGCATGGCGAGGAAATGCGTGCAGCTCGGGCCGGCCCAGAAGGTTGTCATGTCCAGCACACGTAAGCCCTTGAACGGCAAGTCGTCCGATACGTCGTTCGGCTTCGATGGCTGTCGCACGACCGGTCGGGATTGCCGGTATTGCCCGGTGTGCTCCCCGAGCCGCGGCGCCGGTTGCGGCGGCCGAAGTAGCGTCGGCTGCATCCGGTAAGGATGGCCGGGCTGCTGGAAACTGTCACGCGGGTTGGTTACGAACGACCGTCGCTCCTGGAAGTGGTCCAAGTCGGTGATGTTCGCGCCGTTGGCCACCGGCGCATTGGGAATCCGGAAGGCCGAGGCGACGTCGCGGATCTCCTCGACTGTTTGGCTGCGCACCCAGGCATAGATCTCCTCGGCCTTCTCATTGGCCTGTTCGGTGATCGACAGTGGCGAATCCTCGTCGATCCAGTCCTGGTGGCCGGTCATCGCGCACAGATCAAACCACTGCTGTGCGGTTCCACATCCGACATCGACCAGTCCGTCTTTCGCCGTGGCGATCCCCGGCACGGTGACCTTGCGGGCGTCCCGCCATGGCCGCCCGAGCATCTGGAAATAGGTGACCGGGAAATACGTCAGCCCCAAGATCTGCACTTCGAGCATGGACAGATCGAGAAGTTCGCCGCCACCCCGCAGGCGTGACGCCAACAGCGCCGCGCTCGCGTAAGCGCCGGCCAGGTATTCACCGACCTGCCCGCCGACGAATACCGGTGCGCGGTCGGGTGATCCGCGACCGAGCCCGACGATTCCGCCGGACCAGGCCTGCAGGGTGAACTCGGTCGCCGGCCGATCGCGCCACGGGCCCTCCAATCCGAACGGGGTGATGGACGTGACGGTCAGGTGCGGATGAGAACGACGCAGCGTGTTGGGCGTGAAGGCATCGCAGTCGGCCACGGTCGAACCGCGCGACCACACCACCGCGTCCGCACTGGCCAACAGGTCGTTGACGAACTCGACGTCGCCGTCGATGCCGGGATCGGCGACAACACTGTGTTTGGAACACGCCAGAAAGCCGAACAGGGCGCCGTCGCTGCCGGGTTCGATGTGCGCCCCGGACGCCGACCAGTTGCGCAGCGGATCACCTTGTGGCGACTCGACTTTGATCACCTGCGCGCCGCCGTCGGCCAACAGCTTGGTGCAGTAGGCCCCGGCGATGCCAGTGGAAAGTTCGACGACGGTGTAACCGTGCAGCGGGCCAGTCTCCGGCTGCACGGTCTACCCGTTCTTCGCCCGGTTGTTCTCAGCCATTTTCACGCGCCAACGGCAACGTTGGCCGACGGGCTCGATGTCAGGAGTTCAGGGCCGTCGGCCGTGATCAAAACCGCCTCGCGGCCGAACACCGCGCCGACGCCTTCTTGCCAGACGTAACCGGTGACCGCGAGCACCATCCCCGCCTCCAGACGCTCCTCGGCAGCGGTCGCCGGTAGATGCTGCGAAACGACCGGTGGGTCGAAACCGAGGCCCAGACCCCGCGCGATCGGCATCGGCGGCAACTGCTCCCCCGCGGCATGGTAGGCGGCCAGCAGGTCGGTGCCCGGCGCACCCGGCTGGCATGCCTCATACAGCCTGTGCCACAGGGCATCCCATCGCCGATACAGATCGACAGCACCGCCTGCCTCGCCGACAGGCCAGGTACGTCCCACCTCACCGGTATAGCCGCCGTCCAGCACACCGGCGGAGAACGCCACCAAATCGCCGGCCTGAACCCGACCGTCGTCACTCGCCCGTCGCCACGGGTGATCGCGTGCGGTCACCCACGCGGCATCCTGGGTCGACGGGGTGCTCACCCCACCGGCCGCCATGGCCTCCAGCAGGATTCCGGCCAGGGTCTTCTCGCTGACGCCCGGTCGCAGCTCGGCGACCGCCGCGGCCAGGCCGACCTCGGCTACCCGGATGGCCTCGCGCAGCGCCGTCACCTCTTCGGGGGTCTTGACCCGCCGGGCGGCGCGCATCGCCAACTCACCGTCGACCAACTCGCCGTTGGGGAAGGCCATCGGCAGCAGCTGCGCGAATCCCGGCGAAAGCGCATCGGTGCCAACGCGTTTGGCAGTCGATGCGCCGTGGATTTCCTTCAGCACCGAGATCGTGTTCGTGGGATTCCAGGAGATGCCGTACAGGTTCTCGTGGGGGATGTCGTCGGGAACCCCCTCGTCCCAGGTGCTGAGCAGGTGGATCGCCCCGGTCTCCCGGACGACCACACACGTCGGTCCGAACGGACGGGTGCCCGCCACCCACAGCTGAGGCGCACCGGTGACGTAGCGCACGTTGGCCTGCCGCCCAAGAACCAGCACGTCGAGGTCGTGCTTCTCCATCTGGGCCAGCGCCCGCTCTCGGCGACCCGCGCGCAGCGCACGGTCGTCGGGCAAAACCTCAGTCGCCATACGGGTGATAGGGGTAGTCGGTCAACGGAATCCAGCCTTCCTCGGTGATGACGACAATCTCTTCGCTGCGATAGCCGCCGGTGCCGTCCTCCCACACCACCGGTTCCAGCACCACCACCATTCCTGGCTCGAAAACGAAGTTCTCGTCGAACTCGTCGCCGAGATCGGTGCCGATCATTGGCATTTCGGCGGCGTTCACGCCGATTCCATGTCCCAGATAGAAATGCGGCAACCAGGGCCGGGCACCGCCGTTGGCTTTTGTTGCCGCCCTGCCTAGCTCGGCCGCGGTGGCGCCGGCTCGCGTGACGTCGAGCACGGCGTCCATGATTTCCCGCCACTTGCCGAATTGCGCCTGCTGTCGCGGCGTCGGGTCTTGTCCGACCAGCCAGGTGCGGCCGAAGTCGGAGCAGTAGCCCGCGTAGGTGATGCTGACGTCGGTCCACAGCACGTCACCGGCACGCAGTTCACGCTCGGTCGTCAACAACGGCAACGCCAGATCACCGTGGGTGGTCCAGACACCGTCTTCCTTGCTCGACGGCATCACCTGCCAGATCGGTTCCAGCATGCTGGCCATCGCGCCGAGCTCGAAGGCGCGCCGCATGAAGCCGGCCGACAGGTCGATCTGGCGAATCCCGGGTGCCAGCGCGGCCTGCACGTCGACGATGGCTTCGTCGGTGATCCGGCACGCGGTTCGGATACAGGCCAGCTCGTCGGGAGTCTTGATCAGCTTGGCCGCGCCGACAATCTGCGCGGCGTCGGCGGGCCGTCCGGACGGGAAGAGTCGCGGCTGCGCGCGCCGCATCGCGCCGGTGAGTTCGTCCACCGCGAGCACCGCGCCGGCCGGGACCAGGTCGTCGACCACCCGCGCGAAGTTCTCCACTCCCTCGTCGAACTCCAGATACACCGGGCCGTGCAAATGGTCGCTCGGCAGTCCCGATTCCGATGCGGCCCCTTCCCGGAACGGCAGGAACAGGTGCGGATACGGGTCGTCGGCGAGCACCACCGCGACCGGACGCTCGACGTAGGACAAACCGGCGTCACCCAACGGCCAGCTCACCCCGGTGGCGTAGACGACGCTGTTGTTTCCCAGCAGGATCAAAGCATCCACGCCGCGGTCGGCCATCGCCGAACGCAGCCGCGCGCCGGTCTCGCGACGCATCCGACCGAGATCGGGCGTGTCCGGGATGTCGAGCGCAGACGTTGGTGCGGCCAGAAACGAAGTGATCGAAGCCATCGAGACGCCTTACAGCCCAAGGAACTTGGTGATGTTGCCGCTGACGATCTGCACGGCCGCCTGCGGACCGACCGCATCGACCACCGAGGCCAACGACTTCTCCGAATAGCCGAATGTGCTTTCGTTGTGCGGGTAGTCGCTCGACCACATCACCTTGTCGACACCGATCTGGTCGATCAACTGCAGTCCGAGCGGGTCGACCATGAACGATGCGCTCATGTGGTGGTCCCAGTAGTAGCGCACGTCGTGCTGCAGGGGCCGATTGAACATGTGCTGGTATGACGCCACCAGATGCTCCGCGTCCTGTAAAGCCCAAGGAACCCAAGCGATTCCGCCCTCGAACCAGCCAATCCGCAGACTCGGGTGATCGTCGAGGATCCCGGAGAAGAGGTACTTGGCGAATTGTTCGCGGAATCCATCGATGTTGATCATCATGCCGACGACCACGCTGTTGAACTGGCACGGGGTCTTCGGCGGGGTCTCGCCGATGTGGTGGGCCACCGGAAGTCCGGCGGCTTCGATCTCGTCCCAGACCGGTTTCATCGCCGTGCTTCCGTAGTCGATGATGTTGCCCTCGTCGTCCTTGCCGGGATTCAGCGGCAAGCAGGAAAGTCTTGAGCCCCAAGGATTTCAGCTCTGCGAGTGTCCGTCGGGTACCTTCCGGGTCCCACCAGTTGATCAGGCCCGCACCGTAGAAGTGGCCGTTGGAGCGCTCCTGCAGCTCGGCGATGTACTCGTTGTAGATGCGGAACGCGAGCTCGCGAAGTTCCTTGTCTGGGTAGTGGAACAGCGCCAGGATGGCGTTGGGGAACGCGAGTTCCTTCTCGACGCCGTCCTCGCGTAGCTCCTGAATCCGGGCCTCGATGTTGGTGCTCGCGGCCCCGGGGAGGTCGTCGTACTGCATCAGCACCGCACTGAAGTCGCCGGGCAGGAAGGACTGTCCTTTGCGCCCGACTTGGTAGGCGCCGTCCTCGTACCAGATCCGCGGCGCCTTCTCCTTGAGGGCTTCCGGGAACCGCTGGTAGAAGATGTCGTCGGCCAGCGAAATGTGGTTGTCCGCAGAGAAAACCACGGTTCCTTCCGGCAGGCCGACGTCGGCGCCGCTGGCGTGGCCGTGTCGATCCTTGGGCGCGCCGAATCCTCCCGGCGGGTAGAGCGAGACAGTGCTTGTTTGAGGCGACATCAATGGCCCTCCAATCGGATCCACACTTGTTCGAGAGTATTCACCAGGTCACCGGCAATTCGTAGACGCCGTATGCCAGCCGGTCGTGCTTGAACGGGACGTCCTCGACCGGCACGGCCAGTTCCAGCGTCGGGATGCGGCGAAGCAACGTGTGAAAGACGATCTGCAGCTCCGCGCGGGCGAGCTGCTGACCGACGCACTGGTGCCTGCCGTAGCCGAAGGCGACATGCTGACCGGCGCCCGAGCGATGAAGGTAGAGCCGCTCGGGTTCGGCAAATGCATTGGCATCCCAGTTCGCCGGCGCCAGGTCGATGATGATCCCTTCGCCGGCGCGGATGACCTCACCGGCGATCTCGATGTCCTCGGCGGCGACGCGACGCTGCCCGTTTTGAATGATGGACAGGTAGCGCAGGAGTTCCTCGACCGCGTTTGCGATGACTTTCGGGTCGTCGGTATCACGTAGCACAGCCGCCTGTTCGGGGTATTGCAGCACCGCGAGCACGCCGAGGCCGATCATGTTGGCAGTGGTTTCATGCCCGGCGATCAGCAACCCGGTACCCAGCTGCGCGGCCTCCTTGACGCTGAGCTCTCCGGCCTTGACGCGTTCGGCTAAGTCCGACACCGCGTCCTCAGCCGGAGTCTCCATCTTCGCCTCGACCAGCTGAGCCAGGTACTTGTTCAGATTCACCGCACCTTTGACGGTGTCCTCGCCGGTCGCGTAGCGGGCAAGCCCGATGTTGGCGTGGTGCTGAAACATTTCGGCGTCCTCATATGGCACGCCCAGCAGTTGGCTGATCACCAGCGACGGCACCGGCAGCGCCAGCGCCGTAACGATGTCCGCCGGCTGCGGTCCGGCCAGCATCGTGTCGATGTGCTCGTCGGTGATCTGCTGAATCGCCGGCCGCAGGCCTTCTACCCGCTTGAAGGTGAACGGCTTTGACAACATTCGCCGAAACCGCGTGTGCTCCTCGGCGTCAGAGGTGAAGACCGACCTGGGCCGCTTGTACACCGTCGACAACATGCCCTCGTTCCAATGTGGAAAGCCGGGCCGGCGGTCGTCGACGCTGACACGGGAGTCGGAGAACAACGTCCGAACTTCCTCGTAGCCGGTGATGAGCCAGGGCGTGCTGCCGTCCCAGATCCTGACTCTGGACAGCGGCCGCGCCGCGCCGAGCTCCATTACCTCGGGCGGCGGGGCGAACGGGCAGCCGGCCGCCCTTCCCATCGGATATTCCGGGACGTCAGAAATCGTCTCGGTCGCGGTGCCGGTGAGGGTGTCGGACACTTCTCACTCCTCGATGTGGATGGCCAGTGCGGGGCAACCCGCGGCGGCCTTGCGGGCGTTGTCAGCCTGGTCGGCAGGCGGGTTGTCGTTCAGCAGAACGACGACACCGTCATCGTCGCGCTGATCGAATATCTCGGGAGCGTGCATCACGCAGTTTCCCGACGATGCGCAGATGTCTTGGTCCACAGTCACTTTCATAGTTTTTACAGCCAACTTCTCTAATCGTGCGGAGTGACCGGCGCCAGCCACAGTCCCACGACCGCGTCGATCAGACCGGTACCGGCGGCCTGCCACGACGAACCCGGCACGGATGCGCCTGCGGCCATTGCTCTTTCACGTTCGGCGCAGGTGTGCATCAGCAGGTTGCGGGCCATCAGGTTGCGTTCCACCCGAACGTCGATCGGCAACTCGGGAAGACACCGGTTGATGCCATCTATCACCTGGACCAGCGATTCGGATGTGAGCGCATCCTTCACCACGATGTTGTAGTAGGCCGGATCTGTCATCACTTGCGCGGCGAAGCGCGCGTACCAGGTCGGGTTGCCGAGGGCCGCCAAGTGATCGGTCAACGGACGTACCAGACATGCGACCCAGCTCCGCATGTCGTCGCCGGCCCCCGATTGCAGCGTCTCGGCGACCATGCTTTCCCGCAACTGCTCGATGGCAACCCGATGCCGCTGCTCGATGGCCCGCACCAAATCCGTTTTGGTGCCGAAGTGGTAGCCGACCGCGGCATTGTTGCCCTGGCCGGCGGCCTCACTGACCTGCCGATTCGAGACGGCGAAGACCCCGTGTTCGGCGAACAGCCGTTCGGCCGCGGTCAGGATCGCCTCCTGGGTCGTGCCGGCCCGGTCGGAGCGCGCAGCCTTGGCGGTGGTCACCCGGCCAGTCAACGCCCTCGTACGGATTAAGTCAAGCGATTGATTTAATCGCTGCGGCGCCGGAGCACCTTGCCAGCAACGGTGCCGCCGTCGACCGGCAAGACGGTCCCGGTCACGTAGCCGGGACCGGTCGCCGGCCAAGTACAGCGCGGCCTCCGCGATGTCCGCGGTTGTGCCCTCCCGCTTCAGCGGCCGGTCGGCTCGCATCTGCTCGCGGATCGCATGCTCGAAGCGCGCCAGCTCCTCGGCGGACTTCTCCGACGTCGTCGTTTGCAAGCAGCGGTGTCGGTATGTTGCCGGGCGCGATCGCGTTGACCCGAACCTCGTAGTGCGCCAACTCGATCGCGGCGGACTTGGTGAACATGATGACCGCCGCCTTGGATGCGCGGTAGGTCATCACGCCGCCGCCGGCCTGGATGCCGCCGATCGACGACATGTTGATGATCGACCCGCCGCCGCTGGTCGCCATCTGCCGGGCCGCGTCGCGGGTACCGGCCATCACGCCCAACACGTTGACCGACATCACCCGCTGGAAGTCGGCGAGGTCGTCGTCGAGGAAGCTGCGGTGCATCCGGCTGGAGACCCCGGCGTTGTTCACCATCACGTCTAATCCACCGAACGTCTCGCACGGCGCCTGCGACCAGCGCACCGACCTGGTCGGGATCGGACACGTCGGTCAACCGGAAGACTGCGTCGGCGCCCAGCGATGGCGGCGAGAGCTTCACCGCGATCGCGCTCGACGTCGGCGATCACCACCCGCGCACCCTCCGCCAAGAACTTCTCGACGATGCCGGCGCCGATGCCCGATGCGCCGCCGGTGACGATCGCGACCTTGCCGGTCAGTTCATTGACCATGTCGAAGAGTTAATCGGCGCGGCATCGGTTAAGTCAAGCGATTGATTTAGCCAAGAGGTCGCTGACTCGCCTCCGGCGCGGTGTTACGTTCGGCTCGGTGACGCGGTTTGTTAACTTCGAATCCGCACGGCGTTGGCCTAGAGCGACCACGGTTTCGTATGTTGGCGGGATCCTGGGGTCCGGCCCGAGTTGGTGGCGCAGTGAAAGTAGTCATTCTCAACGACCGTTCAAAGGAACAATTTTGAAACACAACCGATTTGGTGCTGCGCTGGGCGTGTTGGCCACGGGTGCGCTGATGCTGTCCGCGTGTGGAAATAACAACACCACAAGTCAAGGCGGCGCGACGTCCAGTTCCTCTGGTTCGTCTGCGTCGTCGGCGAATGTGAGTTGCGGCGGAAAGCAGACGCTGAAGGCGAGCGGATCCACCGCCCAGGCGAATGCCATGGCCCGGTTCGTCAACGCGTTCGAGCAGGCGTGCTCGGGTCAAACCTTGAACTACACCGCCAACGGTTCGGGTGCTGGGATCAATGAGTTCGTGGGCAACCAAACCGATTTCGGCGGCTCGGATTCGGCGCTGAAGGATGACGAACACGCCAAGGCACAGCAGCGGTGTGGTTCGCCAGCGTGGGACCTACCGGTGGTGTTCGGCCCGATCGCGGTGACCTACAACGTCAGCGGCGTGACCGCACTGAACCTCGACGGGCCGACGGCGGCGAAGATCTTCAACGGGACCATCAAGGAATGGAACGACCCAGCCATCACGGCGCTGAATGCCGGCGCCGTCCTGCCCGCGTTGCCGATACACGTCGTGTTCCGCAGTGACGAGTCGGGAACGACGGACAACTTCCAGCACTACCTCGATACCGCATCGGACGGCGCGTGGGGCAAAGGCACCGGAAAGACATTCAACGGGGGCGTCGGCGAGGGAGCCAAGGGCAACGACGGCACCTCAGCGGCCATCAAGAGCACGCCGGGATCAATCACTTACAACGAATGGTCGTTCGCCCAGGCGCAGAAGCTGAATATGGCCAAGATCGTCACGTCGGCGGGTCCCGACCCGGTGTCGATCAGCGCCGATTCGGTCGGCAAGACCATCGCCGCGGCAAAGGTTAAAGGACAGGGCAACGACCTGACGCTCGACACGGTGTCGTTCTACAAGCCGACGCAGCCGGGCGCGTACCCGATCGTCCTGGCGACGTATGAGGTTGTCTGCTCCAAGTACCCCGACAGCCAGGTCGGCACGGCCGTGAAGGCCTTCCTGCAGGCCACCATTGGTCCCGGCCAGAACGGGTTGGCGGACAACGGATACATTCCCATTCCCGACGCGTTCAAGTCGAGGTTGTCGACCGCGGTCAACGCCATAGCGTGATCTGGGGCCATCGTGTCGACCGCGACAGCGCCTCCCCTGACGGCGAGCGACGCAGCCAAGGCACGGCGCGGCGACCGACTGTTCAAGTCGGTCGCCGGCGCCGCCGGTTCGACGATCACGATCGCGATCGGTCTGATCGCGATCTTCCTGCTGGTCCAAGCGGTCCCGTCGCTGCGCGCTAACCACGCGAATTTCTTCACCAGCGCGCAATTCGATACCACCGACAGCAACCACCTGGCGTTTGGTATCCGTGACCTCTTCATGGTGACGGTATTGAGCTCACTGTGGGCCATGGCCTTGGCGGTACCGGTTGCGATCGGGATCGCGGTGTTCCTGACGCAATATGCCCCCGCGCGGCTGTCGCGCCCTTTCGGCGCGTTGGTTGACCTGCTCGCCGCGGTGCCGTCGATCGTCTTCGGGCTGTGGGGGATCTTCGTGCTGGCACCCCAGATCGAGCCCATCGAGGAATTTCTCAACCACCACCTGGGATGGCTGTTTCTGTTCAAGGCCGGCAATGTTTCATTGGCCGGCGGCGGCAATATCTTCACCGCGGGTGTCGTGCTTGCCGTGATGGTCCTGCCCATCATCACCTCGGTATCGCGAGAAGTATTCCGGCAGACCCCCTCTACTCACATCGAAGCCGCTCAAGCGCTCGGCGCGACGAAGTGGGAGGTCGTGCGGATGACCGTGCTGCCACACGGTCGCAGCGGCGCCGTTGCCGCGTCGATGCTGGGGTTGGGTCGCGCTCTAGGTGAAACCGTGGCGGTGCTGATCATCTTGCGCGCGTCGGCCCATGCGGGGCATTGGTCGGTGTTCGACGGCGGCTACACATTCGCCTCCAAAATTGCCTCCGCGGCAAACGAATTCAGCGAGCCACTGCCGACCGGGGCATATATATCGGCGGGATTCGTGCTGTTCGTGCTCACCTTCATCGTGAACGCGATCGCCCGCGCGATCGTTGGCAGGGCGGTCAAGACGTGAGCGCCCCCACTCTCGACCTGCCGGTCAAAGCTGCGGCGGTTCGGCCTATCAGTCTCGCGCGGCGGATCAAAAACATGATCGCGGCAGCGTTTTTCGTCTTTTCGTTTGCCATCGCGTTGGTACCGCTGGTCTGGCTGCTGTGGGTTGTCATCCAACGAGGCTCGTACGCCATCGCGCAGCCCGGGTGGTGGAGTCATTCACTACGCGGAGTGCTACCGGAGCAGTTTTCCGGCGGCGTCTATCACGCCATTTATGGGACCGTGGTGCAGGCTGCGGTGGCGGCCGCCATGGCCATACCACTGGGATTCATGACCGCGGTGTTCTTGGCGGAATACCGTTCCAATCGGCTGGCGCGGTTCACCAGCTTTATGGTCGACGTGCTGGCCGGGCTGCCCTCGATCGTGGCGGCACTGTTCATCTTCAGCCTGTGGATCGCCACCATGGGATTCCAGCAGAGCGCCTTCGCGGTCTCACTCGCGTTGGTCTTGCTGATGTTGCCGATCGTGGTGCGGTCCACTGAGGAGATGCTCAAGCTGGTGCCCGACGACCTGCGAGAAGCCAGTTACGCCTTGGGTATTCCGAAATGGAAGACGATCATGCGGATCGTCGTTCCGATCGCGATGCCGGGCATCATCTCCGGCGTCTTACTGTCGGTCGCGCGCGTTATGGGCGAAACCGCACCGGTGCTGGTGCTGGTCGGATACAGCCGCTCGATCAACTTCGACATCTTCAACGGCAACATGGCATCGCTGCCGCTGTTGATCTATAGCGAACTCAACAATCCCGAACACGCGGGCTTCCTGCGGGTTTGGGGTGCTGCGCTGACATTGATCATCGTGGTGGCGGTGGTATACCTGGTGGCCGCCGCGGCCAACCGGGTGATCGCAATCCGTCGACGCTGACGCTTGATTGCCCGGCTCTAGAGGAATTCCAGCAGCATCTCGTTGACGACTACCGATTGTTCGATCTGCGGGCAGTGACCGGCCGCCTCGACCACGGCCGACCGTGCCCCGGAGATCTGGTCGGCGATCTCTTTCGCCCAGCCCGGCGGCAGCAGTTTGTCGCAGCCGCCCTCGACCACAAGCGTCGGCACCGAGACTCGCTCGTAGACCCGTTTGCTCGACGGTGCCGGCGGCGGCGCGGCGCCGGGCCGGCGGAAACGGGCCGCGGCGAGCGCCTCCCACGCGCCGGGAGCGATGCTGGATTCGTAACGGCGCTGGACGTAATCGTCGTCGGCCGGATATGACGGATCGTGGAAGAGCGCCTCAACAATCCGGCGCATGGCCGGCAGGCTCGCGTCGTAGTCGTAGAGCGCCTCCATGTGCTGGTTGCGTTGTATTTCGCCGCCGCCGCAAATCGCGACCATGCTGCGCATCGGTAGCACCGGCGAGTCCGACGTCGCATCGGTCAGCAAGTTGATGGCGCCCATCGAATTGCCGACGAAATGTGCGGAGTCAATGCCGAGCTCGTCGCAGAGCCGGGCGATGTGTCGGATCCGCATCCCCCGGCCATCGTTGAAGTCGATGACTTTGGCCGACTGTCCGAAGCCCAGCATGTCCGGCGCGACCACTCGATACCGGTCAGCGAGCGCGGGTATCGTTCGCTCCCAGCCGATCTCGGCGCTGACGCCGAATTCCCCGCCGTGCAGCAGGATCGCCGGGTCGCCGTGGCCGGCTTCCAGGTAGCTGGTGACCAGCCCATCGACGACGAGCTCTTTGCGTTGAATCTCCATGGCGTCCTTACCCGGCGGCCCGGCCCGGAGCCGATCGCACGAACGTCAGCACCTGAGACGCCAACAGGTTCAGTTGATTTGCGACTGTCGTGTCGACCAGTTCGCCTGCCTCGCTCCAGATTTGGTCCGCAGAGTTGATCGCGACACCAAGGGGAGTCGGCCAGGCCCGCAGCGCATGCCCGACCGCGCGGAGCTGGTCCGAGCGTGCCCACCGCCGCCTGCCACCCGTATGCGCAGCTGATGCAACCCCACGGTTTGTTGTCGAGGTAGACCCGGGAGTCGTCACGCATGTCCTCGATGTAGTCGAGCGCGTTTTTCACCAGTCCCGAGATGCCGCCGTGGTATCCGGGCGAACCGACGATGACGGCGTCCGCCTCGCGCAGGGCCTCGATCAGCTGGACCGCCTCTCGCGTGCGGGCCGGTTCGTGCGGGTTGTACATCGGCAACTCGATGTCACCGCCGCAGTAGAGTTTGGTGCGTCCGCCCTGGCGCTCGACGGCTGCCAAGCAGTGGCGCAGGGCCCGCTCGGTCGAGGAGTTCGCCCGCAGGGTGCCGCCGAGACCGACCACCAGCGGCCCCTGGCCTTCCGGCTCTTCCGTCAGCATCGACCGCGCCCCTCCTTACTTGATCGCGATGGGATTCACTGGAGAGCCCACCGCGCCAACGACTCTCAACGGCGGGGCGATGAGCTGAAACTCGTACACACCATCGGCCGCACAATCGGCCGCCAATGCGTTGAGATCCCAGTACTCGCCCAGCATCAACCCCATGTCCCGCAGGCACAGCATGTGCATGGGCAAGAACGTTCCCTCAACCCCGGATATCGGGTCTTCGACCATGAGATTATCGGCAGCGACGGCCGCGATCTCGTGCTCGTGCAGCCAGGAGGCACACTGCCAGTCCAATCCCGAACCCGGTTCGCCGCCATCGCCCGTCTCCAGAAACCTTGCCCACCAGCCAGTTCGGACCAATACGATGTCGCCACGCCCGACCGTGACGCCCTGCGATCGGGCGACCTCGTCGAGCTCGTCCCGGGTAATCGGATTCCCGATCTCGAGAAAGGTCTGCACACCGCGATGCCGAACGATGTCCAGCAGCACGCCGCGCGAGGTGATGCCCTTGCCGTCGACCTTGTCGATGCCGCAATGAAAGGCACCGAGGCTCGTCACCGAGCTCGCCGGGAAGCCGTTGTAGAGCTGATCGTCGTAGTAGACGTGGGAGAGTGCATCCCACTGGGTCGCCGCCTGCAACGGCATGAT
This sequence comes from uncultured Actinomycetota bacterium, assembly GCA_963791535.1. Lineage (GTDB taxonomy): Bacteria > Actinomycetota > Actinomycetes > Mycobacteriales > Mycobacteriaceae > Mycobacterium. The sequence continues at coordinate 113,858 of CAWBSW010000020.1, read as the reverse complement.
GATCATGTCGTCGTTGAAGCGGAGCGGACTGTTCCCGGAAGTACTTCCCCAGCTCTTGCGCACCAGGGTTGCGCGCCCACTCCGGCCCATAGCGGCCCAAAGCGCTCGCATCACCGCCGTCGATGGTCATCACATGGATCGGGTTGTGCCGGAACTTGAATGCGCCCTGCGGACCCGACGACCCGAAGTCCACACCGAGCGGAAACACCTTGCCGTGCTTGACCAGACCGGCCGCCTGCGCAACCTTCTCCGCGGAGATGAAGTTGAGCGTGCCCAGTTCGTCGTCGTCGCCCCAACGTCCCCAGTTGCAGACGTCGCGGGCGACACCGCGAAAATCGGTCAGGCTGGCCACAGCGCTTGCCCTTCCTCGAGTTCCCGCCCGACCGCGGCGCCGATATTGCCGCCGTCAACCCACAGGACTTGACCCGAGATATAGCTGGCGGCTTGGCTATTCAAGAACACGAGGACCGCGGCCTGCTCGGCCGGGTCGGCGACCCGGCCCAACGGTTTGGGGATGTCATCCAGGTACGCCTGGCCGTAGGCAGCGCGCAGCTGATCAAGAATCGGGGTTTCGGTAACGCCCGGTCCGGTGCAGTTGATGCGAATACCTCGAGCACCGAGCGCAACGGTATTTCTCATGGTGTAAAGGATGATCGCTTCTTTCGACAACCGGTAGCCCCCGTCGGCCAGCGCATCGGGATGGCGCTGACACCACTCGATCCCCTCGGGCATCGTGCGGGTATTCAGCAGTCCGCCGACGACCTGCTGATGCTCCCGATACCTGGCAGCCGCGAGCGAGGACACACTCACGATCGAAGATCCGGTCGCCATCTTCTCCAGCACCGCCTCGGTGACATGCCGGAGGCCGAGGAAGTTGATCGTCACGACGAGCAATGGATCGCCGATGCCGGAGGAGACGCCGGCGATGTTGAACAGCGTGTCGACGTCACGGCCGATCGACGCCACAGCGCGGTCGATGGATGCCGGGTCGGTCAAGTCAAGGGGATGGAACTCCGTGATATCGCTGCTCGGCGGATGCTTATCCAACCCGACGACGTCGGCCCCGAGTTCCGTGAGCTGCCTGACGACGTGAGCCCCGATCCCCGACGCACACCCGGTCACCACAGCACGGCGACCGTCGTAACGCCACAGGTCGTCGATCTGTCCCAATGTCAAGCAACTTCCGCTATCACGACTGCTGCGCTTTCTGCTCCTTGGCGCGCTGCGCCGCCTGGACGCGACCTTCGTTGATTTCTGCCATGGCTTCCGGGATCTCGCTCGCGGTGAACTTGCCTCCGCGGCCGGTGGGCAGGCCGCCGAAGGAGTAGCTCTCGTCGAACTTCGGGGCGGTCGACTCCCGCCGGCGCGCCTCGATCTTCTCGATCACCGGCTCCAGCCGCTTCTTCTTGTCGGCGACCGCTTTTGCGTCGCGCTCGATGAACTCGGGCAGCACTTCTTTACCCATCAGCTCGATGGATTCCATGGTGCCTTCGTGGCTGCGCGGGTTGAGCAGCAAGATGATCTCGTCGACGCCGCTGTCCTCGTAACCGCGAAGGAACTCCCGCACGGTGGCCGGCGAGCCGATGGCACCGCGACCGGGTCCGTAGGCCAGCGTCGGATCCTTCTCGCATTCTTCGAGATAGCGCTTCCAGACCCCGGTCCGTCCGGGCGTGTGGATACCGGTCATGTAGTAGTGCATGATCCCGAACGAGAAGAACCCGCCGCCCATCCCCAGGCGTTCGACTGCCTGCTCATCGGTCTTGGCCACCATCATCGACAGGTCACCGCCGATGGCAAGGATGTTCGGGTTGATCTGCGGGGTGATCGGGACGCCGGCTTCCTCGAGCTCCTTGTAGTAGCCGTTCACCCGCTCGGTGAGCGGGCCCGGGCCGGTGTAGGCGAAACTCAGTGCCCCGATGCACTTCTGAGCGGCCATCTGCACCGACGCCGGCCGGGTGCAGGCAACCCACACCGGCGGATGCGGCTTTTGCAGCGGCTTGGGGATCACATTGCGTGCGGGCATCTCGATGTGCTCGCCCTTGAACCCGGTGAAGGGCTCCTCGATCATGCAGCGGATCGCGACCTCCAGCGCCTCTTCCCACTGGGCCCGCTTGTCGGCGGGATCGATATTGAAGCCGCCGAGCTCGCCGATCGACGAGGATTCCCCGGTGCCGAACTCGACCCGTCCGTCCGAGATCAGGTCGAGGGTGGCAATTCGTTCGGCGACCCGGGCCGGATGGTTGACGGCCGGCGGCAGGTGCATGATGCCGAATCCCAGCCGGATGTTCTTGGTCCGCTGACTGGCCCCGGCCAGAAACATCTCCGGTGCGGTGGAATGGCAATACTCCTCCAGGAAGTGGTGTTCGGTCAGCCAGACCGTGGAAAAGCCGGCCTTGTCGGCCGCTTCGACCTCGTCAAGACAGTCCTTCAGCAAGACGTGCTCGTCGTCCGCCTGCCAGGGGCGGGGTAGCGCGAATTCGTAGAACAATGAGATTTTCAACTGGAACCTCCCGGAACAATTGAGTGAGTTGAGCTTTCACTGACTAGGTGCTTGGCGGCGACGTAGCCGAAGGTCATCGCCGGCCCGATGGTCGCGCCGGCGCCGGCGTAGCTGCGTCCCATCACCGCCGCCGAGGTGTTACCGACGGCGTAGAGGCCGGGTACGACGGTGCCGTCGGTGCGCAGCACCCGGGCGTACTCATCCGTGCACAGACCACCTGATGTGCCCAGGTCGCCGAGAACGACCCGAAAGGCGTAGTAGGGCGGTTTGCCCAGCGGATACAGATTGGGGTTGGGCAGAGTGGGATCTCCGTAGTAATTGTCGTAAACGCTGTCACCCCTGTTGAAATCGTCGTCATGGCCTTTGTGAGCCAGTTCGTTGAAACGTTCGGCGGTGTCGCGAAGCTGTCCGGGCGGCACCCCGATCTTCGCCGCGAGTTCATCCCAGCTGTTCGCCGCTTTGACCACGCCCGACTCCAGCCAGGCGGCTGGGATCTTTCGTCCGGTGGGCACCGGCGCGCCCGGGATCTTCGGCAGCGGAAGATGTCCGGCGACGACATAGCGATTGAAGGACCGATGGTCGGTGATCAGCCAGCACGGAATGTGGGTGACACCGGATTTCTGCCCCTCGATCATGGCGTGGCCGAAGTCCATGTAGGGAGCCGCCTCGTTGATGAAGCGCTTTCCTTCGCCGTTGACGATGAACTGCGACGGCATCATTCGCTCGTTGAGCATGAACTGCATTCGGCCATCCGGCCATTGGATGGCCGGGAACCACCAGGCCTCGTCGAGCAGGTCGGTGGCCGCGCCGACCTGCTGGCCGGCGCGGATACCGTCTCCGGTGGCAGCGGGGTTACCGAAACTCCAATCCTGCTCCACGGTCGGCTGGTGCTCTTTGCGCCACGCCATGTCGTGGTCGAATCCGCCGGTCGCCAGGATCACTCCGCGCCTGGCGCAGATCCGCAGCGGTGTACCGTCTTTCAAAACGACCGCGCCGGTCACCGACCCGTCGTCATCGGTGATCAATTCCGTCATCGGTGAGTCCAGCCACAGCGGGATGCCGCGGTCCCCCATCGCCAGCCGGAGCCGCGCCGCCAGCGACTGGCCGATCGCAGCGATTCGATCCCCGAAGACGCGGGCCCTGACCATCCGCCACACCAGCTTGACCAGGACGCCCTTGCCGGCCCATGACTGGCGAACTCGATAGAACGATCGAAGTTCTTTGGGCCCCAGCCAGATTCCCCGCGGCGCCAACGCCAAAGGCTGGAGCAGATATTGTTCCTCCTCCGCCAACGTGCGTAAATCGATCGGAGGCACATTGATCGTGCTGCCGAGCTCGGAACCGCCCGGCAGTTTCGGGTAGTAGTCGGCATAGCCGGGCTTCCACACGAACTCGAACCAAGGACTGAGTTGCTCGAGGAACTCCATCATTTCCGGTGCCGAGTCGACGTATTGCCGGATCCGCGCAGCGCTGACCAACCCCTCGGTGATCTGCTGCAGGTAATCGACGACCCCGTCCGGCGCCGGCGCGTAGCCTGCCCGGCGTTGCGCCGGCGCTCCCGGGACCCAGATGCCGCCCCCCGAAAGCGCGGTGGAACCGCCGAAGTGGCTGGACTTTTCGACGACCAGGGTCTCCAGACCAGACGCGTGGGCGGCCAGAGCGGCCGTCATGCCACCGCCCCCGGAACCAATCACCAGTACGTCGACGTCGTGGCTCATGTCGCCGCACCGCCGTTCTGACGGCGAAGCCGGCGATCAGATCGGGAGCCGGCTTGTAGTAACGCAGGCCAGTCTGATAGGGCCCGGCTGACGCCAGCGCCGAGAAAGCGGCCACCCAGGTGCGGATCTCGTGTGCTGAGTTGCCGCCCTCCTGCGCGATGAACGAGTTCGACCACTTGTCCAGCTCGTCGAGTTGTCCGCTGTCGAGAATGTCGAGGAATCGGTGATCCCAGGCCGGGTTGAGCGGGTTGGAGTTCGCTTCCGCCGTTGGCGAAGCTCCTGGCCGCATCCATCACCGCGGTCTGCCGAGCCTGCCGCTGTTCGGTCGTCATCGGCCGGCCCTGCACGATTCGTTCCACGACTGCCGGCGTCGCCGTTGCCAGCGTCGGGACCGGCGGATCATGCGACAGCCCACCGGATCCCACCACCAGGACCCGCTTGTTCAGGGTGGCCAGATAGCTGCCGACCGCGGTGCCGAGCGTCCGGCATCGATGCAGCGGACCCAGCGGCGTGGCGACCGAGTTGATGAAGATCGGTACTACCGGGCGCGCCGTCGCGCGACCGAACAACTTCTCCAGCGGTTGGACGGTGCCGTGGTCGACGTCCATGCTTGCCGATATGGCGACGTCGACGCCGGCGGACAGGACCGCTTTCGCGCAGGCGACCGCAATGGCTTCGGGAACGTCGAGCGGCCCTTTGTGCGTGCCGTAATCGCCGACGCCCTGGGCCTCGGTACCGATGCAAAATGGCGGCATCAGCTTGTAGAAGAAGCCGTTGTAGTGGTCGGGCGCGAAGATGACGACGAGCTCTGGGTCGAAGCCTTCGACGAATTCCCGTGCGCGCGAGAGCGCTCCGTCGATGTCATCAAGGAGGTCCTGCGCCGGCCCGGGCAGATTCAGCAGCGGGCTGTGAGACATACAGCACAGGGCTAGCGGCACAGTTGCCTCCCGGTTTCAGGGTGAGGACGTCGAAGAGCGAGGCACTCAGCTCGGGCGCGAGCTGGGCGATACAGGCGCCCGCGATGCAACGGTCGGGGCGCAGGAACAGCACGGATTCTTGGTGGGTGTCGAACCAGGCTTTGAGATCGCCGCCGCGGTCGCCGACGACCAGGACGTCCGGATCGTCGTGCCCGGTCCAGTACAGCTGATTCAGCGGCCGCGCGGCCACGAACTTCGCACCCAGCGCCTTCCAGTTCGCAAACGCTGTGGGAGCCAAGATTTCGCGCGGATTGTTGTTCCAGCACAGGACGGCGAACCCTCCACCGAGGACGTCGTCGAGCAGGATGTTCTGGTGTTCGCGGGTGTCGACGCGGGGTTGTACGAACAAGGTGCCGACCGGCGAATCGGTAGTGCGCGGCTCGGAGTGCACGACGGCCCCCTGCTCGTATCGCGGCATCGGCTTGAACCGCATCTCCAGCACATACCGCTTGAGCGAAGGCACAATTGACGCGGATCGCACCACCAGGTCGCGAACCGCGGCGACTCGACGGCTGGTCGGCGAGATGACCCGGCCGACCATCGTCGACAGGTCGATCATCGCGCGGGCATGCCTGCGGCGTTCCACGTCGTAGGTGTCGAGCAATGCATCCTCGGCGTATCCGGTCACCACCGCCGCCAGCTTCCAGCCCAGGTTCGCCGCGTCGCGGATGCCGCTGTTGTAGCCCTGTCCCTGCCATACCGGCATCAAGTGGGCGGCATCCCCTGCGAGCAGAAGCCGACCGCGGCGAAACGCTCCGGCGATCCGCGAATGATGAGTGTAAACCCGGTGCCGGATCACCTCGACGCGGTCCGGGTGGGGGACGAAGTACGCAAGCATGCGCGCGAGAAAGGCCGGATCTTCGGCCTGCTCGTCGGTCTCGTCGGCGTGAATCATGAACTCGAAGCGGCGAATTCCGTGCGCGATCGAGATCGAGGCGTAGGGCCGCTGCGGATCGGCGCCGACCTCGCTGTTGGGATGTCCGAGCGGATCGTTGGCGACGTCGACGACCAGCCAGCGCGTCGGTGAGGTGGTGCCATCAAAGGACACGCCCATCAGCCGCCGGGTGGTGCTCCGCCCGCCGTCGCAGCCGACCACGTAACGCGCCCGCACGCTCTTTCGGCCGCCGTCGCCGTCGAGTTCGACGGTTACCCCATCGGCGGTTTCGGTGCATGACGTCATGGGGCGGCTCCACCACACCTCGACATGCTCGAATCTGTCCAAGCCGCTGAGCAACTCGGCGTCGACCAGCGGCTGCACGAAGCCGTTGCGTTTGGGCCAGCCGAAACGCGCGTCGGGCGGCGCCATTTCGGCAAGCACGCGACGTTTGGCGTCGACGAACCGCAGGATCTGATTGGGCACGGTGTGGGGCAGAATGCGGTCGACCAGACCGATCGCCTGGAAGGTGCGCAGCGACTCGTCGTCAAGGCCGACACCTCGGGGATAGTCGATCAGCGTCGCGCGCTCGTCGACCACCAGGGTGCGTACGCCTTGCAGGCCAAGGATATTGGCCAGGGTCAAACCGACCGGGCCCGCGCCGACCACCACAACGTCGACGTCTACGTCCTGGTTGCCGGCCACCGTCAGCGCCCCAGCAGGAAGTCGAGATGCAGGCGGTTGAAGGTCTTGGCGTCCTCGTACTGCGGCCAGTGCCCACAACCGGGCATCAGCTCAAAGCGCGCGCCCGGGATCATCGACGCGATGCGGCGGCCCTCGGTAACGTCGGCGGTCGGGTCATCGCTGGTCCACAGCACCAGGGTGGGCGCGGTGATCGAGCCATACTCGTTCGGGCCCAACAGGTTTCGAGCCCGAATCTCTGGATCCTGCAATGCCATGATGTCGCGCATCGCCGCGACGAAGCCCGGCTGGCGGTATACCCGCTGACGGCTGGCGACCAGATCGTCGTAGTCCTTGGACTTGTCGGCCATCAACCACTTGATCCGCGCCTGCACGGTTTCCCAGGTCGGGTTCTCCGCGGCGGCCATGGACAGGGTGATGATCCGTTGCATCACCTCGGGATCGGCCTGCGAGCCGCCCGCGGTGTTGAGGACCAGCCGGTCGACCCTGTTGGGATGGTCGACGGCGGCGCGGGCGGCCACCCAGGCGCCGAGTGATTCGCCGGACAGGTGAGCGCGCTCGGCGCCGATGGCGTCCAAGACCGTCATCAGGTGCTCGACGTAGTGGCCGACCTCCAACGGATGCCCGGGTTTGTCGGTGTAGCCGTGCCCAAGCATGTCGATCGACCAGGTCCAGAAATGCTCGGCGTGCGCGTCCAGATTGCGGACATACGCCTCGGCGTGGCCGCCCGACCCGTGCAACAAGATGAGCACCGGTTTGGCCGGATCGCCGGCACGCAGGTAGCGGGTTCGCACGCCACCGGCGTCGAGGTAGCCCTGCACAAACGGGACACCCTGCAGATCACTCCAGACGCTCTCGTGCTCGGCCACCGGTTCCTCTCTTGTTATGGCTCGCGCGCCTCAGGGAAATTCTGTTCTCGTTCTGCGTCAATCGCGTGTGCTAAAATCGCACACTAATGTGCACTATGTATAGAGCATCACTCTCCGTCGGTTGTCTGTCAAGGGAAGCGCAGGTCGCGTTGGTCGACTGCGGCACGGTGCGCTGACATGCCGGACACTCCGACCACTACCGCGCCGGGTTCACAAACGCTGGCCCGAGGGCTCAATGCGCTGCGGCTGGTGGCCGACGCGCCATCGGGGCTGACCGTGCAACAGGTCGCCGACGGGGTCGGCGTCCATCGAACAATCGCCTACCGCCTGCTCGCGACGCTTTCCCAATTTCGGTTCGTCGCCAAGGGCGAGGACGGGCGCTACCGGCCGGCCGCGGGCCTGGCGGTGCTCGGTGCGTCGTTCGATCGCAATGTGCGGCAGCTGAGTCTGCCGACCCTGCGCGCCCTGGCCGACGATCTCGGCACCACGGTGTCGTTGCTCGTCGCCGAGGGCGACCAACAGGTGGCGGTCGCGGTGATCGTCCCGACCCAAGTCGCCTACCAGCTCGCGTTCCACGAGGGCAGCCGCTACCCGCTGGATCGGGGAGCCGCGGGCATCGCACTGCTGGCGAGCATGTCGCCGCGCCCGGACGAGCGCGACCTCGTCGTCCGTGCCCGCGAGCAGGAGTGGGCGATCACCCACGGCGAGATCGAGCCGAACACCTACGGTCTTGCCGTCCCGGTGCACCGCCTGCCGCCGTCGCCGCCGACGTGTATCAACCTGATTTCGCATCGGGAAGATGTGGTGATGCGAGGCAAGGACGCAGTCATCAAGGCAGCCAAGGAATTATCGGCGATACTCAGCTGATCCGAGCAGGAAGGAAACGAGTTTATGCCGTCTTGGGACCACGAAGTCGACGTCGTCGTACTCGGCAGCGGCGGCGCCGCGCTGACCGCCGCATTGACCGCGGCCGCGAACGGCGCTTCGGTGGCGGTCTACGAGAAAGCCGCGACTGTCGGTGGCACCACGGCGGTTTCGGGCGGCGTGGTGTGGATCCCCGCGCATAATCGCTCGCCCGACGGCGAATTGACGGTAGCGGATGCGCTGCGGTATCTCGACGCGCAGTCGTTCGGCTCGATGGATGAGGCGCTGGTCGACACGTTTGTGCGAACCGGGCCGGCGATGCTCGACTTCGTCGAGGCGCACAGCAGTCTGCGCTTCGAAATCGCGGACGGTTTCCCGGATTACAAGCCGGAGCTGCCGGGCGGGCGGCCGGCCGGGGGGCGATCGCTGACCGCTGCGCCTTTCGATCTCGCGCGACTGGGCGAATGGCGGGATCGGATCACGTCGTTCCCCGCGGACTGGTCCAACGTCGGTTTCGACGCCGAAACCCGGGCGCGGCTGCACGCGGCGGTCGATGAGAGCACCACCGACCTATGTGTGGCGGGCACTGCGCTAACTGCCGGGCTACTCAAGGGATTACTGGATTCCGGCGTGACGCCTGCGACGAACGCCCGGGCCGAGGAGCTTTATGCCGAAGGCGGCGAGATCGTCGGCGTCCGGGTCAGCTGCGCCGGCCAGGAACTCGCCGTGCGTGCGCGTCACGGCGTCATCCTGGGCACCGGCGGCTTCGAATGGGATTCGTCGCTGGTCAACGCGTTTCTGCGTGGACCGATGCACGGCGCCGTCTCGCCGCCCAACAACACCGGCGACGGCTTGCGCATGGCGATGGCTCACGGCGCCGACCTGGCCAACATGGGCGAAGCGTGGTGGGTGCCGATCGTGCAGATCCCGGGCGACACGATCGACGGGAAACAACGCAGCCGCAGCGTGCGCCTGGAACGAACTCGCCCGCGCAGCATCATCGTCAACCGGGCCGGGAAGCGATTCGTCAACGAGGCCTGCGATTACAACTCGATGGCCGGCGCCTTCCACTACCTCGACCCGCGAGACGGCTACGTCAACGACCCGGCGTGGATGGTGTTCGACTCGATTCACCACAAGCACTACGGATTCCTGGGCGTCGAGCCGGATGAGCCGGTCCCGGACTGGTTCTGCGCGTCGGCCGATCTGGCCGAGCTGGGCGCCAACACCGGTATCGACCCCGACGGGCTGACCCGCACGATCGAAAACTGGAACCACAATGTCCTCGCCGGATCGGATCCCGATTTCGGCCGTGGCTCAAGCGCATACGACGGCTACTGGGGCGATGACCGCGCGACGACGCTGGCCGGCAAGACGCTCGGCCCCGTCGATACCGCGCCCTACTACGCGGTCCCGATCTCGGTGGGTGCGATGGGAACCAAGGGCGGACCGCGGACCGACCGCGACGGACGGGTCTTGCACGTCAGTGGGGCGCCGATACCGGGTCTGTTCGCCGCCGGCAACGCGATGGGCGGCGTGACCGGGCGGGCCTACGGCGGCGCGGGCGGAACCATTGGCCCAGCAATGGTTTTCGGCTTCCGCGCCGGCTACGCCGCAGCGACCGGGAAGCCGGTCGACTAGCTGACGGCCTAGGTAAAGGCCTTCGTGATGGCTGCCATGTCGAAGTAGTCGCGCCACGCCGCGATCTTGCCGTCATGCACCTCGAACACTCCCATCACCGGCAGCGGTAACTCGCCGCCGTCCTTGCGGTGCATCACGTCGGTGCGCTCGTTCATCACCACCGTGCCGTCGCTGACCTGTCGGTGCACGTTGAAGTCGATGCCGTCGACGGCGGCGACGAATCCGGCAATGAACTGCTGGATCGCCTCGCGACCCTGCACCGGCTCCATGGGAATGTTGTGGTAGACGGCGTCTTCAGTGAAATAGCCGGCCAGTTCGTCAGGGTTCGGGGATGACCACAGCTTGCAGAATTCGGTTACCAGCTCATCGGCGGAACGAGTCATGTTCTCATGCAACATGTTGACAGGCAGCAAATCAAGACCACGACGTCAGCCGAAGGTGACCACTACCTTGTCGGCGGCGCCGGGCGTGGTGGCCATCCGCAGCGCCTCCGCTACCTCCTCGAAGGGCACGGTATGGCTCACGATTACCGCGTAATTTTCCCAGTTGGCGATGATGTCTTTGGTGACCTCGAAGATCTCCCTCGGGTAACCCATCGACCCAACGACGGTGACCTCGTTGCTCATGATGTTGAGAAAGTCCACCGGTACCGGTTCTTTGTGGACGGCGACCACCACGACCTTGGCTCCCGTCTTTGCGGCCGTCAAGGCGGTATTGATCACCGCGGGCGCGCCGGCGGCGTCAAGATAGATGTCGGTGGCGGCCTTGCCGGGAAACATCGACTCGCCCGGTCCGTGGATGTCGATCAGGCGTTGCGCGACGTCTTCGTCGGCAGAGTTGATCACCGCATCCGCGCCCACTCTGAGGGCTTTCTCCAGCCGTGACTGGATCAGGTCGATCACGGTGACGTGTTGTACGCCAGCCGATTTGAAGCCGATTGTCGCGCCGAGTCCAATCGGACCCGCGCCGAACACCACCACCTTGTCCGAGGGTTTGGGTCCAACTTGGTTCACGCCGTGTAGCGCGACGGCCATCGGCTCGTTCAGCGCGGCCACCTCGAACGGGATGTGATCGGGCACGACCTCGAGACTCTTGCCGCGCACAGCGTCCTCGATGAGCAGATAGTCCGCGAGCGCACCGGTCGGGCCGCCGTTGCCGATGATCCCACCCGGAGCGGCCATCGGGTTGATCACGACGTGATCGCCCACGGCTATGCCGGTGACGTCACGACCGACTTCGACGACTTCCCCCGCGGGTTCATGACCGAGCGGCATCTTCCCCTGCCGGGGCGGCAGGCCACCCAACGCGATGTACAACGCGTCCGACCCGCAGATACCGCAGGCCCGCATCTTCACCAGTACATCGCTGCGACCAGCCGAGGGCTTCGGTAGCTCGACGATCTGCGTCTCCCCCGGCGCTGTCACCACGGAGGCTCTCATCGACCGGAGAGCGCCTTGGCCAGATCGATTGTGCCGGTTTGGATCGCGGCGACGACGCCGCCGTCGACCAACAGGTCGGTGCCGGTGATGAACGCGGCCGACGGCCCGAGCAGAAACTCGGTGGCGGCCGCGATGTCCTCGGGTGTGCCAAGACGTCGCAGGCCGGAGTTGTCGACCATCGCTTGCATGAGCGCGCCGGATTCGCTGCCCAGCTCCAATCGGCCCATCGCCGTGGAGATGATCCCCGGGCTGATGCTGTTGATCCGCGCACCGCGCTCGCCCCACGACCCGGCCGCAGCGGCAACCCGGATTTGGTTGGCCCGCTTGGCGAATGGATATGCCATCTGGCTGTTGGTGATCTTCGAGCACGCTTCGAGGCCGAGCAGCTCGTCGGCCGGCGCGGTCGCCAGCTGCCGCTCAACTTCCGGATCGAGCGCCGGCTGCATGTGGCCCGCCATGCTGGCGATGACGACCGCGGCGCCCCCGGGCTCGATCACGCGACCGAACTCGTCGATCATGAGGGCGACCCCCAGCAGGTCGACGGCCATCACCGCCTCGGCGGATGCCTGTTGCGGCGAAAGTCCCGCGGTATGAACAACAGCCGTGACCCGTCCTGCCTCAGCGGCCATCCCGGCAAGAGCGGCCACCGAGCTGCGGGACGTGACGTTGACTTCGCGGGTCAGCACCCGATGGCCGTCGGTGCTGAGTGCATCGGCGGCGGCCTGCAAACCCGCCGCGTTGACGTCGGCCAGCACGATCGTTCGTCCCGCTCCGACGCGACGGGCGATCGACAGCCCCATCCCGCCGACGCCGATGATGACCAAAACCTCGTTGTTCATTGATCGGCACAGTAGCCGATCGGCAACAACACAGCAATGCCGTCGTCTAGTCTCTTGCTGTGGTCTCTGCACGGTCGGCGATTCGGTTCGGCGCCATCACCCGCACGGCCGCTCAGACCCGGGTGCTGGATGCCGCCTTCAATTTGATTGCGCAGCACGGGGTCAGCGGGACGTCACTGCAGATGATCGCCGACGAGATCGGGGTCACGAAGGCCGCCGTATACCGGCAGTTCAAATCCAAAGACGACATCGTCGTCGCGCTCACCGAACGAGAACTCGGCGGGCTCGAGCCCGCTCTGGAGGCGGCAGAAGCGCAGAAGTCCGCGACGCGAGCTCGAGAACTGCTTCTGGGCAAGGTGATTGATATCGCCGTCGCGCGCCGCCGGATGATGAGCGTGCTGCAGTTCGATCCGGTGATCGTGCGCTTCCTAGCCGAACATGAACCGTTCCAGCAGTTCAACAGTCGGCTTTATGCGGTACTGCTCGGCGACGCCGACCCGGTGGGACGTGTTCCCGCGGCGATGCTCTCGGGCGCCATCTCGGCCGGCGTCATGCATCCACTGGTTGCCGACATCGACGACGACACCCTGCGCGCCGACCTGCTGCGCACGACGCGGCGCATCCTCAACCTGCCGGCGCGGTAGACCCGCTCGCCGCCCCGGGGGTCAGCAATTGCTCGGCGGCGGTGTAGGGATCGTCGCGGCCATCGGCCACCGATTCGGCGAGCCGATCGAGGTCCGGGTGTGTGCGCAGCCGGGTTTGCGCCAGCGACAGGATCTGGGCCCGCGCGCGAGCAGAACGGCGATCGCGGCTGTCGGCGCGGTGATGGGCGTCGATCGCCTCCATCAAGTCCGACAGCCCTTCACCTTTGGCGGCAATCAGGCTGATGATCGGGGCTTTGGTCTCGGCCCGCAGGTCGCGGACGGTCTGCTTGGCACCTTCCCGGTCGGCCTTGTTCACCGCCACGATGTCGGCGACCTCGAGAAGTCCGGCCTTGGCGGCCTGCACCGCGTCGCCGGCACCGGGGTTGAGGATGACCACGGTCGGGTCGGCAACCGCCGCGATCTCGATCTCGGACTGCCCCACCCCGACGGTTTCCAGCAGGATCACGTCGTACCCCAGCGCCCCGAGCAGTCGGATGGCTGCGGGAACGGCCGCGGCCAGCCCGCCCAGGTGACCCCGGGTGGCCACCGAGCGGATCAGCACATCGGGGTCGTTGATGTGCGCGGACATCCGAATTCGGTCGCCGAGCAGCGCACCACCGCTGAACGGCGACGACGGATCGACGGCAAGCACCGCCACCCGTAGCTCGCGTTGCCGATAGGCCCCCACCAACGCCCCGACCGTGGTCGATTTGCCGGCGCCCGGCGGACCGGTGATCCCGATGACGAGCACCGAAGACGGACCCAGGCTCGCCAGCACCTCGTCACGACGGTCACCTTCGACCAGGCTGAGCAACCGGCCAGCGGCCCGCGGGGAACCGCCACGCGCGGCCGCGATCAGATCAGCGATCGTCATCTGACGATCATGCAGCCCGAACCTCGACGACCGTTGCGCGCCGTGCCGATCGGCGACGCAGTGCGGACACGATGACGGCATGAGGCACGGCTTCTCTCCAGTTCGGCGAGCGGGGACCCGAGTCGCCCCCAGCGAGACGAGAATACTATTCTCTCTGTTCGAGAGTCAGAATTGCAGGAAGGGAAACTCCTATGCAAATCAGCGGTAGCTCGGCGGTCGTCGTCGGCGGCGCCGGCGGTCTGGGTGAGGCAACGGTTCGCCGCTTGCATGCGGCGGGGGCCAAGGTGGTCATCGCCGATCTGGCCGACGACAAGGGCAAGGAGCTGGCCGGCGAGCTCGATGCCCGCTATGTGCGCACCGACGCCACCAACACCGACGACGTGCAAGCGGCGCTGGCCGAAGCGGAATCGCTTGGACCGCTGCGTATCTCGGTAGATGCGCACGGCGGCCCGGCCAGTGGTGGCCGGCTGGTCGGCAAGGACGGGTCACCGCTGGACCTGGACGGCTTCAAGACGACGATCGATGTCTACTTGACCGGGGTGTTCAACGTGCTGCGGCTGGCCGCCGCGGCGATGGCGCGCCAGGAGCCGGTCGATGGCGCACGCGGCGTCATCATCAACACCGCGTCGATCGCCGCCTACGAAGGCCAGATCGGCCAGCTGCCATACGCGGCCGCCAAGGGCGGCGTCGTGAGCATGACGCTGGTCGCCGCCCGTGATCTGTCCCCGCTGGGCATTCGCGTGGTTACCATCGCTCCGGGCACGTTCCTGACGCCGGCCTACGGCCAGGCGGGTGACCAGTTGGAGGCGTACTGGGGCCCGCAGGTCCCCTTCCCCAAGCGAATGGGACGGTCTGCCGAATACGGCGCCTTCGTGCAGAGCATCATCGAAAACGACTACCTCAACGGCGAAGTCATCCGGTTGGATGGCGCGCTGAGGTTCCCGCCGAAGTAGCTCAGCAGGCCCTCGAACGTGCGGCTGGCCGCACATTCGGAGCCATCATGCGGGGTCTTGACGCCGGGCTCAGCCACGCCGAGATCGGTCACCGGATTGGGCGCGACCGGATCACCATCTGGCGTGAAGTGCGGCGTAATCGCAATCCCGACGGGGATTATCACGCCCGGATGGCCCACGCCCGTGCCGCCCGGAAAGCCCACCGGCCCAAGGCGTTCAAGCTGATCGACAATCCGGTGTGCGCCAGCATCGAGGCGTGGATGGATGACGGGTGGAGCCCGAGGCTGATCGCGCAGATGTTGGCACGTGATCATCCCGATGACAGGCTGGCACGGGTGAGTCACGAGACGATCTATCGGTGTCTGTATGTGCAGACCCGTGGCAGTCTGCGCGCTGACCTACACAAATGCCTATCCGCCAAGCGGGCAACCCGCAAATCCCGCGGCCGCATCGACAACCGACGCGGCGCCTACAGCAGCGGGGAGGAATTCCGGATCAGTGACCGCCCACCAGAGGTCGCTGACCGAGCCGTGCCCGGACACTGGGAAGGCGACCTGATCGTGGGACCCGACAACAGTGCAATCGGCACACTGGTCGAACGCAGCACGCGATTCACCATGCTGCTGCACCTGCCCGGCAACCACACCGCAGACACCGTGGCCACCGCGATGATCGACGCGATGCGCGAGCTCCCCGAACATCTGCGCCGCTCGATCACCTGGGACCGCGGCAGCGAGATGGCCCAGTGGCAGCGCATTCACCTTGAACTCGCCGCCCCGGTCTACTTCTGCAATCCGCACTCGCCGTGGCAGCGCGGCAGCAACGAAAACACCAACCGGCTCTTGAGATTCTGGTTCGAAAAGGGGAGCGACCTAAGCAGGCACACCAAAGCCGACCTCAAACGGATCCAAGACACTCTCAACCGCCGGCCCAGGCCAACACTGAATCTCGACACACCCGCTCAGCGACTCGCCGCCCTACTCGACCAAGCCGCCTGACCCGATGTTGCCCTAACCGCTTGACATCACCGAAGCCAGTGTGCAGCTGGCCGCACATTCGGCGCCCGGCCGGTCAGTTCTTGCCGGCCGCCAATTTGGTCACGATCGAGCGGAAGTCCTCGGTCTGGAAGGATTGATCCTCGGCCGACAGCGCATAGTCGATCGTGGCCAACACCGCGCGCTCTAGATGCACATTGAGGACTCGTTTGGTGCTCTCGACCGCCTGCTGCGGCAATTCGAGAATCTTTTTCGCGGCCTTCACTGCCTCGGCGACCGGGTCGGCTACCGCGTGATTCGCCAGCCCCAGTTCGACGGCCCGCTGGGCGGTGATCCGGGTACCCGTCAGCGCATACTCCTTGGCCAACAGCAAGCTGATGTGCAGCGGCCAGGTCAGCGGTCCGCCGTCGGCGGCCACCAAGCCCACCTGTACGTGCGGGTCGGCAAGGTAGGCGTCTTCGGCGATGTAGACGATGTCGCTCAGTGCGACCAGGCTGCAACCCAGCCCGACGGCCGGACCGTTGACCGCGGCCACCACCGGCACCCGGCAGCGGGCCATGCCCAGCACGATCTCGCGTCCGTCGGCGATGGTCCTGGCGCGCAGGTCCGCATCGCCCGCCAATTCCTTGAGGTACGTGAAGTCACCACCGGCCGAAAAGGCGCGGCCTGCACCGGTTATCACCGCGACGCGGGCGCTGCGGTCGTCGCTCAGCCGCTGCCACAGCTTCGCCAGCCCGTGGTGTAAATCATCGTTGACCGAGTTGAGCGAATCGGGCCGGTTCAGCGTGATGATCCGCAGCGGGCCGTCGGCCTGAACGTCGATTTCGCTCGGCATGTCGTACACGTCAGGCTCCCAATCCCAAAATTCGTGAGGCGATGATGTTTTTCTGGATCTGCGATGTCCCGCCCATCACGCTTTGGGCGCGGCTGTAGAGGTAGGCGCTGAGCAGGCCGGGGTCGTCGATGCCGGCGACCGCCAGCGCGGCATGGCCGACCGACTGCTCGACCCACGTCATCAGCAACTTGTCCAGCGATCCGTCCGACGTGTGGGTCACGCCGTCGAGCTGTTCGGACAACCGCCGCCGGACGTGATGGGTCAGCATCTCGGTCTGCACTGCGGCCCAGGCTAATTCGGGGGATGCCGGACCGTCGGTGCGCGCAGCCAGCTCACGCACGAGCTTGCCGTAGCGTGCCGCGTAGCCCAGCGTGGAAGGTTCGCGTTCGTGGCCGACCACGGTCATGGCCAGCGGCCAGCCCTCCCCCGGAGCGCCCACCATGTGCTCAACCGGTGCGAGAGCGCCGTCGAAGAACACCTGGCCGAATTCGGTGGTGACACCGTTGATCATCCGCAGTGGACGCTGTTGCACGCCAGGCTGTTTCATCGAGATGATGAACGCCGAAATGCCGCGATGGCGCTTGGCATCCGGATCGGTACGGGCCAACAGCAGACACCAGTCGGCGACATCGGAGTAGCTGGTCCAAATCTTGTGTCCCTGGATGACGTAGTTGTCACCGTCGCGGGTGGCGGTGGTGGTCAGCGACGCGAGATCCGAACCGGAGCCGGGCTCGCTGAAGCCCTGGCACCACCGCTCGGTGCCGTTGATCATGCCGGGCAAGAACCGGCGGCACAGCTCCTTACTGCCGTGTCGGGTCAGGCCGGAGACCAGGTAGCCCAGGCTGGGCCGGGGCGGGGCGCCGGCCCGCGCCAGCTCTTCGTCGAGGATGACGTCGTACACCGGCGGCAGCTCCTGGCCGCCGTATTCGCGCGGCCAGGACAACCCGAAGAAACCGCCCTCGTACAGCGCGCGATGCCATTCGCCCTGCTTGGCCCAGTACTCGTCGCCCGAGCTCGGAAACTCCTTGGCGTGCAGCGCAAGCCACGATCGCAGCCGGTCACGGAAGGCCGCTTCGTCGGCCGAATCACGAAAGTCCAACGTCGATCTCCTCCAGCTTGACGGGCCACAACTCGGTCGATGTCAGCGCACGCCGCAGGTAGACATGCGCCAGGCACTCCCAGGTATTGCCGATGCCGCCATGCACCTGGATGGCGGTCTCGCACACCGTTCGAGCGGCGCGCGCGCAATAGATCTTCGCTATCCGAGCCGCACGAATGGCCTCGGCCGGGCCCAGCTCGTCGACCGCCCAGGCGGCATGTCGCAGCACACTCACCGAACCCTCGATCAGCGCCAGGCTTTCCGCGAGCAGGTGCGCGATGGCTTGATAGGACGCGATCGAATTGCCGTATTGCTCACGGATTTTCGCGTAGTCGCAAGCCAGGGTGTGTGCGCCTCGGGCCGTTCCGACCAGATCCGCCGAGGTAGTGGCGAGGGCGAGCGCCAGCCAGCGGCCGGCGACGTCGGCGTCCACCTCGCCGACATCACCCGGTGTTCCGGTGACGTCGGCGATGGCCCTGGTCAGGTCCACCGCCTCGCTGACGGCGCCCAAATCGGCGGCCAGGACAGTCGTTCCGTCCAACGCCAACGCCCGCTGATAACCCCGAGCGTCGATACCGTGACCCCCCACGGCGATAGTCGACCCGGCGCCGTCGCGGCCGACGTGCCGGGCCAGATCGTCGGCCAGCACCGGCCCGAGGAACGGCGCGTCGACCAGGCCGCGGCCGAATTCCTCAGCGACGATAGCTACTTCCACGCCGGAGGCCCCGTCGGTACGCAGCGATCGCCAGCCCGTCATCTCGATCTGCTTGTCCAGCCGGGCAATTCGATCGTCTTCGGCGAGATCTTGCACCGATCCCGGTCCGAGGTCGTCGGCCAGCTTGGCCGCGGCGTCGCGCAGTTGTTGTTGTTCAGCTGTCAGACGTACATCCATAGCGCTCCTCTGGCGGCGAGTGACGATCGCGTGGAAGTGAAGTTTGTCAGTGGTGCCTCATATGGTGCTGATATGGCTGAGCCCCAGTTTCGTAGTTGCTCTCGCGGTGTTATCCCGACGGCTGAAGGGCTAACTTTGGGGGTTCGGGCCGAGGGCCGGTTGATGTCGTCCTTTAAGAAACGACAGGACATGGTCGTATGAGGCGCGCTTACAAATTTCGGATGCGTCCCACGGCGCGCCAGCACATGGCACTGACGGCCTGCGTAGAAGCTCATCGCGAGCTTTACAACGCCGCGTTGCAGGAGCGGCGCAATGCCTGGACACACAGTCAGAGCAGAGTTCGGTATGGGGACCAGTCGGCCCAGTTGCGTGAGATCCGGCATCTGCGTCCGGATGTGGCGCTGTGGTCGTTTTCGAGCCAGCAAGCCACGTTGCGACGGCTTAACCGAACCTTCGCGGCTTTTTTCCGACGGGTGAAAGGTGGTGGAAAACCGGGATATCCACGGTTCAAGGGCAAGGGACGGTTTGGCACGGTCGAGTGGCCGAGAGACGGTGACGGTGCCCGTTGGCACCCGGACAACCACCGCGTGTATCTGCAAGGCATTGGCCATGTGAGGGTCACCGCTCACCGCGAGGTGCTGGGGCGGGTGAAGACGATCCAGATCCGCCGAGAAGGTCGCCGTTGGACGCTGATCCTGTCCTGTGACGAGGTACCCCCTAAGCCGCTGCCTACCGCCGGACGGGATGCCGGCGTAGATATGGGCATCGCCACATTCGCCACTACGTCCGACGGTAGACACTTTGATAATCCCCGCTGGGCTGCCGCCGCGGCGCAAAAGTTGGCAGCCGCGCAGCAGCGGCTCAGTCACGCCAAGCGCGGGTCCAACAACCGTATTCGCAGACGCGAAACAGTGGCCGCTCGGTACCGCAAGATTGCCAACACCCGCCGCGACTTCCATCACAAGACCGCGCGACAACTCGTTGCGCTCTACGACTTGGTCGTGGTGGAGGACCTGGCGATCGCCAATATGCTCCGTCGGGCCAGACCCGTCCCGGACCCTCAACAACCGGGTGGCTTCTTGCCCAATAGGGCAGCGGCCAAGACCGGGCTCAACCGAAGCATCTGTGACGCGGGCTGGGGCCACTTCGTCTCGATTCTGCGGGCCAAAGCGGAAGACGCTGGGCGCACCTGGATCGAAGTCGACCCTCGGCACACCTCTGATCGCTGCGAGTCCTGCGGGCACGCAGCTAGAGAAAATCGGCTTGCGCAAGCGGAATTCGTCTGCCAAGTATGCGGACACACAGCGCAGGCGGACGAACACGCCGCACGTAACATCCGTCGGGCTGGGCTGGCCCTTCACGCGCGAGCCGCGTGAAAAGAAGCTGACGGCTTTAGTCGTCAGAGAAGTCACAGCGCTCCTTCAGCACTCGGCGTAGCACCTTTCCGGAGGGCAGCCGAGGTATTTCGGGCACGAACACCACACGGCTCAGGCGTTTGTACGAAGCGAGCCGCTCACCCACCCGGGCGGTGAGTTCGGCGGCGTCGACCGGCGCGCGGGTCGCGACGGCGGCGACGACCGACTCCCCGTCGGCACCATCCGGGATCCCGAACACCGCGCAGTCTTCGACGGCAGGATGAGCGTGCAGCACGGCCTCGATCTCGGCGGGCGCAACCTGAAAACCGCGGACCTTGATCATCTCCTTGAACCGGTCGGTGATCCGCAACCAGCCGCCGGTGTCCAGGTATCCGACGTCACCGGTTCGATACCAGCCGTCGCACAGTACATCTCGCGTTGCCTCGGATGGCAGATAGCCGGCCATCAGCGACTCCGACCGCGCCTGGATCTCGCCGACCTCGCCCGGGCCGACCGGCTCGCCGGTCTGTAACGACGCCACTCGCACCTGCACGCCGGGCACTGGCCGCCCAACTGAATCCAGCCTTGCGCCGTCAACCGGGTTGCAGGCGATGACCGGGAGTTCGGTGGTGCCGTAGCCCGGAACCCACCGGACGCCGGTGCGCCGGGTGACGGCTTCGGCGACGCTCTCGCTTACCGGGGTCGCACCCCACATGATGAACCGCAACGACGAGAGGTCGTAGGACTCGAGGTGCGGATGCGAGGCGATGGCCAATGCGATAGGCGCGACGGCCATCTCGACCGTGATCCGGTCGGCTTGGATGTGCTGCAGGATGCGGTCGATGTCGAATCGGCGATGCAACCGCATCCATACCCCGGTGTGCAACGCCGTCTCGATGTTGAGCAAGCCGAGGATGTGCGACGGCGGTGTGGCGATCTGGATTCTGTCGCGTGGGGTCAAGCCCAGCGCGTCGCGCCAATGCCGAACGGCGGCCTGCAACGACGCGTGAGTGTGCCGAACCGCCTTGGGCAGACCGGTGGTGCCCGAGCTGAACGCCAACACCGCGTCGGCGTCCGGCGGCGGCGGGCCGGATACCGGTTCGCCCGCCGCGATCGGCTCGTCGAGATGCAGCATCGGCATAAGTTCCGACAGCACCGGGTGGTCGCCGACGGCGTGGGACGGATTCGTCAACGCCAGCGCGTGCTCGACTTCGTCGCGCTTCCAGGCGGGGCTGATCAGTACGACGGCCGCCGCCAGCCGCCAGATCGCGTGCAGCGCGACGACGAACTCGGGGCGGTTGGACGTCATCAACGCCACCCGGTCACCGGCCGTCACGCCGCGCCCGCGCAGGCTCGCCGCCAACCCGTCAGCCAGCGCGTCTAGCTGCGCAAGGCTGTACTGCCGGTCCTCGAACGCGAGCGCGGTCGGCCCACGTTGCGACGACCCGGGCTTCGACATTGAGAACATCCTATCGTTTTGAGAGAATAGTATTCTCTCAAGTGAAGAACGCAAAGTATGGAAGGTGCAGGCATGACGGAACGCCACGTGTTCCAGCAGGCCACGGTGACCCGGATCATCAAGGAGACGGCCGACACCCGCACCTATGTGCTCGCCCCGCACGAGCAGCCGTTCGCCTATCGCGCCGGACAGTTCTGCACCTTCCGGGTGACGGTCGACGGCGAGGAACTGTATCGGTCGTATTCGATGTCGAGCGCGCCCGAGACCGACAGCGAGCTGATGACCACGGTCAAGCGGGTCGCCGGCGGCAAGGTCTCCAATTGGATGGTCGACAACGTCGTCGAAGGCGATGAGCTGACCATGACCAGGGCCGCGGGCACGTTCGTCCTCAGCCCCACCGCGGTGCCGTTGCTGGCCTTCGCCGGCGGTAGCGGTGTCACCCCGATCCTGTCGCTGGCCAAGAGCGCGTTGGCAACCACCGACCGCGCGGTGCGAATCCTGTGCGCCGACCGCGACCGGGCTTCGGTGATCTTCGAAGCGGTCATCGATGAACTCATCGAGCATTACCCCGGCCGGCTGTCGGTGGACCGTCATATCGACGCCGAGCACGGGCTGTTGGATCCGGATGCCGTCACGAAGTTCGTCGGCGGCGATACGGATGCCGAATGCTACGTGTGCGGCCCGGAAGGCTTCATGGCCGTGGTGCGCTCCGCGTTGCCGGACGGTGTGCGGGTCCTCGTCGAGGACTTCGACGCATCACCGCCGGTGAAGGCGGCCACAGCTGAGGTAGCCGCCGCCGGAGAAGCAGGCGGTACCGTGACGATCCACCTCGAGCGCAAGAAGGTGTCGGTACCGCAGGTCGCCGGGGAGACGCTGCTGGAGACCGCGCGGCGGGCCGGGCTGTCGCCGCCGTTCAGTTGTGAGGCCGGCAACTGCGGGACGTGCATGGCCAGGCTCACCGAGGGCACTGCCACCATGCGCACCAACGACGTGCTGGAAGAAGACGAGCTCGCCGACGGTTACATCTTGACGTGTCAGGCGGTGCCCGGCACATCGTCGGTGACAGTGGTTTACGAGTAGCCCCGCACTGCTACGGCTTTAGGCATAACCGGGCTGGAATGGAGTCTCAAGCATGACCGACCTTTCAGGCTTCGCTGATCTCGCCTCTGCCGACCACGGGCTGATTGTGTTCGCCACATTGCGCGGCGACGGCAGTGTTCAGGCATCGGTCGTCAACGCCGGGGTCATGCCACACCCGCTGACGAATGAGCCGGTCGTCGCTCTGGTGGCGATCGGGGGCGCCCGCAAACTGGCGCATCTGCGCGCCGATCCACGCACCACCGTCACGGCCCGCGCCGGTTGGCAGTGGGCCACCGTCGAAGGTTCGGCGCAGCTGATCGGACCCGATGACCCGCACCCAGACGTCGATGACGAGCGGCTGCGGGTGCTGTTGCGCGAGATCTTCACGGCGGCGGGCGGAACCCACGACGACTGGGACACCTACGACAGGGTGATGCGCGAGCAGCGACGCACCGCAGTGCTGATCTCACCGACCCGCGCCTACACGAATCCCGCCTCAAATTAGCCGAGTTCAGCCAGCGCCGGTGCGAGTTGTTCGAGTTGGTCGATGCCCGCGCTGAACTCGCCGCCCATCGGCAGCAGCAGCGTCACATGGTCCGCGCCGGCACGCAGGTGCTCGCGCACCTTGGCCGCGATCGCCGCCGAATCACCATGGGCGACAATAGCATCCACTAGTCGATCGCTCACCCCGGTGATCTCTCGGACCGAGTAGCCCAGCTCGGCCATCCTGGCCGCGTATGACGGCGCGGCAAGCCGGTTCGACACTGATTCCCGCGCAGCGGCTTTCGCCCGGTTAGCGTCGACGTCGGGTATCACCGAAAGCCCGACGACCAAGAGCTTGTCGGGTCCAAGCACCTGGCGAGCTTGCGCGGTGTACGTCGCGGGCAGCCCGGCCGGCATTGCCCCGTCGGCGATCTCGCCTGCCAGCGCGAGCATTTTCGGCCCGTTGGCGGCGATGATCCGCGGATACGCCGCGTCAGGCGCCGGCGGCCAGGTCGGGCTGTCCATCCGCTCGAGGTAATCGCGCATCGTGGCTAGCGGACTGCCGAATTCCTGCCCGACGCTTGCCGCCTGTTCGGGATACCCGACACCCAGGCCTACCGCAAGCCTGCCGGGATACGCCTCGGCGAGTTGGGCGGCCGCGGCATGCATGGTCTGGGCGGGCCGCGCCCAGATATTGGCGATAAAGGTGCCGAACACCGTCCGCTCGGTCGCGGCCAGCAGCACACCGAGTTGCACGAAGGCGTCCTTGCCGACGACCTCATTCGTCCAAATCGCTTGATAACCTGCGGCTTTAAGCCGCCGCACGCCCGCACGCTGCAGATCGGCTTGCGGGGTGGTGGTGAACGAGACCGGCAGGCAAACGCCTACCGGCCCCGGTGATTGGAAGGCCATCACTGTTGGAAGTAGTGGCCCGCGTCGAGATCCTCGATGAGGCCTGGACCGTCGGGATGCCAGTCGAGCACTTTCTGCGTCAGGGCACTTGACGTCGGATTGTCCAAAGATCCGAAGACCGCAAGGAATCCGAAGTGCTCATACGCCTGCTCGGCGGAGATGCTCACCACCGGCAGGTCAAGGTGACGGCCGATGACGGCGGCGATGTCGCGGAACGGCACGCCTTCGTCGGCGACACCATGCAACCTGGTCCCCGCCGGGGCCGCCTCGACCGCAAGCCGGTACAGGCGCGCGGCGTCGAGGGTATGGACGCCGGGCCAGCGGTTGGAACCGTCACCGACGTAGGCGGAGACACCTTTATCGCGGGCGATAGCGATCAAGCGGTGAGCGAAGCCGTGATGATCGAGTGTGCTGTGCACCAACGGCGACAGGCGAATGACCGACGATCGCACACCGCGATCGGCCATCGCGATGGTCGCATTCTCCGAGTCGATCCGCGGACCGCTTTCGGCGACATCGTTTTCCGTCGCGGTCCGTCCTTGCGCGACTCCCGCCAGCAATAGCGTTCCGGAGGTGTTTACCAACGGGCGTTCGGAGCCCGCCAGCACTTCACCCATTGCCTCGACGACACGCAGGTCCGTGTCGGCGGCTGCAACGAAGTCTCTGTCGAAATCGTCCCGATACGCGAGGTGGATGACGCCATCGGCGGCTGCGGCCGCGGCCCGAAGGCCGTCGAGATCGGCGAGGTCGCCCCGGTGCACCGTGGCGCCCTTGGCCGTCAGCGCCGCGGCGGACGTGTCCGAACGGGCCAGGCCGGTGACGTGGTGCCCGGCCTCGAGGAGTTGGTCGACGACGGCCGAACCGATGTGTCCGCTCGCACCGGTAACAAAAACGTGCATGAAAATCCCTTTCTGATCGATGCCTTTAAGTCAATGACGGCCGACGAGGCGTGTCCAAGTCCTATTTCATATGGCGCGATGCAATCTAGGCATCACAGCAGCTCAATAATGCTGCGTGCGGACAGCGGACCCGATCGGGTGGCTACACTTCGTGTATGACTGAATCGGCATCGCCGGTGGTAGACCTCGACCTGCGGCTGGTCGGGTACTTCGTCGTGGTGGCCGAGCACCGGCATTTCGGTCGCGCGGCCACCGCTCTGCGCGTCGCGCAGCCCTCGCTGAGCCGGCAGATCCGGCGCCTGGAGCAGCAGCTGGGTGTGCGCCTGTTGGATCGCACGCCGCAAGGCACCCGGCTGACTGAGGCTGGCGACGTGTTCCTGCCGCGCGCGAAGGCGCTGCTGCGCTCGGCATCGCAGGCCGCAGCACAGGCCCGCGCAGCAGCCCAGCCCAGCCGCATCACGATCGGCTATACGTCGGGCCTGATCGTCACCCCGGCAGTGCGCGAGATGCGCCGCGAGCACCCGGACGCCGAAGTGCAAGTCATGCACGTGGATTGGGACCAAGCGCGTGATGCGCTACTTGACCATCGGGTCGACGCCGTGGTGACCCGGCTGCCCTTTCCGACCGACCGGCTGCACGTGACGATCCTCTATGACGAGCCTCGGGTGCTGGCGGTGTCGGCCGATCATCGCCTGGCCGGCAGGCGATCGGTCACCCTCGAAGACATCGCCGACGAACCCATCCCGCGGGTGCGAGGCTCCGATCCGACCTGGAGTGCCTTCTGGCGTGTCGATCCGCGCCCCGATGGGCGCCGCGCACCAGATGGTCCGTTTATCGAGGCGCTGGAAGACAAGTTCGAAGTCATTGCCGCCGGACAGGCGGTGGCCATCACGGCCGGCTTTCACGGCAACAGCGTGCGGCCCGACATCGTCACAGTCCCGTTGGAGGGTGTCGAGCCCAGCCACGTCGTATTGGCCAGCCGCGCCGATGATCGCAGCCGGTTGGTGGCGGTCTTTCGCAAACTGGCCGAAGCGCACCTCACCGTGCCGGACTGATCTCAGTCGACGGTCAGCTCTGGCGGCGGGCGGTAGTCCGGCTGGTAGCCATCGACCCGGATCGGATTGCCGACCAGGCGGAAATCGCCTGCGCTGACCACGATTTCCGGTGTGGCCCGCAACGCTTCCGGCAGTGTCCGCACCGCCGCCGCAGGCACCCCCAGCGGACGCAGGCGGGCTTCCCAACTGGCGGCGGTGTCGGCCGCGAGCGTGGCCGTGACGACGGCGAGCACCTCGTCCCGTCGGGCAACCCTTTCCGCCATCCGTTCGAAACCGTCGATACCGGCCTCGGCGGCGAACGATTTCCAGAAGCCGTCGTGCGTGATGAACAGCGCAAGGTATCCGTCGGCGGTCGGAAAGAGCTGCGCCGGAACGTAATACGAGTGGGCACCGTTCTGCCTGCGCGTCGGTTCGACGCCGTCGTTGAGGTAGGCGGAGGCGTGGTAGTTGAGCTGCGACAGCATCACGTCGCGCAGCGACACATCGACTTGTCCGCCCGTGCCGGAGATGATCTTGGCCAAAAGCCCCAGCGCCGCGCACATTCCGGTGGAATTGTCGGCCGACGAATAGCCCGGCAACGTCGGCGGGCCGTCCGGATCACCGGTCAATGCGGCGATACCGACGCCCGCCTGGACCACGTAGTCGAAGGCTGGGTCATCACCGCCGTACAGCCCGAAGCCGGTGATCGCCACGCAGACGATCCGCTCGTTCCAGCGTCGCAGCTGTTCATACGTCAGACCCAGCCGGCGGATGGCCGATGGTTTCAGGTTCACCAGCAGCGCATGGGATTCCGACACGAGTTCGCCCAGATGTCGCTGTCCCGCATCGGAATTCAGGTCGAGGCAGATGCTGGACTTGTTACGGTTGAGGCTGGCGAAGTAGCTGAGCCCGACACCGCGTGAGATCTCACCACCGCCGGGTTCGATCTTCGTCACCTCGGCACCAAGGTCGGCGAGCAGCATCGTCGCGTACGGGCCGGCAAGCATGGTGCCGACCTCGAGAATTCGTATCCCCGCCAGCGGTGCTGGGCTTGTCACCGCAGTTCCGTTGCCAGCGTGCCGATCACCTCGCGCGTCCGGCGCTTGGAAGCGACGAGTTCATCGCGGTTGTCGCCGATCGGCAGCAGCCGCACGGAAAGATCCGTCACCCCGGCGTCGGCGAACCGCCGCATCCGCGCCAGTATGGTCGCCTCGTCGCCGGCCGCGCACAGATCGCCGACATCGCGGGCATCGCCGCGTTCCAGCAGCCGCTGGTAGTTGGGCGAGACCTCCGCCTCGCCCAGGATGCGGTTGGCCCGCTCCTTGGCCCCGTCGACTTGGGAAGGCGCACAAAGACATACCGGAATGCCCGCAACGATCCGTGGCGCCGGACGTCCGGCATCCGCGGCGGCCTTGGTGATCTTCGGCGCAATGTGATCACCGATCGCCCGCTCGTCGGCCATCCACAACACGGTGCCGTCCGTGAATTCGCCGGCAAGCTGCAGCATCACCGGCCCCAGCGCGGCGACGAGCACTGGCATCGGGGTATCGGCCCCGATCGCCATCGGATTGTGAACCGTGAACGAATCATTCTCAACATCAACCGATCCCGGACCGGCAATGGCAGCGTTGAGCACCTGCAGATAGTCGCGGGTGTAGGCAGCCGGCTTCTCATACGGCAGGCCGAGCATGTCTCGGATGATCCAGTGGTGCGACGGTCCGACGCCCAGCGCCAGCCGACCCCCCGCCACCGCATGCGTCGAGAGCGCTTGGCGAGCAAGAGCAATCGGATGCTGGGCCTGCAGCGGCACCACCGCGGTACCCAGCTCGATGCGCGAGCTGTGCGCGGCCATCAACGAGACCATGGTCAGGCAGTCGAAGTCGTTGGGCACCTGCGGCATCCACGCGGTGTCCAGCCCCGCAGATTCCGCCCATTCGATATCGGAGGCCAACTTGGCAACCTTGCGGGCCATATCGCCACGCTCCGCGCCGATCATTACTCCGATGCGCACTGTGTTTCCTTTGCCTCGGGGTTCGGGGTGCCAGTGAGCGCACGAATGTCGCGCACAAGGACGTCAAGCGAAGTGCCCGTGGGAAACACCGCTGCCGCGCCGGCGGCCAGCAGCTTGGGCACGTCAGCCTCGGGTATCGTTCCGCCGACCACCACGGCGATGTCGGCGGCGTCGGCCGCACGCAATGCCTCGATGGTGCGGCTGGTCAGCGCGACATGCGCACCGGACAGAATGCTCAGCCCGACGACGGCCACATCTTCTTGTACGGCGATGGATGCGATGTCCTCGATGCGCTGCCGGATACCGGTGTAGATCACCTCGAATCCCGCGTCGCGCAGGGTGCGCGCGACGATCTTGGCGCCCCGGTCATGTCCGTCAAGACCGGGCTTGGCGACCAGGATCCGCACCGCCATCAGTGCGCCCCGTGGGGACTGGCGGCATTAGCCGTCGGGGGAATCGGGGCCCGTGAATAACGTGGCCTGGCGGGTTTTGTCGGTGTCTTTGCATAGGGTGCGGTCATGTTGAGCTGTCGCTTTCCCTGTCGTGGAGTGGGTCTGTTGTGAGACGGGCGTATGTGTTTCGGTTGCGGCCCACCGCTCGCCAGCATGTGGCGTTGGCGGCCTGTGTGGAGGCGCACCGCGAGTTGTATAACGCGGCGTTGCAGGAGCGCAGGGATGGCTGGTCGCACGCCAGCAAGACACGGATCAGCTATGCATCTCAGTCGGCGCAGCTGACTGAGATGCGAATAGTCCGCCCGGATCAAGCGGTGTGGTCGTTTTCCAGTCAGCAAGCGACGTTGCGGCGATTGAATAAGGCGTTCACCGGGTTCTTCAACCGGGTGAAGACAACGAAAGCCGGTGTGAAGCCGGGGTATCCACGTTTCAAGGGTGCTGGCCGGTTCGACAGCGTGGAATGGCCCAAAGACGGCGACGGCGCCCGCTGGCTGCCCGAGCAGCGCCGGGTGTATCTGCAGGGCATCGGCCAGGTCAAGGTTTATCTGCACCGCGAGGTGGCGGGCCGGGTCAAGACGATCCAGATCAAACGCTGCGGGCGGCGCTGGATGCTGGTGCTGTCTTGTGATGACGTCCCAACCAATCCGCTGCCCGTGACCGGCCGTCAGGCCGGCATCGACGTCGGTGTCGTGAGTTTTGCCACCACCAGCGAAGGGAGGCACGTCGACAATCCGCGGTGGGCTCGCGCGTCGGCGGGGCGGCTGGCCGCAGCGCAGCGGCGGTTCCAACGGGCGCGCCGTGGTGGGAAGAATCGTGCGGCCAAGCGGGAAACCGTCGCGGCGCGGTATCGCAAGATCGCCAACCAGCGTAAGGACTTTCATCACAAACAAGCCCGCGAGCTCGTCGCCCGCTACGACCTGATCGTCGTGGAGGATTTGACGATCGCCAACATGCTGCGCCGGGCCAAACCCGTCCCGGATCCGGACAATCCCGGCATGTTCTTGCCCAACGGAGCCCGGGCGAAAACGGGGCTCAACCGTTCGATTAGTGACGCTGGCTGGGGCCAGTTCGTCTCGATACTGCGCGCCAAAGCGGAAGAGGCTGGGCGGGTTTGGATTGAGGTCGACCCCCGGCACACCTCCGATAGGTGTGAGCGGTGCGGGCAGGCAGCGCGCGACAACCGCGTCACGCAAGCGGAATTCGCCTGCCAATGCTGCGGTCACACCGCCCCGGCAGACGATCACGCCGCACGCAACATCCTGCGGGCCGGACTGGCCCATCATGCCCACGCGGCATGAAAACAAACTGACGGCTTCACCCGTCAGAGAAGTCACCTAAAACACCACCGGCTGCTGGAATTCGCCCCAGACCGCTTTGAGCGTCGCCACCATCTCACCGACCGTGCAGTAGGCGTTGGCACAGTCGATCAGCTTGTGCATCAGATTGTCGGTGCCTTCGGCGGCGCGCGACAGCGCTGCAAGGCTGGATTCGACTGCGGCCGAGTCTCTTTCGACCTTCACCTTGGAGAGCCGTTTGAGTTGCAGATCGCGTCCCTCGGCATCCAGCTCGTAGGTGACGATTTCGGGCGGCGGCTCCTCGGAGACGAACCGGTTGACCCCGACGATCGGGCGCTTGCCCGCTTCGATGTCCTGGTGGATCCGATAGGCCTCGTCGGCGATCAGGCCTTGCAGATAGCCGTCTTCGATGGCGCGGACCATTCCGCCGTGCTGCTCGAGGTCATGCATGATCTCGATGATGCAGGCCTCGGTGGCGTCGGTGAGGGCCTCGACGAAGTAGGAGCCGCCGAGCGGATCGGCGACGCGTGCGACACCGGTTTCGTGTGCCAAGATCTGCTGGGTGCGCAGCGCCAGCGTGGTGGACTCTTCGGTGGGCAGCGCGAAGGGCTCGTCCCAGGCCGCGGTGAACATCGACTGCACGCCGCCCAGCACGGCGGCCATTGCCTCGTAGGCCACTCGGACCAGGTTGTTCTGCGCCTGTGGCGCAAACAACGACGCACCGCCGCACACACAGCCGAAGCGGAACATCGACGCCTTGTCGGTGGTGGCACCGTAACGTTCCCGCACGATCGTCGCCCAACGTCGCCGTCCGGCACGGTATTTGGCGATCTCCTCGAAGAAATCGCCGTGCGTGTAGAAGAAGAACGAGATCTGCGGCGCGAATTGGTCAATGGTCATGCGGCCGCGTTCCACCACGGTGTCGCAGTAGGTGACCCCGTCGGCCAGGGTGAACGCCATCTCTTGCACCGCGTTGGCCCCGGCGTCGCGGAAGTGCGCCCCGGCCACCGAAATTGCGTTGAATTTCGGAACTTCGGCCGCGCAGAACTCGATGGTGTCGGCGATCAGCCGCAGCGACGGCTCCGGCGGCCAGATCCATGTGCCGCGCGAGGCGTATTCCTTGAGGATGTCGTTCTGGATGGTCCCGGTGAGCTTGGCTCGCGGCACGCCTTCGCGCTCGGCGGCCGCCACGTAGAACGCCAGCAGGATCGCGGCGGTGCCGTTGATCGTGAAGCTGGTGCTGATCTTGTCCAGCGGAATGCCGTCGAACAGAATCTCGGCGTCGGCGAGGGTGTCGATCGCGACGCCGACCCGGCCGACCTCCTCACCGAATTCGGGATCATCGGAGTCGTAGCCACATTGGGTCGGCAGGTCGAGCGCCACCGACAACCCGGTCCCACCCTGTTCCAGCAGATAGCGGTAACGGCGGTTGGACTCCTCGACGGTGCCGAATCCGGAGTATTGCCGAAACGTCCACAGCTTGCCGCGATAGCCGCTGGCGAAGTTGCCCCGGGTGAATGGATAGGTGCCCGGTGGCGGCGGCTCGACACCACGGTCCCCCGGCCCATAAACGGGCTCCAGCGGGATGCCGGATGACGTCTCAGTGTGGTTATCCATCGATGGATAACGTACTTGCAAAAAAAGAGAATGCCAATACCGTGCTTCTGACCAGCGTAAAGAAGAACTGCGGTGCGCGGAGAAGTTCGAAGCCGCGGGGGTTACTAGGCCCGGCACAAGATCTCGCCATGTGGGATGGCCAACCAGCCATTCGGCGCGGCGGCCCAATCCAGCCATGCCGACGAGATCTCGTCGAGTTCCGCGGTGGTGGCCATGCCTGAGTCCACCAGCTGACGGGCGAGGGCCGACTCGACGATCCGGTCGGCCCACATCCGACCCCACCAGTCGCGGGTCTCGGGCGTCGCAAAGCACCACGTGCTGCCCGTGGGCGTGATGTCGTCAAATCCCGCCTCCCGGGCCCACGACAACAGCCGCCGCCCCGCGTCGGGCTCGCCGCCGTTGGTGCGGGCCGCCTCGTCGTACAGTTCGCGCCACCGATCCAGCGTCGGAAGCTGCGGGAACCAAATGAAACCGGCGTAGTCGGCGTCGCGGACCGCGACGATGCCGTTCGGCACACACACCCGCCGCAGCTCCCGCAGCGCCTGCACCGGGTCGGCGACGTGCTGCAGCACCTGATGCGCGTGCGCGACGTCGAAGGTGTTGTCGGGGAAGTCGAGTGCGTGGACGTCAGATGTCGCGAAATCGATGTTCGACTGGTTGCGCGCTTGCGCCTCTACGCGAGCCAGACCCAAAGCCTCGTCGGTCATTTCGACAGCGGTGACCCGGCCGGGCGCAACTCGGACGGCCAGGTCGACGGTGATGGTGCCGGGGCCGCAGCCGACGTCGAGCACCGACATCCCGGGTCGCAGGTGCGGCAGCAGGTAGCCGGCCGAGTCCTCTGCGGTGCGCCTACGGTGCGAACGCAGTACCGACTCGTGATGCCCGTGGGTGTAGACGGCCTGGGGTTTGCTGTTCATCTGCGGCTCCTCGTTGTCGAACCATGCTCGAATCCAGGCTACCGCCGCATATTTCATGATACGAAACAAATATCCCACAATATGGGATCAACGAACGACGGCTCAGTCGACCGGAACGTCGAGGATCGGGCGCCCAACCCCCGCGCCCGGGCCGTCGAAATGCCACCACTCACCGGAGTACACCGACAATCCGCCGGCACTCATCGCGTCGCGGAGCAGAGCCCGGTTCGCCTGCTCGTCCGGGCTGACCCCGTCGGTGGCGAAGGCAGTTGCGCGGGGCGAAAAGTCATCGAAGTCGGTTCCCATATCAGCGAGGCACCGGCCGGCCAACTGCCGCGCGGGCGGGCATGGCCCTTGCGCGTTTGCAATCGTCACGTCAACCGAGCGCCCCGACTCGTGGCTGCGGGCATAAGGACCGGGCTTTGCCACCCAGGCGGGATTCGGCACAACGTTGAACATCTTGACCTGCACATCGTGCGGTCGATAGCAGTCCCAGAAGACAAGCACGTCGGCGCGCGAAGCCAAGGTCTTCGCCGCAGCGGCGAGCCCGGGCGCCATGGATTCGTGCACCAGACAGCGGGCATCGGCCGGATACAACGGCATGCCTGTGAAATTGTTCGGCGTCGCATAGCGCAGATCGATTACCGCGCTGGAAACGACGGAGCGGACGTCGATAAAACCAGCCGAGCGCGCCGCGGCGCTGAGCGGAGGCACGTCGGCATTGGCGCGCGCACCCCAGATGGTGACGGACATGACGAGGAGCGGCGCAACCAGGAACCGACGCGTGGTGGCTGTCACCGCCCCATTATCCGCTGCTGATGCGTCAGCTCCAGTCGATGGCTGCAGCGCGCTGCCGAACATCCGCCACCCTGGCCGCGACCTGGGCGGCAACCGCGTGTTGATCGTGCTCCATAGTCTTGGCCAGCGATTCGGCTTCCGCCACAATCTGTTTGAGGAGGTCACGGTGATCTTCGATCATCCCGATGGTCGCGTTTCTGATGGCCACCACCGCCTCACCCCGAGCCTCGGACGGTGAGAAGCTGCCGGAGAGCAGCGGGGGCAGCGTCTGACGCTCGAACTCGGTCATGTCGCGGGTCAGGTGCACGTTGAAAGTCGCTCGAAAAGGATCGCGATCGTCGAGTTCAACACTGGATATCTTGAGTGGGTCCATGGGCCGTTCCTTTGGTCGGCGAGGGCGATCTTCGCCCGCGTGACGCCGAATTACATGCCTGTAGTTTACCTGCGCCTACGGGTAGCCGCGGAGGCCGAAGAAGTCGAGGTCAAGGATGGAACCGGTAAACTGTCGCCGTCGGAGCTACGGAGGAACATGAAGCGTCTTGTATTCGCAATTGCGGTCGCGGCGACGATCTTGACCGCGCCCCTTGCCCACGCTGACCCTGATGTTCAGGGTCAGTGCGCGAGCTCCGGCGGCCAATACACGTCGCAACAGGTGTCACCTCACTTCGGCCAGGCCCCCAGCCTGATCGAGACCTGTTGCGTCGCGCAGAAATGCACCACCTGGCGCGACGGCGTGCAAGGGCCGACGTACGGCGGCTAGGCCGATGCGTTGGGCTTGACCCGCGCGGGAGTCGCTGCGATCTCATTCAACGCTCGGATGTTCTTGACGACGTCCCGGCTTTCGCGCGCCGCGATGGACGCGACGATGTCCTGGGGCAGACCGATCAATCCCGGCGGGTCGTAAATCAGTTCACCCTGCGCTGACACTTTTTCATCCCGGGCCCAGATCGTGGCCGGGTGCGCGAGCGCAGGCTCGAGGGCGAGAATCGTGGCGAATGTCCATGCGCTGTCGCGAAGGGTCTTCACGGCCTCGTCGATGAGGAATATCTCGTTGCTCGTCAGTACGTGGTAGAGGTCGGCCAGGACGGGCGACAATTCATCGAGCTCGCTGACTACCCCGCCGACCTGGCTGGCTAATACGGCGTTGACTGTGTTGAAGTCGTTGTGCAGCGCCTCCAGATTTCCTCGGGGAGCGACTATTTGAGCGGCGATACCGAGATCCAGCTCGATGTGTGCATTCACACCGGCCAGCAAGTGCTGCAGGATGATCGGCTCCGGCTCGCTCGCCGCATCGAACGTCGACCGCCAAGACCGTGTCGGCTCCGCAAACTGGGTGGGGTGGAAGTACCCGTTGAGCGCGTCGAAGTAGCGGCTGGCGAATGTGACGTCGAAGCGCTGCATGCGCGTCGCGTCCTCGAACTCTCCCTGTGAGACCGCGGTGCCGATCGCGATCGTGATCCGCTTGTACAGCGCGGCGAAATAACCCATACGGCTTGAAGCGGAGATGGACCAATCGATGATCGATTCAATCGCGCTTACTACGCCGTCGATCGTCGTGACCGTCGGTATCGGAGGAAGCGGAGGCGACGTCATCGCCACACCGGATGGCCTCTCGAACAGATTGCCGATCGGAGCGCATGAGCATTGCCGTTGAGATTCTCCGCGCCGCCGGTACTCGTCGCCGTAATTATCGCGATCGCCTCCAACATCGTTCGGCAGGTGCGTGTCGACGAATTTTAACTTGCTTCGTCAAGTAGTTCAACGGCGCGCGGTGATGTACGAATTGAGCCAGAATTCCTGAAACACATATGAATATCATCGTCGCTGCACTCATACTGCTTGTCTACGCAAGTTAAAGTGCCGTGCTACCGCTACTTGCTGTTGGCCAAGGAACAGCTGTAGGAGTGGACGCGGCCCCGAGGCACACGCCGTGGCAGGCGACACGACAGTTGCAACCCGGTGTGCTCCGGCACAACAACAGCTGCCAATCGTTGACACTGCGGACATCGACCTGGCCGGATTTCCTCGCGATCATTCGGAGATCGGAAGCCGTACGCGGCTTCTTGAACACGCGAATGTCAGCAACCGATCGCAACAAGGAGATGGACCGTGAGCGCTGCAGAAAAGCTGGCGAACCGCATAATCGCGAACTACGACACTCCGTTGCAAAGCAGCACGATAGACGTGGCTGGACATGTTGAGTCCTTATTGCAGCGCCTGGGAGCGACAACTGCCGATGCCGGCGGCAAGGTCACCTATTACGGCGCGGACCCCATCACGCCGGACCGATTGCCCTATGGGTCGATCAGCGCGATTGCGCTCGCGGCCAAGGCGATCCTGATCGCAAAGATCTGGAAGGAACGTGCCGGCCAAGGGCAGGACATTCACATCGACGTGCGCAAATCCCTGCGCCGTCTCACCCCGTTCCTGGACGGAAAGTGGGAGCTGGTCAACGGATTCCCCGGACGCACGGATCCATACAGCCCTTTTGCCGGCGGCCCGGATATCGTTCCCACCGGAGACGGCAAGTGGGTCATGTTCGCCGAGCCATACCCCGCCTTGCGCCAGCGTGCACTCGAACTCCTCAAACCCAGGGGCGGCACGTACCAGGCGCTGGCCGACGCGGTGAAAGAGTGGCAGGGCGAGGAACTCGAAGCAGCCGCGGAGAAGGCCGCCATCCCGATGCCACTCGCACGCAACATCAAAGACGTGCTGAAGATGGATGCCTTCACAAAGAACCTGGGGCTGATACCGCTGGTCAGCGTCGAGAAAGTCGGCGAAAGCGATCCAATACCCTTCGCGCCCAATCCGACGACGCCGCTCGATGGCATCCGTTTGCTCTCGTCGAGCCACGTCATTGCCGCGCCGTCGATCGGTCGCGCTATGGCCCTGCACGGCGCCGACTCACTCAACGTGTGGCGGCCAACCGATGTCGAGCACTCGGTCTGGCACTACACCTCGCATGTCGGAGTGCGCTCGACCGTGCTCGAACTGAAGAGCAAAGAAGGCCGGGCGAAATTCGGTGAACTCCTCTCCAAGGCCGACGTATTGGTGACGAACCGTCGCCCCGGATGGCTTCAGCGCTTCAATATCACGCAGGATGACGTCCTCAAAGAGCGGCCGGGTCTGATCGATACGCAGGTTACCTGGGCCGGCGAAACCGGGCCCTGGTCGAGTCGCGTCGGCTTCGACATCACGGCCACCTTCGCGTTGGGCCTCGACAACATCGAGGGCAGCGACGAGAAGCCGGTACATCCGTCGATCTTCGTGGCCTGCGACTACGCGGCGGGCTGGCTCGCAACCTGCGGAATCCTGTCGGCACTGCTCCGACGGGCGAAGGAGGGCGGAAGCTACCGCGTCAGGGTTTCGTTGGTACGCACTGCTCTTTGGCTTCCTGAGTTGGGCATCTTCGATCGCGACTACGCGAAAAAGACGGCTGGCTCAGACGATGAGCACCTCTATCCGGATCCGGATACCTTCACTGCCGATACGCCGATGGGCCACTACAAAGGCGTCACCGAGATGATCGAGATGTCCAAGACGCCCGGCGAATACAAGCATCCACTGACACCGTTCGGTTCGTGGCAACCAAGCTGGCTCTGACCGGGTGATCTCTCGGTTCTGAGCGGCGTAAATAACGTGGTGGCCAGGGCCGGGATCCAACCGGCGACCTTCCGCTTGTCAGGCGGAGTTCCGGCCTACATCAATGTATTTCAGCTGGTCAGAGTGGATTAGAGACAGCGAACTGGACGCGCTAGAGCACCTGGTCCGTAGGTTTGGCCCCATCTTGGCCCCATAGGTCAGCGGCCCGCCCCTGGAATCCGCACGTCGGCCCAGGCGGACGGATTTACAGTCCGTGTTTCTGGGCGTTTGCTGGCGTTGGCGTGCGTTGGCACGATTGGTGGCGTTTCGATCACGTGTGCTTACAGTTCGTTTACAGTTCGGTGGCCTGGCGCTGCGGTAGATTGCCGTGCCTCACCACCGGCACCGGACCTCACTCGGTGGACAGCTCGTCGCGTCATGGGCTTCCTTCCCTCGGGGCCACCGCGACGGGTTAGTCGATGAGGGCACCTCGGGTGCCGCTGATGGGTAGGTCAATCGGCGTGATCACGCCCGGCGGAGCGTCACACACATGAGGGATCGCGTTGACCGCTGCCATGGCCGTGCCGACCATGAGCAGGCTCATCACGTCCTGGTCGGCCGAGAGGTCTGAATTGCGTGGTGGGCCGAACTGGATCACGGCATCCACCCGCGGTTCGCCCTCGATTTCCAATTTGAAGCCCTTGGGATCGGTCCACTGTGGGTCCAGGGCGTCGTCACTCATGGTCCAGCAGATCACCAGTTCGACGACGACGCGTCCATTGCGGTAGCCGCGGTAGGTGCGACGCTGGCCGGCCACACTGCCCTCACCGAACGTGATCCAACCCAGATCCAGGTGACGCGTGGCAAGGGCATGTTCGACAAGACCCCGCTTCGACTCCAACTCGATGCCGAGCATGTCGGCGACAAGGTCCAGCGTCTCGAAGTATCCAAGGCCGTATCGGGCGGTGAACGGGTCGAGTTCGACCAGCCGATCCTTGGCCGGCTTGGCGAACCCGAGCACTGTCCAGGCCTCCCGCACCGGGTATTGGGTGCAGTCCAGCGTCTCGACCAGTTTCACGCTGTGCACGCGCCGGCATGCACCGGACAGAAAGCCCGCAGCGACGTTGACGAACCCCGGTTCGAAACCCGTGCCGAGGAACGTCGCACCCCCGTGCTGGGCAGCAGCCGTGAGAGCCGCCCACTCCTGCAGATGGTGAGTGCCCGTGAGGAAGTCGCCCGTGGTCACCACGTTGATCCCGGCGCGAAGCATCCGGCCCACCAGGGCATAGTCGATCACACGCGGGGTGTAGATCACGCAGTCGGGTGCTGTACCGATCAGCGCGTCGACGTCGTCGGTGGCCAGGACTCCTACTGGCGCGATCCCGGCCAGTAAGCCGGCGTCTTGGCCCACCTTGTCGGGCGAAAATGCATGTACCCCAACGAGCTCGAACGCATCACGGTCGAGAACGGCCCGAAGTGCGCGCTGGCCGACGTTGCCCGTCGCCCACTGCACCACGCGATACCGCGCCATGAAACGTTCCTTCCTAGCGTTGCTTGGCCAATTCGAGGCTGATCGGAAGTGAGTCGTAGACGGTCATGTTCGAGATGATGTTCGGGTGCTGGATCGTCGGTTCACCCAGTCCGACGTCGGCGGTGTTGAGCAGGATTTCGTCCAACGCGGCGCGGATCTCGGCTCGCGCGAGCATGGCACCAAGGCAGTGGTGTGCACCGCCACCGCCGAATGTCACGTGTGGATTGTGTTGGCGCGCAATGTCGAACTCGAAGGCATTGTCGAAGATGTCTTCGTCGCGATTGGCCGAGCGAAGCATCGTGACGACGCGGGACCCCTTCTTGATCGGTGTATCACCTAACACGACGTCGCGGCGAGCGCCGCGAACCCAGAAGATGATCGGCGTAGACCACCGCAGTACTTCCTCCACTGCACGCGCACGGACGTCGGGATCGCTGCGATATCGGTCGGCCTGTGCGGGGTTGGTGACGAAGGCGCGGATTCCGTCGCACAACGCGTTACGCGTAGTGTCGCTCCCGGCCAGTGCGAGGATGAAGAAGAAGATCTCCAGCTCGTTCTCCGGCAACAAGAACGTCCCGCCGGACTCGTCGTCGATCTCGGCCGTGCACAACGTGCTCCAGATGTC
Organism: uncultured Actinomycetota bacterium; assembly: GCA_963791535.1. Lineage (GTDB taxonomy): Bacteria > Actinomycetota > Actinomycetes > Mycobacteriales > Mycobacteriaceae > Mycobacterium. Next base: position 75,093 of record CAWBSW010000020.1, on the reverse strand, counting down.
GTCGACGGGATGCTCCCGCTTCTGTGCGGTCAATTCGCTGGCGTACTGGAACAACTCGAGGAAAGGCCCCAGGGCATCACCCTCCGGCGTCGTGATCCCGACGCCGGCCAACTTCAGCACCTGGTCGATGAGATCGAACACCCGTGGTCGATCCTCGTCGGGGATGCCCACGATGTCCCCGATGACCGAAATCGGCAGCCCCGCCGCGAGTTCGACGAACTCACCGCCACCCGCATCGAGAAGCGACGCAGCCATGACTTGCGCGCGGGTGCGGATGCCCTCTTCGAGCTTGGCCACGGCGCGGGGAGTGAACGCCTTCGCGATGATTCGGCGGCGCTTGGTGTGGTCGGGCGGATCGAGGTTGACGATCGCGGGATAGGCCGAAAAGAGGCCGACTTCCTGGATCAATGGGCCGTCGGTCGCGGTGAACGCGTCGTGATCGCGATGCACCTGGGTCACCTCGGCGTGCTTCGTGCACACCCAGAATTCCCGGCCGACAGATTTATCGACGATCGCGGTGCGTGTCTGGTGGTACACGGGTGTGCGCCGGCGCAAGTCCAGCGAATACGTCGTCTGGGAAGCCGTCGGCCCACAGGGACAGGTCGGCGAGATCGAGCGTGGCTTCAGGCATGGTCTTCCCTCATCGTTCGTCGGCGTGGCGAAGGCCGGTGAGAATGATCTGCAGTCCGTCGCGGAACGTCGCTTCGGCCCGTGCGGTCCCGCGCGTGGTTTGCGCGCCGCGATTGTGCTCGAGTTCCACCGACCCCAGCAGGTGGACGTAGAGCAGGGCGTACGCGGCGGTGAAAGTTCGCTTGGACAATCCTGATTCGCGCAGGATGGAACGCGTGGCTCGGTCCATGTTCTCGGCGGCGGTCGTGTGCGGGCGTTGCTGGAGCAAGCCTGCGATACCCCGAACCGTGACCAGGACGCGCCATGCGTTGGTGTACAGCGCGACGACGCGATCCTGCCACTCTCCTTCGGTGGGAACCTCGATGCTGTTCACGACGGCTTCGATCAGCAGATCGAGCAGTTCAGCCTTGCCGGCGACGTGGTAGTAGACCGACGATGCCGAGGTGCCTGCTTGGGCAGCGAGGCCTCGCATCGTGACCTTCTCGACCCCGACCCGCTGTGCGAGTTCGAGGAGGTGCTTGGTCAGGTGGTCCCGATCCAGCATCCCGTAGCCAAGCGTTCGCGCGGATAGCTCGCTGCCCATTACCACCTTTCGAACAGTGTTCTAAATCGAACAGCGTTCAGATTGCCAAACCGCGGGGGTTGCCGTCAAGCCCTTCCTGAGACCTTCCAAAGGCTTGCTCGATGGGCCTGAAACAAGCCCTAGTTAAAAGAGAAACTGCCCGCTCTGTTCTGACGTCGTGTACAGATGTCAGGTATGCGAGGTTCTGCCAGAGTGTTCATGTCAGCGCCTGCGGCGGCGATCTGGGACCTCGTCTCTGACGTGACCAACACAGGAAGATTCTCGCCGGAGACGTTCGACGCCGAGTGGTTAGACGGAGCGAGCGGACCCGCCTTGGGAGCGAGGTTTCGTGGGCATGTGAAGCGAAATGAGATCGGACCCGTGTACTGGACTACATGCCGGGTCACCGCATGCGAGCGTGGCCATGAGTTTGGCTTCGAGGTTCTTGTGGGGTCTGCTGCGGTGAACAATTGGCACTATCGATTCGTCCCGCAAGATGATGGGACAGAGGTGACGGAATCATTTTGGACTCCGGAACCGGTGCTAATGCGTCCGTTCGCTTTCGTGGGTGAACCTCGGCGTCGGCGCAACGTCCGCGACATAGCCACGACGCTCGAACGCATCAAGGCCGAGGTTGAAGGGCGCTAGCCGAAAAGAATTTGCAAGGGTCTGTCGCCGACTTAGTCGGTCCGTTCTGGCTGCTCTGAGATCGCGCGATAGACAGTCGCACGGCTGACCCCGAGTGTGGTTGCGATGGTGCTCGCGGACTCACCGCTGGCATGCATCCGCCGCGCCAGAGCGGATTTCGACTTGTCGAGAGCTTTTGGGCGACCGATTCGCCTGACCCCTGCCCCACGTGCCTCCCGTGTGGTTGTATGGCCTCTTCGTCCCGAACAAGTCAACTTGGGCGTTTGCGCTCATTGACCGCGTTGGCGGCGTGGGAACTCCGCACGTCAGACCGTTGACGAGGTTGGCGAGCGACGAGCGTTGTCGAAACTACTGCGGACGCGCTGCGGACGGCGGAACGCCGCGCCAGAGTTTGGCGGAGAGAGCGGTCGCTGAGCCGTTCGAGGCGCAGTGAGGACTGAGAAGGGACACCCCTCCCCTCACGGGCCGTAGGACGAGTCAGTTGCGCTCAGGTAGCGGCCCGGCCGGCGTCGCGCGAGTGCGCTGGCGGCAATCTCCGTGCGCGGATGGCAGCCACGCACGCCGAATAACCGATGGAACGGATCCGCGGTGAGTTTGAGCTAGTTACGGATCGCCGCGATTGTCCATGCGGGTAGGAACGGTGCGCGGGTGAGAAAGTGATCGTCCTGGCCTATCTTGGGAAGCAGAACCTGTGTGCGGAGGATGCAGCACCCCATCCGCACCATGGCGAAGATCTCGTACCAACCGAGATCGACCAGCGGTCGACCAATCATCTCCTCAAACCGTCGGATGACCTGCTCGCGAGAGTCGAATCCCGGAAGCTCGGGATCAAGATCGAGCCCATTGACCTCCAGCATTTGGCGCCTGGTGGCTAGCCACCAGGCGAAGTCGGTCTCGGCCGGGCATAGGCACGCTTGCTCCCAGTCCAAGACCCCGACGATCTCGCCGCTGTCGTCAAAGATCGCATTGGACAGTCGAGCGTCGCCCCAACAGATCGTCAGCTCGGTTGGTTCTTCCGGTTGGTGGCTCGCTAGCCAGTCAAACGCAGCTGACATGAGATCGGGAACATGGTTGTCGCTCCCCCATTTGACGTATTCGCGCCACCAGGCCAGTTCCGCGGTGTTCCCGACACCCGCAGGGCGCTCGAGCCATATAGCGGCGTTGATTGGAACGCGGTGCAGTCCTGCGAGTGTCTCAAGGAATGAGTCGTGAACCCGCCGCTGCACATTGGGTCCGGCGTCGTGCAACCACCCTCGTGTCGCATACGAGGTATCCGACGGCGTGTGACCAACGATCCGCGGCATCACCAGAAACTTCGACCCGATCCACGACTTGTCAGGTTCATAGAGAATTGGCGACGGAGTCGCGATCCCGTGTTCGTGAAGCAAGTCTTGCGTCAGGGTCTGTGCACCTAAGTCGTAGTTGGGGAAGATGCCTCCGCCGGCGGGCGGGATTCGGACGACGTACTCGGTTATGCGTCCGTTCAGTTCCGCCGCGAACACCAAACTTTCACTCGACCATCCCGCGGCGCGATTCGCCGCGCGAAGGTCGGACACAGCCGCCTTGCCCCCGAACTTGTGCTCGAACCACGATTCGAGTTGCCTTCGAGTATCGGGGAGGTCGCGTTGAGCTAGGGCGATGCCTGCCACAAGAGATAGATTTACACACAGCACATCAGATGTAAAGCAGGCAGACTTTACGTCTGTATGGAGTGGTGTAATACGATCGCGAGGTGACCCGACCCCCACCACTCGTCTTCGGAGACATCGAAGACGCGACCTTGCCGCTGGCCGTCCTCGTTCACGGCTTTCCGGACACGCCTAACACTTGGCGACACCTTGGACCCTTTCTGGTCGGACGCGGATACCGAGTCGTGGCACCTTGGCTTCCCGGATACGACGCTCCGGTGGCAAGTCCCGTCAGTGTCGGTACATACGTACGTCATCTCCTCGAGGTCCGTCGGACTTACCGGGCCGATGATCGCGCAATCCTCATCGGGCACGACTGGGGTGCGAACGCGGGATACGGAGCGGTTGCAACGGATCCCTCGGCATTTCGCCGTTTCGTCGCTCTTGCGGTTCCGCCGATAAGTGCCCTGGCCACCGGCATGTTTACCTATCGGCAGCTCAAGCGGTCCTTTTACATCTGGTTCATCCAGCAGGTCGACCTCGCCGACGCCGCGCTGGTTGCGCCGGGCTTCTGGGAGTCGTTGTGGGCAGACTGGTCGCCGGGGTACGACGCACGCGACGACGTGGCTGAGCTGCGTCGATACGTGACGGCGGACAACATCTCTAACGTCGTGTGTCCGTACCGTGCGTCGTTTAACACGCAGTTCGCCGATTCAGGCGCACAGGCCGAAGCGTTAGCGACAACTCAGCCGCCGCCGGTGCCGACGCTCTACCTGCACGGTTCCGACGATGGAGCCATCGGCGCTGAGCTGCTCGGCGACCTCACCGCACACTTACCCGCCGCCGGATCCGCCTACGAGATCGTCGACGGTGTCGGCCACTTCATGCATCTCGAGCAGCCCGAGATCATCGCCGACAAGATCGCCGGCTGGCTCGGGGGTTAGCCTGCTGCCGCGGCGGACCGTGGCAGCCGCCGTCGAGACGGATCGAGGCCGGCAGCATGACGCAGTTCGGCCAGGAATTGATCAGTGCTACCCCCGCCAATCATGTAGTGGCAGACGGCGATCCGCACGACTGCCGCGGCGGCGATCTCGCTGATGTCGCCGGGGATGATGCGGGCAACGCGCTCCCGCATGATGGGCAACGCGCGCTTCATCTGATACAGCACGTGCTCGGGCTCGGTGTCGGCCAGCGAGCCCAGCGAGTACGAGCTCTGGAAATCCACGATGAACTGCAACGCAGCATCGAGCCGGTCGGGGCCGGTCAATCCTGCCATGGCAGCGGCGATGCCGGCGTCAAAATTGTCCTGCTCGTAGAGGCCGAACGCCTCCAGTAGCCCTTCCTTCGAACCGAAATACCGGTACAGGGTTGGACGCGAAACCTTGGCTTCAGCGGCAACGTCGGACAGCTGCAACTTCCGGCGTCCGTCGCGGGCGAGCACGACGAACGTGGCCGCGAGGATCCGTCGTCTCGTCGATGGCTCGACCTCGGCAGGTCGTTCAGAAGTCACCATCGAGCCCTTTACATATAGACAGTCAAATGTCACACTAACGGTGTCTCGCCCCGGTGTCCGGAAAAGTCATTGTGAGACACCGATGCATGCCAATGCTAAGGCTCGCGAGGCGGCGGTCGCGACCCCAAGGGCGGGCGTAACGGCATCTCAATGGGAGGTAGTCACCGATGACGGACCTCGTGGTCCGCAAGATCCCGTGGGACTTCGACGCGACGGTGCCCTTCATGTGGCAGCCCGCCAACCCGAATTTCGGCCTGTTCTGCAACGCCTTCACATTCATCGCGGTGCCGTTCGAGCGATACATCGTCAGCGCGGTCCGGAAAGCACAGGACCGCCTGAACGAGGACCCCGATGTCGCCTCGGAAGCCGAGGCGTTCCTGCGGCAGGAGGCACAGCACGCGGCAGCTCATCGCAAACACATGCTGGCGCTCGTGGATCGCTATCCCGAGCTGGAGCGTGTGTACGACGACGCATGCAATGCCTACGACGAACTCGTCGACGAGCAGCCCATCGAGTTTCACGCGGCCTACATCGCCAACCTCGAGGCGACGTTCACACCGCTCTTCAAAGTCATTCTCGACAACCGTGATTCATTGTTCGGCGGCGGAGACCGGCGAGTCGCCTCGCTGATGATGTGGCACTTCGTCGAAGAGATCGAGCACCGCAGCTCGGGGCTCATCTTGTGCCGGCACATCAACCCCGACCCGTGGTACCGCGTCACGCAGGTCCGTCGCACGTTCCGCCACATCGGCACGCTGTCCGCGCGGATCGCAAAGACTTTTGACCAGACCATTCCGTACGAGGACCGCGGTGCCTCGGCGCAGGAATTGATGTCGAACTCACCGCTACTCAGCGAGTTCAAGTACCGCATTCCCGGCGGCAGCCGCCGGCTTGAGCGACCGAGCGGTCCGCCCAACATGTTCCATGCTGTGCCAACACGCCAGTTGGCAACCATGGTGTGGCGACTCGTGCTATCGCAGACTCCCAACCATGATCCTGCCGATCAGCCACTGCCAGGATGGGTCGATACCTGGATGCGCGCATACGAGGGGGGGACTGACATGACAGCGTTCTGGGGAGCCCCGCCTTCAGACACCGCAGAAAGGTGACCGCGTTGCTGTCAACGAACTACGGCAGTTTGGTACCCGAGGACGAACTCCTCACACACCAGATCGTGGACACCTTCGCCACGGTCAGCCAGTCCGATCCGTCGTGGACGGAGAAGATCTGGACGATTGCGCATGCGCGCGACAACTCCCTGCAGGTCGTGCTCGGGATCGGCAAGTACACCAATCGTGGCGTGTTCGATGGGGCTGCCGGCGTGTGCCGGGGCACAGAACAGTGGACGGTTCGTGCGGGGCGGCGGTTGTCGTTGGACCCAGCGAGCACCCACGTCGGTCCGATCCACTACTGCATCGAGGAGCCGCTGCGCTCAATACGAGTGAACCTCGATGCCACCGAGCACTCCCCCATCGCATTCGACGTAGTGATGCGCGGCAGTTTCGATGCGGCGCTTGAAGATCCATGGCCGGACCGCAGCCCTGACGGGTTTCGGGTAACCCACAACGTGTTGCGTTACCACCAGATCGGCGTCGCATCCGGCTGGGCGGAAGTCGAAGGCGTGAGAACCGAAATCGACGCCGACGGCTGGATCTCGATCCGCGACCACTCGTGGGGACTCCGACCGGGTGTTGGCAAGCCGATACCGGGCTTGCCGCGCGGCGGCCGAAAGATCAAGCAAATGTTGATGGCGTGGCTCCCGATGACTCTGACTCGCGCCGACGGATCGGTGTACTCCCTGTTCGTCTTCTACCAAGAGGAGCGGGGTGACGGATTCACCGAGATCCGTTGCCAGGCAGAGCAACAGAATGCCGACGGGACCTCTGAACGCTTCGCTTCGGTCGAGCAAGACCTGCATTTTCGGGACGACAACCGCCGATTCACCCACGGAACGATCACCCTGATCGATTCCAGCGGGGCAAAGCGGCCACTGACGATCAATGCGGCTGGCCCGACCGGCTTTCACCTTGGCACGGCCGGGTACTACGGGTGGAATGACTGGGTGTATGGCCAATGGGTCGGCGACCTCAAGGTCGAAGGCAACCACATGACGGACTGCGACGACCCCAAGAACGCGCGAGAGTTGCACCAGCTTCGGGACCTCCTGGTGCGAGTGGAAGATCCGGTCGGCGGAGGGACAGGTCTGGGCAACGCCGAGACATTCGCGCTCGGCGCGTTCCCCGACCGCGGCCTCACCGCGGAGAACTCATTCCTGTAGTCCAAAGTCGAAATCGCTCGTGTGCGGCTCGCCGGCATTCAACACGTCAACGTAGGGACGCTGCACCTACGCAGGTTCGCTCTGCTGGTCGGCGAGCACTCGATAAACCGTCGCGCGGCTGACCCCAAGTGCGGCTGCGATTGTGCTCGCCGACTCGCCACCCGCGTGCATCCGCTGCGCTAGAGAAGCTTTCGACTTGTCGAGCACCTTGGGCCGCCCAATAGGCTGTCCGCGTGTTCTCCGGGCTTCACGCGCTGCCGCACGACGTTCCCGGCCAAGCTCCAGCTCAAGTTCTGCCAGGCTCGCCAGCACTCCGGCCACCATGCGCCCGGTTGGATTGGATGTATCGATTCCCTCGCGCAATGACCGGAGGACGATGTTCCGCTCGCCGAGTTCCCTGATCGTCATCATGACCTCCGCGGCGTTCCTGCCGAGCCGGTCGATACCCACCACAACAATCGCGTCACCTTCGCGGGCGTAATCCAGCAGCGCGGCAAGGCCCGGTCGCTGCTCCCGTGTCGAGGTTCCCGACAGCCTAGATGCCGTGACAATGCATCGTCGGGTATCCCGAATAGCTACCTGTCTCGCACGGCGTTGTGTTCGCCATCGTCGGCTGCGACGCGCCGTTGGCGGCTAGGTTTAGTTTTGCCAACCGTGATCGACCGCGGTCCGCGGTTCCACGCCGCGCCGACGTCTCCGAAACACCGAGACGGCGTAGCACGGCTCACGCCGAGGTACCCTGCGATGTCCTTAGCGTTAGGGCCGTCCGCCTTCATCCGCCTCGCGGTCACGGTGTGGCTCCGGTCGGCGACCTTCTTGCGCGGCCCGAATCTGGTGCCGTTGGCTCGGGATCTCTCTCGCTTGAGCGCCGTGCGCTCCTTGATGGCAGATGCTCCTATGTTGATGCAACGAGTTCGGCGTTTCGCTTACCGGGAGTGCGGAGGGCGTGAAAGATATACAGGGCGTCTCTGACGTGGGGCGGGCGGGGCTGGAACCCCGCGACGAACGGACTGCCAAACAGTCGGTCCTGACTTCTCCGGTTGTTGCTAGTCTTGCGCTGTCCGACAACGGGGTTGGTAGTTTCGAAGCTCCAGTGAGAATCGGGCGATTCCGGTCGATTGAAGCGTTGACCTCGGCGCACCGCTATGCGGAGTGCTGCGACGCCGAGGCGGTCGAGCTCAGGTCGGCGAGTGTGAGTTGGTGCGCGGGCGGGTCCGGCAGCATCTCGTGGTGGGTCACGGTAAGACGGTCGTCGACGTGGACGAGCGCGCCCGTGTCGATGAGCTGCCAACCCGGGTCGTCGTCCATCGGCTCGCTGGCGAACACCACCGACGGATGCAGGTCGAGGTGATCGGATTGCGCGTGGATTCGCGGCGTCTGCATGTCGAAGTGCGGGCAAATCGACGGTTCTCGCCGTTCCAGGACATACAGCTTGTTCGGCTCGGGGTAGCGCAACGCCCACATGTCCGTCGCGGTGCACAGCAGCAGGTTGACCGCGTAGATCGGCACGTTGTCCGCGAGCCATCGCAACGCGTCCACCAAGCCGGCTCCGATGTCGTGGCCACGGGCCCGGATCGACGCGGTGATCAGCGCGAAGACCCGTTCGCTGTCCGTCTGGCCCAAGACCAGATCGGCGACCGACAACTCGGCCAGCCTCGCGTCGAGCACATCGAGGCCACCGACGACACCGTTGTGCGCGAACAGCCGACCGTCCTGCAGGAACGGATGTGTGTTGAGCACGTCAAGCTTGCCCGTCGACGCATAACGCACATGGGCGATGAACGTGGTGCCGCTCAGTTGATTTGCCTCACAAGCGAAGTCGGTATCCTCCCACGCCGCGATCGGCTGCTTGCGCAGCACCGGTTTCCCGTCGCCGTCGAACACCCCGATACCGGTGCCGTCGGGATTCCGCTTACTCTGCGCTGCTAGGCTGTCCGGCGCATCCAACAACCAGAATGTGGCCGTCGCGACGAAGCGGCCTGCGTGCAGGCCGAACAAGCGGCACATGCTGCCGACGCTACCGTTACTGTTCACGTGATGTCCGCGAACGGTCGTCGCAGCCTTCGCGCCCTTGATAGCAGATGCTTCTAATGTTCAAGCAATGAGTTCGGTGGTTGATTTATTTGGTGTGTGGAGGGTGTGGAAGATTTCGCGGGCGATGTAGCGCTTGAGGCATCGCATAATCTCGTTTTTGGTTTTGCCGTCGGCCAGGCGGCGGGTGAAGTAGTCGCGGGTGGGTTGGTGGCGGCGCATGCGTACGACGAGGATGACGTGCAGAGCCCGGTTGGCGTCGCGGTTGCCGCCGCGGTTGAGTCGGTGCCGAATGGTTTTGCCGCTGGAGGCTTCTAGCGGGCAGATTCCGCAGAGTTTGGCGAAGGCGGCGTCGCTGCGGATCCGGCCGGGGTTGTCGCCGATCGCTGAGAGCAGCGTGGCGGCGGTGTCGGGGCCAACGCCGTAGACGGCGCGCAGCTGGGGTGCGGCGGTGGCGGTGATCGCGTCGATATGCCGTCCCAGCTCGGCGGCTTCGGCGTCGAGGTGAAGACAGCGCGCGGCCAGTGACTTGATGGCCAGGATCATGGCATCGGTTGGACTGGTGGGGATTTCGGATGCGTTGAGCTGCTGGCAAGCGTGCAGCAGGGAGACCTTGTAGCGGCCGGCCAGCTGTTCACGCAGCGCCGCGGGCGCGGTGACGAGAAGGTCCTGCAGGGCGGTGTAGGCCTTGGCGCGGGCGCGTACCGCACTGGCGCGCGCGACCCGAAGCACGCGCACCATCTCCGCGGCGCCGTCGGCGGTTTTAGGCTCGCCGAGGGCTTCGCCGGCCAACACCATCGCGGCGGCTCCGGCCGCATCAGCGTCATCAGATTTGCCGTAGCGGGCACGGCGTTGCCGTTTGGGGCGGCCCACCTCGGTGACCGCAATGCCCTCGGCGCGCAGATGGCGGGCCAAGCCCGCGCCGTAGTGACCCGGGCCTTCGATGCCGACCATCACGAGCTGCCCCAATGATCGTGCCCAGGACACGAAAGCGCGGTAACCGTGGCTCGCGGCGGGCATCTGATGGGTGCCCAGCGGGCGACCGAGCTCATCGACGGCATGAGCGACATGGAACTGCTTATGCGTGTCGACACCCACAGTGACCTGTGGTTGGCTGGATGCGGCGATGGTGGATTCCATTGCGGCCCTTCCTGTGACCGGATTTCTGGGTGAGGTGAAGGGCAGAGCCGCCGGGTGGGGACGATACTGCTACGGGATGCTTGGTCGCGCTCCTATCAGGTCACTCCGTCCGGCGGTTCCGCGCCGAACCGGTGCAGTCGACGGATCTGACAATTGCGGGCACACCAGTGGTGGCCGGTAAAGAAACGAGTCAGACCGCACCGGTTCGGACGCGGACCCTACCGACGCGCCCGCGGCCCCAGACCGCAGAAACACCGGCGATTCCTTTAATAGCAGTAAAGAAAATCCTCACACACCGACGCCGACGCCGGCGACCATCGCGTCATCCTCTGGTCGCATTACATTCCGCTGGATCGAGCTGACAGAATTTGAACCTGCGACCACTTGACCCCCAGTCGGACATCGGGTGAAGTTACCTGTCTTACAATGTATCTCGCAGCCATCTGACCAGCGCACACCGTCTCTTGCTGTCGCCGGTCGACTCCCCTGATTCGCACCTAGTTGATGCTCCTATTCGTGTTAGAAGTCAAGCGGCGGTGAGCCACTGGCGGTAGTTGTTGGCGAGAGTGTCGTTGCGTTGGAGTCCGCGTTCGAGCCGCGAGACGGTGATGAGGGGAACGCCGAAATGAGTGGCGACGGTTTTCAAGGTGATGGTTTTGGCGTGGCGAGCGGGCCGCAGGTCGCTGTAGTCGTCGACCGGGTGCGGTCGGGTCAGCAGTCTGAACACTTCGCGGGCAATGGCTCGTTTGAGTAGACGCAGAATCTCTTTTTTGGTGCGGCCGTTGGCGCCTTGACGCTGGACGTAGTCGCGCGTTTGTGGGTGGGCCGACATGCGCACCAGCGCGATGCGATACAGGGCATTGTTGGCTGCGCGGTCACCGCCGCGGGAGAGTCGGTGACGGGTGATTTTGCCCGAGGATGCCGGGACGGGGGCCGTCCCGCACAGTGCGGCCAAGGAGGCCTCGTTGCGTAGCCGGTGTGGGTTGGTGCCGGCGGTGACCAGCAATTGGGCGGCGGTGTCGGGACCCACACCATAGGCGGCCCGTAACGCGGGATTGATCTGTGAGACAAGGACGTCCAGTTGTGCGGTGAGGTCCTGTTTTTGACGATCGAGGAATTCCGTGCGCTGGGCCAGCGCCTTGGCGGCCGTGAGCACCGCGACGGTAGTGGGGTCGCTGTGGGTGGCGGGCCGGCATCGGGCCAATGCTTTGACCAAAGCGGTGATGCTGTGGCGGCGGTAGCGTTCGCGCAGCTCGGCAGGGGCGGTGACCAGCAGGGCGTGGATTTGGTTGGTCGCTGCGGTGTGCGCCTTGACCGCGCTGCGGCGTGCGCTCAGCAGCGCCCGCAAGGCACTGGTGCGTGCATCTTTGGGCACAGCAAGGCGGTCGCCGGCCAGGGCGGCGCGAGCCGCGGTGTAGGCGTCCAGTGGATCGGATTTGCCTTGGCGGCGGCGTGCAGCCCGATCCGGGCGGCTGACCTCGGCCACCTCGATCTGCGCGGCCTGCAGGACCTGGGTCAGGGCCGCGCCGTAACTGGAGGTGCCTTCCACCCCGGCGATCGCGATGGTGCCAAAGCTTCGGGCCCATCTGACCGCGTCGTCGTAGCCAGCTGGGCTCGTCGGGAACTCGGCGTCTGCTAAGGGTTTTCCGGCATCGGTGATGACAGCCAGATGGTTAGTGTCCAGATGGGTGTCGGCGCCGATGACGACGCGCCGTAATGCTGTCACGATAATGATGTCCCTTCTGTTGGTGAGCGCTAGCGGATGGCGACACCCGGTGGGGCGTGCAGACAACACATTGATGAGGAACTGCCAGGCTCCTGATTAAGTCATGTCCGCCCTGCCGGGCCGCTATGGCGCCAGCCCGCCACCGATGGGACAGATCAACTGAAAGACAACCCAACAAGCGTCAGTGACAACGTGAGTCACCACCGGCGGCCGACTGGCAAGACCATCATCAACCGAGCCGCTCGACCATCATCAATGTGACAATGTTGTGACAACGTCTGCGCCTGTGCGCTCCGCCTTCAGGATGTAAGCGTGGTTTGCTGGCAGGTGCCGCGATTCCGCGACTGACGTAGGGCGGTTAGCCAGAGCAGTTGGGCCACTCAGATGGCAGTTTAAAGACGGCCGCAGCTGTCTCGGTGGCCTCACGAGTGGCAAGTTTGTTGTCGGCGTCCACGTAGATCGTTTGGAACGGCTCTAACCCGGGGAGCGGCGTCGAGGCCCATGGGTTGACCCACAGCTCGGGCAACTTAGCCCCTGGTGCGGCCGTCACTGGTGGGCAGCAACAGGAAGTAAACAAAAAGTAACTTTAAACGAATAAAAGGTCGATCCGCCACAGCGGAGAATTTGGCGACTCGACATTACGAATTGTGCTGCCGCTAGCCGGATTTCGCAGCATTTTCGCAGCATTCTCCCAGCGTACAGGCGCTGTTGCTCACAGCGCGAAGTGGCGCGGCGGGGGTTAGACTCTGCAAAATTCATGACCCCCGTGGTAGCCGTCACGAATTGTGAGCAAGCCACGCCCTCAAAGGAGATTCGCCATGCTCCTGCATTTCTGGGAGAACTTCCGGCACAACCTCTTCAAGCCGCTATTGCTGTTTTTCTACCTCGGCTTCCTTATCCCAATTCTGAAGGTACAGTTCGAGTTTCCCTACGTGATCTATCAGGGGCTGACGATGTACCTGCTGCTGGCCATCGGCTGGCACGGCGGTGAAGAGCTCGCCACGATCCACGTCGCGAGCATCGGCAACATCGCTGGATTCATCGTCCTGGGGTTCGTTCTCAACTTCCTGATAGGTTTGCTCGCTTACTCGCTGCTGACTCACATGACAAAGATGCGGCGGATCGACAGGGCGACGGTCGCCGGCTATTACGGGTCAGACTCGGCGGGCACCTTCGCAGCCTGTGTAGGCGTCCTTGACATCGTCGGGATGACGTTCAACGGATTCATGCCGGTCATGTTGGCCGTCATGGAGATGCCTGGCTGCCTGGTGGCGCTGTATCTGGCGGCGCGGCTGCGGCAAAAGGGAATGGACGCGTTGGGGAACATGCCCGACGAGCCCGACTACAAGGCACCGATGAGGGTGGGGCCCAGGGCGGCCCGCCGGCCAGCTCGCGGGCGACATCTCGATAACGAACGCGAGCTGGCGATCGAGCAGGAGACGAAGGTCGCGCTGGAGCTGCAGCAGCATCCCGATGACGACGCCGATTGGGATGACACAAAGACGCGCGTCGGCACGCTAAAGCTGCTCAGGGAGGTCTTCCTCAACCCTGGCCTGTATCTGCTCTTCGGTGGCATCGTCATCGGCCTGGTGAGTCGGTTGCAGGGACCGAAGATCGTGCACGACAACGACAACGTCTTTGTCGCCGCCTTCCAAGGCGTGCTGTGCCTGTTCCTGCTTGAGATGGGAATGACTGCCTCCCGCCGACTGCGGGACCTGAAGAGCGCGGGCCCCGGCTTCATCGCCTTCGGTCTACTGGCGCCGAATCTGTTCGCCGCTATCGGGATCATTACCGCTCACGCCTATGCGCACCTCACGCACACCCGGTTCGAGTCGGGGACTTATATCCTGTTCGCCGTACTCTGCGGCGCGGCGTCATACATCGCTGTACCCGCAGTCCAGCGTCTGGCGATCCCCGAGGCGAGCCCGACCCTGCCACTGGCCGCTTCGCTGGGCTTGACGTTTTCCTACAACGTCACGATCGGGATCCCGATCTATATCGAGATCTCGCGCGCCGTCGAGCACTGGTTCCCGTTCACCTGACGACGTTCAGCAGCAGTGAACTCGAGGGGACGTCTTTGAATACGTGACTGAAATCTAGCCGCTCGAGCCGCTGTGTCCACCAAACGGGGTCAAGCCCAAGGTTCACGAGGTCAGGCCATCACCGTCAGCGGTCCCATGGCCCCGGTGGGTGGGGTTGACTCGGCTACTCCTTTGAGCTCGGGCTTGTAATCTCCGTTTGCGCCATCTCCAGGCACACCGTGGCGAAACGTCACTGTGGCGAATCCTCGGGCGGCGGGCCGGGCGATGTGAGCTAACAAGGCATGTCGACGGTTTCTATACCGACTACGCTTTTCGTCGGTTTGTACACGAACATGTATACAACGACAGCGGCGAGGGCGACCGCGACTACGAGCTGTAATTCGTAGGATCTGCCGGCATCGGGTGTCATCTATGACCCACATAGGTTCATCCCCAACAGCACCAGGACAGGTGCTGCTTGAGGGCGGCCAGTTCTGCGCGTAGAGCATCGGGAATGGTGTTGGTACCGATGGTGGCGTACCACTCGTCGATCAGGCGGGTCTCGGCGAGCCACTCTTCGGGGGAGAAGTTCAGTGCGGCGACGATTTTGGCCCGATCGAACTCTAGCCTGGTCAGGTCGAGGTCGGCGATGCGCGGCACGTTTCCGATCGGTGTCGGGTTAGCCGTTGCTCGGCCGTCTATGCGCTGCAGAGCCCATTTGAGGATCCGGCAGTTCTCCCCAAACCCGGGCCAGAGGAATTCGTCGTCATCGCCGCGGCGAAACCAGTTGACATAGAAGATCTTTGGCAGCCGGTGGGGGTCCGTCTTGGTGCCGATGTCGAGCCAGTGGGCGAAGTAGTCGCCGACGTGGTAGCCGAGGAACGGCAGCATCGCCATCGGGTCGCGGCGCACCACGCCGACCTTGCCGGTCGCGGCGGCCGTGGTTTCCGAGGACAGGGTGGACGCAAGGAACACACCGTGTTGCCAGCTCAGGGACTCGGTGACCAAGGGGATGGTGGTTGCGCGGCGGCCACCGAAGAAGATCGCCGAAATCGGAACCCCGGAGGGATCATTCCATTCAGGGGCGACGGTCGGGCATTGCGCGATCGGGGTGCAGTACCGCGAGTTCGGGTGTGCCGCAGGGTCACCGGCGGTCGGGGTCCAGTCCCGCCGCCGCCAGTCGGTCAAGTGGGCGGGCGGCGAACTGGTCATCCCTTCCCACCAGACGTCTCCCTCGTCGGTGAGCGCGACGTTGGTGAAGATGGAGTTGCCGCGCTCGATGGTGGCCATCGCGTTCGGGTTGGTGTGAGCACCCGTGCCGGGGGCGACGCCGAAGAATCCGGCTTCGGGGTTCACGGCGTGGAGGCGGCCGTCGTCGCCGAAGCGCATCCAGGCGATGTCGTCGCCGATGGTTTCGGCGGTCCACCCCGGCAGCGTCGGTGACAGCATGGCCAGGTTGGTTTTCCCGCAGGACGACGGGAACGCCGCGGCGATGTAGTACACCCGCTGCTCGGGGGAGGTGAGTTTGAGGATCAGCATGTGCTCGGCCAGCCAGCCCTCATCTTTGGCCATCTTGGAGGCGATGCGCAGCGCAAAGCATTTCTTGCCAAGCAGGGCGTTGCCGCCGTAGCCCGAGCCGTAGCTCCAGATGGTGTGTTCCTCCGGGAAGTGGGAGATGTATTTGGTGTGATCGCACGGCCACGGCACGTCTTGCTGTCCCGGATGCAGCGGCGCGCCGACCGAGTGCAAGCATTTAACGAATTCGGCTCCCTTATCGAGCTTGTCCCACACCGCTGCTCCGGAGCGCGTCATGATCTGCATGGAGACCGCCACGTATTCCGAATCGGTGACCTGCACCCCGTACTTGGGTTCGGCAGCATCGAGGGGACCCATGCAGAACGCGATCACATACATGGTGCGCCCGGCCATCGCGCCGCGATACTCCTCGGTCATCACGGTTTTCATGTCGACCGGATCCATCCAGTTGTTGGTGGGGCCGGCGTCGGACTGCTGCCGTGAACAGATGAACGTGCGGTCCTCGACACGCGCCACATCCTCGGGATCCGACGCGCACCAGAACGAGTTCTGCTTGCGTGGCAGCCGCACGAAGGTGCCCTTGTTTACCAGAAGTGTTGTCAGGCGCCGCCATTCGTCATCGCTGCCGTCGCACCAGACCACCTCGTCGGGTGTGGTGAGCGCAGCGACACACTCAACCCAGTCGATGACCGCGGAGTTCGTCGTTGGGGCGCTGGCGTGCGCGGGCACGGTGGTTGTCATGAGAATCTTCCTTGGGTGTTATCGGTGTTGGTCGGTAAGGGTCTGCGACACGTGGTGGGCGATGGCGCTGACCAGCCGCGGGTCATTCAGTTCGGGCAGCACGTGGAGGCTGGGGGTGACCAGGGCCACCGCGTGGGCCGCCGCGGCCAGATGCAGAACGTCTAGTTCCGCGACGCCGTGCCCGCACAGCGCGCCGAGCAGTCCGGGCAAGACCAGTGCGCCGAAGTCGAACGGGTCGTGCGGAATCGTCACGGGCCGGTCCCATGCGACCAGCATCGGTGCGGCTGCCTTCGGACAGATCACGATGTCGTTGTGTTCCATCAGTCGGTTCAGCGGGTAGTGCTGGGCGTCGCGCGGATGCCAACTGGTGAGTTCGCCGATGCCGCAGGCGATCAGGATCGGCCCAAGCAGCGGTGCCGACTCGACGCCGGCCATCGCCACTCGGGCTCGCTGGTGCTGGACTCCTCGGGATCGCAACATGGCCATCACCGCGGCCGGCCTGTGCCGCGGTCACCACGTCGATCTCCGCGATGACCAGCTGCCCCGCGGCTTCGGCGACCCAGCGCTGCACCGCCGCGGACTCCGGTGCGCCCAGGCCGACGACGAACGCCGCCGACAACCGTGTCCGGTGACCGGTGATGGCCGACCCGACCGCGCCCACGTCGCCTGCGCGACAGCGGCAGCGCCACGGCGTGCATCGGCGTCCGGTCGCTGAGCAGTGCCACGTAGTCCTGCACAGCCAACCATGACGACCGCGGCGGGTGCGGTGGATCGACCGTCGCGGTGGCGGCGACCCCGATGACGCCGACATCCAGACCGGTGAACCCCGGGCCGCCTTCAGTTGTCGGTTCATCGCCGTTGCTGGCGAGATTGTTTGTCACCATCAGCATCCGCCTTGGCACATCGACACGTCTGAGCCATGTAGTTTCGAAATTACGCAAGTAGCAAACACGTGCGACCACTCGGTCTTGTCGGCCGACATCAGCCGGTGGCCTCGCCGATCACTGCGGGCAGGTCCTCGAGGAGTTCCGCCTGGCCGGCGACGACTCCGGTGAGGATGGCCCGCGCGACAGCCAGCAGTTCGGCGACCCGTGGCGAGGTCAGCGTGTAGGACACCGACAGCCCTTCACGCCGGGCCGTCACCAAACCGGCTCGCCGCAGGACGGACAACTGTTGCGACAAGTTAGCGGGCTCGACGCCGACCTCGGGCAGCATCTCCGACACCGCGTATTCACGATCGCTGAGGAGCTCGAGTATTCGGATGCGAGCGGGATGGCCAAGCGTTTTGAAGAAGTCCGCCTTCATCTGATACAGGGGCTGGCGCGACTTCGCCACCACGGCGCCTCCTTCGATGTCAGGGCATTCTCAACGGGGTGCGCGCTTCCCTACTCTACTAGTTGCGCATTTCAGCAAGTTAACGGGCCGGGTTTGCGAGGTGTTATCGCGGCGGGTCTGTTTGTGTCGGCGCCGGTTGTGGTCACAGGTCGTTGCCGGCGTAAGACAGGTTGAAGCTTTTGTTGGCCAGTGGGAAGTCGGGGACGATCGTGTCGGTCATGGCCACGGGCAGGGCGGGCCAGTTGAACCAGGACGGGTCGACGATCTTCGCGCGGGTGATGGCAGCGTCGGCGCCGATTTCCACGCGGTGCACGATGGTGCCGCGCCACCCTTCGACGACGCCGATGCCGCTGGCCGATCGGTGGATCGGCCGTGCTGGCGCACTGTATTGTGTTGGGCCGGTGTGTGACTCGATGAGGTAGCCGGCCAGCGCGGCGGACGCGGCGAATTCGTCGCGTCGCACGGTGTAGCGGGCCAGCACGTCACCGGCGGGCTCGGTGACCTCGGTGACGGGCAGTGCGGTGGTGGGGTGTTCGAGTCGGGCGTCGGTGCGCATGCCGCTGGCGCGGGCGACGTATCCCAGGCAGCCCGAGCGCGCGGGCGTCGTCGGGGGCCAGCACGGCGGTGCCGGTGAACCGGTCGTTCACCACGGTGTTGCGAAGGGTGAGCTCGGCGACCTCGGCGAGGTCGGCGGCGATGGCCCGCAGCGCTGCGGGGTCGGGCAGAGTGTTCAGCACGACTGCGCCGGGGCGGATGGCGCCGCGCAGCAGCCGGTGCCCGGTAACGGCGGCGTTGAGCCGCAGCAGCTGTTCGCGGATCCGCTGGGTGTGCGCGTTGGCCAGGGCGAATCCGACGTCGTTGGCCAGCGCGCCGAGATCGGCGGCGTGGTTGTAGAGCCGTTCGAGTTCGACCAGTAGGGCCCGCATCCGATGCACGTCGTCGGGCAGCTCGATGCCCAGCGCGTCTTCGATCGCCAGGCTGTGGGCCAGGGCGTGCGCGGCCGATGTGTCGCCGCTGACGCGTTCGGCGAGATCAACGGCGCCGGTGGCGAAGCGGCCCTCGAAGAGTTTCTCCAGGCCGCGGTGCACGAACCACAGCCGCGCCTTGAGCCGCAGCACGGTTTCGCCGACGACGGAGAACCGGAAGTGCCCGGGTTCGATCAGACCGGCGTGCACGGGGCCGACTGGGATCTCATACACCCCGGGTCCTTCGACGGTAACGAACGGGAAATGGCCGCTCGTCGCGAATTCCGCTGCGGGCCCCGCGTCGGCGCGCATGGGATGCCAGTCCTCGGGCCAGTGAGCGTGCCGCACCAGCCGGCGCGGTTTGGGATGGCCGATCGGGCGGATTCCGTACAGGTCAGCCATTTCCCGCTCGAACCTGCCGGCCGGGAACGACAGATACGCCAGTGACCGAACCGCCGGATCGTCTGCGGGCACACAGCATTCGAGCTCGATTCGGCGGTCCGGCCAACCCGCCAGGAACAGATAGACGATCCGCATCCTGTCACCGTCGTCGTGGGCCGCCGCCAGGGCCAGGCGGAAGCCCTGCGCGAGGAGGGTTTCGGCGAGGTCGGCGCAACCGTCCTCGGATACCCGGTGCCGCACCCAGTCAAATCTCATCGCAGCGCCCCGACTTGGCTTGCGGCAGTGGTGAACAGGCCGGTCAGCGGGCCGGCGGTAACCCCCAGCGCGATCGAGCCGGCGATCCCGGCCAGCAGCGCCGCTGCCACGGTGACCGGCACGGTGATCGACGGCGCACCTGCGGCCGGGGCGCCCAGCAGGATGCGGCTGCCGTTGCGGACCAGCGCGGCGAACGCGATCGCGATCAGCACCATTCGCCGCGGCCAGGACCCACGCCAGCCGCGCGTCGGCGAGCGAGCGGGCGATGGCGAGCTCGCTGGCGAACATCGCGAACGGGGGCAGGCCAAGCAGCACGATCAGACCCACAGCAAAGGACACCCCGACCAGCCGCGAGCGCTGCACGACCCCGGTAAGGTCGGCGATGGTGGTGGAGCCGTGGGCGATCTGCAGCTGCCCGCCAGCCATGAACAGGACGGTCTTGCCGATCCCGTGGGCGAGCACGTGCAGCAGCAGCGCGGCGATCGCCAGGGTGGTCCCCGCGGCGGCCGCGATCGCGATCAGGCCCATGTTCTCCATCGACGAATAGGCGAGCATCCGTTTGACGTCGGGTGTGGCGGTCAGCATCGAGCGCGGCGACCAGCAGTGTGGCCAACCCGATCACCAGCAGTCCCGAGCGCAGGAATGTCGGGCCGGCGGCCGTGTCGATGATCGGTTTGATCCGGATCAGCACCGAGAACGCCACCGACAGCAACACCCCGCTCATCAACGCACGACACCGGTGCCGGGGCCTGACTGTGCGCGTCGGCCAGCCAGGTGTGAAACGGGAACAGGCCGGCTTTGGCGCCGTAGCCGATCAGCAGCAGCCCACCGGCCAGCCGCGTGACCCCGGGGTCCAGACCGCCGGCGTGGGCGGCGAGCACGTCGAGGTCCAGCGCGTGGGCGGCAGGTGCGCCAGCGTGCTGCGCGGCGAAGTACAGCAGCACCGTGCCGAGGAAGGCGACCGCGATGCCCACCGAGCAGATCACCACGTATTTCCAGGTCGCTTCCAACGCGGTGCGGCTGCGGCGGTGCCCCACCAGAAATGCGGTGACGATGGTGGTGGCCTCGATGGCCACCCAGATCACCCCGATGTTGTTGGCGCACACCGCAATCACCATTGCCGCGAGGAACGCTGATGTGAGCACCCCGTACAGCCGCGCTCTGGGGGTGTCGGTGTGGCCGTGGGCGAGTTCGGCGTCGAGGTAGCCGACGCCCGCCCATGTGGCCAGGGTGCCGACCACCCCGATGACGATCAGCATGGTGGCCGTGAGCGCGTCGGCGCGCAGCAGCCCGCCCAGCGCCAGATGCTGCCCGGACCCCACGCGCAACCCGAGCATCGCACCACACGCCAGCACCGTGATCGCCGATAGCACTGTCAGCGTCGCGGTGGCGCGGCGCCACCCGCCCACGAGGTGGGCGATCGCCGCGACGACGGGGGCGAGCATCGGGGCGAGCAGCAGTGCGGTCATCAGTCCCGCAGTTCGCGTAGCTGGTCGAGGTCCGCGCCGCCGAAGGCGCGCCGCAGCCGGCCGGTCAGGACGCCGATCACGATCACCGCGAACAGCACGTCCAGCGAGGCGCCGAGTTCGACGATCAGCGGCACTCCGGCGGTCAGCAGGAACGCGGTGGCGGCGATCCCGTTGTCCAGCATCAGGAATCCGGCCGCCTGCGACACCGCGTGACGCCGCGTGGTCATCACGAACAGCGCGATGAGCAGCACCGCAAATGCGGCCGGGACGGCGGTGGTGGTTGCACTGAGGCTGCAGGTTCACAAGCGGGCGCGTGATGGCGAACGCGACGACGGTCAAGACGGCGGTGATCAGCAGCGAGGTGGCTGTGTTCACCAGGGGCGTCGCCTCGCGTTGCGCGCGTTGCTCGGAACCTACCGCGCGGGCCAGCAGCCAGGGCAGCACCAGCGCGCGCAGCGCCAGCACCGCGACGCCCACGGCGATTAGCGCTTGGTCGTTGTCATGAGCTCCGCGCACGATGGGAATCGTGGCCAGCGCAACACCTTGCCAGGCCAGCAGGCGCGCGATGGCGCGCAGGTCGCGGCGCCACACGATCAGTACCGCGGCGAGCATCAGCCCGCCCGCGGCGAAGTCGATCAGGATCGCGAAGGTGGCGTCGGTCATCGGTGTGCCCTCACGCCCGCACGGTGAAGAAGTTGGCGGCCGTGACCGCCAGCAGGGCCAGCAGAAACGACCCGGCCAGCAGTTCGGGTACCCGGAACAGGCGCAATTTTGCAATGAACACTTCCGCGGCCGCGAGCAGCACCGCCAGCACAGCGACCTTGACCGCGATCGCCACGACGCCAATCACGACGTCGGTGGCGCGCGGGTGTCCGCCGGCGATTCCCCACGGCAGGAACAGATTCGCCAGTAGCGCCAGCAATACGGTGAGCCGCATGCCGGCAGCCCATTCGACCAGCGCCAGGCGCGGACCCGCGTACTCCAGCACCATCGCCTCATGCACCATCGTCAACTCCAGATGCGTGGCTGGGTTGTCGACCGGCAACCGTCCGGTCTCGGCGACGATGACGATCACCAGCGCCACGAACGCGAGCACCCCGGCCAATGACGCCACCTGCCCGGGGTGCGCGATGGTGTTGGCCACCAGCGCGCCGAGATTGGCCGATCCGGCCGGGATGGACAGCGCGAACACGGCGAGCAGAATCGTCGGTTCGACGAGGGCCGCGATGGTGATCTCCCGGCTTGCCCCCATCCCGCCGAACGACGTGCCGGTGTCGATGCCGGCCAGCGTCAGCGCGACGGTGCCCAAAAACAGCAGGCCGACGACGGCGAACAAGTCTGCGCTCGAATCCAGCGGTGAGCCGGTGGCAACCAACGGAGAAATCGCGGCGATCAGCAGCGTCGTCCCGGCGACGATCGCCGGCGCGGCGGCGAACACCACCGTCGTTCCCAGCGGCGTGATCTGTTGTTTGCCAAGCTGTTTCCGCAGATCACGCCACGGCTGCAGCACGCCGCCACCGGCGCGCCCCTCCAACCGCGCCCGCACCTGGCGCATCGCGCCGATCACCACCGGCGCGCCGAGCATGACCGCACCGATCTGGGCGGCACCGGCGAGGTAGGACATCACGTTCACCGCGCCACCACCAACACGACGAGCACGCCGAGCGCGCCGTAGGCCAAATACAGGTGCACGCTTCCGGTGTGGACGCGCCCCACCAGCGCGGCGGCCGCGGCCACCGCGCGAATCACCGGGCTGTAGAGCCGCTGTTCGATCGCGTCGACGATCGCGGTCCGGTAGATGACCCTCTCGGCCAGATATCTCGACTCCGCGGTGTGGGTGGTCTCGATGTCGGTGTCGGGACGCAGCACGTCGTCGAACACCCGCTGAAGCGGCTCAGCGAACGACGTGGCGGTGTACTGCATCCGCTCGGTGAGATCATCTGCCCCGCAGGACCATAGCGGCAGGGCGACGGGTTCGGGGCGCCACCGCGACCGCCAATGCGCCAGCCCGACGGCGGCCAAGACAGCCGCGGCCAGGGCGGCGGCGATCACCGCGGGTGCGATAGAGCCGTGCAAGCCGGGTAACCGCACCACGGCGCCGAAATCGGTGAACGCGACACCTCGCCCGGCGGGCAGCGCAGCGAGGGCCCGCCGCAATGCGGGCGCGACAATCATCGGCGCCACCGCCAGCACCACACAGGCCGCCGCCGCGATCGTCATCCCGGCAACCATGCCGGCGGGGGCCTCACGCGCGTCGGCGGCCGGCTCGCAGCGCGGGCGGGCCAGGAACCCGATCCCGAACGCCTTGACCATCGCCGCCACGCCCAGCCCGGTGGTCAGTGCGACCGCGCCGACCGCCAGCGGTGTGGTCAGCGCCACCACCGTGTCGTGCCCGGCGGCGGTGTGGATCAGCGATTGGACCAGCAGCCACTCGCTGACGAAGCCGGCACCCAGTGGAAGCCCGCACGCGCCGAGCGCAGCGACCCCGAACAGGATCGTGGTCGCGGGCATCCTGCGGGCCAGCCCGCCGAGCCGGTCCAGGTCGCTCAGCCCGGTGGCCGCCAGCACCGAGCCGGCGGCCAGGAACCCGAGGCTTTTGAACACCGCGTGGGCGATCAGGTGCAGCATGGCTGCGGCCATCGCGATCGTCGCCGGTGCGGCCATCCCGGCGCCGGCGAGCAGCGTCGCGGCGCCCAGCGCCAGGGTGATCAGTCCCATGTTCTCGGTGGTCGAATAGGCCAGCAGCCGTTTAAGATCGGTCGCGACCGAGGCCTGCAACACCCCGTAGAGCGCGGATAGGCCGCCGACGACCAGCAGGGTCAGCCCCCACCAGCGCGGGCCAGGTCCCAGCAGCTGCAGATCAAAGCGCACGATGCCGTAGATGCCCAGGTTGACCATCGCGGCGCTCATCAGCGCCGACACCGGGCTCGGCGCCTCCGGATGCGCACGCGGCAACCACGCGTGCAGCGGCACCAGCCCAGCCTTCGACCCGAACCCGGCCACCGTCAACACGAAGATGGCGGTGCGTGGACCACCGGGTCCCCGCGTCAGGTCGGCGAACCGATCCGCGCCACCGGCCGCGGTACAACACCATCAGCCCGATCAGCACGGCCACAAACCCGAGCTGGGTCATCACCGCGTAGAACCGGCCGGCCGAACGGACCTCGGCGCGAGTGTGCTCGGCCAGCACCAGCACCAGCGACGCGACTGCCATCAACTCCCACGCCAGCAGGAACGTGGTGACCGACCCCGCCGCGGGCACCAACAGCATCGCCGCGACAAACAGCGGCAACACCGCCAGCGGGACCCGGGCCAAATGGTGGCGGTAGCCGATCAGGTAGACGCCGATCGGAATCGCGACGGCACCGGTGGCCGTGATGAAGAAACCGCCGAGTGGGTCGAGGTCCAGCCACACCCCCGACAGCGGAAGCAGCCAGCCGATGTGCAGCGACCGCGCCGACCCGAACAGCCCTAGCAGACCCAGCCATACCCCCAACCCGCCGACACAGGTCGTCAGGATCCCCGACAAGCCGCGTCCGAGGCTGCCCCGGGGCACGACGTTTGGCGCGGACGCCGAAGCCGGCGTCAGCGTCACCGTCATCTGCCGGTCACCGATCGCAGGGCCGCGACGATTTCGCTCGGGGTCGGCGGACACCCCGGGATCTCGACGTCGACGGGCACCACCTCACCCACCGCGCCGATGACGCCGTAGGCATCCCTGAACACCCCTCGGTTCAGGGCGCAGTCCCCGCACGCGATGACCACCCGCGGCCGCGGAGTCGCTTCCACGGTATTTCGCAGCGGCTCAGCCATGTTGCGCGTCACGACACCGGTCACCAGCAACGCATCGGCGTGCCGCGGGGACGCCACCAGCCGCGCCCCGAACCGCTCCGCGTCATAAACCGGGCCGAACGCACCAGAGATCTCCACCTCGCACCCGTTGCAGGAGCCGGCGTCGACGTGGCGGATCTGCAGCGAACCCTTCACTCCGGCAGGCGGTTCCACGACCGGAGCGGATGCTGGGCCAGCGGGCTCCACGACGCGGCCAACCCGCACGATCTTGCCGATCCAACCCATCCAGCTACCGGATTTCCGACGGGCCGCCAGCGCGCAGGTCCTCGAGCACCGCGACCCTGTCGCTGAGCATCCCGGTTAACACCTTGCGCGCCACCGCGAGCAGTTCGGCGATATCCGGCGAGGCGATCGAGTAGATCACCGTGTTGCCGTCCTTGCGCGCGTCGACGACCCCGGTCCGCCGCAGCACCCCCAGTTGCTGGGACAGGTTCGACGACTCCAGCCCCACCTCGGGCAACAGTTCACCAACCGACCGGTCCCGCACAGCGAGCAGCTCCAGAATCCTGATCCGTGCCGGGTGCCCAAGCGTCTTAAAGAACTCGCCCTTGAGCTTGTACAGCGGTTCGGACACCACCGGTCTCCTGAAGACTTCCGATTTCCTATCTTCGATCGATTGAAGAACTTATCAGATAGCTGAGCGGCCAGCACCGGGAGTACTTCCGCTGGCCAACAAGACCGCCGGGCGAGTGCCGCAGCTTTACCGCAGATGCCGCGGCGGGCTTCTACAGTTCGAGTCCGTAGCCGCGGTCCATGGCGCGGTCGGCGGCGCGTCCGATGTCGGCGGCGAGGCGTTGGTAGCGCTCGTAGAACGCGCGTTGGGCGGCGGTGTGTTCGCGCCAGGTCTGATGGCGTGCGGCGCGGCGGGCGCCGTGGCGAGCGAGCAGCCGGCTGACGATTGCGGGGAGCAGCTCGCGCTCGGTGCGCTCGGCTTCGGCGTGCATGGTGCGGGGCCGCTCATAATTGGCCAGGATCATCCGGAAGTAGTGGGCCGCGGCGTATTTGGTGCCGCGCCGCAACATGTGCACGTCGGCGACCGGGGTGGTGTGTTCGTGGTCGGCTTCGCCGCTGAAGTGGGTGTAGATGTAGGCGTGGTTGGTGTCGCGGCCGCGGCTCATGGCCACGTAGGCCATGGCCCGGCTGGCGAATTCGGCGATGACGGCGTGCGCGGTGTCGGCGGTGACGCCTTGGGCGGTGTGCACGGTTACGGCGTAGCCCAGGTGGACATGCTCACGCAGATAGTCGCTTTCGAACACCACGCGTGCCTTATCGGTGAGCCGTTCGGCGGCGATGCGGTTGGTCGTCTCGTCGATGCCCGCGACGCGCCAGCGGTTGCCGTTGCGCACCTGATCAGGCTCGCGGTCTGCACTGGGTGCGGCGTGTACGGGGATGCGCGCGTTGTTGTGGCGGCTGATGACAAGGTCGCCGATGCGGATGGTCTGGTCGCGGGCCGCCTGTGCGGTGGGGCCATCGACAGTGAGAGAGTCGTGGAGGCGGCGGTTGAGTGCGTCGGCCATTTCCCAGGTGTCACATACCAGCAGTGCATCCTGCCCGGCCGCTCGGTCGGCCAGGTAGGCGTCGTGGGCGTCGGCGGCCATCGCGACCTGATCGCCGGTGTGCAGCCGATGCTGGGTGCGATACCAGCCCACCGCCCGGCGCAGCCGGTTGCCGTGTGCGGCGCGCAGCGCCAGCGAGGCGTCGCGCTCGTCGGGGTCGCGCATGCGCCACACCTGCGAAAGCCGCTGCGTCCAGGGCAACTCGTCGCAGAGCTGCTCGAACATGCCGCCGCGCGCTTTCACGGGCGCCAACTGATAGGGGTCACCCACCAGCACCGTCTTGGCGCGCGCGGCTGTGGTGGCGTCCAGCAGGCGGCGCAGCTCGTGGGTGCCCACCATGGAGGCCTCATCGACGACCACTACGCTGCGCGCACCCAGCGTTAACTGCCCGGCGTCGAGGAGCTGCACCGCTTTGGCCACCGTCAGCCCGCGGTCCCCGGCGCCGTCCTGCATCGCCTCGTCGACCGCCTTACCCGTCGGCGCCACCACCAGCACCTCCTTATAGGCGCGGGATGCGCCCGCGCGCAGCGAATGGGTTTTGCCTGCGCCCGCGGGCGCGCACAGCGGCTGCACCAAAAACGGGGAGACCGCGATGGTGCGCACCGCGCGCGCCTGATCGGTCGACAACTGCTCAACGTCGTCGGAGTGCACATCAAGCCGTGCGCGGTTATCGGCCTCATCGACCAGGCCCAGGATGCGGGCCTCTTCGGCCATGATCACATCCAGGGTGTATTTCTCGTGACCCTCGCGCTGGTGTGCGTGCCGCGGTGCGCCGATGCGCACCCCCACCGCGTCGACGAGCTGCTCAATCACCTCCCGCGGCTCACCAGGGGCATCGACCGGCAGTTGAGCGCCGATCAGCTCCACCATGTCCGCGCGCGTGAACGCCGCCTTATCGATGTGCGCGGCCATCTCGGCCAGACGCGCGCGGTCCAGTGCGCGCCGCGCCGCGCGCTGCCGCTGGGCGCGCGCGCCGTAATGCGCGCCGCGGTCCAGCACCAGACCGCGCGCATCGGCGCGCCACTGCTCCTTGAGCGTCTCCCAGGCCAGCGATTCCGGTTTGGCGGGGCGGGTGGCTTTTTGCGCGGCCGCGGTCTGCGCGGCGCTGAGTTTGCCGTCGACCACCACCAGGTTGCTGTGCGCCCATTCCCGCAGCCGGGTGGAACGCTGCGACCACGCCTTGAGGCAGTCTTGGTCAACACCGGCGACCTCCGCCATCCCGATGAACGAGTCGACCGGCTGCCATTCGACGCCGCGCTCGGCGGTCAGCTCGTGGCGCAGGGTGGCTTGGTAGATGATGCCGGCGGCCTTGGCCTCGTGATACAGCGACTTGGAATCCATCGACACCAGTGTCCCGTCGTTGCGGGCTTGCCGGTTGGGCACGATCACGTGGGTGTGCAGATGCGGGTCCCCGCACCGGGAGGTCTCGTGTTGGTAGGCGATCGCCACCAACCCCGGCAACCGCTCCAAATCCTTGCTGCCCGTGACTGGGTTGTGGATACGGGTGTAGCCGGCGTGCTCGTGCAGGTAGGTCATCGCCGCCTCGACGGCCCGCAGATGCGCGGCCTGCATGACTTTTTCTCCGACGTCGTCGGTGAGTGCTCGCAGTAGCGACACGCTCTTGGGGGCAGCAAAAGTCAGGTCGAATCCGTGCACGCTGGTCGTGGCAAAAGCGCGCCCGCTCGCTGCGTTGGGTGCAATCCCGTCATCGAGCCAGCGGCCCACCACCTCCGGGTCAGCCGGCCCGCCATCGCCGGCACACCCGTCCAACCCGACCAGCTCACATGTGGGTGCGGCGCTCCCGGCGATCAGCCATGTCGGCGTTCGGGTGTCGCGCTCGGCGTAGTACTCCCCCAGCCCACCGTTGGCCCGTTGGCGGTCCATCGCCGCTTGTTTGGCTTCACGGGCCGTGTCGTTGTAATAGTTGATGCTCCAACGTGATAACCGCGAGATCGTCAACACGTGCGATCACCTCACAAACCGGGACAACGACGCTGCTTGCGGCGGACCGTGTTTCGAGCACGATCAGCGCGCCCGAAACCAGTATTGCACCCTTGTGCCAATGTGCCGTGCAGAAATTTGCGTGGGGATGAGAGGTGAGACGTGGTGGGACGGTGTTGTGTAAGTGCAATGGACGCAGTGGTTTTGGGATGCTACGGGAATGGCGGTGTGGGTTGCGGAGGGGCGCGGGAAAGAGGGTGTTTGGTAGAGATGCGTGCAGTTGGCGGCTGCGTGTGCACCAAGTGCGCCGCGTCCAACAAATGGACCGGCTGGAACAGCTGGAGGAACTGGGCGATGTTGTAGGACAGCGTCTTTCCGCCATCGTGACTGACATCGCCAGCGAGCCGCCCAGACACCTCCAGGTCGACCGGCTGGTGGCGGTACGGCCGAAAATTGTGCACAGGCGGGTGTGGATAGCTGCTTACAGTTGTGTAATGCCGCTCGACGAAGAGCAGACGGCTCGACCTCATCTCCCGCTACCTCAGTGAGTCCTCATGACGAAATCCCTGTCCGACGGTCGTGAGATGCTCACGGCCGAAGAAGTCCATGACATCACCGGTGTGCCTGTCTCTACCCTCCACGACTGGGCAGCCAAGCGAGAACGCGGAATGCCGGCTCCGGGCCCACACCACATCCGACTCAGCAACCGGCATCGGCGGTGGGCCCGGAACGATGTCGACCAATGGATTGAATCGGCCCGAATCTGATGGGGTTCTGTCGGACCGTCGGTTTAGCCTCACATCAGAGCCAAACGTGCTGCCGCAGAACCGGTATGACCTAGCACGCTGGCAATCAGCTGATCTCGGGAGGCGACCATGTCGATTCGGCGACGAGAGACCAAAGCCGGCGTCCGCTATGACGTGCAATGGCGGTTGCCGGATCGTTCAAAGCGCAAGAAGACGTTCATCAGCGAGCGAGCAGCCAAGCAGTTCGAAGCCAAGCTCGTCACTAGCAGCGGCACCGGCGAGTCCCTGGACCCACGAGGCGGCAGGACCGACCTGGAAACGGTGTACCGATCCTGGATAGCTTCGCGCCCCGACCTCAGCGCCAAAGTCCGCCGCGGATACGAAGACAACTGGAGATTGCGTATCCAGCCGCACTTCGGCAACTGGCCGATCGCAAAGATCGACCACGAGTCCATTCAGCGGTGGGTAAATGAGATGTCGGCGTCAGGGCTCAGCCCGCGGACTGTCCGATGGACACATACGGTTCTCAAGATGTCGCTCGACTACGCCATCGACGACGGCCGGCTCATAGCGAAGAACCCGGCAACACGAACCAAGTTCCCGCCGATGCGGCGACCACGCATACCTACCTAACCGCAAGAGAAGTCGCCGATCTAGCGGACGCCTGTGGGACTCAAGGCGACGTCGTGCTGATCCTCGCCTACTCCGGCCTGAGGTTCGGCGAGCTGACCGGACTGAACGTAGAAGATGTCGATGTCGAGGCCAGGCGCATTCGGGTTCGCCGCTCTATCACCCAAGTCGGAGGCAGACTCGTCGAGGGTAATCCGAAGTCTGACGCGGGTCGGCGGTCGGTGCCGATCCCAGAACGTTTGGTTCCTGCGCTGAAGGCACGACTCGACAACCGCCCACCGGGCGCTCCGGCCATCGCCTCCCCGCGAGGGTCGCGGCTGGGCTTAGAGAACTGGAAGCGGTCGGTCAAGTGGAAAGCGGCGATCACCAAAATCGGACGGAACAAGATGCGGGTGCACGATCTCCGTCACACGTACGCCTCGCTATCCCGCCGGGCCGGCGCCGACCTTCGGCTGTTGCAGAAAGCTATGGGGCACGCGTCCATTACGGTCACTGCCCACACGTACGCAGATCTCTTCGATGACGAGCTCGACAACATCGCGGCCGCCCTCGACTCCCTCGACGACCTAAGTCGGACCACCTGAGAAGACGCGCCAATGGCGGCCACTCGTTTTGGCCCCATATTGGCCCCATCGCCTAGGCCGATTCGCCGATGCGCGGTTCGACGACCGAGCAAAAATTGCAGTTGAACTGCACTAATACTGGTGGCCAGGGCCGGGATCGAACCGGCGACCTTCCGCTTTTCAGGCGGACGCTCATACCGACTGAGCTACCTGGCCGGAAGGCATCGTGTGCCTCGACGGCGACCCTGACGGGACTCGAACCCGCGACCTCCGCCGTGACAGGGCGGCGCGCTAACCAACTGCGCCACAGGGCCTTGCTGTGCTTCTGCTCCGCGTCACCGCGTCGCGTACCCCCTACGGGATTCGAACCCGCGCTACCGCCTTGAAAGGGCGGCGTCCTAGGCCGCTAGACGAAGGGGGCCAGAACCGAATCTCTCCGGGGTACTCGCAACATGGTTACGCTGTGAGCCAAGCTAGCTTAGGTCACCATGGTCCGAATCCTCAAACGAGCAGCGCCAGGCAACCAGTTATCCTTGTGCGTCGCGGCCCCTATAGCTCAGTTGGTAGAGCTACGGACTTTTAATCCGCAGGTCCTAGGTTCGAGTCCTAGTGGGGGCACCAAGGTGTGCCGAAGGTGGGCAGGCGTCTGCGCGAGCCTTGCCATCTCTACTTCTTCGTCGGTAGATGCAGT
The DNA here is from genome assembly GCA_963791535.1 of uncultured Actinomycetota bacterium. Lineage (GTDB taxonomy): Bacteria > Actinomycetota > Actinomycetes > Mycobacteriales > Mycobacteriaceae > Mycobacterium. The sequence goes on along the minus strand of CAWBSW010000020.1, from coordinate 44,234 downwards.
TGGATGACCTCGATCAGGTGACGCCCGACATCGTCGAGCGCATCTGTTGATCCGCTGGCGAGCGCGACGACGACAGCGCCCTCGATCGCGGCGATGACCAACGTCGCCAGCGAGCGGGCCTTGTCCGGCTCTGCACCGGATCCGACCAATCGATCAGCGAGGATAGTGCGCCAGTCGTCAACTGCCTCGGCAGCTGCCTGCGCGGCTGCCGGCGCTTCCGAACGGCCCAGGATCGCAGCAACGATTGGGCAGCCGGCTTCCATCTCACTTGCGCGCAGCTGCACCTTCCACTGGTCGATGAAGGTCCGGACGGCCTCGATGGGGTCGCATGGATCATCGGCCGAACGGATCACCGCGCTCAGCGCTTGTCCGGCAATACGGGTGGCTTCCGTCACGAGTTCCGCTTTGCCGCCGGGGAAATTCAGGTACACGGTCCTCCGCGCCACCCCGCTGTCCTCCAGCAGGGCATTGAGACCGGCTCCGGCGACACCACGGCGTTGAACCAGGTCCGTGATGCTGGCAATGAGGGCATCGCGCGCTGTCATGGGTTGAACTATACCGATTGGTCTACTACCGTGGCATCCGTGACGAACACCGACCGAGACAAGACGTTGCGTAAGTTCCGCAGAGAACGGGCCGTTGGACGCTTGCTGAACCCGGCGGTCCAAGGGTTGAGCAGGCTCGGGCTGCGCACCGCGCTGGCAACCGAGCTGGAAACCGTGGGCCGCAAGACCGGTCAGGTGCGCCGCGTTCCCGTTTCGGCGCAGTTCGACGACGACGGGGCGTGGGTCATCTCTCAGCACGGCACCCGCTCTGGTTGGGGTCGAAACATCGTCGACAATCCCAATGTCCGCGTGCGACAAGGTAATCAGTGGCGCGCCGGAGTGGCGAAATTCAGACCCGATGACGATGTCGTGGCGCGCGGTCGCAAGTTCGGGCGAATGGGGGCCAAGGTCGTCAAGGCGTTGGAGACGACTCCCGTGTCGGTAAGGATCGACTTCACCGACTGACGCGCAGACGGCATTGACGGCGTGCCGGATTCGGGGTACTCCCGTCCCATGAGAGGAATATCACGACGCTCGTTCGGACAACTCGCGGCGGCTGCCGGCGCGGCAAGCGCGGCTGGAATGGCGGCGTGCGCGGCCAAGCCCGCCGGCTCGCCGCCGACATCTGCCTCCCCGCCCCCGCCGTCCGGACCGGGTGTGGGCGTAGTGCTCGGACACGAACAATTCACCACAGCGCAGCTCGTCGACCAGGCAGAGGCGGCCGAGCGGGCCGGATTCCGCTATTTGTGGGTCAGCGACCACATCCAGCCGTGGCAGGACAACGAGGGACATTCGATGTTCCCCTGGATCACATTGGCGTTGGTGGGCCAGAGAACCAGCCACATCCCGTTCGGCACCGGCGTGACGTGCCCCATCTATCGCTACAACCCGACGACAGTCGCCCAGGCGTTCGCCTCGCTGGCGCTGCTCTACCCCGGCCGGGTTTTCCTCGGCGTTGGAACCGGCGAACGGCTCAACGAGCAGGCGGCCACCACCCAGTTCGGGCCGTACCGAGAGCGCCATGACCGGTTGATCGAAGCCATCCAACTCATCCGGCAGCTATGGGGCGGGCAACGAATCTCGTTCCAAGGAAGGCACTTTCAGACCAACCAACTCAAGCTCTACGACGTGCCGCCGTCGCCGCCGCCGATCTTCGTCGCCGCGGGCGGTCCCAAAAGCGCCCACCTGGCCGGCCAGTATGGCGACGGCTGGATCACCGAGGCCGGCGACGTCAAAAACCAAAAGCTGGTGACCGCGTTCAACAAGGGCGCACACGACTCCGGCCGCGATCCCGCCACCCTCGGCAAACGCGCCGAAATGTTCGCAGTCGTCGGTGACCACAACGAAATAACCCGCGGCGCCGAACTGTGGCGGTTTACCGGCGGCGCCGTCGACCAACCCAATCCCGTCGACATCCAACGCGCGGCGCAAGCCAACCCGCTGGACAAGGTCATCCACGGCTGGACCACCGGGACCGATCCCGCCACCCACATTGCCGCGGTGCAGGCGGTTTTGGACGCCGGCGCGACGCCGTTTCTGCGCTTTGCGCAACAGAATCCGCTGGCCGCGATCGACTTCTACCGCACCGCGGTCTTGCCGCGGCTGCACTAGCAATCGGTCAGCTCAGCACCGCGTTGAGATACGTCACGTCGGCGAAAGCTGCCGCGACCTCGTCGTCGGGATAGACGAAGCCGTTGGCAGCGTGCAGCTGGGCGACCGCGCGGTGCGAAACCTGCCAGCCACGCCCGCTCAGGTGATCGATGATGTGGCTGCGCTCGAAGTGGTAGACGAGATCGTTGAAGTCGACCACGTCGAAGCCCAGCTCACTCATCCGCTCGTGGTGCGCGCGCCACCGCTCATCAGTGAAAACCGTTGTGTCCGGTACGAATTCGGAAGCCAGCCGGCTGCCGGCAACGCTCAACGCAGTGACGTTGTCGAACAAGGCGTCCTGCGCCTCCGGCGGCAGGTAGACCACTAAACCCTCGGCGCTCCACGCCGCGGGAGCCTGCGGATCGAAGCCGGCGGCCTTGAGGGCCGCGGGCCAGTCGTCGCGCAAATCAACTGCAACGGTTCGACGTTCGGCCGTCGGCTGGGCGCCCAGCTTGCTCAGCGTGGAGGTCTTGAACTCGATGACATCCGGCAGGTCGACCTCGTAGACGACGGTGCCTTTCGGCCAGGGCAGGCGGTAGGCACGCGCATCCAAACCGGCCGCCAAGATCACCGCCTGGCGGATACCGCTGCGCGTCGCGTCGAGGAAGTACTGGTCGTAGAACCGGGTACGGACCGCCATCCCGCGTGCCATCCGGTCCGGATCGAATTCGTGTTCATCCGTGACCGGTATCTCGCCGTTCACCAGTCGGGTGTAGACGTCGATGCCGACCGCGCGCACCAACGGCGCGGCAAACGGGTCATCGATCAGCCCGGCGGCTGAGGACAACGCCCGTTGCGCGGCGACCATCGTCGCCGTCGCGCCCACGCTCGTCGCCAGATCCCAGCTGTCGCTGTCGGTGCGCATGGACATCGCGGCTCCCATCTCGGCGTTTCCCAATCAATATAGATCACCTAGTTATCACCGGCGGCTGGCGACCCTTGACAGCGCCGGCGCTTGCGCTACTATCTGCGTATGCATGCAGATAACGAGGATGTCCGGTTGCCGGACGATCAGGTCAGCCTGGTGGTCGAGGTGTTCCGGATGTTGGCCGACGCGACCCGCGTGCAGGTGCTGTGGTCGCTCGCCGACCGCGAGATGTCGGTCAACGAACTCGCTGAGCATGTGGGCAAACCGGCGCCGTCGGTATCCCAGCATCTCGCCAAGTTGCGGATGGCGCGGCTGGTCCGGACCCGCCGGGAGGGGACGACGATCTTCTACAGCCTGGAAAACAACCACGTGCGACAGCTCGTCGTCGACGCCGTCTTCAACGCCGAGCACGCCGGTCCGGGGGTGCCGCGGCATCACCGCGCCGATGACGGGCTGCGCGCGGTCGACGGACAGCGCAAAGGTAGCTGAGCTGTCAACCGCCTAGGCGTTACAACCAAGCAGCACAATATGTTTCACACAAAGGAGATGATGGAAAATGTCTGAACAGCACACCCACGAAGGGCCGCATTCGCACGAGCACGAGCACGGCGGGGTCGCTCACACGCATGCGCACACCGAGCACGAGCACGAGCACGTCGAGCACGAGCACACCCACACCCACGACGACGGAACCGAGCACAGCCACGGGCACGTGCACCAGTCCGGCCTGGAGGAACCTCACAACCACGCGCACGGCTGATCACCGGGTGCGCTGACGCGGCCTGCAATCCCGTCAGACGTTGGGGCAGTAGTGCTTTGGGTTGTCGCGCTCGTCAAGCGGCGGCAAGTTGCGCGCGGGCGTCTGCACCAGCGGCGTCGCGGTCGGGATGCGGCCGGTGGCGCGATCCCAGCCCGACCGGGCCCGCGGATGCATGCGGGCCCGGCGCGGCAAACAGGTGAAGACCAGACGCACGATGTCACCGAAGCGGCGGTGTAACCACTCGTCGCGACGCGACCAGGTGTAACCCATCAGCTCGCGCACCGGGGGGTCGTAGAGGCCGACCGTCAGCCAGACGAAGAACGGCGCCAACAACTTACGCTGCAACGCCCATAGCCGGTCCGGAAGCCATTGTGCGAACGGAGGTTTGGGCAGCTCGGTCAAGTTGAGCACCTCGCGTGCGGCGAAGTTGTTCTCCAGCACCTCGCGGCACATGTGGTCCCAGTACACCTGGAAGTCTTCCCAGGTCTCTGGGACTGGGCGCATGCTCATGCCGTACATCCGGTACCACTCGATGTGTTCGTCGAACAGCTGCCGCTTCTGCGCTTCGGTGATGCCTCCGCAGAAGCGTTCGGCCACGTGGATCGTGCCGACGAAGAACGTGGCGTGCGCCCAGTAGAAGACGTCGGGGTTCAGCGCGTGGTAGCGCCGGCCCTGGCTGTCGGTGCCCTTGATGTCGACGTGATAGTCGCGCACCTCGGCGCCGGTCGTCGGCGCGCGGTCGCCGTCGAAAACTACCCCGCCGATCGGGTACAGCGACCGCAGCAACCGGGGCCAGCGTTCCCGGAAGAACGTGGAGTGGTCTTCGACGGCCGCGCCGAGTTGCGGATGCATGTTCTGCATCGACCCGGCCCACGGACCCTGCAGCATGCCGCGCCAATCACCGAAGTATCGCCAGGTCAGCGAGTCCGGGCCAAGCGGCGGTGGCGGGCCGTCATACCCGAGCGGTGACACCGGGCAACCGGTCGCGACAGCAGCGCTGACCACCTCGTCGGCAGCGCGTGCGCTGGTCAGCGGGCACGCCTCAGACGTATCTTGAGTCACTGGTCAACGTTTCCTGTCCGTGTCAGCCAATCTGACTACATGCGTTGTCAGTATAGACCTTAGGAGTTGAAGTGCCGTCCGGTCAACGCTCGCGCCGCTGGTCCGGCGTTCCCCTGGAGGATCGCCAGGTCCTGCGGCGGGACGAACTCATCACGGCCGGCGTGCAGCTGCTGGGCGGGGAGAGCGGCCCGGCGTTGACGGTGCGCGCGGTATGCCGGCAGGCCGAGCTCACCGAACGCTACTTCTACGAAAGCTTCTCTGACCGTGACGAATTCGTGCGCGCTGTCTACGACGACGTCTGCACCCGCGCCATGTCGGCACTGATGTCTGCGACCACACCGCGTGAAGCCGTCGAACAATTCGTCGCGTTGATGGTCGACGACCCGGTCCGCGGCCGGGTGCTACTGCTGGCCCCGGCGGTGGAGCCGGTTCTGGTTAGGTCCGGCGCGGAGTGGATGCCCAGCTTCATCGAGCTGCTACAACGCAAACTGACCCAAATCGGCGACCCGGTGCGGCAGAAGATGATCGCCACCAGTTTGATCGGCGGCCTGACCGCCCTGTTCACCGCCTACCTGGACGGGCGGCTGGCGGCCACCCGTGAGCAGTTCATCGACTACTGCGTAGAAATGCTGCTCAGCCGCGCCGCTGCGCACTAGCGGCACGCTCAACGCGACGCGAAATAATCTCGCGGACCGGAACTTGAATGTCACCGGCATACACAGATATATTGACTGAAACCGACAGACACAGATAACTGGGAGGCGCTGTGCCGGACCCGCAAGACCTGGACCTGTTGCGTGAACTCGAGCCGGTCGTCGAGAAGTACATGAACCGGCATCTGAGCGTGCACAAGGCCTGGAATCCGCACGACTACATCCCGTGGTCGGATGGCAAGAACTTCTACGCACTCGGCGGGCAGGACTGGGAGCCTGGGCAGTCCGTGCTGTCCGACGTCGCGCAGGTCGCCATGGTGCAGAACCTGATGACCGAGGACAACCTGCCGTCCTATCACCGCGAGATCGCGATGAGCTTCGGTATGGACGGCGCGTGGGGCCAGTGGGTCAACCGCTGGACCGCCGAGGAGAACCGGCACGGGATTGCGCTGCGCGACTACCTGGTGGTGACCCGCGCGGTCGACCCGATCGAGTTGGAGAAGTTGCGTATGGAGGTGGTGAACAGGGGTTTCAGCCCCGGCCAGAACCAGCAGGGCGACCTGTTGGCCGAGAACCTGTTCGACTCGGTCGTGTACGTCACATTCCAGGAACTGGCCACCCGCGTCTCACACCGCAACACCGGCAAGGCGTGCAACGAGACGATCGCCGATCAACTGTTGGCCAAGATCTCGCAGGACGAGAACCTGCACATGATCTTCTACCGCGATGTCACCGAAGCCGGCCTGGAGATCGCGCCGAACAAGGCGATGCATGCGTTGCACCGGGTGCTGCGTAACTTCAAGATGCCCGGATTCTCGGTGCCGGAGTTTCGCCGCAAGGCCGTGATGATCGCAGTCGGGGGCGTCTACGACCCGCGCATCCACCTCGACGAGGTCGTGATGCCGGTGCTGAAGAAGTGGCGAATTTTCGAGCGCGACGATTTCAGTGGCGAGGCCGCCCGGTTGCGCGACGATCTTGCCGTGCTGATCAAGGAGCTCGAGTTGGCCTGCGACAAGTTCGAGCTGTCCAAGCAGCGCCAGCTCGAGCGGGAAGCCCGCAGGGGCGACCTGCGGCTCACCGCCCAGCAACTGCACAACACCGAGGGCAAGCTGAGCCTGAGCCGGCGGTAGGCCGGCTATGCGGATCGGTCCCATCGCGCTGGCCAGCCCGGTGGTGTTGGCGCCGATGGCGGGTGTGACGAACGTCGCGTTCCGCACCGTGTGCCGCGAGCTCGAGCAGGCACGCGTCGGAACGGTCAGCGGGCTCTACGTGTGCGAGATGGTGACGGCGCGCGCCCTCGTTGAGCGGCATCCGGTCACCATGCACATGACGGCGTTCTCCGCCGACGAGTCGCCGCGATCGCTGCAGCTGTACACCGTCGATCCCGCGACCACGTACGCGGCGGTGAAAATGGTCGCCGACGAGGGCCTGGCCGACCACGTCGACATGAATTTCGGCTGCCCGGTGCCCAAAGTCACCCGTCGCGGCGGTGGGGCGGCGTTGCCGTTCAAACGGCGGCTGTTCGGCCAGATCGTCGGCGCAGCCGTGCGGGCCACCGCAGGCACCGACATCCCGGTGACCGTCAAGTTCCGGATCGGCATTGACGACGCCCACCACACCCATCTCGACGCGGGCCGGATCGCGGAGTCCGAAGGCGCCGCCGCGGTCGCTTTGCATGCCCGCACCGCGGCCCAGCGCTACTCCGGAACTGCGGATTGGGACGAGATCGCCAAGCTCAAGCAGCATGTGCGGACCATCCCGGTGCTCGGCAACGGCGACATCTTCGAAGCCAGCGACGCGCTGACCATGATGGCCGTGACCGGGTGCGACGGCGTCGTCATCGGCCGCGGCTGCCTGGGCCGGCCGTGGCTATTCGCCGAGCTCTCGGCCGCGTTCACCGGCAGCCCGCCGCCCACGCCGCCCAATCTCGGCGAGGTCGCCAACATCATCCGCCGGCACGGCGAGCTGCTCGCCGCACATTTCGGCGAAGACAAGGGCATGCGCGATATCCGCAAGCACATCGCCTGGTACCTGCACGGCTTTCCCGCCGGATCCGAATTGCGACGGGCTCTGGCGCTGGTCAAAACACGCGGCGAACTCAACATGCTGCTGGACAAACTCGACCCCGGCGTGCCGTTCCCGACCGCGGCCACCGGGCCGCGCGGACGCCAGGGATCACCTGCGCGGGTGGCCCTGCCGGAAGGCTGGCTGGTCGACCGCGACGACTGCACGGTGCCGGCGGGGGCCGACATCATGCATTCGGGCGGCTGAAGTCACCGTCCGGCGACGATGCAGGCCGGAACGGCCTGAGGAGAAGCCGGACCATTGAGCTCGATCCCGAGATCGCGTTCTCAGAAATATCTCAGTACGATGTGGATCTTGTTGCGTCGCGCACCGGTGGCGAAGCCCTAACAAGCTCGGCCATCACCACGGCACGACTGCTACAACACGACGCGACCACACCGGTCGTGCGGATCGGCAGCGCTGCCACCGCCGGCGCTGCACTGTGTACGCGCACAACAGGTCGGGCACCTCATCCAGATTCGGAGGCCGGTAGGACATGAGTGACGGCGACGCTGGCGCCGATGCAGCCACTCGCGGCCACGACGCCGATGACGTAGGGCTTACCGGAGCGACGACCGGAACGCGTGCCGCCGCGCCGTGGGAGCGATTCGCAGCGCCGTCGCAAGGAGTCGCCGTCGCCCATCGGTGGACCCCGCGGCCGGTATCGCCGCCGCCGCCAGCCGAGCCTGCCGCCGACAACAAAGACAGCGAGCCGCGCGGATGCCATACCGATGGCGGGCTCACCGTTGCCGAGCTGATCGCCAAGATGGGCGGAACGACCACGGTCCGGCCGAGCCGCCATCACGCGGTACCCGACCCCGAGCCGCCAGAACCGGACCCGGATCGACCCAGCGACGAGCAGGACGACGAATACGACGCCTACGCGGTGTCGGCCTCCCCGCTCTATACCTTTGCGGCGCCCGACTCGGAGGACTTCCACCCCGAGCCGCCCATCGCGGGTGCCGACGCCGAGCAGACCACCGTGCTGCCGAAAACACCGGCGCGGACGCGACCGGCGCGAATCGTCGACGACCCCGAAGCCGACGAAATTCTCGAGCGGAAGCCACGTCACAGACGCAACGCGATGATGCTGGCCGGCCGCTTGATGGCCGCCGCGATCGCGGCGGCCGCGTTGGCGCTGACCGGCGGGGCTTGGCAGTGGAGCGCGTCAAAGAATCACCGGCTCAACACGATCAGCGCTCTGGACCCTCAGTCACGCGACGTCGTCGACCCGAATGCGCAGTACGGCGACGAGGACTTTTTGATCGTCGGCATGGACTCCCGGGCCGGGGCGAACAGCGAAATGGGCGCCGGCGACACCGAGGACGCCGGCGGCGCCCGGTCGGACACCGTCATGCTGGTCAACATTCCGGCGAACCGGAAACGCGTTGTGGCAGTGTCGTTTCCGCGCGACCTTGCGATCACGCCGATCCAATGCGAGGCGTGGAACCCCGACACCGGCGAGTACGGTCCGATCTACGACTCTGACACCAAAAAATGGGGCCCCAGAAACGTCTACACCGAGACGAAATTGAATTCGACGTTCTCGTTCGGCGGCCCGAAGTGTCTGGTCAAGGAAATCCAGAAGCTGTCCGGGCTGAGCATCAACCGCTTCATCGCGATCGACTTCGTCGGTTTCGCCAAGATGGTCGACGCGCTCGGCGGCGTCGAGGTGTGCAGCACCACCCCGCTGAAAGACTATGAACTCGGCACCGTGCTGGCTCACGCCGGACGTCAGCGGATCGACTCGAAAACCGCGCTGAATTACGTCCGCGCCCGCAACGTCACCACCGAGAACAACGGCGACTACGGACGCATCAAACGCCAGCAGCTGTTCCTGTCGTCGCTGCTGCGCTCGCTGATCTCCCAGGACACCTTCTTTTCGCTGGACAAGCTCAACAACGTCGTCAACACGTTCATCAAGAACAGCTACGTCGACAACGTCAAGACCAAAGACCTCGTCCAGCTCGGCCAGTCGGTGCAGGGCATGAACGCCGGCCACGTCTCCTTCGTGACCGTGCCGACCGGCATCACCGACGAAAACGGCGACGAGCCGCCGCGCACCTCCGACATGCGGGCGCTTTTCGACGCCATCATCAACGACGATCCGCTGCCGGGTGAAAACAACCTGAATGCGACATCGACCCCGACGACAAAGTCGCTGACCAGCAAGACACCACAGACCCAGATCAGCCCGTCGCCCGACCCGCATCCCGAGCAGGTCCAGGCCGTGACGATGGCACCGCAGAACGTCGTCGTGCAGGTGTCTAACTCGACCGCCAAGTCGGGCCTGGCGACCACCGTCAGCACCCAGCTGAAGCACCAAGGCTTCAAGCTCCAGACGCCGGACGACTACCCGAGCGCGCTGAAGTCCACGACGGTGTTCTTCTCGCCCGGCAACGAACAGGCCGCCGCCACGGTCGCAGCGACTCTTGCGAACCCAAAGGTCGAGCGGATCACCGGAATTGGCAAAGTCGTGCAGGTGGTGCTCGGTCCGGACTTCTCACTCGATCAGCGCTCCTCCCCCCAGCGGCTCATCGGTCAGCGTGCAGATCGACCGCAACAGCAGCGCGCCAACCAAACTTCCGGAGGACTTGTCGGTGACCAACGCCGCCGACACCTCGTGTGAATAGTCGTCAACGCAATTGAAGATTTGAACGAAAACCGGCATTCACCGCGAGTTCATACCCCACTTCATGCGGGTTCATGCCGGTCCCGCGACTGAGAACGTAGGCTTGGCGATATGCGAACCGCCTACCACGAACAGCTGTCTGAGCTCTCCGAACAGCTTGGAGAGATGTGCGGGCTGGCTGGTGTCGCGATGGAACGGGCAACTCAGGCACTGTTGCAGGCGGACCTGGTGCTGGCCGAGCAGGTCATCTCCGATCACGAGAAGATCGCAGAGCTGAGCACCCACGCCGAGGAGAGCGCCTTCGTATTGCTCGCCTTGCAGGCACCCGTCGCCGGCGACCTCCGGTCGATCGTGAGCGCGATCCAAATGGTTGCCGACATCGACCGGATGGGTGCGCTCGCCCTACACGTCGCCAAGATCGCCCGCCGGCGTCACCCACAGCACGCGCTACCCGAAGAGGTCAACGGGTACTTCGCCGAGATGGGCAGAGTGGCTGTGGAATTGGGTAACAGCGCGCAGGAAGTGCTGCAGTCCCGCGACCCGGAAAAGGCCGCGCGTATCCGCGAAGAAGACGACGCGATGGACGACCTGCACCGCCACCTGTTCACCGTATTGATGGACCGGGAGTGGAAGCACGGCGTGGCCTCAGCAGTCGACGTGACATTGCTGGGCCGGTTTTACGAGAGGTTCGCCGATCACGCCGTCGAGGTGGCGCGCCGGGTCATTTTCCAGGCGACCGGTCACTTTCCCGACGACGAGGCCGTCTCACATTCGCACTAGCCGAAGCGGCCGGAGATGTAGTCTTCGGTGGCCTTCTGGGTCGGGTTGGAGAAGATCTTCTCGGTGCCGTCGATCTCCACCAACCGGCCCGGCTTTCCAACAGCCTCCAGGTTGAAGAACGCGGTGTGGTCGCTGACCCGCGCCGCCTGCTGCATGTTATGGGTGACGATGACGATGGTGTATTCCTGTTTCAGCTCGGCGATCAGATCCTCGATCGCCATCGTCGAAATCGGGTCCAGCGCCGAACACGGCTCGTCCATCAGCAGCACATCGGGTTGCACGGCGATGGCCCGCGCGATGCACAGCCGCTGCTGCTGACCGCCGGACAACCCGCCGCCCGGCCTGTCCAACCGGTCCTTGACCTCGTCCCACAGGTTGGCGCCTCGCAGCGCATGTTCGGCGGTGTCGTCCAACAGTTTTCGATTGCGCACACCCAGCAGCTTCAGCCCGGCCACCACATTGTCGCGAATTGACATGGTGGGGAACGGATTCGGTCGCTGGAAGACCATTCCGATCGCACGACGCACACCTACCGGGTCGATCCCCGGGCCGTAGATGTCGTCGCCGTCGAGCAGCACGCTGCCGCTGCATGCGGGCACCCGGGACGACTTCGTGCATCCGGTTCAGCGTGCGCAGCACTGTCGTCTTGCCGCAGCCGGACGGGCCGATGAAGGCCGTCACGCTGCGGGGCAGAACCGATAGTGAAACGTCAGCGACCGCATGGAACGAGCCGTAATAGATGTTGACGTCCTTGAGGTCTAACCGCTTAGCCACTGAAGCTCCTGCCTAGCGTCTCGGGCGCAAAGACTTTCGCAACCACCCTGGCGCCCACATTAATAACGGCGATCAGCAAAATCAGCGTCAGGGCAGCGCCCCACAGCCGATCGGTAGGAATCGGGTTGGCCCCTGCGCCTGCCGAGGTCTGGTCGTACATCATGCCCGGCAGCGACCCCATGAAGCCGCTGAACATGTCGAAGTTCATCGCCTGCGAATAACCCACCAGGATCAGCAACGGGGCGGTCTCCCCCATCACCCTGGCCAGTGCCAACATGACGCCGGTAATGATGCCGGACAGCCCGGCCGGAAGCACGATTCTGGTGATCGTTCTCCACTTCGGCACGCCGAGCGCGAAGCTGGCCTCGCGCAGGTCCTCCGGGACGATCCGCAGCATCTCCTCGGTCGCGCGCACGATCACCGGAAGCATCAGCAGCACCAACGCCAGCGACACCGCGAAACCGGACCGCGGAAAGCCGAGCGTGGCGACGCACAGCGCGTAGATGAACAGCGCGGCCACGATCGACGGGACCCCGGTGAGGATGTCGACCATGAACGTGGTCAGCTTGCCCAGCGGGGTGTCGCCGCCATACTCGACCAGGTAGATGGCGACGAAAATGCCGATCGGTACGGAGATGATCGCGCATACCAGGCCCTGCATAACCGTGCCGACGATGGCGTGGTAGGCGCCGCCCCCGGTCATGAGTGCCGTCATGTCGGCTTGGGAATGCGTCCACCACTCGGTTGATCGTGACGGCCCGAAAACCTTTGGCCACAACCGAATAGAGCACCCAGACCAGCGGTATCAGGGCAACCAACATCGACAGCGTCACCAGCACGCGTCGCGGTCACGTCGGCTAGCCGTCGGCGCAGGCTGACGGACGTGAATGTCCGCGCCTTGAGTGGGCGGTCCAGGATCGAGGTCATCGGGTGTCCTTGCCCGCGACAGCGGCGCGCGCCATCGCGTTGACCACGAAGGTGAGCAGGAAAAGCACCAGCCCAGCGGCGATATATGCACCGGCTTTGTACTGGTTGTTGAATTCCGCTGCGGTGGCAGCGATCTTGGTCGCGAAGGTGTAGCCGCCGTCGAACAAAGACCAGCCGAACGCCGCCTGGGTGCCACGCAGGATGATCAGCAGTGCGACGGTCTCGCCCAGCGCACGGCCCAGGCCCAACATGGCGCCGCTGATGTAGCCGGAGCGTCCGAACGGCAGCACCGCGGTCTTGACCACCTCCCAGCGGGTGGCGCCGAGCGCCAGCGCAGCCTCGATGTGGCCGTGCGGCGTTTTGACGAACACCTCGCGGGTGACCGCGGTGATGATCGGCAGGATCATCACCGCCAGCACGATCCCGGCGGTGAAGATGGTGCCGCCGCCGGAAACCGAGGCGTTGCCGGTGGCGAACAGAAAAAACCAGCCAAGGTGCTCGTTGAGCCAGGTCGCGATCGGTCGCAGCCGCGGCGCCAGCACGTACAGTCCCCAGACCCCGTAGATGATCGACGGAACCGCGGCCAGCAGGTCGACCACATAGGCCAGTGGTCCGGCGATCCGGCGCGGTGAATATTGGGTCACGAAGATCGCGATGCCCAGCGCAACCGGCATCGCCAGGATCAGCGCGAACAAAGCCACGAACACCGTCACCTGCAGCATGTCGAAGATGCCGAAATGCATCGCCGAGGTATTCGTGGTGACCCAGTTGCCGCCGTAGGTGAAGAAATTCTCCTTGTCGCGCGCCAGGGACGGGATCGCACGCATGAGCAGAAACACTCCGATTGCGGCGATCAAAACGACGATCAGGACACCGGAGCCCTCGGACAGGCCGCGAAACAGCCGGTCACCACGACCAGGTTTTCGGCTGCCCCACGGCAGGGTGCGGGTGGCCGCGGCGATCGAGCGAAGGCGCACGACGACCTCACCCGAACCGGCATCGGCTGGATTTGGTGTCGTCACGGTGTTCCCATCAATCAAAGGCTTTCGGCCACCGGTCAATCGTCTTGCTCACTGGATTGCGTTGATCGCGGCGATCAAGCGCTGTTTGAACTTATCCGGCAACGGAACATACCCGGCGGCCGAGAGACCGCTTTGAGCGTTGTTCGCGGCCACGGTCAAGAGCGACTTGATCGCGTCGGTGGTGGCGGGGTCGTAACCCTTGGAGCAGACGATTTCGTAGGTGGCGAGCACCAGTGGGTAAGCACCGGGCGCTTTGGTGCTGTACAGCGATTTCAGGTTCAGTTTCAAGTCGTTGCCCACGCCTGCGAAGGTCGCGTTGTCGATGGCCTTGCGCGCGGCGTCGTCGGTGAGCTTCACCGCGCCGCCGCCGTCGTTGATCTGCGCGTACGGCACACCGCTTTGATCGGCGAAACCTTTCTCGACGTAACCGATGGCGCCGGACGTCGACTGCACGGCCTGGATGACGCCGGCGGACTTCTGCGTACCCTCACCCACGCCGCCCAGGAACTCGCTGCCGGTGCCCCTGGTCCAACTATTCGGTGCGGCCGCGACCAGATACTTCTGAAAGTTGTCGGTGGTACCCGAGGAGTCCGACCGGTAGATCGGCGAGATCCTGGTGTCGGGCAGCGCCACGCCGGGATTGAGTTTGACGATGGCCGGATCGTTCCAATTGGTGATCCAGCCGCTGAAGATCTTGGCCAGCACATCGGCACTGACAACCAGCTGCTTGACACCGTCCAGGTGGTAGGCAATCGCGACCGGCCCGAACACCATCGGCAGATTCCAGGCCGGGTTTCCGTCGCAGCGCTTGGCGGCCGGATCGACCTGGTCGCGGCTCAGCGGTGAATCCGAGCCGGCGAAATCCACATGCGCGGCGATGAACTGGTCACGTCCGGCGCCCGACCCGGTCGGGTTGTATGCCAACTGCTTACCGGGACACAGCTGCAGCCCAGTCCATGTTGAACTGCGCGACGGCGTTTTGCTGAGCCGTGGAGCCCTCAGCGGTCAGGGCGCTCTTACCGCCGCAGTACACCGGTCCCGTCGGCGCCGACATACCGTGCAGGTTGTTATCGCTACCGCAGCCGGTCGACATCAGGCCCGCGATCATTGCCGTCGACACCGCGGCCACCAGCGCTCTGCCCCGCGGGTCGAGCTTCACCGATCTCACTTTCTCAATGATTGTGTCCGCGATTTACCGTCCCGGCCGCAGTTGCCGAGCTACCCGGAAAGTATGCGCTGGGCGTAGACGGCGCCCACCTGCCGCGTGAACGCGGAGTGAACAGCTCAGCGGCCGCCGGCCCGCCGCTGGTAGGCCTGGTGTGGCCGCCGCATAGGCGGTGTCGACGCTGTGCTGGGTGAATCCCAGGCGCCGGTAGGTGCGCAGCGCGGCGGTGTTGTCCGACTCGACGTAGAGCATCACCGTGGGCTCGGCTGCTCCGGCCAGTCGGCGCGCCAGGAATGCGACCCCCACGGACGTCAGCAGGCCACCCAGGCCGCTGCCCTGCGCCGACGGATCGACGCCGACGACATAGACCTCGCCCAGGCCGGGCTCGTCGGAATGCACTTTCGTCCAATGGAAGCCGAGCAAGGTGTTCGTCTGCTCGTCGACGGCCAGGAACAGCCCCTGGGGGTCGAACCACGGCTCGGCGCGTCGCTCGGCCAGATCGGTTGCGGTCCAGCCGCCCTGTTCGGGGTGCGCCGCGAATGCGGCGTTGTTGACCCGCAGCAGTTCGGCGTCGTCGGCGGCGCCGGCATAGGTCCGGATGCGCACCCCGTCGGGCACGGCCGGCTCCGCGACGCCGTGCAGCGAGCGGCGCATCTGAATGAGTTCGCGAACCGGCACCAGACCTAATGCTGAGGCGGTCGCCCGCGCCGACTCCAGCGTTCCGTGCGCCCAAAAACGGTTCCGCCCAGCGGTTTTAGATAACGCAGCATGAATCATCGCAGCGCCGATACCGCGCCGCCGGGCGTGCGGATGCACCACCAACTCCGCCATGGCGAACCCGTCTTCCTGCCCCGGAGAAAGATTCAGATAACCGATGACTCGCTCGTCGCCGCCGCTTGGATCGGGACCGGTGGCCAGCAGGTGCTCGGTGCGTTGATGTGCCAACTCCCGCAGAACTTGCTCGCCAACCGGTGCCACGTCATCGAATTGCGCTGCGGCGCAGACGAGTTCACGTATCTGCTGCTGCTCCTGTGCGGCCAGCACCGCCCGCCACTCGGGTGACGTCACTGGCTGCGGAGCGGATCGACCAGCGGCTCTTGGCGACTATCTATATCCGGTTCGATGTCGGCGGCGGCGGGCTCGCCGGTCGGCAGCCGGCCGCGGGTGGGGCGGACCGCTTTGTAACCCACGTTGCGGACCGTGCCGATCAGCGATTCGTACTCCGCCCCGAGCTTGGCCCGCAACCGGCGCACGTGCACGTCGACGGTTCGGGTGCCGCCGAAGAAGTCGTATCCCCACACCTCGTGCAACAGCTGCGCCCGGGTGAATACCCGGCCGGCATGCTGCGCCAGGTACTTCAGCAGTTCGAATTCCTTATAGGTGAGGTCCAGCGGACGTCCGCGCAACCGGGCGGTGTAGGTGCTCTCGTCGATCACCAGTTCGCCAAGAGTGATTTTGCCCAGGCTCTCCTGGTCCTGCAGGCTGCCCCGCCGTCCGATGAGCAGTCGCAGCCGGGCATCGATCTCGGCGGGCCCGGTGCTGGGCAGCAGGATCTCGTCCAAACCCCAGTCGGCGTTGACGGCCACCAGGCCGCCCTCGTTCACCACCACCACCGTCGGAATTGAGCGGCCCGTCGAACCCAGCAACCGGCATAGCCCGCGGGCTGCAGGCAGGTCGAGTCGCGCGTCGATGATCAGAACGTCCGCGCTACCCGCTTCCAGCAGGGAAGACACGTCGGGAGGCGCTGTGCGCACGGTGTGGGCGAGCAGCGACAACGACGGCAGGACCACGTCCGGGTGCGGCTCCGCGGTCAGCAACAGTAGGTCCAACAAGCCCCTCCAGCGTCGTGGGAAAGGCGTCTCCCACATCCATTGGCGAGATGTGCAAGATGTGAAGTTATCGGCCAGGTTATTTAACGATAGCGTGAAGGCTGGTGTTCAGCGCGCGGACCGGGCAGACCGCAACCGTCCCCGGAGACCATTCCAGAGCTTCAACGGCGGCGCGGTACGCCACAATATGCGGATGCGTAAAGTGCTGGTCGGTGCGACGGCGGTGCTGCTGGCGGTCGTGATCGTGCTTGTCGGAGCCGCGGCTGTCGATTTCGGCGCCGGCATCTACGCGGAGTATCGGCTGGCCCGCACGGTTCGCGAGACGGCACACCTGGATTTCGACCCATTCGTGGCGATTATCGGCTTTCCGGTAGTCCTCCAGGCGATGCGGGATCGGTACGGCGACGTGGAGATCAAGGCCGCCGGAGTCGACCGTCCAGTGATCGGCAAGGCCACGCTTGAGGCCACCATGCACTCGGTCGACCTGACCGACGCGTCGTGGCTGATCCGACCGGATGCCAAGCTTGGGGTCGGCAAGCTGGAGAGCCGGATCATCATCGACTCGCTTCACCTTGGCCGCTACATCGGTATGCGCGACCTGATGGTCGAGGCGCCGCCGCAGGAGACCAACAACGCGAGCGGCGGCACTACCGAGTCGGGGATCTCCAGCAGCCACGGTCTGGTGTTCACCGGCACCCCGAAATCGGCCCACTTCGACAAACTGGTCAGCGTCTCCGTCGACCTCTCGATGGCCGGGGACGACAACACCACGCTGGTGTTCACCCCTACCGGTGTGCTGACCGGCCCGAATACCGCCAACCAAAAGGTGCCCGACGACAAACGCGACGCGGTGCTGGCCGCATTCGAGGGTCAGCTGCCCGACCAGAGACTTCCGTTCGGGGTGGCACCGACGAGCCAGGGTGCCCGCGGCTCCGAAGTCATCATCGAGGGCATCACCACGGGATTAACCATCACTCTCGACGGGTTTAACCGGGCATGATTTCAGCTCTCGTGGCGGTGGTGGCCGCGCTGGCAGTGGCGGCGGTCGTTGGGTGGCTGCTGAACCGGCGCGGCGGTCAGGTCCGGGCGACCGATCCCACAACGGCTGATGAAACGGACACCAGCGACTTGGGCCTGTCGGCTGACGGGCCGACCGTCGTGCATTTCAGCGCCTCGTGGTGTGCGCCGTGCACCCAAGTGCGCCGGGTGGTCAGCCAGGTCTGCGATGACCTTGGCGACGTGGCGCACGTGGAAATCGATATGGACGCCAATCCAGCCGCCGCGCGACGCCTTTCGGTTTTATCGCTGCCCACTACGTTTATCTTCGATGCCGGCGGGCGACAGCGATACCGCGCGGCGGGTGTTCCAAAAGCCGATGACCTGCGGTCGGCGTTGGCTCCGCTGTTGGCTTGATGGTGTGGCCATTGGGTAAGCTGTCCGACGTGTCCACCCGCCTTGAGCTCATGCTCACCAAGCGCCGCGCAGTCGACCTGTGCCGCGTCGCGGGTTGCTGCTGTTGTTGTAGTTGCTGAGTAGCCGCGCTTTCTCGCGCCGCGCTCGGAGCAGCTAGGAACAAACACCCTGGCGCGCGTCCCCCATACCCCTGCACAAGCAGCTAGGAGCAGCATCATGTCGAGTACCAAGACCACCGACCAAGTCGATGTTCGCGGGCCACGATTCGTCGCCTGGATCACCACCGGCGTGCTGGTGATCACCCTCATCGTCTCCGGGGTCAGCCCGCTGGCCGCCGCGGTCATCCTGGGCCTGCAAGCCGTCGTCTTCGCTATCGGCGCAGTGGGCGGCCCGCGTCGTCATCCCTACGGACTGGTGTTCGCCAATCTCGTGGCCCCGCGGCTGGGACCGGTCCGTGAGCGGGAGCCGGTGCCGCCGCTGAAGTTCGCCCAATTGGTCGGCTTGGTCTTCGCAGTTATCGGCGCGGCCGGGTTCGCGGCCGGCGCGACCCTGGTCGGCCTCGTCGCCACCGGCGCAGCGCTGGTGGCGGCTTTTCTCAACGCGGCTTTCGGCATCTGCCTGGGCTGCCAGCTCTACCCACTCGTCGTGCATCTCAAGCCCGCCTCCAGGACTTCTGAGCCCGCGTAACCCCCGAAAGGACTCCCCATATGGCACGCTCCGACGTCCTGGTCTCCGCCGACTGGGCCCAGAGCAATCTCGATGCCGATCACGTCGTCTTCGTCGAGGTCGACGAGGACACCAGCGCCTACGACGGCGGCCACATCGCCGGGGCCGTGAAGCTGGACTGGCGTACCGATCTGCAGGACCCCGTCCGGCGTGACTTCGTCGACGCCCAGCAGTTCTCCAAGCTGCTGAGCGACCGCGGTATCGCCAACGACGACACCGTGATCCTCTACGGCGGCAACAACAACTGGTTCGCCGCCTACGCCTACTGGTACTTCAAGCTGTACGGCCACGACGACGTCAAGCTGCTCGACGGTGGCCGCAAGAAGTGGGAGCTCGACGGGCGGCCGCTGTCGAAGGACACGGTGACGCGGCCCGCGACGTCGTACACGCGCCAAGGCGCCCGACAACAGCATCCGGGCGTTCCGCGACGAGGTGCTCGCCGCGATCAGCGTGAAAAACCTGGTCGACGTGCGCTCCCCCGACGAGTTCTCCGGCAAGATCCTGGCGCCGGCCCATCTGCCGCAGGAACAAAGCCAGCGGCCAGGCCACATCCCCGGTGCGATCAACGTGCCGTGGAGTAAGGCCGCCAACGAGGACGGCACCTTCAAGTCCGACGACGACCTGGCCAAGCTGTACGCCGGCGCCGGCTTGGACGGGTCGAAGGAGACCATCGCGTACTGCCGGATCGGTGAGCGGTCGTCGCACACCTGGTTCGTGCTGCGCGAGCTGCTCGGACACCAAAACGTCAAGAACTACGACGGCAGTTGGACGGAATACGGCTCCCTGGTGGGCGCCCCGATCGAGTTGGGAAGCTGATATGTGCTCTGCACCTAAGCAAGGACAGACGTTGCCGGCCAGCGTCGACCTGGAAAAGGAGACGGTGATCACCGGTCGGGTCGTCGACCGGGACGGTCAGGCCGTTGGCGGCGCGTTCGTGCGTCTGCTGGACTCCTCCGACGAGTTCACCGCCGAGGTCGTCGCGTCAGCCACCGGCGACTTCCGGTTCTTCGCCGCACCCGGATCCTGGACGCTGCGCGCGCTGTCGGCGGCAGGTAACGGCGACGCGGTGGTGAGCCCGTCGGGCGCGGGCATCCACGAGGTCGACGTCAAGATCGCCTGACCGGTCTCCCCGGCCAGTCGCAGCGCTCGCGTACGACTAGACTCGTCGCCGTGGTTTTGTTCTTCGAGATCATGCTGGTCGCGGCGGTCGTGGCGATCTCCTGGTTCGCGCTGTACACGCTGTATCGGCTGATCACCGACGAGTCGTGACGCGCCGCGACGATGCAGAGCGCAGCGATGCCGAGGAGCGGCGCATGACCTCCAGCGCTGAGGCCGGTGATGAGTCGGTCCTTCCGCCCGGTTCCGGGGACCGTGCCGTGGCCGCAGCCGCCGAACGCGCCAAGGTGACCGCGGCCCGCAACATCCCGGTCTTCGACGATCTGCCTATCCCCGCGGACACCGCGAACCTGCGCGAAGGCGCCAACCTGAACGACGCCTTGCTGGCGCTGCTTCCCCTGGTCGGCGTCTGGCGCGGCGAGGGAGAGGGCCGCGGAGCTGACGGCGACTACCGGTTCGGGCAGCAGATCGTGGTCTCGCACGACGGCGGCGACTATCTGAATTGGGAAGCCCGGTCCTGGCGGCTCACCGATTCGGGCGACTACCAAGGACCCGACTTGCGTGAAACCGGCTACTGGCGTTTTGTGACCGACCCCCACGACCAGACCGAGTCACAGGCCATCGAGTTGCTGCTGGCGCACTCCGCCGGTTACGTCGAGCTGTTCTACGGGCGGCCGCTCAACCAGTCGTCGTGGGAATTGGTCACCGATGCCCTGGCCCGCAGCCGGTCGGGTGTGCTGGTCGGCGGCGCCAAGCGGCTCTACGGCATCGTCGAGGGTGGCGACCTGGCCTACGTCGAAGAACGGGTGGACGCCGACGGCGGCTTGGTGCCGCACCTGTCGGCGCGGCTCTCGCGGTTCGTGGGCTAGCCTCATACCGGTTGCCGCAGAGAGTGTTTGGAGTCGAGGGCGAGACCTCTAGAAATGGGCAGCCCCCGAGCCGTAGTTCCTGGTTGGACAGACCGGAGGCTCGGGGGCCGGGTGACTGCGGGGAATTCGCCAGCGCGCGCAGGTGATTCCTCGCCCGGTACAGCTAGCGGGCAGCCACCTCACAAGTCCATAAAGCTATCAATTTCGCGGACCACCTCCTTCCCTGTGTACGGCCGACCGTACTCGCTCAGCGCTGCGCCGACAACCGATTTCAGCGATCGCTGACAATGGCGGCGTCGACAAGTTCGGCGAACTCCGCCGCCATCGGAGCGCGCGGCAACACCCGGCCGTCGAGCGTGTGGACCCGCGCCGCCAACGTCATGCTCGATACCAACCAAATACCTTGCGCTGCAAACAGATCAGCCACACGCAGCGCGCGGTAGTCGCAGTCGTAGCCCTTGGCGCGGGCGACGCCGAACAGCGCCTGCTGCGTGGTGCCGCGCAGGATCGGATACCACGGCGGCGGGGTCAGCAGGCACAGGTTGTCGCCGCCCCCGACGGCGATCACCACCGTCGAGCGTGGGCCTTCCAGAACGTAGCCGTCCGAGCTGACGAAGATGACGTCACCGGCGCCCTGCCGGGCGGCATGGCGCAGTGCGGCCATATTGATGGCGTAGGACAGCGTCTTGGCGCCGGCCAGCAGCCACGGCATCGCCTCGACACCGGTGGCGGGCAACTCACGGGGCAACGTCACCGCGGCCACCCCGTCGCGACGGGCGGCGGTTATCCGGTCGGCGATCGGATTGACCGTCACGTAGGCGGTGGGCGTCGACCCACGTTCCCGGCCGCGGCTGTAGACCAAGCGCATCGCACCCTCGTCGGCGGTGTCCGCCGCCCACTGTCGCGCCGCCAGGTCGATCGCATGCCGCCAGCCCGCCAGGTCCGGCTCCGGCAGATCCAGCAGTTTGGCCGAGTGGCTCAGCCGGCCCAGATGTGCCTCCACCAGGCACGCGCCGCCGTCGCGGACCAGCAACGTCTCGAATACGCCGTCGCCACGCACGGCGGCGAGGTCGTCGGCGAACAGCAGTGGCGTCCCCGGCGGATGTACCTCACCGTCGAGCGTGACGACCACGCCCGGCTGGCCTGTCATGGACCAGAAGCCTAACGCCGTCGACCCGTAGAGTTGGTGTGTGTCCGCTGTTCCCGCCCCCGAAACCGGGCCCGACGCCGGCGCGATCTGGCATTACGGCGACCCGCTGGGCGAGCAACGTGCAGCCGAAACCGACGCGGTGCTCGTCGATCGCTCGCATCGTCGGGTGCTCACACTGACCGGTGCCGACCGGCAGACCTGGCTGCACAGCATCTCGACGCAGCACGTCAGCGAACTTCCCGACGGCGCGAGCACGCAAAACCTCAGCCTGGACGGGCAGGGCCGGGTCGAAGATCACTGGGTTCAAACCGAGCTCGGCGGCGTCACCTATCTCGACACCGAGCCGTGGCGAGGCGAGCCGCTGCTGGACTACCTGCGCAAGATGGTCTTCTGGTCGGATGTGACTCCCGCACCGGCCGACCTCGCCGTGCTGTCGCTGCTGGGGCCGCAGCTGGCCAACCAAGCGGTGCTGGACGCGCTGGGACTGGACGCGTTGCCCGCCGAGATGACCGCGGTGCCGATGCGGTAGTGGCTTCGTGCGTCGAATGATCGGGGCGCGAGACGGCCAGTTCGAGCTGGACGTGTTGGTCGACCGACGCGATTACGCCGACTTGCAGCGTCGGCTGACGCAGGCCGGGCTGCGCCCGGCCGGAGTGTGGGCCTACGAAGCCCACCGGGTGGCGGCCCTGCGGCCACGGCTCGGCGTCGACACCGACGAACGCACGATCCCGCACGAAGTGGGTTGGATCGGCGAACCAGGGCTGGGCGCCGTCCACCTCGACAAAGGCTGCTACCGCGGGCAGGAGACCGTCGCGCGGGTGCACAACCTGGGCAAACCGCCCCGCATGCTGGCGTTGTTGCACCTCGACGGGTCATCGGAGCGGCCCGCTACCGGCGACGCGGTGCTGGCCAACGGTCGCGCTGTGGGCAGGCTTGGAACCGTCGTCGAACACGTCGATCTTGGCCCGGTGGCGCTCGCGCTGCTCAAGCGAGGAATACCGGCCGACACCGCGCTGATCACCGGCGGCGACGCCGAGGTGCCCGCGGCGATCGACGCCGACTCGCTGCCGCCGCTCGACGGGCCCGGCGCCGGACGGGTGGCCGTCGAGCGACTCAGGGGAACGGCGCGATGACCGTCAGCAGGGCGTGCTGCACAGGGTGCGGGGCGCAACAGCAGACAGCCATCGGGCACGGTAAGCTGTCGGCAGGACAATAAAGACAAAAGATCGGAGCCGCCTACTTGTTGGGCCGCTCCGTTATTGCGCGAGGGGGTTCCCCCATGGGCCGCGGCCGGGCTAAGGCGAAGCAGACCAAGGTTGCTCGAGAACTTAAATACAGCTCACCGCAGACCGATTTCGAGCGGCTTCAGCGCGAGCTGTCCGGATCGAGCGATGACGACGCCGACCAGGCGGACGGCGAAGACCCCTGGAGTGGCGAAGACGAGTGGCGCCGCTGACATCTGATTTTCCGGCGCCAGCTGCGGGCCATTTTCGGCCCGCATTGTTCGACTCAAGCTGATTTCTAGAACCGTGGATGCTGCCCGACGAGCTTGGCTCGTGGGCCTTCTTTCCCGCCCTTGTTGATTGCGCCGATCACCCAGCAATCCAAATGCCGGGCGGTCAAAATCGCCAGGGCCCGGTCGGTGTCCTCCGGCGCCACGACGGCGATCATGCCGACGCCCATGTTGAAGGTTTTTTCCATCTCGGCGCGAGACACCCGGCCACGCTGGGCAATCATCGCGAACACCGGCGCCGGCGTCCACGTGCCGCGGTCGACCTCGGCCACCAGCCCATGCGGGATGACGCGTTCCAGGTTGCCGGCCAACCCGCCACCGGTCACGTGGCAGAACGTCCGGACCTGGGTTTCGGCGGCCAGCGCCAGACAGTCTTTGGCGTAGATGATGGTCGGCTCGAGCAACTCTTCGCCCAGCGTGCGGCCGAACTCCTCGACGTAACCGGCCAGGTTGCCCCGGTCGATCTCCAGCAGAACCTTGCGGGCCAGCGAGTATCCGTTGGAGTGCAGACCCGATGACCCCATCGCGATAATGACGTCCCCCGGCTTGACCCGGTCGGGCCCAAGCACATCGTCGGCTTCAACCACGCCGACGCCGGTTGCCGAAATGTCGTAGTGATCCGGTTCGATCAGCCCGGGGTGCTCGGCGGTTTCGCCGCCGAGCAGCGCACAACCCGCGCGCATGCACCCTTCGGCGATACCGCCCACGATCGCGTTGAGCCGCTCCGGCACGATCCGGCCCAGGGCGATGTAGTCCAGCAGGAACAGCGGCTCGGCGCCGCAGACCACCAGGTCGTCGACCACCATCGCGACCAGATCCAGGCCGACGGTGTCGTGCTTGTCCATCGCCTGCGCGACAGCCAGCTTGGTGCCCACCCCGTCGCTGGATGCGGCCAGCAACGGTTCGCGGTAATCGCTACGCAGCGCGAACAATCCGGCGAATCCACCAAGCTTGCTGCGCACCTCGGGCCTGGTGGCTTTTGACGCCAGCGGCTTGAACAGTTCGACGGCGCGGTCCCCGGCTGCGATATCCACTCCGGCCGATGCATAGGTGACGCCGGGGGCGGCCGGGTCTTTTCCGGACTTCTTTGTAGGGTCGGCCATCGTCGATAAAGGCTACCGGTCAGCGCCGAACACGGGTATCGGCCACCTGTCCGCTGAGCTAGGGGTGGCGCAGGACGGAGGCCTGCTCCGCCTCCGGGGATATTTCGCGGGCCACCGATTGGTTGACGTCGGCCTGCTCGGCTTCCCGCGCAGTGGTGGCAAGCATGTGCTCGATGACGTTCTTGCCCAGTGCGGTTTCGCTCGGCAGCTCGATCGGATATTTCCCTTCGAAGCAGGCCGCGCAGAGCCGCGAGGTGGGCTGCTCGGTCGCTGCGATCAGACCCCGCAGTGAGATGTATCCGAGCGTGTCCGCGTTGATGGCATGTCGCACCGCTTCGAGCATCTCGTCTTCGTCCTCGACGGCGTTCGCGATCAACTCGGCCGGCGAGGGAAAGTCGATGCCGTAGAAGCACGGCCACTTCACCGGTGGCGAGGCGATGCGCACATGCACCTCGACGGCGCCGGCCTCGCGAAGCATCCTGACCAGGGCGCGCTGGGTATTGCCCCGCACGATCGAGTCGTCGACGACGATGAGCCGCTTGCCGCGAATGACCTCTTTGAGCGGGTTGAGCTTCAGCCGGATTCCGAGCTGGCGGATGGTTTGCGACGGCTGAATGAAGGTCCGCCCGACGTAGGCGTTCTTCATCAGGCCTTGCCCGTAGGGGATGCCGGCCTCCTGCGCATAGCCGACCGCGGCGGGGGTGCCGGACTCCGGAACGCCGATCACCAGGTCGGCGTCGATCGGGCATTCACGAGCCAGCCGTCGACCGATCTCGAGCCGGGCGCCGTGCACCGACCGGCCGGCGATCGTGCTATCCGGTCGTGCCAGGTAGACGTACTCGAAAATGCAGCCCTTGGGTTCGGGATTGGCGAAGCGGGTCGACCGGACGCCGTCGGCGTCGATGGCCAACAGCTCGCCCGGCTCGATGTCGCGGACGAACGAAGCGCCGACGATGTCCAGCGCGGCGGTTTCGGAGGCCACCACCCAGCCGCGGTCCAGTCGTCCCAGTGACAGCGGCCGCACGCCGTACGGGTCGCGCGCGGCGTACAGCGTGTTCTCGTCCATGAACGTCAGGCAGAACGCGCCGCGCACCGTCGGCAGCAGTTCCAGCGCCGCCTGTTCCAGGGTGGAGTCGGCCGCACCGTGGGCCAGCAGCGCGCCCAGCATGTCGGAGTCGGTGGTGGCCGCACAGGGAACCCTGGTGTTCATCAATCCCGCCTCGCGGGCACGAGCGACCAGCTCGGCGCTGTTCACCAGATTGCCGTTGTGCCCCAACGCCACCCCGGTGCCGGCCGCCGTGTTGCGGAACACCGGTTGTGCGTTCTCCCACGTGGTTTGGCCGGTGGTGGAGTATCGGCAGTGCCCGATCGCGACGTGGCCCTCCATGGCCGCCAGGGTCTGCTCTTCGAAGACCTGGCTGACCAGTCCGAGGTCTTTGAATACCAGCACCTGAGACCCGTCCGCGACGGCGATGCCGGCGGCCTCCTGGCCGCGGTGCTGCAGCGCGTACAGCCCGAAATAGGTGAGTTTGGCGACCTGTTCGCCGGGGGCCCATACGCCGAATACCCCGCATTCTTCGCCGGGCGGGTTTTCTTGAAACTCAGAGGCAGCGGCGGTCTGGGCGGTCACGGTAGGGCGGCTCCCGGGAGACGAGTGGTGACGTAACGCAGTTTACGTAAACGACGGTCATGTGACCGAATCGGTTGGGCGTGTTGCACACTGGAAAACTGCTTTTCCTGGGCTTTCATTCCCACAAAGTGTCACCCGTCACACATGTCACAAATCTCACTAGCTGGCTCAGCGCGACGCAGACCCAGCCGCCAGATCGTCGAGCACTTGATAGGCGGCGTTGTAGCCGGGCGTGAAGGTGATGCCCGGCCCGCCGTGACACCCGGCGCTTGCCAGATACAGCCCATCGACCGGAATCGGAAGGTCGATGAAGCCCTTGGGCCCGGGCCGGTTTTGTCCCATCAGGTCCGGGTGCAGCAGGCCGTGGCAGAAATCGCCCGACGGTGCGCCGAACATCGTCTGCATGTGGTACGGCGCGAAGGTGATATGCCGGATGACGATGTCGCGGAAGTTGGGCGCATAGCGGGTGATCTTGTCGATAACCCGTTGCGCCATCTCATTTTTCAAACGCCCGTGCTGGTCACGGTTGGCTTCGACGGGGAACGCATAGGCAAACGCGCTCGCGGCGTGCTTGCCCGGCGGCGCCATGCCGGTAGTCCAGACATGACGGTATCTGCATGCCTAACGATGGATTGTCGGGCAGCAGGCCGCGGGTGCACATCTCCCACTGACGTTGCTGCTCCTCGGGTGAACCGAAGATGCCGATGGACTGCTGCATGCCGGGCTCGTTGAGCAGTTCGTAGGGCGGCGCGAACTTCGGCAGGTCGTCGAGTGCGAAATGTATTTGGACGAATGCCGCGCGATGGTCGCGGCCGGTCAGCCGGGCGATCAGGTCCGACGGCAACGACTCCGCGCCGACCAGCTCACCGAGGGTGACGTCGGGCGAGAGATTGGACACCACCACGGGTGCGCTGATCGTCGACCCATCACGCAGTTGCACGCCGGTGACACGGTCATTGGGTACGAGGATCTTCTCGGCTTTGGTTCGGAAACGGATCTCGCCGCCACGGGAGACGAACAGTTCGTGCAGGTGTTCGGTGAGCGCGCCGATACCGCCTGCCAGCTTGGTCATCATCGCGGTGCTCTCGTCGGGTACCGCAAGCGCAAAGGCCAGGCAGGTGGCGCTGCCTGGGGTGTAGGGGCCGCGATAGGTGGAGTTGACGGCCAGAAACGCCAGCATCCCGCGCAGGATTGCGTGCTTTGTCTTTGTCCGGCAGGTAGCGGTCGATCGCGTCCATCGCCGATCCGAACAGCATCTGATGGATGGCCGTACGTTCGGCTTCGTTGGCCGCACAGGCGTACATCTCATCGAGCGTCTTGGGCGGTGTGCGCACGTCGAATCGCCCCAGCGCTTTGGCCGGCCCTTGGCTCCATCCGATCAGTTCGGCCATGCCGGTGATCGCGTCGGCGCCGTGTTTCTCGCCGAGATGCATCATCAGCTGCATCGGATCACGGTAGAAGATCATCGGCTCCTCACCGGACTCGCCGATATTGACCGACATCACTTCTGCGTCGACGGTCGGAAGTGCGTCCAAGCCAAGCTCTTTGGTGATCTGAGGCGCGGTGGGAAATTGCACCGATCCCGCAATCTCGTAGCGGAATCCGTCGATGAGTTCGACCGTCGCGGCCATTCCACCGCAATAGGTGTTGGCCTCCAGACATAGCGTGCGCAGGCCCGCACCCTGCAGGATGGCCGCCGCCGTCAGGCCGTTGTGGCCTGCGCCGACAACGATCGCGTCGTAGTCAGTCATGGCTCGGATCCCTTCTCAAGGCCGCCGCCGGGCCCCGCGCACACAGCAGAATATGTCAGTACTGACATAATAGGAAGATGTCAGCACTGACATGTTTCGAGGATTCGAGATAGCATCTGGCGCGATGACTGAGCCGATCAACCTGCATGAGCTGCGCCGGCGATCGACGCACGAGGCGTTGCGTCGGGTGGCGCTGGCGCAGTTCGCCAGCAAGGGGTTCGCCAACGTGACGGTGACGCAGCTGGCGGCCGACGCCGGCGTCACCGAGCGCACTTTCTTCCGGCACTTCCCCAGCAAGGAAGCGGTTCTGTTCCAGGATTACGACACCCACCTGGAATGGCTCGCCGAAGCATTGGCGCAGCGACCCGCTTCGGAGTCGCTGTTCGATGCCGTGTTGGCCAGCGTCGCGAGCTTTCCGCACGATGTGGAGGTGGTTCGCCAGGCCGCGATCGCTCGCTCGACGTTGATATCCACTGAGCGCATCGCCGCACATCTACGCGTGGTGCAGTCGTCGTTCGCCGAGGTGCTGACCGACTTCATCAAGACCCGCTACGCCGGAGTTCCCAAACTCGACCTCGTCGCCGAGGTCGCGGGAGCCACCCTGGCGGCGGCTCTTGTGGTGGCGGTTCAGAAGTGGGGTGACGACGGCTGCACCGGCGACCTGGGTGAAATCGTTGCCACGAGTGTCGATCTGGTGCGTTCCGGGCTTGCGCCGCTGGCCTAACCGGCCAAGCGCACCAGCGGCAACAAACCTTGGATCTCGCCGGCCCGAGATCCGGAGAGACGCAGCGCGCCGCCGGCGCTGGCGTCGGTTACCCCCAGCAGTCCGGTGGCCAGCAGCAGCCACGTCCGAGGATCGGTCTCGACCACATTGGGCGGCGTGCCTCGGGTATGCCTCGGCCCGGAAATACACTGCACCGCTACAAATGGCGGAATTCGGACCTCGACGCTGGCGCCAGGCGCTTGCGCGGCCAGCGTGCGCGCGGTGAGCCGAACCGCCGCCGCCAGGTCCGGACGACTGGGAACCGAACGGGAGTCGTCGCGTAACCAGTCCTCGACGGCCCGGACCGCCTCGCGGGTCTTTGCCGGATCGGCTCTACCACGGGCGGCCATACCTTAGAGTCTCAGAACCATGGATCGCCCCGCCGGCCACCGTACAAGATTGCCGGCCTGGCGATGCCCCTCGTCATGGCCCTGATCGGTTCTCGGACCCTTCACCAGTGCCGCTGCGCCTGTCAGGGCTCTAAGCCGCGCTGACGGCCGACGAGTCGCACCCGGATCGCGCCGTCCCGATCCTCCTCTTCCAGCTCTAACTCGATGCGGGCCAACTCCTGCCGTAGCAGAGGTAACCAGTGTCGGCTCAGGGCGCGCACCCGCAGCCGGGTGGTGTGAACCTCTTGCTCGACGGTTCGGAAAGCCGCTTGCGCCGCAGCGCATTCGGCGGCGGCGACAACGGCTGCTCGATATGCCCGCGCCGCCTGAACAGACGCCGAGGTCGGGTAGACAACGGCCGGATCGCTTTCGGACGGCAATACGCAGACGGCGGCGTCGGGGTAGCGCACCCCGGCGGTGACGGCCCACTGCACGGTGACCGATGCCGCCGCGGTGGTGACGGCCAGGTCGATCCCGTTTTGGCCGCCCAGCAGCATCGCGCGCAGCCCCCACATATCGGCCTCGCGGTGGGCCTGCTGCCAGTTGTGGCGGCTTTGTTCGGCCTTGCGCTGCAGCTCTTCTTGCAGCGCGGTCAGCAAGTGCAGCTTCTGCTCGAGCAGCATCACCCCCCGCTCGGCGAGGTCGAGCCGGTTCAGCACCCATAGTCGGCCCATCCGCCCCGGGGGACGCGACAACGGCGCCATCACCCCCCCTGCACACTGTCGGGCCGGTATGCCTCAAGCAGATCGGAGGGCAGCATCGACAGTTCACTGCGCGGCAACCGCGCGAGTACCTCCCATGCCCGGTCGAGCGTTTCGTCGAAAGGTCTTGCGGCGTCGGGACGTTGGTTGATCAACTTCGCAGCAAAATCGTCCTCGAACAGCAGATAGCTGCGGTCGGTGGCAGTGAGCGCATCGGGCCCGATCAGCTCGGCCAAGGCGCTTACCTGCCGTGCATGCGCCAACGACGCGAGCAGCTGAGCCGCCACCGGCAGGTGATCGTCGCGGGTGCGGCCAGCCCCAGCGCCGCGGCGCATCAGCCGCGACAGCGACGACAAGGCGTCCACTGGCGGGTAGATGTTGTGCAGATGCATCTGTGCGGAGAAGATGATCTGCCCTTCAGTGATGTAGCCGGTCAGGTCCGGCACCGGGTGGGTGATGTCGCCGCCGGGCATCGTCAACACGGGCAGCACGGTCACCGAGCCGGGCTGTCCGACGATTTTGCCGCACCGCTCGTACAACGACGCCAGGTCACTGTAGAGATAGCCCGGATAGGCGCGCCGCGCCGGCATTTCACCGCGGGCTGCCGAGATTTCCCGCAGCGCCTCGGCGTAGCTGGTCATGTCGGTCATGACCACCAACACGTGCCGCGATGTCTCGAACGCCAGATGCTCGGCGATCGTCAGCGCCAGGCGCGGGGTGAGGATCCGCTCGATGACCGGGTCGTCGGCGGCGTTCAGCAGCAAGACCAGTTCCCCCGCTGCGGCTCGTGATTCGAGCACATTGCGGGCATAGGCCACGTCGGCGTGGGGAAGCCCGATGCCGGCGAACACCACGCTGAACGGCTCGCCGCCGGCACTGGCCTGCGCGGCGATCTGACACGCCAGGCGCAGGTGCGGCAACCCGGGCAACGAGAAGACCGGCAGTTTCTGACCCCGGACCAGGGTGGTCAGCGCGTCGATCACCGATACGCCGGTCAGCACCGGCTCCGAGGGAGCCTCGCGTTGCATCGGGTTGAGCGGGTCGCCGTTGACCGGCACCCGTCGTGCTCCGGTCACCGGCGGGCCGCCATCGATCGGTTCGCCGCGGCCGTTGCAGGCGCGGCCCAGCCAGGCGGTTCCCACCGGGATGCGCAGCGGTTCGCCACTGAACCGGTATGCGGCCCCTGCCGCGTCCATTCCCGACGTGCCTTCCATCACCTGCACGAGCGCCACGTCGCGGTTTACATCGAGCACCAGCCCGTGCCGCACCGAGCCGTCGGCCAGCGTGATGACGACGTACTCGTCCCACCCCACACCGGCGACACCACCGACCACGGCCAGTGGACCGCGCAACTCACGCACGCCGCGGTATTCCACCCATCGCGGCCACGAGTGGCTCATCGCGGCAGCTCACGCAGCGTCTCGACGATCTCGTTGCGGCGCTGGACCGCCAGCGCCGTGTCATCGGGTCCGCTGTCGTCGCGGGCGCGGATCAGCTTGCCGAAGTCGGTCTCCTCGATCAGCTGCGCCGCCACACCGCCGGCAACCAGTTCACGGCAGGTGTCGATTACCGCCAACGCCGCGTCGACGAGCGCCGCGGTCTTCTCCGGTCCGCAGTGCGCGTCGTTGGGGTTCTGGGCATTCTGCTGCAACACGGTTTCCCGCAGCAGCCGGCCGGCCACCAGCACCATCCGCTCGCTGTCGGGCAGCGCTGTCACGCCGACCAGCTCGGTGAGCGCGGCCAGGCGATCGGACTCGGTCAGCAGATCCAGCACCCGAGCGCGACGGACAGACCAGCCAGTGTCATCGCCGACAACAACGCGGGCGGTGCCGAGCGCTTCGGCGTCACGGGAAAACGACGCCGACCACGACACCGCAGGGTAATGACGCGAGTAGGCCAGGTCCCGGTCCAGAGACCACCGACAGCGCACGAACCGCTCAGTGTGCACGGTGACCGGCTCGGACAGGTCCCCACCGGGTGGCGACACCGCTCCCAACACCGTCACCGATCCGGTATCCCCACCGAGGGTGTCGACGTATCCCGCACGTTCATAGAACGCCGCGAGTTCGGAGGACAGGTTGGCCGGATAGCCCTCCTCGGCAGGCAGCTCCCCCAGCCGAGATCCGAACTCGCGCAATGCTTCTGCCCACCGCGAGGTGGAGTCGGCGATCACCACGACGTGATAGCCCATGTCGCGGTAGTACTCCGCGACGGTGACACCGGTGTAGATGCAAGCCTCGCGGGCCATCATCGGCATGTTTGAGGTGTTGGCGATGATCACGGTGCGGTCCACCAGCCGCCCGCCGGTGCGCGGATCGCTCAACTCACGCATGTCGGCAACGATCTCGGCCATCTCGTTGCCGCGCTCACCGCAGCCGACATACACGATGACGTCGGCGTCGCACCACTTCGCGATCTGTTGCAGCAGAACCGTTTTGCCGGTACCAAATCCGCCCGGCACAGCGGCGGTGCTGCCCCGGGCGATCGGGAACAGCAAGTCGACCACCCGCTGGCCGGTGCTCAGCGCGACGACGTCGTCGCGTCGACGGCGATAGGGTCGTGCCTGCCGCACCGGCCACTGCGCCGCGATGGCCACCGGCTGTCCGCCGACTGTGGCGATCGCCTCATCGGCGGCGTAATCACCAGCGGCGGCAATCCAATCCAGCGTGCCCGATATCCCGGCGGGAACCTGCACACGGTGTGGCACTGATCCGGTGCGTGGCACCACGCCAAGCACGGTACCGGCCGTCAGTTCGGCGCCGATAGTCGTGCTCGGCTCGAAATGCCATGTCGAGTGGTCGATTTCATTGTCATGGCCGGGTGTCAACCAAGTTGGCGCGGTGTGCAGGGGCCGCAGCAGCCCGTCGAACACCCCGCCCAGCAGCCCGGGTCCCAGCGACGCCGACAATGGGCGACCCAGCGCGACGACGCCGGCGCCGGGCCCCAAGCCGCCGGTGTACTCGTAGGCCTGTACCGTCACCTGCTCACCGCGGATCGCGACCACCTCGGCGGGGATTCGCTCGGTTCCCAGCGTCACCAACTCATGCATCGCCAGCGCGGCGGCGACGTCGATTTCCACCAGCGGCCCCGATACCCGCACCACCCGAGCCACGTCCCCTATGACCACGGCTCATCCACCTGCGCAGTCGTGTCGTCGAGCACCCGCGCGGCAATGCCGGCCAAACTCAGGTCCATGCACCGCTGACCGGCCTCGGCCACCACTCCACCGGTGGGGTGTTCGCGCAGCTGCGCGTCGGCGCCCAGTGTCGCCTGCGCGGTGGCCCGCAGGGCGGCAGCCCAACGCGGGTAAGCGGGGTCGTCACGCAGCCGCAGCACGGCCTCGGTGCCGCGCCGACACCACCGCTGGTAAATGTCGCGTTGGGCCGCGAGCACCGCACCGCGCAGCTCCCGTTGCAGCGCCGCCCGTCGCTGGGCGCTCACCGTTTCCGCGGCGGCCCGCCCTGCGGCGCGGGCCGCTTCGGCCAGCTGTGCGGCTTGGTTGCGGGCCGCAGCGAGAACGCGCTCGGCTTCCTGCTCCGCTTCGGCGATTTCGCGTTCGGCGTCAGCCCGAGCGCACTCCAGCAGGTGCCGTCGCACCGGCTGCAGCGCGGCCACCGCCTTCTCGGTATTCAGCGCGCTCATGCGGGCATCACCGCGGTCAGCGGGTCACCCTCGCTCAGCCGGTCGCCCAACGCGTCAGCGGCCGCCGCGGTCAGGATGACCAGCGTTGTGCCGGACGGCAGACCTTCCCATGCCCGGCGCACCTCGTCCGGGCCCTGGGCAGACATTGTTGTCGCGCCCGCCATCGCATAACCGGCCACTAACGCCGGTTCCCCGATCAGGACGACGGCTCCCACGTCACGCCCGCTGGATCAAGATGACCGCCACGACCAGCCCGTAGATGGCGATGCCCTCGGCCAACCCAACGATCACCATCGCCCGGCCAAACAACTCTGGCCGCTCGCTCAGCGCCGCCAGCGCCGCCGCACCGGTATACGCCACAGCGATCGCCGCGCCGATCGACGACCCCGCGACCGCGATCGCCGCGCCCAGCAACGCCGCCCAGTTGCTGCTCGCGCTACCCGGCCCAGCCGCCGCGGCCGTTTCCGCTACCGCCGGCCCAGCAGTCAACGCCTGCACCAGCACCACCAGCGCCGCCACCGCCACCACCGCATTGACCGCCCAGAACAGCCGCACCGCCAGCCGGCCCCGGCGACGCAAGAGCATCAAGCTGACCGCGAATCCGGTGATCAGCGCCGGTGAAGCGATAACCCAGGTCAACATGCCGCCTCCATTTCGACCACCGGGACCGTCCAGGGCCGGAACGGCCGACCCTCACCGATGAATACCCGCGAAAACAATTCATAGAATTCCAGCCGCAGCGCCTGCACGCCTGCCACCAACGCCTCCAGTGCGAACGCCACCGCGTTGCCCACAACGAACAGCACCACCGCCCCCGCCGCGCCGATCCAACCGTGCGCCCACAGTGCCGTCGTCCCGCGCCACACCACCCAGCCAAGCGCGGCGTGAGTCATCCCGAACGCTGCCAGCCGGGTGAACGAGACCAGGTTGGACCCGAGACGCACCATCAAATCCAGCCCACCGATCGCGGCCTGCAGCACTCCGCCCGCGCCGCCACCGGACTCCGCATACAGACCGATCAGCGCCAGCAGCAGACCAACCGCGCACAGCAGTAGCCCAGCCGCCACCAGCACCCGGGGGCCGATCATGTAGCCCCCCAGCACCACACCGGCGCCGGCGAACACGGTCGCCCCGGCAATCCCGGACGGCGCGTAGACGGCCAGCCGGAACCCGCCCTCACGCCAGCGGTTGATTGCTCCCACGGTGTAGGCGGCTCCCAGCAACACGGCCCCGACCGCTAACGCAACCAACAGCAGCCGCATCGGATCATCCAGCGGAGCCAGCCATACCACCGGCACCAGCCCGGTCGGGCCGAAGCATTCCCCGTACAGGACCCCGAAGACGCTTGCCGCGATCCCAGCGCCACCGACGAAACTCCACATCGGCCGCAGCGACGGGAACCGGCGGATCCAGCCCAGCCTGATCATGACCGCAGCTGCCACCAGCAGCAGTCCGTGGCCGACGTCACCGAACATCATCCCGAACATCACCGTGTAGGCCAGCCCGGCCCACACGGTGGGGTCGATGTCGTGGTACGGCACGGTGCCGTAGGTGCGTACCAGCGCCGAGAAGCTGCCGGAAAGCCCCGGCCTGGTGTCGAGCAGCGTTGGCGGATCGATCCCCCGCGGGGTGGGTAGCGGCACTGCCGCCGCGCCGCCGTTGTCCAGGCGCGCGCGCAGCCTGGGTAGCTGGTCGGCCGGGCACCAGCCTGCGACCGCTACCACCTCACGGCGGCGCACTGCGGCTGCGGCGTACCGCTGCAGCTGCGACTCACCCGCCAGCAGGTCCGCGCGCCCAGCATGCTCCAACTCGGTGACGTCCGGCGCGGCGGCTGACAACATCACCGTCGCGCCGCCGTGTCCCGATTCCGGGTGTGCGCCCATCCGCTGTAGCGCCTGCGCCGCCTGACCCGGTGCGCGGCCATTGTCGGCGGGTTCGTCGAGCTCGACGCTGCCGGATCCGGCCACCACCACCAGCACATCGCGCAGCGTGTCCGCCTGTGTGACTACCGCGATGCGCTGCATGCGAGCGGGTGTAAAACGCCGCGCGAAGGCACGCAACCGTTCAGGCCGTTCAACCCGTTCAGGCGACGACATCGTAGACGTCCATCGGGCCGCCGCCACGCGACGCCAGCGCCACTGCAGCGCAGCACCGCCAGGCGTCGGCGGCCAACACCGCGACCGCCCCGATCGTCCGGGCCCGAGTGAACTCGCTGCCGCCGAGCATGGTCAATCCGTCGGCTTCCACCCGCTCCCACCAGCGAGCCTCCGCCGTCCACAAGCCGTCGGCCGCGGTGATGCCGTCGAGCAACCAACGAAACCGCATGGCAAGTGAATCGGCGAACGAGGCCAGGTCGCCGGCCGCCGTCGCGGCCGCACCCAACACCACGCGGGTGCGGATCCGCAGCGGCTCGGGCAACTCACGCTGTTCCACCAACCTACGACGCGCCACCGTCAAGGCCAACCGCGTGTACGCCCAATTGCGCGCCTCGGGGACCGCGTTGGCGACCCGTGCCGCCCAACCGATCTGCACCGCCAGTGCGATGTCCGATGGTGATTCCGATCCCGGGTCACCCCACGTCGTCTGGGCCAGGGTGTCCCGCAGCTGCGCCAGCGAGGAGGTCTCGCTTAGCCGCGACCACGCGGTAGCCAGTGCGCCCAGCGTCTGGGGCGTGCGGGCTGGCGCGCCCGCCAACCGCCGGGCGTGAGCGGCTATGTTGCCGGCTTCGAAGCCGGCGGCCAGCGCGCGAATGGCCTGCGCACCTTCCGCCGGTTGCCATCCGGCCAGCACACGCAGATGCCACAGCAGTGCGGCGCACACCGCATGATCGGTGTCCGGTGCGGGCTGCCCCACGGTGATGTCACGGCCATATGCGGTACCAGCCAACGCGTGCTGAGCATCGGTCAGGGAGTTCATCGCCGCGAGGGCCCGGGCGCGCCGCACACCCAGCCGCCGGTTGAGCAGGGCTTTCGCCCGCACGTTGCCTGCCACCCACTGGGCGCTCACTGATCGCTCTTCGCCGTCGTGGGGCGGACGAGGGCATCGAGCCACTCCCGCGCTTGAGCGGCAACGGTGTCGGCGTCATCGGCTAACCGCTCGTCGGTCTGCTGGTGCACCCGGGCGATCTCGGCCTCCGTCCGGCGTCGCATGTCGTCCTCGTCGGCGCCGGCTTCGCGCAGCGCGTCCGCCTCCGATCGGGCTCGCACCGTCTCGGCGTCGTCACGGGCTTTCGCCATGAGTTCGGCCGCCTGCCGGTGGGCGGCGCGGCGGATCTCCTGCGCCCGATCGGCGGCAGCCTGGCGCGTCCGCGCTGCCTCCTCTTGCGCATCGTCCAGGAGCGCCAGCATTTCGGTGAGTTCAGCCGCGGCGTCAGCGCTGCGATCCGCTGGAATGCCGGGACGGCCCGCGGCACCCGGTGTGCCGGCTGGACGGAAGCGGTCCAGAATCTGCCACTGCGGCACCGCACTCCTCCTTACGGGCACTTTAGGCTGGAAACCGTTGCGCGGGAGATGTCTTCGGCGTTCGGCGCAGAAGTCGCCAGCCGACGTGCGCCGCCCACCCGCAACCCAAATGTTTCAGCGTCCAGGCTAATAGAGGCTGGCTAATAAAGTGCAGAGTCCAATGGCCCTACTGCGGATTGGCCTTAGATTCGTGGCTTCCGGTGAGCAACCCCCTTTCAAAGAACCACCTTTACACATATATCCAGCAGTTGTGCCGGGAGGAATCGTCCACCGTCATCCCAACCACTGTTCGCAACGTCGGAGTCAGCCATGCCGAACCTGTTTTCGTTCGCCAAGGTGTACCGCAACAAAAAGCATCCCGTGGTGAGCTCCGCCAAGCCGTCGGGCGCTATGCATTGAACCGCCCTCGGGATCGCCGCTGGATGGTCAGCGCCGCCGCCGCGGCGGATTCGTTGATCGCCAAGTGCGCCAGCATCGGCGCGCTGAGGCTGCCGGAATGTTCGGCCAGCCAACCGAATATCCAGCCGGCGCCGCCGGTAGCCAGCACCGTCGGCAGTACGGGCTCACCGGCGGCGCGCGCATCCGCGATATGGGACAGGCCGAACGCGACGGCCTGCAGCAGCCGGCCACCGGAGGCACCGTAAACGCGGCCGGCGACGGCCGCCAGCGCCGCACGGAATGCCGCCTCCTCGGCCCACACCGTGCCCAGCGGTATCTGCAACGCCAGCCAGGTCGACGTCGACGTGGGCAGTTCGCGCTTGGCCATCGAAACTCGCACGGCCGGAACGGATGTCGTTGCGACGACCGCGGTCGCCTGCACCCGATCCGGCGGCCAGCCCCAGGCGCACACCGGCCCACAGCCGTGGCGGGCGCAGGCCCATCGGCGCTCCCGTCAGCAGAACCAGCAACCCGGCGAGGCCGGCCTGCAGCGGCACCCGCCCCCGGGCGGGTATCCGCGGACTGACAAAGCTCCAGCCGACCAGCACGGCGCCCAGTCCGAGCGGCTTAAGACAACGAAAGTTATTGTGCTGCACTCTATTTTACGCTTTCAGCGCGGCACGGATGCGCTCGGCGTCGGCTGCTGTCCAGCCGTCCGGCGGAGTCACCGCTGCCCAACCATCCAGAATGTCGTTGCTGTAGTTGTGGCCGTGCCCGCCGGGCACGCCCTCGGCGTTGGTCAGGTCGGCGCTGACTTGCCAAAAGGTGACAACCGGATACCAGCGCATGGCCGCGCTCCGGTCTCGGCCGCGGGGTTCGACGAGCCAGTCCGGCCGGCCGAACAGCAGATCGGGTGACCACCAGACGACGGGGTCGGATGGGTGCTGCAGGAAAAGCACCCGAGTGCCCAGCCATGGCGGCCCTGAAACGTGGTGAACGTCCGCCGGATCGATGGCTTCGGTGAACCGCACCGTTCGCCCGTTGTCGTAACGCGGCTCTACCTCGGTGGTGTGCGGGTCGCGCCGCACGATCAGCGCATGCCACAGCGGGCTGGCTTGTGGTGGTCCCACCCAGAGCACCGCGTCGAAACCCATTTGGCGGATGTCGGGCAGCCATCCGAAGGCGGCCTGGCCGGCCATCGAACCCAGGCTCTCGCCGTACAGCACCAATTTCGGCCGGTGGGCGGGCGACAGTTGCTGCCAGCGCTCGTGAATGGCGTCGATCAGCATTCGCCCGGAATCCATCGACTTCTGCCGGTCGGCCAAAAACGAGATCCAGCTCGGCAGATAGGAGTACTGCAGACCGACAATCGCGGTGTCGCCGTTGTACATCATCTCCAGCGAACTCGCCGCCGCCGGGTCAACCCAGCCGGTGCCGGTGGTCGGCGCGATCACCAGCAGTTTTCGGGTGAACGCGCCGGTGCGCTCGAGTTCTTCGAGCAGCACGGCCAACCGGCCCCGGTCGTCGGGCGCGGTATGCAGCCCGGCATACACCCGGACGGGCTCCTTTGCGGGCCTGCCGTTGAGCCGGGCCAGGTCGGCGGCATGCGGACCGGTCGCCACGAAGGTGCGGCCCTGGTATCCCAGCGAGTCCCACGGCGCCAATGATGCTGGGCTGCCGGACTTTTCGCCAAGCAGCGGTTGCGAGACACCCGCGGGGGTGTCGGAATCCCGGGGCTGGAAGACCGCGTTGGCCCCCGCGAAGAAGCCGCGGACCAGAACACCGTCGAACAGCATGACCAGCAGCGCGACAACGATCGCCGTGCCGATGAACAGCGCCACCTCGTCGTGCAGGTGCCATCGCCTGATCAGCACTCGGGCCAGCAGCTTGACCGCGTCGATGAGCACCCGGGACGTCGACACCAGCAGCGCGCCGACAACGACGGCGACGACCAGCGTGCGCAGGTAGCCCAGCGTGGTCGGGCCCTGGACGCCCATCAGCGCAGACACCTGCCGCTGCCAGGAGGCGGCCGGGATGAGCATCAGCACACAGGCTGTCGGCGCAATCACGATGACAGCCGCCTTCATCCAGAACAGCACCCGCGGCGGAGGCGGCCACCAGCGGGCACCCCGCAGCACCAGACGGTAGGCGGTCTTGCCGATCAGCACGCCCAGGCCGTAGCCGAATGCGCCGTTGATACCGCCGATCAGCCCCTGGAACACCCAGTCCCGCGGCAGCAGCGACGGCGTCAAGGACAGACAGAAGAACAACGCGCCGAAGGCCACCCCGACGAATTTCAGCCGCAGCAGGCTCCACGCCCACACCACCAACGGATGTCGTTGGCGCGGTTCGGTATTCATTTCAGGAGTGCGGCCAGCACTCCCTCGGACGTGCTGCGCAGCTCGGCCAGGGACACGGTGAACAGACCCTGCACCTCCACCGCATCCGAACCCTGGTCGACGACACCGATGCGGGTGGCCGGCAGGCCCCGCGCCTCACACATCGCGCGGAAGCGACTTTCCTCGGTGCGCGGCACGGCGACCAGCACGCGGCCCGCCGACTCGGAGAACAGCATGACGAAGGGGTCGGCATCCTCGGGAAGCACAACACGACAACCTGTTTCACCGGCAAGCGCCGATTCGACGACGGCTTGGGCCAGACCGCCTTCGGACAGGTCGTGGGCCGCAGACACCAGTCCGTCGCGCGAGGCCGCGCTCAGCACCTCGGCCAGCAGTCGTTCGCGAGCCAGGTCCACCGCGGGCGGCAGTCCGCCGAGATGGTCGGCGGTGACCTGCGCCCAGATTGATCCGTCGAATTCGTCACGGGTCTCGCCGAGCAGTATCAGCGTCTCCCCCGGCTCGGTGCCCATCGCCGTCGGGATGCGTCGGGCGACATCGTCGATCACGCCCAAGACACCCACCACCGGGGTGGGCAGGATCGCCGTCGACCCGGTTTGGTTGTAGAAGCTGACGTTGCCGCCGGTCACCGGAATCCCCAGCGCCGCACAGCCATCCGCCAAGCCCCGCACCGCCTGGGCGAATTGCCACATCACCCCCGGGTCTTCCGGTGAGCCGAAGTTGAGGCAGTTGGTCACCGCGACCGGCGTTGCGCCGGTGACGGCGACGTTGCGGTATGCCTCAGCGAGCGCGAGTTGGGCGCCGGTGTAGGGGTCAAGCAGCGTGTAGCGGCCCGACGCGTCGGTCGACAGCGCGATGCCGCGGCCGGTGGACTCGTCGACGCGCAGCACGCCACCGTCGGCGTGCTCGGCCAGCACCGTGTTTCCGCGCACGTAGCGGTCGTATTGCTCGGTGATGAAGGCGCGGCTGCACAGATGCGGACTACCAAGCAGCGCAAGCAAAGTCGCGCGCAGCTCATCGCCGGTGACCGGTCGGGGCAGGCTGCTCGCCCGGTCGGCGTTCAACGCATCCTGCGAATCCGGTCGAGCGACCGGACGGTGGTACACCGGGCCCTCGTGGGCGACCGTGCGGGGCGGCACGTCGACCACCGTCTCGCCGTGCCAGGTGATACGCAACCGGTCACCGTCGGTGACCTCGCCGATCGTGGTGGCCAACACTTCCCACTTGCGGCACACCGCCATGAAAGCGTCGACGTTCTCCGGGGCGACGACAGCGCACATCCGTTCCTGCGATTCGCTGCAGAGCACTTCGGCCGGGACCATGTTCTTGGTGCGCAGCGGAACACTGTCCAGCTCGATCACCATACCGCCGTCCCCGGCGGACGCTAACTCCGAAGTCGCACAAGCTATTCCAGCACCGCCGAGGTCCTGGATGCCGATCACCAGGCCTTCGCGCATACAACTCCAGGCAGCACTCGATGAGCACCTTCTCCATGAACGGGTCGCCGACCTGAACCGACGGCAGCTTTTTGCGACCCGACCCGGACTCGTCGCCGCCGAACGTCTCCGACGCCAGCACCGACACCCCGCCGATGCCGTCAAGCCCGGTCCGCGCCCCGAACAGGATGATCTTGTTGCCTGCGCCCGAAGCGAACGCCAGATGGAGGTCCTCCTGCCGCAGCACGCCCACGCACAGTGCGTTGACCAATGGGTTGCCGCCGTAGCAGGCGTCGAAGACGGTTTCGCCGCCGATGTTGGGCAGGCCCAGCGAGTTGCCGTAGCCCCCGATCCCGCGCACCACGCCGTCGAGCACGCGGCGGGTATCCGGGGCGTCCGCCGCCCCGAACCGCAGCTGATCCATCACGGCCACCGGCCGGGCGCCCATCGCCATGATGTCGCGGACGATGCCGCCGACCCCGGTGGCAGCGCCCTGGTAGGGCTCGACGTAGGACGGGTGGTTGTGCGATTCCACCTTGAAGGTGACGGCCCAGCCGTCGCCGATGTCGACCACGCCGGCGTTCTCCCCGATGCCGGCCAGCATCCCGGCGCGCATCTCGTCGGTGGTGGTCTCACCGAAATACCGCAAGTGAACCTTGGACGACTTGTAGGAGCAGTGCTCGCTCCACATCACCGAGTACATGGCCAGCTCGGCATCGGTCGGGCGGCGGCCCAGGATGTCGCGGATCCGCTGGTATTC
Source organism: uncultured Actinomycetota bacterium (assembly GCA_963791535.1). Lineage (GTDB taxonomy): Bacteria > Actinomycetota > Actinomycetes > Mycobacteriales > Mycobacteriaceae > Mycobacterium. Next base: position 2,345 of record CAWBSW010000020.1, on the reverse strand, counting down.
GTCGTCTTTGAGGCCCAGTTCGCGGAACGGTTGCGGCTGATCAGGGGTGGCCGCGGCCTGCTCGACGGTATCGACCGCTTGAGTGAGCCCGGACGTCACGGGAACAGTCTAGATTGGCGGCCCTGCTGACACCGACCACGCCAGCGGCCGGGTCGCGAAGGCCTACTGCGAACCCGCTATGCAGAACGCATTGCCGTCGGGGTCGGTCAGCACCACCCAGCGAAAGTTGTCGCCGATGCTGTGCCGGCCGGCCTCGGTGGCGCCGGCGGCGACAAGTCGCGAGACTTCAGCGTCGACATCAGCCGCACCGAAGTCCAGGTGCACCCGGTTTTTACCCGGCGTGGGATCGTCCACCTTCTGAAAGCCGAGCCGCGGCGCGTCCGGCCGCATGACGGCGAAGAATTCGCCGGGGAGCATCTCCTGAACTTGGCCGTCGAACTGCTCAGCCCACCAACCGGCCAGCTTCGCGGGGTCGCTGCAGTCAAATGTGACCATCTCTACGTTGAGCGCCATACCTCCGATCTTATTACTGGAGTCGATGACCTCCGAGGTAATTGCGGGGCCCAGCGCGACGAGACAGGCTTCTGTCGACGCGCTGCGCCGAAGCGCCCGACCCGTGGAGGAATCATGACCGACATCCAATCCGCCTCGCCTGCAACGACCTTCAGCGCCGAGATGTGGGCGGCGTTTTGGGCGGCGCCCGCCATGTCCCGCGGAATGGACATCCTGGCCGACGACATCGTCGGCTACTGGCCCGGCGACCCGGAGCCGGTCCGGGGAGTCGAGGCGTACACGAAAAAGATCGCCGACCTGCTGGCCGCCGCTCCGGATCTGCAGCTTGAACTGGTCGACAGCGCCACAGTTCCGGGCGCCGCCGAGGACGAGCAGCTGGTCTTCCTGCACTACGTCGGGCACGGGACCGGCCCGCAGGGACCATTCGAGATACGCGGGCTCGACCGGGTCCGCACCCGCGACGGCATGGCGGTGGAGAACGTGATCCGCTACGAGCCGGTCGTCGTCACGCAGCGCTAACCAACGGTCAGCGGGGCGACAAGAATGCCCGCAACGCCGCCGCGTAAGCGGCGACGTCGTCGGCGCCCATGAACTCCCGTGCCGAGTGCATGGCCAGCTGCGGGGCGCCGACGTCGACCGTCGGGATACCGGTCCGAGCCGACGTCATCGGGCCGATCGTCGAGCCGCAGGGCAGGTCGGCGCGGTGCTCGTAGCGTTGCAGCGGCACCCCGGCCTGCTGGCAGGCCAGCGCGAACGCCGCGGCGGTGCGGCCGTCGGTGGCGTAACGCAGATTCGGGTGCACCTTGAGCACCGGGCCACCGTTGACCGCGATGAGGTGCCCCGGCTCGTGGCGCTCCGGGTAGTTGGGATGGGTGGCGTGCGCCATGTCCGCCGAGGCCACCATCGATCCCGGCAGCCGCCGCAGAAAGTCCTCCCGTCCACCGCCGCCGGCCAGCACGATGCGTTCCAGCGTGGTCGGAAGCAGCTCAGAGTCAGCGCCGTGATCGGAGGTTGACCCGACCTCCTCGTGGTCGAACAGGGCCAACACCGGCAGGTATTCGCCGACCGGGGCATCGAGAAGCGCCTCCAGACCCGCATAGCAGGAGGCCTGGTTGTCCAGCCGCGGCGCACTGACGAACTGGTCACCCAGGCCCGACAGCGTCGACGGGGTCAGGTCGTGGGTCATCAGATCGATGCCGAGCACGTCATCGGGATCGACGCCGGCCTGCTCGGCGACGTAGCCGATGAACGAGCGGGTCGGGCCGCCGGCTCCCCACACGGCGTTGACGTGGCGCTGCGGATCCAGCGTGAGCGACTTGCGGTCCTCCGCCAGGTGGATCGCCAACTGCGGCACGCGCAGGATCGCGGCGTCGATCCGCACCAGCCGATGGGCGACACCGCCACCGTCGCGGATGGACAGCCGCCCGCTGACGCCCAGGTCGCGGTCCAGCCAGGAGTTCAGCCAGACACCCCCGTAGGGCTCCAGCGCCACCATCTGCCAGCCCACCACCTCACGGTCGGGGTGTTGCTTGACCCGCATATTAGGGCTGTCGGTATGACCGCCGATGACCCGAAACGGTCGGCCGCCGATATCGGTCCCGCTGTCCCAGGCCACCAGCGACCCGGCGCGCACGGTGAAGAACTTGCCCGCCGAGGGCCACGCCTCCGCCTCGGCCAGCTCGGTGTAGCCGGCGGCGCGCAGCCTGGCCGCCACCGTGGCACAGACGTGAAACGGCGACGGGGACGCGTCGATGAATTCGCACAAGCCTCGCGCCGTGGCCGCCATGTCCCCAATCTTTTCATCACGGCATCATCATCTGAAACCCGCGGGC
>CAWBSW010000019.1:0-165114 GCA_963791535.1 uncultured Actinomycetota bacterium | reverse complement strand
TCGTCATCAGTGCGGACGTAGCTGACGTGCCCGTTGTGCCCTTCCACGGCCGGGACCCTACGCGCCTGTGAACGTGCCGACGTCTCCATCAGCGTGTCGCGTCGCGACGTTCACGATCGCGCAACCGCGGGTTCAGCTCTGATGCAGGGCACGCACCGTGTCGATGGTGTCGGCCTGGTCGGGACCCTTATCGTCCCGGTAGCGCAGCACCCGGGCGAACCGCAGCGCCAACCCGCCGGGGTAGCGCGAGGACCGCTGTACCCCGTCGAACGCCACCTCGACCACCTGCTCGGGTCGCAGCCGCACGACGTACCCGCCATCGGTCGCACCGTCGGCCAGTTCGGTAAACCGCGCGGTCTGCCAGTCCAGCATCGCGTCGGTCATCCCTTTGAAGGTTTTGCCCAACATGATGAAGCCGCCGGTGGCCGGGTCGCGGGCGCCCAGATGGATATTGGACAGCTTCCCGCGGCGCCGGCCCGAGCCCCACTCGACGGCCAACACCACCAGATCCAGGGTGTGCACGGGTTTGACCTTGAGCCAGCCGGCCCCGCGGCGGCCCGCCTCGTAGCGGGCGGTCAGCGACTTGGCCATCACGCCCTCGTGCCCCGCATCCAGCGTCGCCTGCAGGAAGTCGGCGGCGGCGCCCGGATCCGAGGTGACCAGCCGATCGACCCGGTTCTGCTTGGACGCGATCTGGTCGAGCACCACCATCCGCTCGCTGGTCGCCGCGTCGAGGAGGTCGACGCCGTCGCAGTGCAGGATGTCGAAGAAGAACACCGACAGTGGCTGGGACGCGCGGGCGGCCGGGACGTCGACGGATCGGCCGAACCGCGACCCGGTGACCTGGAAGGGCTGCGGCCGGCCGTCCGGGCGTAACGCGATCGCCTCGCCGTCGGCGATCAAGTCGGTGACCGGCAATGCCAGCGTCGCTTCGACCACCTCGGGCACCCGGGCGGTGACGTCGTCGAGGCTTCGGGTGTAGACCGTCACCTGATCGCCCGCCCGGTGCACCTGCACCCGGGCGCCGTCCAGCTTTGCCTCGAAAGCGGCTGTGCCGTTCAGCTTTTCGAGCGCTTCGGTCACGCTTGCCGCGGTCTGCGCCAGCATCGGGCCGACCGGTCGGCCGACGCGCAGCGTGAACGCTTGCAGCGCCACCGTCCCACCGGTCAGGCCCGCGGCGGCGACCGCAGGCAGGTCTCCGCCCAGCATCGCCGCGCGTCGTACCACGGCGGCGGGCATCTGCGCGGCTGCGGCGACCGCGTCGGCCATCACGCCGGCCAGCGCGCCCTGGCGTAGCTCACCGGTCAGCAGCCGCCGCAGAAACGTCTGCTCGACTTCTGTCGCGGACGCGAACAATCCGGCGACGAGCTCGGCGCGCCGCGCCTGCGAGCCCTTCCCCGAGACGGCGCCGATGGTCGAGAAGGTGCCGTCGACGCCGGTGACGGTCAAGTCGGGCTGTGCCGCGGCGGGCGGTATCGACCGCAAAGCCGCCCAGCCAACACCGATTTGGCGTTGCGGCAACTCTCCGGAAAGCCACGACACGATGATTGCGACCAGCGCGGGATCGGATTTGGCCCGGCTGAGCAGGTCGGCGATCCGCGCGATCTTGGCCAGCCGCGAAGCGGAGCCACCCACCTCGGCCGAGGTCGTCGCCACGTCGATCAGCCGCACAGCCCACCTTTACACGCCTGGCCGACAACGTCACGCACGGCCGCGATAACGTGCAGGGCAACGCCGGTAATCGGATCCGGATCAAACACGGAGGTTTGAATGGAAATCAACGGCAAGAAGGTGGTCGTCATCGGCGGCGCCTCGGGCATGGGCCGCGCCAGCGCCGAGCTGCTGGCCGCCCGCGGGGCCAGCGTCGCGGTGCTCGACCGCGAAGGGTCCGATGGCAAGGACGTCGCCGCAGGTATCGGCGGCTCGTTCTACCCGGTGGACGTCACCGACTTCACCGGCACCGAGGAAACCCTGAAGACGGCGGTCGACAAACTTGGTGGCCTGCATGTCACGGTGACCACGGCCGGTGGCGGCATCGCGAAGCGGACCATGTCGAAAACCGGCCCGCACGATCTCGAGTCCTTCCAGTCGGTGATCGATCTCAATCTCATCGCCACCTTCAACATCAGCCGGCTCGCGGCGGACTACATGAGCAAGAACGAGCCGGAGGACGAAGAGCGCGGCGTCATCATCAACACGGCGTCGATCGCGGCCTTCGAGGGCCAGATCGGCCAGGTCGCCTACACCGCCGCCAAGGCCGGCATCGCCGGCATGTGCCTGACCATGGCGCGCGACCTCGGGTCGCTGGGCATCCGCGTGTTGGCCATCGCGCCAAGCCTGTTCGCGACCGGGCTGACCAAGGGCATTCCGGAAGAGTTCGCCAGCGCGCTGACCAAAGACGCGGCGTTCCCAAAGCGGCTGGGCCGCCCCGAGGAGTACGCCAAGCTGGTCGCCGCCATCGTGGACAACCCGATGCTGAACGGCCAGTGCCTCCGACTGGATGCCGGACAGCGCTTCGCGCCCAAGTGACGCGATAGCCGTCGTCCGGGCCAACCACCCGGTTGGGAGGCAGCGGGATTTAAGTACACTCTTTCCCACCGGCTATTGCTTCCAAGAGGAAGGCCCTCGAATGGGTATCGCACTGACTGATGACCACCGCGAACTCGCCGAGGTCGCCCGCGGCTTCCTGACTTCGCAGAAGGCGCGCTCGGCGGCGAGGTCGCTGCTCGACGCGCCGGAGGAGGCTCGACCTCCATTCTGGCAGGGCATCGTCGAACTCGGCTGGCTCGGCCTGCACATCGACGAGGAGCACGGCGGCTCGGGGTACGGGCTGCCAGAGCTCGTCGTCGTCATCGACGAACTGGGTCGCGCGGTGGCGCCGGGGCCGTTCGTGCCGACCGTCATCGCGTCGGCGGTGATCGCCAAAGACGGTACCGCCGAACAGAAGTCGCGGCTGCTCCCCGGGCTGATCGACGGAACCGTCACCGCGGGCATCGGCCTGGACGGCCGGGTGGCGCTCAACGATGGCGTCGCCGACGGCGAGGCCGGGCTGGTGTTCGGTGCGGGCCTGGGTGACCTGCTGCTGATCGCGGCGGGTGACGACGTGCTGATGGTGGAGCGCGACCGCGCCGGCCTGTCGGTCGAGGTCCCGGAGAATTTGGATCCGACCCGGCGCTCCGGACGGGTCCGACTGCAGAACGTGAGTGTCACCGCCGACGACATTCTGCCGGGCGCCCGGGAATCGGCACTGGCCCGCGCCCGGAGCCTGCTGGCCGCCGAGGCGGTCGGTGGGGCGGCCGACTGCGTCGAGGTTGCCGTCGACTACGCCAAGGTGCGCCAGCAGTTTGGCCGCACCATCGCCACCTTTCAGGCGGTCAAGCATCATTGCGCGAACATGTTGGTCGGCGCCGAGTCGGCGATTGCAGCGGTATGGGACGCCTCCCGCGCTGCATCCGAAGATGAAGCCCAGTTCCAGCTGGCGGCCGCTTCGGCGGCGGCCCTGGCGTTTCCGGCGTACGCGCGCAATGCCGAACTGAACATCCAGGTGCACGGCGGTATCGGTTTCACTTGGGAGCACGATGCGCATCTGCACCTGCGCCGGGCTCTGGTGACCACGGCACTGTTCGGCGGTGATGCGCCGGCCCGCGACGTGTTCGAGCGCACCGCCGCCGGCACCACCCGGGAGAACAGCCTTGACCTGCCGCCGGAGGCCGAGGAGTTGCGCACCAGGATTCACGCCGACGCCGCCGAGATCGCCGCACTGGACAAGCAAGCGCAGCGCGACAAGTTGATCGAGACGGGCTATGTGATGCCGCACTGGCCCAAGCCGTGGGGCTTGGCCGCCGACGCGGTGGAGCAGTTGGTCATCGAGGAGGAGTTCCGTGCCGCGGGCATCAAACGCCCGGACTACGGAATCACCAGCTGGGTGATCCTGACCTTGATCCAACACGGAACACCTTGGCAGATAGAACGATTCGTCGAGAAGGCACTTCGCAAAGACGAGGTCTGGTGCCAGCTGTTCTCCGAGCCGGACGCCGGCTCGGACGCGGCGTCCATCAAGACCCGGGCCACCCGGGTGGATGGCGGCTGGAAGATAAACGGGCAGAAGGTGTGGACCAGTGGGGCGCACTACTGCGCCCGCGGCCTGGCCACCGTACGCACCGACCCGGAGGCGCCCAAGCACGCCGGCATCACCACGGTGATCGTCGACATGAAGGCCCCCGAGGTCGAGGTTCGGCCGCTGCGCCAGATCACCGGCGGCTCGGACTTCAACGAGGTCTTCTTCAATGACTTGTTCGTGCCCGACGAGGACGTCGTCGGGCCGCCCAATTCGGGCTGGACGGTCGCGAGGGCAACGCTGGGTAACGAGCGGGTCAGCATCGGCGGCAGCGGGTCTTTTTACGAGGGGTTGGCGACGCAGTTGGTTCAGCTGGCCGACGAGCATCCGGATCGCTTGGCGGGCGGGCGAATTCGGGTAGGGACGTATCTTGCCGAAGAGAATGCCTTGCGACTGCTGAATTTGCGCCGCGTCGCGCGCAGCGTCGAAGGAGCGGGCCCGGGTCCGGAAGGCAACATCACCAAGCTGAAGTTGGCCGAGCACATGGTCGAGGGCGCGGCGATCATGGCGGCGCTTATAGGGGCCGAGGTCGCGGTGCTCGACGGGCCCGGCGTGCTGTCGGGCCGCTTGATCATGGGCGCCCGGGGCATGGCGATCGCCGGCGGTACCTCCGAGGTGGCCCGCAATCAGATCGCCGAGCGGATACTGGGCATGCCGCGCGACCCGCTGATCAACTAGCCGCTGGTGCGAAGCGGGGTGCGCCACCGGAGCCAGGCTCCGGTAGCGCCTCGACGCGCATCCCACACGACACCGAATCAGGCTCACAGTCAACGATATTCGCTGCCACTCGTAGTCCGCTCTGCTCGACGAGCTCGACGATGGCGATCACGTAGGGCGTCGGAAGCTCCGGGTTGAAGGCGTGGTAGTTGATCGTGTAGGTGAATACGGTGCCGTGTCCCGACACCGGCCGCGCGACCAGCGGACCGCCGCAGTCTCGGCATTCGGCGGCGGCGGGATGCACCCAGTGCGCGCAATTGTCGCAGTGCGCGATGAGCAGCTGGGACGTCGCCTCGGTCGACACGAGCAATACAGTACACTCTATTGACTTGGGTTGTTGTGCAGCGGGTTGGTCTAACGGACGGCGCAGATGAGCTACTTCGAAAAAGACGCGATCATTTCCGGTATCGGTATTTCCCGAATCGGCCGTCGCACCGGCATTCCCGGGCTGGACCTCACCATGGAAGCCGTCCGGGCCGCTATCGACGACGCCGGCCTCGCGGCGGCGGACATCGACGGCATCGCCACCCTGGGTGACACCCCCGCCGCCGAAGTCCTGGCAGCGCTGCGGATCGAGGCGCCCGACTGTGGGTCGGGCTTCGGCACCGGTGGCCTGCTGAACCCGGTGATTTCGGCATGCCGTGCGGTGTCCGAGGGCCACGCGCGGCACGTGATCATCTATCGGACCATCCAGATGCTGGGCGGTACCGTCCCGGTGAAGCAGGAAGAGACGAATGCACCTGCCCCGCCGCTGGCGCGGATGTTCGAGACGGCGGAGGGCGAGGAGCCGCCCGTGGTCGGCCCGATGGACGATGTCAACGATCTCGTTGCCGCACATGCGTATTCCGCGGCGAACTGGCTGTCGCTGAACTGTCGGCGGCACATGGAGCTGTACGGGACCACCAAGGAACAGTTGGGCTGGTTGGCGATCAACAGCAGGCGTAATGCGGCACTGAATCCCCTTGCGGTGTACCGGGATCCGATCACCATGGCGGACTATCTGGGCGCACGGCCGGTGTCGACGCCGTTCGGGCTGCTGGATTGCGACGTGCCGATCGACGGGTCGATCGCAGTGCTGGTGTCGGGCGCCGACTACACCAAAGACTGTCCACACCGGGCGGTGAAGGTGGAGGCGGTCGGCGGCGCGGACGGCGCCGGCGGCTGGTTTCACCGCGCGGACTATCCCAAGATGGCGTCGGCCGACGCGGCCGCGCAGATGTGGTCGCGGACCGACCTGAAACCCGCCGACCTGAACATCGCAGAACTCTACGACGGGTTCACCTTTCTCACCTTCGCCTGGCTGGAAGCCCTCGGCATCTGCGGTGACGGCGAGGCCGGTCCATTCGTCGAGGGAGCCGAGCGGATCGCGCTGGACGGCGCGCTACCGCTGAACACCTATGGCGGTCAGCTCTCGGCGGGTCGCATGCACGGCTACTGGCTGCTGCACGAGACCTGCCTGCAGTTGCGCGGCGAGGCGGGGGAGCGGCAGGTGACTCACCGGCCCGAGGTTGCGGTGGCCGCGGTGGGCGGTGGGCCGATCGCCGGATGCATGTTGCTGACATGCTGAGTAGCCCTGTGCGAGTGTGCAATTGAGCGCGCAAGCTCACGCCGAGCACCGTTCCGACAAGCGAGCTTCGCAGATCGCCCGTCGCATCGAGGCTGACATCATTCGGCGAGGCTGGCCGATCGGCCAATCACTGGGTTCCGAGCAGGCGCTGCAACAGCGTTATCGGGTAAGCAGATCAGTGCTACGGGAAGCCGTCCGGCTCGTCGAACACCACCAAGTCGCGCGGATGCGACGGGGGCCCAGCGGCGGTCTGCTCGTCTGCGAACCCGACGCCGCCCCGGCAACTCACGCCATCATCATCTATCTGGAGTACCTGGGCACCACGATCAGTGATCTGCTCGATGCGCGGCTATTGCTGGAGCCGTTGGCGGCATCGCTTGCCGCAGAGCAGATCGATGAGGCGGGCATCGACCGGCTGCGTTCCGTGCTGCGCGCCGAGCAGTCGCGTGACGAGTTCCATGCCGCACTGGCTGAGCAGTCGAAAAACCCCGTGCTGCAACTCTTTATCGACATCCTGATGCGGTTGACCGTCCGGTACGCACAAGGTTCGCGGCTGGATTCCGCCAGCGATGCGCTTGAGGCAATCGACCGCAGGCGCCACGAACACGCCGAGATCGTCACCGCGGTCACCGCGGGCGATTCGGCGCGGGCCAAGACATTGAGCGAGCGGCACGCGGAATCGATGACGGCGTGGCTGCAAGACCACCAGCGCCCCGGTCGAGCGCGTAGTCGGCGTGGGTTGGACCGCGAGGCGCCGAATGGCAAGCTCGCCGAGGTGTTGGCGACCGCCATACGGGACGACATCGTCACCAGTGGCCGTCAGATCGGCGAGGTCTTCGGAACCGAGGTCGCGCTGCTGGAACGCTATCGAGTCAGCCGGTCGGTGTTTCGAGAAGCGGTGCGGCTACTGGAATACCACGCGGTGGCGAAGATGCGTCGCGGACCCGGCGGCGGGCTGGTGGTGGCAGAACCGCAGGCGCAGGCCAGCATTGACACCATCGCGCTGTATCTGCAATACCGCAAGCCGCGCGGGGAAGACCTGCGGTTGGTGCGCGACGCCATCGAGATCGACAATGTCGCAAAGGTTGTCAAACGCCGCGACGCGCCGGAGGTGCGTGCCTTCCTGGACACCCATCGGCTGATCATCGAGGAGGCAGGCAGCGATCTGCGCAAGGCCAGCATGGCGGAGTTTCTGTTCCACACCGGACTGGCGCAGCTGGCCGGTAATGCCGTGCTGGACTTGTTCTTGCGGATCCTCGTCGAGGTGTTTCGCCGGCACTGGGCCAGTACCGAGCAGCCGATCCCGAGCCACAGCGATCTTGTCGACGTGCAGCGCGCTCACCTGCGAATCATCGAGGCAATCGCGGCTGGCGACGACAGCCTGGCGCGGTACCGCACGCGTCGCCACTTGGACGCGGCCGCGTCCTGGTGGTTGTGACCCGGCGTTACCGTCCGAGTCGGCGCCGCCAGTCTCGGGCCGACGTCATCCGGAGCATGGCAGCCAGGAGCTTGCCCTTCTTGCGGCTGTAGGGATACCACATCGGTTCTTTTTTCATCGTAACCCGCTCGGCCACAATGCTTTTGGTGCGGCAGTATTTACGGATCCCGCCCGCCCCGCCGTTGCGGGAACCCAGTCCCGAGTCGTTCCATCCTTCCATCGGTACCGGAAAGCCGTTGGCGATGACGTTGTTGATGTTCACCGTGCCGGTGTTCATCTTGCGCGCCAACGCCATCCCCTTGTTCTTGTCTCGCGTCCAGACGCTGCCGGACAACCCCAATTCGGAGTCATTCGCCTTGTCGATCGCGTCGGCAATATCGCGAACCTTCATGATCGGCAAGGTGGGCCCGAAGGTCTCCTCCCGCATGCATTTCATCCCGTGGTCGACGTCGACCAGCACGGTCGGCTGGTAGAACAGTCCCTCGGTGGCGGGGTCACTCGACTTGCCGCCGACCAGCACCCTCGCGCCGTTGCTGACGGCGTCGTCAACATGGCCGGCAACGATGGCGAGTTGCTGCGCGGTGGTCATCGACCCGACCTCGCAGGAATAGTCGTGCTCGGCGTCCATGCCCTGGCGCAGCTGCGACGTTTTGGCCACGACCTTGCTGACGAACTCGTCGTACACCGGTTCCTCGACGTAGCACCGCTCTACCGATATGCAGACTTGGCCGGTGAGGGTGAACGCGCCCCATACCGCGCCGTCGGCGGCCCGGTCGATGTCGGCGTCGGCACAGACGATCATCGCGTCTTTGCCGCCGAGTTCTAGGCTGCACGGGATCAGCCGCTGCGCGGCCGCGACGGCGATGCGACGCCCGGTATTGACCGAGCCGGTGAACATCACGTAGTCCACCAGATCTACTAGAGCGGCACCGGTCTGGCCGAACCCGCACACCGCGTCGAGCACATCCGGTGCACCGATCTGCTTCCACCCGTCGACCGCCATCCGCCACACCAGCGGGGTGACCTCCGAGGGCTTGGAGAGGACGGCGCAGCCGGCCATCAACGCCGGCGCAATGTCGACCAGCGGCACCAATAGTGGACCATTCCACGGTGTGATCACGCCGACGAGCGGATAGGGCTCGTAGGCGATGGTGAGCTTCTTTGCCGCGTTGGCCGCGCCGTAGGGGCGAACGGTCTCGTCGGCGAGGAAATCGGCGGCGTTGTCGATCCAATAGTTGATGTACTGCATGCCGGCGATTTCTATATTGGCGTCACCCCAAGACTTGCCCGTTTCGAGTTGCAGCACCGTCAACAGCTCGTCGGTGTGGTCGAGCAGCCAGTCGCGCCACTTGCCCAGCCACCGCGCGCGGCCCTCGACGCCCATTCGTTGCCACCCCGGCTGCGCCGCCCGCAGCCGGGCAGCCACCGTCTCGACCTCAACCGATGTCGCCACCGGGACCCGGCCGACCACTTTTCCGGTAGCCGGGCAGGTGACCACCACTTCATGGGGCACATCCGCTTTCGCCGGGCTCGCCGGATTCGCGGTGTCTGTAGTCATTGCCATCACCTCAGCTGAATGAGAGTGAGCCTGACGTTTGCCAGCTGCCAAAAACGCTACGTTGTTCCGGCGAATTGGACAGTAAATCCGCAAATCTAGATCAGTTGATGCCTTCCGACTGGCCGCGGCCCATCAGCTCCAAACCGGCCATCGCCTCCTTCGCGCCGGCCTTGTCGGTCTTCTCCACCACGAAACCCATGTGGATGATCACCCAGTCGCCCGGTGCGAACGTCTCTTCGGGCAGCATGCCGACGTTGACCTTGCGGTGCTCACCGACGACGTCGACCAACGCGACTTGGTCGTTGTAGCCGTCGAGCATCCGCACGACTTGGCCGGGAATCCCCAGACACATCTGTCAAACCTCTCCTACCCGAGCTTCGTCTTCAGCGCGCAACATCGTCACTGCCCGTTCGACCGCCTGTACCGCTTCCGGGACCGCCGCTTGAACCGGCTCGCTCAAGCCCATTCCGTCGGCGACGTCGGCGACCTCGCACCCCACCACGATGGTGCGCGGGGCAGTCCCACCCAGTGCGCGAAGACTCGCGAACACCGTCGCGGGATCCATGCCGTGTGCGTCCAAACCCGCCGGCGCATCCGGTGATTCATGGTCGGCCTCGAACACATGCACCGTTCCTGGTGACCCACGGTCGGGGATCGCGTCGACGAGCACCAGCGCATCCCAGTCTTCGAGCAGGTCGTAGGCCAGATGCATGCCGCCGATGCCGTAATCGGTCGCGCGCACCCCGTCAGTGCCGTCGACCCGATCGATGACATGGCGCAGCACCTCGGAGCCGAAGCCGTCGTCGCCGAGGAAGATGTTGCCGATGCCGGCTACCAGGATGCGGGAAACCATACCGCCGCGGTCGAATCCGCTACATGTGCCGCATCTTCAGGTAGCGCCGGGCATCTGGTAGGGACACCAGGCCCAGCACCACTGCCGAGAACACCATCAGTCCAAGGATGCCGATGAACACCCACCCTACGATCTCCATGTCGAATTCCTTTCCGTGGTAGTGGTTTCGAGCGGTTCGACTTCGTCGGGTGCGAAGTACAGGTAGCGGCCGTACCACTCGTGCAGGTCGGCGGCCGGATCGTCGTCGACGACGACTCCGACGTGCTGGTTGCCGTCGACGTCTTCGTGCACCGAGGTGACCCGAGCGGTCTTGCCGGAGAAGAACAGGTCTTGCGCGTCGGCGCGGCGGCCCGGATGCAAGCGCACCCGACTGCCCCGCGACACCCGCACACCGTTCACCAGGACCGCGTCGATGTCCGGTCGAACAGCATTGTCGGCCAGCGGATCCCACCACTCCACACCGTCGGGTATCTCCGGGATCAGACCCGGCTCGCCGATGCCCTGGGGATCCCGCAGGACGCCGTGCAGGCGCTGCATCGCCTCGGGCGACATCGCGTCGCAGCGATCGATGATCTGTGCGGCCAGCGGATCGGTGGCCCGGGCCTGGGCCTTCTCATCGTCGGTCATGGTCATGACCCGCAGAGTCAGGATCTCGTCGATCTCGGTGGAGTCGTAGAGCGCACCCTCACTCTGTTCTGCGATCTCGGGGTGGTCGTAGAGAATGATCGGCGACACCAGCAGCAGGTCGGCTTCATCGGGCGGGCCGGCCAGCACCGGGAAGCAGCGGTGCTGACGGCAGGCGGCGACCGCTGCCGCCGCACGATCCGGTGGATCCAGCAGCGAAATAAACTCACCACCAATGACTTCTGCGATGAGGTGGGTGCCGATCAGGGATCTGGCGATGGCCCAGTCCTTCCCGGCTTCGTCGCTGCCGCGCGCAGTGTTGCGAACAGTGACGGTGACGCGGTCCAGTCCGTCGACGCGGTCGACGCCGACAGTCAGCTCACCGCGGATGCTTTCCCTGGTTCGCACGAGCCTGCCGCCCTCGACGGCTTCGATATCGCTGCCCGACGGTGCTGTCACCGGCAGGGTCCACGGCCCGGCTGGCGTCGGCGAAGTAGAAGGAGCCGAACGGCAATTCGACTTCGACGGCCTCGTCCCAACTGAGCCATGACCCAGAGCGACGTGGTCAGCTCGTCGACCGGCTGGTGGCGCCCGTCGCCGGTGTCGCGCTCGGCGGCCCGGTGCTGCAATTGCAGGAACCGCACGACCAGCTTGATGCCGTCTCGCGCCGTCAACGAGGAACTGCGCCGAAAGGCTGTCGTCCTCGCCGATACCCGCGTCGGCCGCACCGGGCGGACCCAAAACCCCGAATTGCCAGCGGATTTGATTCTTTCGCGACGACGCGCGGTACGGGTAGAGCAGGTAGCCCTCGTAGAGTACGGCGTCGGCGATGGTGCGGGCCCGGTCCCAATTCGCGCTCACCGGACCTCCTCGCGAGCCTGAGCGAGCAATTCGAGTGACCGCGTCGTCAAGGCCCAAGAGTCCGCGCGCCGATTTGTAGGCGTTCAGCGCGGTCACCGTGTCGTGGCCGAGGCGTACCCATCCGCTGCTGGGGTAGTGCTGCTGGATCAGGCTCTGCCACACCGACACCGGCATGTCGTAGCGGTCCTCGCAGTCCCACGGTACCTGCTGCACCGAGAACCCGCGCTGGCCTGCCATGAAAACCGTTCCGCTGAACAGGAATTGCAACGGCACCAGGCCGTCGCGCAGCGCGTGCAGATACTTGGCCGCCGTCACCTCGAAGTCATACGTGCATTCCAGCGGGAGCGGGACCTCGGTGGTGCCGGTGAATCCGGGGACCATCGCCGCGCAGTGCTGCCACAGGAACGTGTGCTGGGTGGTTGCCCAACGTTCCCGCGGCCCGAACAAGTCGGTCAGTCCGGCGGCCTCGTCATCGGAATAACCGCGCCGCAACGGGTCGATACGGACCTGACACCGCAGCGCGATCGCGTGCACCGGATCGTCGCCGGGTACCGAGACGGCGACCCGGGCGGTCAGCATCGGCGTGACCGCGTACGGCTCGGGGGCCACGTCGACAACGGTGAACGAGCTGCCCGGGGCAGTCATCGTTGTTGCTCCACACTGCGTTCGGCGACTCGCGCTGAAGAAGTCGTCGACGAACTCGCGCGCCTCTTGCCCACCGTCAAACCCCCGCCACCGCGTTCGCAGCCCGCCGACGAACTCATAGCAGGCGTCGATCGGGACCAGGTAGCACTCCGGTGTTCCGTCGCCCTCTGCATCGTCGGGCACGCGGACCAGCAGAGCTTCGACGTCGTCAGTCAGCAGACCGACCCTCGGCTCGGCGGCGCTGATTGCGCTCCAGGCGTCGAGGTCGAGCTCGGATTCGGTTGCACCGGCCGGTCCTGGGTAAAACCCGACAGTGCGATCCAGCGCCGAATTGCGGAAGAAGAACGCCAGGCCGACCGGGATCTGCAGCGCTTCCCAGGTGCGGCGATCAAGCGCGAAATCGGGAAAGGACAGATACCGGTCCGGGACCGCGCGATAGCGCAGGTTTGCGTGGCTGTCGGTGAACAGCAGATAGCAACCGCGACACACGCACATCAATTGCCGCCCAGCCACATTCACCACGTGTTGGTGCTCGTCGGCGATCGGCTCCGAGCACATCTCGCAGCGCTCTCCGGCCGGCTGCCGGCGCGCGCCGGTTCCCGGTGATGCGGGCCAGAACGTCGTAGGGGGTGGTCATGCCGGCGCGCCCATCGGCTCGGCCGGCACCGCGATCGACAGCACACCGTCGCGCCGCAGCAGCGGGATGGGATCGAGGTGGCGCTCGGCGACCGTTGTCAAGCCATCGAGGCCAGCGCCGGCGTGCACCACGTCGAAATGCGCGTGGCAGCGCGGACATCGCAGCACCGGGTCGCCACCTGCGGCTGGCCGGTGCAGCGCCGCACCGGCCAGGGATCCATCGCAGGCCGGGCAATGATCACGGTAGGCGTACAACTGGTCGCCGACCCGGCAAGCCAGCACCATGACGCCGGCGACCGAGAAGCCGCCGACTTCGCCGGGAGCCAGGTCGGCCAAATCGGGCACCTGATGCCAGGACGAGCCGCGCCGTTGGACGGCCCCCTCGAATGAACCTGAGCGAGCAGCGATTCGGCCGGAATCACCGTCGAGCCACTCGGCGTCCCCAGCTTCGGGCGTCACCACCTCAATCGACGAAACCTCCGGCGCGGCAGCCCGAATCGCGTCCTCGACGGCCAACTCCAGCGTCACCGCCGACGACGGGCAGCTCTTACAGCTACCGGCGAACTGAAGCTGGACGGTGTCGCCGACGATGTCGAGCAAATGCACATCGCCGCCGTGCGAGCCCAGGTAGGGCCGGACGCGGTCGAGTGCGTCGGACACCCGTCGACGTACGTCGTGCGGGTGCAGGCCGTGGACGAGCAGCAAGCTGGCCACCAAGTCGTCGGCGACCAGGCGGTCCAGAATTCCTGAATCCGCCTGATCGCCGACCGCCGCGATCACTCGCGACAGGCCCGTGCCGTAGAGCTCCACTACCTCGCGAACCAACTGCTCGGCGCGCTCACGCGCGGCCACCCCACCGGCCGCCGTCGCGTCCAGCAGCGTCTGGATCCGATCGCCCGCCGAGCGCCACTGCGCGTCCCCCTGCAACTCCTCCGGGCGATCAGCCATGCATCACTCCCCGGTCGCCGTTTGGGTCGGCGAGTGCAGCCGCTCCAATGTCTTGCCCTTGCCGAGGTACATGTGCACGCCACAGGGGAGGCACGGGTCGAAGCTGCGGACCGTGCGCATGATGTCGATGCCCTTGAAGTGCTCCCGGTCGTTCTCCTCGAAGATCGGCTGGCCTTGCACCGCGTCCTCGTAGGGCCCCGGCGTGCCGTAGCTGTCGCGCGGGTTGGCGTTCCACGGGGTGGGCGGATACGGGTGATAGTTGGCGATCTTGCCGTCACGAATCACCATGTGGTGGCTCAACACTCCACGCACAGCCTCGGTGAAGCCGCAGCCGATGCCTTCCTTGGGCACGTCGAACTTCTCCCATGTCTTGGTACGCCCAGCGCGGATCTCCGCTAAGGCCTTCTCCGCGAAGTGCAGTGCGCAGGCCGCCGCGTAGGCCTGGAAGTAGGTGCGTGCGCGGTCGCGCTCGATGGTGTTGGACCCGTGCTGCGGGATCTTCCACTCGAACTCGACCGGCCCCTTGAGGACGGTCTTGGGCAGGTTGATCTGCACCGAATGACCGGTGGACTTGACGTAGCCGATGTCGACCAGGCCGGCCAGCGCGGTCGACCACAGCCGGGCCAGCGGGCCACCGCCGGTGTCCAGCGCCAGGTGATCCTTGCCGTCGAACCAGCGTGGCGACATCACCCAGCTGTAGTTGCCGCCGTCCATGTCCCGCTTCTGCGGATGCGGGTTGGTGTGCTGGTTCCACGGGTGACGCCGGTCCACCGGGTTGCCCAACGGATCGGTCTTGACGAACATCTCCTGTTCGGTCCAGTCGTCGTAATACGAACTGCCCAAAAGGATCCGGATGCCGAGGTTGATGTCGACCAGTGAGTGGGTGACCAGCTTGCCGTCGACCACCACGCCCGGTGTGACGAACATGGCGTTGCCCCACCGCTCCATGTCCTTGTATTCGAAGTTGCACACGTCGGGATCCTGGAAGGAGCCCCAGCAGCCCAACAGGGTGCGGCGCAGCCCGACCTTCTCGTAACCCGGCATCGCCTCGTAGAAGAAGTCGAAGAGATCGTCGTGCATGGGCACGACCTTCTTCATGAACTCGACGTACCGCATCAGCCGGGTCATGTAGTCCGTCATCAGCTGGATGGTCGCGACGGTGCCGACTCCGCCGGGGTACAGCGTGGACGGGTGCACATGGCGACCCTCCATGAGGCAGAACATCTCTCGTGTCCAGCGACTGACTTGAAGCGCCTCGCGGTAGAACTCGCCGCTGAACGGGTTGAGCGAGCGCATGATGTCGGCGATGGTCTTGTACCCGTGTGCGTCGGCATGCGGAGCTGCGGTGTTTTCCGCTTTGGCCAGCACACCCGGGTTGGTCTCCGAGACCATCTTTTCGCAGAAGTCCACGCCAACCAGGTTTTCCTGGAAGATGTTGTGGTCGAACATGTATTCCGCGGCCTCGCCGAGGTTGACGATCCACTCGCCCAGGTGCGGCGGCTTGACCCCGTAGGCCATGTTCTGGCAATAGCAGGAACAGGTGGCGTGGTTGTCACCGCAGATACCGCAAATGCGGCTGGTGATGAAGTGGGCGTCGCGAGGATCCTTGCCCTTCATGAAAATCGAGTAGCCGCGGAAGATCGACGATGTGCTGTGGCACTCGACGACCTCGCGGTTCTCGAAATCGATCTTGGTGTAGATGCCGAGGCTGCCGACGATCCGAGTGATCGGATCCCACGCCATCTCGACAAGTTGGCCGGGCTCGCGCTTCGCGTGGGACGGCTCGGGGATGATCGTTGTCATCGAACTTTGCTCCCTATCTTCAGCTCAGATGCCGCGTCGCGCCTACCAGGTGCGGCGCGCGCCCGTCGTGAGTTTGTCGCCCTTGTGTCGCCACTTGGGCTCTTTGTCCACGGTGCGCTCGGTGATACCGCGCAGACCGCGGATCAGGCCCCCGTATAGCCCCGACGTGGCGCTGGAGAGCTTGCCGCCCGGCGGCTCGTCCATGAACGGCATGAACTTGTCCGGGAACCCGGGCATGGTGCACCCGATGCAGATGCCGCCGACGTTGGGGCAGCCGCCGATACCGTTCATCCACCCGCGCTTGGGCACGTTGCACTTGACCACTGGGCCCCAGCAGCCCAGTTTGACAATGCATTTCGGTGATCCGTACTCGGTGGCGAAGTCGCCCTGCTCGTAGTAGCCGGCGCGGTCGCAGCCTTCATGCACGGTGTTGCCGAACAACCACTTTGGCCGTAGCGCGTCGTCGAGCGGGATCATCGGCGCCTGCCCGGTGGCCATGTAGAGCAGGTAGGTCAGCGTCTCGGACAGGTTGTCCGGCTGGATCGGGCAGCCCGGCACGCAGACGATCGGAATTCCGGCCTTGCTCTTCCACTGCCAGCCCAGGTAGTCGGGCACACCCATCGCGCCGGTCGGATTGCCGGCCATCGCGTGGATGCCGCCGTAAGTGGCGCAGGTCCCCACCGCGACAATCGCCGTCGCCTTCGGAGCGAGCCGGTCGAGCCACTCACTGGTGGTCATCGGCTGCCCGGTGGCGGGGTTGTTGCCGAACCCGCACCAATACCCCTCGCTCTTGAGCGCCTCGTTGGGAATCGAACCTTCGACGACAAGCACGAACGGTTCGAGCTCCCCGCGGTCGGCCTTGAAGAACCACTCGAGGAAATCGTCGGCCCCACCGGTGGGGCCGCATTCGAAGTCGATCAAGGGCCAGTGCACGGCGACCTTGGGCAGTCCGGGGAGTGCGCCCAGCGCAATCTCCTCGACACTGGGCTGGGTGGCGGCAGTCAGCGCCACCGAATCGCCATCACAACTGAGACCCGCATTGATCCATAGGACATGGATCAATGTTTCTTCCGCTTTGACTGCTGCTTCTGTTGGCATACCGCAGCTTTCCGGGGCCTGGGCTAAAGGCCCCTCGCGCCGCGGGAGTCGACGGTCGGCACGCTTACGCGGCGCTATTTCCTGGGTCTACTCTCGCCGAACTGCCTTGTCAACGATGTGCTGGCAAATTCGGAGACCTCGTACGGGTTTCCGGATTTTCGCCGTGATTTCGCCTGCCGCGGCGTATTGTCAGCCCTCAATCGCCGTCTTGGGCCATCAGTGATGCGTGTCGATTGCGAATTAGTCGCATGTGCTGTGATTCAACCGACTTCCAACTGCTCGCCTCGTTGCGCTCCGCAGGACGTCGACGCGCACTCAGGCCGCGGAGGCTGACATGAATCGTCGCAGCCAGCCGAACCAGGCGGACATCCCGGCGCCGGTGCGGGCGCTGATCGGCAAAATCGTCGCGGTCGGATTGACCTCGCGAACGCGGGCCAGATAGGCGTCGACGTCGACGTCCAAATACGGAACCAGATCGATCTTGTTGAGCAGCACGACGTCCACGGCGCGGAACATCACCGGGTACTTGAGCGGTTTGTCGTCGCCCTCGGTGACCGAATAAACCATGGCCTTGGCGTGCTCGCCGACGTCAAACTCGGCCGGGCACACCAGATTTCCGACGTTTTCGATGATCACCAGGTCTAACTGGGGCAGGTCCAGTCCCTGCAGCGCGCGGTTGACCATGGGTGCGTCGAGGTGGCATTCGCCGCCGAAGCCGTTGCCGGTGTTGAGCAGGGATATCTGGGCGCCCCGGCCACCGAGCTTGGCCGCGTCGAGGTCGGTGGCGATGTCGCCTTCGATCACCCCGACGGCGAACTCGCCGGCGAGTTCGTCCAGCGTTGCGCCCAGCACCGTCGTCTTGCCGGAGCCGGGTGAACTCATCAAGTTCAGCGCGCGAATGCCGTTGCTTTCAAAGGCTTTTCGGTTGAAACCGGCGCGGATGTCGTTTTCGGCGAAGATCGACTCCAGCACGTCGATGCGTTGCGGGCCGGTCTCGTAGCCGCTGTGGTCCCCGTGGTCGTGATGTTCGTGGTCGTGTTCGTCGTGGTCGTGGGTGTGCACCGTGCCGTCGTCGTGTCGATGAAACCTGCCCATGTGCTCTACCTTTCACCGGCCCTTTACGAAACGTCCAGCGAAGTCACCAGGAACTCATTACCGCGCAGCACCTCGACATCGGCGCTCTCGCACAGCGGGCACAGCAGCGACCATTGCGAGGCGATCGTCGAACGTCTGCCACACGAGCGGCACCGCACTTCGGCGGTGACGAACTCGAGCTCCAGCTCCGCGTCGGGCATGTCCTCGTGGTCGCGGACCAGCGTCCAGCAGAACGTGAGCGATTCGGGCACCACCTGGCGCAACGCCCCGATCTTGACGCGGACGACGTCGACATGGCGACCGTCGGCGTACGGGTCTGACCACCCCGGCGATCGCTTCGCACAGCGACAGCTCATGCATTACAGGTCACCGCCGCGGCGCACCCCATAAGCCCGTTCTACACCTCGGGGCTGGTCACCGAAGCCTTAATGAAGTTGCACAAGCCGTCTATCAGCGTCTACTCTCGGCGATCGTGCGGAATCTTCTCGTAGTAGCCAGTACCCGCAGCGGGGTCTGATCCAGACCGACCCCCCGCTGTGGGTCGGAAGCTACTACCCGTCGGTCACCACTGAAGACCAGAGAAGACCGGCACATGACAATCACCGAACTGAGTTTCCCGAGTGGCGTCGACACGACGCCCGCTCCACCCGAACCGCCATCGGTCCGCTTTGACGGCGTTCCGCTACCGCGGGGAATCCGGGAGGACGCCGACACCATGTCGTGGAGCACCTTCACCGACACCTACGCTCCCAGCGCGGGGCCACTGCGCCTGGGCCACTGGGAATGCACTGACACCGACCGTCCTGCAACCCGGTTGGGCCCGCAGGCCCGGTCGTTCCGGGCCACGCTTGGGTTCGGCGATCGCATCGAGACCGCGACCGCCACCGCGACGGGCCCGGTTGCCGCGCTGACCGCAATGCTCTACGACCACGGCATCGCCGTGGAGATGCTGCGGTTTCATCAGCTGCGGTCGGACGACACGACCGCGACCTTCATCCAGGGCAGCGACGGCTGCCGGGCCGAGTGGGCGATGGGCTGGTCGGAGGACCCGACGCAGTCGGCGCTGTGCGCCGTCATCGCCTGCGCCAACCGGCTGTACGGCGACAGCGCCCGGCTAGAGCGGGCGCAACACGATCGGCATGCCGTCCATCGGGATCGGCATGCCGCCGTAGTCCCATTTCGCCTGGTACCCCGCGCGGGGCAACTCAAGCCGGTAGCGGCGCAGCAGCCGGTGCAGGATCGTCTTGATCTCCAGCTGGCCGAACGTCATCCCGATGCACTTGTGCGCGCCGCCGCCGAACGGCGTGAACGCGTAGCGGTGCCGTTTGTGCTCGCTGCGCGGCTCGGTGAACCGGTCGGGGTCGAATTTCAGCGGATCCGTCCAGATCTCCGGCAGGCGATGGTTCATCCCCGGGTACGCGATGACGTTCGTGCCCGCAGGCAGGTAGTAGCCCAGCAACTCGGTGTCGCGCACAGTCCGGCGCATCGCCCACTGCACCGGTGTCACCAGCCGGATCGCCTCGTTCATCACCAAATCAAGCGACTCCAGCTTCTCCAGCGACTCGATGTCCAGCGGACCGTCGCCGAGCCGATCGGATTCGTCGCGGCAGCGTTCCTGCCACTCGGGGTTGGCGGCCAGGTGGTAGGCCATCGTCGTCGTGGTCGATGTCGAGGTGTCATGCGCGGCCATCATCAGGAAGATCATGTGGTTGACGATGTCCTCGTCGGAGAAGCTGTTGCCGTCCTCGTCCTCGGTGTGGCACAGGACGGTTAGTAGGTCGCTGCCATCCTTGCCGCGGCGCTCCTTGACGCGTTCGCGGAAGTAGTTCTCTAGCAGCTCACGCGCCTGGAGACCGCGCCACCAGGTAAACGGCGGCACGCTGCTGCGGATGATCGCGTTTCCGGCGCGGGTGGTGATGGCGAAGGCCTTGTTCACCTTGGTCACCAGCTCGTGGTCGGTGCCGGGTTCGTGACCCATGAACACCATCGACGCGATGTCGAGGGTGAGCTCCTTCATTGCCGGGTAGAGCAGAAAACGTGGGTCGTTGACCACCCAGTCGTTAGCCACGACCTGCGAGACGACCTGGTCCATCTGCTCGACATAGCCGACCAGTCGGGAGCGGATGAACGCTTCCTGCATGATCCGCCGATGGAACATGTGCTCCTCGAAATCGAGCAACATCAGGCCGCGGTGGAAGAACGGCCCGATCACCGGCACCCAGCCCTGCTGGGAGTAGTCCTTGTTGCGGTTGGAGTAGACGACCTGGGCTGCGTCGGGACCCAGCGCCGCGACGCCCGGCAGGACCGGTGAGTCACCGAATATGACCGGACCTTTGGTTTGGTACAGGAATAGCAGGTAGTCCGGTCCGCCCCGCAGCATCTCGATGAGGTGGCCGAGGACCGGCAGGCCCCGATCGCCCATGACCGGCTTGAGCCCGCTGCCCGGCGGCGGATCCGCGAGCTTCCTCGGCGTCCAGTCGGTGTTCAGCAGCCTCTGTTCGACGGCAGCCATGCCGGGAAAGTTGTTGAATGACGGGGTCAGCCGGCGCTTCGCCTGGTCGAGCAGGTAATTCGGGGTGCTGATGGTCGCCATTGACGCTTCCTCCTCGACGCCTGCGGTGAAGGTTGACCGGCCTTGACCGGCACTGTGGCAGGCATCACTAGCCGATATCTTTCGATGAAACTTGACGGCTGTCAAGTTTCCTTTTGGACGTGGCGTGGTGCAAGGTCGAAGGGTGCGCATCGAGCCGGAGGCCCGCGAGATGGCTGATCCAGGCGCGGTCGTGCCCGTTCCCAGGCGACGGGGTGATCGGCAGCGGCAGGCCATTGTGCAGGCCGTGCGCGAACTGCTCGAGGAACGACCGTTCGCCCAGTTGTCGGTGAGCACGATCAGCGACCGCGCGGGCGTGGCCCGTTCCGGCTTCTACTTCTACTTCGACTCGAAATACGCGGTGCTGGCTCAGATCCTCGCCGACGCGACCCACGAACTCGAAGAACTGACGGAATACTTCGCGCCCCGCGGGCCCGACGAATCACCGGCCGCGTTCGCCAAGCGGATGGTCGGAAGTGCCGCCGCGGTCTATGCCCACAACGACCCGGTGATGTCGGCGTGCAACGCCGCCCGCAGCACCGACGCAGAGATCCGCGACCTGCTCGACCAGCAGGTCGAAGGCGTGGTCCAGCAGATCATCGGCATCGTCAAAGACGAGCTGCGAGCCGGCACCGCCCACCCCATCAGCGACGACATCCCAACGCTGGTGCGCACGCTGTCGGTCACCACCGCGCAGATGCTGTCCGGCGACACCGCTTTCCTGGGCGACGACGGTGACGTGCAGCGTGGGGTGCGGGTGCTCGAGGCGTTGTGGCTCAACGCGCTGTGGGGCGGCACGGGAGCCACCTAGTCGCCGAGGCTCACCGTTACCGTCGGTATCGTCATCTGCCCATGGCGCAGACCGACTGTTCGCGGGTAAGCGGTGTTTCATCACCGGTGCGGCCAGCGGCATCGGCCGGGCGACCGCTTTGCGGCTCGCTAACCAAGGTGCCGAGCTCTACCTGACCGACCGCAACGCCGACGGTCTGGCGCAGACGGTGGCCGATGCTCGCGCACTCGGCGCACACGTCGCTCGAGTACCGGGCGCTGGACGTGGCCAACTATGACGACGTCGCCTCGTTCGCCGACGAGATTCATGCCAAGCACCCGAGCATGGACATCGTGATGAACATCGCCGGGGTTTCGGCGTGGGGGACCGTCGACCGGCTCACCCACGAGCAGTGGGACAAGATGATCGCGATCAACCTGATGGGCCCGATCCACGTCATCGAGAACTTCGTGCCGCCGATGGTGGCCGCGCGCCGGGGTGGTCATCTGGTCAACGTGTCCTCGGCGGCCGGGCTGATCGGGTTGCCCTGGCATGCCGCGTACAGCGCCAGCAAGTTCGGGTTGCGCGGCCTCTCCGAGGTACTACGCTTCGACCTCGCCCGAAACCGCATCGGGGTCTCGGTCGTCGTACCGGGTGCCGTCAAAACCCCGCTGGTGAACACCGTCGAGATCGCCGGCGTGGACCGCGACGATCCTGCAGTAATTCGCTGGGTGGAGCGCTTCGCCGGCCACGCGGTGTCGCCGGAAAAAGCCGCGGAGAAGATCCTGGCCGGAGTCGTCAAAAATCGCTTCCTCATCTATACCTCGGTGGACATCCGCGCGCTGTATGCGTTCAAACGGGTCGCCTGGTGGCCCTACAGCGTGGCGATGCGCCATGTCAACACGTTGTTTGCCCGGGCGCTCCGGCCTGCGCCCATACCGCGCTGATTTATTGCGGCATCTGTAGTTCCAGCCGTACCCCGAGCAGCCGGACCGGGCGGTCCAACTCGAACAGGTCCAGCACCCGCAGCGCGGCCGCGACGATCACATCAGCGTCAGTCGTGGGCTCGACGAGCTTGCGGATCTTCGTGCGGGTGTAGAACGTGGCGGTGCGGACGGTCACGGCGACCCGGGTGACGATCCGCGACGCAGCCACTACCTCGCTCAGCGCCTTGCGGGCCAATTCGGTTACCGCTGAATCCATTTCACCTCGATCGGTGAGATCCTGCGGGAAGGTCACGACGTGGCTGCGCGAGCGGGGAACCCACGGCTCGGCGCTGACGGTGTCGTCGCCGCCACCGTTGGCCAGCAGCAACAGCCACAGCCCGGTCCGCGGGCCGAACGTCGACGTCAGCAGCTCTGCATCGGTGTGTGCCAGTTGCCAGACTGTGGTGATGCCAAGAGTGTCAAGCTTTTTCGCAGTCTTCGGGCCGATACCCCACAGCGCGTCGACGGGCCGGTCGCCCATCACCGTCATCCAGTTCGCGTCGGTGAGAGTAGACACGCCGGCCGGTTTCGCGAATCCGGTGGCGACCTTCGCGCGTTGCTTGTTGTCGCTGATGCCGACCGAGCAGGACAGCCCGGTTGCCGAGGAGATGACGGTGCGGATCTGTTCGGCGAGTTCGCTTGGGTCCTCGATGTCGGCTCGCAAATAAGCTTCGTCCCAGCCCCATACCTCGACCGGATGCCCTAAGTCGCGCAGCAATCCCATCACCTGGTCTGAGGCCGCGTCATAGGCGGCAGGATCCGACGGCAAGAAGGTGGCGTCCGGACAGCGGCGGGCCGCGGCGCGCAGCGGCATACCCGCATGCACGCCGAATTCGCGGGCTTCGTATGACGCGCAGGTGACCACCTTGCGCGCTTCGGTCGGATCGCCGTTGCCCCCGACAATGACCGGCAGGCCGGCCAACTCGGGGTGGCGGCGCAGTTCGACCGAGGCCAGGAATTGGTCGAGGTCGACGTGCAGGATCCAGCGTTTCGGCACCGAACTCGAGTCGCTCACCGGCCACACAGCTTGCGCGCCAGGCTTTCCCACCCGTCGCCTAATGTCTGCAGGGTCTGGCCGCCATCGCTGAGCTGGTGTTCGACGTAGTCGGCGTCGAGCAGCGCGAGCAGGGCATCGGTTTGGGCGTCGAGGTTGCCGGTCGTCCCGGCCGAGGCCAGCAGCATCCGAACATGCATGCGTAGCACCAGGTAGGGGGCATTGACCGGTGAACCGTAGCGAGTCAGGGGGTCGCGGTTGGCGGCGGAGAGCAGCTCGTGGTGGACATGGGCAAAACGCAGCCGGTCGCGCCCGAACGCGAGCAGGCGATCCAGCGGCGGCGCATCCGGACCCAGCGGCGGCGGACCGAACAGGAACGCCTGCTGGCTGGCTCGCTCGTCCTCGTCGAGCAGCACCATCATCAAGCCGGCCCGGCTGCCGAACCGCCGGAACACCGTGCCCTTGCCGACACCCGCGGCGGCGGCGATGTCGTCCATGCTGACCGCGTCGGCGCCGCGCTCGGCGATGAGCCGGCGGGCGGCGTCCAGCAGCAGTGCACGGTTGCGGGCGGCGTCGCCGCGCTCCAGCGGAGCCGAAGCGGGCAGCTCGCCCAGCCAGGCCAACGGTTCAGCGGTGCTCACACCTGCACTTTAGCGCGGTTGGAATAATGCGGACTACGGTCCGTTTTAGTCATGCAAGGATGTAGATCAACTGTCGAAGGGACATAGACATGTCGGACATCAAGGTTTTGACGCTGGTAGGAAGCCTGCGCGCCGCGTCGATCAACCGTCAGATCGCCGAGTTGGCGGCAGACGTCGCACCAGACGGCGTCATTGTGACGCATCTTCGACCACCTCGGTGAGCTGCCGTTCTACAACGAGGACATCGACAACGAGACCGACGTGCCCGCCTCGGTCACCGCGCTACGGGCCGCGGCTGCCGAGGCCGATGCCACCCTGGTGGTGACCCCGGAATACAACGGCAGCATCCCGGCTGTCATCAAGAACGCCATCGACTGGCTGTCCCGGCCGTTCGGCGACGGGGCGCTAAAGGACAAGCCGCTTGCGGTCATCGGCGGGTCCTACGGCCAGTACGGCGGCGTCTGGGCGCATGACGAGACCCGCAAGTCCTTCGGGATCGCCGGTCCGCGCGTGGTCGAGTCGATCAAGCTGTCGGTGCCGTTCGGCTCGCTGAACGGTCAAGCATCCGCGGGAGCACGCCGAGATGGTTTCCAACGTGCGCGACGCGGTGGGCAAGCTGGTCGCCGAAGTGGGCTGAGACCGGCATGCGGCCGGCGGGTAATGCCCGCCGGCCGCATCCTGTCGGTTCTTTGCTGGGTGGATGCGCTCCGCGTGTTGTGTCGGTGCCGGGTGGTAAATCTGGATGTATACCGCCGCGAGATTATTTTGTGATCTACGACACGCCGAAGCCGCGCCGACGCGAGGGCTTACGACCAGGGAATTTCATGAATGTTTTTCAGAACATCTTGTATACCTTCTGATTGTCACCCACTAGGTGTAGTGTTTGCGACACCGACAGACCCAGGTTCGCCAGGTCGGCCGGACCGCCTCAACCGGCATCGCACGTAGGCTGAACGCGGATCGGCAAGATGGGAATTCTGCGGCGCGGCGGTCTGCTGAATAGCAGTGCAGATGCAATACCCGAGTAGTTGCCAGTCCGTGTCTGGTTCCACCGTCGACAGAGGGGTCGTACCGCCGATGAGCGTCACCGTTTACACCAAGCCGGCATGTGTGCAGTGCAACGCCACGTACAAGGCGCTGGACAAGCAGGGCATCGCCTACGACAAGGTCGACATCAGCCTGGATTCCGAGGCGCGCGACTACGTGATGGCGCTGGGATATCTGCAGGCTCCCGTCGTGGTGGCCGGAAACGATCACTGGTCGGGTTTCCGGCCCGACCGGATCAAGGCTCTCGCCGGTGCCGTGCTGAGCGCGTAGCCGGCAGCGGCGCAGTAGTACAGGAGGGGATCAGCCGTGCCGTCCTGCAGCCTGGTGTATTTCTCCAGCGTGTCGGAGAACACCCACCGTTTCGTGCAGAAGCTGGGTATTCCGGCGACGCGGATACCGCTGCACGGCCGCATCGAGGTCGACGAGCCGTACGTGCTGGTGCTGCCCACGTACGGTGGCGGCCGGGCCACACCGGACATCAACGACGGTGGCTACGTCCCCAAACAAGTCATCGCCTTTTTGAACAACGAGCACAACCGGTCGTTGATCCGCGGCGTCATCGCCGCGGGCAACAACAACTTCGGTGCTGAATTCGCCTATGCGGGCGACGTGGTGTCCCGCAAGTGCGGCGTTCCGTACCTCTACCGCCTCGAACTGATGGGAACCCCGGACGACGTGGAAGCCGTCCGCGCGGGTCTTGCTGAATTCTGGAAGGAACAGACGTGCCACCAACCGTCACTACAGAGCCTGTAATCGCCGCAACGCACGCGTTGCGCGACGAGACGGACTATCACGCGCTCAACGCGATGCTGAATCTGTATGACGCGGACGGCAAGATCCAGTTCGACAAGGACCGCGAAGCCGCCCACCAGTACTTTCTGCAGCACGTCAACCAGAACACGGTGTTCTTCCATAATCAGGACGAGAAGCTCGATTACCTGATCAAGGAGAACTACTACGAGCGTGAGGTTCTCGACCAGTACTCGCGCAACTTCGTCAAGACGCTGCTGGACCGCGCGTATGCCAAGAAGTTCCGATTCCCGACCTTCCTTGGCGCGTTCAAGTACTACACCTCCTACACACTGAAGACTTTCGACGGCAAGCGGTATCTCGAGCGCTTCGAGGACCGGGTCGTGATGGTCGCGCTGACGCTGGCCTCCGGTGACACCACGCTGGCCGAGAAGCTGGTCGACGAGATCATCGACGGCCGGTTCCAGCCGGCCACCCCGACCTTCCTCAACTCGGGCAAAAAGCAGCGCGGCGAGCCAGTGTCGTGTTTTTTGCTTCGCATCGAAGACAACATGGAATCGATCGGGCGGTCGATCAACTCCGCGCTGCAGCTGTCCAAGCGCGGTGGGGGAGTCGCGTTGCTGCTGAGCAACATTCGCGAGCACGGCGCGCCGATCAAGAACATCGAGAACCAGAGCTCGGGCGTCATCCCGATCATGAAGCTGCTGGAGGACTCGTTCTCCTACGCCAACCAGCTCGGTGCGCGGCAGGGTGCCGGTGCGGTGTACCTGCAGGCACATCATCCCGACATCTACCGGTTCCTGGACACCAAGCGCGAGAACGCCGACGAGAAGATCCGGATCAAGACGCTGAGCCTGGGCGTGGTGATTCCCGACATCACCTTCGAGCTGGCCAAGAAGAACGAGGACATGTACCTGTTCTCGCCGTACGACGTCGAGCGCGTCTACGGTGTGCCGTTCGCCGACATCTCGATCACCGAGAAGTACTACGAGATGGTCGACGACGCGCGTATCCGCAAGACCAAGATCAAGGCCCGCGAGTTCTTCCAGACGCTGGCCGAGCTGCAATTCGAGTCCGGGTACCCCTACATCATGTTCGAGGACACGGTGAACCGGTCCAACCCGATCGAGGGCAAGATCACCCACTCCAACCTGTGCTCGGAGATCCTGCAGGTGTCCACGCCGTCGTTGTTCAACGAAGATCTCACGTATGCCAAAGTGGGCAAAGACATTTCGTGCAACCTGGGTTCGCTGAACATCGCCAAGACGATGGACTCGCCGGACTTCGCCCAGACCATCGAGGTGGCGATCCGGGCCCTGACCGCGGTGAGCGACCAGACCCACATCTGGTCGGTGCCCTCGATCGAGCAGGGCAACAACGACTCGCACGCGATCGGGCTCGGCCAGATGAACCTGCACGGCTATCTGGCCCGCGAACACGTCTTCTACGGCTCCGAAGAGGGTATCGACTTCACCAACATCTACTTCTACACGGTGCTCTATCATGCGCTGCGCGCATCGAATCGCATTGCGATCGAACGCGGTTCGAGTTTCAAGGGCTTCGCGCAGTCCAAGTACGCGTCGGGGGAATTCTTCGACAAGTACACCGACCAGATCTGGGAGCCCAAGACTGAGAAGGTGCGTCAGCTTTTCGCCGACGCGGAGATCCGCATTCCGGACCAAGACGACTGGCGACGGCTGAAAGAGTCGGTGCAGGCGCACGGCATCTACAACCAGAACCTGCAGGCGGTACCGCCGACCGGGTCGATCTCCTACATCAACCACTCGACGTCGTCGATCCACCCGATCGTGTCCAAGGTCGAGATCCGCAAGGAAGGCAAGATCGGCCGCGTCTACTACCCGGCGCCTTACATGACCAACGACAACCTGGACTACTACCAGGACGCCTACGAGATCGGCTACGAGAAGATCATCGACACGTATGCCGCGGCCACCCAGCACGTCGATCAAGGGCTCTCGCTGACGCTGTTCTTCATGGACACCGCGACCACACGCGACGTGAACAAGGCGCAGATCTATGCCTGGCGCAAAGGCATCAAGACGCTCTACTACATCCGGCTGCGGCAGATGGCGCTGGAGGGAACCGAGGTCGAGGGCTGCGTGTCCTGCATGCTGTGAGGCCGCGACGGCTTACTTCCCGGTATCACCGGCGAGGCCGAAGTAGATGATTTCCCGCACGGTTTCGGTCAGCCGATCGAAGACCTCGGGGCTGGGGTCGCGGAGGCGGTACATGACGGCGGCGAGGATCATTCCGTTGGCGGCGCGGGCGGCAGCTTCGACGTCGAGGTCAGGGCGGAAGTAGCCGGTAGTGACGCCGTGATGCAGATACGCGGCCTGGATCGCGGCGGCCATGTCGTAGAAGGTGAGCACACGCTCGAACATGTCGTCGTCGACGAGCGCCGTTCGTGGTCGCCTCACCCGCCAGCGTGTGCTGCACACCCTCGACACTTCTGCGCGATCCGGCTACGACATGCGCGTCGAAGCAATCCCGGCAAGGCGTAACAGCGGTCCCATCGCGACGCGGGCAGCCAGTCTGCCCAGGTCAGCGACCGCAGCGCGTACAGTGCTTGACGTGGTCAGAATTCCCCGACCCCCACGACCTCACCCGAGCGCGAAGCCCGGGGTCAAGGTCGACGCCCGCAGCGAACGCTGGCGCGAGCACCGCAAGAAGGTGCGCGGTGAGATCGTCGAGGCGGCCTTCCGCGCCATCGACCGGTTGGGGCCCGAGCTCAGCGTCCGTGAGATCGCCGAAGAGGCCGGCACCGCCAAACCCAAGATCTACCGGCATTTCACCGACAAATCCGACCTGTTCCAGGCGATCGGGGAGCGGCTGCGCGACATGTTGTGGGCGGCGGTCTTCCCGTCGATCAATTTCGCCACGAACTCGGTTCGCGAGATCATCCACCGCAGCGCAGAGGAGTACGTCAACCTGGTCGACGCGCATCCGAACGTGCTCCGGTTCTTTATCCAGGGCCGCTTTCCGGAGCAGTCCGAGTCGACGATGCGGACGCTGAACGAGGGCCGCGAGATCACGCTGGCGATGGCCGAGATGTTCAACAACGAACTGCGCGAGATGGAACTCGACCCCGCCGCGTTCGAACTCACCGCGTTCGCTGCGTTCGGTTCGGCCGCGTCGGCCACCGATTGGTGGCTGGGATCCGACCCCAACAGCCCGCGGCGGATGGCCCGCGACAAGTTTGTCGAGCACCTGACCACGATCATGATGGGGGTCATCGGCGGTACCGCTGAGCTGCTCGGCGTCAAACTAGACCCCGATCAGCCCGTCCACAACGCGGTGCCGCGCGACTCTGCCGCGAGCTGAGCATCGGCGGCGTTGACATCGCCGCAGCCATCGAGAACACTTTTCCGCTACCGTGGGTACCGGGTACTTGAGAAGGAAGATCGATCCAAAATGAGCATTGCCGAGTCGACAACCCAGCCCGAGGCACCGGCACCGCCCGTGCACACCGGCGCGGTGATCATCGGGACGGGGTTCGCCGGACTGGGGATGGCGATCGCGCTGCAGCGCCAGGGCGTGGACTTCGTCCTCCTGGAGAAGGCCGACGAGATCGGCGGCACCTGGCGGGACAACAGCTACCCCGGCTGCGCCTGCGACGTGCCGTCGCACCTGTACTCGTTCTCGTTCGAACCGAAGGCCACGTGGAGCAAGCTGTTCTCGCCGCAGCCCGAGATCCTGGACTACCTCAAGGGCGTCACCGACAAGTACGGGCTGCGCCGCTACATTCGGTTCGGCTCGCTGGTCGACCGCGCGCATTGGGACGACAGCGAATACCGCTGGCACGTGTTCACCGCGTCCGGGCAGGAGTACGTGACGCAGTTCTTGATCTCGGGCGCCGGCGCGCTGCACATCCCGCGGCTACCGGGGATCGAGGGCATGGATGAATTCCGCGGCGCCGCTTTCCATTCCGCGCAGTGGGATCACAACGTCGACCTGACCGGTAAGCGGGTGGCGGTGATCGGCACCGGGGCCAGTGCCATCCAGATCGTGCCGGAGTTGGTGCGCGACAGGGCCGGTGTGGCCGAGGTGCAGCTCTATCAGCGCACCCCGCCGTGGGTGGTGCCGCGGCCGAACAGTCTGCTGCCGGACGGGGTGCGCAAAGCCTTCGCCAACGTACCCGGTCTTCGGCTGGCGGTGCGCTCGGGAATCTACTGGGGGCTCGAGGGGTTGGGCTACGCGATGACCCAACGCCCCAGCCTGCTACGTGCCGTCGAACTGGTCGGAAAGTGGAACATTTGGCGCAGCGTCCGCGATAAGGAGTTGCGGCGCAGGCTTACCCCGAGCTATCGCGCCGGCTGCAAGCGGATTCTGTATGCCGCCGACTACTACCAGGCGGTGGCCAACCCGAAGACGACGCTGATTACCGATCGGATCACCCGCATCACTTCCAACGGCATCGTCACAGACGACGGCGTCGAGCACCCGGTGGACGTTATCGTGTATGCCACCGGATTTCATACCACCGACTCCTACACGTACGTCGATATCAAGGGCCTACGCGGCGAGGATCTGGTGGACCGCTGGAATCGGGAGGGCGTGGTAGCGCACCGCGGCATCGCCGTAGCCGACATGCCCAATCTCTTCTTCCTGCTGGGGCCAAACACCGGGCTGGGCCACACCTCGGTGGTGTTCATGATCGAGTCCCAGATCCATTACGTGGCCGAGGCGATCGCGACGGTCGAGAAGTTCGGGGCGCAGGCATTGGCGCCCAGCCGCTCCGCTCAGGACCGGTTCAACACCGAGCTGCAGGACAAGCTGGCCGGCTCGGTGTGGAACACCGGCGGCTGCAGCAGCTGGTACCTCGACGAACACGGCGTCAACCGCACCCTGTGGAGCGGCATGACGTGGCAGTACTGGCGGTCCACTCGCTCGCTCAAACCCGCGGAATACCGCTTCTTCGGGGTGGGCACCGGCTCGCCGGCGGACCGCCGAAAGGTCGGCGCCTGAGCAGATCCGCGAACGCTGTCGCGGCAGCGTCCACGCCGGCCTCGTCGTCGGTGGCCGCCAGATCCAGCAGCAGGCCACGGGTGACGGCCAGCCCCAATCTTGCCACCGCGGGATCGAACGCGGCGCCGGCGACGGATTCGACTCCAGCGAGCCAGCCGCTGACCGCGCCGGGGACCATGCGGTCAAACGGCTTCTCGCCCTGGGCCGCTCGGGCGTAGCACTCGAAGAAGAGTCGCTCCAAGTCCCGCAATTCGGGCCGGTGCAGGTCCGCCCACATGGCGGCGAACCCTTCCGCCGGATCTGTGGGCAGATCGCCGAGCAGGCCCATCTGGCGGCGCTCGACCTCTTCGACGATCGCCACGAGCAGATCATCGCGAGACCCGAAGTGGTGCAACAGCATTCGGTGACTGGTGCCGACCGCGGCGGCCACATCGCGCAGCGATCGATCGCCGATGCCGCCCGCGGCGAACTCCTCGATCAGTGCGTCCAGCAGTTGCCGGCGCCGCTCGAGGTCAGGAGTGCGAACCATTGGCGCGGCTGAGCTCCTCGGAGCGAGCCTTGAGTCCTTGGGCCTCGAGTTCGAGGAAGCGCTTGGTCTTCTTGACCATGAGCCGCCCGATAAGAGCGCCGAGCACACCGCGCTGGTCGAGTTGCTGGCGCACCAAGGTGCGGCCGCCGCGCTGTCCGGTGACAAAGTGACGCGCCGTCACCCGCACGCCCGGAGAGCGTTGCACCCACGTCCAGGACGAGCCCGGCTCGATCTCGGTGACCTTCCAGACCAGCTTGGACATGCCGGGCTGCTTGATCACGAAGCGTTTGCCGACGGCGAGGACCGGTCCGTCCCGCCCGGTCAGGGAGGTCACCGAGGCGGTCCAATCGGGCCAGTGCTCTACATCGCTGAAGACATCCCAAACGAGCTGTGGCGGCGCGTCTATCTCGATACTGTCTTCACTCATCATGTACCAAATGGTACATGTTTCGTTGAGTGCTGAACAGTGCTTATCCGACGCGCGCGCTGAGGTGCTTCAGCGCCGCTTCCGCGCCGTTCCACCCGGGGATGCCGGTCACGCCCGGACCGGGGTGGGTGCACTGGCCGCACAGGTAGAGCCCGTCGACCGGGGTGGCGAACTTGTCCTCGCCCTCGACGACGCGACCGGTCCACAGCTGGTTGGGCTGCAGCAGGCCATGCGAGTAGTCACCCGCATGCGCGCTGAAGGTGCTGCCGAAGTAGCGGTTGGAGAAGACGACGCGGTTGGTGACGGAGTCGGCGAACCCGGGCGCGTACTTGTCGAAGATCTGCACGCACGTGTCGGCGTATTGCTCCTTCCAGCTTCGGTTTTCGTCGGCGTCCAGACCGGTGGGGAAGTACGGTGTGAAAATCGTTGCGCTGTGCTTGCCTTCGGGCGCCAGCGACGAGTCGACCATGCTCGGGATGTACAGATACGTGGGCGGGGCGTCGGGAAGCTGTCCCTTGCGGTACTGCTCCCAGGCGTCGCTGATGTACTCCGGCGACGGCGCGTAGGCGACGGTGGGACACCACTGTCCGTTGTCGTGCATGAAGGGCTGCAGGCGCTCGATCCATTGCGGGGCTTGGTCGATCGTGAGATGGGCCTGGATGTATCCCAGGTTGAAGTTGATCTCCTTGATCTTGCGGATGTAGTCGGGTGGGAAGTTCTGTGCGCCGGCCAGATTCACGAATGTGGTGTACGGGTCGAGCGAGGAGAGCACGGCGTCGGCGGAAATCGTTGTGCCGTCGCGCAGTTCGACCCCGGTCGCACGCCCGTCGCTAACCAGGATCTGCTTAACGTGTGCCTTCATCTGCACCTCGGCGCCCAGCGATTCGGCGCGTCGGCACAGCGCCGTGCTCAGCGAGCCGATGCCGCCGCGCGGCATGATGTATTCGACGTTGCCGCCGCCAATTAGGTAGTGGTACAGCGTCGATGCGTTCGAGCCCGGCGTCCAGGGGCCGCCGTCGAAGGCGTCAATGGACATCGCGGCCAGCGAGCCCTGGATGCAGCGGCCCTGGTCGGGCGTCAGGAAACGGCGGACCGTGTCCATGGTGCTGCCGTACCACATCTGGGCGAAGTCGTGGCGGCCCTCGGGAGTGGGCTGTTCGGCAATCACCTCGATGATGTCCAGTGGCGGACCGAATGCCGAGTCGACGAAGTAGGGCGCGAAACGGCCGATATGCGCGAACAGGCCGCCGAGGCCCGCCGCGACCTCGGGACCGTGGTCGTCGAGGAGATGCCGGCCCATGCGCTCGAGGTCGTTGTACATCACGAACGGTGGGTCGGCCTCGTCGCCGAACGTGCACGTCGACGTCCACTGGTCCATCAGTTCGAAGCCCCACTTGGTCAGCTCTAGGCGCTCGGTCATCTCCTTGCGCCAGATCAGCACCGCCCACGCGCCGACGCTGTGCTTGTATCCGTCGAAGAGTTCCCGGGTCGCGGCCATCCCGCCGAGGAAGTGCGCGCGTTCCAGGACAATCACTTTCGCGCCGCCCTTCGCCAGCACATTCGCGGCGACCAGACCGTTGTGGCCTGCCCCGATGATGATCGCGTCGTAGTCGGCCATGCTGACTCCTCCGGTGATGATCCCTCGACAGAAGGCACAATGTCACACCTGACATATTTGCGTCAATGGTGACATTTGGTGTGTGCTTACACCGTGGAATCTCGTAGACAGCGCACGCGTCAGGCGCTGCAACAGGCGGCGATGAAGCGCTTTGTCGCCGACGGCGTGCACCGGACCAGCGTTTCCGATATCGCCGCCGACGTCGGGGTGACCGAGCGAACCTTCTACCGGCACTTCCCGTCCAAGCACGCGGTGATCTTCGCCGACTACGACATCGGCTTCGAATGGTTCGCTCGTGCGTTGGCGTTGCGCCCGCACGGGGAATCCATCACCGCGTCGGTGCGAAAAGCGGTGGATGCGTTCCCTTTTGATTTCGCGATGGTTCGTGAAGCGGCCACTATTCGGTCGCGGGACCTCGACCAGGACATCATCAGCACTCACATTCGACGGATGCGCGATCACGTCGCCGATGAGATCCAGCGCTTCATTCACGAACGATCGGCGCCCACCGCCGACGGGGCGATGATTGCCGATATCGCCGCGCAGAGCCTGGCGACCGCGGTTTTCGCGTCGCTCGAAGCCTGGATGGGCAAGGGCGGGCAGGATATCGACGAACTGAGCCGCCTCACCGACATTGCGTTGAGCGCGCTGGAAGACGGTCTCACGCACACGCTGCGCGATGCCGGATTGGATTGACGCGAGCTAGTTTTCGGTTGGCAGCAAGGCGATCATCGTGTCGATGAGCTGCTCGGGGTTGGTCTGCCACTTGTCCCAAACGAAATGGCCGCTCGACTCGAAACTTGTTGCGCCGTGGGCGGTGGTGAGCAGTAGCGCGCCGTAGTGTCGCGCCCGCTGCGTGCCGACGATGTGGCCGACGAGGTCGAGGAACAGGTCTTGGGTGCGCTCGGCCGCCCGCACCGCCGCGGTCGGATCGCCCGCCGGTGTGGTGAACATCAGGCGGTAGAGGTGGGGTCGGGTGCGGCCGATGGCGACCAGCGAGAGCAACGCCGCGCGTAGGGACTGCTCGCGGGGACCGTCGCCGGTGGCTAGTTGCTCCAGCCTGTCGCCCAGTTGGTTCATGGCGTTCGTGGCGAGGGCCGTGAGCAGGGTCTCCTTGTTCGCAAAGTGGCGATAGGGCGCCGAGCGTGACACGCCTGCCAGGGCACCCACTTCACGCAGTGTCACGGCATCAGGTCCGCCGGCGTCGAGCAGCGCGCCGGCGGCATCGAGCAACGACTGGCGGGTCATCGCCGCAGTCTCTGATCGGGTCACCACCGGCAGCAGCATAGGCCGCCAACAGTTCAGTTGACAACGTCAACTCAATCGACTAGTTTGAGATGACGTTGTCAACTGAAACCGGAGATGCCGATGACCGTCTCGAACCGCCGCGAGCTGATCGTCGTCACCGGCGCCTCGACCGGCATGGGTGCGGCCACCGCGAAAGAGTTGGCGCGCAGAGGCTTTCACGTGCTGGCCGGCGTTCGCCGCGACGTCGACGCCGATTCCCTGCGGACCGAGGGAATCGAGCCGCAGATCCTGGACATCACGGTCGACTCGGATGTGGCCGCCATCGCCGACCGGGTCGCCCGCGATCCGCTGGGCCGGCCGCTGCGCGCGCTGGTCAACAATGCCGGGATCTCGGTCAACGCTCCCGTCGAAGCGCTGCCAATTGCCGAGTGGCGCCGACTGTTCGAGGTGAACCTGTTCGGTCACGTCGCGATGACCCAGGCGCTTCTGCCGGCCCTGTTACGCAGCGCGGGCACCGTCGTCAACATCAGTTCGGTGGGCGGCAGGGTGGCGCTGCCGACCTACGGGGCGTATGCGGGTTCCAAGTTCGCTCTCGAAGCCGTCAGCGATTCCCTGCGCCGTGAGGTCGGCCGTCTCGGGGTCAAGGTCGTCGTCGTCGAACCCGGAGCGGTCAAGACCGAGATGTTGAAACGTGGGGTGGCCAACGCCGATCGGTTGACGGCCGCCATGACCGCCGATGAACTC
Source organism: uncultured Actinomycetota bacterium (assembly GCA_963791535.1). Taxonomy (GTDB): domain Bacteria; phylum Actinomycetota; class Actinomycetes; order Mycobacteriales; family Mycobacteriaceae; genus Mycobacterium. The sequence goes on along the minus strand of CAWBSW010000019.1, from coordinate 129,825 downwards.
GAGCGTTACGGCGATCTCGTGTTGGCCATTTCGGAGCAGGCCCGGTCATTCGGCGAAGACGGTGTTTCCGCCGACAGCGCCGCCAAAGTCATTGCCAGCGCGGCGGCCGCGCCTCGCCCGCGCACCCGGTACACCATCGGGCGTGACGCGGCAATCCTCGTACGGTTGGCCCGCGTGCTATCCGATCGCGTCCTCGACCGTGTGGTGCGGCTGAACCTTCGGTCCCCATTACCCGGCGAACGCCTAATACCGCGGGATGTGTTCGCGACACGCAAACACAACGCCTTGTGTTCCATCGTCTTGTCGCCCCCCAGGGGTAGTGTCGAAAGTCTGAGCATGCTCGACCATCCGTCCTGGTGAAGTGGGGTTCTGGTGACCGAAAAATTGAAGCTGATCGACCGGGTCTCGGCCATCAACTGGAACCGTCTGCAAGACGACAAGGACGCCGAGGTCTGGGAGCGGCTGACCGGAAACTTCTGGTTGCCCGAGAAGGTGCCGGTGTCCAACGACATCCCGTCGTGGGGCACGCTGACGGACCACGAGAAGCAGCTGACCATGCGGGTGTTCACCGGGTTGACGTTGCTGGACACCATTCAGGGCACGGTCGGAGCGGTCAGCCTGATTCCCGACGCGCTGACGCCGCACGAAGAGGCGGTCTACACCAACATCGCCTTCATGGAGTCGGTGCACGCCAAGAGCTACAGCTCGATCTTCTCCACGCTGTGCTCGACCGCGGAGATCGACGACGCCTTCCGCTGGTCGGAGGAGAACCCCAACCTGCAGCGCAAGGCCGAGATCGTGATGGAGTATTACCGCGGCGACGAGCCGCTCAAGCGCAAGGTGGCTTCCACGCTGCTGGAGAGCTTCCTGTTCTACTCCGGCTTCTACTTGCCGATGTACTGGTCGAGCCGGGCCAAGCTCACCAACACCGCCGACATGATCCGGCTGATCATTCGTGACGAGGCCGTCCACGGCTACTACATCGGATACAAATTCCAGCGCGGGTTGGCGCTCGAGGACGCGGCCAAGCAGGCCGAGTTAAAGGACTACACCTACGAGCTGCTGTTCGAGCTCTACGACAACGAGGTGGAGTACACCCAGGACCTCTACGACGAAGTCGGGCTCACCGAGGACGTCAAGAAGTTCCTGCGCTACAACGCCAACAAGGCGCTGATGAATCTCGGTTACGAGGCGTTGTTCCCGCGCGACGAGACCGACGTCAACCCCGCCATCCTGTCCGCATTGTCACCCAACGCCGACGAAAACCACGACTTCTTCTCCGGATCGGGATCGTCGTACGTCATCGGCAAAGCCGTCGTCACCGAAGACGAGGACTGGAACTTCTAGACCCGCCGGTCTCGCATGCTTCTCCGGCTGATCCTCCAACCCGCGTGGGTGCGATTCGTGGTGTGCGCGTTGTTCCTTGCCGTGTGGTGGGGTCTGTTCACCAGCCTGCAGTCGAGTTATGAGTTCGAAGGCGCCGTCCTGTCAGCCATCGTCTTCGGTGCCGCCCTTGGCGGATATTTCACGGTGACGACCCAAGGCATGCACCGAGCGGCTCAAGACGCGGTATCCGGACTGGACCAATCGGGACGTTCCGATGCGATCAACGCGGTCGTGCGAGGTGTCGCGCCCGCCGATCCCGATGTGCGCGCGTCGGCGACGAGGCTCGGCAGAATCTATCTCCGCAACAAGTCAGCTGATCAACTCAAGCGCGCGGAGATATGGACCTGGGTCACGTTCGGCGTCCTCATCGCCGGGGGCGTCGCCGGGGCGGCCGCCTTCGCCAACGACAGGCTGCCCTTTGTGGTGCTCGCCGTGTTGGCGACGATCCTGCTGCCCGTCTCGTTGCTCAGCTCGCGGCGTATCCGACGAAATGTCGCGCTGCTCGCCGAAGGTCCCCACTAGACGCCGACCGGAACAGTGTGCACGTTGATCAGAGTGGGTCGGTCGCGATCGGCGATGCCGGCTCGAACCAATTCGCTGACCTCGTCGACGGTGTGCGCCTCGTGGGCGTCGACGCCGTAGCTGGCGGCCGTTGCCACAACGTCGAGTCCGGGTAGGTCGAGTCCCGGGACTTTAGGCGTTTTCTCCCGGCGAAGACTAGGAGTCGAACACCACCGAGGTCATCGCGCCGCCTGACCCTGATACTCGCCGCATCACTGCGCTGCCTCGACTCAAGCATGGGGGCGGTCGATTCGCTCATCGTTGGCACCGTGTGCGCGGCGGTGCAAAAGCATCGGGAATGTTTCAACCGATCGGGTACCAAGCCAAAACGTCAATTCAGTACCGGGTTTGATGTCGTATACGGGTATCCGCTGATGCCAGACCTCTAATGCCACGCGTAGTTCGGTGCGAGCCAGATGCGAACCCAGGCAACGATGCGCGCCTCCACCGAAGGCCAGGTGGCGGTTGATCTTCCGATCCAGTTGGGGGGCAACGGCGTTCGGGTTGTTGGCTTCGTCCGTATTAGCCGATCCGAGCATGAGGAGCACTCGATCGCCGGCCTTCACCGGACATCCACCGAGTGTCGGTATCGACGACCGCTTGACGCGGAACACTCATGGCGGGAGACTCCCAGCGCAGCAGCTCCTCGACGATAACGGGGATCACCGAGGGATCTTCAACGATTGCCTGACGCATGTGGTCATTGCGAATGAGGTAGTCGAAAAAGCAATCCAGGGACGCCTCCACCGTATCGAGGCCGGCGACAAAGAGTAGAAAGCTGATGTCAAGAATATCGTTGTGGCTCAAACCTTTACCGTCGATCTCAGCATCTAGAATCCAGCTCAACAGGTCGTCGCGGCGGTGCAAACGACGGTCGGCGATGACACGCTCGAAGTATTCGTAGATCGAACTTGCGGTGGCCTTCTGATGGGCGTCGGTTTCAGGATGCCCCATAGGCTTGCCGGATCCCACGTTGGGATGAATGATCCCGTCCTTCATCGCAAGGAGTGCTGGCAACTCGTCAAGCGGCAATCCGAGCAGGGTGAGGAAGACTTCGCCCGGGAACGGAATCGAGAATGCTTGTGCAAAGTCTATCTCGGCGCTGTCGATGAAATGGTCGATAAGACGGTTGGCCACTGCGATGATCGACCCCTCGCGCGGCTTAATTTTTTTGGGCGAGAACAACGGGTCAAGGATCTTTCGAAACTTCGTGTGCTCCGGAGGATTGATCTGCAGCGGGATGAGCGGGCGCTCATTCTTGAAGTCGCCAGCGTCCTGGGACGCGCGGAACAGACTGGGGCTGTGAAGAACTTCGTCGACCAGTGGCCAGGTGTTCACGACCACACACGAGTCGTTGATGCGCAACACGGGGGATGTGTCGCGGAGCATCCGGTAGATGAGCCGGGGGTCCCGTTTCAAGGCCTCGCCGGCGGCACCCACGGGACCCGGACCAGCCGCTGCTTCTTCTTGGGCCGTCATAGTTGGCCGCCACCCTTTCGTCTGAGCCATCCCGTCGTTTGCGTCAAGACGAGTTCAGTTCACGTCATTTCGCGTCACGGTAGTGACCTGGGCCTGCGCTGAAGGTCGGGGAGTGTCTCGAAAGATGAACGGTGCGTGAATTGTCTGATCGGTCTGCAGGGATGGTAGCGCCGCCGACCCGGCTTTCGTGAGACTGATGACGTGGCGATAACCCCATCTTCTACGGCGGCTTTTTTCCGCTCAGTGATCCAGTGGCTGCAAGTCGGCTATCCGGAAGGCGTTCCTGGTCCGGACCGCGTGCCGTTGCTTGCGCTGTTGCGCAGCACACCGCTCAGCCCCGAAGAGATCACCGAGGTGGTCGACGCCATCGATGAGGAAGTCGACGGCAAGGTTGACCGCGACGTGATCGCGGACTTCATCTCGGACATGACGCAATACGACGCAGGCCCGGAGAACATCGCGCGGGTGGCCGCCCGGCTTGCCGCCGCCGGTTGGCCGTTGGCGGGTATCGCCAGCGGGGATGTGTCTAACGGCGAAGCCAGCGCCTCACAAGCCTGACGTGTCGATCACGAAGCGGTAGCGCACGTCGCTGGCCAGCACCCGCTCGTACGCCTCGTTGACGTAATCGGGTTGGATGACCTCGATTTCCGGCGTCACGTCGTGCTCGGCGCAAAAGTCCAGCATCTCTTGGGTTTCGGCGATCCCGCCGATGTTCGACCCGGACAGGCTGCGCCGCGCCAGCGCCAGCGGGAACGCCGGCACCTCCATCGGGTGCTCGGGGATACCCAGCTCGACGAGCGTGCCGTCGACGTCCAGCAGGTTCAGGTAGTCGCCGAGATTGAGGTTGGCCGAGACGGTGTTGAGGATCAGGTCGAAGCTGCCGCGAAGCTTCTTGAAGGTGTCCGGGTCGGCGGTGGCGTAGTAGTGGCTGGCGCCCAAGCGCAGCCCGTCCTCCATCTTCTTCAGCGACTGCGACAGCACCGTCACGTCGGCGCCCATCGCCGCGCCCAGCTTGACGCCCATGTGCCCCAGCCCGCCCAGGCCGATGATCGCGAGCCGCGTGCCGGGCCCCGCCTTCCAGTGCCGCAGCGGCGAGAAAAGCGTGATGCCGGCGCACAACAGCGGGGCCGCTTTGTCCAGCGGCAACGAGTCGGGGATGCGCACGACGAAGTTCTCGTCGACAACGACGGCCTGGCTGTAGCCGCCCTGCGTCGACGTGCCGTCTTTGTCGATCGAGTTGTAGGTGAAGGTCGCGCCCGGCTTGCAGTACTGCTCGAGCCCGGCCTTACAGCTGCTGCAGTGACCGCAGGAGTTGACCATGCAGCCGACCCCGACGTGATCGCCCACCTTGTATTTGGTGACCGCCGAGCCGACGGCGCTGACCACGCCGGCGATCTCGTGGCCGGGAACCACCGGGTAATTGGGTTGTCCCCATTCGGCTTTCACGGTGTGGATGTCGGAGTGGCAGATGCCGGCGAACTTGATGTCGATGGACACGTCATGCGGGCCGGGGTCGCGGCGGGTGATCGTGGTCTTGGTCAGCGGCTCGGTGGCCGAGGTGGCGGCATATGCGGAAACAGTGCTCATGGGGCAATCCTCTTGAGTGCGCTTATTGCAATAACGAATTCTACTGGACCTGCAACCACAACAAGACTATGTATTTCTTCCCGGTGCGGTCGACGTCACAGACCGCGTTGGCCGTTAGTTGATCGGGGCGTTCACAAAGCGCAGATCGTCGATGACACCGCGGGCCGCGACCACGCCTTCGCCGGTCTGCCATATTTCGTTGTTGACCACGAAGACCCGATTGTCGCGGTTGGCGGCCAGTTTGCGCCACGGATCGCTGTCGAAGATGGTGGCGGCGCGGTCTTTGGCCGCCGGTGACGCGAACGACACGTACACCAGGTCGGCGTCCGCCGCGGAGAAGTCCGGGTTGCCCGCCAGATCGGTGTCGGTGCTGCCCATCTCGATATACGGCTTGTCGGTAAACCGTTGCGACGCAGGACGATCCACGCCGACCGCGGTTAGCACGCTGGCCGGGAAGTTTTCGGCGCCGTATACCCGGATGGTGTTCTCGGTGAACTGCACGACCGACGCCTGGTAGTGGGCGGCGTCGTGCGCGGCGCCGTCGTCGTGCGCCTTCTTGGTGAAGTCGTCGATCACGCCGTCGGCGGCGTCCGCCCGCCCGGTGGCCGCACCGACCCCGCGCAGGTTGTCCTCCCAGGCCGCACCCGGCGCTGCGGTGAACACCGTCGGCGCGATCGCGGCCAGCGCCGAGTACAACTTCGGCGTCAACGCTTGCGAGCCAAGGATCAGATCCGGCTTGGCCGCCCCGATAGCCGCCAGGTCGGGGCTGCTGCGGGTGCCCACGCCCGGCAGCCGATGCACAACCGTGCCCAGGTAGGACGGCTGGCTCGAAGAGCCGTCCGGCAGCGCGGCGGCGACGATCCGCGACTGCAGGCCCAGCGCGCACAGGGCGTCGAGCTGGTCGCCGGAGAGCACGACGATGCGCTGCGGATCGGCGGGCACCTGGGCCGTCATCGGGCTGCACCCCCGCCGCGTTGTGAGCGGTCCGCGTCGCTGGCCCGGGATCGGGTTCGGCCGGTTGCGGCGCGCACGACTCGTCTGGTCGCCGCTGGTTGCCCAGAACGCCGGCCCCGGCGATTTGGGTGGTGCTGGTGATCACCGACGTCGACGACGCGCTGCCGCCGGGCGACCCCGTCGTGCAACCAGTGCACAGCGCGGCGGAAATCGCTGTCGCAGCGGCAGCGGACATCACAGGTCGCACACCCCTGAACAGCACGGGTCCGACGGTAACATCCGGCTAGCTGACGTCGGCCTGCGCGCGCTCGACGACGAGCGCGCGACCCTTTCCCGCCGCAGTACGACAGTTTGTAGGACCAGTCGCTCGCCGGACACGGTCGAACGCTAGACTCAAGAGCCACTGATCCCAGTTGCCCTGCCCGACGTTTGGAGGAGCTCTTGACCACCGAAGCGCCCCCGCTGGGAGAACTCGAGGCGAGTCGTCCGTACCCGCCCCGAACAGGCCCTAAAGGCAACCTGGTCTACCGGCTGATCACCACCACCGATCACAAGATGATCGGGATCATGTACGTGCGTCACCTGCTTCATCTTCTTCTTCATCGGCGGCCTGCTGGCGCTGCTGATGCGCACCGAGTTGGCCGCGCCGGGTCTGCAGTTCTTGTCGAACGAGCAGTTCAACCAGCTGTTCACCATGCACGGCACGATCATGCTGCTGTTCTATGCGACGCCGATCGTGTTCGGTTTCGCCAACCTGGTGCTGCCGCTGCAGATCGGCGCGCCCGACGTGGCGTTCCCGCGGCTGAACGCCTTCTCGTTCTGGCTGTTCTTGTTCGGCGCGACTGATCGGCATGGCCGGCTTCATCACCCCGGGTGGTGCCGCCGACTTCGGCTGGACCGCCTACACCCCGTTGACCGACGCCATCCACTCACCCGGTGCCGGGGGCGACCTGTGGATCATGGGTCTGATCGTCGCGGGTCTGGGCACCATCCTGGGCGCGGTCAACATGATCACCACCGTGGTCTGCATGCGCGCGCCGGGCATGACGATGTTCCGGATGCCGATCTTCACCTGGAACATCCTGGTGACGTCGATCCTGGTGCTGATCGCGTTCCCGCTGCTGACCGCGGCACTTGTTCGGGCTGGCCGCCGACCGGCACCTGGGCGCCCACGTCTACGACTCGGCCAACGGCGGAGTTCTGTTGTGGCAGCACCTGTTCTGGTTCTTCGGCCACCCCGAGGTCTACATCGTCGCGCTGCCGTTCTTCGGCATCGTGACCGAGATCTTCCCGGTGTTCTCCCGCAAACCGATCTTCGGTTACACCACGCTGGTCTACGCGACGCTGTCGATCGCCGCGTTGTCGGTCGCGGTGTGGGCGCACCACATGTTCGCAACGGGTGCCGTACTGCTGCCGTTCTTCTCGTTCATGACCTATCTGATCGCGGTACCGACCGGCATCAAGTTCTTCAACTGGATCGGCACCATGTGGAAGGGCCAGTTGACGTTTGAGACGCCGATGCTGTTCTCGGTCGGCTTCCTGATCACGTTCCTGCTGGGTGGTCTGACCGGTGTGCTGCTGGCCAGCCCGCCGCTGGACTTCCACGTCACCGACAGCTATTTCGTGGTCGCGCACTTCCACTACGTGCTGTTCGGCACCATCGTGTTCGCCACCTTCGCCGGCACCTATTTCTGGTTCCCGAAGATGACCGGCCGGCTGCTCGACGAGCGGCTGGGCAAGCTGCATTTCTGGTTGACGTTCATCGGTTTTCACACCACGTTCCTGATTCAGCACTGGCTGGGCGATCATCGGGATGCCGCGCCGCTACGCCGATTACCTGCCCACCGACGGATTCCAGATCTACAACGTCATCTCCACGATCGGGGCGTTCATCCTTGGCGTGTCGATGCTTCCGTTCGTCTGGAACGTCTTCAAGAGCTGGCGCTACGGCGAAGTGGTCACCGTCGACGACCCGTGGGGCTACGGCAACTCGCTGGAGTGGGCGACCAGTTGCCCGCCGCCGCGGCACAACTTCACCGAGCTGCCCCGCATCCGTTCCGAGCGCCCGGCTTTCGAGTTGCACTACCCGCACATGGTGGAGCGACTTCGCGCCGAGGCGCACGTGGGTCGCGGCCACGGTCCGTCGACGCGTGTCACCGAGCGACGATGTGCGTTCGCAGCTGATGGGCCGTCTCGACGGCAATCTGGGGTACCAGACCCCGCATGGTGTCGGCGTTGATCACCGTCACCGGTGTCGATAAGCCAGGTGTGACGTCGGCGCTCTTCGAGGTTCTCGCGGGCCACAAGGTCGAGCTGCTCAACGTCGAGCAGGTGGTGATCCGGGGCCGGCTGACGTTGGGTGTGCTGGTGTCGGCGCCGCTGGACGTGGCCGAAGGCAAGGCGCTGCGGGCGGAAGTCGAGGCGGCCATCCACGCGGTTGGCCTGGACGTCAGCATCGAGCGCAGCGATGATCTGCCGATCATCCGGGAACCGTCGACGCACACCATCGTGGTGCTGGGCCGGCCGATCACCGCCGAAGCGTTCGGCGCGGTCGCCCGGGAGGTGGCCGCACTGGGCGTCAACATCGACCTCATCCGCGGCGTCTCCGACTATCCGGTCACGGGCCTCGAGCTGCGGGTCTCGGTGCCGCCGGGAGTCGGCGGCCAGCTGCAGGCCGCGCTGACGCGGGTGGCCGCCGACGCGGGCGTGGACGTGGCGATGGAGGACTACAGCCTGTCCCGGCGGGCCAAACGACTGATCGTGTTCGACGTCGACTCGACGCTGATCCAGGGGGAGGTCATCGAAATGCTGGCCGCCCGGGTGGGCGCCCAGGACGCCGTCGCCGCCATCACCGAGGCCGCCATGCGCGGCGAACTGGACTTCGCGGAGTCGCTGCACCGGCGGGTCGCCACCCTGGCCGGCCTGCCCGCCGAAGTGCTCGACGAGGTCGGCGAACAGTTGGAGCTGACCGCCGGCGCGCGAACCACGATACGAACGCTGCGGCGGCTGGGTTATCACGTGGGCGTCGTCTCCGGCGGCTTCCGGCAGGTCATCGACCCGCTGGCGCACGAGCTGATGCTGGACTTCGTCGCCGCCAACCAGTTGGAGATCGTCGACGGCAAAATCACCGGCCGGGTCATCGGCCAGGTCATCGACCGCGCGGGTAAAGCCAAGGCGCTGCGCGACTTCGCGCATCAGGCGGGCGTGCCGATGGAGCAGACGGTCGCGGTCGGTGACGGCGCCAACGACATCGACATGCTGGCCGCCGCGGGGTTGGGCATCGCATTCAACGCCAAACCCGCGCTGCGGGAGGTCGCCGACGCCTCGCTGAGCCACCCGTATCTGGACACGGTGCTGTTTTTGCTCGGCGTCACGCGCGGCGAGATCGAGGCCGCCGACGCGGTCGACGGTATGGTGCGACGCGTCGAGATCCCGCCCGAATAACCGCGAGAAGACGCAAAAGCCCCTCACGCGCCGGCGTGTCGGGGGCCTTTGTGTCTGGTCGCGGGCGAGGTGACCCGACAGCCGCCGCGGCGTCGCGGTACGGCACGATGGTCGGGTGCCCGAAACCGGAAGCGACTCAGCCGACCCGGATCTGCTGATCGACTTCACAGACGTTTCGTTGCGCCGCGACGGCCACATGCTCGTTGGGCCGGTGACTTGGCAGGTGGAGCTCGACGAACGCTGGGTGATCATCGGTGCCAACGGCGCCGGCAAGACGTCGTTGCTGCGCATCGCCGCGGCCGCCGAGCACCCCTCGTCGGGCGTCGCCTATGTGCTCGGTGAGCGCCTCGGCCGGGTCGACATGTCCGAGCTGCGCTCGCGGGTGGGCTTGAGTTCCTCGGCGCTGGCGCAACGGATTCCGGACCACGAGGTGGTCCGCGACCTGGTCGTCTCGGCCGGCTACGCGGTGCTCGGGCGGTGGCGGGAACGCTACGAGGACGTCGACTACCACCGGGCGATCGACATGCTGGAAAGCCTGGGCGCCGAGCACCTGGCCGACCGCGTGTACGGGACCTTGTCGGAGGGTGAGCGCAAGCGGATCCTGATCGCGCGCGCGTTGATGACCGACCCCGAGCTGTTGCTGCTGGACGAACCGGCCGCCGGTCTGGACCTGGGCGGCCGCGAGGAGCTGGTGGCGCGGCTGACCGACCTGGCCGCCGACCCCGACGCTCCGGCGCTGGTCCTGGTCACCCACCACGTCGAGGAGATTCCGCCCGGCTTCAGCCACTGCATGCTGATGTCGGAGGGACAGGTCGTCGCGGCGGGTTTGCTGACCGACGTACTGACCAGCGAGAATCTATCGGCGGCGTTCGGCCAGGCGATCACCGTCGACCTGATCGACGGGCGTTACTTCGCCCGGCGCACTCGCACCCGCGCGGCCCACCGGAGGCGCTTGTGACCGACGACGCGTATGTCCCGTTGCCAGCGCGGCCGGCCGCGACCGTGATGCTGACTGCGAGAGACTGCCGACGGTATCGCGGTGTTCCTGATGCGGCGGCATGCCGGAATGGAATTCGCCGCCGGGACAGTGGTGTTTCCGGGCGGCGGTGTCGACGACCGCGACCGCAACGCCGATATCGCGTGGGCCGGGCCGCCGCCGTCGTGGTGGGCGGAGCGGTTCGGCACCGACACCGAGCTGGCGGAGGCGCTGGTGTGCGCCGCCGCCCGCGAGACCTTCGAGGAATGCGGCGTGCTGTTCGCCGGCCCGGCCGACGACCCGGGCGGCATCGTCGGCGACGCGTCGGTGTACCGCGAATCCCGCCAGGCGCTGGCCGACCGGACGCTGTCGTTCGCCGACTTCCTGCGCCGGGAAAACCTGGTGCTGCGGGCCGATTTGCTGCGGCCGTGGGCCAACTGGGTGACCCCGGAAGCCGAGCGCACCCGCCGCTACGACACCTACTTCTTCGTCGGAGCGCTACCGGAAGGTCAGCGCGCCGACGGCGACAACACCGAATCCGACCGTGCGGAGTGGAGCACGCCACAGGCCGCCGTCGCAGACTTCGAAGCCGGCCGCTCCTTCTTGTTGCCGCCGACCTGGACCCAGCTGGACTCGCTGGCCGGACGCACGGTCGCCGACGTGTTGGCCGTCGAGCGTCAGATCGTCACCGTGCAGCCGAACCTAGAGATCGACGGCGACAACTGGATGTTCGAATTCTTCGACTCCGATCGCTACCACGCGGCGCGGAAAGCCGGCGGACACCGATGGCGGATATGAGCGAGTTCGTCAGCATCCACGTAAGCGCAGACCGCCCGGGCATCGGCACGCTGGCGGTCTCGCGGCCGCCCACCAACGCCATGACCCGGCAGGTCTACCGGGAGATCGGGCAGGCCGCCACCGAGATCGCACGTCGCGACGACATCGCCACCGTGATCATCTTCGGCGGCCACGAGATCTTCTCCGCCGGCGACGACATGCCCCAACTGCGCACCCTGATCGCGTCGGAAGCCGAGAGCTGGGCAGGCGTGCGGCGCGACGCCGTCGACGCCGTCGCGGCGATCCCGAAGCCGACCGTGGCCGCGATCACCGGTTACGCGCTGGGCGCCGGCCTGGGCCTGGCGCTGGCCGCCGACTGGCGCGTGAGCGGCGACAACGTGCGATTCGGTGCGACGGAGATCCTGGCCGGTCTGGTGCCCGACGGCGGCGGCATGGCGCGGCTGACCCGCACGGTCGGGGTCAGCAAGGCCAAGGAACTGGTGTACAGCGGGCGGTTCTTCGACGCCGAGGAGGCGCTGGCCTTAGGGCGTGATCGACGACATGGTCGCCCCCGACGACGTCTACGACGCCGCCGTGGCCTGGGCCGGGCGTTTTGTCGACGGACCCCCGGACGCGCTGGCTGCGGCAAAGGCCGGCATCGACGAGGTGTTCGAGCTGGCTCCGGCCGAGCGGATGGCCGCCGAACGCCGCCGCTTTGTGGACGTGTTCGGCGGTGCCACTAAGCTGGCCCATCGTGACGAGGAGTTCGAAGCCCGCCGGTGACCCGGCGCCGCAACCGCATGCCACCGCCGAGCAGGTGGAGGCCGCCCGCCACGACAGCAAGCTGGCTCAGGTGCTCTACCACGACTGGGAGGCGGAGAACTACGACGAGAAGTGGTCGATCTCGTACGACCAGCGCTGCATCGACTACGCGCGCGACTGCTTCGACGGCGTCGTCCCCGATGACGAGATCTACCGCCTGCCGTACGACCGTGCCCTCGAATTAGGTTGTGGCACTGGATTTTTCCTGCTGAACCTGATCCAATCCGGAGTCGCGCGACGTGGTTCGGTCACCGACCTGTCGCCGGGCATGGTCAAAGTCGCCACTCGCAACGGGCAGTCGCTGGGCCTGGACATCGATGGTCGGGTCGCCGACGCCGAGGGCATCCCGTATGACGACAACACGTTCGACCTGGTAGTGGGACACGCTGTGCTGCACCATATTCCGGATGTCGAGCTGTCGCTTGCGTGAGGTGCTGCGGGTGCTGCGACCGGGTGGGCGCTTCGTGTTCGCCGGCGAGCCGACCTCTGTCGGCGACGGATACGCCCGGGCATTGTCGACGCTGACCTGGCGGATCACCACCAACGTCACCAAGTTGCCCGGTCTGGGCAGCTGGCGGCGTCCGCAGGCCGAGCTGGACGAGTCCTCGCGCGCCGCGGCGCTGGAAGCCCTTGTCGACCTGCACACGTTCGCGCCGAGTGACCTGGAGAAGATGGCCGCCTCCGCCGGTGCGGTCGACGTCGAGACCGCCACCGTCGAGTTCACTGCTGCGATGTTGGGCTGGCCGCTGCGCACCTTCGAGTACGCGGTGCCGTCGGAGCGGCTGGGCTGGGGCTGGGCCAAGTTCGCGTTCACCAGCTGGAAGACGTTGAGCTGGATTGACGAGAACCTGTCCCGCCGGGTGGTGCCGAAGGGCTGGTTCTACAACGTGATGATCACCGGGAACAAGCCGTCCTGAACTTCGGGCTCGACGACGTTGCTTACCTGATATCGGACGCGGGCCGCGCGGCGCTGGCCATCGTCGATGGGTTGCCGCTGACCGATCGCGTCAACGAGATCGACGCGCTACGAAAGCAATTCGGCGATCGGACACCGGCGCTGGTGGAAACCGTGTTGCTGCGGCGGCGCGCGGCCGACAAGCTGCCCGGTACCGGCGAGTGGCTGTTCACCGACGAAGCGCTGCAGCAAGCGACCGCTGCGCCCGTGGCGTCGCATCGGGCGCAGCGGCTGGCCGGCCGCGTCGTGCACGATGTGACCTGCTCGATCGGCACCGAGGTCGCGGCGCTGCGCGGCTGCGCGGCCCGGGTGGTGGGCAGTGACATCGACCCGGTGCGGCTGGCCATGGCGCGGCACAACCTCGGTGCCGCCGCCGACCTGTGCCGCGCCGACGCGCTGCATCCGGTGACCCGCGACGCGGTGGTGCTGGCCGACCCCGCGCGGCGCGGCAGCGGACGACGGCGCTTCAACCCGCGTGACTACCAGCCCGCCCTGGACCGAGCTATTCGATGTCTATCGTGGTCGGGAGCTGGTCGTAAAGTGTGCTCCCGGAATTGATTTCGACGTCGTGACGCGGCTCGGCTTCGACGGCGAGATCGAGGTGACGTCCTATCAAGCGTCGGTGCGGGAAGCGTGCTTGTGGTCGGCGGGTTTGGCCGAGCGAGGAGTTCGCCGTCGAGCCAGCATCCTGGATCGCGGCGAACAGATCACCGACGCCGAGCCGGACGACTGCCCGGTCCGGCCCGTCGGCCGGTGGATCGTCGACCCCGACGGCGCGGTGGTGCGGGCCGGCCTGGTGCGCCAATACGCCGTCGCGACACGGGCTGTGGCAGCTGGACCCGCACATCGCCTACCTATCCGGGGACGAATTGCCCGCTGGGGTCCGTGGATTCGAGGTTCTCCAGCAGCTGCCGTTCGACGAGCGGCGGTTGCGGCAGACGCTGTCAGCGCTGGACTGCGGCGCGTTGGAGATCCTGGTGCGCGGTGTGGACGTCGATCCCACGGCGCTGCGACGACAGGTTGGCGTTGCGCGGTAGCCAGACCTTGTCCGTCGTGATCACCCGGGTCGGCTCGGGCGCAGCCGCACGGGGGACTGCGTTCGTGTGCCGCCCGTCGCGGTAGCGGCTGCACAAAACGGCATTCCACCACGAGTGGCCTTTGAGTTCGCATCGTCCGAATACAACCTGAGAACATACTCAGTATTTTCTCAGGTTTTGTTCGTACATATTGCACCCTGGTCAATAAACTAATGGACCTCAGCGGTCAATGATGACGAAAATCGCGCACCTCTTTGGGTGCGGTGGGGGAAAGGAAAATCGATGGTGAGAGTTGGTGGTGGTATCGCTCGGTTGGGCCTGCTGGCCGTCGGGTTGGGGATTGGAGCCGCAGTGGCTTCCATGCCGGGGATCGCCTCGGCCGACTCGTCCGACTTGTTGTCGTCGATCGACAGCCTGGTAAGTGGTTTATCCGCGGCAGACGTAATAACAGGTGACAATCTGGCCATCTCGGTCGACGGAGTGTCGATCGTCCAGGAAGGCTCCGCCCACGCCTACTCGGGCACCGACGGGGACATCGCGTTCGCGAGCGGCGCGGACGCCACCGCCACCGCCACCGGTACCGACGACTACGCCATCGTCTACGGCAACGACTCGTCTGCCACGGCGGGCGGGCCCAGCGGGACCTTGGACACGGCATTTGTCGACGGCAACGACGACAACGTGTCCGCCGGGGGCACCTCCGCCGATCCTGGCAGCTATGACATCTCCGAGATCTGGGGCAACGGGGACACGGCCGCCGCCGGCGGCGACGCCGCGGGTCCCGGTAGCAACGACGCCGCTTATGTCGAAGGTAACAACCTCCCGACTGCTGACGCGCTGGGCAGCAGCTACCTGATCGACGTCGTGAAGACGTATGACGACCCGACGACCGGCACTACGTCCGGCGCTAGTGAGGCCGTCTCGCTCGCCGACCTCACGTCCGGTGCCGACGGCAGCAACCTCCTGACCGACCTGATGTCGGCCATTGACCCTGGGGCCGCGGCCGATAGCAGCAACTTGTTGGCCGACCTCGCGTCGCTGTTCTGAGGTCACTGCGACCCACTCAGGCTCGGGTGCAGTCGCGCGACCGCGGTGTGGGGCTGGCCGTCCTGGCGACCTGTCGGTGTGCCGAACAGACTCTGAGGTGAATTCTTAGGTTTTTATTGGGTTTTTCCTAGATTTTCCTCAGCTAGGCCTAAGCCAGGAATTCGCAGCGGTCGGGAGCTGTGACCACAAAAATCCCGCGCCAATCGGTCCGGCGCGAACTACCTCTTCGAGGTTCTGCCGTCGCTGTTCTGAGGTCACTGACTCGTAGCGGGTCAGCGGTCACCGTCGCGCAGCGTCGCGCGATGGTGGCGCTGGCCCGTCGAGTTGATCAACCGCATCGTCCCCCGCGCAGTGGCGCGGGGGACGATGTCGTTGGACCGCCCGCCGCGGCGATGGTGTGGCCGAGTTGTTGCGCGCTGTGTTCGGATTTGGGTTGGGGACGGTCGTCGGGGACGGGCGCTCCTCGTCCACCGCCATCGGCGCCAACTACTTGTACGACCCGCTGTCGCCGTTGGGTAACACTGCCGACTCTGCGGCCGCGACCAGCGGCGGCTTCCTGCCGACCTGCTGTCGTTGTTCTAGGCGTCTGCCTCATGACGGCGACGGCGGACGTTTGCCGCCCGTCCTGATAGGAGCCGGGTAGGCTTGCGGGACGGCATTTCAGCCGTTCCCAGTCTGCGAGGACAAGTCACCCATGCGCTACCTGATGACGGCCGTGCTGATCGCGGCCGGAGCCCTGTTGGGTTGGTCCGGTGGGCCGGTCGCGGCCGCGGACTCGACGTGCGGCAACTTGGGCGGCGACGTCGAGGGTGACCAGACGTGCCATGTGCATGCCTCCACGTCCACCTACACCCTGGACATGAAGTTTCCGCTCGACTACCCCGACGAGCAGGCGCTCACCGACTACATCGGCCAGAACCGCGACGGATTCGTCAGCGTCGCGCAGACGTCGTCGCAGACATCGGGAACGCGCGAGGTGCCGTACCAAATGGAGGTGACCTCCGAGCAGTACCATTCCGGCCAGCCACCGGGCGGCACCCGAAGCGTGGTGCTCAAGGTCTTCGAGGACCTCGGCGGCCCGCGCCCGTCCACCTCCTACAAGAGTTTCAACTACGACCTCGGATCACAGCAGGCGATCACCTTCGACACGCTCTTCGTGCCTAACAGCAAACCGCTTGATTCCATTTTCCCGATCGTGCAGCGCGAGATGGGACGGCCAGACCGGGTTCGGTGCCGCGATCCTGCCCGGGCTCCGGCCTCGATTCGTCGCACTATCAGAACTTCGCCATCACCGATGACGAGGTGATTTTCTACTTCGCGCCGGGAGAGCTGCTGCCGCCGTCAATCGCCGGCGCCAGCCAGGTTCACGTGCCGCGCAACGCCATCCCGCCGCTGGCCGTCAAGGGCTGAGGCGCTGTCGGCGTCGTTACGGCACCAGCGACGCCCTAGGCCGAACAGCAGTCACATCTGTCACGCCAATCTCTGCGCGGAGTCGGTAGGCGGTTTGCCCGCCTTGTAGCGACAAACCACGGCGCGCAGGGAACTTTTCGCTCAGAGACGGGCACAACGAGCACACCGCAACCCGCAGAGACTTCTGTGACTGTTGTGACAGTTGGACCAGTCAGTTCGGCCCGAAGCTGTACACCTGGCCGTCGCTGGTGGCGGTGACCACCCGGCGGTCGTGGCCGATCGAGACCCCGACCGGGTATCCCGTCGCCTCGGGCAGCGGATAGTTGTTGAGCGTGCGGCCGCTGCCCGGATCGAAGACCAGCAGCGACATCCCCCGTGCTCCCCTGCCCGGCCCGCCGGTCACCACGACATAGCCGACGCCCGGACCGGCCAGGCTCGACGTCGACAGCGGGCTGACGTCGTTGCGGCGCCAGACCTGCTGGGCGTGGTCGCCGGCGTCCTTGAAGGCGACCAGTCGGGTGTCCGGGCCGCCGCCCGACACGATCAACCCATTCGGCGTCACCGACGGCGGCGTCTGCGCGAGGAACGCCAGCGGCACCGACCATTTCGGCTTGCCGTCGGCGGCGTGCAGCGCCCACAACCGCTCGTCGCGGCCGTTGACGTAAATCGTGGAGCCGTCCTTGGACAGCACCGGGCTGGCCAGCACACCGGCGCCGACCGCGTCGCTGGTCCATTCCCGGGTGAGCAGCGGGCTTTGACCGGGGTGATACTTCAACGCGGTCAGCGTGGCCGCGGGGGCACCCGGCTGCCACAGGCCCACGACCACCATCCCGTTCGCCGCCGCGAATGCCGGCGCCGCGGCGACCGGGCAGCCTGCCCGGGCCGGCCCGCAATCGGAGAGCCCGCGGGTGAAATCGGCCGGGTCGACGTTGTCCACCAGATCCACGGAATTGCCGACCACGGTGCCGCGGTGTGCGTCGAAAACCTGCACCTGCCCAAGGTGTGTGACGACGAGCAGTTGACTGTGTCCGAGAAACCTTGGGGTGGAGGGCATTCCGATGACCGGTCGGCGCCAACGGATCCACTGGGTGGGGGGAAAGGACACTATCGCCCCGGGCTGGCCGACGTAGAGGTTGTCGAAGCCGTCGAACAATGGGCCGGAGATTCCGCCGCCTTGGAAGAGCCGGGTGCACCAGCGTTGCCTGCCGTTGTCGTCGTTCTCCCACTCCATCAGCGAGCAGCCGCCCGGGGTCTGAGCGTTCAGTGCCATCCAGTTGCGGGAGCTCAGCGCCGGTGCGGACGCCAGCGAGCCCTTGACCGAGCGGGTCCAGCGCAGGGTCAGGCCGGTAGCCCCGGAGATAGCCGTGTAGCTGCTGTTGGACGCGTCGCCGTATTGCGCGGGCCAGCCCTCGGCGGGAGCGGTGTCGACCCAGGAGTCGGTGTTGCCGCAGCCGGCCAAGGTGGTGGCCAGAATGACCGCCGACACCGCGCAGGACCAACGCCGCAGTGCACGTCGGGGGAGTGGCAACACGGTGTGGGTTCCAAATCCTTCCCGGAATGCGCGGCATGAGCTGCGAACGAGTACAGCCGAGGGTAACCTGCGCCGCTTCGCGTAACCGTCTTATTGCCCGCCTCCTCAGCTTGTCGTTCCGCGCGCTCGCGCCGAGCTAGCCTTTCCGGCCATGACGACAATGTGGGGGGCACCTCTGCATCGCCGCTGGCGGGGATCGATGCTCCGTGACCCGCGACAGGCCAAGTTCCTCACGCTGGCATCGCTGAAATGGGTGCTGGCCAACCGCGCGTACACCCCGTGGTATCTGGTCCGCTACTGGCGGTTGCTGAAGTTCAAGTTGGCCAACCCGCACATCATCACCCGCGGCATGGTCTTCATCGGCAAGGGTGTCGAGATCCACTCAACACCGGAACTGGCGCAGCTGGAGATCGGCCGCTGGGTGCATATCGGCGACAAGAACACCATCCGCGCACACGAGGGCTCGCTGCGGTTCGGCGACAAGGTGGTGCTGGGCCGCGACAACGTCATCAACTGCTACCTCGACATCGAGCTCGGCGATTCGGTGCTGATGGCCGACTGGTGCTACGTCTGCGATTTCGACCACCGAATGGACGACATCAATTTGCCGATCAAGGATCAGGGCATCATCAAGTCCCCGGTCCGGATCGGGCCGGATACCTGGGTCGGCGTGAAGGTCACGTTGCTGCGTGGCACCACGATCGGCCGCGGCTGCGTGCTCGGATCGCACGCGGTGGTCCGCGGCGATATCCCGGACTACTCGATTGCGGTCGGCGCACCCGCCAAGGTGGTCAAAAACCGGCAGCTGTCCTGGGAGACGTCGGCTGCGCAACGCGCCGAACTGGCAGCCGCGTTGGCCGACATCGAACGCAAAAAGGCTGCCCACTAGAGCTTTTCAGGGCTTCTCAGCTGATCTCTTGGTAGCGGCGCAGCGCCTCGCTGCGTTCCGCGCCGTGATCGACGATCGGCTCGGGGTACGCCGGGCGGCCGGTCGCCCTTGGTCAGACGGACGTCGTCGACGTCGGCAAGCTCGGGTACCCAACGACGGATGTAATCGCCTGAGGGATCGAACTTCTCGGCCTGCGTAGCCGGGTTGAACACCCGGAAGTACGGCGCCGCGTCGGTGCCGCAGCCCGCACACCACTGCCAGCCGTGCTGGTTGTTGGCCATGTCGCCGTCGACCAACTGGTCGAGGAACCAGCGGGCGCCCCACTGCCACGGCAGGTGCAGGTCTTTGACCAGAAACGACGCGACGATCATCCGCACCCGGTTGTGCATGAAACCGGTCTCGCGTAGCTGACGCATACCGGCGTCGACGATCGGGAATCCGGTTTCGCCGGCTTTCCACGCCTTGAAGCGCCGCTTGGCGTCTGCGCCGGTGTCGGTCTGGATGGCGTCGAAGTCGCGGTTCCAGTTCCACCAGCCGCTATCCGGCCAGTGATGCAGAACCGCGGCATAGAAGTCGCGAAATGCCAACTGCCGCAAGTAGGCTCGTGCTCCGGCGCGACGCTGGTCCAAGTCGGCCGCCATCGTCCGCGGGTGGATAGTGCCGAACTTCAGGTGCGCCGACATTCGGCTGGTGGAGTCTCGGTCGGGCCTGTTTCGGTCGTCTGAGTAATCGTCCAAGCCGTCGTGGACAAACGCTTTCCATTGCCGCCGCGCGGCCGCCTCGCCTGCGCGCAGGTCGAGCTCGACGCCCGGATCGGGTATCTCAACGGGTTTCGCGCGTTTCCCCAGCTTCGCGGGATCGACCCAGCGCGCCGATTTGGGGCCGGTTCGCGCAGGTTTCCGCCAACCCAGTTCGCGCCATCGGCCGAAGAACGGGGTGAACACCTTGTACGGGTCGCCGTTGTCCTTGGTGACGCGCCCCGGCGACACCAGATATGGCGAACCGGTCGCGACCAGCGGCACGTCGCCCAGCGCGTCTCGCACCCGATCGTCGCGACGCCGCCCGAACGGCGCGAAGTCCTCCGAAACATGCACCGACCGCGCGTCGACCTCCTTGGCGATGGCGGGAATCCGCTCCTCGGGCCGCCCACGTGTCACCAGCAGGCGGCCATCCAGGTCGTCGCGCAGCTGGCGTAGCGAGCTCGCACAAAAACTGCATCCTGCGCGCACCCGACGACGCCTCGAGCCGCGGATCGAGCACAAAGCAGGCAAGTACGTCGTCGGTGTTGGCGACGGCGCTGAGCAGCGGAGGGAGGTCACGCAGTCTTAGGTCACGGCGGAACCACAACAGCGCCGGCATTACCGGGCAACCTGACTCATGATCGGTTGAGTACCCAGATGTGGCTGGACATCGCGGTGGCAAAGAAGGCCCACAACGGATACGGCAGCAACGCGGCGCCGGCCCGCGGATCTGCCAGGGCGGTCCGCCGGGTCAGGTCCGCGCTGCTGGCCGCCAGCACTGCCGCACCGACCGTCGATGCGCCGAGTTTGTGGTACTTGAAGAACAGCCAACTCCATCCGGCGTTGAGGATCAGGTTGACGCCCAGCGCGACGACGTAGTTGCGGGCCTCTTCGTGGCGCCCCGCTGCGCGCAGTCGGTCGATGGCCGACCGCGGAGGTGGCCGCGATGTCGGTGTAGAGCGATGTCCACGCGACCGGGAACACCGCGTTCGGCGGCACGTAGGAAGGCTTACTCAGCCGCGAATACCAAGAACTCTGCGCTGGCCCTGCTGGCCACACTTCCGACGCCGGCCGCTGCAGCAACAGCAAGCGTCGTGGCAGCCAGTGTCACCTTATTCACGTTGTCTCCCTTCGACGTCAGCTGCTGGCTCTGCCGCAGCGGCGGCATGACCGCGCCGTACTCGCCAAGTGTTTCAATGATTGAAGTATTAATCAACTGAAGTAATGTGCTAAAGCGGATAAGCTGCAAGGTGTCATGGGCTCTGATCACACCGCCGACGACCGAGCCGCGCTGGAGTCGCAGATCTCGGCCGACCTGCGGGTATTGACGGCCGAATCTGAGCAGATCGGCCGAGTTTTCGCCGTCGTCCACGATGTGCGACCCACCGACTTTCGCGCCCTGCTGCACGTCATGGTCGCCGAAACGACCGGGCGACCGATCACTTCCGGTGAGCTACGTCAGCGCATGGGGCTTTCCGGCGCTGCGATCACATACCTGGTGGACCGGATGATGGCGTCCGGTCACATCACCCGGCAATCCGATCCGGGCGACCGACGCAAAGTGATCCTGCGCTACTCGGAATCCGGTCTCGATACCGCTCGAGCCTTCTTTGCCCCGTTGGGACTGCACACCCACACCGCGATGGGAGACTTGTCCGACGCTGACCTGGTCGCGGGTCATCGGGTGTTCACCGCGTTGATCGAGGCCATGCGCCGGTATCAAGATGAACTCGCATCACTCGAACCACCCCAGCAGCCAACGTGCTGAGCGGTAACCCGAAGGTATGCGCCGACGTCAGTACATGCCAAGCGGAGAGGGGGCAAGCGCGGTGACAGCCGACCCGGGTGGTATGACGACCCGCAAAAGACGTCACATCGACGTGTGCCTTGACGACCGTGTCGCGTATTCCGGAGTCACGACCGGGTTGGAACGCTACCGCCTGCCATACAACGCGCTGACCCAGACAAGCCTCCCCCATATCGACTTGTCCACGGAGTTCCTCGGTGCCTCCTTGCGGGCCCCGGTATTGATCGGCGCAATGACTGGCGGCGCTGAGCTGTCGGGGACGATCAACAAGAACCTGGCTGCCGCAGCCCAACGGCTCGGTATCGGGATGATGCTCGGCTCGCAGCGGATCATGTTGGACAGTGCGCTGGGGGAGCAGGCGGCGGCCAGCTTCACTGTCCGCGACGTGGCGCCGGATGTGTTGTTATTCGGCAATATTGGCCTCTCGCAGCTGACAGCGGCTGCTGTTACAGATATTTCGAATGCCCTGAAGCGGGTAGAAGCAGATGTGCTTGCGGTGCATACCAATCCGCTGCAGGAGGCGGTCCAGAGCAACGGTGACAGCGACTTTTCCGGGTCGATGGACCGGCTGCGTGAAGTCGCCGGCGCGCTGGAATATCCGGTGCTTCTCAAAGAGGTTGGCCACGGAATCGGTGCGTCGGCGGTCGCGGAGTTGACAGGGTCATCGGGCGAGTCGCCGGTTGCGGCTATCGATGTCGCAGGAGCCGGCGGCACCTCGTGGTCACGCGTGGAGCAACTCGTCCGCTACGGCGAGCTGCGTTATCCCGACCTGGCCGATTGGGGGATACCCACGGCGCGGGCGATCGTGGAGGTGCGGGAGGCGCTGCCCACTATCCCGCTGGTCGCCTCCGGTGGGATCCGTACTGGCATGGACGCGGCCAAAGCACTGGCATTGGGCGCCGACGTAGTGGCGGTCGCCCGCCCACTGCTCGCGGCGGCGATCGAATCCGCTGACGCCGTAATCGATTGGTTGCAGCGGTTCATCGACGAGCTACGAATCTGCTTGCACGGTGCGGGCGCGGCGGATCTACGGGCCCTGCGCGACATCGGCGTGACACCGATCCCGTAACTCAGGCGTGCTCAGTCTGTTTGGTTCGTTTGCCGTCTCGAAGGTGATCGTCCCGTGCGGTGGCTTGCCCACTTGGCGGACTTAGGTTGCTGCGCAACGAGTTCACCCTCGAACGTCGACATGGCGGCGATCATCGCACTGAACACCCGATGAGCCGCCATGAGGTCTTTGTCGGGCAACTCGGCAAGCGCGGATCGGAGATGGATGCCCAGCGGGGCGAAGAACGCGTGTGCCAGTTCCATACCGCTGTTTTCGTACCGGAGAAGGGCTTTGCGTCGATCTCCGGGATCCGCTTCGCGCCGGACATGCCCGGCGTCGATCATCCGATCGACGAGATAGGTGATCGCGGCCGGTGAGACGTCCATCCGCTGCCGCAATTGAGCCATGGTCAACGGTGTTCCAGCGGTTTCGGCGACCATGACGTGCAGCAAAGCGTGGAAGTCATTGCCGCTCACGTCATTCTGGCGCGCGAAATAGCGACCCAACCGATCAGACTGGGCCGTGACCGCGCGCATATCGGCGGACATCAGCTTCTCCAGGTCTGCCCGGTTCGGCGGTGAAGTCGTTGTGCCCCGCTTAGTCACCTAACCGCATCCTTCTTGGCGATTTGTTGGACAAGCGTATAGGAAACCCGCTGGATCAGTGGCAATACGCCATTAACCGCGGAAAGTCTGTCATAACGGCGCTTAATCGCCGCGAATCGGTAGCGACGCAGCAGGATCGCGACGGGTACATCGACTCAACTCCACATCTGGTGACATCGGCCGCGTGACGCAGACGAGCGTAAATTAAATCGATCTTCATCCGCATATACGGTCATTTCTCGCGTTATCCTCCGCAACAGCGCGATGTGCGATATTTGCAACCGAATGCCGGACTCGTGAGAAGACCGGCTTATCGTTGTCTTTCACGTTCTGGGCGTGGCTCTTCCGTTCGGCCGAGCCGCCCTTGCTGAAGTCTGCACATCTGTCACCGCGTGCTAGCCGAATGCCTCATTTGACACCAGAAACTGAACTATTAATCTAGTGAAGTACATAAGCGATATGGACCAGAGCAGCGGCGCACGCACACAACTGGCGCGCGGCGTCGTGAAACCCGAATCGGTATCCGAGGCAACGGAGGAGTAAGCGATGCGTTGCGTCGTGTTCGGTGCCACCGGCTACCTCGGCGCCCGTCTGGTTCCCGAATTGCTGGCAGCCGGGCATGACGTCCAAGTGATGGCGCGCACGCCCGCCAAGCTCGACGACGTGTCATGGCGCCAGCAGGTCGAAGTGATCGACGGCGACGTGACTGATAGCGAACGAGTGCGGCGAGCGCTGGACGGGCAACAAGTTCTCTACTATCTGGTGCACTCTCTGCTGCGTTCGGATTTCGTCGACTTCGATGCGCGCGCGGCCTCGATCGTCGCCGATGCGGCGGGGCAAGCGGGACTTTCGCGCATCGTCTACGTCGGCGGCATCATCCCAGACCGGCAGCAGCTGTCCGACCACTTGGCGTCGCGGGCCGAAGTGGGCCGGCTTCTGAAGGAGTCCGGAGTTCCCACCGTGGAACTGCGCGCCGCGGCGATCATCGGAGCGGGGTCTGCCAGCTTTGAGATGCTGCGGTATCTGACCGAACGGCTGCCCTTGATGATCACGCCGCGGTGGCTGCGAACTCGGGTTCAGCCGATCGCGGTGCGCGACGTGCTGTACTACCTGACCAACGCGGCGGAGTTGCCGGCCGAAGTGAACCGGACCTTCGACATCGGCGGGCCCGACACCTTCACCTACACCGACATGATCCGCAGATACGCGGCGATCGCCGGCCTGCATCGCCGCATCGCGATTCCAGTGCCGGTGCTGACCCCATGGCTCTCGTCGCACTGGGTCAATCTGATCACCCCGCTGCCACGCGCCCTGGCTTCGTCGCTAATGGACTCCCTGGAAAACGACGTGGTGTGCAGCGAACACGATATCGCCGAACACATTCCGGACCCCGAGGACGGGCTCACCCACTACGAAGACGCCGTCGAACTGGCCTTGGCACGGGTGCGCGAAAGCGAGCTGCAGACCCGTTGGTCGCGGGACGGCGACGACAACTCACCATCGAGGCCGCTGCCTACCGACCCTGTCCTGGGCCGGCGGATCGTTGCACGAGCAGATGTGCGAACGCCGCCTGAACGCCGACGCCGAAACGCTCTGGCAGGTTTTCGAGTCGATCGGCGCCAAGCATTGGTGGCGCGTCGAGCACATCGACCGGCCACACCTGCTGCGGCTTCGCGCGGACGTCCCGCTTCCCGGCCGGCTATGGCTCGAGCTGTCGGTGCACGACGACAGTGGCGGGCGCTGCAATTGTCGCCAACGCATGCTGTTTGCGCCGTATGGCATTGCCGGTGAAGCGTTTTGGACAGCATCAGGCCCGCTTCGCGATGCGGCGCTCAGAGGCATCGGCCGCGATATCACCTCGGCTGTACATCACCTCCCGGCGCGCAGCCGGTAACGACGCTCGGCATAGGCGAGGTCGTCGCGCCACAACCGAGACGCGGCAAAGCGCATCAGTGCGGAAATGAGCGGGGCGGCGCGGCGGGCCCGTTTGAACCCCGTCCGGTCCGAATGGGCGATGACGGCTTCGATCACCGCGGTGCGCGGACGATTATCGGGATCCAAACCGATTGGCGTGGCGTGGGTTTCGACAACACTTCCGGTCCCCTCGCCGTCCAGGATGCGCATCACGATGGTGCGTGCTTCGGGGCTGGTGAACTCCGCGACGGTCGGTACGCCGATGCGGCCGACGCGGAACGTCACCGCGACCAGGAATCGGTCCGCCTCCTCCGTCGGAGTGGTCAGCACCTCGAGCCGGGTAAACGAGTAGGGGTGAAACCACGCGCCGTGCCATGGATCTAAACGATTGGCGATGATGTCGGCGGGTTCGCAGGCACCGACCAAGCGAGTGACGCCGTGCATGGTGTCGCCGGTCGGCCTGGCCGCGATCACCGGCTGATCGAGCGGCGGCTCGCCGCCACGCTATCCAGACGCACCCACGCCAGTACCCCGTCGTCGTGGCTGGGCAGCGGCCACCACCCGAATTCATCCGCGTCGCTGTCGAGGCAGAGACCGTGCCATCGGCAGATCAGGGCGCCGCCGTGCACCACTGCGGTGGCGAGGTCGGCGCCCAAATGCGGGCAACTGCGCGGACCGACGCGTAGCCGGCCGTGTTGATCGCGCCAGGCGACCAATTCGACGCCGGCGACGCGAGTGCCGAAGGGCCGTCCGGGCCGTACGTCGCGGCTCGCCGCGAACGCGTACCAGTTGCCGGTGGGCCTGCGCTGTGATCGGTCCAGCGCGGCGTTGATGATCGCGGGCTGGGCGTCGCGATAGGTCGGGCGCTGGTCGGCCCACGCCACTGGCGGGATGGCCTGCAACGGCCAATCCTTCGGCCAGCGTCGCCGCATGTAATCACCGATAGTCATCGCTGAGAAAGCCTTTCTCGTCCGGCAAGAAAGCGCAACAACGCCGACCGGCCCTCGGTGGGAACCGTGCACAGGGCATGGCCGGCAAGGCCCCATTGCGCCAAGATCTGGTTGGCCGCCGACCAGCCGGTGGTGGCCGCGCGTTCCATCAGCGCCACCGGTAAGTCGATGCGGATCCCGTCACCGGCCAGCAGCAGCCCGGGCAGCGGTGTGGTCACACCGGGCCGATGTGTGTGAGTCCCGGGCGCGAACAGCGGGCAGTCGCGGCGGTGCAGCATCCGTTCGTAAACGATTTGCGCGCCGGCGGTTTCCGGGTAGAGCTCATGCAGGCGTCGGACCATAGTGTCCTCAGGCTGCGCGGATTCCACGAGCATACGAATGTAATTCGACGACGGAACCGCCGTGTCGCGATGCCCAGTCGGTGGCTTCGCGTTCGTAACGGTCAAGAACGCTGATGTTGTCCAGCGGTTCGTGGCCGGCGGTGCCCAGAAACGCCGGCCGATCGGCGGCGACGCGACGGTCGAGCCACAGCCGGTGCACCACGAACGGCGGCGCGGTGCGCAACCGCGCTACCCGTGCCCGCCACAGGTCGTCGCCGAGATCCGGTGACGCCGCGATAATCCGCTGCAGCCCGGCCACGTCGGTGGCCAGCACGACGGCGTCGGCGTCCAGGTTGTCACCGGTATCGGTGCTGGACGCGAAACCTGTGCGCGTAGCCGGCGTCGATGCTTGCCACGGCGGTGCCTTGGTGGAATCGCACCCCGAGCTCGGTCAAATATCGCTGCAGCGGCTGCCACAGCGCGGTGTCGTAGTTGGCGTTCGGCACGTCGAAAATCAGGCCCTCGCTGGAGCCGAGGAAGTAGATGTGGAACATGGTGGCCAGCTCCGCGGCCGACAGTTGCGTCGGGCTGGCGAAGAAGCTGCGGGAGAACACCTCGAAAGCGAGATGGCGCGCCGCCTCGGGGAAGTTGATGCTCTTCAGGAAGGTTTCGGCGTCGATGTGATCGAGGCGGCGATACATGTCGGGCAGCGACACCGCGGCCAGCGGCGCGGCGGCGCGTGCATCGATCCTGGCCAGGTCGCGAAGTCGAAAGGTGGGGCTGCGCAACGCGAATGCCAGCGCGTTCCACGGCGGTGTGCGGGGCAGACCACGGAAGCTGTCCCGCCGGCCGGCGCCGTCGATCAGCGGGTAATCGTCGACCGGTGTCAGCATGGACAGCCGCGGGTCGACGCGGCGCAGCAGGTCCCGCAGGTTGTAGTACTGCCGGAAGAAGGCGTGGAAGCCGCGGTTCATTGCGACCTCGATGCCGCGGTACTGCTCGGTCCACGCGCCGACCCGACCGCCGAGATACTCCTCGCGTTCGATGACGTCGACGCTGATCCCGCGTTCGGCCAGCCCCGTCGCAGCGGCCAGGCCCGCGATGCCGGCGCCGACGACGACGGCGTGTGGCCGAGACGACAGCGCCTCGGCGTTGGGCAGTCCCCGGGGTGCCGGGTGCGTCCGGCGGCGACGATCGGTCATCGCGGCGCATCTCCCAGGAAGGTGTGGGCGATGTTGGTCTCCCAGCCGGGCATGGTTTCGCTGTACACCGCGGTAAACCCGGCGTCGCGCAACCGATGTCGGAACTGCCGCACGCCGTCGAATGTCAGCACGCTGCGCCACAGATGCCGGTACAGCGTCGTGTCGCCGGTTTGCCGCCAGCCGGACGGGATGATGATGCCCCAACACACCGCGTGCCAAACCCACGTGGCGGCCCGGGAATCGCGCACCGAGTAGTCGTGGACCGCCAGCGTGGCACCGGGCCGCAGCATGCTGCGGAACGCGCGCAATTGGGTGTCGGGATCCGCGAGGTTGCGAATCAAATAGGCGGCCAGGATGCCGTCGAACGGTCCGGTGACGCCGTTTTCGGCGAGCGCCTCGACGGGGGAGTGCACGAACCGGACCGACGGGGGCCATCGCTTGGCCCGCGCTTGGTCGAGCATGCCCCGTGACGCGTCGACGGCGATGATCTCGGCCTGCGGGGCGACTCTGAGCAGAGCAGCCGTCGATGCGCCGGTGCCGCAGCCGGCGTCGAGCAACCGCAGGCCCTGCCCGCGGTCGGGCAGGCGCATGCGGCGTGCCGAAAGTCGCAGGTGGGCATGGTATCCGGGGCTGGCGCCGACCAGCCGGTCGTAGGCGTGCGCGCCGACGTCGAAGGCGGCGGGCACGTCGCGGCGGGGCAGACCGGTGTTACCGACGCTCACGTTGCCGTTCCCACAGCAGCAGGACCGCGGTGACCAACGCGAAGCCGAACAGGAAATCTTCGACCGGGATGTCGAACGGAAACCGGATACCGGTGATCTGCCGATCGTCATAGACGACGATCGGGGCGCTGAGTTTCGTCAGCCAGCCGTCTACCAGGATTTGAAATCCGACCACGATCAGCATCGACAACCAGTAAGCCGGGCGTCGAAAAAGCCCGGTGCGCAACACCAGAGCTCGAGCGCGCACACAGCCAGCACCGCCAGCACGGCCGGCGCGGTGTACCCGAGGCCGGTCATCGGCGGTTGGAACCGTTCGAGGATGGCGCTGACCGCGCTGTAGGTCAGCAGCGCGCACAGCGGAATGACGACGAAGAACAAGACCTCTTCGATCGGCATCTGAAACGGGATGTTCGACGCCGGTGATGTAGGCGCGGTTGTACGTCCACACATGCGCGCCGATCGCCACTTCATCCCAGAGCACGAACACCGCCGCGACGGGCAAGATAGCCCGCACCGCCCGCCACGCTCGGCGGTAGACGCCGTCGCCGAAGATCTCCAACGGCAACGTGATCGCCAGGCACGCGGCGAGGACGATGAGGTATTGCCAGCGATCCATCACGCCACACCGGATCGGCGATCAGCTGATGGGGCCGGGTGCCTCAGCCGCGCCCGCCATGACCGCAGCAGCCCGGTGCCGGCGACGCCTGAGTCGTCGCGCGGTCCCCACGGTGGCGCGCCGGCTGAACACGGCGAAGTCGCAGTCCTCGATGCGGTCGAGGATTTCCGAGTACAGCGTCAGCGCGGTGGCCACGCAGGCGCGTGAACGCGGCGCCAACAGAGCAGATTCCGCCTTCGGCGTACCGGTAGATCTGGCGGGTGATGTCGTGCTGATCGGCCAGCGCGTTGCGCACCCGGCGATCGGTTCGCCGGTTGTTGTGGCACCACATCAGCAGGTCGCGATCGACGTCGTACGCGGCCAGTTCGTCGGCGGGCAGGTAAACCCGTTGTCGTGTCAGGTCTTCGTCGATGTCCCGCAAAAAATTGGTGAGCTGGAAGGCCCTGCCCAGCGCTGCGGCGTACGGCGCGGCTTCCTCGGTCGGGCCGACCGTGCCCAGGATCGGAAGCAGTTGCAGGCCAATCGCTTCCGCCGAACCCTTCATGTACAGGTTGAGCGCCGCGCGGTCGGGATAGTCGGTGATCGTCAGATCCATCCGCATCGACGCGAGAAAGTCGTCGAACAGATCGTCGCCGATGCCGTAGCGGCGCGCGGTGTGGCTGACCGCCGCGAGGACCGGTTCGGCTGGGTGGTCGCTGTGCGCGAAGAACTTGGTCGGACAGCTGCTGCAGCCGCGCCGCGCGGGTCGCGGTGTCCAGGTGCGGATTGAGGTCGTCGAGGATGTCGTCGGCGTAGCGGGCGAAGCCGTACAGCGCATGCACCGGCGGACGTTGTTCGGGCGCAAGCAATCTGGTGGCCAAGAAGAAGGTGCGGCCGTGGGCGGCGTTCAGTTCGCGGCAGCGTCGATACGCGTTGCGCAGTTCCGGATCCTCGATACCGGCCGCGTCCAGCTCGCTGCGGATCATGGCAGGCCGGCTTTCGTCACCACGCTTTGCGTGGACCGGTCGACGATGCCGGTGATGCGGTCGGCGGCTAACCGCCCGGAGATCAGCGCGGTCGGCACGCCGACGCCGGGCACGGTCGACGATCCGGCCAGCACCGCGTTGTCGACGCCGCGCACGGTGTTCGCCGGACGGAAGGGCCCGGTCTGGGCGAAGGTGTGGGCGAGTGCAAACGGAGTGCCGGCGACCATGCCCTGGCGGGCCCAGTCAGCGGGATTGACGACATGTAGCACCTTGGCGCCGTCGCGCAGGCCCGGGAACCAGTCGCGCTGCGACGACGTCGAGCAGCTGGTCGGCGTAGGCGTCGCCGATCCGGGACCAGTCGACGACACCGCGGGCGAGGTTCGGTGCCGGCGCCAGGACATAGAACAGGTCGTGGCCGGCCGGGGCCAAGCTCGGGTCGCTGGCCGTCGGCCTGGTCACGAGCAACGACGGATCCCGCATCAGCCGGCCGTCGCGGATGATGTCGGTGAATGTCTCGTCCCATGCTGCGCCGAACACGATGTTGTGATGTGCCAGTGCCCGATTCGCCGGCGGCCGGCTGGGACTGCCGACGTGAACGACAACCGCCGACGGCGCCGGCCGCAGGCGTGCCGATGCGGCGCGGTTCGCGGCCCAGCAGTTTGTAGGTCTGCGGCAGTTCGGTGGTCAGCACCACCGCGTCGCAGGTGATGCGCTGATCCTGGTCGGTGTGGACCGCCGCAACCCGGCCGCCGTCGCATTCCAGCCCGGTGACCGTCGCGCCGTAGTGGAATCGCACGCCGGCATCTGTCGCGGCGGCGGCCAACGCATCGGGCAGCGCCCGCATGCCGCCGCGCGGGAAGAGCACTCCCGAGATGGTGTCCATGTAGGCGATCACCGCGTAGACCGCCAGCGCCTGCCGCGGCGCCACACCGGCATACAGCGACTGGAAGGTAAACACTCGTCGCAGCCGCGGGTCGGTGATGTGGCGCTTGACCATCGCATCCCATTTGCGGAATCCGCCGATCGCCGCCAGTTTCGCCAACTGCGGATTCAGCAGCGACAGTGGGGAATCGAAGTTCCTGGCGATGAATCCGTCGAATTCGATGTGGTACAACCGGGTCAGCCAGTCCCGCAGCTGCCGGTAGCCCGCGGCCTGCTTGGCGCCGGCGAACTCCTCGATCGCGGCGGCCATTCGATCCGCGTCGCTGTGCACGTCGATGCTGCTGCCGTCGGCGAACTGCGCGCGGTAGGCCGGATCGACGTCGAGCAAATCCATTCGCGCCAGAACTGCTTTCGCCGACCGCGGCGAACGTCTCGTCGATGATGTCGGGCATCGTCAGCACCGTCGGTCCGGTGTCGATCCGGTAGCCGTCGACATCGAGCCGCCCGGCCCGTCCACCGGGCCAGCTTTCCCGTTCGACCACCGTGACTTCGCGGCCACGACCGGCCAGATGCAGGGCCGCCGACAGGCCCGCCAAACCCGCACCGACCACGACCACCCGATCGCTTCGACCCGGCACGGTCCCATCATTCGGTCCGCTCCGTGCATATGGCGGCCATGTTCGCCAGCGCGGCCCGCACCGATTCATCGAGCCGAAGCTCGTCGAGTTCATCGCGCGCGGACGCGACGCGGTCGCCGATCAAGTCCTCGATCCACTGCACGGCGCCGGTCGTGACGATCAGCGTGCGCCAACGGTCGATGGCGGTGTCGTCGAGTTCACCGTTGTTCATCAGGTCGGTGAGCTGCCGGCGGGTGGGCGCGTCGGCCAGTTGGTGTGCGGCGATCACGACGCTGGTCGCCTTGCGCTCGACGAGATCTCGGCCGCTGGGTTTGCCGGTTGTCGCCTCGGAGCCGAAGACGCCGAGCAAATCGTCGCGGAGCTGAAACGCTTCTCCGATGGCGGTGCCGTAGCGGCCCAGGCCCGACAGCGTGCGATCGCTGCAGCCGCTCATCGCCGCACCGATCTCCAACGGCCGGCGCACCGTGTAATTGCCCGACTTGCGGCGTGCCACCTCCAGCACAACCGCCATCGAGGGCAGGTCGCGGACATCGCTTGCGAGATCGGCGAACTGGCCCAGCGCCAGCTCGGTGCGCATGGCGTCGTAGCGCGGCAACGCCTGTTGCAGACGGCGACGCTCGACGCCGCTCTCGCGGAGCATCTGCTCGGCCCAGATCAGGCATAGGTCACCCAGCAGGATCGCGGCCGAGTCGCCGAAGCGCCGCGGCGATCCGGACAGCCCGCGCCGTCGATGCCAGTCGGTGAACTGGATATGCGCCGCAGGACGTCCCCGCCGCGACGGTGAATCGTCCATCACATCGTCTTGCAGCAGCGCGAAGGCGTGCAGTAGCTCCAAGCTGGCGCGAGGCGTACAGGGCCTCGTCACTGTCGGCCGCGCCGCACAGCCATCCGAGATACATGAAGGTGGAGCGCAGGCACTTACCGCCGGTCAAAAAATTCACCAGGATGTCGCCGGCCGCCTCGACACCGGCCTCATCCAACTCAGCGGCGCATCGGTTGGCGACGAATTCGGCGACGTGGGTCAGCACACTGCGCCGCACCCCGATCCGCCATACATCGAATTGGCCGGCATCCGACCAGGATTCCTGACGCGCCGAAGGTTCCGCGTCAGGCACCAACGACAATGCGCCCAGCTTGGCCACCGAAGCCCCTCTCGAAAGATCGGGTCGCCACCAGCTCGAACGGCTCAGACTCACGCTGTCATACCCTGACAACGAAGACAAACACGCGTTCACCGGCTGTACCCAGATTCGCTTCACAAGATTAAACTTTAACTTACTGAACTTCTAGCGTGCTCGCCAGAGCAAAGCCGCCCTCGCTTATCGTGTGGCCATCCGCGCCGACAGCTCAGCGTGAACGAAGTGCCCTCGTCGAGACCCTGCGCAGAGTCGGGCCAGACGCGCCGACCCTGTGCGAAGGCTGGGCGACCCGGGACCTGGCCGCCCACCTCGTCGTGCGGGAACGGCGACTGGACGCGACGCCCGGCATCACGATTCCCTTCCTTGCCGGTTACACCGCCAAGGTGCAGAACCAGACGGCGCGATCAACGAGCTGGGACGACCTTGTCGAGCTGGTGGCCTCGGGGCCGCCGATCTACTCACCGTTCAAGCTGCTCGACTCGGTGGCCAACCTCGGCGAGATGTTCATCCATCACGAGGACGTGCGCCGCGCCGTCGAGGGCTGGCAGCCCCGAGTGCTCGACGACTCGACCGTCGCCGCGCTGCGCCGCCAGTTCGGTTTGCTGAGCCGCATGGCGCTGGGAAAGCTGCCTGCTCAGGTCGTCCTGCAAACCACCGACGGCCAACGGATCGCCCGCGTCGGCCGCGGCGATCCCGTCACCGTGACCGGTGAACCGCAGGAGCTGGTGTTGTTCGTCGCGGGCCGCGATGCCGCGCGCGTCGAATTCGACGGCGACCCACAGTCCGTCGCCGCCGTCCGAGCGGTCGCACCGCGGCCTGTGATCAGCCATCGCGCCAATCATCTGTAGCACGGGTCAGTTGTCTCCGAGCTCAGCTCCTTAGCTGACCGAAGCGGCGTTACCGGTTTTGGTGGTCGTTCATCCGTTCACCGCCTTGACGATCGCCAAAACTGAAACGACAAGGCCGAGCCCGGCGAGGCCGCTCGCCAGCAATGCTGGTGTGCGATTGTGTGGTAATCGCTCGGTGCGCCGGATGGCTCGATCAACCTGCCGCCACCGCAACAGGCCAGCGCCAGTGCTCACAATGGCCAGTATTCCCAGCACCGCTGACAAGATGTACTGCATCCCTTGGACCGCTGGTCCGGGAACGAATTGCAGCAGGGCAACCGTCGCTGCCAGCAGTCCGAGCGCCGTGCGCTGCCAAGCGAGAAAGGTCCGCTCGTTGGCGAGGGTAAAGCGGTAGTCGGGCTCGTCGTTGACTTGGCGGATCATATTTCTGATGCTGCGCCTCCCAGATCAGCATCGGTAGCGGGCTTGTTCTTGTGGAGCCACAAAGCGAGCTTGTGGTTGGATAAACCATGGCACTGAGTTCTCGCATGCCCGAACTGTCCGCGCTCGAAGTCTTCCTGGCGGTGGCCAAAACAGCCAGCCTCGGGGCCGCCGGACGGGAACTTGGACTGACGCAGCAGGCAGTATCTGCCCGACTCACCTCGATCGAGGCCCAGACCGGTGTGCGGCTAGCGGTCCGCACCGTGCGCGGTACCCGGTTGACCCCGGCCGGCGTCGTTGCAGCGCAGTGGGCAAACAGGTTGCTGGATGTCGCCCAGCAGGTCGATGCCGGGCTGGCTTCGCTTCGCACTGAGAGCCGCAGCAAGTTGAAAGTGGCTGCGAGCCTTACCGTCGCTGAACAGCTGATACCGCTCTGGCTGGTGTCACTGCAAGCGACGGCGGCCCGAAGTGGCCGCAAGGCGCCGGAGGTCATTCTCACCACCACCAATAGCGAGCACGCGATATCGGCGGTGCGCGACGGCGCTGCAGACCTTGGATTCATCGAAAGCCCCGGCGCGCTGTCGGGGTTGCGCAGCCGGGTCGTTGCGTACGACGAACTCATGGTGGTAGTGCCCGCCGACCATAAGTGGGTTCGGCGGTCGAAAGGCGTGAGTGCCGCCGAACTTGGCCGAACCCCGCTGGTCGCCCGGGAACCGGGATCGGGAACACGCGATTCGCTGACTGCCGCGTTGCGCAGAGCCCTGGGCGACGACTTCGCACAAGCGAGTCCGGCGCTGGAATTGTCGTCCGCGGCAGCGGTGCGCGCTGCGGTCCTGGCCGGTGCGGGCCCTGCAGTGATAAGCAGGCTGGCGGTGGCCGACGATCTGGCCGTGGGACGCCTCCGCGCCGTGCAAGTGCCGGATCTGAATCTGCGACGTGCCCTTCGGGCGATCTGGGTGGGTGGACGAACGCCGCCGGCTGGCGCGATCCGAGACCTGTTGAGTCACATCGGCAGCGCCAGCCCGGCGTAGCTCGTCCATTGCTATGTGCCGTAGCGCAGCCATAGCGGCAATGCAGTGTCGAGTCGCTGCATGAACTTGTGCAGTCCCACCCGGTACTGGCCAGCTCCCAGCGGATCAATCCAGTACTCAGGGAACGCAATACCGACCCCGAATAGCCCGGGAGCCAGAATACCGTTGGTCGGGTCGTATTCCAGTGACCCCCATTGGGGAGTCAGTGGAAGATGTCTGCGTTCGAATCCGACCGTGTAGACAATGTGGTCACACATTTGAAGGATCTTCTCGAATTCCGGATCACCGACCGAGCACCTGCCAAGCCGTGGCGGGCACGTTCCGTCGATGTTCTTGCGCGCCCAGTCGGCGGCTTGGCCCTTCAGCCCGGTATCGTCGAACAGCGTCCAATCGTCAAAGTTGACAGCGTACTTCAGCGGGCTGCGATAGAAGTTGATCACTTTTTTCAGCGGGGTGTTCAACAGATTCGGCAGCGCGATCATCGCCGAGTGTGAAGAGCCAAACACGCCGACCGTGGCGCCATCCAGCGGCAGCTGTGCCAGCTTCGCAGGATCAAGTGCGGTCTCGATCGGAATCTCGTCAAGTTCCACGTAGGGAAGCTTCTTGGGAACCGAGCCGACTGCGAGGATCACATTCTTCGACGTGATCGTCTCGTGTTGCGTGGTTATGGTCCACTGCCTATTGGCTAGCACCAGTTCCGTTGCGATCGCGCGAAAAGCTCTCACCCGTTGGCAAAGATGCTGCGAGATCCACACCAGCGGTTCGGCTACGACGCCGAGCGGGCACGTCTGCTCGGGATCGAACTTGTTCAGCTCAAAAGCTGGCGCTTGTCCAAAGCGGAAGGATGGCGAGGCGGTCAAGTAGTCGAGAAATAGCTCGACGCGGGTGTTGCTCGGGACTGCTCGCCATTTGGTGCCGAAATCTCCCGCACCGAATTCTGGGTCGATCCAGGCGATTTGCTCGCCCACGATTCCGTGGTCAAGCAACCGCCCTACGGCCGCGATGCCTGCCGGCCCTGCTCCGATCACGGTCCAGCTGTACTGAGTCATTTTCCTGCCCTTCCCGTGTTGGTGTCTCGGCGTTGTTGCGCTTACCTGGACGAGGAACGCAAGTGTCGAGCACTGGCCTCGATACTTCGCCCGGCAGGCAACACGCGGTAGGGCTGCTGTCCTTGCCAGCTCACAAACTTGTCTTGTGGCTGTCGGTGACGTAGGAAAGTTGATCCTGGCCACCGCCAAAGCCCTTGCGGGTAAAGGGCCACGTCGTTACGGCTGCGCGCAATCAGACCAAGGCTCAGCAGGCCGAGGCGGAGATTATTGCTCCCGGATCACCCGACGCGCCGTCGGAGATGTTGGGCCTCAACCAAAAGCTAGGGGCCGCCGGCGGATTCGCCATCGTACTGTCAGCGCCGCCCTGGGCTCACGAACTGCCAGCTACATTCGGCCACGCACGCGGCCGGCGGCACCGTGGCGTCTCCGGACAGCTGGGCCTCGGTGCTGCCCGTGCGATCAGCGGCCGAGCAGATGCCGCAGCGTCTGGTCGAGGCCGGGACGGCGAAACCGGTGACCGGCCTGTTGTAGCCGGGCGGGCAGCACTCGCTGATTGGCGCACGCGAGTTCGCGTGCTCCCTGCTCGCCGAGCAGCAACCGCGGTCCCAGCGGCGGGACCGGCAACACCGCGGGCCGGCGCAGCACCCGGGCGAGCGTTCGGGTGTAGTCGCTGTTGCGGACCGGATCGGCGGCCACCGCGTTGACCGGCCCGGACAGCTCGGTGTCCCACAACCCGCGGTGGTAAACGTCGACGAGGTCGTCGATCCCGATGTAGGAAAACCACTGGTGACCGTCGCCGAGGCGACCGCCCAGCCCGGCGCGGAACAGTGGAAGCTGCAGGCGAAGCGTGCCGCCGCTGGGGGATTGCACGATCCCGGTGCGCACCCGCACCACCCGGACCCCGCCGTCCTCGGCCGCCGTCGCGGCGAGCTCCCACTCGTCGACCACGTCGGCGAGAAAGCCCGTCGCCGCGATCGCTGTCCTCGGTGAGTGTCTGGTCGCCACGGTCGTAGCCGTAGTACCCGATCGCCGACGCGCAGACCAGCGTCTTCGGCCCGTCGGCCGATTTCGCGATCAGCTCAGCCAGGCGGCGAGTGGGACCGATCCGACTGTCGCGGATCGCGGCTCGGTGCGACTCGGTGAAGCGGCCGGCGATCGACGTCGCCCGCCAGGTGGATCACCGCATCGACGCCATTCAGCAGATCCGGATCGGGATCGTCCGGATTCCATTGCCGTTCATCAGGTTTGGTTGCCGAGCGGCGCACCAGGTGAATCACCCGATGACCGCCGGTGGACAGGAAGGCGGTCAACGCCGATCCGACCAGCCCCGACGATCCGGTGACCGCGACCGTGATCGGCGCCAAACCTTGCGCGGCGGCATGGCGGTGTGCGGCGATGTCGTCGGCCAACTGGCGATGCCGGTAAGCGAACATCGCCTGCAGCGCCTTCGCTGGGACCGGGGTGGCGACGCGGTCGGTCACCCGGGTGCGCTCACCGCCGACCTCCTCGAAGTCGTGGGTATGCCGCCAGCGGACCGCCAGCCGTACCGGCAACGAGGCCAGACCATCGGCGCCGATCGAGTCGACGAAGCGTCGCGGCGGATCGTAGCCATCCGGTTGATGGTCGGCCACCCAGCGCAGACCGCCGGGCAGGCCGAGCTCAGCGCGCCCGTTCTCCAGCGAATCCGCTTCGGCGACGACCCGCACCGGCTGCCACGGCGGCGAGAGCCGGGTGATCGCGCCGGGCCGGGTGTGCCAGTCGAATACCTCGTAGATCGGCGCGTCGATGACGCTCGAATACACAAGTCCCATTAGTTCGACGGTACGCGGCGAGCCCGCGGCGGGCGGACTAGCGATCCGGCAGCGCGTGCTCGACGATGGGCAGCCGCGGCAGCGGCTGACGTTCACGGCGTTTGGCCGCCAGGTATACCTGCGCGGTCTCGTCGGCCACCGTGTGCCAGTCGAAATCCGAGGTCAGGCGTTCACGCGCGGCCCGGGCCCGGCGCTGTGCGGCGGCCGGATCGTCAAGCACGGCGCCGACGGCTTTGGCCAGCCGCGTCACATCGCGGGGCGGACAGGACATTCCCGGTCTCCCCGTTGATCACCGCCTCGCCCAGGCCGCCGATGTTCGATGTCACCAACGGCGTTCCGGCTGCGGCGGCCTCCAGGGCGACCAACCCGAACGGCTCATAGTGGCTGGGCAGCACGGCGGCGTCGGCGCGATGCAGCGCTGCCAACAGCTCGTCGTGATCGAGCCGTCCGACAAACCGGGTTGCCTTGAGCACCCGGTGTTTACGAGCCTGCTCGACGAGCCAGGCCTGCTGGGTGCCCTCACCGGCAATCGTCAGTGTGGTCCCCGGATGCGCGCGCCTGATCCGCGGCAGCGCCGCGATCGCGTCGTGCACACCCTTCTCGTATTCCAGCCGGCCCACAAACAGCAGTTCCGGCGGCCCGCTGGAATCATTGCGGCGTCGACGACTCGCGAACGGCCAGCGGGCCGCCTCGATGCCATTGCGGATCACGGTGATCTCGGCCAGCCCGGGCCCGAACAGCTCGGTGATCTCGTCACACATCGACGCCGAACACGTGATGAGCGAATCGGATTCGCGTACCAGCCACGATTCCACGGCATGCACCTGCCTGCTCAGCGATCCGGAGACCCATCCGGAATGCCGGCCGGCTTCGGTCGCGTGAATCGTGGAAACCATTGGCACGTCATAAAATTCGGACAGCGCGACAGCCGGATGGGCGACCAGCCAGTCATGCGCGTGAACGACGTCGGGACGCCACGGGTGGTCGCTTGACCGCTCCTTCAGCGACAATCCGGTGCGGACCATGGCGTGACCCATGGCCAGCGTCCAAGCCATCATGTCCTTGCTGAAGCTGAACTCGTGCGGGTCCTGCGCGGCCGCGACGACGCGGACGTCTTCGCTGATTTCATCCGACGACGGGTGCGTGCTCGGATCGGTTCCGGTCGGCCGGCGGGACAGCACCACGACTTCGTGGCCCGCGGCTGCCAACGCCGTCGACAGATGATGGACGTGACGACCGAGCCCACCGATCACCACCGGTGGGTACTCCCACGACACCATCAGAACTTTCATCGCGGCAGCCTGCGCGCGTCCAGTGCGCCGAACAGCCCGTCGGCCCGGTTCCAGCCATCTGCCAGACGCTGCGCGACCTCCCGGCGGCCCGACGCGAGCGCTCCGGCGATCTCGCGGGTGGCGTGGGCGTGCAGATGAGCCCGGTAACGGGCGTAGTCGGCCGCTGAGTCCTTGCTCACCATGAACGGCCAATCACTCGACACGGTCAGCAGCGTCTCGCGCAGGATCTGATCGGCGATCTGGTCGCGGGGGATCGGCCCGTCCAGGGATGCGGTTTGGGTCAGCGCCTTGTCGACGGTGCTCAGCGCGGTGTCGACGACCTCGGTGTTGAGCTGCACCAGGTCGGCCACCTTGTCACCGGCCCACACCTGCCAGTCCTTGCCGGAACCCCAAGAGCTGGGCGGTAATTCGACAGCGTCTCCGACGAAACCCTCGGCGACGGCGTCGCTTAGCGTGCCGATGCGCACGCCGGCCTCGGGCAATGCCCGCAGCACCCGTTCCAGCCACACCGGTCCCTCGTACCACCAGTGGCCGAACAACTCGGTGTCGAATGCGGCGACGACGTGCGCGGGCCGACCGATCCGCTCGGATTCGGCCTGCAACCGCCCGCGGACCACGTCGACGAAATCCGCCACGTGGCCGTCGATTGCGCGATCGGCACGCTCGGGATCGTAGGGCGCCTTGGCATCCGACGGCACGATGCGGCCGGTGACCCGGGCCGGCTTGAGGCCGGTGCGGTGGTCGTAGGTGTGGAAATCGCGGTAGCCGGCATGGCCGGGATAGCCGGATTTCGGCGACCACACCCGGTAGCTGACCTGAAGGTCACGTCCAAACGCGACGACGTCGGAATCGCCGACCGGCCGGCCCAGCGCGGTATCGCCGTGCAGCGACGGCCCGTCGACCATGAAATGGCCGACCCCGGCGGCCGCATAGTCGTGTTCCATCCCCGGGGCATACGCGCATTCGGGTGCCCAGATTCCAATCGGCGTGTGCGACAACCGCTGCCGGGCATCGGCCAGCCCCTCGCGCAGCGCGAACTCGCGCAGCCGCGGCGTCAGCAACGGCTGAAAAGGATGCGCCAGCGGCCCGCCCAACAGCTCAACCGTGCCGGCGTCGATCAGCCCGCGCAGCAGCGGGCTTGCGCCATGTCGCCACCCGGTGGTGAAATCGTCGAGCGCCTGCTCGGTCTCGGCGAATTCACGAATCCCGAAGGACCGCAATGCGTCTGGCGTGCTCGACGTCGCGGTGCCCGTCCGGTCTCCGGGGCGGACACTGGCCGCCTCGGCGGCGCGCAGTTGCCAGTTGGCCAACCAGTGATGCATCCCGTCCAGGCAGTACGGATCGTCGAGCTGCGCGGTCACCACCGGCGTCATGCCCAGGGTGATCAGTCGATGGCGGTCCTCGCCGGCCAGCTTCCGCAGCACCCGCAGCAGCGGCAGATAGGACGCCGACCACGACTGGTAAAGCCATTCCTCGCCCACGGGCCAGCGGCCGTGGTGGGCCAGCCACGGTAGATGGGTGTGCAGCACCAGGGTGAACAGACCGGGCACCTGGCTACCGGTCGGCTGATTCATGGGCGCACCGCGATTGCGACCAGATCAAGGCTGTCATCGATGTGTGCGCGATCGTCCGGCCTCGGCAATATCGAAGTCGGCGGTGGTGACCGCGGCGACGTCGGCCAGCAGTTCGGCCGGCCAGGGCGCGTCGGCGACCGCCCGCGCGATCTGGGCGTCGATGATCGAGCCGCCGTGCCGGGCATCCATCTCCGCCAGCCGCGGTCCGTGGAACACGCCGCTCATCGACACCGACGCAAACCGCGCGTCGACCAATAGTTCGGTCAGCTCGTCGGCGTTCAGCTCTCGGGTGTGGAACGGGTTGACCGGGGTGTCGCGGCCCGGCGAGAACGTGATCCGGTTGGGAGTGGACACCATCAGCAGCCCCGAAGGCCGCAGCACCCGGGCGCACTCGCTGACGAACTGGGCCTGATCCCACAGGTGTTCGATGACTTGGAAGTTGACCACCACGTCGACCGAGGCGTCGGGCAGCGGCAGGTCGGCCAGGTTGCCGTGGATGACCTCGACCCGCGGGTAGCGAGCCCGCACGTGCGCCACCGTGGCCTCGTCATAGTCCAGCGCGATCACCCGCCGCGCGACGCGAGAGATCAGGTCGGCGCCGTAGCCTTCCCCGCAGCCCGCCTCGAGCACGTCGCGGCCCGCGCAGTGCTGCGCCAACTGCTGGTAGACCACCTCGTGGCGGCGAAACCAGTAATTCTCCACGTCCAGGCCCGGGATGGTGCGTTCACCGGTCAACGTCAAAACGGCGTCGACGGAGGCGTGGGGAACGTCGGGGACAAATGCGCTCATTGATTAGGCAGGCTAGCCCCTGGGGCCGGGTTCGCGAATGGTTCACCGTGGGTACTCCCGCTCGCGGGGCAGACGCGGGGGAAGAACCTGCAGGACGACCCGCTATGGTGTGAGAGCGAACCGCACAAAGTTACCCGCTAGTAACATGCGTGTGCGGGCCGCATAAGCCGTGACCTAAGTCTTGCCGCTGGCGGCTGCAGGACTCTCTCGAGGAGGACGACCGACACTCATGACGAACATCGTGGTCCTGATCAAGCAGGTCCCAGACACCTGGTCAGAGCGCAAGCTCACCGACGGCGATTGGACGCTGGACCGTGAGGCCGCCGACGCTGTGCTGGACGAGATCAACGAGCGGGCCGTCGAGGAGGCGCTGCTCATCCGGGAGAAAGAGGCCGCCGACGGCACCGAGGGATCGGTGACCTTGCTGACCGCGGGCCCGGAGCGGGCGAGCCGAGGCCATTCGTAAGGCGTTGTCGATGGGCGCCGACAAGGCCGTCCACCTGCTCGACGACGGCCTGCACGGCTCGGACGTCATCCAGACCGGGTGGGCACTGGCGCGTGCGCTGGGCACCATCGAGGGCACCGAGCTGGTGATCGCCGGTAACGAGTCCACCGACGGTGTCGGCGGCGCGGTGCCCGCCATCATCGCCGAGTACCTGGGCCTGCCGCAGCTAACCCATTTGCGGAAGCTGTCGGTCGACGGCGGCAAGATCACCGGCGAGCGGGAAACCGACGACGGCGTGTTCACTCTTGAGGCTTCGCTGCCTGCGGTGGTGAGCGTGACCGAGAAGATCAACGAGCCGCGCTTCCCGTCCTTCAAGGGCATCATGGCCGCCAAGAAGAAGGAAGTCACCAAGCTGACGCTGGCCGAGATCGGCGTCGAGGCCGACGAGGTCGGGCTGGAGAACGCCGGGTCGACGGTGCTGGGCGCCAACCCCAAGCCGCCGAAGACCGCCGGTGAGAAGGTCACCGACGAGGGCGAGGGCGGCAGCCAGATCGCCCAGTACCTCGTCTCTCAAAAAATCATCTGAGTCGCTAGAAGATCATCTAAGACTTAATCCCTAGCCGAAAGACATCGAAGAACCCATGGCTGAAGTACTGGTGCTCGTCGAGCACGCTGAAGGCGCTATTAAGAAGGTCACCTCCGAATTGATCACCGCGGCACGCGTTTTGGGTGAGCCCGCTGCCGTGGTGGTGGGCAAGCCCGGCACCGCCGCGCCGCTGGTCGACGGGCTGAAGGCCGCCGGCGCAGCCAAGATCTACGTCGCGGAATCCGACGCCGCGGAGAACTACCTGATCACTCCGGCCGTCGACGTGTTAGCAGGTCTGGCCGAATCGGCAAGTCCGGCAGCCGTTTTGCTGGCGGCCACCGCCGACGGCAAAGAAATCGCGGGCCGGCTGGCCGCCCGGATCGGTTCTGGTCTGCTGGTCGACGTGGTGGAAGTTAAGGAAGGGCCCAAGGGAACCCATTCGATCTTCGGTGGCGCTTTCACCGTCGAGGCGCAGGCCAACGGCGACACCCCGGTGATCACCGTGCGGGCCGGCGCCATTGACGCCGAGCCGGCCGATGGCGCGGGCGAGCAGGTCACCGTCGAGGTGCCGGAGCCCGCCGAGAACGCGGCCAAGGTCACCGCGCGGGAGCCGGCGGTTGCCGGCGACCGGCCGGAGCTCACCGAGGCGACCATCGTGGTCTCCGGTGGCCGTGGTGTGGGCAGTGCCGAAAACTTCAGCGTGGTGGAGGAATTGGCCGACTCGCTGGGCGCCGCCGTCGGCGCGTCCCGCGCAGCGGTTGACTCCGGCTACTACCCGGGTCAGTTCCAGGTCGGCCAGACCGGCAAGACGGTGTCGCCGCAGCTGTACATCGCGCTGGGGATCTCCGGGGCGATCCAGCACCGCGCCGGCATGCAGACGTCGAAGACGATCATCGCGGTCAACAAGGACGAAGAAGCGCCGATCTTCGAGATCGCCGACTACGGCGTGGTCGGCGACCTGTTCAAGGTTGCGCCGCAGCTCACCGAGGCGGTCAAGGCCCGCAAGGGCTGACATTCAGCGGTGTTCGCCGGGCCTGCCCGGCCACCAGACGCAAAAGCCCCCCACGCTCCGGCGTGTCGGGGGCTTTTACGTCTGCTCGGCCACGACCTAGCCTGTTGGTGTGTCGGCCGGATCGGATCCACACAGCGAGTTGGCCCAGGTAGCCGACACTGTCGGTCCTGCCGCCAGTGCGGCGCAGACCGCGCATGGCGGCGGGCCGGTGGCTACCCGGCTGCGCGCGGCAATCCTAGCGCTGGCGCAGCACCGCGGGCCGACCTCCAGCATCTGTCCTTCCGACGCGGCCCGTGCCATCGGCGGTGACGGCTGGCCCGATCTCACGGCGCAGAGCCGCACTATCGCGTTCGCGTTGGCCCGGGATGGCGACATTCAAGTCACCCAGCGCGGCAACGTGATTGACCCGGAAGCGCCGTCGCGCGGACCCATCCGCATCCAGGCGAAATGCTGATGGAAACCTGCCAGCCGTGACGCTATGGCCGAAACCCGATCCGCCCGGCCCGGGGCAGGAGTCGGTGTGGGATTACCCCCGCCCGCCGCGTCTGGAGGACTTCGCCGGCTCGATCACCGTCGAGTTGGCTGGCCAGGTGATCGCGTCGACGACGCGCGCTTGGCGGGTCTTGGAGACCAGTCACCCGCCGACCTACTACCTGCCCCGCGACGCCTTCGCCGAGGGCGTTCTGCGCCCGGCTGCAGGTGCTTCCTTATGTGAATGGAAGGGGCCGGCCCGCTATTACGACTTGGTGACCGACGGGCACGAAGCGCCGCAAGCGGCGTGGACCTATCCGCAGCCGAGTCGAGATTTCGCACCGATCGCCGGTGCCGTTGCGGTGATGGCCGCCGCCGTGGATCGTTGTACGGTCAACGGCGAAGTTGTGATTCCGCAGCCGGGAGGATTCTACGGCGGCTGGATCACCAGTTGGATTGTCGGGCCTTTCAAGGGAATTCCGGGATCCATGGGGTGGTGATGCGCCGCGCGGGCTGAGACGGCTATGACGAACGGGTCAGCATGTCGTCGATGCGGCGCAGACCGATGGCGCACGTACTGTAAGGTACGGCACTGCCCACAGCGGAACGGCAGCCGCCCACGAGGTCGGTTGGCACACGCTGAGCCGCTCGCCAACCTGATCAAGTGCTTCCCGATAGGTGTGGGCGCGCAAGAAGGTGGCTTGTTCGCCGAGCTCGGAAGCACGGTGGCGCAAGGCGGAAAGCGCCAGATGCGCCTTGCGGCGGTGGAATCTGCGGCGTTCGAACACCGCCCGGGATTCGATCAGCAACACCGGCTGGTCGCGATCGTCCAGAAAGTGCGGCCCGAGCCGGTCAGCGAAACACCACCGCCGGGCCGTTTCGTGACTCATGGCAGCGCGACGAAGCTGATGGCTACCAGGACCGTGAGGGCGAGCATCTGCGGCCAGGGTCGCCACGGGTTGGCCTGGATGGCGTACGACATCTCGTTGAGCGGAGATCGTTCCGCGGGAGCGGCGCGATCGGC
This sequence comes from uncultured Actinomycetota bacterium, assembly GCA_963791535.1. Classification (GTDB taxonomy): domain Bacteria; phylum Actinomycetota; class Actinomycetes; order Mycobacteriales; family Mycobacteriaceae; genus Mycobacterium. Next base: position 85,070 of record CAWBSW010000019.1, on the reverse strand, counting down.
GGGCACCGGAGTATGGAACTGGTGGAAATACAGTTGAATCAGGGTGGCGCCGATCCACAGCCCGGCAAGTAAACTCACCGATTCGATACCGCGCCACACGATCAGCGTGGCAATCGCCGCGACCACCACCATGAGCACGACGTCGGACCCAGAAGTCGCATAGGGCTTGGCCCCGTACCGCTTGTCCAAGGCCGCGCGGCGACGCTGGTAGGGCAACGCGAAGAAGGCGAACTTCACCACGATATGCACCCCCAGCACGATGGCGACGATAGTGGCGATGGTGTTGAGCATGCCGTCTCCTTATCGATTGGACGACGAGGCAAGCGTCGCCATCCTCTTACCTGGGCACTTACTCTCCGTCGGCTTGTAGGACCACCATTGCCCGCGCACCTACCCGCACCGCAGTGCCAACCCGAATCGGCTCCTGACCATCGAGGCTCGGCGTTGCGGCGGAGGTGTCGACAACCGGCACCCACGCTCGGCCGAACTCTTCTGGCGGCAAGGTGAACTCGATCGGCTCGTGGTGCGCGTTGAAGCACAACAGGAACGAATCGTCGGTTACACGCTGTCCGCGCGCGTCAAGGTCGGGGATGCCCAAGCCGTTCAAATAGACCGCGACCGACTTGCCGAAACCCGAACCCCAGTCCTCGTCGCTCATTTCGGAGCCATCCGGGCTGAACCATGAGATGTCGGGCTGTGCCACCGCACCGCGTCGGCGTACCGGCACCCCTCTGAAGAACCGGCGGCGGCGAAACACCGGATGCGCGGCCCGTAGAGCCGATACCGACCGGACGAACTCCATCAGCTCGAGGTCCGCCTTATCCCAGTGCACCCAGGTGATCTCGTTGTCCTGGCAGAAGCCGTTGTTGTTGCCGGCTTGACTGCGGCCGAGTTCGTCGCCGTGCGATATCATTGGAACTCCTTGCGACAGAAGCGTTGTCGCGAGAAAGTTGCGCTGCTGACGGGCGCGTAACGCGTTGACTTCCGGATCGTCGGTTGGACCTTCGATGCCGCAGTTCCAGGACTTGTTGTTGCTCTCGCCGTCGTTGTTGTCTTCTTTGTTGGCCTCGTTGTGTTTCTCGTTATACGAGACCAAGTCACGCAGCGTGAAACCATCATGTGCGGTGACGAAATTGATCGAGGCCACCGGACGGCGCGCGGTGGACTCGTAGAGGTCCGCCGAGCCGGTCAGCCGGGAGGCGAACTCGCCGAGTGTCGCCGGCTCGCCGCGCCAGTAGTCGCGAACGGTGTCCCGGAACTTGCCGTTCCACTCCGTCCACTGCGGTGGGAAATTTCCGACCTGGTAACCGCCCGGACCCACATCCCAGGGTTCGGCGATCAGTTTGACCTGACTCACCGTCGGATCCTGTTGCACCAGTTCGAAAAACGCCGACAGGCGGTCGACGTCGTAGAATTCGCGGGCAAGTGTTGACGCGAGGTCGAATCGGAAGCCGTCGACGTGCATTTCGGTCACCCAGTACCGCAACGAATCCATGATCAGTTGCAGCGTGTGCGGGTGGCCGACGTTGAGGCTGTTGCCGGTGCCGGTGTAGTCCATGTAGTACTGCCGCTCGTCATCGACCAGCCGGTAGTAGGCGGCGTTATCGATGCCGCGCATCGATAACGTCGGGCCCAGGTGGTTGCCTTCGGCGGTGTGGTTGTAGACGACGTCGAGGATGACTTCGATGCCTTCCTCGTGCAGGGCGCGGACCATCGTCTTGAACTCTTGCACCTGACCGCCGGGAGTGGTGCTGGCGGCGTATTTGAAGTCCGGGGCGAGGAAGCCAACTGTGTTGTAACCCCAGTAGTTTGACAGACCGTTGTCCACCAACGTGGAGTCGTTTGCGAAGTGGTGCACCGGCATCAGTTCGATCGCGGTGACACCCAGACTTTTTAGATGCTCGATGATGACCGGATGGGCGATAGCGGTGTAGGTGCCGCTCATCCGCTCCGGGATGTCGGGATGCAACTGGGTCAGCCCCTTGACGTGCGCCTCGTAAATGACCGTGTCGGCGTACTCGTGGCCCGGCGGACGGTCGTTGCCCCAGTCGAAGAACGGGTTGATCACCACCGACTTGGGCATGCGCGGCGCGGAGTCATCGTCGTTGCGGCTGTCGGGGTCGCCGAAGTTGTAGCTGAACAGCGCCTGGTGCCACTCGAAGTTGCCGTCGATTGCCTTCGCGTACGGATCGATCAGCAACTTGTTGGGGTTGCACCGGTGTCCGGCCGCCGGGTCGTAGGGCCCGTGCACCCGGTAGCCGTAGCGCTGGCCGGGTTCGATTGCCGGCAGAAAACCGTGCCAGATGAATCCGTCCACCTCGATCAACGGCACCCTGGTCTCGGCACCGTCGGCGTCGAAGAGGCAGAGCTCCACCCGCTCGGCAACTTCACTGAAAATCGCGAAATTGGTGCCTGACCCGTCGTAGGTCGCGCCCAGTGGATAGGCCTTACCCGGCCACTGCTCCATCGCGGACGTCGCCCGTTGTGGGTCTAGCGACTCGGGCGTATCCGTCACAGGGTCCTCTTTCGCCGATTGGGCCGCGTGCCGACGGCCTCTCCCCAACCTGAGATGCCTGCTCGGGGATACCCACCGCGCGGCGGATCACACCTGCAAGCGGCAGAGATCACCGAAAAGCCGGCGCGTCCGGTCTCATCGACCGGTGACGGCTGAAGCCCGTTTAGCAAGCCCATCCAGTTCGCCCGTCGTCCGCCACGCGTCGAGGATGTCGGCGTATTCAGTTGGGCTGCCGAAGAAAAAGCTGTCCTGGTTCAACCGCGCGTCCGCGTGGCCCTCGCGGTTGTAGTAGCCGGGTGTGCACGACTCGCGCCGGCCGGCGATCACACTCGAGCGTGCCACGACGGTGTCGACCCAGGCTGATTCGGCGTCGAGGGTGGCTTCGACCTCGACGGCGCCGTGCTGCAACGCCCAGGCAATCACCCAGGCGATGTGGCGGGATTGGGTGTCGATGAGGTAGGGGAAGTTCACCGTGAAGCCGGACTGCGCGATGCTTTCGATGAAGCAGTTCGGAAAGCCGTTGACGTGCACGCCGTGCATTGTGCGCACGCCGTCGGCCCACTTCTCGGTGAGGGTCAAGCCCTCGCGGCCGATGACTTCGAAGCCGGTGCGTTGCGAGTAACTGGTGCCGACCTCGAAGCCGGTGGCGAAAATCAAACAGTCCAGCGGGTATTCGACGCCGTCGACGACAACGCCGTCGCGGGTGATCTGCTCGACTCCCCGGCCGTGGGTGTCGACGAGGGTGACGTTGTCACGGTTGAACGCCTGCAGGTACTCGTCGTGAAAGCAGGGCCGCTTGCAGTAGTAGCCGTACCAGGGCTTGAGCGCCTCCGCGGTTGCCGCGTCGGTCACGATCGCATCGACGCGCGCCCGGATCTCTTCCATCTTGGCGAAGTCGGCCAGTTCGGCGGCATTCGGTCCCGCGTCGTTCACGATCGGCAGCTTTTTGATGAGGCTGGTCCACGCGTCGTCCACCAGGTCCTCGTCGGCACTGCCGCCCGCGGTGAGGATTTGGAAGTTCTCCATACGCCGCTGTTGCCAACCGGGCTCCAGCGAGGCCGCCCACTCGGGTTCGGTCGGCCGGTTGGCCCGCACGTCGACCGTTGACGGGGTGCGCTGGAAGACGAAGAGCCGATGCACGGATTCGGCCAGCCGTGGCACGCACTGAATTGCCGTCGCACCGGTTCCGATGATCCCGACGCGCTTGTCGGACAACCCGGCAAGGTCGGTGCCGGTGTATTTGTAGTCCCAGCGGCTGGTGTGGAATGTATGACCGCCGAACGTGGTGATACCGGTTATCCCAGGCAGTTTCGGCTTCTGCAGATAGCCGTTCGCCATCGCCACAAACCGGGCGCGGATCTCGTCGCCGCGGTCGGTGGAGATCAGCCAGCGGGAATTACTTGCCTCCCAGCGAATCTCTTGTACCTCTGTCTGCAGACACGCGTCACGGTACAAGTCGTAATGCTCGGCGATCCGGCGGCAGTGGGCCAGGATTTCAGCGCCTTTCGCATACTTCTCGGTCGGGACATACCAGAGCTCCTCGAGCAACGGCATATAGACGTAGGACTCGACGTCGCAGGCGATTCCGGGGTAGCGATTCCAATACCAGGTCCCGCCGACGTCGGCGGCCTTGTCGATCAACCTGACGTTGTCCACACCGAGTTGCCTGCACCGGGCCCCGATGAGCAACCCGCCGAAGCCGGCACCGACGACGGCGACATCGACTTCGTCGCTGATCGGGTCGCGGGAGAAGTCGGGATCGGCCCACGGGTCGTGGGCAAAACGGCTGAATGCGCCCGCGACCTGCACGTATTGGGAGATTCCGTCGGCGCGCAGGCGGCGCTGGCGTTCCTGGGCGTATTTGGCGCGCAGTGCGGCGGGGTCAAAGGTTGCGCCGTCGACCTCAGCCACCGTCGCAGTCTGGACCAAAACTGTGATCCAGGCAACGTTAATGCCCTCGACCTGCGCGGTTATCCGATCTTCGCTGCGACATCGTCATCTGCCGTGCACGGACACGTCACGGCGCAGATGCCAATTAGTGATCAACATCGCCAACTGTGAGGGCATGAGTGTTGACTCGGTCCTCATACCCGCTGATAAGCCCGCGTCTGGGATCGGTTCGTCCACCGAGCCGCGGTACTCCCTATTGCTGTCCACCGATCCCACGCTGATCGAGTCCGCGCAGCGGCTCCGCTGCGACGTGTTCAGCAGCGAGCCGGGCTTCACGCTGACCGGGCAGGACGCCGGCCTCGACGTTGACCGCTTCGACGAGCACTGCGACCACTTGCTGGTCCGCGAGGACAACTCGGGCGAGCTGGTTGGTTGTTACCGCATGCTGTCGCCGACCGGCGCCATCGCCGCCGGAGGGCTTTATACCGCAACCGAATTCGACATCCGTGCGCTTGATTCGCTGCGGCCGTCACTCGTTGAGATGGGCCGTGCGGTGGTTCGCGGCGATCACCGCAACGGCGCCGTCGTGCTGCTGATGTGGGCCGGCATCCTGGCTTACCTCGACCGTTGTGGCTACGACTATGTCACCGGCTGCGTGTCGGTCCCCGTTACAGGGGATGCTGGAGACGACGGCGGGCCGCCGGGCAGCCAGATTCGCGGCGTGCGCGACTTCGTGCTGCGCCGCCACGCCGCCCCACCGCAGTACTGGGTGCATCCGCACCGGCCCGTGATCGTCGACGGACACACCCTGGACGAGATCCCCGCGCCCGCGCGGCCGGCCATCCCGCCGCTGATGCGCGGCTACCTGCGGCTGGGTGCCCGGATATGCGGTGAGCCGGCCCACGATCCCGACTTCGGCGTGGGTGATTTCCCCGCGCTGCTGGACAAGCGTCAGGCCGACACGCGCTACCTGCGCCGACTCCGGTCGGTGGCGGCGGCCACCGAGGCGGCAGGCGGGGTGGCCTGATGAGCAGCCCGAACGCGCGCGACCACGCCTGGCTGCCGCGTGCTTCCTGCGATACAAGTTGTCTGCAGGCCGGCGGCTCGGAAGCGTCCCGTCGGTTGATCGTGGCGCTGCGGATCACGCTACGTGTCAGTCTGGGGCTGCTGTTGTTCCCGGCGCTGCTGCTGGTTTCGGTTCCGCTACCCGGCAGGTCGCGAGCCAGGAGGGTTTACTGCCGACTGTTGTTGTGGTGTCTCGGTGTCCGGATCACGTTGTCGGGCGGGCCGATTCGCAATCTCCCCGGCATGATGGTGGTAAGTGACCACATGTCGTGGCTGGATATCCTGACGATCTTCGCGGTGCTTCCCACCAGCCCGTGGCGCACGCCGCCGGCGTCGTTCGTCGGCCGCGCCGATGTGGCCGGCAATCTCGTCGTGCGGATGATGGCGCTCATCATCAAGGTCATCCCGATCGAGCGGGCCAGCCTGCGCCAGCTGCCCGGTGTGGTCGACGCCGTCGCCGCTCGGCTGCGCGCCGGCCAGACCGTGGTCGCGTTCCCGGAGGGCACCACCTGGTGCGGTCTGGCGTCCGGGCCGTTCTATCCCGCTATGTTCCAGGCCGCGGTCGACACCGGCCGACCGGTCCAGCCGCTGCGACTGCGCTACCAGCACCGCGACGGCAGGGTCTCGACCGTCCCGGCCTATATCGGTGACGACACGCTGCTGCGTTCGATCGGCCGGTTGCTGGTCGCCCGTCGCACCGTGGCACGGGTCTACGTCGAATCACTGCAGCTGCCCGGTGAGGATCGGCGCGAGCTGGCCCGCCGCTGCCAGGCCGCCATACGCGTGACGCCGACGTCGCACCCGGGTCACGGCCAGCGCCGGCCCGTGCTGGCCTCCTGACCTTTAGGGCGGCGTCTGATTGCCCTGCTCCTTCTCAGGCCGTTCCGGCCTGCATCGTCGCAGGGCGGCGTCTGATTGCCCTGCTCCTTCTCAGGCCGTTCCGGCCTGCATCGTCGCAGGGCGGCGCCGGTATTCTGGGCGGGTCATGGTCTACCTCGATCACGCCGCCACCTCCCCGATGTACCCCGCTGCCATCGAGGCGATGACGGCCGCGCTGAGCACGGTGGGCAATGCGTCCTCGCTGCACACCACGGGTCGGGCCGCTCGGCGGCAAATGGAGGAATCCCGCGAGCTGATCGCGGCCAAGCTCGGTGCGCGTCCGTCTGAGGTGATCTTCACCGCGGGCGGCACCGAGAGCGACAATCTGGCCGTCAAGGGGATCTACTGGGCGCGCCGCGATGCCGAGCCACGGCACCGGCGCATCATCACCACCGCGGTGGAACACCACGCCGTGCTGGACTCGGTGAACTGGCTGGTCGACCACGAAGACGCCGAGGTGACCTGGTTGCCCACCGCCGCCGACGGGTCGGTCTCCGGCGCCGCGCTGCGGGACGCGCTGCAACACCACGACGACGTGGCGCTGGTGTCGGTGATGTGGGCCAACAACGAGGTCGGCACCATTATGCCGATCGACGAACTCGCCGCCGTCGCGGCCGAATTTGACGTACCGGTGCACAGCGACGCGGTTCAGGCGGTGGGGCAGCTGCCGGTCGTCTTCGGCGCCAGCCAGCTCTCCGCGATGAGTGTGGCCGCCCACAAGTTCGGCGGCCCGCCCGGTGTGGGCGCGCTGCTGCTGCGCCGCGACGTCGGCTGCGTGCCGTTGTCGCACGGCGGAGGTCAGGAACGCGACATCCGCTCCGGCACTCCCGACGTCGCCGGTGCCGTCGGCATGGCGACGGCGATGCAGCTTGCGGTAGACGGGCTGGAGGCCAACAGCGCGCGGTTGCGGCTGCTGCGCGACCGTCTGATCGACGGTGTGCTGGCCGGTGTCGAGGACACTCGCCTCAACGGTGCCGCGGGATCGCGACGGCTCCCGGGTAACGCGCACTTCACCTTCGACGGGTGCGAGGGCGATGCGCTACTGATGTTGTTGGACGCCAACGGAATCGAATGCTCAACGGGCTCGGCGTGCACCGCCGGAGTTCCACAGCCGTCGCATGTGTTGCTCGCGATGGGTGCTGATGCGGCCAGCGCCCGGGGATCGCTGCGATTGTCGTTGGGGCACACCAGTGTCGAGGCGGATGTCGACGCGGCACTGCGGGTGCTGCCCGGTGCGGTGGCCCGCGCCCGGCAAGCCGCGCTGGCCGCCGCGGGGGTCGCACGATGAAGGTCCTCGCCGCGATGAGCGGCGGCGTCGATTCGTCGGTCGCCGCCGCCCGCATGGTCGATGCCGGCCACGACGTGGTCGGCGTGCATCTGGCGCTGTCGCAGGCCCCGGGCACCTTGCGCACCGGGTCACGGGGCTGCTGCTCCAAAGAGGATGCCGGCGATGCAAGGCGGGTCGCTGATGTGGTCGGAATCCCGTTCTATGTCTGGGATTTCGCGGACAAGTTCAAAGAAGACGTGATCGATGACTTCGTGTCGTCATACGCCCGCGGTGAAACCCCGAATCCCTGTGTACGGTGCAACGAGCGGATCAAGTTCTCGGCGCTGGCGGCACGCGCCTTGGCTCTGGGCTTCGACACGATAGCCACCGGGCACTACGCCCGGCTGTCCGACGGGCGGCTGCGTCGGGCCGTCGACCGGGACAAGGACCAGTCGTACGTGCTGGCGGTGCTGACCTGCGGTCAACTGCGCCACGCCGCGTTCCCGATCGGGGACACCCCCAAGTCGCAGATCCGCGCCGAGGCGGCTAGCCGCGGACTGGCGGTCGCGGACAAGCCGGACAGCCATGACATCTGCTTCATCCCGTCCGGTGATACCCGCGCTTTCCTGGGGGCCCGGATCGGGGTGCGCCGCGGCTCGGTCGTCGACCAGCGGGGGACCGTGCTGGCCTGCCATGACGGGGTGCACGGTTTCACCATCGGCCAGCGCAAGGGACTCGGCATTGCCGGCCCGGGCCCGGACGGCCAGCCGCGCTACGTCACCGCGATCGATGCGGACAGCGGGACCGTGCAGGTCGGCTCGGCGGCCGACCTCGATGTGTGGCAGCTGACCGGGCAGCAGCCGGTCTTCACCGCGGGGACGCCGCCGGTTGGACCCGTGGAGTGCGCGGTGCAGGTGCGTGCCCACGGTGAGGCCGTCGATGCGGTCGCCGAGTTGGCGGGCGATGAGCTTGAGGTTCGCCTGCGCGCTCCGTTGCGCGGTGTGGCGCCGGGCCAGACGCTGGTGCTCTACCGCCCCGACCCGGACGGCGACGAAGTGATCGGCAGCGCCACCATCGTCAATCACCGAACGTGAAACTGTTGCGAGTTTTCCGCCAGATTTGCGCAACCAATTCACGCTCGGCGCGCGGGGTCTAGCCGGGCACGTTGGCGGCGATGTTGGTGATCACAATCGTCGACACCGACTCCGGGAAGCCGCAGTAAGTGACCTCGATCAGCGCCACCGACTTGACTTGGTAATCGCGTCCGCAGTTGCCGGGGCGCGTCTGCAGCGACCGTTCGCCGGCGGTCCAGGCGCCGACGAACGCTTCCCCGGCCGAGGTGTTCGCGCAGTCCCGGACGGTTGCCACCAGGGCGCCGAAGGCATGACGTGCGGTGTTGGCATCGCGATAGACAGCGGCGCCCTCGGAGATCAGGCCGCCGCGCGGCGGGTACTGGAACGTGGTCTTGTGGAACTCTTCGATGTCGGGTCCGAAGGTGGCGGTGTCTTCGAAGACGAACCGGCATTGCGTCGGCGCTGCCTGGGCGAGCGTGTCAACGTCGACCGGGGACTTGCCGTCCATTGACGGGATGATCGTGAGGTGCTCGTCGGCGCCGGTGATCGCGCGCATGCGGTCCTGATCGAGCAGCACGCGGTCGACGTCGACGCCGGCAATGGTGGGTTCGGTGCCGAACGGCGCCACCGCGGCGCCGCCTACGACGCGGGTGCATGCCGCGGCCAGCAGGGCTGCAGCGCACAGCATCAGCCGGCGGGTCATCATGTGAGCGTAATCGCGCTGACCTGCCCCGGCACGGGTCGTGCGGAACGCGATCGAATACGGTTGGCCGGTGAGCGCTTTCGCAACCGCCAGCGGCACCGGGTCGTGGCCCGGCACCGCGGCGCGGCCGGCGGCCGAGGTCGTTGTCGGCGAGCTCGGCGCGGCGATGGCCCACATCGTCGAGCTGCCCGCCAGGGGAGTGGGCGCCGATATCGTCGGGCGTGCCGGCGCGCTGCTGATCGACGTGGCCATCGACACGGTGCCCCGTGGCTACCGGGTGGCGTCCCGGCCCGGCGCGGTGACCCGCCGGGCGGTCAGCCTGCTCGACGAAGACGTCGACGCGTTGGAAGAGGCTTGGGAGACCGCGGGTTTGCGCGGCAACGGGCGACCGGTCAAGATCCAGGCCCCCGGGCCGATCACCCTGGCCGCCGAGCTGGAACTGGCCAACGGGCACCGGGCCATCACCGATCTGGGCGCCGTGCACGACATCGCCGCCTCGCTGGCCGAGGGCGTTGGCGCGCATCGGGCCGCGGTGTCGCGTCGTCTTGACACGCCCGTGGTGGTGCAATTCGACGAGCCGTCGCTGCCGGCGGCGCTCGCCGGGCGGCTCGCCGGAGTGACCACGCTGAGCCCGGTGGCCGCGATCGACGAGACGCTGGCCACCACCCTGCTGGACACCTGCGCGGCCGCCGCCGGTGCCGAGGTATCCGTGCACAGCTGCGCCGCGGCCTTGCCGTGGAAAGCGTTACAGCGCAGCAATATCGCTGCAGTTTCGGTCGACGTGGCGACACTGGCGGCCGCCGATCTGGACGCCATCGCCGAATTCGTCGAATCGGGCCGTGCCGTCGTGCTGGGCGTCGTCTCGTCCAGCACGCTGGCGCGGCGTCCCTCGTTCGAAGAGGTCGCCGCCGCCGTCGTGGCAATCACCGACCGGCTCGGCTTCGGCCGCTCGGCGCTGCGCGATCGCATCGGCGTTACCCCGGCGTGCGGCCTGGCCGCGGCGACGCCACAGTGGGCCCGCACCGCCATTGGGCTGGCCCGGCGGGCCGCGGAGGCCTTCGCCGACGACCCGGACGCCATCTGAACGTCGAGGACTGACCGGAGCCACGGCGCTGTCGGCGTCCTCCGATAGCCTGCCAAGGTGAGCTCAGCACAGGCTGATCCCGTCGCGCCTGAAATCCGTCGTCGCTGGCGCGAACTGGCCGACGAGGTGCGCGAACACCAGTTCCGCTACTACGTGCGCGACGCGCCGATCATCTCCGACGCGGACTTCGATCAGCTGCTGCGTCGGCTGGCCGCACTCGAGGACGAGCATCCCGAGCTGCGCACGCCCGACTCACCGACCCAGCTCGTCGGCGGCGCCGGCTTCGCCACCGATTTCACCTCGGCCGAGCACCTGGAGCGGATGCTCAGCTTGGACAACGTGTTCAGCACCGAGGAATTCGACCTGTGGGCGGCGCGCATTCACGCCGAGGTCGGCGACGATGTGCCATTTCTGTGCGAGCTCAAGATCGACGGTGTCGCTTTGTCGTTGGTCTACCGCGACGGACGGCTGGTCCGGGCCGCAACCCGCGGCGACGGCCGCACCGGCGAGGACGTCACGCTCAACGCGCGCACGATTGACGACGTCCCCGAGCGGCTCACCCCCAGCGACGACTATCCGATACCCGACGTGCTCGAGGTGCGCGGTGAGGTGTTCTTCCGGCTCGCCGATTTCGAAGCGCTCAACGCCGCGCTGGTCGAAGACGGTAAGGCGCCGTTCGCCAACCCGCGCAACAGTGCGGCGGGATCGCTGCGGCAGAAGGATCCGGCCGTCACCGCTCGCCGCAGGCTTCGGATGATCTGCCACGGTTTGGGGCATATCGAGGGATTTCGGCCGCCGACCCTGCACGACGCGTATCTGGCGCTGGGCGCCTGGGGCCTGCGCGTCTCCGAACACACCACGCGGGTGGAGAACGCTGCCGGCGCCTTGGAGCGCATCGCCTACTGGGGCGAGCACCGCCACGACGTGGCTCACGAAATCGACGGCGTCGTCGTCAAAGTCGACGATGTGGCGCTGCAGCGCAGGCTGGGATCCACGTCGCGGGCACCGCGGTGGGCGATCGCCTACAAGTACCCGCCGCAGGAGGTGCAGACCGAGCTGCTCGACATCCGGGTCAACGTCGGGCGCACCGGGCGGGTCACGCCGTTCGCGTTCATGACGCCGGTCACCGTCGCCGGGTCGACGGTGGGGCTGGCCACCTTGCACAACGCCGCCGAGGTCAAGCGCAAGGGGGTGCTGATCGGCGACACGGTGGTGATCCGCAAGGCCGGCGACGTGATCCCCGAAGTGCTGGGCCCCGTCGTCGACCTGCGCGACGGCTCCGAGCGCGAATTCGTCATGCCCACAACGTGTCCCGAATGCGGAACCCCGCTGGCTCCGGCCAAGGAGGGCGATGCCGACATCCGCTGCCCCAACGCGCAGTCCTGCCCGGCGCAATTGCGTGAGCGGGTGTTTCACGTCGCCGGTCGCGGTGCTTTCGACATCGAAGGCCTGGGCTACGAGGCGGCCATCGCACTGCTGAAAGCCCACGTGATCGGCGACGAGGGTGACCTGTTCGGCCTGACCGAAGACGACCTGCTGCGCACCGAGTTGTTCACCACCAAGAGCGGCACGCTGTCGGCCAACGGCAAGCGGTTGCTGGTCAACCTGGACTCGGCCAAGAAGCAACCGCTGTGGCGGGTGTTGGTGGCGCTGTCGATCCGCCACGTCGGGCCGACCGCTGCCCGCGCGCTGGCGACCGAGTTCGGCAGCCTGGATGCGATCACGTCGGCCTCGACCGAGCAGCTGGCCGCGGTCGAAGGTGTCGGCCCGACGATCGCCGACGCGGTGACCGAGTGGTTCACCGTGGACTGGCATCGGGCCATCGTCGACAAGTGGCGATCGGCCGGCGTGCGGATGGCCGACGAGCGCGACGCCAGCGTGCCCCGCACGCTGGAGGGGTTGACGATCGTGGTGACCGGCTCGTTGAACGGCTTCTCGCGCGACGACGCCAAGGAGGCCATCGTGGCGCGTGGCGGCAAGGCCGCCGGCTCGGTGTCGAAGAAGACCGCCTACGTCGTCGCCGGCGATTCCCCCGGCTCGAAATACGACAAGGCCGTCGAACTCGGCGTGCCCGTCCTCGACGAGGACGGATTCCGAAAGCTGTTGTCCGAGGGGCCTTCCGACTCGGCTGAGTAACAGCTCGAGCGATAGGTGATGGTCAGGGCAGCAGCGGCAGACGCCATAGCGGGGTATGCGGCTCCAGCAGGTACATCCGAATCGCGGTGAACCGGAACAGTCGCAGCGTGCCGATAATCAGCACCGCGGCCAGCGGCAGGTCTCCCAGCGCCGCGGTCAGCTCCGACACCCGGAAGTCGTTGGGTCCGGCGGTCATCAGGTCGAACCACGCATCGCAGATCAGCAACATGCCGGTCGCGAACGCGGTCAGCAGCATCACCTGTCGGCGCAACATGCCGAAGACGACGGTCGCCGCCATCAGAGCGAGCAGCAGCAGGTCGAAGCCAACCCAGAGCGCCGTCCAGTCGTGCACCAGGTAGTCGTCGGGCAGCGCGAATGCGAGATAGACGGTCCAGGGGATCAGCACCAGCGTCCCGCCGGTCATGATCCCCAGCCAGCCCCACCGGATCCGGTGCGCCACGGCGACCGGCACCAGCTCGGACAGGGGTCGCTCGAGTCGTCGTATCAGTTGACGCCGTTCGGCAGGGGACATCGCGGCGATCTGGGCATCGGAGAGCACGCTCACATCTGATGAATACCCCGTTTGTCGGTGTGCTCAGTGCAGCAGCGTCCCGACGATCCCGGCCAGATAGCCCAGTCGCGCCACCTCTGACGGCCGGAATGCCGGACCGCCCGGCCGGCCCAAGCATCACCGCGGTGTCGGGCGCGCCCAGCGGCGCGGCGACCAGGGTGGTGTCCAGCTCGCGCCACACCTGCGGCACCCAGTCGTCGGTGGCGTCCAGGGCGGTGGCCCGCTGGATAGGCATCCACGGGACGGCGTCCAGATCGGGTTTCCGGCGCGCCCGGGCTGCCCACCACGGGCTGGATCCCGTCGTCGGAACTGCGCAGCACCGCACACCAGCTCACCCGCAGCACCTGGGGAGCCTCGTCGACCAACACCTTCAGCTTGGCCGGTTACGTCGCCGGCCGCGGCGACGTGGTCGATCAGCGCCAGCTCTCGGTGCGCGTCCAGCAGCCCGGTGTGCGGTCGCAGGCTATCCACCCGGACCCCGCTGAGCGCTTCGGCCGCCGTGATCAACGTGTCCGGCATGGCCCGCGCGCGGCAGCTCGACCACTAGATCGTCGACCGCGTAGCCGGGCTGGCGCTCTACGACGTCCAGCGACAAGATGTCGGCGCCCACCGACCCCAAAGCCACGGCCAGCGAGCCGAGGCTGCCCGGCCGGTCGGCCAGCTGGACTCGCAGCAGATAGGTAGCCACGCGCACACTGTCGCACAGCGACGCGCCCGCGGCATTTCGACGGCGGCTGGCCGAGCGTGCGGCCAGCCGCACGCTCGGCGCCGAGTGTGCTGCCAGCGTCACACTCGCGACAGCCCGCTCGGCCTGATGGCCCGGCTCCTCAGCGGCCCGTCCCGGGCCGCATCGTCACCGGGCTAGGCTTTTCGGTCGTGTCCCAGATCTCCCGCGACGAGGTGGCCCATCTGGCCCGGCTGGCCCGGCTGGCGTTGACCGACGCCGAGCTGGACAGCTACGCCGGCCAACTCGACGCCATCTTGACCCACGTCAGCCAGATCCAAGCCGTCGACGTCACCGGCGTCGAAGCAACCGACAACCCGCTCAAAGACGTCAACGTCACCCGCCCGGACCAGATCACGCCCTGCCTGACCCAGCAGGAAGCGCTCGCCGAGGCGCCCGAAGCCGTCGACGGCCGCTTCGCCGTCCCGCAGATCCTCGGGGAGCCGCAGTGACCGACATCATCCGGCTGGACGCCGCGACGCTTGGCCGGCAAAATCGCCGCCAAGGAGCTGTCGTCCACCGAGGTCACCCAGGCTTTCCTGGACCAGATCGCGGCCACCGATGAGCGTTACGGCGCTTTCCTGCACGTGGCCGCCGATGCGGCGCTGTCGGCCGCGGCCGCCGTCGACAAGGCGCTGGCCGCCGGCGAGCAGCCGCCGTCGCCGCTGGCCGGGGTGCCGTTGGCTCTCAAAGACGTGTTCACCAGCCTCGACATGCCCACCACGTGCGGGTCGAAGATCCTCGAAGGCTGGCGTTCCCCGTATGACGCCACCGTGACCGCGCGGCTGCGGGCGGCCGGTATCCCGATCCTGGGCAAGACCAATATGGACGAGTTCGCGATGGGCTCGTCGACGGAGAACTCCGCCTACGGCCCGACCCGCAACCCCTGGAACACCGACCGGGTGCCGGGCGGCTCCGGGGGCGGCAGCGCGGCCGCGCTGGCCGCGTTCCAGGCGCCGCTGGCCATCGGGACCGACACCGGCGGGTCCATCCGCCAGCCCGCCGCGCTGACCGCCACCGTCGGGGTCAAACCCACCTACGGCACCGTGTCGCGCTACGGCCTGGTGGCCTGCGCGTCGTCGCTGGATCAAGGCGGACCGTGTGCGCGCACCGTCCTCGACACCGCGCTGCTGCATCAGGTGATCGCCGGACACGATCCGAAAGACTCCACCTCCATCGACGCGCAAGTGCCCGACGTCGTCGCCGCCGCCAAGGCGGGAGCAGCGGGCGACCTGAGCGGTGTGCGCATCGGTGTGGTCCGCCAACTGCGCGGCGAGGGGTATCAGCCCGGCGTGCTGGAATCGTTCAACGGCGCCGTCGAGCAGTTGACCGCGATCGGCGCCGACGTCTCCGAAGTCGACTGTCCCCATTTCGATCACGCGCTGGCCGCCTACTACCTGATCCTGCCGTCGGAGGTGTCGAGCAACCTCGCCCGCTTCGACGCGATGCGCTACGGGCTGCGGGTCGGCGACGACGGCACGCACAGCGCCGAGGAAGTCATGGCGCTGACCCGCGCCGCCGGGTTCGGGCCGGAGGTCAAGCGGCGCATCATGATCGGCACCTACGCGCTGTCGGCCGGCTACTACGACGCCTATTACAACCAGGCGCAGAAGGTGCGCACGTTGATCGCCCGCGATCTCGACGCGGCCTATCAATCCGTTGACGTGCTGATCTCGCCCACCACGCCGACGACGGCATTCCGGTTGGGGGAGAAGGTCGACGATCCGCTGGCGATGTATCTGTTCGACCTGTGCACGCTGCCGCTGAACCTGGCCGGGCACTGCGGGATGTCGGTGCCGTCGGGGTTGTCGCCGGACGACAACCTGCCGGTCGGGCTGCAGATCATGGCGCCGGCACTGGCCGACGACCGGATCTACCGGGTGGCGGCGGCCTACGAGGCCGCTCGCGGACCCCTGCCGTCGGCCATCTGAGCGCGAGCAGTCGCAAAGCCCCAACGCGGCGGCGTGTCGAGGGGCCTTTGCGTCTGCTCGCCCCACTTGAGCACCCGTCACGGGGCAAGATGAGGGCATGCGGATCGGAATTCTTACCGGAGGTGGGGACTGTCCCGGGCTCAACGCCGTCATCCGGGCGGTGGTGCGCACCTGCGACTCGCGCTACGGGTCGTCGGTGGTCGGATTCCAGGACGGCTGGCGCGGGCTGTTGGAGAACCGGCGTGTGCAGCTGGCTAACGACGACCGCAATGACCGGCTGCTGGCCAAGGGCGGCACGATGCTGGGCACCGCCCGCGTGCACCCCGACAAGCTGCGGGCCGGGCTGGAACAGATCATGCAGACCCTGGACGACAACGGCATAGACGTGCTCATCCCGATCGGCGGCGAGGGCACGCTGACCGCCGCGCACTGGCTGTCCGAGGAGAACGTGCCCGTCGTCGGCGTGCCGAAGACCATCGACAACGACATCGATTGCACCGACGTGACTTTCGGTCACGACACCGCGCTGACGGTGGCCACCGATGCCATCGATCGACTGCACAGCACCGCCGAATCGCACCAGCGGGTGATGCTGGTGGAGGTGATGGGTCGGCACGCCGGCTGGATCGCGCTCAACGCCGGGCTGGCATCCGGTGCGCACATGACGCTGATCCCCGAGCAGCCGTTCGACATCGACGAGGTGTGCCGATTGGTGAAGCGGCGTTTCCAGCGCGGCGACTCACATTTCATCTGCGTCGTCGCCGAGGGCGCCAAGCCGGCCGAAGGCTCGATGACGCTGCGCGAGGGCGGCATGGACGAGTTCGGTCATGAGCGGTTCACCGGCGTGGCCGATCAGTTGGCTGCCGAGGTGGAGAAGCGCATCAACAAAGAAGTCCGGGTGACCGTGCTTGGCCACGTCCAGCGCGGCGGCACGCCGACCGCCTATGACCGGGTACTGGCCACCCGTTTCGGGGTGAATGCCGCCGACGCCGCGCACGCCGGTGAATACGGACAGATGGTGTCGCTGCGGGGTCAGGACATCGGCCGGGTGCCGCTGGCCGAGGCGGTGCGCCAGCTCAAGTTGGTACCGCAGAGTCGCTACGACGACGCCGCCGCCTTCTTCGGCTAGCGGTCAGGGACCCGCGGTTAACGCTTTTATCACCCAGGGTTCACCCTGGGCGGTTCAGGGTTTGGCCAGGTCAGCGTGTTTTCGGGTTTTGGACGCGTTGTCGCGGTGCTAACGTCGAAAGCATGAATTACCGCGGTTTTGATCGCGGCGTTCAATTACCGCCCAGGGGGGTGCGGCCGAGCAATCCGCCGCATCACCGGCCTTGGCCGCGCCAGCCGGCGCCGGCTTCCCGCCCGGAGGTTCCGGGCTATCCACAGCCGCCATGGCCAGCTCGAGCGACGACGGGGACAACCACGGTTCCGGCAGGTCAGGTCAGCACGCCACCGACTTCCTGGCAGCGCCCGATGCGCAGGATCGCACTCGACCGCCTCGAAGTCCCGCACCCCGACACATCACCCGAACTCAGCTGGCGAAGCCTGCTGGCTCAACTGACCGGAATCCACCTTGGTCCGAGCAGGGGCGAGATCTACGAACTCGAGCTGCGCGATCGGGTCCGGGCGCAGTTGGGCAGCGCATTTCCGATCGCGGTCCTCAACCTCAAGGGTGGCGTCGGCAAAACGTCGGTGGTCGAGGCGCTTGGCTCAACGTTCGCCGACGCGCGCAGCGACCGGGTGATCGCGGTGGATGTCGACGCCGGGGACCTCGCCAACCGGCACGGCTACCGCAACCAGCTGAGCCTGGTCGATTTGCTCGCCGATCGGTCGGTGACGCGGTACCCCGACGTGCGTGCCTACACCTGCCGCAACCGTGCCGGCTTGGAGCTGCTGGCACTCCCGAACTATGTGGACGGTGACTGGCTCATCGAGCGTGACGATGTCCTCAGGGCGTTTTCGATACTGCGCAACCACTACTCCGTGGTGTTGATGGACTGCGGAAAATCCCTCAAATCCGCTGTGACGGAGGCGGTTTTGTCGGAGTCGCGAGCCCTTGTGGTCGTCACCAACGCCTCCGTAGACGCCATTGAAAAGACCCGCACCACGCTTGAGTGGTTGTCCAGAAACGGCTATCGGCGACAGATCCAGTCCACGGTGCTGGCGATCAACCACACCGAACGAGGACGGCCGAGCGGCACGGGGAACGATCGGCTTCAGCAGCTGTCGGAACGGTTCGCCCCGCGTGTGGTGATTCTCCCGTTCGATCGGCATGTGCGTGAGGGCAACGAAATCGCCCTGGAGCGGCTGGGCAAGCACAGCAGGCGTGGCTACCTGGAGATGGCCGCTGCGCTGGCCGACATGTTCCCGAGACGCAATATCGGGACGTCAGCGCAGTAGCGGCTCCGGCGGCCAATTAGGATCGAGTGCATGACTTCTGCTGCGAGCGCTGCCAAGGCGTCCGGCGCGGAGCTGCTCGACTACGACGATGTCATCGCGCGCTACGACCCGGTGCTCGGCCTTGAAGTGCACGTCGAGCTGTCCACCGCCACCAAGATGTTCTGCGGCTGCGCCACCACCTTCGGCGCGGAGCCCAACACCCAGGTGTGCCCGGTGTGTCTGGGCCTGCCGGGTTCGCTGCCGGTGCTCAACGAGGCGGCAGTCGAATCGGCGATCCGGATCGGGCTGGCGCTGAACTGCGAGATTGTGCCGTGGTGTCGGTTCGCCCGGAAGAACTACTTCTACCCGGACATGCCGAAGAACTACCAGATCTCGCAGTACGACGAGCCGATCGCGATCAACGGCTATCTGGACGTGCCGTTGGAAGACGGCTCCAGCTGGCGAGTGGACATCGAACGGGCCCACATGGAGGAGGACACCGGCAAGCTGACGCACCTGGGCAGCGAGACCGGCCGCATCCATGGCGCGACGACGTCGCTGATCGACTACAACCGCGCGGGTGTGCCGCTGATCGAGATCGTCACCAAGCCTATCGTGGGAGCCGGTGAGCATGCGCCTCAGGTCGCCCGAGCATATGTGACCGCCTTGCGAGACCTGTTGCGCGCGTTGGGCGTTTCCGACGTCCGGATGGATCAGGGCTCGATGCGCTGTGACGCCAATGTGTCGCTCAAGCCCAAGGGAACGCACGGAGTTCGGCACCCGCACCGAAACCAAGAACGTCAACTCGCTGAAAAGCGTCGAGGTCGCGGTCTCTTACGAAATGCGGCGACAGGGCGCCGTTTTGGACGTCCGGAGGGCGCATCACTCAGGAGACCAGGCATTTCCACGAGGACGGCTACACCAGCCCCGGCCGCACCAAAGAGACCGCCGAGGATTACCGCTATTTTCCCGAACCCGACTTGGAGCCGGTGGCGCCGAGCCGCGAGCTTGTCGAAAAGCTCCGCGAGACCATCCCCGAACTTCCGTGGCTGAGCCGCAAGAAGATTCAAGAGGAATGGGGCATTTCCGACGAGGTGATGCGCGATCTGGTCAACGCCGGCGCCGTCGACCTGGTGATCGCGACGGTCGAGCACGGCGCGTCCAGCGATAAGGCGCGCGCCTGGTGGGGCAACTTCCTGGTCCAAAAGGCCAACGAGGCCGGCGTCGAACTCGACGAACTGCCGATCACCCCGGCTCAAGTCGCCGCGGTGGTGGCGCTGGTCGACGACGGCAAGCTGTCCAACAAGCTGGCCCGCCAAGTCGTCGAGGGCGTGCTCGCCGGGGAAGGCGAACCCGAGCAGGTGATGACCGCGCGCGGACTGGCCGTGGTGCGCGACGACTCGCTGATCCAGGCCGCGGTCGACGAGGCGCTGGCTGCCAATCCCGATGTGGCGGAGAAGATCCGCGGCGGCAAAGTGCAGGCGGCGGGTGCGATCGTCGGCGCGGTGATGAAGGCCACCAAGGGCCAGGCCGACGCGGCGCTGGTTCGCGAGCTCGTGCTCAAAGCCTGCAGTTAGCGCGCTGGACTCAGAACAGGCTCGCCAGCGCGTCAAGCGGGTTACCGACGCCGCTCCAGCCGATCGCCTCCGCAATGGCCTGCGACAACTCGACCATCGACGCGAGCGGCCCGACTGCGCTGGTCGGAACGTCAAGGGTCGCGCAGCCGATGCTGCAGTCGCCGAGTGTGTCGGTGAAGCCGAGGGCGTTGATGAGCGAGCCGGCCGGGCTGAGCAATCCACCCAAGTCGACATCAAGGGTGGAGCTTGAAGACGGCACGCTGATCCCGAACTCAGTCAGCAACGCGTCGAAGTTGACGTCACCGTAGCCATTGAGGAATGCGTTGGTGACGTTGGCCGGCATGTTGAGCAGATCGTCGAACGCCGTCGTGTAATCGGGGTTGCTGCCGCTGAGCGCGTCGACGATACCGGTGACGTCGTCGTTGATTTGCAGCACCGGGCTGAGCGTGGTGCCGATGTCGCCCCACAGGACGCCGCTGAGCGGTGACCCCGAGAAATTGAGGTACGGCTCGACTTGAGATGCCAGGGTGTCGCCGAGGAGGAGCTGAAGGACGGGGATGTCCACGTTCGTGCACAGCGGGCAAATCCCGATAGTGAAGTTGAGCCCGTTGGTGAGGATGTTGAGCAGGTCCGCTTTGCCCGGTAGGTCGATGTCGAAAAGATGGATCCCCAATGCCGAGATACTGATCTCGCTGGGCGTTGTGTCGAGGGATGGATAGATGTACGGCTCGGGGTTTGGCGGCTCGAACGGGACGACGGCGGCGTTCTGCGCGGCGCTCAGATTGTCTTGGATTTGCGTCGGGATGTCGCTGATCTTCGATGGGTCTTTCAGAACTTCTTCCAGGAAGCCGACCTGGTTGACCAGGAACTGTTGCAGCGCCGGGGCGGGGGCCGGCGACCAGTGGTCGTAAATATCGGTGGCGTTGGCCGACGCCAGCTGCAGGACGTCGGTCCAGTTGTTGGGGTCGAAGCTTGTCAGTTGCACGGCGCGCATCTGGGCGTCGGGCAGCGCCGCGGCCATTGGGGTAGGGGATACAGCGCTGACGCCGACGAGGGCAACACCGGTGATGATCCAGGGTCGGGCGGTGAGTTGCATGGCCATCTCCCTCAGGCGGCGCGTTTGGACAACCTAGAGATTATCTGAGGGCGCACTGAGAATGGGCTTAAACGATCGCGGCCTCCTGAGTAGAGGGGACCAGGGCGTTCGATCCCTCACTACCGTCTGGCATCCGACCTGCCGGAATCCCTAACCGGTGTGTGTCGCACGCGCCTACGATGGATTTCGTCGGGGTGCCGTGACAACAGAACGGTGTGATCGCGACGTGTGCTGAATGGGTTGCCAACCGGAGCGGCAATGACTGCGAGCCGCCCAGTATCCCGTCGCCTGTGCCCTCTTGGCGGCCGGCATGACCGACACTCTGATGCTGCGATCCGACGACGTTAGGCAGCGGTTTACTGTCGTCGGCGTCGTGCAAGGGGTGGGTTTTCGTCCGTTCGTCCACCGCATCGCGACCGAGCTGGGCCTGGCGGGGTTTGTCGGAAACGATTCCGCTGCGGTGTTCATCGAAGTACAGGGCCCTCTCGCCCGGGTTGACGAATTCGGACGCCGGCTGCGCGCCGAGGCGCCGCCGCTGGCCCGGATCAACACGGTATCCATCGCCGATGTCGACACGAACACCCTCGGCGGCAACGGCTTTCGCATCGTCGAAAGCCAGACCGCGCCCGGAGCCAGCACGCCGATTCCGCCCGACGTCGCGGTCTGCGACGACTGCATCGCCGAGCTGTTCGATGCGCAGGACCGCCGCTACCGGCATCCGTTCGTGACCTGCACCAACTGCGGCCCCCGATTCACGATCATCCGTGCGCTGCCCTACGACCGCCCGGCCACCACGATGTCGACATTTGCGATGTGTGACCGGTGTGCCGTCGAGTACCACGACCCGGCCAACCGCCGCTTCCACGCCCAGCCAATCGCCTGCCCGGACTGCGGACCGTCGCTGTGGTTCGCGTCGGGATCCGGTCGGTTCGAGGGGGCCGACGCCGCACTGGCTGCCACCCAACGGGCTTTGGCTGCGGGGGCCGTCGTCGCGATCAAAGGCATCGGCGGTTACCACCTGGCCTGCGTTGTCGATAACGACGCGGCTGTCGGCGCGCTGCGGAGCCGTAAGGCACGCGGCGCCAAGCCGTTTGCGATGCTGGTGCGCGATCTCGACATCGCCCGCCGCTATGCGCACATCGACGACGCCGAGGCGGCAGTGCTCACCAGCCCCGCCCGCCCGATCGTGTTGCTGCGCCGACGCGCCGACGCTCCGGTCGCCGATGCCGTCGCACCCGGCAGCCCGCTACTCGGTCTGATGCTGCCGTATTCACCGATCCATCACCTGCTGCTGGCGCCGGTCCCCGATACCGGCTCGAAGGTGCCCGACGCGCTGGTGCTGACCAGTGCCAACCGCTCCGACGAGCCCATCTGCTTCACCGAAGACGATGCCGCTTCTCGTCTTTCGCCGCTGTGCGACGCGGTGCTCGACCACAACCGGCCGATTCACGTGCCGTGCGACGACTCGGTGGTTCGGGTCATCGACGGTAGCGAGCTGCCGATCCGCCGCTCCCGCGGCTATGCACCGCTGCCCATCGATCTCGGTCGCGACGGCCCGGCGGTATTGGCCGTCGGCGGCGAACTGAAGAACACGTTCTGCCTCACCGACGGCTCACGCGCCTACATGTCCGGGCACATCGGTGATATGGAAACGCTGGAGACGCTGCGGGCTTTCGAGCGCGCGGTCGGCCAACTCAGCGAGATCCGGCATCAGCCAGTGCGATTGGCTGCCGATCTGCACCCTGGCTACCAGACCCGTAGTTGGGCCGAGCGGCATGCCGATGACCGCCCGTTGGATCTCGTCCAGCATCACCATGCTCACGTGGTGTCACTGCTTGCCGAACACGGCCGGCTCGGTGAGCCGATCGTCGGAGTGTCGTTCGACGGTACCGGCTACGGCTGCGACGAAACCATCTGGGGCGGTGAGATTCTGGCCATCGGATCGGACAGCCACCGTTTCGTCCGGGTGGGGCATCTGTTGCCGGTGCCGCTGCCGGGCGGCGACGCCGCGGTGCGCAACCCGTGGCGGATGGCGCTGTCGCAGTTGTGGACGGCAGGCATCGACTGGACTCCGGATCTGGCTCCGGTCGCCGCGGTTAGCGCTGCTGAATTGCGGCTTATCCGTTCGCAATTGGATAACAACGCGGGCTGTGTGGCGTGTTCGAGCATGGGCCGGCTGTTCGACGCCGTCGCCTCGTTGCTCGGAGTGCGGCACCGGATCGACTACGAGGGCCAGGCCGCCATCGAACTCGAGGTGCTGGCGGACTCGGCCAATGCGCAAGCGGCGCCGCTGCGGATGGATGTGCGGCCCGACGGCGTGATCGACCCGACCGGCATGGTGCGCGCAATGGTGTCGGCGCTACGCGCGGGCATCGAGCCGGCGGTGCTGGCCGCGGGCTTCCACCGGGCCGTCGCCGACGCGGTCTCGGAAGTAGTCAGCCTCGTTGCCGGTGAGGTGCGGATGGTGGGCCTCACCGGCGGGGTCTTCCAGAACGTGCTGCTGCTGCGCCTGTGTCGACAGCGATTGCAGCAGAACGGATTCGAGGTGCTGACGCACCATGTGGTTCCGCCGAACGACGGGGGGCTGGCGCTTGGTCAAGCAGCGGTCTCCGTGCTGACCGCGCTGGACGAAGAACGAGGGGAGCAATGAATCAGTGGGCAACGATGTGACGACCACCGCGATCGACCGTGGGCTGGACGCCGACTTGGCCGCCGATCTGGCCGCCACGTCTTTCACGTTGGCCAAACGGTTCGCAGCGGGCGCCACGATGTGGTCCATCGCGCCGGGCTGGGAGCCGCATGCTTTGCATATCGCCGTCGAGTTCATCCATCCGGTGATCGTGGGCAAGCGAGCGTTGCCAGCCGTCGCGATCACCGGTCCGGATGTCGTCGACGTGGTGCGAGTGTCGGTGCGGCCAGGCGACATCGTGGTCGCCGTCTCCGGTGCCGACGACCCCGAGGTGCGGTCGGTGATGCACCGAAGCCGGGCGTGGGGCGTGACGACCGTCTGGATCGGTAGCGGCGAGCGACCGAAAGCCGGCATGGCCGACCACGTGTTGTGGCTCGATGACCCCGACCCCAGAGTCCCCGCGACCGGCGGATTCGTGTTGTTCTACCACCTGCTGTGGGAGCTGACCCATGTCTGTTTCGAGCACCCCGGACTGCTGAAAGCAGGTTTAAAAGAAGGCGATGCGTGCACCGACGAAGTGTGTGTCACCTGCAGCGACGAAGGCCGTCTCGGCGAGGTGCTGACCGCGACGGCCGACGGCATGGCGACCGTGCGCACCGCCAACGGCGTCGAGACGGTGGCGACCACGCTGGTCGACCCGGTGGCCGCCGGCGAACTGGTGCTCGTGCACGCGGGCACGGCGATCAGCCGCGTCGTCGACGAAGATGCCGGCGCAGCCGGGATCGAGGAGCAGCGCACATCGAGAGGTGGCGTCCGATGACTGACGAGCCCACCAACTTCCTGTATCCGTTTATCGATGCGCAAGAAGACGATCCCAAATCGCTGCTCGCCGACCTGGCCGCTTCAGCGCAGGCCAAGGCCGCCGAAAGCCTGGGGCTGCGCCGCTCGACGCTGGAAGCCAACACCGAACTGATCGACAGCGCCGCCGCCGAGATGGCGCGTCGCTTCAGCACCGGGGGACGGCTGTTCACCTTTGGCAACGGCGGAAGCTGCACCGACTGCACCACTTTGGCGCGGCTATTTGCCCAGCCGCCGGTCGGCAAGCCGCTGCCGGCCTGGTCGTTGACGGCCGATCAGGCCATCATGACTGCGCTCGGCAACGACGTCGGGTTCGAGCTGGTGTTCGCCCGGCAGTTGATCGCCCGCGGAAAAGCCGGCGACATCGCAATCGCGATGTCGACCAGCGGAAGTTCGCCGAACTTGATGGCCGCTTTGAAGGAGGCGCGCCATCGCGGCATGTACACGGTCGGCTTCGCCGGATACGACGGCGGCGCATTCGGGAAAAGCCCGGACGTCGACGCGTGCTTCGTGGTTCGCTCGCAAAGCGTGCACCGGATCCAGGAATCCCAAGCGCTGCTCGGCTATCAGCTCTGGCTGGCAGTGCACGAGCAGATGGCTACCCAGCCAGTGGAGGCCTTATGAGTAAGTCGTCAAGCGAATACCTGGCCGCGGGCCCGCGCTTCGGCGAGGGCGAGGTGATCGAGCGGATCGAGTCATTCCGCAGGCGTCGTCCCCGGTTGCTCGACGATCATGTCACGCTGGCGCACGGCGCCGGCGGAAAAGCATCTGCGGCCTTGGTGGACGCCGTCTTCCTGGAGGCGTTCCGTAATCCGCTGCTGGAGTCGCTCGGCGACGGTGCGGTGATCAACTTGCCGGGCGGTGAGCGGCTCGTAATGTCCACTGATTCATTCGTGGTGCAGCCCAGGCGTTTTCCCGGCGGCTCAATCGGTCAATTGGCGGTGCACGGCACCGCCAACGATCTGGCGGTGGCGGGTGCTGTGCCGCACTGGATCTCGGCTGCCTTCGTGCTCGAGGAAGGCTTCCCGATCGCCGAGTTGAAGGAGATCGTCGCCGACATCGCGACGGCGGCCGCGGCTTGCGGAGTGCTGATCGTCACCGGCGACACCAAAGTCGTGTCCAAAGGCGCGGCCGACGGCCTTTTCATCACGACCACCGGTGTGGGCGTGATCCCCGCGGGTCGCCAATTGTCAGCGGCGTCGGTGCGCCCCGGTGACAAGGTGCTTCTGTCAGGATCGATGGGCGATCACGGGATGGCGGTGATGTTGGCCCGCGGCGACCTGGCCATCGAGGCTGATATCCACTCCGACACCGCCGCGGTGAGCCCGCTGGTGGAAGTGCTGCTGTCGGCCGCGCCGTCGACGCGTTGGCTGCGTGACCCGACCCGCGGCGGCGTCGGCACCGTCTGCAACGAACTGGCCCAGGCCTGCGGTCTGGGGGTGCTGTTGGAAGAGGATCGCCTACCCGTGCACCCGATGGTGAGCGGTGCATGTGAACTGCTCGGCATCGACCCGCTCTACGTCGCCAACGAGGGCAAGTTCATTGCCGTCGTCGCGCCGGACGAGGCCGAGGCCGGGCTGGCGGCGATCCGGTCACATCCGTTGGGCGCCGAAGCTGCCGAAGTCGGGCAGATCGTCGCGGAGCCCGCCGAAACCGTGGTCTTACGAACCGGTTTCGGTGGTTCCCGGATCGTCGACATGCTCGTCGGCGACCCGCTGCCGAGGATCTGCTGAGAAGGACGTGGCGATCGCAAGCGCGGCGAAGCCGGGCGCAGCGGGTCGCCACGAGAAAGGAACTGAGCGCATATGTGTCTGGGAATCCCGGGGCGGATCGTCGAGATCACCGACGCCGAAAACTATTTGGCGAAGGTCGACGTCAGCGGTGTGCAGCGCACCATCTCGGTGCGGCTGCTGGAAAACGAGATGCCCGAACCCGACGACTGGGTGCTGGTACACGTCGGGTTCGCGATGGCCAAGATCGACGAGACCGAAGCGTTGCTCACGTTGGCGGCCGTCAAGAAGCTCGGCGACGCCTACACCAGCGAAATAGAAGCCTTCGATTCATCGGCGATCGTCTGACGGGGAGGAAGCACCATGAAATTTGTTGACGAATTCCGTGACCCGGCGGCGGCCCGCAAACTGCTGGTGGCGATCGAGCACCTGGCCGGAACCGGCGATGGCGCCGACCATTTCAAGTTCATGGAGGTGTGTGGTGGCCACACCCACACCATCTACCGCCACGGCATCGAACACCTGCTGCCGGAGAACGTCGAACTCGTACACGGCCCGGGTTGTCCGGTCTGCGTGATCCCGATGGGCCGCATCGACGACGCGATGTGGCTGGCCGGACAACCCGACGTGATCTTCACCTGTTTCGGCGACATGATGCGGGTGCCCGGCTCCAGCGGCAGCCTGCTCGACGCCAAAGCGCGCGGCGCCGACGTACGTTTCGTCTATTCGCCGCTGGACGCGCTCAAGATCGCTACTGACAACCCGGACAAGCAGGTGGTGTTCTTCGCCATCGGATTCGAGACCACCGTGCCGTCCACCGCGGTGACCCTGGTGCGAGCCCGCGATATGGGGCTGACCAATTTCAGTGTGTTCTGCAACCACGTCACGATCGTGCCGCCGATCAAGGCCATCCTCGATTCACCAGACTTGCGGTTGTCCGGCTTCATCGGGCCGGGCCACGTGTCCACCGTTGTCGGCAACCGGCCCTACCGATTCGTGCCGGAGGTGTATGGAAAACCATTGGTGGTCGCCGGTTTCGAGCCGCTGGACATCCTGGCCTCGATCGCGATGCTGCTGACCCAGATCCGCGAGGGCCGCTGCGAGGTGGAGAACCAGTACTCCCGGGTGGTGCCCGAGCAGGGCAATCCCGCGGCTTTGGCGCTGATGGGCAAGGTGTTCGCGCTGCGTCCGCACTTCGAATGGCGGGGGCTCGGGTTCATCTCGCAAAGCGCGCTGCGGCTCAGCGATGATTTCGCGGACTTCGACGCTGAACTACGTTATTCGATGCCCGGCGTGCGGGTCGCCGACCCGAAGGCCTGCCAATGCGGCGAGGTACTCAAGGGCGTGCTGAAGCCTTGGGAATGCAAGGTTTTCGGCACCGCATGCACCCCCGAGACTCCGATCGGGACGTGCATGGTATCCCCAGAGGGTGCCTGCGCGGCCTACTACAACTTCGGCCGAATGCACAAAGACGCCCTCAAGCTGGTGGAGTCCGGGCGGGCCTGACCCTTGTCGGCGCCAACCTCTGACAAGCCCGACATCCGGGGAACCGAGATGTTCGCCCGTTACGCCTACGCGCCCAACGCGCTTGGCTACTGCGGTCCACCGCTGGGGAGGACGCTGCGCGACGGGTCGGTAGAGCAGGTTCGGACGGCCGCGACGAAGTTCTCCGGCGCTTGGCCTTATTTGCAGGTGCTCTCGACGCTGACCGGTATCGCCGACCCGCTGGACTACCGGCTGGTGGAGTCCTACTGGCTGGGCGGTGGAGTCGGCGCCGACCTGGACGCGGGCGAGTTCGTCGACGCATTGCTCGCGATCATCGGCCCACAGGCCGGGCGCTACTGGTCGCATCTCGGCCCGAATCTGGTGCCCGAGGCCGCCGCCAATCACTGCTTTCACGTGTTCGGGGTGTATCCATGGTCGCGGCTGCTGGGCCTAAAAGGGGGAAGCCTGGACGAGCATCCGATGGGCGTCCTGGATAACTGCCGGATCACCTGGGGCACAGTGCTTTCCCGCGACGGCGATGACGTCGAAGTGTCGTGCCAACAGCTGGTCCTAGATGATCGTGGGCTGGCTCTCTCCGAGCCGACGGCGCGACGGGTCGACGTATGGGCCGACGGCTACAGCGCGGTACCCGACGTAGCAGTCGGTGACGAGGTCGCGATCCACTGGGGCCGATTGTGCGGGCGGCTGGAGCCCAAGCAGATCGGGGCACTGGCCGACGCCACCGCCCGCCAACTCGCAGCGACCAATCAGCGGCTGGCGCGGGTCTAAGCCGAGGGCGAACAGGGGCATAACGCAACCGGTGGCGACGCTGAGGCGGTTATGCCTGAATATCGCCCCGACGCTGACGCCTTGGATGCCTACTCGGCCGTGGTCACCGCGGTCGCGCAAGCGGTGCTGCCCAGTGTGGCGAGCATTTCGGTGCGCGGCCGCCGCGGCAACGGCGGTGGCAGCGCAAGCGTCATCACCCCCGACGGCTACCTGTTGACCAGCGCCCACGTCGTCGCCGGAAGTCGTGCCGCCGAGGCCACATTCGCCGACGGCACCACGGTGGCCGCCGATATCGCCGGTCGCGACGAGCTCTCCGACCTGGCCGTGCTGAAGGCGCGCGGTGCCGTTCCCACGCCGGTGACGATGGGCCGCGCCGAGGATCTGCAGGTCGGACAACTCGTCGTGGCGATCGGAAATCCGCTCGGCCTCGCCGGCAGCGTCACGGCTGGCATCGTCTCCGGACTCGGACGCTCGCTACCCACCAAATCGGGCCGCGTCGTCGATGAGGTGATTCAGACCGATGCCGCGCTCAATCCGGGAAACAGCGGCGGCGCGCTGGCCGACGGGCGCGGACAGATGGTCGGGGTCAACACCGCGGTCGCGGGCATCGGCCTCGGGCTGGCGGTGCCGATCAACGCATCCACCCACAAAATCATCGCTGCGCTGATGCATAACGGCCGGGTGCGCCGCGCGTGGCTGGGTATCGCGGGTGCACACATTCCGGTGCCGCCGGCCGCTGCCGCGAAACTCGGCACCACCCACGGCCTGCAGATCGCCAGCGTGGTCGCCGGCAGCCCGGCCGCGCAAGCAGGTCTGCGACGAGGCGACATCGTGGTCAGCTTTGACGGTACGGACGCAAAGGGGCCCGTGACCGCCACCGCGATTCAGCAACTGATGGTCGAAGACGCGATCGCGCGCCGGATCGAAGTGACGGTGTGGCGCAACGGCGCGCTCGTCGACGTGTTCGTGGTACCCCGCGAACTCGCCGACCGCTGACCGTATCGTGGTGCGCCATGACCGGCATTAGCGATCGGCTTCGCGAGCGGACGGTGGACACTGCGCTCGGAACAGTGCGGGTGCAAGTCGGCGGATCCGGCGAGCCGATCATGTTCTGGCCGAGCTTGTTAATGACCGGCGACATGTGGCACGGGGTGGCCGCTGATCTCGTCGAGCACTCGCGGGTGATCCTGGTCGATCCGCCGGGCCACGGCGGAAGTCAGCCGCTGACGGACATGTTCAGTTTCGGCGACTGCGCTCGCTGCATTGTCGACATCCTGGACGGCCTCGGTGCTGACCGAAGTCACTTTGTCGGCAACTCGTGGGGCGGCATGATCGGCGCGACATTCGCTGCGACCTACCCGGACCGGATCGGCCGAGCGGTGCTGATGAACTGCACCGCCGGACGGGCCAGCCTTCGTCAGAAGATCGAGTACGCGATGCTGCTGCGGCTGGCGCAGTGGCAAGGGCAGATCGGACCGATGCTGATCCGCTCGGTGCTCAAGGCGTTCCTGGGGCCGACGACCTTTCGGGAGCGTCCCGACGTTGTGGCACAAGTCCGTTCAGCGGTGAAATCGGTCAATATCGCTTCTGCCTCCTGGGCGGTGAAGAGCGTAGTTCCGGCCCGACCCGACCAGCGCGCGTTGTGCGCCGACATCACGACACCGGTGCTCGTCGTCGCGGGCGCCGAAGACGCCACGTTCCCGCCCCGCGAGGCGATCGCGATGGCCGCCGCCATCCCCAACTCATCGATTCGTGTGCTCAACAACGTTGCTCACCTTGCCGGGCTGGAAGACCCCGCGTTGGTCAGCACGCTCGTCGAGGAGTTCTGTTACCGATAGCGCGGTAACCGCTCGGCGGTGTTGGGCCATGATGGCGGTGTGGGCGACGAATCTTTTGACCGGCTGGTCGGAATGTTGGATTACACGATGTTCGTGGTGACCACCCAAGCCGATGGTGAACCGTCGGGGTGCCTGGTCGGCTTTGCCACCCAAACCAGCATGCAACCCCCACGGTTTCTGGCCGGGCTGTCCAGGGCAAACCACACCTGCCGGGTGGCGGCGCGATCGGAGTACCTGGCGGTGCATGTGTTGTCGCGCCGTCACATCGGCCTGGCCCACCTGTTCGGTGGCCAAACCGGCGACCAGGTCAACAAATTCGAGCACTGCTCCTGGCACACCGGTCCGGAGGGCATGCCGATTCTCGACGACGCGGTGGCATGGTTCGTCGGCAAGACGCTGAACCGGATCGACCTCGGCGACCACATCGGTTACCTGTTGGAACCGGTCGCCGGAGATGCCCCTGAAAGCTCCGACGATCTGGTCAGCTTCCCCGACGTCGCCGATATGGAGCCGGGTCACGAGGCGTGAGGTCAGCGACCTAGGCCGCCGGTGTCGACGTCGAAGCGAGTTCACGACTACGTGCTCGCCCGCGCTGCCAGTTGACGGCGGCGACCCGAAAAACGACCGAAGGTGCGAAAAGGCTTGCGGGAGGCGAGGAAAAGCCGGCGACTTTCAGGAATTGCCCCGCCACCGCGAGATTCGTCTCAGCGGCGAACTGCACCCGATCGACATATCTGTTGGCCAGCCGCACCGATAACGGCCTGCGCCCCTCGATCTCGGGCAGGGCCAGGTCACCTCCCGCGGCGAGCTGCCAGGCCACCCCGATCGGTTTGGCGGCAGCGCGAAAGAACCTCGGCGCCAAGTTACCTTGACCGCGGCGCAAACAGCGCTCGAGCGCCACAGCTTCGAGTGCGGCAACCGTCATCCCTTGGCCATAGATTGGATTGAAACTGCATATCGCGTCACCGAAAACGAGCAGACCGGCCGGAAACCGCCGCATCTTGTCATAGCGGCGCCATCGACTGGACGGAGTCCGATGGCGAGCCACTTCGCCGAGCGGTTCGGCGCACTGCAGCGCAGACAAAATCTCAGGTGGTGTGAGATCTGCGATGAAGCGCAGCATGCCGGCAAAGTCGTCCGGTGGCTCGAGTCCGGCCAATCCAACTGTGGTGAGCAACCAGGTGTTGTTTTCGTAGGTAAATAACGCCATTGCTGTCGGCCGTCCTGGGACTGGCCCAGTCAACACAAGCAATTCGTTATACATGCCCGGCGGTATCCGCAGCAGCTGACTGGTGTAGGCCAGTCGCATGACCACTTCGTCCTCGACAGGGCGGTCATAGCCCAGGGATTCCAAGAACGTCGGCATTCGCGAACCGCGGCCCGTGGCATCCACGACGAGATCCGCGGTGAGCACATGCTTCTCGTCACTTTGGCGGGAGCTAATGCTGACGCCCGTGACGCGGCTGCGGTCTTCGTTGCAGGTCAACTCGACCACATCGTGTTCGTCCATCACCTTTACGTTGGGGATGGAACCTACCCGTCGGCGAACGTGGTCCTCCAGAAACGGCCGACTCTGATAAGACGTTGTCAGCAGTTGGAAGTGAGGGAAAGGTCCGGATCGAACGAATTGATGTCCGCCAAACGACATATAGAACTTTGACGAATCCCCATCACTATAAAGCTTGCCGCCGTCCGTGACGAGCTCGGTCTGAAGCCCCGGAAACAATTCATCCAGGATCTGTGACCCCCGGGGCCAAAGAGCGTGCACGTGCCGGCCTTGAGGCACGCCGCGTCGTTGAGCGGTGCTAGTGGGCATCTGATCGCGCTCAACCACCGTGACGGTTTGGTAAAAGTCGGAAAGCACTCTGGCGGCCAGCAGGCCGCCCATGCTTGCCCCAAGAACAACCGCGTGTTCAGCAACTTTTGCCACAGCGACCTCCCAGCCAGCGAATACCGGGAACGTACTCCGCAGTTAAGGCCTTCTCGTGCGATTGAACAATTGCGCGCCCATAGTGCGACGGGGAGCTGTTATGGCTGCACGCCGGCGCGCTTTAGGTCTTGTCCTCGTTGGCGCGCGGGAAACCGCCGCCCTGCGGGAAGAGCGGGAACACCACGTCGTCGAGCTTCGCGGCGTCGCCGTCGGTCTTGTTGACCGTTGCCCCCCACACGTTTCCGTCGGGTGACATCCGCAGCGCCCAGGCGTGGCCGTGGGTGTCCTTGCGGACAACGTCGGGCGGGCCGGTGACCGCGCCGGTGCCCTGCGCGAGGTGGACGGCCACCGTCTGCTTGGTGTTGATCAGGTTGACCAGCACCGTGCCGTCCAACGCCGCGCAGCCGGCCACACCCGGCCGATCCGGCCACGTCCACACCGTGGACACCTTCGAGTCCTTGGTGATGCGCTGCAACCGGTCGGCCGTGGGAGCGCGGTCGAGGACGTAGAGCGAGCCGTCGACCGGGTCGGTGCACAGGCCGCCGCCTGAGCCGATACCGCTCAGCGCCGTGGTGGGCGGTGCCGGGTTCAGCGTCGTTGGCTGCTCGAGGCGGATGACTTTGCCGGCCAGCGATGCGGGGTCGGCGGCCATCGCGGGGTTGCCCGCATCGCCGGTGAGCACCGTCAGCGTGGTGGGACTGGTGAAGAGCAGCGCGCCGGTATTACCGATGGCACCTTTCGGGATCCCGGTCAGAATGTCCTTCGGGACATCGCCGTCGGCGACGCGGATAACCCGATTGTCGGTGGGCGTACTGATGTAGGCGTACATCAACCGGTCCTGCGAGTACGTCGGGGAGAGCACGATGTCCATCAGCCCGCCGTCGCCAGCCGGGTCGACCGGGATGACCATCTTCACCTTCGGCTCGGCGCTGACGGAAACCTCTTTGACCGCGCCGGTGGTCCGCTCGGCGACCAGTGCTGACTTGCTGTCGGACTGCATGAGCAGGCCGCTGGTGGCTTCCAGGCAGCCCTGCATCACCCCTGGCGCCGGGCACTGCTTGGGAAACGGCTTGTCAGGTAACGGTGGCGGCGGGGGAGGCGTCGAACTCGCCGGCGGATGGCGTTCGGGTTCAGTGGTGAACGGCTGCGACGCGGCATTGTTGAACTGCGCGCAACCGGCCACGCAACTGGCTAGAAGCAGCAGTGTTGAGCAGAGCGCGGCCAGCCCGCGCCACCCCGACCACCTCGACTGCATAGCAGCCAGATTACGGATATCCCGGCTCTGGTGCCCGCGACGGGGTGGCGCGCGTGTTCCGGATTTGCCCGCAAACTGGCAACCGCGCGCGGCGACACGCTAATCAGCACAGCGAAAGCGCCGCTCAAATCCCCAATTCGGGCCGAATTGCCCTTACCCTGACACGAGTGACCAGTCAATCAAATGACACACATTGGCAGCGGCCAGACGATTCCGCGGTGCCAACTCCCGTGCGACCGGCCTCAGCAAGCGTGGTTGACCCGGAGGACGACCTGCCGTCAGCCACATATGCAGGCGATTTCGAGACGACCACGATCCCGCACTACGACTCCAACAACTCCAGCAATGTCCGCTCGTCCAGCACGGCATTCGGGCTGATCGGCGGGCAGGAGCCGTTGCCGTACCAGCCCCAGCCCAGCGGCCGGCACTCGGCGTTCGGCGCCGAGGCGATTGACGAGCACGAGCACCACGAAGACGACGAGCGGGTACGCGCCGCCAGACGTCGCGGCACGCAGCATCTCGGTCTGCTGATCCTGCGGGTCGGCCTGGGTGCGGTGCTCGTCGCGCATGGTCTTCAGAAACTGTTCGGCTGGTGGGGCGGGCAGGGACTGAACGGATTCAAAAACTCGCTGTCCGATATCGGCTACCAGCACGCCGACATCCTCACCTACTGCGCCGCCGGCGGCGAGATCGCCGCCGGGGTACTGCTGGTGCTGGGGCTATTCACCCCGCTGGCCGCTGCGGGCGCGCTGGCCTACCTGGTCAACAGCCTGCTCGCCGGAATGTCGGCGCAGCACAACCCGAGGTCCTTTCCGTTTTTCCTGCCGAACGGCCACGAATACGAGATCACCCTGATCGTCATGGCCGCCGCCGTCATCCTGGTCGGGCCCGGGCGCTACGGCTTCGACGCAGGTCGCGGCTGGGCGCGGCGGCCGTTTATCGGATCATTTGCGGCGCTGGTAGTGGGCATCGGCGCCGGCATCGCCCTGTGGGTGCTGCTCAACGGCGCCAACCCCGTGAGCTGAGCCCTGACCCGGATCAGCTGTACGGATTGGGCACTCGGCCGCCGCTGGCCTCGGTCAGCAGCGGCAGGGTTGCGAAGGTAACCGCGGGCAACCGCAGCTTGCCGCCGTCTTTGAGCTGGGCGCGCGCCCAGGAGCCTTTGTGGAACCGCAGCCCGTCGATGTCTTCCCAACGCACCGTTTGACTGCCGAGCAGCGTGCGCACCGTCACGCCGTCTCGATCGGCCTGTGTGCGAAGCCGAATGATCAACGCCGACAAGACCACCGGGATGATCAGTAGCGGCGCCGTCGCCGGCCAGGTGAAGACCGGGATGAGCAACCCGAGAGCGAAGAAACCCACCGCGAAGTGGGCCATCGGTGAAATGTTGATCACCACTGGCGGCGTAGGGGGCGTGTCCGATGAATCGGTAACCACCTGTGCATCATGGCACCCAACCCAGTCGCGCCGGGAATCGTGGCAACTGCCCGACTCGCCCCTCGCGGGGCGGATTTGACGTCTGACCTGTGCGGAGGCTACCGTCGAGCGTTATGGACAGCCGTGAAATGCTCGTAGTAATTGGTCGGCGCGTTGGTTGCTGACTAGCCCACGCCGGGATAGCTTTCGAGCACCAACGCGCAACCCTCGTGCAGCCGCTGAGCTGGCGGGGGTTTTTTGTTGTCACCGATCCGGCATCAACCATAAAGACCTAAAGAGGAACCAGTGAGCGCTCCCACCACGCGACAGCCGCAGCCGTCGCAGCCCCTCAACGGCACGCTGGCCAAATCTAAGACGCCAGCACCGAAACCTAAACACGTTGCGCCGCAACAACTCACCGGCGCACAGTCGGTGATCCGGTCGTTGGAGGAGCTGGACGTCGACGTCATCTTCGGCATCCCTGGCGGTGCCGTACTACCGGTCTATGACCCACTATTCGACTCGCAAAAGCTACGCCACGTGCTGGTTCGCCACGAGCAGGGCGCCGGCCACGCTGCCAGCGGCTACGCACACGCCACCGGAAGAGTCGGCGTCTGCATGGCCACCTCCGGTCCCGGTGCCACCAACCTGGTGACTCCGCTGGCCGACGCGCAGATGGACTCCATCCCGGTGGTCGCCATCACCGGACAGGTCGGGCGTTCGTTGATCGGGACCGACGCCTTCCAGGAGGCTGACATCTCCGGTATCACCATGCCGATCACCAAACACAACTTCCTGGTCCGCAACGGCGACGACATCCCCCGGGTGCTGGCCGAGGCCTTCCACATCGCGGCCACCGGACGGCCCGGGGCGGTGCTCGTCGATATCCCCAAAGACGTGCTGCAAGGCCAGTGCACGTTCAGCTGGCCGCCGCACATGGACCTGCCCGGCTACAAGCCGAACACCAAACCGCACAACCGTCAGATCCACGAGGCCGCCAAACTGATCGCCGCCGCGCACAAACCTGTGCTGTACGTCGGTGGCGGCGTCATCCGGGGCGAGGCCACCGAGGAGCTGCGCGAATTGGCCGAGCTGACCGGCATTCCGGTGGTGACCACGCTGATGGCGCGAGGCGCGTTCCCGGACAGCCACCGCCAGCACCTGGGCATGCCGGGCATGCACGGCACCGTGGCGGCGGTGGCCGGGCTGCAGCGCAGCGACCTGTTGATCGCGCTGGGCACCCGTTTCGACGATCGGGTGACCGGGAAGCTCGACTCGTTCGCCCCCGAGGCCAAGGTCATCCATGCCGACATCGACCCCGCTGAGATCGGCAAGAACCGAAACGCCGACGTGCCGATCGTTGGTGACGTCAAAGCCGTCATCACCGATCTGATCGAGGCGCTGCGCCACGACAGGGGTACGAGCACCGCCGGAATCTCAGACATCGCCGCCTGGTGGGAGTACCTCGACGGGGTGCGGGACACCTACCCGTTGAGCTATGGACCGCAAAGCGACGGCAGCCTGAGCCCCGAACTTGTCATCGAAAAGCTGGGCGAGATCGCCGGCCCGGACGCGGTGTACGTCGCCGGTGTCGGCCAGCACCAGATGTGGGCGGCGCAGTTCATCAAGTACGAAAACCCGCGCACCTGGCTGAATTCCGGTGGGCTGGGCACCATGGGTTTTGCCATTCCGGCGGCCATGGGCGCCAAGATCGCTCGCCCGGATGCAGAGGTGTGGGCAATCGACGGCGACGGCTGCTTCCAGATGACCAACCAGGAACTGGCCACCTGCGCGATCGAAGGCGCGCCGATCAAGGTGGCGTTGATCAACAACGGCAACCTGGGCATGGTGCGGCAATGGCAGTCGCTGTTTTATCAGGAGCGGTATTCGCAGACCGACCTGGCGACCCACTCGCACCGCATCCCGGACTTCGTCAAGTTGGCCGAGGCGCTGGGCTGCGTCGGATTACGTTGCGAGCGTGCAGAAGACGTCGTCGACGTGATCAACCAGGCTCGGGCGATCAACGACCGCCCGGTGGTGATCGACTTCATCGTCGGCGCCGACGCACAGGTGTGGCCGATGGTTGCCGCCGGAACCAGCAACGACGAGATCCAGGCCGCCCGCGGCATTCGTCCGCTGTTCGACGACGAAGGCAACGAGGGGCACGCCTGATGACCGGATCGCCCGAAGACGCACACGTTGTCGGTGCTGGTCGAAGACAAACCCGGTGTGCTCGCCCGCGTAGCTGCGCTGTTCTCCCGGCGCGGGTTCAACATCGAATCGCTCGCTGTCGGGGCCACCGAACAGAAAGACATGTCCCGGATGACGATCGTCGTCTCCGCCGAGGAGACGCCGCTCGAGCAGATCACCAAACAGCTCAACAAGCTCATCAACGTCATCAAGATCATCGAGCAGGATGATGACAAGTCGGTGGCCCGGGAGTTGGCGCTGATCAAGGTGCGGGCCGACGCCGGCACCCGCAGTCAAGTCATTGAGGCGGTTAACTTGTTCCGCGCCAAGGTGATTGACGTGTCGCCGGAGTCGTTGACCATCGAGGCGACCGGTGACCGCGGCAAGTTGGAGGCGTTCCTGCGGGTGCTGGAGCCGTTCGGTGTGCGCGAGATCGTCCAGTCCGGAGTGGTATCGCTGTCCCGCGGGCCACGCGGCATCGGCACGGCCAAATAATCATTCGAATTCAAGAGCCTAGAAATAAAGGAGATATTCACGTGGCATCAGAGGCATTGGAGATGTTCTACGACGACGACGCGGACCTGTCGATCGTCCAGGGCCGCAAGGTCGGCGTCATCGGGTACGGCAGCCAGGGGCACGCGCACTCACTGAGCCTGCGCGATTCCGGGGTTCAGGTGCGCGTCGGGCTCAAGGAGGGCTCGAAGTCGCGTGCCAAGGTCGAGGAGCAGGGCCTGAAGGTCGACACCCCAGCCGAGGTGGCCAAGTGGGCCGACGTGATCATGCTGCTGGCGCCCGACACCGCCCAGGCGGACATCTTCAAAAACGACATCGAGCCGAACCTGAAGTCCGGCGACGCGCTGTTTTTCGGCCACGGTCTCAACATCCACTTCGACTTGATCAAGCCCCCCGGCGACGTCACGGTGGCGATGGTCGCGCCGAAGGGCCCGGGGCACTTGGTTCGTCGCCAGTTTGTCGACGGCAAGGGCGTGCCCTGCCTGATCGCCGTCGACCAAGACCCGACCGGTCACGGCGAGGCGCTGGCGCTGTCCTACGCCAAAGGCATCGGCGGCACCCGCGCCGGCGTCATCAAGACGACGTTCAAGGATGAGACCGAAACCGATCTGTTCGGCGAGCAGGCCGTATTATGCGGTGGCACTGAGGAATTGGTGAAGACCGGTTTCGACGTGATGGTCGAGGCGGGCTACCCGCCGGAGATGGCGTACTTCGAGGTGCTGCACGAGCTCAAGCTCATCGTCGACCTGATGTACGAGGGTGGCATCGCCCGGATGAACTACTCGGTGTCCGACACCGCCGAGTTCGGCGGATACCTGTCGGGTCCACGCGTCATCGACGCCGACACCAAGGAGCGGATGCGCGGCATCCTGCGCGACATCCAGGATGGCAGCTTCGTCAAGAAGCTCGTCGCCAACGTCGAGGGCGGCAACAAGCAACTCGAGCAGTTGCGCAAGGAAAACGCGGAACACCCCATCGAGATCGTCGGCAAGAAGCTGCGTGACCTGATGAGCTGGGTCGACCGTCCGATCACCGAAACGGCTTAGCTTGCGACGCCGAGCGTGCGCTCAGTGCGAGATCCGGCCGGTGATGTCAAGCGGTTAGGGCAACATCGGGTCAGGCGGCTTGGTCGAGTAGGGCGGCGAGTCGCTGAGCGGGTGTGTCGAGATTCAGTGTTGGCCTGGGCCGGCGGTTGAGAGTGTCTTGGATCCGTTTGAGGTCGGCTTTGGTGTGCCTGCTTAGGTCGCTCCCCTTTTCGAACCAGAATCTCAAGAGCCGGTTGGTGTTTTCGTTGCTGCCGCGCTGCCACGGCGAGTGCGGATTGCAGAAGTAGACCGGGGCGGCGAGTTCAAGGTGAATGCGCTGCCACTGGGCCATCTCGCTGCCGCGGTCCCAGGTGATCGAGCGGCGCAGATGTTCGGGGAGCTCGCGCATCGCGTCGATCATCGCGGTGGCCACGGTGTCTGCGGTGTGGTTGCCGGGCAGGTGCAGCAGCATGGTGAATCGCGTGCTGCGTTCGACCAGTGTGCCGATTGCACTGTTGTCGGGTCCCACGATCAGGTCGCCTTCCCAGTGTCCGGGCACGGCTCGGTCAGCGACCTCTGGTGGGCGGTCACTGATCCGGAATTCCTCCCCGCTGCTGTAGGCGCCGCGTCGGTTGTCGATGCGGCCGCGGGATTTGCGGGTTGCCCGCTTGGTGGATAGGCATTTGTGTAGGTCAGCGCGCAGACTGCCACGGGTCTGCACATACAGACACCGATAGATCGTCTCGTGACTCACCCGTGCCAGCCTGTCATCGGGATGATCACGTGCCAACATCTGCGCGATCAGCCTCGGGCTCCACCCGTCATCCATCCACGCCTCGATGCTGGCGCACACCGGATTGTCGATCAGCTTGAACGCCTTGGGCCGGTGGGCGTTCCGGGCGGCACGGGCGTGGGCCATCCGGGCGTGATAATCCCCGTCGGGATTGCGATTACGCCGCACTTCACGCCAGATGGTGATCCGGTCGCGCCCAATCCGGTGACCGATCTCGGCGTGGCTGAGCCCGGCGTCAAGACCCCGCATGATGGCGATGCGCTCATCCAGACTCAGACGATGTCCCCGACCGCCCGGCAACGACATGTTCCCAGGATCAGCGACCCCGCCGCCTCGACCCCCAACCAATTTCATCGCTCCAGCGTTGCGCCACCAGATCGACGCGACTGTCGTCGACACGCCCATGTCCTGCGCCGCCCGCCATACCGGGACACCCAAGCAAATCCGGTCGAACAACCTCCGACGCACATCTCTCGAATGCGGATAACCACTCGGCATAACAACTCCCAAATCCACGGACGTTGCAATGACCGTATGAATCCACCGCGAATTTTTCGCAGCGAGCGCACGTTCGGCGAATGTGCCGTCACCACACAACATATCCGGCGTCAGCCAGTGCCCGTTCGGGGGATCTGCCGTCGGCACTGCCCGGCAGCTTCCGTCCTGAATCAATCTGTACGGCTTCGCCACCGGTCACCCCGTAAAACGCCGTAGAGACCGAATCCTCTGGGGGCTCCGGTGGGATCTGGATACGCACTGCCCAGAGTGTTTTCGATGCCGCGACCACTCGGTAGCCACACAACGGCGGGTCCAGCTGGTACAGCTCGATCTCGCCCTTCGCAAACGGGCTCAAGGTATTCGGCATTGTTCCGATCAACCGCGCGACGCCCGAGAATGTGCGTTCCGTCATGACGACCTCCTGACCAGTCGATGCTAACCGTCGGAAGGTGTTGAGAATCACGGCAATTTGTCGAGGCGCAAAGGCGGCAGCTGCCTTATGACGTGAGGCGGTCGGCGACCGACACCACCCGGCGTGCCAAGTGGTCCAGGGCGTTGTCGATGGACTCGTCGAACTCGTCGATGTTGTCGTGGGTCGTGACCAGGCTCACCCCATACGGATTGCCGTCGACGAACTTGCACGGATCGGTGTAGCCCGGCGGGACGATGATGCCGCCCCAATGGATCAGCGTGATGTAGAGCGCAAGCAGGGTGGTCTCCTGACCGCCGTGCAGGGTGTTGGACGACGTGAACGCCGCGTACGCCTTGTCGGCCAGCTTGCCTTCGGCCCACAGCCCACCCAGCGAGTCGATGAAGGTGCGCAACTGCGCCGCGGGTGAGCCGAATCGAGTCGGTGAACCGAAGATCACCGCGTCGGCCCACACGATGTCGTCGCCGGTGGCCGCGGGCAAATCCTTGGTGGCTTGGTAGTTCGCGGTCCAGGCCGGGTTGTGCGCGAACGATTCTGGGTCGTGGGTTTCGGCGACGTGTCGTAGTCGGACTTCGGCGCCCGCCGACTCCGCCGCCGCAGCGACACGTTTTGCCATCGTCGTTCCATGGCCGGTGGCCGAGTAGTAGATGATCGCCAACTTCGTCACAGGGTCATCGTAGGCAAGGCGACGAGCCGCACTCCAGCGCTTCAACCGACCCCACTGCTGATGGCGGCGACCCGCTGCGCCCGGCTGCGCCGCGCTTGCGATCGCCGCTTAGGCTAGCCGGGTGAGCCTGCCTGTAGTTCTGATCGCTGACAAACTTGCCGAATCAACCGTCGCCGCGCTCGGCGACGCAATCGAAGTCCGCTGGGTCGATGGCCCGGACCGGGAGAAGCTGCTGGCCGCGGTGCCTGAAGCCGACGCCCTCCTGGTCCGCTCGGCCACGACCGTCGACGCCGAGGTGTTCGACGCGGCGCCCAAGCTGAAGATCGTCGCCCGCGCCGGGGTCGGCCTGGACAACGTCGACGTCGACACTGCCACTGAACGCGGTGTGCTGGTCGTCAACGCCCCGACGTCCAACATCCACAGCGCCGCCGAGCACGCCCTCGCGCTGCTGCTCTCCGCCGCCCGCCAGATTCCTGCGGCTGATGCTTCGCTGCGCGAGCAGACCTGGAAGCGGTCGTCGTTCTCGGGCACCGAGATCTTCGGCAAGACCGTCGGGGTGGTCGGGCTCGGCCGCATCGGACAGTTGGTGGCGCAGCGGTTGGCGGCCTTCGAAACCCGCATCGTGGCCTACGACCCGTACGTGTCGGCGGCCCGCGCCGCCCAGCTGGGCATCGAACTGCTTCCGCTCGACGAGCTGCTGGCCCGTGCCGACTTCATCTCGGTGCATCTGCCCAAAACGCCTGAGACAGCGGGTCTGATCGACAAGGACGCGCTGGCGAAGACCAAGCCCGGGGTGGTGATCGTCAACGCCGCCCGCGGCGGGCTGGTCGACGAGGCCGCGCTGTTCGACGCCGTCTCCAGCGGACACGTTCGCGCCGCCGGCATCGACGTGTTCTCCAAGGAGCCATGCACTGACAGCCCGCTGTTCGACCTACCGCAGGTGGTGGTGACACCGCATCTGGGTGCGTCGACCGAGGAGGCCCAGGACCGGGCCGGCACCGACGTGGCCGCCAGCGTCAAGCTGGCGCTGGCCGGTGAGTTCGTTCCCGACGCGGTCAACGTCGGCGCCGGGGTGGTCAGCGAGGAGGTGTCACCCTGGCTGGACTTGGTGCGCAAGCTCGGTGTGCTGGTGGGCGCCCTCTCCGACGAGCCGCCGGTGTCACTATCGGTGCAGGTGCGCGGCGAGCTTGCCTCCGAAGATGTTGAGGTGCTTCGGCTTTCGGCTTTACGCGGACTGTTCTCCGCGGTTGTCGAGGATCAGGTGACGTTCGTCAACGCCCCGGCGATCGCCGAAGAACGCGGCGTGGCGGCCGATCTCAGTACGGCCACCGAAAGTCCTAACCACCGCAGTGTTGTCGACGTCCGAGCGGTGGCTTCCGATGGTTCGGTCGTCAACGTCGCCGGCACGTTGTCCGGACCGCAGCAGGTGGAAAAGATCGTGCAGATCAACGGCCGCAACTTCGACCTGCGCGCCCAAGGCACCAACGTGGTGATCCACTATGTCGACCGGCCGGGAGTGCTGGGCAAGATCGGCACCCTGCTCGGTGACGCCGGGGTCAACATCCACGCCGCCCAGCTGTCCGAAGACGCCGAGGGTCCGGGCGCGACGATCGTGTTGCGCGTGGACCGCGAAGTGCCCGCCGATGTGCGGGAGACGATCAGCGCGGCCGTCGAAGCCTACAAGTTCGAAGTGGTCGACTTCTCGTGAAGTTAGCGGTGATCGCCGGCGACGGCATCGGCCCCGAGGTGGTAACCGAAGCGGTCAAGGTTCTCGACGCGGTACTGCCCGGCGTGGACAAGACCGACTACGACCTGGGGGCCCGGCGATTCCACGCGACAGGGGAGTTGCTGCCCGACGCGGCGCTCGCCGAACTGCGGGCACACGACGCGATTCTGCTTGGCGCTATCGGGGATCCATCGGTGCC
Source organism: uncultured Actinomycetota bacterium (assembly GCA_963791535.1). GTDB lineage: Bacteria > Actinomycetota > Actinomycetes > Mycobacteriales > Mycobacteriaceae > Mycobacterium. The sequence continues at coordinate 42,209 of CAWBSW010000019.1, read as the reverse complement.
CAGTGGCGTCCTCGAGCGCGGTCTGCTGCTACGGCTGCGCTTCGCGCTGGACCACCACATCAACCTGCGGCCGGCGCGGCTGTATCCGGGCGTGCGCAGCCCGCTAGCCGGTAACCCGGACATCGATTTCGTGGTGGTGCGGGAGGGGACCGAAGGCCCCTACACCGGCACCGGCGGTGCGATCAGGACCGGCACCGCTCATGAGGTGGCCACCGAGGTCAGCATCAACACCGCGTTCGGTGTCCGCCGTGTGGTGGCAGACGCCTTCGAGCGTGCGAGGCAACGTCGCAAGCATCTGACCCTGGTGCACAAGACGAACGTGCTCACATTCGCCGGATCACTGTGGTCGCGGACCGTGCAGGAAATCGGCGAGAAGTATCCGGACGTCGAGGTCGCCTATCAGCACGTCGACGCCGCGACCATCCACCTGGTCACCGACCCGGGCCGTTTCGATGTGATCGTCACCGACAACCTATTCGGCGACATCATCACGGATTTGGCGGCCGCGGTGTGCGGTGGCATCGGGCTGGCCGCCAGCGGCAACATCGACGCGACCCGGGCCAACCCGTCGATGTTCGAGCCGGTGCACGGCAGCGCACCGGACATCGCCGGTCAGGGGATCGCCGATCCGACCGCCGCGATCATGTCGGTGGCGCTGCTGCTTTCCCACGTCGGCGAAGACGCTGCCGCCGCGCGAGTGGACCGGGCCGTGGCTTCCCATCTGGCCAGTCGCCCGACCGAAAAGCTATCCACCGTCGCAGTCGGCGAAAGGATAGCGTCCGCGCTCTAGTTTCCAGGCCCGGCGGAAGGACCTTGGCCGGCACGATCGGCACCGCCAGCAGTGGGAAAAGGCCGCAAGCCAGAAATGCCGGCGGATAACCGTGGGCGGCGATCAGCTCGCCGAACGCCGGAGGCGCGCCGGCTGCCATCAACCGCTGATAGGTGTTCTGCAGGCCGAGCGCGCGCCCGCTCCAGAACGGTCCGGCGTATTCGGTGATCGCAGTGGATTCCAGCCCGTTGTCGAGCACCGCGACCACCGACGCCGCGACCATCAGTGGCACGGCGACCGATGAGCGCAGATGATCGGCCCACGCCAATCCGGCCAGAACCAGGACGCCCGTCACGGCCATGATGCGCACCGGACGCAACCGGGAGCCGACCCGGTCCGACCAGCGGCCGACCGCAACCCGGCCCACGGCCCCGAGCAGCTGTGACAGCGTGACCACTGCTCCGGCCGACGCGATCGACCACCGGTACACCGTGATCATCCAGATCAGCATGAACGTCACGGTCACCGTCTGCGGCACCATCAGCAGCGCAGAGACCGCGTGGATCCGCCGTAGCACCCACGATCCGCGATACGGGTTGGCCAGCTCCTGCTCGGTGGCCTCGTCCCATTCCTTGCGGGGCGGGTCGACGATTGCGACCAGGCTGGCCACCGCCGATACCGCGCACAGCACGGCCGGCAAGATCAGGCCCGACGTCGCGGACCGGCTGCGCTCGGCGAGCTCGGGAATCACCAGCGCGCCCAACGCGATTCCGAGCGGCTGCGCGGCCTGGCGAACACCCATCGCCAGACCGCGTTGCTCGGGCGGAAACCACCCTGAGACCAGGCGGCCGCCCGCCGAGTTGCAGCTGGCGGCCGCCATGCCGCCGACAAACAGCAGCGCAGCGAACGACACCATCGTGTGGACCGTCGTCGCCGCGTAGGCGGCTGCGGCGGTCAGCGCTGAGCCGACCGTCAGCACGATGCGTTCGCCGACCCGGTCGAGCAGATAGCCCCACAGAATCAGCGTCGTCACCATGCCGAAGCTCGGCATCGACGACAGCAAGCCCGCCTCGGCCAGCGGCGTGCCCTGGTCCTCCTCCAACGCGGGGATCAGAAACGCGACGCCGTTAATGAAGATGAACGCGCTCGCGGTCACCACCAGCGAGACGATGACGATCGACCAGCGTCGGCCCGTACTGAGTCTGACCGTGCCGGTCGGCGCCGTCGGCATCGGTACATGCTCGCACAGCCATGCGACTAGGGGGGCTGAAGCGACAACCAGCCCGGCTGTGCGGTTCTCGCGAGTGCGTCAGTAGGCTCAGGCAAATGCGCCTTGGCCGAATTGCCAGTCCGGACGGCGTCGCGTTCGTCAGCATCGAAGGCGAGCCGGACGAACCCACCGGGATGACTGCCCGTGAGATCGCCGAGCATCCTTTCGGCAGCCCGACTTTCACCGGCCGCTCCTGGCCGCTGGCGGACGCGCGACTGCTGGCCCCGATGCTCGCGAGCAAGGTGGTCTGCATCGGCAAGAACTACGCCGATCACATCGCCGAGATGGGCGGCCTAACGGGCCCCGCGCCCGCCGACCCGGTGATCTTCCTCAAGCCCAACACCGCAATCATCGGGCCCAATGTGCCGATCCGGTTGCCGACCGATGCATCTCCGGTGCATTTCGAGGGCGAGCTGGCTGCCGTCATCAGTCGGCCGTGCAAGGACGTCTCGGCCGCGCGCGCCGCCGAGAGCATCCTGGGCTACACGATTGCCAATGACGTGTCTGCCCGCGATCAACAAAAGGCCGATGGCCAATGGACGCGAGCGAAGGGCCACGACACGTTCTGCCCCGTCGGGCCGTGGATCGTCACCGATGTCGACCCGGCCGACCTCGAATTGCGCACCGAAGTCAACGGCGAGGTCAAACAGCTCAGCCGCACCTCGTTGATGATTCACGACGTCGGTGCGATCGTGGAATGGATCTCGGCGGTGATGACGTTGCTGCCGGGCGATCTCATTCTCACCGGAACGCCAGCGGGTGTGGGTCCCATCGAAGACGGGGACACCGTCAGCATCACCATCGCGGAGATCGGGACGTTGACCAATCCTGTTGTCCGCAAAGGAAAATCGTGACTGAAGCAGTCGGCGTGCGGGTGCGGTTCTGCCCGTCGCCAACCGGTGTACCGCATGTCGGCCTGATCCGCACCGCACTCTTCAACTGGGCCTATGCTCGACACACCGGCGGCACCTTCGTGTTCCGCGTCGAGGACACCGACCCCGAACGTGACAGCGAGGAAAGCTATCTGGCGCTATTGGATGCGCTGCGCTGGCTGGGCCTCAATTGGGACGAGGGCCCCGAGGTGGGCGGGGCCTACGGCCCATACCGGCAGTCGCAGCGCAGCGACATCTATCGCGACGTGGTAGCCCAGCTGCTCGCCTCGGGCGAGGCGTACGAAGCCTTCTCGACGCCGCAGGAAGTCGAGGGCCGCCATCTGGCGGCCGGCCGCAGTCCGAAGCTGGGTTACGACAACTTCGATCGTGATCTGACACAGCAGCAGCGAGCCGCATATCTGGCCGAGGGCCGTAAACCGGTGGTGCGATTGCGAATGCCTGACGAAGATCTGGGCTGGGACGATTTGGTCCGCGGAGAGACTACTTTCGCGGCGGGCGTGGTTCCCGATTTCGCGTTGACCCGCGGAACCGGGGATCCGTTGTACACCTTGGTGAATCCGGTCGACGACGCGCTGATGAAGATCACGCATGTGTTGCGCGGCGAGGACCTGCTGCCGTCGACCCCGCGGCAGATCGCACTGTACCACGCGCTGATTCGTATCGGGATAGCGGATCGGGTTCCGGAATTCGCCCACCTGCCAACGGTGTTGGGCGAAGGCACCAGAAAACTTTCGAAGCGTGACCCGCAGTCGAATCTGTTCGCTCACCGAGCTCGCGGCTTCATCCCAGAGGGGCTGCTGAATTACCTTGCTCTGCTCGGCTGGGCGATCGCCGCCGACCGCGACGTATTCAGTCTCGACGAGATGGTGGCCGCGTTCGATGTCGTTGACGTCAACGCCAACCCGGCGCGGTTCGACCAGAAAAAGGCCGACGCGATCAATGCCGAGCACATCCGGCTACTTGCCGTCGACGATTTCACCGGCAGGCTGCGCGACTACTTCGATACTCACGGTCATCGCACCGGGCTGGACGACGCGCAGTTCGCGGTGGCCGCCGAGCTCGTGCAAACCCGCATCGTCGTGCTGGGTGACGCGTGGGACCTGCTGAAGTTCTTCAACGACGACGAGTACATGGTCGACCCCAAGGCCGCCGCCAAGGAATTGGGTACCGACGCCGGACCGGTGCTCGACGCCGCGGTCGCGGCGCTGGATGAGCTGACCGAATGGACGGTGGCCGACATCGAGGCCGCGCTCAAGGCCGCGTTGGTCGAGGCGCTCGCGCTCAAACCACGCAAGGCTTTCGGCCCGATCCGGGTGGCCATCACCGGATCCTCCGTCAGCCCGCCGCTGTTCGAATCGATGGAGCTGCTCGGGCGCGAGCGCAGTCTGCAGCGGTTGCAGGGCGCCCGCGACCGCGTCGGGCAAGCGTGAGAAGCGATCGGATTGTTTGGTAGTCTGCACGTCGGCCCACAACGGCTGGCAGCAGCGGCCGCATGACCTTCACATCGTCTGCGGGAAGCCTTTGACCAGCAGTTTTAGGCAGCCAATGGGGTATGGTGTAATTGGCAACACAGCTGATTCTGGTTCAGCCATTCTAGGTTCGAGTCCTGGTACCCCAGCAAAGTTTGGTGTCCGCCGCAAGCAATTATGTGGGCGTATTCCGGTGAGCTATGCTGGCACCTCGGATCGGTTCCGGCCCCGTCGTCTAGCGGCCTAGGACGCCGCCCTCTCACGGCGGTAGCGTGGGTTCGAATCCCATCGGGGCTACTTGTCCACTGACGAGCAGACGTAAAGGCTCCCGCACGCGCGGCGTGTCGGGAGCTTTTACGTCTGCTCGTGCTAGCCAGCGGCCTGTGCCGTCGATCCACCGACCGGCATGGCCGGCAAGCCCAGCTTGCGGTGATCCCACGAACGCGAGCGATGGGCCACGATGCGCACGCAGACCCGCTTGTTCATCATCTGCTCGACGAACGGCCTCATGTCGTCGCTGTAGGGACCGGTGTAGCGCTCCCACACGCTGACTCCGACCCGGTGCGAGACGTCGGGATCGTCGAGGATCTCTGCAACGCCTTCGAAGGACACGCCACGCAAGGTGTCATAGGTGTCGCCGTCTTCGATCAGGAAGCTCACCCGCGGGTCTCGTTTGAGGTTGACCGCCTTCTGCGACTTGGCCTTCGTTTCTAGCCAGATTTCGCCGTCGACCACGCCGTACCACATGGCGGTCAAATGCGGCTGTCCGTCCGGGCCGATGGTGGCGAGCGTGCCGGTCCGGCTGCTGTTGACGAAGTCGGTGATCTCGGCCTCAGACATGACGATGCTCGCGCGCTGGTTGGTTCCCATGGCGACAGTGTGTCAGGTCGCTACTGCCGGCCCGCCGGGCGGCCGATCAAGGCGTGCTTCACAGTCGGCGAGTAATGGCGTCGGCAGCCGCCAGCAGATCGGCCGCCCAGCGGGCGCCCGGGCGACGGCCGATGCGGTCAATCGGACCCGACACCGAGATCGCGGCGTTCACCGCGCCGCGGGCGTCGCGGACCGGCGCCGACACACTCGCCACCCCCGGCTCGCGCTCGCCAGCACTTTGCGCCCAACCGCGCCGCCGGACTTCGGCCAGCACGCGGTCGCTGAATTTTGCGGTGGGCAGTACCGCCTGCCGAGTGGCGTCGTCGCCGTATGCCAGCAACACCTTGGCGCCGGAACCGGCCGTCATCGGCAAACGCGCTCCGACCGGAACGGTATCGCGAAGGCCTGCAGGCGGTTCCACCGCGGCGATGCAGATCCGCCAGCTGCCTTCGCGGCGGTACAGCTGCACGCTTTCGCCGGTGATTTCGCGCAGCCGCGGCAGCACCGCCGCGCTTGCCGTCAGCAGTGGGTCGTTGACGTGAGCGGCCAGCTCGCTGACCGCCGGGCCCAGCCGCCAACGGCCATCGCCATCGCGCGCCAGCAAGCGATGGATCTCCAGGCCGGCGGCCAATCGGTGTGCGGTGGCTCTGGGTAGGCCGGTGCGGTCGCACAATTCGGCCAATCCGCACGGTGATTCCGCAACGGTGTGCAGCACCCCCACGGCTTTGTCGAGGACGCCGATACCGCTATCCTGTCTCACAGAGAGATACTAACTTCTCGCATAGTGAGATCACGTTATGACACCGCAGTGCCGGACCGCAACCAAGGGAATCGGGATGACCTCGTGATGAAGACTTCAGCCGACACTGATGCCGGGCGTCCGCGCACGCTGGCGCAGAAGGTTTGGGACCACCACGTGGTGGCCTCCGGCGGGGACGCCGAGCCCGACCTGATCTATATCGATCTGCACCTGGTCCACGAGGTCACCAGTCCGCAGGCATTTGACGGCCTGCGGCTGGCCGGGCGCCCGGTGCGCCGACCCGAATTGACGCTCGCCACCGAGGACCACAACGTGCCGACCATCGACATCGACAAGCCGATCGCCGATCCCGTTTCGCGCAACCAGGTCGAGACACTGCGGCGTAATTGCGCCGAATTCGGGATCCGTTTATATCCGATGGGCGATATCGAGCAGGGCATCGTCCACGTCGTCGGCCCCCAGCTCGGTCTGACTCAACCGGGAATGACGATCGTGTGCGGTGACAGCCACACCTCTACCCACGGCGCATTCGGTGCATTGGCAATGGGAATCGGCACTTCCGAGGTCGAGCACGTGCTGGCCACTCAGACGCTTCCGCTGCGGCCGTTCAAGACGATGGCCGTAAACGTCGACGGGGAGCTGCCCGCCGGTGTGACGGCCAAGGACATCATCCTTGCCGTGATCGCCAAGATCGGCACCGGCGGAGGCCAAGGCCATGTCATCGAATATCGCGGCACCGCCATCGAATCGCTGTCGATGGAGGCCCGGATGACGATCTGCAACATGAGCATCGAGGCCGGGGCCCGGGCGGGGATGGTGGCACCCGATGCGACCACATACGAATTCTTGCGTGGACGCCCACATGCCCCGACCGGCGAGCAGTGGGACGCGGCGGTGGCTTATTGGGATCGGCTGGCCACCGACGAAGGCGCCGAGTTCGACACCGAGGTTTATGTGGATGCCGCGTCGTTGACCCCGTTTGTCACCTGGGGGACAAATCCGGGGCAGGGAGTGCCGTTGGGGGCCGCGGTGCCCGACCCTGAGCTGATGGCCGATGAAAACGAGCGCCAGGCCGCCGAGAAAGCGCTGGCGTACATGGACCTTCGGCCCGGAACCCCGATGCGCGACATCGCGGTGGATGCCGTGTTCGTCGGATCGTGTACCAACGGCCGCATCGAGGATTTGCGTGTGGTGGCCGACGTACTGCGAGGCCGCAAAGTTGCCGACGGCGTGCGGATGCTGGTCGTGCCCGGCTCGATGCGGGTACGCGCGCAGGCCGAAAAAGAAGGGCTGGGTGAAATCTTCACGGCCGCCGGCGCAGAGTGGCGGCAGGCCGGGTGCTCGATGTGTCTTGGGATGAACCCGGACCAGCTGTCGCCGGGGGAGCGGTGCGCGGCAACGTCAAACCGCAATTTCGAAGGACGCCAGGGCAAGGGCGGCCGTACTCACTTGGTGTCGCCCGCCGTTGCCGCCGCCACCGCGGTGCGCGGGAAGCTCTCTGCCCCGGCCGACCTGAACTGAGAAGAGGGAGAACTGTAATGGACGCTTTTCACACCCACACGGGTATCGGAGTGCCGCTGCGGCGGTCCAATGTCGACACGGATCAGATCATTCCGGCGGTCTATTTGAAGCGTGTCACCCGAACGGGTTTCGAGGATGGATTGTTCGCGGCATGGCGGACCGATCCCTCCTTTGTGCTCAATCTCAGTCCGTTTGACAGGGGTTCAGTACTGGTCGCCGGACCCGATTTCGGCACCGGATCCTCTCGCGAGCATGCGGTGTGGGCGCTTATGGACTACGGATTCCGGGTAGTGATCTCGTCTCGGTTCGGCGACATTTTTCGGAGCAATGCGGGGAAGGCGGGACTGTTGGCCGCCGAAGTTGCCCAAGACGATGTGGAACTGCTCTGGAAGCTCATCGAGGGCAGTCCCGGGTTGGAAATCACTGTCAATCTTCAAGATCGGAATGTGGCCGCAGGAACGGTGGTGGTGCCGTTCAAGATTGACGACTACACCGCCTGGCGTTTGATGGAAGGCCTCGACGACATAGCCCTTACGCTGCGGAAACGTGACGAGATCGGGCTTTTCGAGTCGGAGCGGCCGGCCTGGAAACCGCAGACATTGCCCACTTCCTGACGGCTCGATTGGGCCCGAATTTCGGGCGCCCCAACGCCGTATTCGACGGCTCGTCCTCTCTCAAGCCACCTATCAAGCGCGGCAACCGGATTCCTAAAAAGTTCGCCAGAACCGACTGAAATTGCGCGTGGCTCTTGGAAATCAGGCACCTGAGGGTTTACCGTGTCCTCTAGTCGGTCCGACGTGGGCCGCTAGCAGCGGAGGTTTTGTATGAACAAGGCAGAGCTCATTGATGTGCTCACAGAGAAATTGGACTCGGATCGTCGGTCGGCAACCGCCGCCGTCGAGAATGTCGTCGACACTATTGTGCGGGCAGTGCACAAGGGCGAAAGCGTCACCATTACCGGCTTCGGTGTGTTCGAACAGCGCCGTCGCGCGGCACGTGTGGCGCGTAATCCCCGCACCGGCGAGACGGTAAAGGTCAAGCCAACGTCCGTGCCGGCATTCCGGCCCGGTGCACAATTCAAAGCGGTTGTCTCTGGCGCACAGCGCCTCCCAGCGGAAGGACCAGCAGTGAAGCGAGGTGTTGTCGCGGGCGGGGCCGTGAAGAAGGCCGTGGTGAAGAAGGCCGCCAAGAGGGCTGTCGCCCGCAAGGCCGTGAAGAAGGCCGTGGTGAAGAAGGCCGCCACGAGGGCTGTCGCCCGCAAGGCCGTGAAGAAGGCCGTGGCGAAGAAGGCCGTGCAGAAGGCCGTGGCGAAGAAGGCCGTGCAGAAGGCCGTGGCGAAGAAGGCCGTGAAGAAGGCCGTGGCGAAGAAGGCCGTGCAGAAGGCTCCGGCCAAGAAGAGCGTTGCCAAGAAGGCTCCGGCCAAGAAGGCCACGGCCCGTCGCGGCCGTCGGTAGGCGCGAACCAACTCAACACACAGATTTCGCCGCGGGGCCGGCTCTATCGAGACGCCCGCGGCGAATCTGCGTGCTAGGTCACCGACGTTGGCGGCCAGCGCACTGCCGATGTGGTCGGCTGCGATCAGGTGGCCGTCGGCCAGCGACAGCACCCACGTGCTGCCCTTGCGATTGCGGGACTTGTCCGGACGGATCCCGTCGCGTTCACACCACCACGCGATCAGGTCCGGAATCACCTTGCCCTGCGTGCAGATTACCGGTGTGCGGTCCAGCTCGGCGATCTGCAGAAGCCGCCGTCGACCGCGTTTAGGGTTGTCGGCGTACGCTTCCTCGGTCAGCGTGGGCTCATTGCAGATGACCACGCCCAGCTCCTCGGCGAGCGGTTCCACTGTCTGGTGGCAGCGCACGCGGTCAGCGGCGTACACATCGGTAGGGCCGAAGGCCGATAGCTGCACGACGAGTGCCTCGGCCTGCGCACGGCCCTTCTTGTCCAACGGTCGCATCTTGTCGTCACCGGAGAACCGGGACTTGCTGCCCGCGGTGCCGTGCCGAACCACGAGCACGGTCTGGGTGTCCGCCGGGAATTTGGCGAACCGGCGCAAGACCTTTCGATCGTGCGCGTAGGAGACTTTCTTGATCGCATCGGAAGTCGGCAGCCAGATCAGCTCATCGACTTCCCGACCGGGGGTGAATTCTCCGCCCAGGCTGCGCGCCGCCCAGTAGCGAACCCGTTTGACACCTTGGTCAACCGGATAACTCACGTTGTGAAGCCGGCGACCAAGTTGTGCACGGTGACCGGTCTCCTCGAAAATTTCTCGCACCGCGGTCACCGGTTCGGTTTCGCCGGGATCCATCTTGCCCTTGGGCAATGACCAGTCGTCGTAGCGAGGACGGTGGATGACCGCCACCTCGACCGACTCGCTCGCGCAGGGGCGCCAGAGCACCGCGCCGGCGGCCCAAACGACTTTCCCGCTCACACTCGGGTCATCCGACCAGATTTGGGTCGGCACCGTAACCCCTGCAAGTCAATTCGGACCTTCGCGCCTGACAGACATCCTGGCCATGCTACAGGTGGCCTCAGGCGCTCCTGTGTTGGTCCATCAGCGACACCTGGTGGTCGCGAACCTTGTGGCCGGCTTGCGGCAACGCGGTCCACTGCCCTTCGCGGCCCCAGTTCCCAGCAGCGCGTGGCGGGGTCCAGAGCTGACGCGAAGATGTCTTTGAGTTGTGCGGTCAGTCGGGGGTCCTTGACTTGAACCAACACCTCGACCCGCCGATCGAGATTGCGGTGCATCATGTCGGCGCTGCCGATCCAGAATTCGTCGATCAAGTCGAAGTGGAAGATCCGCGAGTGCTCCAGGAATCGGCCGAGAATCGAGCGCACGGTGATGTTTTCGGAGAACCCCTCGACACCGGGGCGCAGTGCACAGATTCCGCGCACCACGATCTCCACCCGCACCCCGGCTTGCGACGCTCGGTAGAGCGCGTCGATGACCTGTTCGTCGACAAGGGAGTTCATCTTGAGTTGGATGTGCCCGTTGCCGGTTTCCTGATGCGCGGCGATCTCCCGGTTGACGCGCTCGATGATGCCGGCGCGGATTCCGTGCGGTGCGACCAACAGGTTGCGGTAGGAGAACTTACGCGAATAGCCCGTCAGCGTGTTGAACAGGTCGGTCAAATCGGCGCCGATGTCGGGATTGGCGGTCAGCAGGCCGAGGTCCTCGTAGAGCCGAGCGGTCTTGCTGTTGTAGTTGCCGGTCCCGATATGGCAGTAACGCCGGATCGCGGAGCCTTCGCGGCGCACCACCAAGCAAGTCTTGCAATGCGTTTTCAAGCCGACGAGGCCGTAGGCCACATGGACTCCCGCCTGCTCCAGCGCGCGCGCCCACTGGATGTTTGCCTGTTCGTCGAATCGCGCCTTGATTTCGACCAGTGCCACTACTTGCTTTCCGGCCGCGGCGGCTTCGATGAGGGCACGCACGATCGGTGAATCACCCGATGTGCGATACAGCGTCTGTTTGATCGCCAGCACGTTGGGGTCAGCGGCAGCCAGCTCGATAAAGCGTTGCGTGCTGGTGGAGAACGAGTCGTAGGGATGGTGAACCAACACGTCACCCTCGCGCAGCGTCGCGAAAATGCTCTTCGGCGTTTCCCGATCGGCGAATGCGGGGTTGGTCGCCGGCACGAACGCGGGATCCTTCAGTGCCGGCCGGTCGACGCCGTAAATCTGCCACAGCGAGGACAGATCGAGTAGCCCCGGCACTTGGATGACATCGCCGGGATGCACGTCGAGCTCCCGCAGCAGCAGCTCCAACATGTGCTCGGTCATGTCGTCGGCCACCTCGAGGCGCACCGGCGACCCGAACCGTCGACGGGCCAGTTCGCGCTCGAGCGCCTGCAGCAGATCCTCGTCGCGATCCTCGTCGACCTCGAAATCGGCGTTCCGAGTAATGCGGAACGCGTGGTGCTCGACGATCTCCATGCCCGGAAACAGCGCCGGCAGGAAGGCCGCGATCAGCTCCTCCGTCGGCAAAAAGCGGACTTCCGCCTTCCCGGCCGATCGCTTCTGCGCCTTCCTTGCGTCGAGCTCAACGAAACGACCGACGTTGTCGGGCACCTTGACTCGGGCGAAGTGCTGACCGCCGTCGTCCGGCTGCCTGACCGTGACCGCGAGGTTCAGGCTCAGGCCGCTGACAAACGGGAACGGGTGAGCGGGATCGACGGCGAGCGGAGTCAGAACGGGGAAAACCTGCTCGTTGAAGTAGGTCTGCAACTCGGTCGCGTTCAGCCCGGTCCAGATCGGCCCACGTGACGACGTGAATACCTTCCTCGGCCAACCCGGGCCGCACCGAGTCGAGGAACACCCGTGCGTGCCGGGTGGCGATCTGCTGGGTCTGCTCGCCGATCCGGCGCAGCTGCTCGCGCGGGGTCAGACCGTCCGCGGAGCGCACCGACAAACCCATCTCGTCGCGCCGCTTCAGCCCGGCGACGCGAACCATGTAGAACTCGTCGAGGTTGGAGGCGAAGATGGCCAGAAACTTCGCCCGCTCCAGCAACGGCAGCGAGGTGTCGGCGGCCAGCGCCAGTACGCGCGCGTTGAAGTCCAGCCAGCTCAGTTCCCGGTTCAGGTAGCGGTGCTCCGGAAGTTCGTCCTCTATTAGGGCTGCTGTGGCGGCGGGCGGTGAGGCGGGTGCTGCGCCGTCCGCTTGCCACCCGGGCCCATCGGGCCGCGCCTCGGCTGAGGTGGTCGTAACTGTTGCTTCGCTGCCCTCGCGGGCTTCGATTTCGGTCACCCTTGTGATCATTCCCCATCGGTGGGCGGTGCTGCTACCCGCGAGCTGACGTCCATCGCCGTTGAGGAGCCGTTTACCCGTCGTTACGTTAGCGGCGCGCGCCAACAGCCCGCCCGGTCGCCGGCCCGATCCCAAGCCGGCGCGCGACCGCCAAGTCGTCGGGTGTGTCGATATCGCAGCGCAATCCAGGCCACGCCCCGGTGAGCTCGATCGCGCCCGAGCGTCGATGCTGCGCGCAGGAATCCGGCCCGAACCGCGGGTCGAGCGCGGCGCCGAATGCACACAGCGCCGCGGTACCCGTGCCGAGCCGGTCGGCGACGAAACTACGCTCGTGGTGTCGTGCCGCGGCGATCGCCTCGGCAAGCTCCTGCGTCTGCAGTGCCGGCAGATCCCCTTGCAGCACAACGATATTGGGCACTGATTGGGCGACCACCTGCTCGGCTTCCGCGATCGCATTGTTCAGCGGGTCGGGGTGGCCTTCGGGCGTGGGATCGAACAGCACCTCGGCGCCGAGTCGGCGCGCCTCGGCCGCCGCGGCGTCGTCGGGCGTGATGACGGTGATGCGGCCTACGGACCCGACCCTTGCCGCGGCGGTGAGGGTATCGACCAGCATGGCCAACACCACGTTCTCCCGCGTCTGTGCGGAAAACACCGGCGCGAGCCTGGTCTTGGCGGCGGCCAGTCGCTTGACGGCGACGATCAAGCCGACATCGCCTACGGCGTCGGCTCGCACGCTCATAACGCCATCCTGCCAGTGCCACGGTTCATCTCCGCTTAGGCTCCTGGGCTGGGCTACGGTTGAGCGCCGACAATTCGACGAGACGGGGACGAAGGCAAACGATGGCCAGCAGGACGGCGGTGATGGGGGCCGGCGAATGGGGTACGGCGCTGGCCAAATTGCTCGCCGATGCTGGCGGCGAGGTCACGCTGTGGGCGCGGCGATCCGACGTCGCCGACGAAATCAACGCCAGCCGTCACAACTCCGACTACTTGCCCGGCGTTGAGTTGCCGCCGGGTGTCCGTGCCACCGGCGACGCGAAAGAAGCGCTCAGCGGGGTGACGACGGTGGTGCTGGCCGTGCCGGCGCAGACAATGCGGAGCAATGTCGAACAGTGGAGGAGTCTGTTCGCCCGAGGTGCGACCCTGGTCAGCACGGCCAAAGGCATCGAGTTGGGCACTCTGATGCGGATGAGCCAGGTCATCGTCGACGTGACCGGTGTCGATCCGTCGCAGGTCGCGGTGATCTCCGGGCCGAACTTGGCCAGCGAGATCGTCGCTGGGCAACCCGCCGCCACCGTGATCGCCTGCAGCGATTCCGGTCGTGCCGTTGCCCTGCAGCGCATGTTGAACACCGGATACTTTCGGCCCTACACCAACGCCGACGTGATCGGCACCGAGATCGGCGGCGCGTGCAAGAACGTGATCGCGCTGGCCTGCGGGATGGCGGCCGGAGTGGGCCTGGGCGAGAACACCGCGGCGGCGATCATCACCCGCGGCCTGGCGGAGATCATGCGGCTCGGGATCGCGGTCGGGGCTAAAGGCGCAACCCTGGCGGGTCTGGCCGGGGTCGGCGACCTGGTGGCTACCTGCACCTCGCCCCGCTCGCGCAACCGCACCTTCGGCGAATCCCTGGGGCGGGGCGAGACGATGGAGTCGGCGTTGCAGGCCCGCGGCGGGCACGTCGTCGAGGGGGTGACGTCATGCGAGTCCGTGCTGGCACTGGCCTCGAGTTACGACGTCGAGATGCCACTGACCGACGCGGTGCACCGGGTCTGTCATAAGGGGCTGTCGGTGTACCAGGCGGTGGCTCTGCTGTTGGGACGCAGCACCAAGCCGGAATGACGCTGGCCACGGCTAATAGCGGAGCTAACCTCGTGGTAACCAGCACCGCAGCACCCAGAAGGTAGCCTCTCTAGGTTGTGAGTGCCCGCTTCCCCGCCAAGACGACCGATCGCGGCCGCGTCCGCGTCGCCGTCGTGTTCGGCGGACGCAGCAACGAGCACGCCATCTCCTGTGTCTCGGCGGGCAGCATTTTGCGCAATCTCGATCCGCAGCGCTTCGACGTGGTCGCGATTGGCATCACCCCGGACGGCTCGTGGGTCCTGACCGACGGGAACCCCGACGCGCTGGCGATCACCAATCGGCAGCTGCCGGGGGTGAGCTCCGAATCGGGCACCGAGCTGGCTCTGGCTGCCGATCCGCGGCGGGCCGGTCAGCTGGTGTCACTGTCGCCGGGTGGGGCTGAGGTGCTGGCATCCGTCGACGTGGTCTTTCCGGTCTTGCACGGCCCCTACGGGGAAGACGGCACCGATTCAGGGCCTGCTCGAACTCGCCGGCGTGCCCTACGTCGGTGCCGGGGTATTGGCCAGCGCTGCGGGAATGGACAAGGAGTTCACGAAGAAACTGCTTGTCGCCGAAGGACTTCCGGTCGGCGCCTACGAGGTGTTGCGGCCGTCGCAGCCGACGCTGGACACCGGTCTGCGCGAACGACTTGGGCTGCCGGTCTTCGTCAAACCCGCGCGCGGCGGCTCGTCGATCGGCGTCAGCCGGGTAACCGGCTGGGACGAGCTGCCCGAGGCCGTTGCCCACGCGCGCCAGCATGACCCGAAGGTGATTGTCGAGGCCGCGGTTGTCGGGTCGCGAACTGGAATGCGGTGTGCTCGAATTCCCTGACGGCACAGTGCAAGCCAGCACCGTCGGGGAGATCAGGGTGGCCGGGGTGCGCGGACGTGAAGACTCCTTTTACGACTTCGCGACCAAATACCTCGACGACGCCGCCGAACTCGACGTGCCCGCCAAGGTCGACGACGACGTGAGCGAGGCGGTGCGTGAGTTGGCGATCCGGGCGTTCAAGGCGATCGACTGTCAGGGCCTGGCCCGGGTCGACTTCTTCCTCACCGATGACGGCCCAATCATCAACGAGGTCAACACAATGCCCGGATTCACGACCATCTCGATGTACCCGCGGATGTGGGCCGCCAGCGGCGTGGATTATCGAACCCTGGTGGCGACCATGGTTGAAACGGCGCTCGCGCGCGGGACGGGTCTGCGCTAGCCGACCGGCGACGGGTTGATCGGCACCGCGGGCATCGTGTGGTCGATCAGCTCGGAGAGTTCCTGGATCGGCGTCGGGCCAGACGCCGACGGCAGGGTGAGCGCGACATAGACCGGTCGGTCGACCGTGTACCAGGTGGATCGATCACCTTGGCGGGCCTCAAACCACTGCACCCGGTCGACGAGTTGGATCGGCGAACCGACCACGAAGTCGGTCGGACGGTCGAGGCCACACCGCAGCACGACCGGTTCGCTATCACTTGCGGTCCGCCACGCCGCGGTGGCGGGCGGCGTGGGCTGCGCGATGGGAGCCCGCTGATAGTCGCCGAGTCGCTGCGGCAGCGCTTCCAGCAGCGCTCTGCACGCCCGATCCTGAGCATGGGGAGCGGGGACGGTCGGGATCGCCGCCGGTTGAAGCGGCGGGTGGCGGGTCGCCGCGATCGCCAGGATGACGCCGACCGCGCCGACCGCGAGTACCAGTGCAGCGATCAGCACCGCCCGCGGCGGACCATCCGACTCGGCCATTACCTCACCTTCTGCACCTTCTGCTCACTTGTCGATCACGCTTACACTCCCGAAGTCAGCGGACAAGAACCTACCGGAGGTGATGTGGGCGGCGGCGACTCTGATCCCACGCTCGGCGACGTTGGCGAATTCGGCGTGATCGAAGGACTGATTCGGGGTCGGCGCCAGCCGGACACGGTCGCTCTCGGACCGGGTGATGACGCTGCTGTGGTGCTGGCCGGCGACGGTCGCGTCGTGGCGTCGACGGACATGCTCGTCGAGGGTCGGCACTTCCGGCTGGACTGGTCGACACCGCACGATGTCGGCCGTAAAGCCGTCGCGCAGAACGCCGCCGACATCGAAGCGATGGGCGGCCGGGCCACCGCGTTCGTCGTCGGCTTCGGCGCACCGCCCGAAACGTCAACCGCACAGGTCGGCGCGCTGGCAGACGGGATGTGGGACGAGGCCGGCCGGATCGGCGCTGGCATCGTCGGCGGAGATCTGGTCAGCAGCCCGCAGTGGGTGGTGTCGGTCACTGCGCTGGGCGATCTGGCTGGCCGACCGCCGGTGCTGCGGTCCGGGGCGCGACCCGGCTCGCGGATCGCCGTCGCCGGCCAGCTGGGATACTCTGCCGCCGGATATGAGCTGTGGCACAACGGTATTGAAGGGTTCGACGACTTGCGGCGTCGTCACCTCGTCCCGCAACCGCCTTACGGAGAGGGTCGCGCGGCCGCCGAGGCCGGCGCCCAGGCGATGATCGACATCTCGGACGGCCTGGTCGGTGACCTGCGGCACCTGGCCGAGGCGTCCGGGGTGGGCATCGACCTGAGCACCGACGCGCTGAGCGCCGATCGCGACGCACTGCTGAGTGCAGCCGAAGCCGCAGGGGTCGACGCGTGGACGTGGGTGCTCGGCGGGGGAGAGGACCACGCCCTGGTCGCGGCGTTCGCCGGCCCGGTTCCCGCGGGGTGGCGGATGATCGGGCGGGTGCTCGAGGGGCCGGCGCGGGTGCTCGTTGACGGCGCAGAGTGGCGCGGATACGCCGGCTGGCAGTCCTTCACGCCCGGTGACGATGCGGGCCGCTGAGCGGCCCGAGGTGGGGGCACCTCCCGCTTGCGGGGGAGAGGCGGGCAACGGGCAGTAGGGTGACCCGGTGACCGTCTACGCGATCGCCCAGTTGCGGTTCAGCGACCGCGCCGCCTACGACCGGTACCAGATCCGATTCATGGATGTCTTCCGTCGTCACCCCGGAACGTTGCTGGCCGCCGATGAGTCCCCACAGGTGGTTGAGGGCACGTGGGATCGGGACAAGGTGGTGCTGATGTCGTTTCCCGACGAGGCGGCATTCCGGCTGTGGTCGGAATCGCCTGATTACCAAGAGATTTCGCGGGACCGGCGTGCGGGCGCGGACACGGTGGTGCTGTTGGCGAAGGGGCTGGCGTGACCGCTCGGCCGTTGCGTGAACTCGTCGATGATGGTTGGGCTGCCGCACTGGAGCCGGTCGCCGATCAGGTAGCCAAGATGGGCCAATTTCTGCGCGAGGAGATCGCTGCCGGCCGAGGCTACCTGCCGGCAGGTCCGAATGTGTTGCGCGCCTTCACCTTCCCGTTCGACCAGGTGCGGGTGCTGATTGTCGGCCAGGACCCGTATCCGACGCCCGGACATGCCGTCGGCCTGAGCTTTTCGGTGGCCGAAGCTGTGCGGCCACTGCCGCGAAGTCTGGAGAACATCTTCGCCGAATATGCCAAAGACCTCGGCTATCCGGCGCCCTCCTGCGGCGACCTTACGCCGTGGGCCGAGCGCGGGGTGCTGCTGCTCAACCGCGTGCTCACCGTTCGGCCGGGTAATCCGGCGTCTCACCGCGGCAAGGGCTGGGAGGCCGTCACCGAGTGCGCGATTCGCGCCCTGGTGGATCGCCGGCAGCCGATGGTGGCGATTTTGTGGGGCCGCGACGCCTCGACGCTGAAGCCGATGCTGGCGGGCAGTGATTGTGTCTCGATCGAATCGCCGCATCCCTTCGCCACTTTCGGCGTCGCGGGGATTTTTCGGCTCGCGTCCGTTCAGCCGCGCCAACGACCTGCTCACCGAGATGGGCAGTGAGCCGATCGACTGGCGACTGCCGTAAACCGTCTCAACGCCTTCGCGCTCCGCAATCGGCAAACCGACGACGCGAGGGGTTCGACCCGCTAGCCGCGGGTGACCTTGCCGGCCTTGATGCACGACGTGCAGACGTTGATGCGGTGCTTGTTACCGCCGGGGCGGGTGGCAACGCGCACGCTCTGAATGTTGGGATCCCACCGACGGCTGGTCCGGCGATGGGAGTGCGACACCGACTTGCCGAAGCCGGGGCCTTTCCCGCAGATATCGCAGACGGCAGCCATACGTGAAACTCCTCGAAGCTCTGGGGCCAACAACCACAGACGGGTGGCCCGACGACCTGGCCAGAATAGCCGCCGCAGGGCAGAACCGCCAAAACGATCAACACGCGCCGTGCGCTATGTGACCTGTGCTGTCGGCCTGAATGGATAGGCTGGCGCCCACCGATGGCGGCGTGAGGAGGTGGGCCTGGGTGGGGTCGGGGTTGGCTAAGCCGGATCGCCCATTGGACGCGTCCGCCCTGCGCGACTGGGCGCATAGCGCTGTCGGTGACCTGATCACGCACATCGACGAGATCAATCGGCTGAACGTGTTCCCGGTCGCCGATGCCGACACCGGCATCAACATGCTGTTCACCATGCGCTCGGCGCTGGCCGAGGCCAACGCGGTTGCCAGTTCGCAGAGCCGTCCGCGCGATGTCGTCCGGGTGGCCGCCGCGCTATCAGGCGGGCGCTTTGAACGGCGCGCGCGGCAACTCCGGGGTGATCCTGTCGCAGATTCTGCGCGGCATCGCCGACGTCACCGCGGACGCGGCCGAAGAATCCGGTGCCGAACTGCACGTCATCGACGCGGCGTTGCTCGGCGCGGCGTTGCAGCGCGGCGTGGATCTGGTTGTCGCCTCGATGGGCGGCCAGGAGGTCCCCGGGACGATCGTCTCGGTGCTGCGGGCGGCCGCCGATGCCGTCGAGCAGAACACCGGAGAGGGGGTGGCCGGGGCGATCACCGCCGCCGGCGACGCCGCGGTGGTCGCGCTGGAGAAGACGCCCGAGCAACTGGACGTCCTCGGCGACGCCGGGGTAGTCGACGCAGGTGGGCGAGGTCTGCTGGTTCTCCTCGACGCGTTGCGCTCGACGATCACCGGGCAGGCGCCCAACCGCACGCTGTACGAGCCCGCACCGCGCCGGCAAGCCGCGGAACCCGCCCCGCAGCCACCCGCCCCGCAATTCGAGGTGATGTACCTGCTGGGCGGATGCGACAGCGAGTGCGCTGATTTGCTGCGCGAGCGGCTGGATGAGCTCGGTGAGTCGGTGGCCATCGCGAGCTCCGGCGTGGTCGGCGGTTATTCGGTCCATGTCCACACCGACGACGCCGGCGCGGCCGTCGAAGCGGGCCTGGCGTTCGGCAATCCGCGGCGGATCCAGATCTCTGCGCTGACCGGCGCCGCCAGCGGGCTACCGCCGGGCAGCTGGACGCGGGAGCGGGCGGTGTTGGCGGTCGTCGACGGCGACGGCGCGGCAGAGTTGTTTGCCGGCGAGGGAGCCTGCGTGCTGCGTCCCGGCCCGCATGTCGCCGATCCGACCACGGCGATCAGCGCCCAGCAGCTGTTGCGGGCCGTGGTGGACACCGAGGCCGCGCAGGTGATGGTGTTGCCCAACGGCTACCTGGCCGCCGAAGAACTGGTGGCCGGCTGCACCGCCGCGATCGGGTGGGGGATCGACGTGGTGCCGCTGCCGACCGGATCGATGGTGCAGGGCCTGGCCGCGCTCGCGGTACACGAACCCGGCCGGCAAGCCGTCGACGACGGGTTCACGATGGCCCGCGCTGCCGGCGCCGCCAAGCACGGGTCGGTGCGGATCGCCACCGAAACGGCGTTGACCTGGGCCGGCACCTGTGAACCCGGCAACGGGTTGGGCATCGCGGGCGACGAGGTGTTGATCGTCGCCGCCGACGTCGCGTCGGCGGCGATCGGCTTGATCGATTTGCTGCTGGCCGCCGGCGGTGAGCTGGTGACGGTGCTGCTCGGTGCCGACCTCGACGGGCATGTCGACGCGACCGCGGTGAGCGACCGTCTGCAAGCCCACGTTCACGACCGTCACCCCGGTACCGAGCTGATGACCTACCACACCGGGCACCGTGGCGACGCGCTGCTGATCGGGGTCGAGTAGCCATGGTGGCGCTCAGCGACCGCCTCGATTACATCCTTGGCGCCAAAGCCGCGAACCCGCTCGACGAGGTGTTCGGTATCCGCACCGTCGACGACCTGCTCCGCCACTACCCACGCAGCTACGTCGAGGGCGCAAGCATGCGCGGCGCGGGCGACGAGCGGCCAGCCGAAGGTGAGCACGTCACGCTCGTCGACGAGATCACCAGTGTGGTTGAGCGGCCGATCAGAAATCGCCCGAGAGACAAGATATTGCTCGTCACCCTCGGGTCCGGGCGCAGCAAGGTCACCGCCACGTTTTTCAACCCTCGCTACCTCAAGAAAGGGCTGACCAAGGGCACCAGAGTGATGCTGTCCGGCGAGGTCGGATTCTTCCGGGGCGCAATGCAATTGACGCACCCGGCGTTTCTTATCCTCGACTCGACGGACGGCAGGAACCGCGGCAGTCGGTCGCTGCGCAACATCGCCGACGCCTCGCAGGCTGTCAGCGGCGAGGTGTTGCAGGAGGCGTTCGAACGCCGCTTCTACCCGATCTATCCGGCCAGTACCAAGCTGCAGAGCTGGGACATCTTCAACTGCGTGCGCCAAGTGCTCGAGGTCCTCGACCCGGTGGCCGATCCGTTACCAAAAGAACTGTGCGCCAAGCACAATCTGGTCTCCGAAGACGAGGCACTGCGCGCCATCCACCTGGCCGAAGATAGTGCCGACCGGCGGCGGGCCCGAGAACGTTTGGCCTTCGACGAGGCCGTCGGGCTGCAGTGGGCGTTGGTGAGTCGCCGGCACGGCGAACTGGCCCAGTCCGGCCCGGCGGCGTCAGCGCGTTCGGACGGGCTCAAGCACGAACTCCTGCACCGCTTGCCATTCGAGCTGACCGCCGGCCAGCGCGAGGTGCTGGACGTGCTTACCGCCGAAATCGGTTCGACCCGGCCGATGAACCGGCTGCTGCAAGGCGAGGTGGGGTCGGGCAAGACGATCGTCGCGGTGCTGGCAATGCTGCAGATGGTCGATGCCGGCTACCAGTGCGCACTGTTGGCGCCGACGGAAGTCCTTGCTGCACAACATCTCCAGTCGATCAACGATGTGCTTGGGCCGCTGGCGATGGCCGGCCAGCTCGGCGGTGCTGACAACGCCACCCGGGTGGCGCTGCTCACCGGCTCGATGTCGCGGCCCAGAAGAAACAGGTTCGCGGCGAGATCACCAGCGGCCAGGTCGGCATCGTCGTGGGCACGCACGCGCTGCTGCAAGACGCGGTCGAATTCCACCAGCTCGGCATGGTCGTCGTCGACGAGCAGCATCGGTTCGGTGTCGAGCAGCGAGACCAGTTGCGGGCCAAGGCCCCTGCCGGGATCACGCCGCACCTGCTGGTGATGACCGCGACGCCGATACCGCGGACGGTGGCGCTCACCGTCTACGGCGACCTGGAGACGTCGACGCTGCGGGAGCTTCCCCGCGGTCGGCAGCCGATCACCACCACCGCCATCTTCGTCAAGGACAAGCCGGCATGGCTGGACCGGGCCTGGCGGCGCATCATCGAGGAGGTCGCCGACGGGCGCCAGGCCTACGTCGTGGCGCCGCGGATCGACGAGTCCGACAACAGCGGCCAGACCGAGAAGGATGCAAGGCCTTCGGCGACAGCCGAAGAGCTATTCGCCCGTCTGCGCAGTGACCAGCTGGCCGGTCTGCGGCTGGGACTCATGCACGGGCGGCTGCCCGCCGACGAGAAGGACGCCGTGATGACGGCGTTTCGCGCCGGCGACATCGATGTGCTGGTGTGCACCACCGTCATTGAAGTCGGCGTCGACGTCCCCAACGCGACCGTGATGCTGGTTATGGACG
This sequence comes from uncultured Actinomycetota bacterium, assembly GCA_963791535.1. Lineage (GTDB taxonomy): Bacteria > Actinomycetota > Actinomycetes > Mycobacteriales > Mycobacteriaceae > Mycobacterium. Next base: position 20,258 of record CAWBSW010000019.1, on the reverse strand, counting down.
CCGACCGGTTCGGCATCAGCCAGTTGCACCAATTGCGGGGCCGCATCGGCCGGGGCGCGCATGCGAGCCTGTGTCTGCTGGCGAGCTGGGTGGCGCCGGATTCGCGGGCAGGCCGGCGACTGAATGCCGTCGCCGGGACCCTCGACGGGTTCGCTCTGGCCGACCTGGATCTCAGGGAGCGCCGTGAAGGAGATGTGCTGGGCCGCAGCCAGTCCGGCCGTGCGATCACGCTGCAACTGCTGTCGCTGATCGACCACCAGCACGTCATCGAGGCGGCCCGGGACTTCTGCGAGCAGGTCTACGACGACGAGGCCTCCAATTCCGGATTGGCGCTACTGGCAGCACCATTCACCGGCAGCGAACGCATCGAATACCTGGACAAGTCATGACCGCCGGCCGCGATGCAGTGGGGGCACGCCCCTCGCCGCTGCGCGGCTGGGGGGACCCCCACCCGCTTGCGGGGGACGGAGCGATGCTGAGGAGCGGCGCATATGACGCGCAAAACGCTGCTGTGGTTGTCGGCGATCGCGATGCTCGCGGTGCTGGTCGCCTATCAGGTGGTAACCACGTCGGCGGGAGACCGCGCCCGGGAGTTCGCGGCGCGAGCCGACGTTCCGACCGTGCAGCCCGGTGTCGACGTGCTGAGCGGAATCGTGTTGGTGCCGGCCAGGATCCATCGCTACGACTACCGTCGTGCGGCGTTCGGCGACGCCTGGACCGACGACACCGACGCGCCCGGCGGGCACAACGGATGCGACACCCGCGACGACATTCTCAACCGCGACCTCGTCGACAAGACGTATGTGTGGATCAAACGCTGCCCCGACGCTGTCGAAACCGGCATCCTGCACGACCCGTACACCAACGCCACCATCAACTTTCAGCGTGGTGCCGGGATCGGGGCGTCAGTGGAGATCGACCACATCGTGCCGCTGGCGCTGGCCTGGGACATGGGCGCCTACGACTGGCCGATCGCCGAACGGGTGCGCTTCGCCAACGATCCGGCCAACCTGCTGGCGGTGTCCGGAAAGGCGAACGAGGACAAGGCCGACTCCCAGCCGGCCCTATGGATGCCGCCCAACAACGCGTTCTGGTGTCAGTACGCCATGCAGTACATCGCGGTGTCGCGTGGTTACGCGCTTCCCATCGATCAGGCTTCGGGCGAACGTGCTGCGTCAGGCCACGGCCACCTGCCCGGTCGGACCGCCGAGCTAGATCCCGGTGTAGGTCAGCGGATCCTCGCGCACCCGGGTGCCGTCATTGAGCCCGTTGAGCGCGTCCATGTGTTCGGCGGCCAACTCGAAATCGAAGACGTCGATGTTGCTGGCGATGCGCTCGGGTTTGGCCGATCGCGGAATCACCACGTTGCCCAGCTGCAGGCTCCACCGGATCAGCACCTGCGCCGGGGTGCGGCTGTATTCGGCGGCGACGGACGTCGACCGTCGGGTTGTCCAGCAGCCTGCCGACCGCCAGCGGGCTGTAAGCCTCGGTGACCACGTCGTGCGCGGCGTTGGCCGCGCGCAGCTCGGCCTGGTTGAGCAGCGGGTGCAGCTCGATCTGGTTGACCGCGGGGGTGACGAAGGTCAGGTCGATGACCGTCTCCAGGTGCTCCTCGGTGAAGTTGCACACCCCGATCGAGCGAACGTATTCGTCGCCGCGTAACTGAATCAGGCCGCCGAAGCTGTCCACGTACTTGCCCAACTGCGGTGCCGGCCAATGGATCAGGTAAAGGTCGACGTAGTCCAGGCCGAGCCGCTCCAGGCTGGCCTTGCAGGCCGTCCTGGGTGGAGGTGATGCCCTGGTCGGCGTTGGCCAGCTTGGTGGTGACGAACAGCTCCGCGCGGGGGATCCCGGACGCCGCGATAGCGCGGCCGACCGCGGCTTCGTTGCCGTACACCGAAGCGGTATCGATCAGCCGATACCCGATCTCCAGTGCCGCCGAGACCGCGCGCTCGGTCTCGTCGTCGGACAATTCGGCGACGCCGAGGCCAAGCGACGGCATCGTGTTCTCGTCATTGAGTGCTATGGAGGGGACGGAGGCGCCCGACTCGCCGGTCAACGTCATTCACCTGCCTGTGAAGTCGAAGGTTCGTGGATCAGGACCGAGCCGGTTGCCGTCGTCGAGCGAAGAGATCGACGCCATGTCGTTGCTGCTGAGTTCGAAATCGAACACGTCGAAGTTGCTCGCAATCCGCTTAGGGTTCACCGACTTGGGGATCACGATATTACCGAGCTGAATATGCCACCGAATCAGAACCTGGGCGGGCGTTCGGCCGCAGCTTTCGGCGACCCCGGTGATGGTCGGATGGGTCAGCAACGATCCCCGCCCGAGCGGTCCCCACGCCTCGGTCGCGATGCCCAGGCGGGCATGGACCTTTCGCAACTCGGTTTGCGGCAGCCGCGGGTGCAGCTCGACCTGGTTGACGGCGGGCACAATCCCGGTGGCATCGATAAGGACGTCGAGGTGCTCGGGTTCGAAATTGCTGACCCCGATCGACCGGATCCGGCCCTGATCGCGCAGGTGAGCGAACGCCTTGAAGGTGTCGACGAACTTGTTCCGCTGCGCCATCGGCCAATGCACCAGGTAAAGGTCCAGATAGTCGATCCCCAGCCGATGCATGCTGGCGTCGAATGCCGCCAGCGTGCTGTCGTAGCCCTGGTCGGCGTTCCACAGCTTGGTGACCAAGTAGAGTTCGTCTCTGGGCACGCCGGACGCAGCGACTGCGCGGCCGGTTTCGCGTTCGTTGCCGTACATCGCCGCGGTGTCGATATGGCGGTAACCGGTGCGCAGCGCGGTGCCCACCGCCTGCTCGGTGTCTGCGGGCGGGATCTTGAATACGCCGAATCCGACGGCGGGAATGCCATTACCGTCGTTCAGTGGGATCAATGGGCTTAAGGAACTAGCCATGACACGAAGTCTGCCAGGCACGCCGGACCTGCAGCTCAAAGCGCCGAGCGGGTGGGCCGGTCGGCTGCAGAGCGTCGCCACCAAGGTCGGTGTCAAGGTGATTCCGTGGGTGCCGACCCGCGCCGTGCGACTGCTGGCCGGGGGCCGCTCGGTCACGATCGACGGCAATACGCTGGATCCGACGTTGCAGCTGATGCTGTCGGCGCAGCACGCCATGGGCATCGAGGGTTTGGCGGTAGGTAACGACGTCGTGGCTTCTCGTGCTCTGATGCGGGAGACGTGCCTTGGGTTCGCCGGCCCGCAGGTGCACGTCGGCGTCAGCGACCTGTCGATACCCGGACCCGCCGGTCAGATCCCGGCTCGGCACTACCGCCCGGCGACCGCCGAGCCGACGCCGTTGCTGGTCTTCTACCACGGCGGCGGCTGGACGATCGGCGACTTGGACACCCACGATGCGCTGTGCCGGCTGACCTGCCGCGACGCCGACGTCCATGTGCTGTCGATCGATTACCGGCTGGCCCCTGAGCACCCGGCGCCCGCCGCGATCGACGACGCCTATGCGGCGTTTCGGTGGGCTCACGAGCACGCCGGCGACCTCGGGGCGATCCCCGGCAAGGTGGCCGTCGGCGGGGACAGCGCCGGCGGCAACCTGGCGGCCGTGGTGTCCCAGCTGGCGCGCGACGACAGGGCCACCCAGGACCCTCCGGGTCCCCTGCCGGTGCTGCAGTGGCTGATCTACCCGCGGACCGACTTCACCGCGCGGACCCGGTCGTTGAGCCTGTTCGCCGAGGGGTTTTTGCTGACCAAGCACGATATGGACTGGTTCGAGACCCAATATCTGGGCGACTCGGACCTCGAGCCGACAGATCCGCGGATATCGCCGCTGCTCGCCGAGTCGCTGTCAGGTTTGCCGCCCGCGCTGATCGCGACCGCGGGCTTCGACCCGCTGCGCGACGAGGGTGATCGGTACGCGGCGGCGCTGCGCGCAGCCGGCACGCCCGTCGACTTGCGCTCTTTGGGGTCGCTGACTCATGGCTTCGCCAGCCTGTTCCCGCTCGGCGGCGGCAGTGCCGTCGCCACCACCGAGTTGATTTCGGCGTTGCGCGCTCACCTCAGCCGCGTCTGAGCTGGAGCTACTGACGCCGGTACGCTTAGACGCTATCGCCGGCCGCGCCGCGGTCGGACAGTAAAGCCGACATTCACACGACGGAGGGTGAGCGAGCCCGTGGCGCCGCCAAATCGAAACGCCCAGCCAGCTACGACCTGAACGCCGCCGGGCGCAGACGCGACCTGGCTAGTCAGGATCGGGCTCACCGCGATCGTGCTGCTGTTCGCCGTCGTCCTGGTCGGCTACATCGTGATCTCGCACAACAAGAAGACTTCCGGTGCCGAACGCGGCGGTGCGGGTGACGTCGAGCAAGCTGATCACCAAAGACGGCAGTCACGACCCCAAGGCGGTCGTGACGTTCTACGAGGACTTCCTCTGCCCGGCCTGCGGGAACTTCGAGCGACGATTCGGACCGACGGTGTCGAACCTGATCGACAGCGGCGCCATCGCCGCCGACTACTACATGGTGGGTCTGCTCAGCAGACCGCAGAACGACGATTACTCATCGCGGGCCGGCAACGCGGCCTACTGCGTCGCCGACGAGTCGATCGACGCCTTCCGCCGATTCCACACCGCGCTGTACACCAGGAACATACAGCCCTCCGAGACCGGCACGACATTTCCCGACAACGCGAAGCTGATCGAGTATGCCCGCGAGGCCGGCGTGGTGGGCAAGGTTCCCGACTGCATCAACAGCCGGCAAGTACACCGCCGATGGTCGACGGCTTGGCCACGGCCGCCGGTATTCACGCCACCCCGACGGTCCGCATCAACGGCCAGGACTACCAATGGTCGACGCCGGATGCGTTGGTGGCCAAGATCAAAGAGATCGTCGGGGATGTCCCGGGCCTCGACGCGGCTGCGACCCCCGCGGCGTCGTGACCATCGCGGCGTCAGCGCAAACTGGCGAGCCGGTTGAGGATTCGGCTTCCGCCGTCCCGGCACGCGGCGACGGTGCCGCCGGCGAGCGCATGGTGGGTGCTGATCGCCGGGGTGATCGGGCTGATCGCGTCGGTCACGCTGACCGTGGAGAAGATCAAGATCCTGCTCAACCCGTCGTACGTGCCGTCGTGCAACATCAACCCGATCGTGTCGTGCGGTTCGGTGATGACAACGCCACAAGCCTCGGCGCTGGGTTTCCCCAACTCGCTCATCGGCATCGCCGCGTTCACCGTTGTCACGGTCACCGGTGTCTTGGCTGTGACGAAAGTGCCGCTGCCGCAGTGGTATTGGGTCGGAATTGACAGTCGGGACACTGGTCGGCGCCGCGTTCGTGCACTGGCTGATCTTCCAAAGCCTTTACCGCATCGGGGCGCTGTGCCCGTACTGCATGGTGGTGTGGGTGGTCGACCATCTCGCTGTTGGTGGTGGTCAGCACGGTCGCGTTCCGGCCAACCGGTGAAAGCCACGCAGCGCGGTAATCCGTGAGCTCTACCGTTGGCGTTGGTCGATCGCCGCGCTCTGGTTCACCGCGGTCTTTCTGCTGATTCTGGCCCGGTTCTGGGACTACTGGTCGACGCTTGTATAAACAGCCGAGGTAGGGGACGCGCGTGATCTCAAAAGTGTTGGTTGCCAATCGCGGCGAGATCGCCATCCGCGCGTTTCGGGCCGCCTACGAGCTCGGTGTCGGCACCGTTGCGGTCTATCCCTACGAAGACCGGAATTCGATGCACCGCCTCAAGGCCGACGAGTCCTACCAAATCGGCGAGATCGGCCACCCGGTGCGGGCCTATCTGTCGGTCGACGAAATCGTCGACACGGCTCGACGTTCCGGCGCCGACGCGGTCTACCCCGGCTACGGGTTCTTGTCGGAGAACCCCGAGCTGGCGGCCGCCTGCGCGGACGCGGGTATCACATTCGTCGGCCCCAGCGCCGAAGTGCTTGAGCTGACCGGCAATAAGTCCCGCGCGATCGCGGCCGCGCGCGAAGCCGGTCTGCCGGTCCTCACGTCGTCGGCGCCGTCGGCATCCGTCGACGAGCTGGTGTCCGCCGCCGGACGGACATGCAATTCCCGTTGTTCGTCAAGGCGGTTGCCGGGGGCGGGGGCCGCGGGATGCGGCGTGTCAGCGATCCCGCCGCGCTGCCCGAGGCCATCGAAGCCGCCAGCCGAGAAGCCGAGTCGGCGTTCGGGGATTCGACGGTCTACCTCGAGCAGGCCGTGATCAACCCACGCCACATCGAGGTCCAGATCCTGGCCGACACCCACGGCAACGTGATCCATCTCTACGAGCGGGACTGCAGCGTGCAGCGACGCCACCAGAAAGTCGTCGAGCTGGCGCCCGCTCCCAACCTGGCCGAGGAGTTGCGCGCCAAAATCTGTTCCGACGCAGTGGCTTTCGCCCGCCACATCGGCTACAGCTGTGCGGGCACCGTGGAGTTCCTGTTGGACGAGCGCGGGCATCACGTCTTCATCGAGATGAATCCACGCATCCAGGTCGAGCACACCGTTACCGAGGAGATCACCGACGTCGATCTGGTCTCCAGCCAGCTGCGCATCGCCTCCGGTGAGACCCTCGACGATTTGGGCCTGCGCCAGGAGACGATCCGGCCGCATGGCGCGGCGCTGCAGTGCCGCATCACCACCGAAGACCCGGCCAACGGGTTCCGGCCCGACACCGGCCGGATCAGCGCCTACCGCAGCCCGGGCGGGGCGGGCATCCGGCTGGACGGTGGCACGAATCTGGGCGCTGAGATCAGCGCACACTTCGATTCCATGCTGGTCAAGCTGACCTGCCGGGGCCGTGACTTCCCGACTGCGGTGAACCGGGCACGGCGCGCGATCGCCGAGTTCCGGATCCGTGGCGTGTCGACGAATATCCCGTTCCTGCAAGCGGTTCTGGACGATCCGGACTTCCAGGCCGGCCGCGTCACCACCTCGTTCATCGACGAGCGCCCGCAGCTGCTCACGGCGCGATCGTCGGCCGATCGCGGCACCAAGATCCTCAACTACCTCGCCGACGTCACCGTCAACAAACCACACGGCTCACGACCGTCGACGGTGTATCCGCACGACAAGCTGCCCGACGTCGATCTGGAGGTCGCGCCGCCGCCGGGCTCGAAGCAACGGCTGGTCGAGTTGGGGCCTGAGGGTTTCGCGCGCTGGCTGCAGGGAGTCGCCGGCGGTAGGCGTCACCGACACGACCTTCCGCGATGCCCACCAGTCGCTGCTGGCGACGCGAGTGCGCACCAGCGGCCTGGTGAGTGGTCGCGCCCTACATCGCCCGGACCATGCCGCAGCTGCTGTCCGTCGAGTGCTGGGGCGGTGCGACATACGATGTCGCGCTGCGCTTCCTCAAGGAGGACCCCTGGGAACGGCTGGCCGCGCTGCGTGAAGCGATGCCCAACATCTGCCTGCAGATGCTGCTGCGGGGCCGCAATACCGTTGGCTACACCCCGTATCCGGAGCTGGTCACGTCGGCGTTCGTGGAGGAGGCGACGGCCACCGGTATCGACATCTTCCGGATTTTCGACGCGCTGAACAACCTTGACTCGATGCGCCCAGCGATCGACGCGGTGCGCGAAACAGGTTCTGCGATAGCCGAAGTCGCGATGTGCTACACCGGCGACCTGTCCGACCCGGGTGAGCAGCTCTACACCCTCGACTACTACCTGAAATTGGCCGAGCAGATCGTGGACGCCGGGGCGCACGTGCTGGCCATCAAGGACATGGCCGGACTGCTGCGGCCACAGGCGGCACACCAACTGGTCAGTGCGTTGCGCAGTCGCTTCGACCTGCCCGTGCACGTGCACACCCACGACACACCGGGCGGCCAGCTGGCCAGCTACGTGGCTGCCTGGCAGGCCGGCGCCGATGCAGTCGACGGTGCCGCCGCGCCGATGGCGGGAACGACCAGCCAGCCGGCGCTGAGCTCGATCGTCGCCGCCGCCGCGCACACCGAGTACGACACCGGTTTGTCGCTGTCGGCGGTCTGCGCGCTGGAGCCGTACTGGGAGGCGCTGCGAAAGGTGTATGCGCCCTTCGAATCTGGGCTGCCCGGGCCGACGGGACGGGTGTATCACCATGAGATTCCCGGCGGCCAGTTGTCGAATCTTCGCCAGCAGGCCATTGCGCTGGGGTTGGGGGACCGGTTCGAGGAGGTCGAAGAGGCCTACGCCGGTGCCGATCGGGTGCTGGGCAGGCTGATCAAAGTCACGCCATCGTCGAAGGTGGTCGGCGATCTGGCGCTGGCGTTGGTCGGCGCGGGCCTGAGTGCAGACGAATTCGCCTCAGATCCAGGGCGATTCGATATCCCGGAGTCGGTGCTCGGGTTCCTGCGTGGGGAGCTGGGTGACCCGGCCGGCGGGTGGCCCGAACCGCTGCGCACCAAGGCCCTGGCCGGCCGGGGCCCGGCCAGGCCCGTCCAGCAACTGACGCCGCGACGACGAGGCCACGCTCGCACTGCTCGGCGCGAAACGACAAGCCACCCTCAACCGGCTGCTATTCCCCGGCCCGACAAAGGAATTCGAGGCGCATCGGGAAAGCTACGGCGACACGTCGCGGCTGTCGGCCAACCAGTTCTTCTACGGCCTGCGCCAAGGCGAAGAACACCGGGTGCAACTGGAGCCCGGTGTCGAGCTGCTGATCGGCTTGGAGGCCATCTCCGAGCCCGACGAACGCGGCATGCGCACGGTGATGTGCATCATCAACGGTCAGCTGCGGCCGGTGGAGGTGCGTGACCGCAGTATCGCCAGCACGATTCCGGCCGCGGAGAAGGCTGACCGGGCCAATCCCAACCACGTCGCGGCACCCTTCGCCGGCGTCGTCACCGTCGGCGTCTCCGTCGGCGACAAGGTCAGCGCCGGCCAGACCATCGCCACCATCGAGGCAATGAAGATGGAAGCGCCGATCACCGCGCCCGCCGACGCCACCGTGGAGCGGGTGGCGGTGTCCGCCACCGCCCAGGTAGAGGGCGGCGATCTGCTGGTGGTGCTCGCGCTGACCCGGATCATCGGCGGCGTCGCCGGGGGACGGCGCATCGCGGTACCGCCGCGGGGAACCCGGCCGACCACCGATCGGGTCCGCGAGTCGCTGTTCAACATCGTGACCGCCCGGCGGAACCTCAACGGTGTGTCGGTGCTGGACCTTTACGCCGGCTCGGGTGCGCTGGGCCTGGAGGCGCTGTCGCGCGGTGCGGCGTCGGCGCTGTTCGTCGAGTCCGACCGCCGCGCGGCGGCCGTGCTCGAGCGCAACATCGCGACCCTCGGCCTGCCCGGCGCGACGTTGCGTCGCGGGCTGGTGACGGCCGTGCTGGCGGCCGGGGCCGCAGCGCCGGTCGACCTCGTCCTGGCCGACCCGCCGTACGACGTCGAGACGGCCGACGTGCACGCCGTTTTGGCCGCTCTGACCACACACGGCTGGGCGCACGAAGGAACGCTCGCCATCGTCGAGCGTGCGGCCGGCAGCGCGCCGCTGAGTTGGCCGACCGGCTGGCAGCCCTGGCAGCAGCGGGTTTACGGCGACACCCGTCTGGAGCTGGCCGAATGGCTCTGAGGTCAGGCGTGTAGCGTCATCGGTCATGAGCGCCGCTCATTCGCGCGATGCGGCTGTCGGCGCCCCTCAGCCGCTGCGCGGCGTGGGGCGTGCCCGCATCAGTCGCGATTGTCGCCGGCGCGAGTCATGAGCGGCGCGGTATGCCCGGGGTCATTCGACCCGGTGACGTTGGGCCACATCGACGTTTTCGAACGCGCCTCGGCCCAGTTCGACGAAGTGGTGGTGGCGATCCTGGTCAACCCCGCCAAGAAAGGCATGTTCGACCTCGACGAGCGGATCGCGATGATCAAGGAGTCGACGACGCATCTGCCCAACCTGCGGGTGGAGGCCGGGCAAGGTCTGGTGGTCGACTTCGTCACCGCCCGCGGGATGACGGCCATCGTCAAGGGGCTGCGCACCGGCACCGACTTCGAATACGAACTGCAGATGGCGCAGATGAACAAACACGTCGCCGGCGTCGACACCTTCTTCGTGGCAACCACGCCGCGGTATTCGTTCGTGTCGTCATCGCTGGCTAAAGAGGTCGCGATGCTCGGCGGCAATGTCTCCGAGCTGCTGCCCGAGCCGGTCAACCGCCGGCTGGCCGAAAAACTGCGCGAGGCCGGACACCGGCCCGGGTAACCGAGAAACACCAGCGCGACCGTGCGGAGGCCACGGCCGCGCTGGTCGTTTATTCCGTCAGCTCTCGGCGAGCGCGCGTGCAGCGACTGCTTCGCTTCGGTGATCGCGGTCAAGACCTTGGTACGGGCCTCGGCCAGTTTCGCCTTCTGCGCATCCGTGCCCGACCAGACGATGGTCCGCGCCAGTCCGGCGAGCTCGACAAGTCCCCAACGGATCTTGATGACGTCGCCGAACTTTGCGGCCTGAGCGAGCCGCGCGTGGATGCCTTCACTCGCTGACGCCCTTCCACGCCAACACACTGGTGCCCTGCTCGGTCAGGGTGGCTACCCCGTCGCTGACCGTCACGAAGCCGCGGCCCGCCAGGTGTCCAATCGCGAGCTCGACGATCGCCTCCGGAGGAGTGAGAGCGCCGTCGGTCGCCTCAGAAACACGCTGCACGATCTGCGCGGCGTTCGCCGGCCCGTCGAGCAGCAGGGCGGCGGTGCCGACCACTACCCGCTTGCGGGGGCCGCCAAAGCCGTGCCCGCCGAAGCCAGGTCCACCGAAGCCAGTGCCCCCGCCGTGCCCGCCGAAGCCGGGTCCCCCGAAGCCGGGCCCACCGAAGCCGGGTCCGCCGAAGCCGGGTCCGCCGAAGCCAGGTCCACCCCAGCCGGGCCCACCAGAAATCCACCACCGAACATCCTTGTTCTCCTTCACTTAACGGCGACCTAGCCAACCGACTCCGTCGCCACTTGCATATCTAGGTCCTTGATACGCGGGCCGCCGATGCGTGTCAAGAAACTTGATATCGAGGTCGGTCGTCGGCGCGAAGATCGATCAGCGGCAGCGCTGGTCGATCGGGACGTCGGGCCAGCTAATCCGTGTCAGCATGGTGCGAGATGAGCGAATTCGAGGATCAACCGCTGGGCTTTCTGGTGCGCCGGTTGATGGCGCGATTGCGTCCCGAGGCGGCGACGGCGTTGCGACCGCTCGGGCTCGGATTGCCCGAGTTCGTCTGCCTGCGCATTCTCGAGACGTATCCGGGCCGCACGAGCGCCGAGCTCGCCCGCAACACCCACGTCACGGCGCAAGCGATGAACCTGGTTTTGCACGGAGCTGGAAGACATGGGCGTGGTGACTCGCCCGGAGACGGCGCCGTCAGGCCGTGCATTGCCGGCTCAGCTCACCCGCAAGGGCAGGGCGCTGCTCAAGCGGGCGGAAGCGGCCGTCGAGGAGGCCGAGGACCAGATACTGGCCCACCTCAGCCGCTGCCGAACGACGTCAGCTCAAGCGCCTTCTCTACCGGGCCGGGGATCGGCCCACCGAAGACGCCGCTACATGTGCGTTGCCCGGAGCGCAGCGGGTCGAACAGAAGTAGTTGACCCGGGTGTGTGAGGGCCTTCCGGGCAGAAGGACCCGGCCGTTGCGAGCGAACTAATGATGATGATGATGGTGCTGGTGGCCAGACGCGTCGTCACCCGCGTCCGGGGAGCCGCCCATCATGCGCAGCATCGGGATGCCGCCCGTCGTCACGAACCGTACGACGAGCAGCGCCGCCAGCGCGACGAAGACGATATTGAGCCAGGTGGTGTAGTTCCACGAAATGCTCGGCGTGCATCACCGTGGCGCTGCGCTGCGACGGGATGAGACTTGCTGCGCCGAAGATCAATTCGACCAGGTAGCCGGCCGCGACCATCGCGGCGTAGAAGGTGCCCAGCAGTGTCAGCATCATCGCCGTGCCGTAGTACTTCCGGTAGATGTTCAAGATCGGGATGATCAACAGGTCGGCGAAGATGAACGCGACGACGCCGCCGAAGCTGATACCGCCGTTCCACAACACCGCGGCCAACGGCACGTTGCCGATCGAGCAGACGAACGAGACGATCGCCACGAACGGGCCCACGATCGGTCCCCACACCGTCGACAAAATTGGATGGTCCACGAAAAAGAAGTGCTGCCAGAATGATTCGGGCACCCAGGCCGCGATGGCACCCGCGATCAGCAGCCCCAGATCAGATCGCGAAGGATCGCGGCTCCATTCCATGACGAACACATGTGAGACCGAAGTGAAGCCTTCCCGCGACAACAACCGCCGCCAAAACGAACCCTCACGCTTGAACCGACATGTCCATGGCCGCATGGCCTTCCATCGACCCGGCCAGTCCCTGATCGGCCTGTCGACGGGCGGCGTCGATGAGCCGCGAGCGCACGAACAGCCGGAACAACACCGCCAGTGCCACGATCATCAGTGGGCCGCCGACGAACTCCGCCGCGGTGAACTGCCAGCCCATCAGCAGAGCCAGGATGATGCCCAACTCCACCACCAGATTCGTAGAGCCGATCTCGAAGGCCATGGCCGCGGTGAAGTTGGCGCCCTTGCGGAACAGCGACCGCGCCAGGGCCACCGCGGCATACGAGCACGACGAGGACGCAGCGCCCAGTCCCGCCGCGATCGCCAGGGTGCGGGGCCGGTCGTCGCCCAGCAGGGCCACGACGGTCGATCGACGCACGACGGCCTGCACCACCGCCGAGAGCGCGAAACCCAGGATCAACGCCCACAGGATCTCCCACGTCATCGACCCCGCCAGCGCCAGCGCATGCCCAACCGCTCCCGCCGCTTCCTTGACCACCAGGACCTCCAGACCCTTCACCTCGGCGTTTCGCCTGCTTCGGCCTGAAATATACCCCCAGGGGGTATATTTCCCACCTTGAATGGTTGCCGCCCCTTGGGGCCGCGCCCATTCATGATTGCCGTAAATCTGCCCGAGCCGACATAATGGCGCCAAGTGTGCAGGTGAGTGGGCGCAGTTCCGGTCGCTTAATGTCCGACACACCGGGTCCGGCAACCCAGTCACAGACGTAACACCAGGCACACTGGTAACAACAATCGATGCCGGAAGGGTGTTGCCGTGTACCGAGTTTTTGAGGCGCTCGACGAGCTGGGCGCCATTGTCGAAGAAGCTCGTGGTGTGCCGATGACCGCGGGCTGCGTGGTGCCGCGCGGCGACGTGCTCGAGCTGATCGATGACATCAAGGACGCGATCCCGGGCGAGCTGGACGACGCCCAGGACGTGCTCGACGCCCGCGACTCGCTGCTGCACGAGGCCAAGGCGCATGCCGACTCCGTGGTGTCCTCGGCGACTACCGAGTCCGACTCGCTGCTCAACCACGCCCGCACGGAGGCGGACCGGATCTTGGCCGAGGCGAAAGCGCAGGCTGACCGGATGGTGGGCGAGGCACGCCAGCACAGCGAACGAATGGTTTCCGAAGCGCGCGAGGAAGCGATCCGCATCGCGGCCGCGGCGAAACGCGAGTACGAGGCCACCACCGGCCGGGCCAAGTCGGAATGCGACCGGCTCGTCGAAAACGGCAACATCTCCTACGAGAAAGCCGTGCAAGAGGGCATCAAAGAACAGCAGCGCCTGGTCTCCCAGACCGAGGTCGTCCAATCGGCCAACGGCGAGGCCTCCCGGCTCATCGACGCGGCGCACGCCGAAGCCGACCGGCTGCGCGGTGAATGCGACATCTACGTCGACAGCAAGCTGGCCGAGTTCGAGGAGCACCTCAACAGCACCCTGCGCTCGGTCAACCGTGGCCGCCACCAACTGCGGACGGCGGCGGGCGTGCACGACTACGCGCAGCGGTAGCCCTGCCACCGGCGGCGCAAGGCGGCTGGTAGCCGCCCGTAGGATTGCGGCTATGGCCAGGCAGCACAGCCAAACGGCGCAGCCGCATCCGGGCTCGCCGCTAGCCGTCAACGTCACGCGGCTGGGACGACGCCCAGGATCGATGTTTCCCCTGCACGACGTCGTGCCCAGCCCGTCGCGCATCGGCGTGGAAATGATCGGAATCCAGGCCGGCGCGCCGTTGGAGCTTGATCTACGCGTCGAATCCGTGTCCGAAGGTGTGCTGGTGACCGGGACGCTGACCGCGCCCACCAGCGGCGAATGCTCCCGCTGCCTGACGCCGTTCAACGGGCGGGTCGAAGTCGGCCTGACCGAGCTGTTTGCCTACCCGGCACAGCATCACCGAGGCGACCACCGAGGAAGACGAGGTCGGTCGGGTCGTCGACGACATCGTCGATCTCGAGCAGCCGATCATCGACGCGGTGGGACTGGAACTGCCGTTCTCGCCGGTGTGCCGGGCGGATTGCCCGGGGCTGTGTCCGCAGTGCGGCATCCCGCTGGCCACCGCCGAGCCCGGTCATCACCACGACGAGATCGACCCGCGCTGGGCCAAGCTGGCCGCGATGTTGCCGCCCGACGACGACGGGGGCGCTCGTGAATGACCTGCTCGACGCGCTCGGCGTCGATCTGCCCGATGAGCTGCTGACCCTGGCGCTGACCCACCGCAGCTACGCCTACGAGAACGGCGGCCTGCCCACCAACGAGCGCTTGGAGTTTCTCGGCGACGCGGTGCTGGGCCTGACCGTCACCGACGAACTGTTCCACCGTCACCCCGACCGCTCGGAGGGCGATCTGGCCAAACTCCGGGCCAGCGTGGTCAACACCCAGGCATTGGCCGAGGTCGCGCGAAAGCTGACCGATCAAGGCCTCGGCGCGCATCTGCTGTTGGGGCGCGGCGAGGCTGAACACCGGCGGGGCCGACAAATCCAGCATCCTGGCCGACAGCATGGAATCGCTGCTGGGAGCGATCTACCTGCACCTCGGCATGGACAGCGCGCGGGAGGTGATCCTGCGGTTGTTCGGTCCGCTGCTGGACGCCGCGCCGACGCTGGGCGCCGGACTGGACTGGAAGACCAGCCTGCAGGAGCTGACCGCAGCCCGCGGTCTGGGCGCGCCGTCGTATCAAGTCACCTCGACCGGACCCGACCACCACAAAGAGTTCACCGCCGTCGTGATCGTGACCGACACCGAATACGGGTCGGGCGTGGGCCGGTCCAAGAAGGAAGCCGAGCAGCATGCCGCTGCGGCGGCCTGGAAAACGCTGAGCGTGCTCGATAGCGCGTGACTTAGATTTTCTGGATGCCCGAACTACCCGAGGTTGAGGTGGTGCGGCGCGGGTTGCAGGCCCATGTGATGGGCAGGACCATCACCGCCGTCCGCGTGCATCACCCCCGCGCAGTGCGCCGCCACGAGGCCGGCCCCGCCGACCTGACCGCGCGGCTGCTGGACGCCAAAATCACCGGCACCGATCGGCGCGGGAAGTATCTGTGGCTCACGCTCGACGAGGGCGATTTCGCGCTGGTGGTCCACCTCGGCATGAGCGGTCAGATGCTGCTCGGGACCGTGCCGAACGCCGGCCACCTGCGCATCGCGGCGGTGCTCGACGACGGGACGACACTGAGCTTCGTCGACCAGCGCACGTTCGGCGGCTGGCAGCTCGCGGATCTGGTGAATGTGGACGGCAGCGTGGTTCCTGCAACCGGTCGCCCACCTGGCGCGCGATCCGCTCGACCCGCGATTCGACATCGACGCAGTGGTTAACGTGTTGCGGCGCAAGCACTCCGAGATCAAGCGCCAACTGCTGGACCAGACCGTGGTGTCGGGGATCGGCAACATCTACGCCGACGAAGCGTTGTGGCGGGCCAAGGTGAACGGCGCGCGCATCGCCGACACGCTGACCCGTCGGCGGCTGACAGACGTGCTGGAGGCGGCCGCCGAGGTGATGCGCGACGCCTTGGCGCAGGGCGGCACCTCGTTCGATTCGCTGTACGTCAACGTCAACGGTCAGTCCGGCTACTTCGACCGGTCGCTCAACGTGTACGGCCGCGAGGGCGAACCGTGCCGGCGCTGCGGGGCGGTGATTCGCCGGGAGAAGTTCATGAACCGCTCGTCGTACTACTGCCCGCGGTGCCAGCCGCGACCACGGCGCTGACAACGTGTCCCGGTAGAAAGAACCCATGACGGAACTGTGGGTGGAACGCACCGGGGTGCGCCGCTATACCGGGCACAGCTCGCGCGGCGCGCAGGTGCTGATCGGCTCGGAGGACGTCGACGGGGTATTCACGCCGGGCGAGCTGATGAAGATCGCGCTCGCCGCGTGTAGCGGAATGTCCAGCGACCACCCGCTGGCCCATCGCCTCGGCGACGATTACCAGGCGACGATTCGGGTGTCCGGCGACGCCGACCGCGAGCAGGAGCGCTATCCGCTGCTGCAGGAGACCCTCGAGATCGACATGTCGGGGTTGTCCGAGCAGGAGAAGGAGCGACTGCTGGTGGTGGTCAACCGCGCCATCGACCAAGTCTGCACGGTCGGCCGCACGCTGAAATCCGGCACGAAGATCACCTTCGAGGTAGCCGATGTCGGAGCCTGACTCGGAAGCTGACGGCGTTCGGCTCACCGCGTGGGTGCACGGACGCGTGCAGGGCGTCGGCTTCCGCTGGTGGACTCGGATCGCGCGCGCTGGAGCTGGGTCTTGACCGGGTACGCCGCCAACCGTCCCGACGGGCGGGTGCAGGTCGTCGCGCAGGGCTCGCGTGACGCATGTGAACAGCTGTTACGCCTGTTGCAGACTGGAAAAACACCAGGCCACGTCGACAACGTTATCCCCGATTGGTCGCAGCGCGGCGAACCGATCAGCGGCTTCACCGAGCGGTAGTCTGGCACGCCGTGTACCTCAAGAGCCTGACGCTGAAGGGTTTCAAATCCTTCGCCTCGCCGACGACTCTGCGGTTTGAGCCCGGTATCACCGCAGTGGTCGGGCCCAACGGCTCGGGCAAATCCAACGTGGTGGATGCGCTGGCCTGGGTGATGGGGGAGCAGGGCGCCAAAACGCTGCGCGGCGGCAAGATGGAAGACGTCATCTTCGCCGGCACCTCGTCGCGGGCTCCGCTGGGCCGCGCCGAAGTCACCGTCACCATCGACAACTCCGACAATGCGTTGCCGATCGAGTACTCCGAAGTGTCGATCACCCGCCGGATGTTTCGCGACGGCGCCAGTGAATACGAAATCAACGGCAGCAGTTGCCGTTTGATGGATGTCCAGGAGCTGCTGAGCGACTCCGGCATCGGCCGCGAGATGCACGTCATCGTCGGGCAGGGCAAGCTGAACGAGATCCTCGAGTCGCGACCGGAAGATCGTCGGGCATTCATCGAGGAAGCCGCCGGTGTGCTCAAGCACCGCAAGCGCAAGGAAAAGGCCGTCCGCAAGCTCGAAGCGATGTCGGCGAACCTGGCCCGGCTGACCGATCTGACCACCGAACTGCGTCGTCAGCTCAAGCCGTTGGGTCGTCAGGCCGAGGTGGCCCGCCGCGCCCAGACCATCCAGGCCGACCTGCGCGACGCCCGGTTGCGGCTGGCCGCCGACGACGTGGTCACCCGGCAGGCCGAGCTCAACGACACCAACGAGGCCGAGGCCGTGTTGCGCAGCGAACACGACGAGGCCGCGGCCCGCATGGCGGTGGCGTCCGACGAGCTGGCCGCACAAGAAGCCGCGCTGGCGTCCCTTTCTGAACGTGCCGAATCAGGTCAGCAGACCTGGTTTCGGTTGTCCGCCTTGGCCGAACGGGTGAGCGCGACCGTCCGCATCGCCAGCGAGCGTGCTCAGCATCTGGACATCGAGCCGGCCACGACCGGCGGCCCTGACCCCGACGCGCTGGAGGCCGAGGCTCAGCAGGTGGCCGCCGCCGAGCAGCAACTGCTGGCCGAACTGGCCGAAACTCGCACCCGGCTTGACGCCGCGCGTACCGAATTGGCGGGGCGTGAGCGTGACGCCGCCGAGGCCGAACAGGCTCACCTGGCGGCGGTGCAGGCGGAGGCCGACCGCCGCGAGGGCCTGGCCCGGCTGGCCGGCCAGGTCGAGACGATGCGGGCGCGCGTCGAGTCGATCGACGACAGCGTCGCGAAGTTGTCGGAGCGCATCGAGGAAGCCGCCGCCCGCGCTCATCAAACGCAGGTGGAGTTCGAAACCGTGCAGGGTCGCGTCGGTGAGCTCGACCAAGGCGAAGTCGGCCTCGACGAGCACCACGACCGGATGGTGGCGGCGTTGCGGTTGGCCGACGAGAGGGTCGCCGAACTGCAATCAGCCGAGCGTGGCGCCGAACGACAGGTGGCTTCGCTGCGGGCCCGGATCGACGCATTGTCGACCACGCTCGAGCGCAAGGACGGTGCCGACTGGCTCACCCGAAACCGCGGCGGGGCAGGGCTTTTCGGGTCCATCGCAAAGCTGGTCAAGGTGCATTCGGGTTATGAAGCGGCGCTCGCCGCGGTCCTCGGTGCGGCCGCCGATGCGCTGGCCGCCGACAGCTTCAGCGCGGCGGCCAGCGCGGTGAGCGCGCTGAAGCAGGCCGACGGCGGTCGTGCGGCCATCGTGCTCAGTGACTGGCCGGCCCCAGAAGACCCCGCATCGGCGGCGGACGCTCTGCCCGACGGCGCGCGGTGGGCGCTGGATCTTGTCGAGGCGCCGGCGCGACTGCGCGGCGCGATGATCGCCATGCTCTCCGGCGTCGCGGTGGTCGGTAATCTCACCGAGGCAATGGATCTGGTGGCCGCACGCCCGCGGTTGCGGGCGGTCACCCGCGACGGCGATCTGTTGGGCGCCGGCTGGGTCAGCGGCGGGTCCGACCGCAAACCGTCCACGTTGGAGATCACCTCCGAAATCGCCAAGGCGCGAAGCGAATTGGCCGCCGCCGAGGCGCAGGTCAGTCAGCTCGCCGCGGCGTTGTCCGGCGCACTCAGTGAGCAGGCCGCTCGTCAGGACTCCGCCGAGCAGGCGCTGGCGGCGCTGAACGAGTCCGACGCCGCGATCTCGGCGATCTACGAGCAGCTCGGGCGGCTGGGCCAGGACGCCCGTGCCGCCAGGGAGGAGTGGCGCAGGCTGCTGCGCCAACGTGAGGAATTGGAGGCCGGGCGCGCCGAAACCCTGGCCGGGCTTGGTGAACTCGAGACCCGGCTGCGCAACGTCGAAGAGACCCAACACGTGACAGCCGAACCCAGTCCAGGGGAGGCCCGTCTGCAGATCGCCGCGGCGGCCGAGGCGGCTCGCGGTGTCGAGGTGGAAGCCCGGTTGGCGGTGCGCACCGCCGAGGAGCGCGCCAATGCCGTTCGCGGGCGGGCGGATTCGCTGCGGCGCGCGGCGGCCGCGGAACGGGAGGCGAGGCTTCGCGCCCAGCAGGCCCGCGCCGCGCGTGAGCACGCGGCCGCGGTGGCCGCCGCGGTGTCCGATGCCGGGCGGCGGCTAGCCGGGCGGCTGGATCAGGTGGTCGCGGCTGCGTCGCGCAACCGCGACGTGCTCGCCGCCGAACGTCAGCAACGGTCGACCGCGATGGCGGCCGTCCGCGAAGAGGTGACCGCGTTGGGCGCCCGGATCGCCACGCTCACCGAGTCGCTGCACCGCGACGAGGTGGCCAAGGCGCAGGCGGCGCTGCGCATCGAGCAGCTCGAGCAGATGGTGCTCGAGCAGTTCGGGATGGCGCCCGACGATCTGGTCGCCGAATACGGCCCGCAGGTCTCGCTGCCGCCGACCGAGCTCGAGCTCGCCGAATACGAGCAGGCCCGCGAGCGCGGCGAGCAGGTGACCGCGCCGGCGCCGATGCCGTACGACCGGGCCACCCAGGAGCGTCGCGCCAAACGGGCCGACCGCGAGCTGGCCGAGCTGGGCCGGGTCAACCCGTTGGCGCTCGAAGAGTTCGCGGCGCTGGAAGAGCGCTACAACTTCCTGTCCACCCAACTCGAGGACGTCAAGGCCGCACGCAAAGACCTGCTCGACGTCGTGGCCGACGTGGACGCGCGCATCCTGCAGGTGTTCGCCGACGCCTACGCCGATGTGGAGCGCGAGTTCCAAGGGGTGTTCGCCGCCCTGTTCCCGGGCGGCGAGGGCCGGTTGCGGCTCACCGACCCCGACGACATGCTGACCACCGGCATCGAAGTCGAGGCCCGTCCGCCCGGCAAGAAAATCAAGCGGCTGTCGCTGCTGTCCGGCGGGGAGAAGTCGCTGACCGCGGTCGCGATGCTGGTGGCCATCTTCCGGGCCCGCCCGTCGCCGTTCTACATCATGGACGAGGTAGAGGCGGCGCTCGACGACCTGAACCTGCACCGGCTGCTGAACCTGTTCGAACAGCTGCGTACCCAGTCGCAGCTGATCGTCATCACCCACCAGAAGCCGACGATGGAGGTCGCCGACGCGCTCTACGGCGTGACGATGCGCGACGACGGCATCACCGCGGTGATCTCCCAGCGGATGCGCGGCCA
>CAWBSW010000018.1:0-53865 GCA_963791535.1 uncultured Actinomycetota bacterium | reverse complement strand
TGCCCGGGTGGTGTCGATGTTGTTGTGACTCATGGCCGCTCGCCGGTTTCGTCCAGGAACGTCTCGATGACGGGCGCGAGTTCGGCGGCGTTGTGCACAAGATCGATGTGGCCGCCGCTATGTATATGCAGTCGCGAATGGGGCAGCAGCGCATTCATGATGTGCGCGTTGACTATCGGGATGATCGGATCATCGGTGCCGGCCACGATCAACGTCTCCTGCCGCACCGCGGGCAGCGCGAACAGGCTGGTCCACACCGAACCCGCGAGAAGCTGGTGTAGGTAGCCCATCTTCGATCCGGCGTGCAACTGGTGGAGAAACAATCGCGCCACATCCTCCCCGTGAGCGCGGACGGTGCCGCCGTATAGTTCGCCGGCAATGGATGCGGCGTAGTCCGGATCCGAAAACCTACGCGGGGTAGCCATTTTCGCCAGCACACGCGGATGAGCGGGCACCATCAGCGCACCGGTACCCGTCGCCACCAGAACCAGGCGGCGACACCGGCGCGGGTTCTGAAAGGCGAACTGCTGCGCAAGCGCCCCGCCCCAGGACAGTCCCAGCACATCGACCACGCCGATTCCCAGCTCGGACAGTACCCGGCCCAGCACCCAGGCGAGGTACGGGAATCCGTAGGGCGCAAGGGATGTGGGCGAGCCACCCGCTCCCGGAACATCGAATCGGACCACCGTGGTATCCGGATCCAGCTGCTCCACCAGTGGGTCCAGCACTTCCAGGCTCGCCCCGATGCCATTGCACAGCACCAGCGGCACACCGGTGCCCCACCGCACGTTCACCCGGATCCGCTGTCCGCCGGTGGCGACGTAGCACTCCTCGCCAAACTCACTCACCGGTAGCGCACGAAGACGTCGCCGTTCCCGGGTCGATTGACGCTTGTCGGCAGCTTGTGACTTGTATGGGGTCATCCCAAAATCCTGCGCATGATCTTCAGTCCCTTGTCGGTGTAGGGCGGGTAGAGGAGCTTCAGATCTGGCTTCGTCGTCTTCGCGAGGACCGCCTTGCGGTGGCTCAGCGCCTGAAATCCCCACTCACCGTGGTAGGCGCCCATGCCGCTGTGCCCCACGCCACCGAAGGGCAGCTGCGGCACCAACAGATGCATCGCCACGTGGTTGAGCACCGCGCCGCCGGCCGGAACCGAATCGACGATCCTGCGGCCGGTGGACTTCGAGCCGGAGAACACATACAGGGCGAGCGGCTTCGGCCGGCCGTTGGCGAAGCTGATCGCCTGATCCGCCGAATCCACTTCGATCACCGGAAGGATCGGGCCGAAGATCTCGTCGGTCATCGCGGGTTCGTCGGGATCAGGGTCGACGATGACTGTCGGCTCGATCGTGAGTGAATCCCGGTCGCTGCGGCCGCCGACGGCGATCTCGCCCTTCGTGGCTTCGAGATAGCCGACGAGCCGGTCGAATTGGCGCTCGTTGACGATCCGCATACCCATGTCATTTCCGGCACGGAAAGCAGCCACGTTATCGACGATCAGCCGGACGAGTTCTGGCTTGATGGACTTCTCGGCCAGGACGTAATCCGGTGCGACACAAGTCTGCCCGGAGTTCAGCAGCCTTCCCCACGCGATCCGCCGTGCCGTCACATCGAGATCGGCATCGGCGGCGACGATGACGGGGCTCTTGCCGCCGAGCTCCAAGGTGACCGGGGTAAGCGTCGCGGCCGCACCGGCCATGATCTTGCTGCCGATCGCGGTGCCACCGGTGAACACGGCGTGGTCGAAGCCCAACGAGAGCAGCTGCTGGGTGGTGTCGGCAGCGCCCTCGACGACGGCGATCGCATCCGAGTCGAGGTACTGGGGGATCAGCCGGGCCAGAAGCGCCGAGGTAGCGGGGGCCAGCTCCGACGGCTTGAGCACCGCACAGTTGCCGGCCGCGACGGCGGCCACCAGAGGGCCGAGCGAGAGGTAGACCGGATAGTTCCACGGCGCGATGATGAGGACCACGCCCAGCGGTTCGTACTGCACCCAAGCCGAGCCGGGGAGCTGGCTCAACGGCACCCGCTGTTTTTTTCGCTTCATCCACCTGCGCAGGTGCTTACGCGCGAACTCCGCCTCGCCCCTCGTGGACACGATATCGCCCAGCCAAGCTTCAGCTCGTTCGCGGCCGAGATCTTGGGCGAGGGCTGTTGCGATCTGATCCTCGTTCTCGTCGAGAAGTCGCTCGATTGCTCGAAGTTGGCGCAGTCGCCAGTCGACCGTCCGCGTGCGTCCGCTTGCGAACACGCCACGGATAGTGGCGACTTGGTCAGCGAGCTCGGGCGGTGCGGTAATAGTAGGTCCGATCATGTCGTCACTTTTCCATCACATAGCCGCCCGGAGCCGGACCCAGCGGCGGAAGTTCATCCCCGCCAAGCGCTTTCGGAGCGTTGACCTCTGAGCCGCTGCGCTCAGCGAGCCAGCTGACGTAGTCGGGCCACCAGGAGTCAGCGTGCTTCTCGGCAGACTCGAGCCACTGTTGGGGATCCTCGGCGTCGACCGGGCCGGTGCGGAACGACGCCTTGGGGTTGCCCGGCGGGTTGACCAACGCCGCGATGTGACCGCTGGTGGACAGCACGAAGCGGTTGTCCTTGCTGCCGAGCAGGCGCGCGCTGCGATAGGTGGCCTGCCACGGGCAGATGTGGTCAGCGACGCCGCCGACGATGTAGGCGTCGGAAGTGATCTTCGACAGGTCGACCGGGCTGCCCAGCATGCTGACCCCGCCCGGGGTCACCAGCGCGTTCCGCAGCCCCATCAGCACCAGGTCGCGGTGCAGCGCGGCGGCCATCCGAGTGGTGTCGGCGTTCCAGAACAACACGTCGAACGGCGCCGGTGCGCGGCCCTGCACATAGTTGTTCACCACATACCGCCACACCAGGTCGGTGGGTCGAAGCCAGGCGAACATCTCCGCCATGTCGCGCCCGTCGAGGAAACCCTTCCTGGCCGACACTCGTATCGCCGCCTGCGCCGCGCGATCGCTCATCGCCGCGGCCGCGAACCCGGCCCTGGTCTCATCCAGCACGGTGACCGCCAGGTTGAGGCCCGCGACCCGGTCGCCCTCGCCGATATCTGCGAGGTGGGCCGCCGTCATCGCCGCCAGGATGCCGCCCGAACAGGTGGCCAGCAGGTGGGTGCTATCGGTCCCGGTGATTTTCTCCGCAGCGTCCATTGCCTCCACGATCGCCGCGCCGTAGGTGTCGAAGCCCCAATCCCGGTGGCGGGCTTGTGGGTTGCGCCAAGAGATGACGAAAACCTGCTGGCCCTGCTGGACGAAGTACTCGATCATGCTGCGGCCGGGCGCGATGTCCATGATGTAGTACTTGTTGATCACCGGCGGCACCATGAGCAGTGGGATCTCGCGCACCTTGGGGGTCTGCGGGACGTATTGGATCAGTTCGAACACCGAGGTTTGAAACACCACCGCCCCCTTGGTGACGGCCAGATTCTCCCCCACCGCAAAGGCGTCCGGCTCGACCATCGCCGGCACGCGCGGCTTCGAAAGCATGTCTCGGGCAAAGGCTCTCGCGCCTCGCACCGCGCTCAGGCCGCCGGTGTCGATCAGCGCCTTCCAGCCCAGCGGACTGATCAGCGGGTTGTTGCTGGGCGCCAGGCCCTCCACAAAGTTGTCGATAACGAACTGCATCTTCTCTTTATCGCGCCAATCCAGATTCGCGTCGGCAAGCAATTCCTCGGCGGTTTCCGAACCCGCCAGATAGGCCTGCATGATCCTGTGCAGCAGCGGATTCTGTTGCCACGCGGGGTCGGCGAAGCGTTTGTCGGCGCGTGCCGGAGCGCGGTGCGACCTGCCCACGGCGATACTGCCGAGCTCACGGGTCAGCGCGCCAACCCGGTCGGCCACCGCACCGGGGTGCTGAGCGAGGTTGCCAGCGAAGCGGGCCCAGGTGGCATTCGGCATCATTCGACTGGCGAACGGCTTGGTGGCGCTGGTGAGGAGCAGGTCGAGCGGCGCGGCCAGCTCGTCGACTCTGGCCGCGGGGTCCTTGGAGGTTGCCATATCTATCGCGTGCTTTCAGTTGTCGGAATGGTGATGTCGCGTTTCAGGATCTTGCCGGTGGGTCCCTTCGGCAGGGCGTCGACCAGCCACACCTGGCGCGGGTACTTGTAGGCGGCCACCCGTTCCTTGACGTAGTCGCGTAGCTCCGCGGGCTCCGCGCGCTCCCCTGCCTTCAACGCGACCGCAGCGCCAACTTCCTCACCCAACGAGTCGTGCGGGATGCCGATGACCGCGGCTTCGGCGACGGCGGGGTGCTCGTAGAGCACTTCCTCGATCTCGCGGGGATACACGTTGTAGCCGCCGCGGATGATCAGATCCTTGGTCCGGTCGACGATGTAGAAGTAGCCGTCCTCGTCGACACGTCCGACGTCGCCGGTGGCCAGCCAGCCGTCGTGGGTGATCGTGGCCTTGGTTGCGTCGGGCAGATTCCAGTAGCCCTTCATCACGTTGTGGCCGCGGATCTGGATCTCGCCGGTCTGCCCTTGCGGGACCTCGGCGCCGTCCAGGTCGACGACCCGCATCTGCACGCCTTCGATCGGGGTACCGATCGAGCCCACCTTGCGTTCCCGGTGGGGATGGTTGAACGCGGCCGCCGGCGAACTCTCGGAAAGCCCATAACCCTCGAGAACGGTGCAGCCGAAAGCCTTTTCGAAGTCGGTGAGGACCTGCACCGGCATCGCCGCACCGCCGGAGACGCAGACCCGCAGCGTGCGCGTCGGCCCCGGTGCAGCCTGCTCGGCGACGCTCAGCAGCGCCGAATACATTGTCGGCACGCCCTCGAACACCGTGACGGCGTCCCGCTCGATCACCTCGAGCGCCTTGCGCGGGTCGAACCGAGGGATCAGCGTCAACGTGGCACCGGCCAGCACCGCCCCGTTGAGGCCACAGGTCAGGCCGAACACGTGAAACAGCGGCAGGCAGCCCATCACCACGTCGTCCGGGCCGGTTTCGACCAGGGTGCGAACGCTGACGTCGGCGTTGCGGCCGAGATTGCCGTGGGTGAGCATGGCACCTTTGGGCTTTCCGGTGGTTCCGGAGGTGTGCAGGATGACAGCGACGTCGTCGTGACCGCGCTCCACCGGGGACTTTTGCTCGGGCAGGTCGGCGATCAGCTCCATCAGCCCGGCGTCGTCGACTATCCAGCACTGGGCGCCCACCTCGTCGGCACCGGCGCTGGCCTCGTTGGCAAAGGCGGGTGTCCCAAACAACGCCTTGGCGCCACTGTTGGACAGGTAGAAGGTCACCTCACGCGCCTTGAGCAGCGGATTCATCGGGACCGCGACGGCGCCGCGATACATGATCCCGTAAAACGCGATCGCGAACGCCGGCGTGTTGGGCAGCATCACGCCCACCCGGTCACCCGGCTCGACGCCCGCTTGCTCAAGCAGCGTCGCCACCCGGGCGGCGGCAGCGTGGAACTCGGCGAAGGTGAATTGCAGGTCGTCGCAGTGCAGCGCGACGCGGTCGGGGTTGCGGTCCTTGGAAGCGACGAGATTGGTGCTCAGGCTGGTCATCGTCTACCTCTTGGATGTGTCTGGTTTGCTGCTTCCAGCCTGATTGCAGCAGCCAGGAAGCACAATGTCCGGGCAAACAACATCAAGACATGTTCGGTGTGACCGCACACATGCGCCGCTGCGCAGGGCATAAGGTTTCGGGGTATGAGCGCGGTGTCGCACGCCGACAGTGCTCGGCGCGGCGGAGACCCTGATCCGCACATCGTTGAGCTGAGCAAGCTCATGCTGGCTCGTGCCCCGGCGTTGGGCGAGGCGCTGGCGGATCGGCTGTTCCGCGAGATCGACGCGTATCACGACGGCACCGTCGTCAGCAAGGACGACGTGGCCGCGAGTTGTGCGGCAAACCTGACGTACGTCTTCCACTCGCTGGCAGGGCACGCCGACGACGATGTCTCAGCGGCTGAGCACACCGGAAGGGAGCGCGCGCTCGCCGGTGTACCGCTGCCGGCGTTGATGACGGCCTACCGGATCGGTTTTCGGTTCATGTGGGAAGAGACCCTCGCCGCCGCGCGGGCCGCAGGAATACCCGTCGAATCGATCCTGGAAGTCACCGCACGGGTCTTTACTGCGCAGGACACGTTCACCCAGGCGATGGCCAGCGCCTACCGGCAGCAGCTGACCGCGCAGATTCTCGAGCAGGAGGAGGAACGTTCGGCGTTGGTCGAAGCGCTGCTGTCGAGCCGGATCACCGATACGCACAGTCTCTGGGAGGCAGCCGATCTGCTCCGGCTGCCGACCTCCGGACCGTACGTCGTCGTGGCGGCCGAGTTGCCGGCCATCGGGAAACTGGGCTTGCCCGCGATCGAAAATAAGCTCGCCACGCGCGACATCCGATCGGCATGGCGACTGCTGCCGGACTTACACGTCGGCATCGTCCACGTGCGGATACGCGACACAGTCAGCACGTTGATTTCGGTGCTCCGCCAGGCCGCGACGGTCCGGGTCGGCATCAGCCCGCCGTTTCACGACTTGGCCGAAACCAGCGACGCGCTGCGATTCGCCCGGCTGGCGGTGACCGGGAAGCCGTCGGCCGACTCGCTGGTCACGGTCTTCGACGACACCCCGCTCGCCGTCGCGGCGGTCAGCGCGCCCGAGGTGATGGCGAAGATCAGGTCGTCGGTGCTCAAGGCGAGTCGAATGAACTGCCGCCCGCCGAACGCACGATCCTGCTCGACACCTTCCAAGCCTGGTTGCAGGAGGGCGGCTCCGCTAACGACACCGCGGAGAAGATCTTCTGCCATCCCAACACCGTGCGGCATCGTCTTCGTCGTATCGAGGAGTTGACCGGCCGGTCGCTTTCGCGGCCCAAGGATATTGCCGAACTCTGCCTGGCCTTCGAGGTCGAGCAGCGGCTGCCCTGAGCGGTTAGCCGGAGCTGTGCGACCTCAGCCGGTGGCGAACCTGGAATGCGCTGATGACGTCCACGATGCCGATGGCGATCAGCCACGCAGCCGGCGACCAGGGTCAGGATCGCGATCGAATCGAGCGGGTAGATGATCAGCACCCCGCCGCCGATAACGATGATCACACCGGAGAGCACCTGCCAGCCGCGTGCGGGCAGGTGGTCGAAGGACAGCGCCGCGGCGAGCAGAGTCACCCCGCGGAACACCCAGCTGATGCCGATCCACAGGGCCAAAAGCAGGATCGACTCGAGCTTGTCGCGGAAGCAGAAGAACCCCAGCACCAGCGACACCACGCCGGTGAGGAACGACAGCACTCTCATTGCGGCGCCGGCGTGCGAGCCGAAAGCGGCCAACACATACCCAACCCCGGATACCACCAAATAGATGCCGAACAGGACACCCGCCACCACCAGTGACGGGCCCGGCCAGGCCAGCACGATGACACCGAGTGCCACGCCCAGGAGGCCGATCAGGAGCAGCAACTGCCACGTGTTACGAGCGAGCTGGTGCAGTGGACCCTCGAACACGGTCTTTTCGCTGGTTGTCATGCAAAAAAGATAGTCCGCGGCCGTTGCGAAGAGATTGTTTTCAGCGACAGAGTTGAGCGCTTCGCAAAGGGGTCACGAACAATGCCGGTGCCGAGCCCACCGGTGTAGTGGCTGGTCCGCGGCCATTTTGTCTCCGGAAGACAACGATCCGCCGCAACTTGGTCGTTTGACGACGTCGCCGCCCCGCGCTGGCGTCGCTAAGTTTCTCCTTACGAACGCACCACAGCGATTCCAGGACCACCAAGCTAATCCCGAATTAGCAAGCGCCACAACTCAACCCAACCAGAAAAGAAGGTCAAGCCATGTTGTTGCCCGCCATCATCTTCCTGATGATCCTGTTCCCCGTCCTGCTGCCCGCCGGCATCACCGCCGTCGACGCCATCACCCGGGCCTACCGCACGCAACCTGGCGCCTCGCCCGTTCGCCGTCCCAGCCGCCGCCTGACATCTGGCATCCCCCAGTCGGGGCCACACCTACGGGTGTGGCCCCGACTGGTTTATGGGGCACCCGACCGCAGAACCGCCGCGCCGTACCAGTGACAGGCCAGCAACGCGAGTTCGACGTCGAGCCGGTCGCTGCCGATGTCGCGACCGCGCCGGGCGATCGCCCGGCCCACCCGATATTTCACCGAGTTGAAATGCAAGTTGAGTTCCTCGGCGGCGACCTTGTAGCTGGAACCGCAACCCAGAAACACCCGCAACGTTTCGCGCAGCCGCGCGTCGTTCTCGTTGTCGGCGGCGAGGTCGCCGAGTACGGCGGCCACCCACTCGCGGGTGCCGGCCACGTCACCACCAAGACGCGCCATGACGGCCAGGCCCGGGTCGGTCGCCGCGATCACCGTCGGCTCCGGCCGCTTGGCGATCAGGGCGACGCTGCGGGCGGTCTTCGCCTCCCGGTGCGACTGACGAAAACCCTCGACACCGCTGGCCATGGTCCCGATTGCCACACTTGGGGAATCCGGTCGTGCGAGCGTGAACTTGCGAACGTTCGCCGGGGCGTCGGCCACCGCGGCACGATACGGCAGCCAACCCCATCCGCAGCTTCGGTCGGCGGCGGCGAAGAGCGGGCTGGCGGCCGCGCCCGCGGATTCGCCCAGCTTCGCGGAGAAACCGTTGCAGCCGGGCGAGTTGGTCGCCTTCAGCGCCCTCGTCCGGGTACCACATGACCAGCCCCAGATGGTGCCATCGCAGCGGATAGCGGATCGAGGTGGTCGCCGCATCGACGTCTATCGGCTTGTTTGCCGTCAAGACTTCCCGCACCCGCAGGGCGCGCAGACTGTTCTGATTCTCCAGCCAGCGTTCGCGTTCGTCTTCATAGACGGCGACGACCTGCTGCGACATCCAGTCGATGTACTCGAACAACGTGCCGGTGATCGCCTCGAGCACGGCCACCCGCACCGAATCCGGGATATCGATCTGCGCGCAGTTCGGCGAAAAACACCTCATTCATCTGGCGTTGACCGAGCCGATAGGCGCGCACCAGCGCGTTGACGGGAACCCCGTGCTGCGCCAACCGGCGGGCGTACTCCAGCGCCGCCGTCGGCGCCTCAACACGCTCGACCACGATGTCATAGGCGCAACGCGTGCAAGACCGTGTGGACGTTCGCCTCGACACTGGTGCCGAGCAACTCCATCAGCGCCGCGTCGCCGCGCAGCTCGGGGATCTGATCCTCGAGGAACCGACCAAGCGCCGACGACAGCTCGGCCAGCCGTTCATGCAACCGGACGGCGACCCCGGCGACATAACTGCTCACCTCAACGTCGCTGTCGAGACGCGGTTTCGTCATCACTAAGACGGTAGACCCCGCGGTTGTCTTTCGGAGATAACTCCGGCCTGCGGCTTTGTCGATTTGCCACTGTGTTGCGGCGCGCACGACTCCTACCGTTGTAACCACGGTCAAATCGCAATACCAGAAGGAGCCAGGACAATGGGGTTCACCAAGCCGTATCTACCGGATGTCGATCCGGACACCTTCCTGAAGAAACCGCTGATGGAGCGGATGCGGATTCTCGCCGTCGAATGGGCCGAGAACGGCTTCGGCGCACCGCGGATGGTCCACACGATCTACATCGTGAAACTGGTCGTTTTCTTCGCGATCGGAGGCATCACCGTAGCGACCGCGACCTCTGGCCTACCCGCTTTCTGGCATGTCACCGAATGGTGGAACCAACCGATCGTCTACCAGAAGGTCATCCTGTGGACCGTGCTGCTCGAGACCATCGGTGTGGCCGGCTCCTGGGGGCCGCTGGCCGGCAAGATCAAGCCGATGACCGGCGGCATCCTGTTCTGGGCCCGAACCGGAACGATCCGGCTGCGGCCGTGGAAGTGGGTGCCGTTCACCGGCGGCGACCGGCGCACCTGGTTCGACGTCGGGGTGTACCTGGCATTGCTGGTGAGCCTGGCCGTCGCGTTGCTGTCACCCGGTGTGCACAGCGACTCACTCTCAAAGGCACTGCCGCACAACACATCCGGACTCGTCAACCCGGCCCTGCTGATCGCGCCGATCGCGCTGCTGGTGCTGATCGGCCTGCGGGACAAGACCATCTTCCTGGCCGCCCGCGGCGAGCAGTACCTGCCGGTCCTGGTCATCTTCACCGTGCTTCCGTTCGTGAACATGATCATCGCTTTGAAGATGGTGATCGTGGTGGTGTGGGTCGGCGCCGGCTTCTCGAAGTTCGGTAAGCACTTCTCCAACGTCATTCCGCCGATGGTCAGCAACACGATCTTCGCGCCCAAATGGGTGCGGAAGGCGCACTACCGCGACTTCCCGCGCAACCTGCTGCCGTCACGGCTGGCCGACTTCATGGCACACGTCAACGGCACCACAGTCGAGATCGCGGCCCCGCTGATCCTGTTCTTCTCCACCAACAAGTGGGTGACGCTGGCCGCGGCGCTGTTGATGGTGGGATTCCACCTGTTCATCATCTCGACCTTCCCGCTCGCGGTGCCGCTGGAATGGAACGTGGTCTTCGCCTACACCACGATCTTCCTGTTCCTCGGCTTCCCGAACTGGAACGGATACGCCCCGTGGAACATGACTCCGCCTTGGCTGGCTCTGGTCATCGCGGCCGCGCTGCTGTTCTTCCCCGTGCTGGGCAACCTGCGGCCCGACAAAGTGTCCTTCCTGCCCTCGATGCGGCAGTACGCGGGCAACTGGGCCTCGGCCGTGTGGGCGTTCGCGCCCGGCGCCGAGGCGAAGCTCGACCGGGTCACCCGCTCGGCGCGGAACCAGGTCGACCAGTTCATCGATTTCGGCTACGAACCGCAGTGGGCCGAGATCACCGCGCAGCGAACCATCGCGTGGCGCACCATGCACAGCCAGGGCCGCGGCCTGTTCTCGCTGCTGCTGAGCCACCTGCCCGACATCGACACGCGGACCGTGCGGGAGGGCGAGTTCATCTGCAACTCCCTGACCGGGTTCAACTTCGGCGACGGCCACCTGCACAATGCAGACATGATCCGGGCCGTGCAGCGCGAAGCCGGCTTCGAGCCGGGCGAGTGCGTCATCGCCTGGGTGGAGTCGGAGGCCGTTCGGCAGCGGCGTTCAGCACTACCAGCTGATCGACGCCGCCATGGGTGTCATCGAACGCGGTACCTGGAAGGTGGCCGACGCTGTCAACGAACAGCCGTGGCTGCCCAACGGCCCCATCCCGACCGAGGTGAGCTGGTCAATGCCCGGCACCGAGCCGGCTTCCGCGAAGATCAGGACCACGGGCACGGAGCGCTGGCATGAGTACCGCGCTGGTGGTGGGGGGCGGGCCCAACGGGCTCGCCGCCGCCATCGCCCTTGGCCGCCGAGGGTGTTTCGGTCACCGTGCTCGAGGCCGCCGACGAGGTCGGCGGTGGCGCCCGCAGCAGCGAGGCGATCATCCCCGGCCTGCTGCACGACCACTGCTCCGCGATCCACCCGATGGCCGTGGGCTCGCAGTTCTTCAGCCGCTTCGACCTGCAGCGGTACGGACTGTCGTGGCGCTGGCCGGAGATCGATTGCGTGCATCCACTCGACGGCGGCAGCGCCGGCGTGCTGCACCGCTCGGTGGAACAGACCGCGGCCGGTCTTGGTCGCGACGGATCGCGGTGGCGACGCGCCTTCGGCTACCCCGCCGCGCGGTTCGACGCGCTCAGCGACGACATCATGCGGCCCGCTGCTGCGGTTCCCGCATCATCCGCTGATGCTGGCCCGGTTCGGTGCGCCAACCGTGCTTCCCGCGTCGACGTTCGCCCGGCTGTTCCGCACCGACGAGGGGCGGGCATTGTTCGGAGGTGTTGCGGCGCATGCCTTCCGGCCGCTGCACTACCCGATGACCTCCGCCATCGGGATGGGCATCATCGCGGCCGGCCACCGGCACGGCTGGCCGGTGGCCGAAGGCGGATCGCAGTCGATCACCAACGCGATGGTGGCGCTGCTGGGCGAGCTGGGCGGCAAGATCGAGACCGGTGTCCAGGTCCAGACGGCGTCGCAGCTGCCGCCGGCGGACGTCACGATGTTCGACCTGGCGCCAAGTGCCGTCGCCGAGTATCCTCGGGGACCGTCTGCCGCGCCGAGTTTCTCGCGCCTTCACCAAGTTCCGGCGCGGTCCCGGTGCGTTCAAAGTCGACTTCGCCGTCGAGGGCGGCGTGCCGTGGACGAACCCGGACGCGCATCGGGCCGGCACGGTGCATCTGGCCGGTACCTATCGCGAACTGGCCGCGACCGAGCGCGATATCCACGCGGGCCGGATGCCGGAGCGGCCGTTCGTGTTGGTCGGTCAGCAGTACCTTGCCGACCCGCAACGCTCGGTGGGCAACGTTCACCCGGTGTGGACGTATGC
The DNA here is from genome assembly GCA_963791535.1 of uncultured Actinomycetota bacterium. Taxonomy (GTDB): domain Bacteria; phylum Actinomycetota; class Actinomycetes; order Mycobacteriales; family Mycobacteriaceae; genus Mycobacterium. The sequence continues at coordinate 41,573 of CAWBSW010000018.1, read as the reverse complement.
GCATGTGCCCAACGGGTTTTCGGGCGATGCGACCGCGGCGATCATCGACCAGATCGAGCGGTTCGCGCCGGGCTTCCGGGAGCGGATCGTCGGAGAAGCCGTTCGGACCACCACGCAGTTCGCCGCTTACAACCCCAACTATGTCGGCGGCGACATCATGACCGGCGCCAAGGACATTCGCCAGCTGACCTTCGGTCCGCGAACCACGCTGTCGCCGTACACCATTGGACTGCCCGGCATGTACATCTGCTCGGCGGCCACCCCGCCCGGGCCCGGCGCACACGGCATGTGCGGCGCCAACGCCGCCACACTCGCGCTCAGCCACCTGGCACGACGGGCGTAACGCAACTGCGTGGCGTTACGCTGGCGCTCATGAATGACGATCCGGCCAAGCCCGGATCGCTCATTGTGCTGACGGGGCCTCCGGGGGCGGGCAAAACGACCGTCGCCGCGATCCTCATCCAGCGCTTTACCCTTGCGGTACACCTACACGCCGACGACTTTTGGCATTTCATCGGCAGTGGGGCCATCCCCCCGTATCTGCCGGAGGCGAACCGGCAGAATACCGTTGTCATCACCGCGCTTGCGCGCGCCGCCGCCGCCTACGCCAGCGGTGGATACTGCGTGATCGTGGACGGCATCGTAGGACCCTGGTTCATCGAACGCTTCTGCGCTTCAGCAGGTTTCGCATCCACGCCGATCCATTACCTCGTCCTGCGTCCAGACCAAGCGACCACCGTGCAGCGCGCGCGAAACCGCGGCCCCGACGCGCTTACCGCCAGCGAGCCAATCCTGCAGATGTATCGCCAATTCGCTGACATCGGAGACTACGAGCACCACGTGATCGACTCGACCGCCCTCGACCCAACTGCCACCGCCGAACGCGTCCAGGAGGCCGTTGCGACAGGACAGTTCATCGTACGGTGGGACGCGATGTAGCGGTTCGGGGCACACGCATCGCGAGGTAGTAATCGTGCTTTCGGTCGTGGTCGACGGTATAGCCGAGCGCATTCCTGAAGCCTTCAGTGTCTACCTCCAACCAGCGTTCGGTGCGCTGGCGCTCGAATTCGGTCCAGGACGCCACGGTGAACCTCTCGAGGAGCACGTCGGGTTCTCTGACACTGTGATATAGCCGCCAACTGTGGCCGCCCGTTCGCAGCCGTGATCGCCTGACCCTGCTCATCGCATCGATGAAGCTTTTGCGGTTCTTCTCCGGCACTACGTAGCGGACGGCTACCAGCACCGGTCCATCGTCGGGAGCTGGTTCAAACATCAGCATCGGAGTAGGCCAGGCAGTCGAAACGTCGACGTTCAGTCTCCCGGTGGACGGCCGCAGCGGAAGCACGATAACGCTGAGGGCAACAGCGCCCAGCGCCGCCGCCGAGTAAAGCAACGCGACGTCAAGTCCCGCCCGCGTGGCGAGGGCACCCCAGATATAGGCGCCGATTGCCTGCGACCCGGTAGAGACCAGTAGATACACCGACAACGCGCGGGCCCGAACCCATCGCGGCAACGTCAGCTGCGCCGCTGCGTTCAACGTTGCCAACGCGACCAGCCAAGCCATCCCCGACAAAACCAAAACGGGAATCGCCGCAGCGAACGGCAGCCAGACGACCGCCAGTGGCGCAAGACCGTACGCGGCGGCCGACGCGGCGAGCAGCAGGTTGTCTGACACCCGTCGGCGTAACGAGTCGGCGACCATGGCGGCGAGTACGGCGCCAAAACCGATGGCCCCGAGCACCACACCGTAACCACCAGCCCCTAGGTGCCATGTGCGGGCGGCGGCCACCGGCAGCAGGGCCAACAGGGCCGAGGCGGGGAACAGGAAAAGAGCTGTGCGCGAAAGGATCCTGCGAAAAATTGGACTGTTGACAACGTAGCCCAGTCCGGTGATGATGGCCTGGCCGAAACGTTCTCGCTCGAGCGGCGCGATTTGCTTGGGTCTTTTCCACGCCAGCAGGGCAACGATTATCCCGGCGAACGATACCGCGTTGATCGCGAAGACCGCTGCGGGGCCGGCAAATGCCACGACTATGCCACCGATTGCCGGGCCAATCGCTCGGGAGGCGTTACCCGAGAGGCTGCCCAACATCGAGACGGCCGGTATCTGCTCACGCGGGACAACCTCGGGCTGAATCGCCTGCCAATCGGGTCCGGCGAGTGCAGAAGCGCAACCAATAGCCACGGTAAACATCAATAGCGATGTCGGGCCGAGGCGACCGAGGTAAGTCAGCACCGCCAGCGCCAGTGCCACCAGCACTGCGTACGACTGCAGAAATATCAGTAACCGCCGCCGGTCGAATAGATCGGCTAGCACGCCGGCGAACAACCCCAAAAGCAGGGTCGGCCCAAGACTCGCCGTCTGGACCAGTGCCACGATCACGTCACTGCTGTGCTTTTCCACCAAAAACCACTGCGCCGCCACGCTCTGCATCCACGTCCCGATGTTGGAGGCGAACGAGGCGATAAACAGGTTGCGGTACACGCGATTGCGCAACGGTGCCCAAACCGACGGTGGCGCACCGTCCACATGCGCCTGACTCTGAATCACTTCTGAACCGATTGCCGACAGCTCGTCTGCCCGGCAAGCTCGCGACAACCAAGCTGACTGCCGCCGCCCGTTGCCGCGACGAACAAGATCAATGTCGTAGGCGTTAAAGGCAGATCGAGTCTGATCTCTGACATGAGGTCAACGCCTTTCGCGTCGTGTAGAGATTAGAAGTCTAAAACCCATGCCCAACGCCGACCATTATCGGGTGGAGTGGGGGTGGCCCAACGACATTCGATCATCGACCGGCCCTTGCGGCCCCGCTAGTACTTGTAGAAGCCCTCGCCGGTCTTCATACCGAGCTTGCCCGCATCGACGTAGCTCTGCAGCAAGTCCCGTGCGTTTTTCGGCAGGTGCGGAAACTCTTCGACGTAGTGGTTCTCGATGTCGAGAGCAACGTCCAAGCCGACCAAGTCCATCAACTGGAACGGCCCGGCGGGCGCGCCCAAGTTGAGCTTGTACATCCCGTCGACATCTTGCGGACGGGCCACCCCCTCGGCGACCACGGCCAGCGATTCACGCTTGATCGCTGCCCAAACCCGATTGAAGATGAAGCCGGTGCACTCCTTGCGCGCTTCAAACGGGTAGACGCCGAACTCGGGCAGGACGGTCAAGCAGGGTGTCGAGCAGGCCGCGGTCTGTCTCACCGTCGGACATCAGGTCGAGCGCATTGACTTCCGGTGGCATGTAAAAGTGCGTGTTGCACAAACGCGTTTTGTCCCGCACCGCTCCGGCCATCAGGCGCGACGGGTACGACGACGAGTTGGTTGCGAAGATGGTGTCCGGCGGCGCCGCTTGGTCGATCTGGTCCCACGTCGCAATCTTGAGATCGAGCTTCTCCGGGACGGATTCAACGACCAGCCAGGCGTCATCTAGGGCCTCTTCGAGCGAACCCGCGGCCACCGCGCGACCCACTTTGCCAAAGCCTAGGTCGGCCACCAATTTCGGCAGCATCTCCGTCACGTACTGAACTGCGGAGGCGCGCTGTTCGGCGCGTGGGGCGTAGATTCGCACGGTTCCCCCGCGGCTGGCGAACATCAGCGCGATACGCCGCCCCAATGTCCCCGCCCCGATCACCGCGACGGGGCGGTTCCGGATGTCGTCGAATGTGTATGTATACAAACCACTCACACACGCATGCTAAGTCTTGGTTGCGTCCCCGGATCCATCTCTGACTGACAAAGTTGTCCGGACTGTTGTCCGCGGCAGACAACTACAGCAGTGTCGCTTGTTCGGGCTGTGGCTTGGCGGGCTCGAGTAGCTCGGGCCCGTTGTTGCGCACGTTGTTGACCAGGGTCGAGATCTCGCGCATCTCGATGCCGTGCACATCGGGCGGAGTGGCCAGCAAGTCGAGATCGGCCGGGGCGTCGGGATCCAACCAGCGATCCCAATCAGCTTCGGGCACGATCAGCGGCATCCGGTCGTGGATCTCGGCGAGCTCGCCGACCGCATCGGTGGTGATGATCGTGCAGCTCAGCAAGGGGCTGGCTTCCTTATCCGGCTTCCACACCGACCACAGGCCCGCCATGAACAGCATCTCCCCGTCGGCGCGGTGCAGGTAGAACGGGGTCTTGCGGGCTTTCTTCCCCGCTTCGGTGTCGGGGTTGGCGCGCCATTCGTAGTAGCCGTCCATCGGCACCAGGCAGCGCTTGGATTTGGCGCTGGAGCGAAAGGCCGGCGACGTGGTGACCTTATCGGCGCGGGCGTTGATCAATTGCGGGCCCTTGGACTCCGGCGCGCCGTCGGATCCAGCCTTGACCCACGGCGGTACCAACCCCCAGCGCATCAGCCGCACCCTCCGGGTGGGTTCGTCGTCGGGTTCGTCGTGACGCCGCACCACGGTGGCGATGGTCGTGGTCGGCGCGACGTTGTAGTTCGGGCCCGCAGATTCAGCCGCACGCGCTTCGTTGATCGCCTGGATCTTTTCGGCCAAAGCCGCCGGATCGGTGGTCACCGCGAATCGTCCACACATATGTCCCATCATTGCGGAAGGAGTGGATTCGATGACTGCCTCCGGAAGGGTTGGTCAGACGAACGGTCGATTCACGCGGTTTGTCAGTGCCGCTTCGTAAGGTGCACGGCATGTCGGAGAGCCGATCCGGTCGCCCGAAAGTGTGGTGGTCGCCGTCGTGTTTCGCTGCGTCGGTCGGCTGTGTATCGACGTCTGCCGTGAGCGGCTGCATAGTGCACCGGAGGGACGCGGTGAGGGGCCGATGAAACGCGCCTATGTCTTTCGGTTGCGGCCGACCGCGCGCCAAAATGTCGCGCTGGCGGCATGTGTGGATGCCCACCGTGAGCTCTACAACGCGGCCTTGCGGGAGCGCCGCGATGCGTGGGCGCACAGCAGGACTCGCATCGGCTACGGGGACCAATCGGCCCAGCTAACCGAGATCCGCGTGGCGCGCCCGGATCAGGCGCTTTGGTCGTTTTCGAGCCAGCAGGCCACGCTGCGCCGACTGAACAGGGCGTTCGCTAGCTTCTTTCGCCGCGTCAACGCGGCCAGACCCGGCATCAAGCCAGGCTATCCGCGGTTTAAGGGTGCGGCGCGGTTCGACTCGGTGGAGTGGCCCAAAGACGGCGACGGCGCCCGTTGGCTGCCAGAGCAGCGACGGGTATATCTGCGAGGCATCGGCCAGGTGAAAGCCCACGCGCACCGGCCGGTGGAAGGTCGCGTGAAGACAATCCAGCTCAAACGCCAGGGACGACGCTGGATGCTGGTGCTCTCTTGAGATGACGTGCCGACGAAACCCTTACCAGCCGCCGGTCGCCAGGCCGGCATCGATGTTGGCATTTGCAGATTCGCTACCACCAGCGACGGGCAGCACATCGACGCGGCAAGGCATCGGAAAATCGCGAACCAGCGCAAAGACTTCCACCACAAGCAAGCCCGTGTTCTCGTCGGGCGCTATGACCTGCTTGTGGTTGAAGACCTCGAGATTGCCAACATGCTGCGACGAGCCAAACCCGTGGCTGATCCGAACAACCCCGGCCAGTATCTGGCCAACAATGCGCGGGCCAAATCCGGGCTCTCGCGAAGCGTAAGCGACGCGGGTTGGGGCCGGTTCATTTCGATTCTGCGCGCCAAAGCGGAAGAGGCTGGGCGCACCTGGATCGAGGTCGACCCCCGGCATACATCCGACCGCTGCGAAAACTGTGGGCATGCCGCACCGCAGAATCGCGTCACCCAAGCCGTATTCGCCTGCCAGCGATGTTCGCATCGCTCCCAGGCCGACGAACACGCCGCGCGGAACATTCTGAGGGCTGGACTGGCCCGTCACGCCCAAGCCGCGTGAAAAGAAGCCAGCGGCGTCAGCCGTCGGCGAAGTCACGGTGCCCGGTAGGCAATGATGGAGCACGTGAACACCTGGGCCGCACCGCACGCGACGCGGCCGGTGTGCGCGACGGTGACGGTGCCGGGCTCGAAATCCCAGACCAACCGGGCATTGATACTTTCGGCGCTGGCCGCCGCGGACGGCGGCGTCTCGACGATCAGCGGTGCGCTGCGCAGCCGCGACACCGACCTGATGATCGGCGCGCTGGGCGCGTTGGGCCTGCATGTCGACGGGCCGGCGGACGAGTTGACGGTCAGCGGGACGATCTCGCCGGCGGCCGACGCCCGGATCGACTGCGGCCTGGCCGGCACGGTGCTGCGATTCGTCCCGCCGCTGGCGGCGCTGGGAGTCGCGGCGGTGACCTTCGACGGTGACGAGCAAGCCCGGGTGCGGCCGATCGCGCCGCTGCTGGACGCGCTGCGCGGCCTCGGTGTCGACATCGACGGCGACGGGTTGCCGTTCCGGGTGCAAGGCGCCGGATCGGTCGCGGGCGGGGCCGTGGAAATCGATGCCTCGGCGTCGTCGCAGTTCGTATCCGGCCTGCTGCTGTCCGGTGCGTCGTTCACCGACGGCCTGACCGTGCAGCACACCGGTCCGGCACTGCCGTCAGCACCGCACATCGCCATGACGGTGGCGATGCTGCGGCAAGCGGGCGTCGTGGTCGACGACGCCACACCCAACCGCTGGCAGGTGCGACCGGGCCCGGTGGCGGCCCGGCACTGGCAGATCGAACCGGACCTGTCCAACGCCGTCCCGTTCATCGCGGCGGCCGTCGTCAGTGCGGGCACGGTGCGCATCACCGGCTGGCCGGCGGCCAGCATCCAACCCGCCGAGGCGATTCTGAGTATCCTGCGGCAACTGAATTCGGTTGTGAAGCAATCAGATTCGTATCTCGAGGTGCAGGGGCCGCAATCCTACGGCGGCTTCGACGTAAACCTGCGCGACGTCGGCGAACTCACCCCGGCGGTGGCCGTGCTCGCGGCGCTGGCCACCCCGGGCTCGGTGTCACGGCTGACCGGCGTCGCCCACCTGCGCGGCCACGAAACCGACCGGCTGGCCGCGCTGCGCACCGAGATCAACCGGCTGGGCGGCAATTGCTCGGAAACCGCCGACGGCCTGGAGATCACCGCGACACCGTTGCGGCCGGGGACCTGGCAGTCCTACGCCGATCACCGGATGGCGACGGCCGGCGCGATCGTCGGACTGCGGGTGGCCGGTGTCGAGGTCGATGACATCGCCACCACCGCCAAGACGCTGCCGGATTTTCCGCGGCTGTGGACGGACATGGTTGCGGAAGTCGAGCGGTTGAGGCCGGGCGACTACGACGAGTCCGACGTCAAGATCCGCTCGGGTCGCGGTTCGCGACCGCGGACCAAGACCCGCCCCGAGCACGCCGACGCGAAACCGGCCATGGTGGTCAGCGTCGACCGCGGTCGCTGGGGATGTGTGCTCGACGGCGACCCCGATCGCCGGGTCACCGCGATGCGGGCACGAGAACTGGGCCGCACACCGATCGTCGTCGGCGACGACGTCGACGTGGTCGGCGATCTTTCCGGTCGGCCGGATACCTTGGCCCGCATCGTGCGGCGTGGGCCGCGGCGAACAGTGTTGCGGCGCACCGCCGATGACGACGATCCCACCGAACGGGTGGTCGTCGCCAACGCCGATCAGCTGCTGATCGTGGTGGCCCTGGCCGACCCGCCGCCGCGCACCGGGTCTGGTCGATCGAACGCTGATCGCGGCCTACGCGGGCGGTCTGGTACCGATCCTGTGCCTGACCAAGACCGATCTCGCGCCCGCCGCGCCGTTCGCCGAGCAGTTCGCCGACCTGGATCTCGACGGTGGTCATCGCGGGCCGCGACGACCCGTTGGACGCTGTGGCGCACCTGCTCGTCGGGCAAAATCACAGTGCTACTGGGCCATTCCGGGGTGGGCAAGTCGACGTTGGTGAATCGCCTTGTGCCCGAAGCGGATCGAGCAGTCGGCGAGGTGACCGACATCGGCAGGGGCCGGCACACCTCGACGCAGTCGGTGGCGCTGCCGTTCGATCGCAGCGGCTGGGTGATCGACACCCCGGGGATCCGCTCGTTCGGGCTGGCCCACATCAAGCCCGACGACGTGATGCTGGCGTTCTCCGACCTGGCCGACGCGATCAAAGACTGCCCGCGTGGCTGCGGGCACCTGGGTCCACCGGCCGATCCCGAATGCGCGCTGGACACCCTGACCGGGCCGGCCGCCCGTCGCGTCGCCGCCGCACGGCGGCTGCTGGCCGCACTGACCGAGGTGTAGCCGCCAGGGTCGCGGCGCGTCAGCTTTCGGCCTGCGACCGAACCCACTCGAGGTTGGCCTGCCATGTTCTGCTGCCATTCGGCAAGGCGCCGGGAGACGATCCTGGCCTCCTTGTCCGGCTGCGCGACGATCGCCGGGGTCAGCCCCGACGGTCCCGGCCCCATCCGGCCCCACTGCCGGACCAGCACGCCGTCGCTGGCCGGTTCGACCTCGAACGCCCATGTCGCGCTGACGCCCTCGGGTCCGATGACGTTGTAGACCCACCGGCGTTCGTCCTCGACTTCGACGACCTCGCAGACGGTCGCCCAGTCCCCGAACGCCTCGTGCTTGTTGCGACCGCGGAACCGCGCACCGACCGCTACAGCCTCGGCCCCGTCCAGCCACTCGACGGCCTCGAGCTCCGAGGAACACCGCGCGGGCAGGCCGATGTCGGTCACCAGGTCCCATGCCGTGCGAACGTCGCACCGAACGCGCTGTGTCACTTCGACTGTGGGTTGATCGCGATAACGCATAGTTCGTCCTTCTCGGTGCCCGCCGGCGGGGGTGCCGGTCCTTGTAGCATGCCAGGATGAAGGTCGGCGCCATGATCGAACCCCGCTTGCCAGGCGCGGCGGAGTTCGCCGCGGCCGCCGAGCGGCATCGGTGTCACGTCGTTGTGGGTGCCCGAGGTCTGGGGCTACGACGCCCTCACCGGGCTGGCCTACCTGGCCGCCAAGACGTCGTCGATCAAGCTCGGAACGTTTGTCGTGCAGTTGGGTTCGCGCAGCCCGGCGATGTTGGCGACGTCGGCGCTGAGCCTGCAGGCGCTGTCCGGCGGCCGCTTCCTGTTGGGGATCGGCACCTCCGGGCCGCGGGTCATGGAGGGCTGGCACGGCGTCCGGTTCCGCAAACCGGTGCAGACCACGCGGGAGACCATCGAGATCGTCCGCATCGTCAGCCGCGGCGAGCGGCTCGAGCACGCCGGCGAGGTCTACCCGCTGCCGCTGCCGGACAGTCGCGGCGCCGCGCTGCGACCCATGGTCCGACCGGACCACGTCCCGGTCTACGTGGCTGCGATGGGCCCGCAGAACCTGCGACTGACCGGCGAGATGGCCGACGGCTGGCTGGGCAACGCCTTTATCCCCGAAGCCGCGGAGGTGTTCTTCGGCCCGTTGCGCGAAGGAGCGCAGCAGGCCGGGCGCACCCTCGACCAGCTCGACCTGGTCGCCCCCGTCGCCGTCGAGTTCCACGACGACCAAGCCGCCGCCGACGCCGCCGCACGCCGCCACGCCGACGGCTACGCGTTCACCATCGGCGCGATGGGCGCTCGGCGGCAAGAACTTCTACAACGACGCCTTCACCCGGCTGGGCTACGGGGCCGAAGTCGAGACCGTCGCCGGACTGTGGCAAGCCGGAAAACAAGACGAGGCGCGCAGCGCGGTGCCACTCGACCTCGGCCGCCTCACCAATCTGCTCGGCACCCCCGACGCCATCGCCGACCGGGTGAGCCGCTACCGGGCGGCGGGCATCACGACGCTGCTGGCGAAACTCGAAGGCGACCCCGAGCAGCAGCTGGCGACATTGCAGCGGCTGGTTGCCATCGCCGAAGCGGCCTGAGCCAGCCTGACTTACCAGCGCAGCATCGGCAGCGGGCGCAGCGGGTGGCGTGCGGCGTAGCCGGTCAGGCCCTTGGCCAGGAACGCGTGGAACCCGCGGTAGGGCAACTCGGCGACGACGGCCTGCACGGCTGAGCGTCCGACGTGGTTGCGCAGCAATCCATGGCTGACATCGACGAGGTCGGCTTTGCGAAAGGTTTCGGTCATCCGATCGTCCGATGGCCGCAGCCGGTGGTGCTCGGTGATCAGCGCTCGCAGCTGATCGGTGTCGGCGACTCCGAATTCGTCGGCATGGCGCGCGGCGAGGTCGGCCGACGGTGTGAGGTAGTCGAAGGTGCGGGCGGTCCAGATGCCCAGATCATGGGCCGCCCACGCGAGCGCCGCGACGTCGGGGATCGAGCCACCGAGCAGCAGCTGGTGGTAGTTGATGCAGCGGTATACGTGGTTTCGATAGGTCGGCAGCGCGTCACCCAAGGCATCGCGATGCCGATCCAGCACGGCATCGACGATCGGATGTCCGGTAACGACTTCCACGTACTGAAGGCTAGGCGGCCAGGTCGTCCCGCCCAGCCGGTTGCGCCTTCCCGCCAGCTCGTTTGGCCCGCTTGTCGCGGCGCCACCCCGCACCGTGGCGATCGCGGTCTTCAGGCCGCGGCGGCGTCCGGTCGCCGGATCGGTGCCGGCGAAGTCCTCGTCCAGCACGGAGAACATCGACTCGCTGCGGGTCTCCGGTGCGTTGTCGGCGGTGTCGCGCAGGTACTTGTCCGGCAGCGACAGCTTGGCGATGGTCCGCCATGTCTTGCCGTATTGCACCAGGAAAGAGCCTGTGGTGTAAGGCAAGTCGTACTTGTCGCAGAGCTCGCGCACCCGCACCGAGATCTCGGCATACCGGTTGCTCGGCAGATCCGGGAACAGGTGGTGTTCGATCTGGTGGGACAGGTTTCCGCTCATGAACCGCAGCGCCGGGCCGGCGTTGAAGTTGGCACTGCCCAGCATCTGCCGCAGGTACCACTGGCCCTTCGTCTCGCCGACCATGTCGGTCTTGGTGAATTTCTCGGCGCCGTCGGGGAAATGGCCGCAGAAGATCACCGCGTTGGCCCACAGGTTGCGGATCACGTTGGCGACCGCGTTGGCCTTCAGAGTCGACGTGTACGTCGCACCGGGTGACAGCGCGGTCACCGCCGGGAACGCGACGTAGTCCTTGAACACCTGGCGACCGGCCTTGGCCAGGAACTCGTCGACCCGCTCCCGGCCTTCCTCGGCGTCCATCCGCTTCTTGACGATCCTGCCGATCTCCACGTGCTGCAAGCCGACTCCCCATTCGAAGCCGAGCGCAAGCAGGGTGTTGTACAGCAGATTGAACAGGTTGAAGCGCTTCCAGGGCTGGTCGCGGGTCACCCGCAGCAGGCCGTAGCCGACGTCGTCGTCCATGCCGAGGATGTTGGTGTACTTGTGGTGCACGAAGTTGTGGGTGTAGCGCCAGTGCTTGGACGCCCCGGTCATGTCCCACTCCCACGTCGAGGAGTGAATCTCGGGGTCGTTCATCCAGTCCCACTGGCCGTGCATGACGTTGTGGCCGATCTCCATGTTCTCGATGATCTTGGCCACGCCGAGGGTCACGGTGCCCGCCCACCAGGCCGATCGCCGCGAGCTGGCCGCCAGCAGCACCCGGCCGGCGACCTCCAGTGCGCGCTGCGCAGCGATGGTGCGGCGGATGTAGCGGGCGTCCCGCTCGCCGCGAGAGTCTTCAATGTCCTGGCGGATGGCATCCAGCTCGACGGCCAGGTTCTCGATGTCGGCGTCCGTCAGATGTGTGAATACGTCTAGATCGGTGATCGCCATCATTGCCTTCCTGCAGACTGCAGTTGCATGACCTACGCTATCGTAACCTACGAAACCGTAGGTTACCAGTGAGTAACACCTAAACGTCGAGCACGCAATCGCCCGACGCGGCCGAAATGCAGGTCTGCACGCGTGTACCCGGTTCATGTACAACGCCGGTTCGCAGGTCCCGGACATGGCCTTCCACCAGGCCGACCACGCAGGACTGGCAGATACCCATCCGGCAGCCGAACGGCATCTGCACACCCATCCGCTCACCGGCATCCATCAGCGAGGTCGCGGCATCCGCATCGGTGCTTTTGCCGCTCTGTGAAAACGTTACCGTGCCACCCGCCCCGGCCGGCGCCGCGCGCGACACCGCAAAGCGCTCGAGGTGCAAGCGCTGGCCGACGCCGGCGGCCGACCAGGCGCGCTCGGCGGCGTTGAGCATGGCCTCGGGTCCACACGCCCAGGTCTGCCGGTCGCGCCAGTCCGGCACCTCGTCGTCGAGCCGCGTCAGATCCAGCCGCCCCTGGCTGCGGGTCGTGCGCAGCTGCAGCCGGTATCCCGCATGGTCGCGGGCCAGCTGGTCAAGCTCCGCGCCGAACATCACATCGGCCGCGGTGGGCGCCGAATGCAGATGGATCACGTCGGTGATCTGATCGCGGCGCACCAGCGTGCGCAGCATCGACATCACCGGGGTGATGCCCGAGCCGGCGGTGACGAACAACACGGCCGGAGGCGCCGGATCGGGCAGCACGAAATTGCCCTGCGGCGCGGCCAACCGCACGATCGTTCCGGGCTTGACGCCGCCCACCAGGTGGGTGGACAGGAAGCCCTCGGGCATCGCCTTGACCGTGATAGTCACCGTGCGGGCGCCCTTGACCGGGCTGGACGTGAGCGAATACGAGCGCCACCGCCAGCGGCCGTCAACCAGCAGCCCGATCCCCATGTACTGACCCGGCTCGTAGTCGAAGCTGAAACCCCAGCCCGGCTTGATGACCAGCGTCGCGGAGTCGTGCGTCTCCCGCCGGACCTGCAGCATGCGACCCCGCAATTCCCGCGCCGACCACAGCGGATTGGCCAGGCGCAGATAGTCGTCGGGCAGCAGCGGCGTGGTGATGCGCTGGGCAAGGCTGCGCAGCGCATGCCAGCCGGGATGGGTGTCCACGCCAGCCACCGTAATCGGCTTGGTCTCGACGACGTTGGCCGTGACCCTCGCGATTTTCCTGTCCATTAGGAAAACTCCTGCCCTCCCAACCTACGGTACCGTAACTTACGGTACCGTAGCTAGCTCAGAGCAGTTCGAGCAGAAACGGCAGCTCCTGGGTGGCGTACCAGGCCAGATCGTGGTCCTGCGCGTCGCCAACCGTCAGCTCGGCGTCTTCGTCACCGAGGTCGGCCTCGTCAATGACCGCGATCGCCGCCCTGACATCCGCCTCGGCGGCGGCATTGTCGACAAACGCGGCGACGACGTCGTCGATCGCCACCGGCGCCCCGATCCGCACGACGGCGTCATCGAGATCCGGGCGCATCGTCACCTCGCCGACGTCGGCGACCAGCACCGCGCGCCGCGGCGCGCAACGTCGCACCCGGCTGCTCCCGCGCCGGCTCATCAGAGGCGGCCAGCAGCCGCAAGCGAGGCCAGCGCCGCCTCGCGCAGCGCGACTTCGCCGAGCTCGTCGTCGTCGCCTTCCGTGTAGGCCTCCCGCAGTCTGGGCGTCACCGCGAACGCGGTGCCGTTGACCGGCCACAGCGAATCATCGGCGACGAGTTGCTGCAGCATGGCCAGGGTCACCGGGACGTAGATCCGCATCAGAAACGCTGTCACTCGCGTACGCGCCCGGTGAACGTTGCCACATGGTCGTCGACGTAGGTCGACAGCTCGCGCGGGGGCCGCTGATAGTTGTCGCTGACCACCGGACTGGGCGGGCAATTTGACCTTCGGTCTCTTCACGTCGTGATAGTCGATGGTGGACAACAGATGTGCCATCATATTGAGCCGAGCGTGTTTCTTGACATCTGATTCCACGACATACCACGGGCTGCTCGGCGTATCGGTGTGCACCATCATCTCGTCTTTGGCGCGCGAATAGTCCTCCCACCGATACAGCGACTCCAGGTCCATCGGGCTGAGTTTCCATTGCCGCACGGGGTCATTCAGCCTCGCTTTGAACCGACGCAGCTGCTCGTCGTCGGATACCGAAAACCAGTACTTCCGTAGCAGAATCCCGTCGTCGATGAGCATCTGCTCGAAGATCGGCGTCTGCCGCAGGAACAGCACATGCTCCTGCGGCGTGCAGAATCCCATGACTTTCTCGACGCCGGCACGGTTGTACCACGACCGGTCGAACAGCACGATCTCGCCTTTGGCGGGCAGATGCGCGATATAGCGCTGGTAGTACCACTCTCCGCGTTCCCGATCGGTCGGCGCGGGCAACGCAGCGATGCGTGCGACGCGCGGGTTGAGGTATTCGGTAATCCTTTTGATCGTGCCGCCCTTGCCCGCCCCGTCACGGCCTTCGAAGATCACCACGACGCGGGCACCGGAAAATCGCACCCACTCCTGCAGTTTGACCAATTCCGTTTGCAGCCTGAACAATTCGGCTTCGTAAACCTGGTTAGGGATCTTGGCAGCGGCTTCGGCGGTCTTCTGCGACTTTTGCTTCTTTCGCTTGCTTTGTTTTTGCCGACGTGTCGTTGGCCGATCCGGTTGCTCACACCATCGAATGGTAGGTCCGCAAGCGGATTCTTCACCGGCGAAACGCGGCTCTATTGTGCGGCTTCCAACAGTTCGTCGAGCGATTCGGCCAGCAGCACCGGTAGTACGTCGACATCGCTCATTGCGTCCCGGTCGGCGTTGATGCCGAAATACAGCATGCCGTTGTAAGAGGTCACGCCGATGGCCAACACCTGGTTGTTGAGCAGCGGTGGTACGGCGTAGCTTTCCAGCAGCTTCGCGCCGGCAATATACATCTGCGACTGCGCGCCGGGCGCATTGGTGATCAGCAGATTGAACAAGCGCGCCGACAAGCCGGTGGCGACCCGAATCCCCATGGCGTGCAATGTCGGCGGCGCGAAACCCGACAGCGTGACGATCGTTCGGGCATCGACCAGGCTGGCCGCGGTCGGGTTGGATTCGGTGGCGTGCGCGATCTGCGACAGCCGTACGACCGCGTTGCCCTCCCCTACCGGCAAGTCGACCAGAAAGGGCGCCACTTGGCTGATCGCCCGCCCGCGGCTCGACGAGTCGAAAGTCTCGTCCACGTAGACCGGCAAGGGCGCCATCGCCCGCACCATTGCGGTTGGCGCCGCCGACTCGCCGCGGGACAATAGCCAGTTGCGCAGCGCGCCGGTGATCACCGCCAGCACCACATCGTTGACGTCGCAGTTGTACCGCGCGCGAATGGTCCGGTAGTCGTCAAGGCGTCCGCGGGCGACGGTGAACCGCCGGTTGCGGGACACCCGGGTGTTGAGCGGGCTGCTGGGCGCGGTGCCGCGCGCGAGCGTGCGGGCGACGTCGAACAGCCGTCGACCGACGTCGATCAGCTGGCCGGAATTGGTCACCAGGCCGGTCATCCCGGTCCGGACGGCCCTCAGTTGCGTCCGCGGGCGAGTGGCCCAGTCACCGATGGCGCCCAACAACAGCCGCGTGGAGCCGGGTTCGCGGCCCGGTACCCAGATGTCCTCGGCGAACGGCGGCGGGCGCCGGTTCCGGTCGGCGATGACGTGACCGATCTCGACCGCACCCATCCCGTTGATCAGCGCCTGATGCGACTTGGTGTAGAGGGCGAGGCGATTATTGGCCAAGCCCTCGACCAAGTACATCTCCCAGAGCGGCCGGGACTTGTCCAGCGGTCGTGCAGCCAGCCGGCCGATCAGTTCGTGCAACTGCTCGTCGCTGCCCGGCGACGGCAGCGCTGAGCGTCGGACGTGGTAGGTGATGTCGAAATCGCGGTCGTCGATCCACACCGGCCTGGCCAGCCCGAGGGTCACTTCGCGGACCTTCTGCCGGTACCGCGGCACCTGTGGCAGCCGCTGTTCGACGGTGGCCAACAACGTTTCGTAGCTCAGTCCGGCGCGCGGCGCACGCAGGATCGACAGCGAGCCCACGTAGAGCGGGGTGGCGGTGTTTTCCAGCTGATAGAACGACGCGTCCGAAGTGGACAACCTCGCCACGTCGTCTCTCCCCTGGTAATTCCATACGAATTCGTCGACCGATCGATCTGCCGCTCACGGTAACCGTCCGCGCGGGCGTGCCGCAGCGCGGGTACGCGCCCGCGACGATTGTGCGATGATCGTCACAGTCGTCTGCCACTCTCCAGCAGGCTTACTTTTCGGCCCCGTCGTAAGCATTGGGAGAGAGCATTGTTGACGAGTCCCAGTCCATCCGACCGTGACGCCTTCGCGGTCATGCCCGTCGTCGACTATGAACCGCCGGCGCGTGATGTCCGGCACTGTCGGCCGCCGTCACCCACCGCGCTGCGGCGGCCTAATACGCATGTGCAGCAACGGCATTCGAGCCGACACGCTGCGGCCGGCGCATCGTCGGCCATGTCGGCGCCGCTGCGGCAAGCGGCGTGCTTCGCCGACGCGGCGCTGCGCCGGGTGCTGGAAGTCATCGACCGTCGCCGCCCCGTCGCACAGCTACACGGGCTGCTGGCCGCCGGCCTCGTCGACTCGGTGTTGTGCGCTAATCGGTTGGCGGCCGGCCGCGACGGAGCGGCAGTGCTGCGCCGGTTGCGGCTGCAGGCGGTGGGTGCACCGGACCGATTCGCCGCGGCCGAGGTATTCGGCAGCTACAGCCGTGGGAGCCGCATCCACGCCATCGCCTGTCGCATCGAACGAGTCGCGGGCGGACGATGGCAGGTGGTCGCACTGCACATCGGCTGAGCGCAACGCGCGGCTATGCCCGCTACCGCCGTCGGTCTGATTTCGGCTTGGCGTGCCGGCCTTGTCGGCGCGCGGCTTCACGCCGCTCGCGCCGACTGCCGCCGGCTCCGGCCGCCGCCGTCTGCCCGCCACCGTTGCCCTGCACTTGCGCCGAACCGTCCTCGGCGGGTCCGGAATACGTCAGTTCAGGCGCCTCCGTCTCAATCCCCTTGGCGCGCAGCGCAGTTGCCGGTTCGCGCGCTCCGGCGGACTCGGCAGCAGTCCGCTGCTGTGCGCTGGCCGCCGCGGCGGTGGCGAACTCCGCCAGGTCCTCCGGCTCCTCGACCGGTCCGACCTGCGGGGCCGGGACCGCCTCGACGGTGACGTTGAACAAGAAGCCGACCGACTCCTCCTTGCAGTCCCTCGAGCATGCCGCTGAACATGTCGAAACCCTCGCGCTGGTACTCGACCAGCGGATCGCGCTGGGCCATCGCACGCAGGCCGATGCCCTCTTTGAGGTAGTCCATCTCGTAGAGATGCTCACGCCACTTGCGGTCGATGACGTTGAGCAGCACGTTGCGTTCCAGCTGACGCATCGCGCCCTCGCCGGCGAGTTCCTCGAGCTCGGCCTCCCGCACCGCGTAGGCGCGCTCGGCGTCTTCGACCAACGCGTCGAGCAGTTCCTCGCGGGTGAGCTCACCGGGCTCACCGATCGCCTCCGAGTCGATCAGGTCTTTGTGGTCGATCTTGACCGGATACAGCGTCTTCAGCGCCTCCCAGAGCTGTTCCAGATCCCAGTCCTCGGCGTAACCCTCGCCGGTTGCGCCGTCGACGTAGGCGGTGATCACGTCGACGAGCATGTCGCGAGCCTGCTGCTGCAGGTTCTCGCCTTCGAGGATGCGGCGGCGCTCCTCGTAGATGACCTTGCGCTGCTGGTTCATCACCTCGTCGTATTTGAGGACGTTCTTGCGGACCTCGAAGTTCTGCTGCTCGACCTGGGTCTGCGCACTCTTGATCGCCCGGGTCACCATCTTGGCCTCGATCGGCACGTCGTCGGGCAGGTTGAGCCGGGTCAGCAGCGTTTCCAGCGCCGCGCCGTTGAAGCGGCGCATCAACTCGTCGCCCAGCGACAGATAGAAGCGCGACTCACCGGGGTCGCCCTGGCGGCCGGAACGGCCGCGCAGCTGGTTGTCGATGCGACGCGACTCGTGGCGCTCGGTGCCCAGCACATACAGCCCGCCGGCCTCGATCACTTCCTTGGCTTCCTCGGCGGCCTCGGCCTTGACCACAGGCAGCTCCTCGTGCCAGGCCGCCTCGTACTCGTCCGGCGTCTCCACCGGGTCGAGGCCTCGCTCGCGCAGCCGGAGGTCGGTGAGAAAGTCGACGTTGCCGCCCAACACGATGTCGGTACCGCGGCCGGCCATGTTGGTGGCCACCGTGATGGCGCCGCGCCGGCCGGCCTGGGCGACGATGCCGGCCTCCTGCTCGTGGTATTTGGCGTTGAGCACGTTGTGCGGGACACGCCGTTTCTGTAATTGCCGCGACAGGTACTCCGAGCGCTCCACGCTGGTGGTACCGATCAGCACCGGCTGACCCTTCTCGTAGCGCTCGGTGACATCGTCGACGACCGCGATGTACTTGGCTTCCTCGGTCTTGTAGATGAGGTCGGACTGGTCGGTGCGGACCATGGGCCTGTTGGTCGGAATGCTCACCACGCCGAGCTTGTAGATCTCGTGCAGCTCGGCGGCCTCGGTTTGCGCGGTTCCGGTCATGCCGGCGAGCTTGTCGTAGAGCCGGAAGTAGTTCTGCAGCGTGATGGTGGCCAGCGTCTGATTCTCGGCCTTGATCTCGACGTGCTCCTTGGCCTCGATGGCCTGATGCATGCCCTCGTTGTAGCGCCGCCCGATCAACACCCGGCCGGTGAACTCGTCGACGATGAGCACCTCGCCGTCGCGGACGATGTAGTCCTTGTCGCGGGCGAACAGCTCTTTGGCTTTCAGTGCGTTGTTGAGGTAGCTGACCAGCGGCGAGTTCGCGGCCTCGTAGAGGTTGTCGATGCCGAGCTGGTCCTCGACGAACTCCACGCCGAGCTCGTGCACACCCACGGTGCGTTTGCGCAGGTCCACCTCGTAGTGGACGTCTTTCTCCATCAGCGGCGCCAACCGGGCGAACTCGGTGTACCAGTTGGAGGCGCCGTCGGCGGGCCCGGAGATGATCAGCGGCGTGCGGGCCTCGTCGATCAGAATCGAGTCCACCTCGTCGACGATCGCGAAGTTGTGCCCGCGCTGAACACACTCCTCGAGCGAGTGCGCCATGTTGTCGCGCAGGTAGTCGAAGCCGAATTCGTTGTTGGTGCCATAGGTGATGTCGGCGGCGTACGCGACGCGCCGCTCGTCGGGCATCATCTGCGCGAGGATCACGCCGACGTCCAGACCGAGGAAGCGGTGCACCCGGCCCATCCACTCGCTGTCGCGTTTGGCCAAGTAGTCGTTGACGGTGACGATGTGCACGCCCTTGCCGCCGACGCCGTTGAGGTAGGCCGGCAACACCGAGGTCAGGGTCTTGCCCTCACCGGTCTTCATCTCGGCGACGTTGCCGAAGTGCAGCGCCGCAGCACCCATCACCTGCACGTCGAACGGGCGCTGGTCCAGCACCCGCCAGGCCGCTTCGCGGGCCACCGCGAACGCCTCGGGCAGCAGGTCATCGAGGCTTTCCCCGTCGGCGTGCCGCTTCTTGAACTCGTCGGTCTTGGCCCGCAGTTCGGCGTCGGTCAGTTTCTCGATGTCGTCGGACAAGCTGTTGACATAGTCGGCCACGCGCTTGAGGCGCTTGACCATGCGACCTTCACCAACGCGCAGCAACTTATCCAGCACAGCTTTGTCCCCTACGGATCGGAGTCTCGGGCGTCCTCCATCCTAGGTGACGAGCTGGCGATACCCGCCGCAGCGGCGATCGCAAGCGCGGCGGAGCCGGGGCAGCGGGTCGCCGCTCGAACGACCCGTCAGGCCAAACGGATCAGCCCGTAGTCGTAGGCGTGCCGACGGTAGACCACCGACGGGCGTTCGGTCTGCTTGTCGTAGAACAGGAAAAAGTCGTGGCCGACCAGCTCCATCTCGTAGAGCGCGTCGTCCACCGACATCGGCTTGGCCGGATGTTCCTTGGTGCGCACCACCCGACCGGGCTCGTGGTGACCGTTCGACGCCGTCGTGCTCAGGCGCGGGACCTCGGGGTCGAGTGCCGGCTCGGGTGGCAGGACAGGGCGGTCGCGGCGGCCAAGGAGACCGGGGTCTTGTCGCCGTAGTGCACTTTGCGGCGATCCTTGACGCGACGCAGCCGGCTTTCCAGCCTGGCGACCGCGGATTCGAATGCGGCGTAGAAGCTGTTTGCGCACGCTTCGCCGCGGACCACCGGCCCACGGCCGCGAGCGGTGATCTCGACATGCTGACAGGACTTGCGTTGGCGGCGGTTGCGCTCGTGGTCGAGCTCGACGTCGAACAGGTAGATGGTTCGGTCGAACCGCTCCAAGCGGGCGAGTTTCTGCGAGACGTAGATGCGGAAGTGGTCGGGTATCTCGACGTTGCGGCCCTTGACCACGACCTCGGCGTGCGATGTCGGTTCGTCCGGCTCGTCGGCTGCTGCCGGTAGTTCGGCGACAAGCTGCACCGGAGATTCCACGGTTTGCCTTGACATACTTGACAACTCGTTTCTCTCGCGTTGCACGCACGCAGGCGTGCCCGGCTTCCAGATACACGCGCCGACGGGGTGGTGATCTTTCCGTGGCCGCCCGCCGGTGCAAGGTGTCGAGAACTCACCCCCTACCCGTCTTCGGTGTCGTGGCGCCTCGTTTACCTGAGCTGCGCCACCCTTGAGGCGTTCATGGTGCTTGATCCCGACGGTAGACCGTGTTCAGGTGGAAGTTCCAGTGTTTTGACCTACCTGTTGCGAGTTCTTCACGAATGCTCACGCGGCTGCTAGCGCCAGCACAGCGGACACCCGCGCTCCCGCGGTTTGCAGGACGCGGACCGACTCGCGGGCGGTGGCGCCGGTCGTGACGATGTCGTCGACAAGCAGGACTTCACCATCGACCGGCACCCGTCGGCTGGTCAGCAGCACCCGTCCGGCGATATTGCGCTCGCGGGCGGCGCTGCCCAGACCCGCCGAGTCGCGGGCCAGCGCCTTCATCCGCAGTGCCCGGACCACGGTGATGTGCGGGTGGGCAGCGGTTGCCAGCGTCGCGATGCGGGTGACCGGATCGCCGCCGCGGCGGCGCGCCGCCCAGCTGCGGGTCGGCGCCGGCACGATCGTCAGCGGGACATCCAACAGACCCCACTCGAGCAATCGGTGCACGCCGAGCGCCAACACGTGGGCCAGCGGCGCGATCAGGTCGCTGCGGCCGCGGTCTTTCATCGCGACGATCACCTGCCGGCGCGCGCCGGCGTAGCGGCCGAGCGCAAACACCGGAACTCCGGCGTCGATGCGCGGGGTTATCACCCGCGGGGCGTCGGGACCCATGGCCAGCTCTCGAGCGCAGGCCTCACACCAGCGGGTCGACGGCGCCCCGCAGCCGCCGCATTCCAGCGGAAGGACGAGATCGAGCACAGCGCAAGTGTGACGACGACGGGTGACAACTCAGCCGGGCAGCACCGGCACCGCCCCGCCCACCATGAACGGCGGCACGTCCAGCCAGCCCTGCGGCCCTTCGGCGCCTGAGATCGACAGCTGCATCACCCCGCGCGGATCGGCGACGTACACGATCGACGGATTGGCCACGATCGCACCGACCGGCAGCTGCAGATTGCCGCTCGGGGCATCCGAGTTCACCCCGTCGATGTTGACGTAGGACACCGGATGCTCGGCGTCGTTGCGGCTCACCGCGATGTCGTCGTCGGCACGCCACGACAACGACACCACCGAGGAGCCCAGCCCGAACCCGAGCCGCCGCGGGTAGGTCAACGCGAATTGGCCGGCCTGGGTCTGCTCGACGCTGGCCAGGATCACCTGGCCCTCGATGACCATCGCCGCCCGCGTCCCGTCCCGGGACAGCTGCAGCTCGGCGATCACACCCGGGAAGCGACTGGACACCGCGGCCGAATCCACCGGAAGACGCGCGGGCTGACCCGAGGCCGTCCCGGCGATGGCACGCAACACGGTGTTGCCGTCGGCGACCACCCACACCGCGTCGTCCAGCGACCAGCTTGGTCGCGACAAGGTATGCCCGTCAGCGGCTTCCACCGCCTCGCCGCCGAGATCGCCGATCCACAGCGATGACGCCATGTCCGGCGCGCCCGGCCGCAGTGTCACCACCGAAGCGACCTGATGCCCGCTGCGCGACAGCGCGGCCGCGGTCTGGTCCGTCGTCCGGCCGAACGCGCCCGGCACCGGGTCGGCGGTCTGCCCGTTCACCGACACCAGCCGTCCGCCCACCAGCGCGTGCACCCCGGCCGCGGCACCCTCGGCGACACCTGGATCGGTGGCGGCGACATCGGAGGGGTTCCACCCGGCGGCGAACCTTTCGTCGAGCGCGGCGCCGTCGGCGTTGATCACATACGGGCCTTTGATGTCGGCTCGTGCGAGGGTCCAGATGATCTGCGCGGCAAGTAATTGCTTGCTGTGCGGGTCGGCGACCGTCAGCAGCTCCAGATCGATCCGGGCCCCGGCGTAACCGCGTCCGACGCCGCTCTTTCCGCCGTCGGCCCGAGTCACCGGCCCGCGCAGCCGCAGCGGCGGGCCGAGCATGTTGCGCACGCTTTTGGCCATCTCCGGACGCGGACCGGCGATCAGCTTGGAAATCAGTTCGGTGGCCAACTGATCACGGTCGACCACCGCGACGTAGCGCGGATCCGGAACGACCGTCTTGCCGGTCGGGTCCGCGAAATACAGCGTGTTGCGTTTATAGGTGGCCTGAAATTGCTGCCAGTCCAAGAACACTCCGTTGGGCAGCCGGTCGATGCGCCAGCCGCCCGGCGTCTTGACCAATTCGATCGGACCGGGATCCGGCAGCACGCCCTCGGCGGTCTCGAACACGCCCATATCCGACAGCGAGCCAAGTTTGTCTGCCCGCATAGTCACCGAAACCCGTTCGGCGCTGTGGGTTTCGACGAAGACGACGTGGTCGATCAGCAGCGCGCTGCCGGCGTCGTCCCAGGCGTTCGACGCCGACTGGGTGAGGAACTGGCGTGCCGCGAGGTGCCGGTTGGCCGGATCGGCTGTGGCTTTGAGGAATTCGCGCAACAGCATGTCGGGGTCCATGCCCGGCGTCGGCTTGGGCAGATTCGACGGCGCCGGCCGCTCGACGGTGCCGATGGCTTGCGGCGCCGACGCACTCGGCACTCCGGCGCAGCCCGCGAGCACGACGGCCAGGGCGAACAGCAGCCCGGTCAGTTGCCGCATCACACGCCCCTTTCGGCGTGCTCCCGCGGCCGAAGCTGACGCTCCTTGCGTTCTGGGGCAATCGGTTTCATCGGCAGCGGGCTGGTGGTGACCTTGTGACCGCGCACCAGCGGCAGCGTCAGCCGGAAGCAGGCGCCTTGACCGGGCTCGCCCCAAGCCTCGAGCCGCCCCTGGTGCAGGCGTGCGTCCTCGACGCTGATCGCCAACCCCAGCCCGGTCCCGCCGGATCGCCGCACCCGCGACGGGTCCGACCGCCAGAACCGGCTGAACACCAGCTTTTCCTCGCCCGGCCGCAGCCCGACGCCGTAGTCGCGGACGGTGACGGCGACGGTATCTTCGTCGGCGGCCATCCGGATCCGCACCGGCTTGTGCTCGGCGTGGTCGATGGCGTTGGCGATCAGATTGCGCAGGATCCGCTCGACGCGGCGAGGGTCGACCTCGGCGATCACCTCTTCGGGCGGCATGTCGACAATCAGCTGAACCCCGGCGTCTTCGGCCAGATGACCCACATTGCCCAGCGCGCTGTTGACGGTCGAACGCAGGTCGACCGCCTCGACCGACAGCTCGGCCACACCCGCGTCGTGCCGCGAGATTTCCAGCAGGTCGCTGAGCAGCGACTCGAACCGGTCCAGCTCGTTGACCATCAGCTCGGTGGACCGTTGCAGCGCCGGGTCGAGATCCTCGCTGTGGTCGTAGATCAGGTCGGCGGCCATCCGGACGGTGGTCAGCGGTGTGCGCAGCTCGTGGCTGACATCAGAGGTGAACCGGCGCTGCAGGTTACCGAACTCCTCGAGTTGGGCGATCTGCCGCGACAGGCTTTCGGCCATGTCGTTGAACGACACCGCCAGCCTGGCCATGTCGTCTTCGCCGCGGATCGGCATCCGCTCGGACAGGTGCCCCTCGGCGAACCGTTCGGCAGTGCGCGCCGCGGCACGCACCGGCACCACCACCTGCCGGGTGACCAACCATGCGATACCGGCCAGCAGCACCATCAACACCAGGCCGCCGGTGGCCATGGTGCCGCGGACCAGTGCGATCGTGCTTTGCTCGTTGCCCAGCGGGAAGATCAGGTACAGCTCCAGGTTGGTCACCCGCGACGACGTCGGGGTGCCGATGACCAGCGCCGGACCCGAGAAGCCGTCGGTGTGCACCGTCGCGTACTGGTAGGCCACCTGCCCGGCCTTGACGAAATCGCGCAGCGCAGCGGGCAGCTGGTCGACGGGCCCGGCCGCCGCCGCGGGCCTCGGGCCGTAGCCGGGTACCACCAGCACCGCGTCGAACGCACCGGCCAGACCGGCGCCGGAGGTCGGATCGGTTTTCGACGTCAACGTGTTGCGGGCGAGCTGCAGGCTGCTGTCCAGCGAGCGCGCCTCTTCCCCGCTGACGATCCCGCTGACCGTGTTGCGGGCCCGGTCGATCTGCTCGGTGGCCGCGCGGACCTTGACGTCAAGAACGCGGTTGGTGACCTGACTGGTCAGCACGAAGCCGAGCACCAGGATCACCGCGAGGGACATTCCGAGCGTCAGGGCGAGCACCCGAAGTTGCAGCGAGCGGCGCCAAGCCACGCCGAGGGCTCGACTCAACGCGCCCATGCCCCGCATCACCGGGCCAGAACGACCCGAACGACCGCGAATGCGTGGCCTCGAGGCGAAGATCACGGGCGCCGCTCCTCAGCATCGCGACGTCCGCTCTGCATCGTCGCTGGCGGTCACGGAGGTCCGGCCTTGTAACCCACTCCTCGAACGGTCAGCACAACGGTCGGGTTCTCCGGGTCTTTTTCGACCTTGGCCCGCAGACGCTGGACGTGCACGTTCACCAAGCGGGTGTCCGCTGGGTGACGGTATCCCCACACCTGTTCGAGCAGCACATCACGAGTAAACACCTGGCGGGGTTTACGCGCCAACGCCACCAGCAGGTCGAACTCCAGTGGCGTCAGCGAGATCTGCTCGCCGTTGCGAGTGACCTTGTGCGCCGGCACATCGATGTCCACGTCGGCGATCGACAGCATCTCGGCGGGCTCGTCTTCGTTGCGCCGCAGCCGTGCTCGCACCCGAGCGACCAGCTCCTTGGGTTTGAACGGCTTCATGATGTAGTCGTCGGCGCCCGACTCCAAGCCCAGCACCACGTCGACGGTGTCGGTCTTGGCCGTGAGCATCACGATCGGAACACCGGAATCGGCGCGCAGCACCCGGCACACGTCGATGCCGTTCATCCCGGGCAACATCAAATCCAGCAGCACCAGGTCGGGGCGCAGCTCGCGCACTGCGGTGAGCGCCTGGGTGCCGTCACCGATGACCGCGGTGTCGAAACCTTCGCCCCGCAGCACGATGGTCAGCATCTCGGCCAGCGAAGCGTCGTCGTCGACCACGAGAATTCTTTGCCTCATGGCGTCCATGGTGTCACCAGATCGCAATAAAACGGAGCTGCCACACGCGCGTTTCGTGACCGAATACCACAGTTTGCGGCGCTAGGCCGTCAACCTGGCCGCCAGCTGGCCCGCGTCGACGTCCGCATCGACCACCAGCCAGCGCCCGCCCCAGCCCGCGGCGGCCAGGCCGGCGTAGACCGCGCCGGTGCGTTGCTGCAGCTCGTTGTCGCGTTCGTAGGCATCACGCGACCGGCTGGCATCCTGGCGGGCCCGATCGCGGGCGCGCTGGGCGGCCAGCTCAGTCGAAACCCCAAGCAGCACTTGCCAATCCGGTGCAGGAAGCTGCAACCGGTGGTATTCGATCTGGTGCACCCAGCCCACCACCTCGCCGTCGGCGTCCTGATGCAGGCGGGCGGCGCTGTAGGCGGCGTTGGAGGCCACGTAACGATCCAGGATCACCACATCGTGGTCGCCGCACAGCTCACGGATCTGCGCCGCGGCGCCGGCCCGATCCAGCGCGAACAGCATCGCCATCGCATACACCGACGATGCGAGGTCACCGTGCTGGCCATGCAGCGCCTCGGCCGCCACGTCGGCGGCCACCGACTGCCCGTATCGCGGGAACGCCAGCGTGGCCACCGACTGGCCGGCGGCTTCGAAAGCCGTGGTCAGACCCTGCCCGAGGGTCCGCTTACCGGCGCCGTCAACCCCTTCAATCGCGATCAACACGGCGCGAGCCTATCGCCGGATGCACCCCGACTATCGAGTCTGCTGAGTGATATCAACCTGTGCTGCCCACGCGCGTGCGACCGTAGCCGACACCGCTTACGACTGCTGACCACGATCGGCGCGACGACGCACCCTGCGCGCGCTTCGGCGCAGACCCCGGACTGCGTAGCCGCCCGCCACGACCGACGCCGCAATCGTGGTAATGAACACGGGCAGCCAGCTGTCCCGGTCGTGGTCGACAGACCACCAGACAATCGAGAAGAGCACCGTGCAGAGAAATAGGACGATGTCACGCCAGCTTCCTTCATAGGAACTGGCGGTGGCGCGCAGCTGGCGTGCCTTGTCCTCCGCCACGATCAATTCATCGATGCGGTCGTCAATGCTGCGCCGCAGCGCCTCCCGTCGGGCCGCCTCCATTTCAGGCATCTGCTCGAGCAGCTCCAGGTCTTGTTTGATCCCCTCGCGCAAGTCGGGACCCCTGAGTTGCCCCACCGCAGCGCCGAGCAGCGCACCACCGACGACGGGAGCTGCGCCCATGGCCAGCGCCTGCCATACCGGGCATTGTGACCTCTACCTTCCTCTCGCTCCGCAATCCTGGGCATCGACCCTACGGTGACGTTGCGATCGGCGTTTCGGTTCAGTGCCGGTGGGGTCAGGTTGGTTACCGGCCGCGAAACCGCCGGAACATCACTTCATGGTGGCGAGGTTGTGCCAAAAATTCTTGAGGCTGTCGGTGCCGCCGAAAAGCGTGGTGAAGTTCGTGGAGTCGACGAGGACGATGTCGCCGGCACGCCAGCCCGACGGCGGCATCCAGATCAGCGCGTTGAATTCGGTGTTGCCCGCCGCGGTGAAGGGATGGGGCCTGTTGGGATCGATCCGTTGACGACCCAGCACCCGCACCGAGTCGCTCTCCGGTGCGGTGAGTTCGTAGTGCGGCAGGTGGGGGTGGAAGTTGAACGTGGTGACGTTGTCGAGCAGCCTCGCCGCGTCCAGGTCGCGGACCGCGGTCAGGGGTGCGATCTGCTTGGTGCCCTCGACAACGGCGGGACGCAGCCCCCAGGTGTTGTGCACCGGGACCTCGAGGGCCGTCATCAGGGAGCGGGTGTACTGGCCGAACCGTTGTTGGCGCGGCACCAGCGGGTCGCCGTGGTGCTGGTATTCAACCTGACGCTGGGCGAAATCGTCGGTGAAGCCCACGTCGTGATGCGGGGCCAATAGCAGGCATGTGCCTTCTCGCGCTGCAGCCATTCCCGGATGGCGCTGATCTCCTCCGGTGCGGCTTCTTGTTCCGACAGGATGTGGTCGAGCCCGAACACCATCAGGGTGTCGGTGTCGGCGAGGATCCGCTCGTCGATCGGAAGCCTGTAGCCGGCCTGGTCGATGCGCTGGAAGACGGCGACCGGGTGGCCGGTGGCTTCGCCGGCCAGGTCCTGGAAAGCCAGCGCCGAGCGGTGGAAAAGTTCCAGGGTGCCGGCGATGCCCTGGAGGAAGTGCGCGTCGTCGTACTCCGGTGTCTCGTAGCTCGGCCACGTCACGTTGCGGACCTCGGTCATGGTGGAGAAGCGGTTGTACATCGCGGCCGGATCGCGTTGGGCTTCCCACGGGTAGCTCCAGTCCCAGTAGATGCTGATGCGCCGCTGACCTGGTGTGTGCTTGCGCGGGACGTGGTTTTGGTTGTAGGTGCGCGCAGGGGGCAGCGTGCTCATGATCGTGCCTCTTAACTGCAGTCGAGCGTCGCTAGGTATCGGAGGGCGTTGAGCCCGGGCAGGAAGAAGTACGCCCCACCCTTCAGGGTGGTGAACGCCGGCAACCCTTTGAGGATTTTGCGGATCGGCCGGTTGGGAATCTTGAACTCCAGTGTGCCGTCCTGGGTTCCGCAGATCGGGTCGTGCTCGTTGCCGAGTTCGTGGAACGCGCGGTCGTTGATCCACACGTTCTGCGCGAACTCGAACTGGCGAACCAGGCTGGCGCAGATGATGAACGCGGCAATACCGCGATCCACACCGTCGTCGGGCGCGCCCTCGGGCAATGCAGGACCGTAGGTAGCACCGCGGCGAATTATCCTGTGCCGGTTCATGTTGTGCGCAGTGTCGCGCGGGTTGAGGCGTCGCGCGTGCGATCCCAGCGGGCAAGCATACCCGTGCGGATCCATCTCCTTATAGTTGAAGTCGTTGTTGCGCATAGGGTCCGCGCCCAGCTCGGGATCGTCCTTATCCGGTGCCAACACCAGCGGGGCACCGCTGCGCCAGCGGCCCATGAACTTCGCGGCGAGCAATTCCTGATCGTCCGGCGTGTCGGCGTGCTCGTGCAGATAGTCGCGGAACAGTCCAACGTGCTCCTGCAACCGTCGGTAGGCCATGTAGCTTCCATTGCGGCACAGGACTTCTGGCTGCGGCAGATCCGGGCGACCCGTGCTCGTCGGGGTAGCCGAGGATGAACTCGCCCGGCTTCAGCGGCGCGCCCGACCCCGGCGTCGGCTCTTCACCCGAGCCCTCGATCACCGGCTGCGACAACCTGTCCCGGAACCCGAAGTGATCATGTGCGTAATTGAACGGCGGCGTCGCGTTCAAATCCAACACCGACAGACTGCGCACACCGTCGCACCGGGCCACAAGCTTGTCGTGTTCTCCCGTGGCCCGCGCATGTTCGGCGTCATCGCGAGCGAACAGGATCGCGATCGCGTGCAAGTCACCGCCTGCCAGACCGCCGACCCAGTTGTCAGGGTGGTTGGCCCCGGTATCGCCCAAGATGTCTGCCCGAGCCGCCATGCCCTGGCGAAACGCCTCCGGGAAAGTTGCCAGGGATTCCTCGGGCACTCCGAGCTGCTCGCAGGCCACTCCACGTGAACGCCAGCGTGATCCACCGCTTCGTGCTGTCCATCGAGGCTTGCGCCGTCGCCGCCGAGTCGACCCTGTCGATCAGCTCGGACAGCCACGCCCGGCCGCCGGCCGGGTCGTCGAACGACAGGAACTCGTAGCGCCCGGTCATCGCCGGCGTGCGGGTCAGCAGAATGTGCTGAATATCGTCCAACTCAAGCATCGGTGCACGTTTCGGTGCGGATCATTGCATCTGGTCGAGCATGTCGGAGAACGCCGCTTTGAGCCGCAGCGCCTTCTTGATCTCGTCGGCGGTGACGTACGGGTACTCGCCGTACTCCAGGAAACTCGGGCACTGGTGCTCACGGACGAACTTCACGAAGGCGTCGGATTGTCTTTCCAGTCCTCCGGGAATCCCTCGAGGTTGGTGAACACCGTGGTGATCCCGGTCGCGGTGAACAGCTCCACCGCATCCTCGGTGTACTTGTCGAAGTCGGTGTCGAAGATGCCCTGGTACTGAAAATGCAGCCCCGAACCGACGTCGAACAAGTACCCACCGCAAGTAGTGCAGCCGCAGCGGCGCGAGCACGTCGGGACTCCCGGCAATCGCTTCCTCGATCTGCTTGCCGTACGCGCGGACGGCCTCTTCGCGCCCCTCTTTGACCTTCGCGATGATCGAAAAGCCATAGCAGGCAGGAGTTCTCGGATAGATCGGACCGTACCTGCCCCGCTCGAGCTCGAAGTACCCCTCCTTAGGAATAGCCATCGCCGCTGGCTTGCTCCAGTCGTGATCACTCGCCGGCATGTTCGTTCCCCATCCACTTGCTCCGGTGTGCGCGAACACTACTCCCCGGTCGTGGCCCAGATGCCGCTTTCGCCGACGACAAATTGGCTAGCCAGCGATCATTTCGTCGCTGTTCATCTGCCGGCACCAGTCGGTCAATGGTCGCCAGCCCTGAGTTCCTCGAACATCCCAGCGCGGACCAATAACAAGCCGCTAACCACCAGCACCCATCCGGGAAACGTCATCGTTACCCACATGCTGAGGTCGCTTGCGAGAAGCACGGCGACTGCAGCAAAATAGCTGAGGCCAACGAGCCAGCGTGGCATCAAGCCCGTCCTCAACCAGATCGTCGCGAGCGACATCATGAACACCGCGGCCATCCGGACCGCATAGGTCTTGGTGGACGACAACACAACCATCTTCCCGAGATCGATCATCTCAGCATGAGCGGCCGGGTCCGTCACGCCTGTGTTTGTCGCCACCAGACCGGCGGCCACCGACATTGAAACGAACATCATCGCCAGAAACAGCAAACCGCTACCCAGGAAGACAGTCGAGAAGAAGCGGTCTTCGTAACGCCCCAAGCCGTCGCGCACCACGCCGATGAACCAAAGGAAGCTGATGCCGGCAAATGGCATCAGCTCCGTTGCGGTCGCGATCCCGCTGCGGCGACTTGTCAGCCACTCAGTCGAACCCTGCACGCCCTCGGGCATTTTAGTTCGGATTAAGATCAGCACGGCACCAAACAGCAGGGCGAACAACACACCGGCCAGTGCGGCCGCACGGGGTGTCGTCAATCGGCGAAGGCTGGGCTGAGACGCCATTGTCATGGTGTCATCCTGTCATCGGGCTTGCGCGGCAGGCGGGCTTTCACCGTCTACCTTCGACCACCCCGTCGCAGCCAGCCGATACATCGGCCCAGAAATCTCAGACGAGTTGCGCATTTGCACCGTCATTCGCCGATGCAGAAGAACTTGCCCGCAAGGGAGCTGACCGTGGCTGCGATGAGCTACTCGGGACACGCGCGTCCCGGATGTGCGATTGACTTAATCCGACCAGCTTGCTGGCGTCACGATGGGCGGGTCGCGGACGGTAGCGCGAGCGTACCGAAGCCGCTCGCCATCGCGTACGGGCGACGGGCTCGGTCGGTCGATCCCCGCCAGCCCTCAGTTCCTCGAACAGCCCTGCACGGACCGCAAGCCGCTGACCATCAACACCCAGACGGGGAACGGGACCCTGCAGAGCCAGAAGCTCAGTAGCGGTAGTGGTCCGGCTTGTAGGGCCCGTCGACGTCGACGCCGATGTACTCTGCCTGCTCCTTGGTCAGCTTGGTCAGCTCGCCACCCAGTGCGGCGACGTGCACGCGGGCCACCTTCTCGTCGAGGTGCTTGGGCAGCCGGTAGACCTCGTTGTCGTACTCGTCGTTCTTGGTCCACAGCTCGATCTGGGCGATCACCTGGTTGGAGAAGCTGTTGCTCATCACGAACGACGGGTGTCCGGTGGCGTTACCCAGGTTCAGCAGCCGGCCCTCGGACAGCACGATGATCGACTTGCCGGTGTCCTTGAAGGTCCACAGGTCGACCTGCGGGCGGATGTTGGTCTTGGTGGCGCCGGACTTCTCCAGCCTGGCCATCTGGATCTCGTTGTCGAAGTGGCCGATGTTGCCCAGGATCGCCTTTTCCTTCATGGCCTTCATGTGCTCGAGCGTGATGATGTCCTTGTTGCCGGTGGTCGTGATGACGATGTCGGCCTCGCCGATCACGTCCTCGACCCGCTTGACGTCGTAGCCCTCCATCAGCGCCTGCAGCGCGTTGATCGGGTCGATCTCGGTGACGGTCACCCGAGCGCCCTGACCGGCCAGCGACTCGACACTGCCCTTGCCGACGTCGCCGTAGCCGCAGACCAGCACGGTCTTGCCGCCGATCAGCACGTCGGTGCCGCGGTTGATGCCGTCGATCAGCGAGTGCCGGCAGCCGTACTTGTTGTCGAACTTGGACTTGGTGACCGAGTCGTTGACGTTGATCGCCGGGAACGCCAGGTCTCCGGCCGCGGCGAACTGGTAGAGCCGCAGCACGCCGGTGGTGGTCTCCTCGGTGACGCCCTTGATCGACTCGGAGATCTTGGTCCACTTGTCCTTGTCGGTCTCGAAGCGCTTGCGCAGCAGGCTCAGGAACACCCGGTGCTCGGCCGAGTCGTCCTCTTCGTCGGGCGGCACCACGCCGGCCTTCTCGTACTGCGCGCCGCGCAGCACCAGCATGGTGGCGTCACCGCCGTCGTCGAGGATCATGTTCGCCGGCTCGTCCGGCCAGGTCAGCGCCTGCTCGGCGGCCCACCAGTACTCCTCGAGCGTCTCGCCCTTCCAGGCGAAGACCGGCACGCCCTTGGGCTCCTCGGCGGTGCCGTGCGGGCCGACGACGACCGCGGCGGCGGCGTGGTCCTGAGTGGAGAAGATGTTGCACGACGCCCACCGCACTTCGGCGCCCAGCGCCACCAGAGTCTCGATGAGCACCGCGGTCTGCACGGTCATGTGCAGCGAGCCGGAGACCCGGGCGCCTTTGAGCGGCTGCACGTCGTGGTACTCGCGGCGCAGCGACATCAGACCCGGCATCTCGTGTTCGGAGAGCTCGATGTCCCGGCGACCGTAATCCGCCAACGACAGATCGGCCACCTTGAACTCGATGCCGTTGCGAACGTCGGCGCTCAACGAATGTTCGGTCGTCGTCATGTGCGTAGGCCATTCCTTCGTCATCAACTAATTAGCTTGCATATACATTAGTCCCGACGCGGCGGTCCCCTGTTGCCGGGTCAGTCGGGATCCTTGAACACCCCGTAGCGTTCCGCGGCCGGCGTCATCAGCCGCGCCAGATCCGCTGCGACGTCATGGTCGGCCTCCGGCGGCATCGACACGTAGCTGATGCACAACCGGACGATCGCACGAGCCAGCATTCCGGAGTCCTCGTCGCTGGCCTTGACCCAGCTGTGCTGGAACGTCGCCGTCAGACGCGCCGAGCAGTGCGTGATGATCGGCCCGCTGTCGGTGGTGATGATCTGCAGCAGATCGGGTTTGGCCACACCGCTCAGCAGCGAGATGACCAGCGGGTCGGCCGCCGACTCCGAGAAGAACGACCGAAATCCCTGCAAGAAGGCGGCGTAGACGTCGCCGACGTTGGAGTAGATGGCGTCGTCGACGGCGTTTACCAGTCGATCGGCCAACCGCAGCGCGTAGCCCTGAGCAAGACCTTGCCGCGACCCGAATTCGTTGTAGATGGTTTGGCGGCTGATGCCCGCTGCGCGGGCCACGTCGGCCAGCGTGATCGCCGACCAGTCACGGCTGAGTAGCAGCTCGCGCATCGCATCGAGCACCGAATCACGCAGAAGGGCCCGTGACGCCTCGGCGTACGGGACCCTTCTCACATGCGCGACATTAGCGCTTATTGCAACGCTCCTCATCGCCACACTCTGCGTCACGAACGTGCGACTTCCACCATCTCGAAGTCGGATTTCGCCGCGCCGCAGTCCGGGCAGCTCCAATCTTCGGGGATGTCGTCCCACCGGGTGCCGGGCGCGATGCCGTCTTCCGGCCAGCCCTTGGCCTCGTCGTACTCAAAGCCGCACTGGACGCACACGAACAGTTTGTAGTCGCTCATTTCGTTAGCTCCATCATTTCGAAGTCGATCTTTTCGAGTACCGCGCAGTCCGGGCAGCACCAGTCTGCGGGGATCTGCTCCCAGCGGGTGCCCGCTGGAAATCCTTCTCGTGCAGCGCCTTTGGCTTCGTCGTAGACGTAGTCGCAGCCGGGGCAACGGTAGGCGGCCATCAGGCCGCCGCCCCGTAGCGGGCCAGCACCTTCTGCCGCAGCCGTGGTTGCACGTTGACCCGACTGATGTCGCCGCCGTAATGCGCCAGCACCCGGTGGTCCATCAGCCTGCGCCACAGCGGCGGGAAGTAGGTCACGCCGATCAGCGCGGCGTAGCCGCTGGGCAGGTTCGGCGCGCCGTCCATGCTGCGCAGCGTCTGGTAGCGCCGCGTCGGGTTGGCGTGGTGATCGCTGTGCCGTTGCAGGTGGTACAGGAACAGGTTGGTGACGATGTGGTCGGAGTTCCAGCTGTGCTCGGGGGTGCAGCGCTCGTAGCGACCGTTGGCGTTCTTCTGCCGTAGCAGCCCGTAGTGCTCGAGGTAGTTGACGGCCTCCAGCAGGCTGAAGCCGAAGACGGCTTGGATGATCAGGAACGGGATCAGCGCCGGGCCGAACACCGCGATCAGCACGGCCCACAACACCACCGACATCAGCCAGGCGTTGAGCACGTCGTTGGACAGGTAGGTCTTCGGGTTCCACGGACTGGAGCCCTGCCGGCGTATCCGCTGCGCCTCCAGCCGCCAGGCCGAGCGCAGACTGCCGAAGACGCTGCGGGGCAAGAACTCCCAGAACGTCTCACCGAAGCGAGCCGACGCCGGGTCTTCCGGTGTGGCCACCCGCACGTGGTGGCCGCGGTTGTGCTCGATGTAGAAGTGCCCGTAGCCGGTCTGCGCCAGCGTGATCTTGGACAGCCAGCGCTCCAGCGACTCCTTCTTGTGCCCCATCTCGTGCGCGGTGTTGATCCCGACGCCACCGAGAGTCCCGACCGACAGCGCCAGACCGATCTTGGCCGGCCAACTCAGCGGCCCGTCGTAGCCCAGCCAGCTCAGGTTCGACGCGGTGAACAGGTACGCGCCGAGAATCATGCTGAGGTACTGGAACGGGATGAACGCGTAGGTGCAGTAGCGGTAGTACTTGTCGTTTTCCAGCCAGTCCATCGCCTCGTCGGGCGGGTTCTGCCCGTCGGACCCGAACCGCAGGTCAAGCGCCGGCAGCACGACGTAGAGCAGGATCGGGCCGATCCAGAACAGCACCTGCGAGGCGGTCCGCCAGCCGAACTGGTTCATCGCCCAGACGATCGGCAGGATCGTCAGCAGCAGCGTCGGCACGATCAGTCCCATCAGCCACAGATGGCGCTTCTTGTCCTGCCACACGATCGCGTTCGGATCTATCGCCGCGGTCATATTGCCAACCTCCTCGTGAGTTAGAGCACTTGAGATTGGACAATACTGTGCTTTGCGTCTTCTGTCTAGACACTGAGCCTAGTTTTGTAAATCACCTAGGCGGGATCCAGCGTCGTGTCCCTCTCGGAGACGGCGGCCTCGCGCCCGGCCAGCACGGAGTGCCGACGGCCGTAGCCCAGGTAGATGGCGATTCCGGCGATCATCCACACCACGAACCGGACCCAGGTGATGACGGTGAGGTTCACCATCAGCCATACACACGCGCACACCGAGGCGATTGGCAGCAGCGGCACCAGGGGCGCGCGGAACCCGCGCGGCAGGTCCGGTCGGGTGCGGCGTAAGACGATCACGCCGGCCGACACCAGCAGGAACGCGAACAAGGTCCCGACGTTGACCATCTCCTCGAGTTTGTCGGTCGGGAACGCCGAAGCCGTGGCCGCGACCAGCGACGCGACCAGCACGGTGATCCGCACCGGGGTGCCGTGCGAGCCGGTCTTGGCCAGCGACCGCGGCAACAACCCGTCGCGCGCCATCGCGAACAGCACCCGGCATCCGCCGAGCAACAACACCATCACCACCGTGGTCAGCCCGGCCAGCGCGCCGATGGAAATGATGCCGGAAGCCCAGTGCACGCCATTGATCGCGAACGCGCTGGCCAGGTTCGCGTGATGCCCGTCAGGGGTGGTCTTCAGCGCGGTGTAGGGAACCATCCCGGACAACACGACCGAGACCGCCACGTAGAGCACGGTGACGATGCCCAACGTGAAGAGGATGCCCCGAGGCACGTCGCGCTGCGGGTTCTTTGTCTCCTCGGCCATCGTGGCCACGATGTCGAACCCGATGAACGCGAAGAACACGATCGACGCTCCCGCCAGCACCCCGTACCAGCCGTAATGGCTGCTGTGCGCGCCGGTCAGCAGCGACAGCAACGACTGATCGCCGCGGTCGCCGGCGTGGTCGGCCTCGGCCGGCGGGATGAACGGCGAGTAGTTCGCGGTCTTGATGTAGAAGGCGCCGACGACGATCACCAGCAGCACCACCGACACCTTGATGGCGGTGACGACGGCAGAAAAGTGCGACGACAACTTGGTGCCCAGCGCGAGCAGGGTGGCCACCAGCGCGACGATCAGCAGCGAGCCCCAGTCCAGCTTGAACAACCCGAGATCGATTGTGTCGCTTGCTAATCCGAACACCGTGCCCAGGTAGCTCGACCACCCCTTGGCAACGACGGCGCCGCCGATGGCCAGCTCTAAGACCAGATTCCAACCGATCGTCCAGGCCAGAAACTCACCGAAGGTGGCATACGAGAACGTGTAGGCGCTGCCTGCCACCGGCAGCATCGACGCGAATTCCGCGTAGCACAGCGCCGCCAGCCCGCAGGTGGTCGCCGCGATGAGAAACGAGATCCAGATCGCGGGTCCGGTGATGTCCCCCGCGGTTGACGCGGTGACGGTGAAGATGCCGGCCCCGATCACTACCGAAACCCCGAAGACGGCAAGGTGCCACCAGCTGAGGTCCTTGCGCAGCTGAGTACCCGGCTCGTCGGTGTCGGCGATCGACTGCTCCACCGACTTGGTGCGCCAGCGACCGGCCATGCACCCGGACAGTACCGAGTACTGTGCGGGAATGCGTGGGGAGAGCATAAAAGTGGACGCTCGGGGAAGGGCCGTCGTCATCGGGGCCAGCATCGCGGGGTTGTGCGCGGCGCGGGTGCTGTCCGACTTCTATGACCGGGTGACGGTGTTTGAGCGCGACGAGCTCCCGAGCACGCCCGGCAACCGCACCGCTGTCCCGCAAGGCCGCCACCTCCATCTGTTGATGGCCCGCGGCGCGGCGGAATTCGATGGACTCTTCCCCGGTCTGCTCGACGACATGGTGGCGGCCGGGGTTCCCATCCTGGAGAACCGGCCGGACTGCATCTACTTCGGTGCGGCTGGCCATGTGCTGGGCACCGGGCACACGTTGCGTGACGAGTTCACTGCTTACGTACCCAGCCGCCCGCAGCTGGAATGGCAGATCCGGCGCCGGGTTGCCGACATCGCCAATGTCGAGATCCAACATCGCTCGGTGTCCCAACCGCGGTTCGACTCCGACGCCCAGCGGGTGACTGGCGTGCTGCTCGACAGCGACACCGACGAGCCCGAGTTCGTTGCCGCCGATGTTGTCGTCGACGCGGCCGGACGCGGCACCAGATTGCCGGTGTGGCTGGAGCAGTGGGGATATCAGCGCCCGCCCGAAAAGACGGTCGAAGTGGGCATTGGCTATGCGTCGCATCACTTTCGGCTCCCCGACGGCGCGATCCGGGAAAGAGTCGTCGTTGCCGGCGCGTCCCAGCAGCAGCCGCTCGGGCTGGGCCTGTTGGGCTTCGAGAACGGCGGGTGGGTGCTGACCACTTTCGGTGTCGGGAAAGTCGAACCGCCGCATACCTTTCCCGAAATGCTTGCGCTGGCCAAGAAGCTGCTGCCCGACAGGCTCTCGGCCGCGCTCGAACGGGCCGAACCGGTCGGTGAGGTGGCCTTCCACCGCTTCCCCGCCAGTCGGTGGCGCCGCTATCACAAGCTGGATCGATTTCCGGCCGGGATTTTGCCGCTCGGGGACGCCGTCGTCAGCTTTGACCCGACGTACGGCCAGGGCATGACGATGACCTCGCTGCAGGCCGGTCATCTGCGCCGAGCCTTGGCCAATGGCGCGAGCGAAGACCTGGCGCGCGAGGTGAACCGCGCCACCGCCAAAACCACTTACCCGGTGTGGACGATGACCGCCATCGGCGACCATAAATTCCACCATGCGACCGGGCCGGCGCCCCGGTGGTACCGGCCGGTTGGCAGCCTGTTCGACCAGTTCCTCGGAGCGGCGGAGACCGATCCCGTTCTCGCCGAATGGTTTTTGCGGAGGTTTTCGTTGTTGGACAGCCTCTACATGGTGCCCACTGCCACGCTGGTCGGTCGTACTATCCGGCACAACATGCGGCTGTGGCTCGCCGAGCGCCGTGCGGGGCGGCCAGAACGCCGCGGCGCGTTAGCGCCGCACTGATCACAGGCCGACGGTGGCCCGGAATATCTTGGTCGGTTCGTGGGCGATCAGCCGGATGGGCCCGTCGTCGGCCGCCACCCAGGCGGCGGCGCCGTGACTGAGCTGCACTGCCCCGGATTTTCCGGACACCGTCGTCGAACCCTCGATGCACAACAGGATCTGCGGACCGTCGTGGCGCGACGGCGCGTCGACTTCGTGGCCGAGTTGATCGTCACCAAGTGTCAGCATCGACGCCGCGAATTCGTCGGTGGGCGTGTCATAGATCAACCCGAGTCCATCCCGGTGCGTTGGCGCACGCAGTTGGGCCTCGGTGGTGGGATTGAAATTCAGCACCCGCAACAGCTCCGGCACGTCGACGTGTTTGGGGGTCAGACCACCGCGTAACACGTTGTCGGAGTTGGCCATTACCTCCAGCCCGACACCGCGCAGGTAGGCGTGCAGGTTTCCGGCCGACAAGAAGATCCCCTCGCCGGGACCGAGGGTTATCCGGTTGAGCAGCAAAGCGGCCAGCACCCCGGCATCGCCGGGATACCGTTCGCCCAACTCCAGCACGGTCTTGGCTTCGGACGCGAATTCCGTTGCGCCGCTGCTGACGTAGTGGATGGCGCCATCTAGCACAGCGGTCACCAGAACGTCGATGTCGGGCTGTGGCGCGGTGATCCAGGTCGTGAACAGTGCGCGCAGGCCGTCGGCATCGGACTGGTCGTTCAACAAATCGATGTACGGATCCAGGTCGGACACCGCCAAGGCCCGCAAGAGTTCGATGGTCTGGGCCGCGGGACGGAATCCGGCCAGCGCCTCGAACTGGTGCAACGCCACCAGCAGCTCGGGCTTATGGCTGGCGTCGCGGTAGTTGCGCACCGGCGACGTGACCGGGATACCGAGCTTCTCCTCGCGCAAGTAACCCTCGGCGGCTTGCTCGGCGCTCGGATGCGCCTGCAGCGACAGTGGTTCGTCGGCGGCCAGCACTTTGAGCAGAAACGGGAGCACGTCGCCGAACCGGGCGCGGGTCACCGCACCGAGCTGCCCTTCCGGATCGGCGACCAGGGCCTGCAGCAGCGAGACTTCCCCGTCTGGGTTTTCCAGCCACGCCGGATCAGCCGGGTTGGCCCCGAGCCACAGCTCCGCTTCCGGGTGGGCCGCCGGAACGGGCCGCCCGGTGAATTCAGCGATGGCCGTCCGCGATCCCCATGCGTACGTCCGTATCGCTCCGCGTAGCAACTGCACTGTCTACTTATCCCCGCACCAGTCGCAAATAAACCGCCGCCATCTCTAGCCGGACAGCCAATATAGCCAGTTGCTGCTCGGCCCGTTGCGCACCGACCGGCGCTGAGCTGCCATCCGGTCCATCCGGCACATCCTCGGCGCCGACGATGTCGACGTCGTCGAGCTGCGCGACCCGAGACGCCACGACCGTGCGCTCGGCGTCCAACGTCAAGGCCAGCACCCGCATCCGCTCGGCGACCGGCCCGTCGATCTCCTCGTCGTGAAACAACGCCTCCACCGGGTCGACGAGGCCCGACGGTGTGGTGCGCAGTGCAATAAGGGCGTCGGCGAGCCCGGCGGCGGCGACCACCTGATGCGCGACGCGCACCAGGACAGAAGACCCGTGCCTGGCCAGTGCCAGGGTAGCGGCACAGTCCCCGGCCAGCACGACGCGGCGCCGCGACATTCGCTCGACCAACGCCTTGGCCGGATTGGTGAACACTTCGCGGCTGGCGCTGTTACGCAACGCCTCCGCGTCCAGCTCGTCGGCCAGCGCGGCCAGGTCCACACCCAGCTTGGGGTCGACGGTTTGCAGCGCGGCCAGCCCGGCGGCCAGGTACCGGCACAGGCCGAACTCGTCGGCGAACCGGCAGCCGCGGCGCCATCACCGCGGCCCGGCCGGCCGTGGCTTCTCGCAATGGACCGTCGTAGGGCGCCGCCACGACAACCCGCGCACCACGGCGCACTCCGCTCGCGGCGGCGCCGACCAGCGCCGGATCGCCGGGGTCGTCGCCGGCCACGATCAGGACGTCGAGCGCGCCGATCCACGGTGGCGCCTCGGCGGCGACCACGATCGGCGAGGCGGCCCAACTGCCCAACGTCGCGGCCAGCATGGTGCCTGCGGTCTCGGCGGTGCCTCGCCCGGCAACCCAGATCACCGTGCGCGGACGGTCATCGCCGCGCGCCGTGTCCAGAGCACCCTCGTCGAGCGC
This sequence comes from uncultured Actinomycetota bacterium, assembly GCA_963791535.1. Taxonomy (GTDB): domain Bacteria; phylum Actinomycetota; class Actinomycetes; order Mycobacteriales; family Mycobacteriaceae; genus Mycobacterium. The sequence continues at coordinate 1,758 of CAWBSW010000018.1, read as the reverse complement.
CGCCGCGGCCGCGCGCACCTGCGCACCCGCCGTCGACGCCGCCCGCAGCAGCCCGTCGCGATCCGCGGCCAGCAGGCCTTCGGTGTCGTCGAGGTCGATCGTGGCCTGCGTCGCGTTCACGTCACGACCTCCGTCTGACCTACGGCTGGCCCGATCTGCTGGCGGATTTCGCCGGCAACCTGCTCGACCACCGCTTCCACGTCCTCGACGCAACGTCCTTCCACATTCAGCCGCAACAGCGGCTCGGTGTTGGAGGTGCGCAGGTTGAACCAGCTGCCCTCACCGAGGTCGACCGTCACCCCGTCCAGATGATCGATGGATTGAATCCGGGCGCCGAAGGATTTCAGCACCGCGTCGACGCATGAGGCCGCGTCGTCCACGGTGAAGTTGATCTCGCCGGATGACTCGTAGCGCTGGTAGTCGGCGGTCAGCTCGGACAGCGGCCGCTGCTGCTCGCCGAGCGCGGCCAGCACGTGCAGCGCGGCCAGCATCCCGGAGTCGGCGCCCCAGAAGTCGCGGAAGTAGTAGTGCGCCGAGTGTTCACCGCCGAAGATCGCGCCGGTGTCGGCCATCAGCGCCTTGATGTAGGAGTGCCCGACCCGCGAGCGCACCGGCGTGCCGCCGCGCTCGACCACCAACTCCGGCACCGCGCGCGACGTGATCAGGTTGTGAATCACCGTCGCACCGATTTCCCGGCCGAGCTCGCGGGCGGCGACCAGAGCGGTCACCGTCGACGGTGACACCGGCCGGCCGCGCTCGTCGACCACGAAACACCGGTCGGCATCGCCGTCGAAAGCCAGCCCGATGTCCGCGCCGGTCTCGAGCACGTAGGCCTGCAGGTCGGCCAGATTCGCCGGGTCCAGCGGGTTGGCCTCGTGGTTGGGGAACGAACCGTCGAGCTCGAAGTACAACGGCAACAGCGTGATCGACCCGATCGGACCGAGTACCGCCGGCGCGGTGTGGCCGGCCATCCCGTTGCCCGCGTCGACGGCCACCCGCAGCTGGCGCAGCCCGGAGGTGTTGACCAACGAGCGCAGAAAGGCCCCGTAGTCGTCCAGCACGTCTCTGATCGCCGACGGAACCGGGCGGCCCGTCGTAACCGGGGACGCCGGCGACCAGGTCGTCACGGATGGTGGTCAATCCGGTCTCGGCGCCGACGGGTTTGGCGCCGGCGCGGCACATCTTGATGCCGTTGTAGGCGGCCGGGTTGTGGCTTGCGGTGAACATCGCACCGGGGCAGTCCAGCAGCCCAGAGGCGAAATAGAGCTGATCGGTCGACGCCAAGCCGATCCGGATGACGTCGAGGCCCTGGGCGGTGACCCCGGCCCCGAAGGCGGCGGCCAGCGAGGGCGAACTGTCGCGCATGTCGTAGCCGATGACGACTTGCTGCGCATCTTCGTCACGCATCAATCGGGCGAACGCGGCGCCGACGTCGGTGACGAACGACTCGTTGATCTCCTCACCGACCAGACCTCGCACGTCGTATGCCTTGATCACGCGGTCGACAGCCGCGGCGGACCGAGACATCAAGGGCTCCTGATGGTGGGGACGTTTGGTGGTCAGCCTAGTCCGGCGCCGGCATGGTTACCAGTCGGGGGGGTCGCCCAATCAGACGGTCCCGACGACGGTTACTAGTCGGTGGGGTCGGGCAACACCCGTAGGTGGCCGCGGCGGCGCCCGGTGCCGGAGGGGCGCTGCCCGGCCTGGGCCAGGACGCCAGCGGAAGGTGCCGCCGCCGGTGCGCCGCCTTGCGAGCCA
>CAWBSW010000017.1:0-136010 GCA_963791535.1 uncultured Actinomycetota bacterium | reverse complement strand
CAGCCGCTGCACCAGCAACCCGGTGGGCGGAGCGGACAAGAGCCGCATCACCGAAAAAATCGTGATCGAGAACGTCACCGCGCCCAGGGACACCCCGAACGTTCGGGCGAAGGCCGGCAATACCGGCGACACCACACCGTAGCCAAGCGCGGCCACCGCGTTTGCCGCGATCAGCACCCAGGCTTCGCGCGGCAGCCTCGTCGATTTGCGACTCCAACCGCCGAAGCGAGCGCGTCGAGTGGCGAGGGTCAACCGATGACTTTATCCACAACCTCCTGGGCTGCCTGCTGAACCTCGGCTAAATGCTCCGGACCGCGGAACGACTCGGCGTAGATCTTGTAGACGTCTTCGGTGCCCGACGGCCGTGCGGCGAACCAGGCGTCGGCCGTCGTCACCTTCAGCCCGCCCAGCGGCGCGTCGTTGCCCGGCGCCCGGGTCAACTTCGCCGTGATCTGCTCGCCGGCCAGCTCGGTGGCGCTGACTTCGTCGGCGGACAGCTTGGACAGCCGGGCCTTCTGCTCGCGGCCGGCGGGCGCGTCGATCCGCGCATAGGTCGGGGCACCGTATTTCGCGGTCAGCTCCGCATAGCGCTGCGACGGCGATGTGCCGGTGACGGCCAGGATCTCGGCGGCCAGCAACGCCAGGATGATGCCGTCCTTGTCGGTGGTCCACACCGAACCGTCGCGCCGCAGGAACGACGCGCCCGCCGACTCCTCGCCGCCGAAGCCGATGGTGCCGCCGATCAGGCCGTCGACGAACCACTTGAACCCGACCGGGACCTCGATGAGCTTGCGGCCGATGCCGGCGACCACCCGGTCGATGATCGACGAACTGACCGCGGTCTTGCCGACGGCGATGCCGTCCGGCCACGACGGCCGGTGCGTGTACAGGTAGTCGATGGCCACCGCCAGATAGTGGTTCGGATTCATCAACCCCGCATCGGGCGTAACGATGCCGTGGCGGTCGGAGTCCGCGTCGTTGCCGGTGGCGATCTGGTAGCGGTCCCGGTTTGCGATCAGCGACGCCATCGCGTCCGGCGAGCTGCAGTCCATCCGGATCTTGCCGTCGTGGTCGAGCGTCATGAACCGCCACGTCGCGTCGACCAGCGGATTGACCACGGTCAGCTCGAGGTTGTGCCGCTCGGCGATCGCGGCCCAGTAGTCCACGCTGGCCCCGCCGAGCGGGTCGGCGCCGATCCGGACTCCGGCCTTGCGGATCACGTCGACATCGACGACGTTCGGCAGGTCGTCGACGTAGGCGTCCATGTAGTCGTGCCGCTGAGCGGTCTGCAGCGCGCGGGCCAGCGGCACCCGCCTCACCGCCTCACCTTTTCGCAGAATCTCGTTGGCGCGCTTGGCGATTGCGTTCGTCGCGTCGGTTTCGGCCGGGCCGCCGTTGGGCGGGTTGTACTTGAAGCCGCCGTCATAGGGCGGGTTGTGCGACGGCGTCACCACGATCCCGTCGGCCAGCGCGTCGGTGCGGCCGCGGTTGTAGGTCAAGATCGCGTGGCTGATCGCCGGGGTCGGCGTGTACCGGTCGGCCGAGTCGATCATCGCGGCGACGTCGTTGGCGGCGAGCACCTCCAGCGCCGACACCCAGGCCGGCTCCGACAGCCCGTGGGTGTCGCGGCCGATGAACAGCGGCCCGGTGGTGCCGTGCGCAGCGCGGTACTCGACGATGGCCTGGGTGATCGCCAGGATGTGCGCCTCGTTGAAAGCCCCGTTGAGCGCCGAGCCGCGGTGCCCCGACGTGCCGAACGCCACCTGTTGGGCGACGTCCTCGGGATCCGGTTCGATCGTGTAGTAGGCGGTGACGAGGTGAGGCAGATCGACAAGGTCTTCGGGCTGGGCCGGCTGACCGGCACGGGGGTTGGCCACCATGGGTGCTAATTCTGCCTGCGCTCGCCTCCCCCTGGGCTGCGTAAGTCTGGAGTTCCGCCATACGCTGCGTAGCGCAGCGGCAAACGAAAGGAATCAAACCAGTGGCAGCCCCCGACTACCGCGAGTTGGCCGCCGTTTTCGTCGGTGGCGCGCTGGGCACCCTGGCGCGTACCGGCCTGAGCAGCCTTGTGGTCGCCGACCCGACGCGCTGGCCCTGGCCGACATTCACGGTGAACCTCGTCGGCGCCTTCCTGCTGGGCTACTTCACGACGCGATTGCTGGAGCGGTTGCCGTTGTCGAGCTACCGCCGGCCGCTGCTCGGGACCGGGCTGTGCGGCGGCCTGACGACGTTCTCGACCATGCAGGTCGAAACGCTGAAGATGATCGAACACCACTGCTGCGGCCTGGCCGCCGGATACACCGTCGCCAGCATCGTGCTGGGGTTACTGGCGGTGTACCTGGCCACCGCCGTGGTGCGTCGGGTGCCGGTCCGATGATCGTCTGGGTTGGCGTGCTGGTCGCCGGCGGGTTCGGTGCGTTGCTCCGGTTTCTCGTTGACGGCGCGGTGGCCCGACGGGCGGCGCGGTCGTTTCCGTTCGGGACGCTGGCGGTCAACGTCAGCGGCGCCGCGCTACTTGGCCTGCTCGGCGGCCTGGCGTTGAGCCGGCACGCCGCATTGGTCGCCGACACGGCCTTCGTCGGTTCCTACACCACGTTCTCCACCTGGATGTTGGAAACCCAGCGGCTCGGTGAGGAGCGTCAGGTCCGTGGCGCGCTCGCCAATCTTGTTGTCAGCACCGTGTTAGGCATTGCCGCCGCGCTGCTCGGGCAGTGGGTCGCGGGCAAGCTATGAAGTGAGCTGATGTTCGGTTGGCGCGCCACCACTATTGAGTACGCGCCCGCTCGGCCTCAGAGCGACGGGAACTGGATCGGGCACTTGATCTGGTTGCCCACCGTCAGAGTGCCCTTCGGATACACGTTGATGTCGACGCACTGCGGCTTGGTGTTGTCCATCGCGTAGTAGTCGTGCACGTAGTCGTCGGGCTTCGACATGTTGCCCCGCTCGTCCTTGGCGCGACACCGCAGCGTGTACTGGCCGGGAGTGACGTTCTCCCAAGTGAACGACCAGCCGATCCAGGCCCATTTGCCGACTGCGGCGTTGTCAAGCTTGGCGAATGACCATGTATCACCGCCGTCGAGGCTGACTTCGACTTCGGTGACGCGGAGCCCGCCGGCCCAGGCGCGGCCGCGCAACTCGACGGCATCCGTCTCCTCCAGGTGGCGGATACGGCAGAGGAAGTCGGGGATTCCGGGTGGAATCATCATCGCGCGGACCTGTTGGAAGGTGGCGGGAATTCGGTTGGGGTCGTTGTCGCTTGACGCGTAGCTATACCACTTCATCTGGTTCTTGGTGAGCCGCCAGTCGATCGCTTCAATCGAGCCGAGCCATTTGACGTTGGCCATCCCCAGCCAGCCGGGGACCAGCAGCCGCAGCGGGAAACCGTGCTGCGGCGGCAACGGCAATCCATTGATCTCGTAGCACAGCAGGACGTCGTTAGCGGGGTCCATCGCGTACTCGACGGTTAGGCTGCGCTGAAAGTGCTGCACTTCCGCCGCATCCGGCGGACCCTGGATGCCCGTATCCAGCCCGGTGAACAGGATCTCCGCCGCGTCATCTTCGATTCCGGCCTCCTCCAGCACCCCGCTCAGCGGCGTGCCCGTCCACTCCGCGGTCCCGATCGCGTCGTGGTTCCACGGCACGTGCGCCCACAGACGCCACCGCTGGCTCGCGCGTCCGTTGCCGCAACATTCCATCGTGGCCGGGATAGTGACCTTCGGCAGGCTCCGGATGTGATCCATGTCCAGGGAGAGCTTGTTTTTCACCAGACCGTCGACGTTGAGCCGATACGTCGACTCGTCGAGCATCGGGATGTCGTAGTGAATCAGAAGGTAATGCATCCCAATCGGGGTAATCGGATAGGCCAAGCCCTCGAGCTGCATGCCGTGACAGCGGCTCTTGCCGGCAACCTCCATCACGGTGAAGTTGTCCAGACGATCGGTGTGTTGAAAATCCCGATACGGAGGCACGTCGGCGTGGAGGTCGACGTCCAAGTTAAAACGCTTGGCGTTGGCGGTCGGGTAGCTTGTTTCGTCGCTCATGGCTTCTCCTGAGCTCGTTGCAATCGCCTGTGGCTTAACTAAGTTCGACTATTGACGCGATTACCGCCGTTATCCATAGGGCAAAACCACAAATCCGCGGGCGCGATTCACGCTGCGAAAAGGCGCGAAACCGTATAACCCGAAGATTCATTGCTGGCGATACTCATCCGCGGAACCTCACGGGGCGAATTTGCCCGTAGCCGAGTTTGTGGCCAGAAGCTGAACGCAGATCAAAACATTGGTTACTAGCCGAGCAGCGTTGACAGCACCGCGGCGTGACTGCCTTCCACGTGGCGGGTGGCGGTCACCAGCGTCACGACGCCGCTCTTGGTCAGCCTGCGCAGTTCGTCGAGCGCCTGGCTGCCCTGCAACTCCTCGCGGTATCGCGCGGCGAAGTCGTCGAAACGCTCGGGCTGGTGGCTGTACCACTCGCGTAGTTCTTTCGATGGCGCAACATCTTTGAACCAAGTGCCCACCCGCGGATCGTCTTTGCGGAATCCTCGCGGCCACAACCGGTCCACCAGGACGCGTCGCCCGTCGTCGGGGCCCGGGTCGTCATAAACCCGGGCCACGCGGATATTGCTCTTGGCGCCCATCCGGACAGGGTAGCGCCGGAGCGACCGAATCGGAACGTGGGACCGGAACTGGGAGAGCAGCTTCCACTGAGAATTTGGCTGGTATGACGGCCTTCGCCGTGCAGTGCTGTAATCACTCTACGACCAGCAGCCACACCTGCACCAGCACCTCACCGTGACGTGATGCTGGAAAGTGATGCGCATGCGATATCACGGCGCCGCAAGTTGCTACACCACCCGAGACGCTTGTAGCGCCAGCATCTCTCGCATCGGTGCGCACAGCGGAGCGATATCACATGCGAGCATCAAACCGAAGAAGGCACTGATGCTTAAGCCAGCGACTCAAGAGGCTATTGAGTCTCCTGGGGTCCGACCGACCCAAGTTGCGGACTACATGGGGCGCCTCGTCGGCGGCCAGATTCGCCTGGACGCCTGCGGTCTCGGTCAGGTGAGCGCGGGCACAACCTTGTCGACCAGAAGCTGGACCGACTTCCACGCTTCATCGATCGGCATGCCGCCGACCAGAGGGTGCAGCACGATCGGCCCGTAGTCGGTGGCACCGGCTACCGAGCGGACTTCGGCGATGAGCTGGTCGGGGGTCAGGAAGCGGTATCTTCCCGAGGCCCGCACCTCCTCCAGCGTCTGAACCCCGGGCAAGTGCATCAGCGAGCGTTGGTCTTTCGACCATCCGCCGTAAGTGACTGCCTCCCAGAGGATGTGCTCACCGAGCTCGACCCAGGCCCGGTCCGGATCTTCGTGCAAGTAGATCATTCCGCGGTTGACCGGCCCGGGCATGATGACCAACGGCGATATCCCGACATCGGCACACAGCTCGCGGTAGTAGGCGGCGACATCGGGCAAATGGTCGGCCAGGCTAAGGGGAAGGCGAAAGCGCGCTGCCCGTCGCGCGGTGACGCGCGCGCCTCCCCCGACGTAGAGCGGTGGGTGCGGCCTAGTCCACGAACCCGTGTCCGACCAGACTGACAGCATCCGCTCGATCAGGTCATCCATCAGCTTGCCGCGCTGGCTGAAATCGACTCCGAGCGAATCGTATTCAACGGTGCGGTAACCCAAACCAATCGTGGTGTGCAGTCGGCCGCGGCTCATATTGTCAACCAGCGCGATGTCTTCGGCGAGCCGCACCGGATTCCACAACGGTCCGAGCGCGCAGTCCACGCTGGCGATCAGCGTCGAGGTTCGCGCCAGGAACATCCCCGCCGCCATGATCGGATTGCAGCTCCACCCGTGCCCGGTCGCATGATGCTCGTCGACGCTGATGATGGTGATTCCCCGCGACTCGCCCCACTGCGCCAGTTCGAGTGCGGCACGGAGCAGTTCGCTCTGCGTGCGCGGGTTCCCCTGCGGCGACGCGAAGTTGAACCGCAGTACCGTCAGTAACATCTCCGACCTCCGGTCAGGCGCTAAGCCGGCGGCGCCGCCGACTCCAGGAACGCGGGAAAGTCGGGAAACAGTGCGCGGTCGACGATCTCGATGCGAGTGCCGAACGCGTCGATGTAGTAGGCGAATAGCGCGAGATCGGGTGGCGAAGTGTCAGCGGTGGCTTCGAAGATGAATCCCCTGGCTTCCAGCATCCGGGCGGTCTCGGCGAGATCGTCGACGAAGTATCCAAGGTGATGAACGGAGTTGCCCGGAGCCGCGGTCCACGGGCTGTCGGGCACTTGCTCGATCAGCTCCAGGTGTGGACTTTGCAGCGAGTAGACGAACGTGGAGGTGAGTTCGCGGGTCCCGTTCGCGGTGCGGAACGGCAGGGTGTATGTCAGCGGGGTGATCCACCGGTAGCCGGCCAGCGCGCTGAGGCGGGCCATCGCGGCATCGAGATCGGGCACCACGATGCCGGTGTGGTAGTAATCCTCGGGTCGTAATGCGAATGCCATTGTTTTCCTTTGCGATTTCAGACGCAGTCCGATGCGCCGTCGACGACGAACACCGCGCCGCTGGTGTACCTACTTTGCTCGGTGCACAGAAAAGCCACCGTGGGTGCAATCTCCTCAACGGATCCGAAGCGCCGCAACGGGATGTGAGCCAGCTCGGACTCGACGAGTTCTTCGGCGATATGCATCGGCGCGGTCATCGGCGTGTCGATCGTGCCGGGCGCGACGGCATTGACCCGGATTCCCTTTCCGGCCCACTTGACGGCGAGATTCCTGGTGACGTCGATGACCCCGGCTTTCGCCGCGCCATAGCCGGGCACGAGCGGAACGGCCCGCAGTGCGGACATCGACGCCAGGTTGACCACGCTTGCGCCTCCCGTCGCGGTGGACGCCCTCAGCGCGCGGTAGAGCCCGACAGTCAAGCGGTACGGACCAGTCAGGTTCAGCGCGACCGACGCCTCGAACCCATCCGGCTTCGATTCATCAAGGCCACCCGGGAAATTCGCGCCGGCGTTGTTGACCAGCACGTCGAGCCGGCTGAAGTGCCGCGCCAACGCATCCACCGAGTCGTGGTCGGTCATCCGTAACTGGCGATAAGCCATCCCGGACAGATCGACGTCGTAGTCGGTTGCGGCCGATTTGGTGCCGGTGATGGTGACCTCTGCACCGGCGTCGCGAAACAACACCGCAGTCGCGTAGCCGATCCCGCTGGTGCCACCGGTGATCAGCGCCTCGGTGCCGGTGAAATCAAAACTGACCTGAGCCGTCATGCGTTTCTCGCTATTTGTTCGGTGAGCCAGGCTCGTTCCCAAAAGTTGGTGGTGTCGGCCAAGAGCTTCTCGTGGGCCTCTCGCAGCACCGCGCGCGCCCTCGAATGGTCTGCGGGTAACAGCTCAGCGAGATGGATGGCCTGCAGCGGCCGGTCGGCGTCCAGATGTTCGCGCGCGCGATCCACCAGCGCGTCGGCACCGGCCAATTCGACCACGTCGGCGCCGACGGCGTCGAAACCCACCGGATACAGCTCGGTCGTCGACCGGTGATGAAACCAGCCCGAGTAGTTCTCCCAAATCGCCCGCACATCCCAGGCGACCTTCCCATAGCCTTGGCCCACTTCGTATTCCGCGGGCAAGGTGATCTCGCGCATCAGCGTCGCGACATCTTTGCCGGCGTTCATCCCGGCGACGGTCTGATCGTGCAGGTACTCGATAGCGTTGCGCAGCCGGGTCAGCTCGGCCTCGATACGCTTCTGCCCCGAGATCGGTTCGAAGTGGCCGGTCACCAACAGTTCGGGCTGCAGATCACGCACCCGCTCGACCGACGCGATGGCGGTCAGCGCGTCCCGGTACCGGTCGCCGCGCATGGTCACCAGGTTGGGAATGTGCCCGAACAGTGGGCCGAAGGTATTCCCGCACAGGCAAATCCGCTCTTCAGGAAGCCATATCACCAGCGAGTCGTTGGTCTCGCCGCCGGGTACGGAGATCAACTCCATGCGCCGTCCGCCGACCTCGAGCGTGAGAGTGTCTTCGAAGTCGAGGTCGACGGTGGGAACGCTCTGGGCCGGCAAACGCTTGGTGCCGAGACGGCGTTGGATGGCCTGGATGCCGGTTGCCAGCGTGTCCTTGAAGGCGAACGCGCTGCGGCTGGCCCGGTACGGGATGAGGCGTTCGTTGTCGTCCCGCCATAACGTCCAGTTCGCTTGTGCGACAACTGTTGTATCAGGGTCCCGCACGCTGTCCAAACCGCCGACATGGTCGACGTGACCCTGGGTGAAGATGATGTAGCGCACCGGCGAGGAGTCGACAGCGTCGAAGTTGGCGCGGTGCACCGGGCCTTCGAAACCCATGCCGGTGTTGACGATAACCCGGCCGTCACCGGTGGTCAGCAGGTAGGAATTCGACAGACCCGGCGAGCACCAGATCCCAGGGGCGATCTGCTCGGCTTTGTCGGCAGAAGCCGGTCGCATGGCGTCGGCGCCCGGCCGGCTGCGGTACACCGGTTCGAACATCGCTGTTGACTCCTTCATTCGGGGCGGACGTCGAACCGGTCGAAATAGAAGTCGAACCGGGCGCGGAGTTCGTCGGGCGAGATACCGAAGTGGCGTTGCAGGTCGTAGCGGACACGGCCGTGCTTGCCGCGTGGATTACCGTCCAGGTAGCGCTGGAAGCCTGCGCGCACTTTCTGCGGCAGTTCGACTCCGCCGCGGCGGTAAAGCTCGTCGAGCAACGGCATTTCGTTGCCGTTGAGCTGGTGGAAGCTGATGTCGATGCTGCGTTCGGCCGGCACCAGGTCGCGGTCGCGCACGCACGCGCTGAGCAGCCGTTGCACCCGGTCGCTCCAGTAGTCCAGCAGCCAATCCGGTTCGATGCTGGTCCGGCGCAGGCGATCCGAGTAGGCCATCATCGTGATCGCCGACTGGATCACCGCCACGGGATCGCGGTGTGTGAAGGCTACCGTCGCGTCCGGAAAGGTGGCCATCAGCGGGCCGAGCTGCTCACAGTGCTGCGGACTCTTGAGTACCCAGGTCTGCGGGCCGCGCAGGAATGTCAACGCCTGCAAGACTTTCTTCAAGTACCCATAGTGCCGGTTCTGGTCGAGGCCCAGGTAGAAGTCCCGCCAATCCGGCACGCGGGCATGCCATTCCAGAACGTAGCCGGCCAGATCGAGGTCGAGGAGTTCGACTTCCTCCTCGATCGCCTCCGGGAACCGGTCGTGCATCGCGGCCACGACGGGCGCGCTGGCCATGAGTGCGTCGTGTTCGGATTTGGCTCGCGCGTAGCGGGGATCGACGCCGACGATGTCGGGGCCTTGGCCGAGCGCCGGGATCGGATCCTGGCTCTCCCAGTACGGTAGCGCGCGCCGGCGCGGATCGGCGGCGATGAGATTGACCAGATGGGTGGTGCCGGATCGTGGCATCCCGACGACGATGAACGGCTTCTCGATCCGGATCGACTCGATCTCGGGATACCGCTTGATGAGGTCGGCCAGCGAGAGCCGGTTGCGCAGCAGGCGAACCACTCGTTGGCGCAGCGAGGAACGGGTGAGCTGAGTCAGCCCGTGGTCGCCTTCGATCGCGGCCACGTGCGCGGCCAGGCGGTCCCGGAAGCCGTCGCTGTCGTCCAAGTCGTCGCCCACCGAGGCCTGCTCGATGGCTTCGGCGAGCATCTGGTCGATGTCGAATTCGACGTGTCTGGCCTCGGTGAACTCCAGAATCTGACGTTGCACGTCGGTCAGCCGGGGCGAGATGAGATCGTCGAAGTCGATGTCATCGACGTCGCCGACCGCAGAAGCCATGCGCCGCTCCTCCTCATCGCTTCGCTCTGCATCGTCGCCGGCGCGACCCACGCCAGCGCCTCCTCGACTTAGTACCGAAAGCAGACTAGCGCTCAACCGCGCAGCGTTTAGGCGCATCGTGCCGGGGTATGCCGATTAAAAGCGGGTGCCCAGCCCATCGCCCGCATTCATCAACTTTCCGGTTTCTGGAGGTATGGAAATGTCCGAAATGATTATTCAATCGCCCGACGAAGTGGTCGCGTTTCTCAAGGCACAGCACAACCTCATCGAGGACATGTTCGACCAAGTGCTGCACGCATCAGACCCGCACGCGCGCGAGAAGCCGTTCGTGCAGTTGCGCCAATTGCTGGCCGTACACGAGACAGCCGAGGAGATGGTGGTACATCCCCGGGTGCGCCGCGAGGTGGATGACGTCGACTCGATCGTCGATGCTCGGCTCGAAGAGGAGCATGAGGCAAAGGAGTTGCTGTCGAAGATCGAGAAGATCGATATCACCTCACAGCAGTTCATCGATGACCTCACACAAGCTGCGGGATGCGGTGCTGGACCACGCCCTGCATGAGGAGACCTACGAATTCCCGAAGTTGCAAAAGGAACTCAACGACGACGAGCTCAAGCGGCTGACGGTAGCAGTACGGGCTGCTGAGGCCATCGCGCCAACCCGACCGCATGCCGGCGTGGAATCGGCGATGTTGAACTTTGCCGTCGGACCGTTCGCGTCGATGCTCGACCGCGCCCGCGATTTGATCGGACATACCCTCGGCTAGGGCAGCGTCTCCGTAGTCTGGGTGACGTGAGCGTCGCTCCGGATACGACCGTTGCCCTGCAAGACCGCTTCTTGCGCGACTTGCCGGAGATGGCTGTCCGCTGGCAAGCCGAAACTTTTCCCGACCTGCGACTGCTGGCGCTCAACGAGCCGCTGGCCGCCGAGCTTGGCCTCGACGCGGCCTGGCTGCGCAGTGCAGACGGGCTGCGCTTCTTGGTGGGCAACCTGGTTCCCGGCGGCGCCGCTCCGGTAGCGCAGGCCTACGCCGGGCATCAGTTCGGCGGCTACGTGCCGCGGTTGGGCGACGGGCGCGCGCTGCTGCTGGGCGAGCTCGTCGGCGCCGACGGGCGCATTCGCGACATCCACCTCAAGGGTTCCGGCGCCACGCCGTTCGCCCGCGGCGGTGACGGCCTCGCCGCGGTGGGACCGATGCTGCGCGAGTACATCGTCAGCGAGGCGATGCACGCTCTGGGTGTCCCGACGACGCGGTCGTTGGCAGTAGTCGGCACCGGACTCCCGGTGTACCGCGAAACGCCTCTGCCGGGCGCCGTGCTCGCCCGCGTCGCCAGCAGCCACCTGCGGGTCGGGAGCTTCCAATACGCCTCCGCCACCGCCAACCTGGACCTGCTGCGACGCCTGGCCGACCACGCGATCGCGCGTCACTATCCCGAGGCAGCCGACGCCGACCATCCCTACCTCGCGTTGTTCGAAGCGGTGGCCACGGTCCAGGCGTCGCTGGTGGCCCGATGGATGCTGATCGGTTTCATCCACGGCGTGATGAACACCGACAACATGACGATCTCCGGCGAAACCATCGACTACGGACCGTGCGCCTTCATGGAGGCCTACGACCCCGACACGGTCTTCAGCTCGATCGATCACTGGGGGCGCTACGCCTATGGCAATCAGCCCGCCATCGCCGGGTGGAACCTCGCCCGCTTCGCCGAGGCGCTTCTTCCGCTGCTCTCCGACAACGTCGAAGAGGGCATTGCCCTCGCCGAAAAGCTCGTTCGCGGCATTCCGCGACGAGTACGACACGGTCTGGACGTCCGGGATGCGAGCCAAACTCGGCCTGCCTGCCGACGTCGACGCCGGGGTCGTCACGTCGTTAGTCGACGAGTTGCTGCCCCTGCTGAAGGAGAGCCGGGTGGATTACACCTCGTTCTTCCGCCAGCTCAGCCAAGCGGCCCGCGGCGACACCGGGCCCGCCGGCTTCGACGACTGGCTGTCACGCTGGCGAGCGCTGGGCCCGGACCCCGAGTCGATGGACCGCGCCAACCCGATCTACATTCCGCGCAACCATCTCGTCGAGGAAGCCCTGACCGCCGCGACGGCCGGCGACCTGGATCCGCTCCAGCGGCTGCTCGTCGCCGTCACCGACCCTTACGACGAACGACCGGGCCTCGAGCGCTACGCCAGTCCGGCTCCCGAAGACTTCGGCCCCTACCGAACCTTCTGCGGCACCTGATGCGATTTCGGCGCTGAGCCCAACTTGTTCGCTGTGCGAATTCCGTTGTCCAGCAAGCCAGCCGGGGCAACCTTCTTCAGCAGCGCCAGCCGCCGTGCCAGGGGTCCGGCCGGATACCGCAGCTTCGGCGTCCGGTCGGTGGCTGCCTTGAGCACGACCCGTGCGACGACGGCGGGATCATCCCCAGCGCGTACCGACTTGGCCAGAATGTTCTTGACGTGCTCGCGAACGGGCGCGTAGCTCTCGATCGGCGAATCGGCGTCGGTCGCGCTCGCCTCAAACGAGGTATTGGTGTAGCCGGGTTCGACGACCGAGACCCGCACACCGAATTCGCGAGTTTCGTGGTCGAGGGATTCCGAATAGCCCTCGACCGCATGCTTTGACGCCGAGTACAACGCGCCGTAGGGCGCCGGCAAGAATCCCAACACCGAGCCGATATTGATGATCCGACCGCTGCGCTGCGCCCGCAGATACGGCAGCACCTCACGGGTCACCCGCACCAGCCCGAAGAAGTTGGTGTCGAAGAGCTGCTGGGCCTGGGCGGTCGAACTCTCCTCCGCGGCGCCGAGGACGCCGAATCCGGCATTGTTGACCAGAATGTCGATGCGACCGGCCCGCTGGACGACTGTCGACACCGCCGCGGCCACCGATTCGGCGATCGGTGACGTCGAGCTGCACCAACTCCACGCCGGCGATCGGCTCGGTGTTTCGCGGATTGCGGCTGGTGCCGAAGACTTCGAAGCCCTTTGCGGCGAAGGCGCTCGCGACCGCGTGACCTATTCCCGAAGAAGCCCCGGTAACCAACACCACGGGCGATCGTTTTGTCATGTCCACTCCTGGTAAACCGATTGGTGTACTTCTATCGGCCGCCGACGCTACACCACTTGACGCCCGATGTAAACCGGTCGGTATACTCCTGGCATGAGCAAGCAGCAGGTGACCAGCAAGGGCGGCCGTGGCGCGCGCCAGCGCATCCTGGATGCTGCGGCGGAGTTGTTCTACCGGGAGGGCATCAACGCCACCGGCGTCGAGCGGCTCGCGGCCGAATCGTCGGTCTCCAAAAGGACCCTCTACCAACACTTTCCGAGCAAAACAGCGGTGGTCGAGGAGTATCTGCGCAGCATCGAACAACGCGTCGCCGATTCCGTGCTTCCCGGGGCCGACGCCCGTGACCAAACGCCGCGCGAGCGTCTGCTGGCCGTTTTCGAAGCGCCCACGGCCCGCGGCGGACCGCTACGCGGCTGCCCCTTCCACAACGCGGCCGTCGAGGCAGCCGGAGGCATGCCGGGAGTTCAAGAGATCGTTCGCGCAAGCAAGCGCGCCTTCATCGACGGACTGACCGAGCTGGCCAAACAGGCAGGCGCCGCCGACCCGCAACTACTGGGCAACGAGCTCGGCGTGCTCTATGAAGGTGCGGCCGCACTGGCGACGTCGCTCGACGACTCGTCGCCGTGGGCGCCGGCTCGCGCGGCAGCCGAGACGCTGATCGACCAAGCGCTCAGGTAGCGCGCTCAGCGCGCGCCACGCACCAAACGGCCGGGGCGAGCGCCGGTGTCGACGTTGTCGCGGCGGGTCACGACACCGTTGACGATCGTCGCGCTGTAGCCCGAGGCGCCCTGCACGAGCCGGTTGCCGCCGGCCGGCAGGTCGTAGGCCATCCGGGGGCGTGCAGGGTGAGCGCATCCATGTCGATCACGTTGACGTCGGCCCGCTTTCCGATTTCGATGACGCCGCGATCGGAGAGCCCGAACAGCTGCGCGGTGTCGTGCGACTGCTTGCGGACGACGTACTCCAGCGGCAGCTTCTCGCCGCGGTGACGATCGCGCGCCCAGTGGGTCAGCAGGAAGGTGGGATACGACGCGTCGCAGATCATGCTGCAGTGCGCGCCGCCGTCGGACAGCCCGACCACGCCCGCGGGATGGGTGAGCATTTCCCGGATCGCGTCGTGGTTGCCGTGCGAGTAGTTGTAGAACGGCAGCATCAGCATCGACGTGGCGTCGGACTCGAGCATCAGGTCGTAGAGCGTGGCCAGTGGGTCCTCGCCCCGCTCGGCGGCGATTTTCTCCACGGTGCGTTCGTCGGTCGGCTCGTAGTCGGGGGGATCACCCAGCGCGTAGAGCCGGCCGAGCGAGTATTGGGCGAGGGCGAACATGTTGTCGAACAACAGGTTCGGGTCCGGCGGCAGATCGTCTTCGGACAGGATCGCAGCCTTGACGGCGGGATCGGCCAGACGCTGCGCCAGCTCCTCGCGGCTGCATTCGGCTTTCAGCCGACGGAAGGTCGGGCGGTGGGTGAACGCGTGATGCCCGGGGAAGCCGAACAGCATGCCGAACGGTCGCGCCGCGATCTGGGGATACAACCGGCTGCCCGCCGCGTGAGCGGCCGCCGAGATGTCCAGCTGTTCGCGCCACAGCTCCGGCGCGGCGTCCACCTGGATCATGCCGAACGAAATCGGCCGGTCGATCTCAGCGCCCAGGCGCTGCATCCAGTCCAGCTCCTTCTTGGGCGCGATGATGTCCTCGCCGGCCACGCCCTGCGGGGCCAGCTCGAAGACGGCCTGGCCGCCGGCCGCCATGGCCCGCCCGAGTCCGAACAGCTCGTCCTCAGCGGCATAGGTTCCGGGAACCGGCTCGCCGTCGATGGCGCGGTGACCGATGGTGCGCGAGGTCGAGAAGCCCAGGGCACCGGCCTCGACCGCCTCCTGCACCAGGCGCGCCATCGCCGCGATGTCGTCCGGTGAGGCGGGCTCGTTGCGGGCGCCGCGCTCGCCCATCGCGTAGGCGCGGACCGCGCCGTGCGCTACCTGGCTGCCCACGTCGACGGCGAAGTCCTTTCGTGCCGATGGCATCGAGGTATTCCGGGTAGCTCTCCCAGCCCCACGAGATGCCCTCGGTGAGTGCGCTGCCGGGAATGTCCTCGACACCTTCCATCAGGCCGATCAGCCAGTCCTCTGTGCCCGGCCGCACCGGCGCGAATCCGACCCCGCAGTTACCCGGTGACGACGGTCGTCACGCCGTGACTGCTGGACGGCTCCAGCATGTCGTCCCAGCTGACCTGGCCGTCGTAGTGGGTGTGGATGTCGACGAATCCGGGCGCGACGATCTTTCCGGTTGCGTCGATCGTCTCGGCGGCCTCGCCTTCCAGCGGCGGGCTGCCGGGCCCGCGGCGACGAACCTCGACGATTTTGCCGTCTTTGACGGCGACGTCGGCGTCGAATCGGTCCGCACCAGTTCCGTCCACGACGGTTCCGCCGGTGATTTTGAGGTCGAACACGATTACTCCCTTGCCTGCCCTGCCGACCGCTACAGTGGACCAATGTAACACCGTTACAGAAGCGACGGGAGTGCTTCGATGACGACCCACGCAGCGCCGCGATGTTCGGCGAGAGGATGCGATCGGCGCGCCACCACAACGTCCGACCCTGGTGCCCGCGGAGCGGTACTACTCCCCGGCGTTTGCACAGCTCGAAGTGGAGCGGATGTGGCCGAAGGTGTGGCAGGTCGCCTGCACGGTGGACCATGTCGCCGAACCCGGCGACTATTTCGAATACCGTTGCGGCCCTTACTCGGTACTCATCGTGCGCGGCGACGACGGGACGCTTCGCGCTTTCCAGAACGTGTGCCGTCACCGGGGCAACTCGCTGTGCGCCGGCTCGGGGGCGGACTTGGGTGAACTGCGCTGCGGTTACCACGGCTGGACGTGGGATCTGCGCGGGCGTTCTCAAACGGGTCCCGAATCGCAAGGGATTCGGGACGCTGCAGATGTCGGAGTTTCCGTTGTTCGCGGTCCGTGTCGACGTCTGGGAGAGCCTTGTCTTCGTCAACCTCGACGTCAACGCGGCGCCGCTGAGCCGACTTTCTGGAGGCGGTGCCGCACGACATCGCCTGGCTCGGTCTCGGCGACTTCCGCTGCTACGGCGACCATGACCATCGAAGTCGAGGCGAATTGGAAGACGATCGCCGACGGGTTCAGCGAGACCTATCACGTCCAGACGCTGCATCCCGAGCTGCACCGGTGCATGGATGATGTCTATGCCCCGCAGGTCATTTGGGGACACACCGGCAAGTCCGAGCAGCTCTACGGCGTGCCGAGCCCGCAATCTCAAGCAGCACGCCCACCGACGCTGAGGTGTGGGACGCCTATGTCTGCACGCAGGGGGCGCTGATGGGCGTGGCGGAGGGCACCCCGTTCCCGGGTAACCAGCCGGGCCAGTCGGTCATGGACGTAATCGCCGAGCGGACAAAGGCTTTCGCTGGTTCGCGCGGGGTCGACCTGAGCTGGGCCAGCACCGACCAGATGATGCGTCTGCACCAGTACAACGTCTTCCCGAACATGACGCTGCTGGCCAACGCCGACCATTTGACGGTCATGACCTCACATCCAGGGCCCGATCCCGATCACGGCGAGTTTGTCATGTTGTTGTGGACGCGTATGCCGCCGGGTGCGCCGCGGATCAAGCCCGCCGACGTTCGGATGACGGCCAACGAGGCCGAGCCCGGTCTGGTGATGACGCAGGACATTAACGTGTTGGCGGGACTTCAGCGCGGTCTGCACCAGCCCGGGTTCACGCACTTGACGTTGTCCAACGAGGAACGACGAGTGATCAACATGCATCGCAACCTGGAACGGTATCTGGGGCTGCCGGAATCGGCCCGCATGCGCGCCGGCGACGATGCAGAGCGAAGTGATGAGGAGGAGCGGCGCTCATGATCCGAGGGGGTGAGACCAGTGACGGAGCCCGTTAGCGCCGAGACGATCCTCGACACCGCGGCCCGCCTGATCGAACTGCACGGCGTCGAGGCATTCACCATGCGCGGCCTCGCCGAGGAACTCGGGGTGGCGGTCACCTCGATCTACTGGCATGTCGGCGGCCGAGACAAGCTCTTCGACAGCCTGGTCGACCGATTGCTCAGCGAGATGGCGCACCTGCCCGTCGAGGGTGACACCGCAGTCGAACGCATTGCGTCACTTGCACGCTCGCAACGCCGGGCGCTGATCGACCGACAACACCTGCTCGCCATCGCGCACGAACGCGACCGGACGCCGATGCTGTTTCTGCCGATTCAGCAGACGTTGGCAGCACAGCTGGCCGAGTTGGGCGTGACCGGAACCGATGCCGCCCTCATCCTGCGAGCGGTGCAGGTGCACGTCATATCGTCTGCGGTGATGCAGTTCTCGGCTGTTCGTGGAGCCAAACACGAGGAGGAAGACCCCTCGCTGTGGGACGACGAGTGGCCCGACCAAGCACTCGTCCAGGCGCTCCAGTCCCCCACCGACTACGACGCCGTCTTCGAATACGGCCTCAACGCGCTGCTGAGTCAGATGCCATCGGGCGGCTGAAACGACGCGATCAAACGGCCGACATCGCGTCGCCGCGACTCCGCCGGCCACACCACCCAGGTACGGCGCACCACTGGTTTACCGACTAACGGTGACCACGTCACGTCGTCGGGCAGCGGTTGCAGCCCGTTCGCGGGTGCCAACGCGAAAGCCTGTCCGCTGCTTACCGCCGCGAACTTAACCGCAGCGATCAGCACCTGATCATCAGGCACCGGCGGCCCGATATCGACGCCGTGGCTGCGCAGGACGCCCGTCAGCTCGTCATACCAGGCGGGGCTGCTGGCGCGGGGGAAGCCGACCCACTGCAGTTCGGCCAGCTGGTCTAGCTGGACGCCATCGGAACCGGCCAGTCGCGCAGCAACTTTCGATGAGATGAGTACGCCAAGAGCTTCTTGAGCGACCAGCATCGCGTCGAATTCCGATCCGGAAGGACGTTCGCGGACCAGACCCACGTCGAGTTGATCGCTGCGTAAGGCCTTGAATTGTGCGGCCGTCGACAGGTGCTGCGGAACGACGCGGGTGTTCGGGGATTCCACCGCGAATTTGGCGAGCGCCGTAGGCAACACGTCAGGATCCAGCTCCAACGGGATGCCAAGCCTGATGACCTCGCTGGATCCGGTGCTATAGGTGCTCATTGTCCGCACGGCCTGGTGGTAGCGAGCCAGGACCGCACGCGCCTCGACGAGCAACGCCGTTCCTGCCTCGGTTGGGCGTACGCCGGTGCTGGTGCGCTCTAACAGGGTGACGCCGAGTTCACGTTCCAGAGCGCTCACCGTCTGCGATAGCGCCGACTGGCTGACATGCAGACGACGTGACGCGGCGGACATGCCGCCTTCTTCCACCACCGCCACGAAGGCGCTGAGTTCCCGAAAGTCCATAACCGTTGGCCGCCTCACGCCGAAGCCGATTGGCTATCAGACCAGCTTATAGCGGCCGCTAATAGCTCCGATTAACGCGCGGAGCTTCTTACGGCGACTCGCCGTACTTGCGTCGATATGAGCTCCCCCTCGAATCGTGGAGGGCTTCTTTATGTGGCCGGCTGGCCT
Source organism: uncultured Actinomycetota bacterium (assembly GCA_963791535.1). Taxonomy (GTDB): domain Bacteria; phylum Actinomycetota; class Actinomycetes; order Mycobacteriales; family Mycobacteriaceae; genus Mycobacterium. Next base: position 117,592 of record CAWBSW010000017.1, on the reverse strand, counting down.
GGTGTCATCCTCGCGTGATGGGCTGGCAACCGCGACGGTGGTCCTCGCCGAACTCGTCGTCGCGATGCGTGACCGACCTGATGAACCATGGCGATTCGCAAGGCAGTCAACACCGTTGCCGCCATCGACGTTTCTGGAGATGCGTGTCGAGATAACCACCCTTTACCGGGCACTTTTGCGGGCGGGATTAACTGCGAATCCGCACGTCAGGCGCGAGCAGCAGAAACCGCGCGGCGCTCCGCTCGCCAGCCGTGTGCAGTGAGGGTTCGGCTTACGGGCGAATGAAAACCACCAGAGTCGAGTTACTAAGGCGACCCCTGAACGCGCGTTCTGCTGTGTGGAAACTGCCGACGGATTAGCTTTGTGGCTGGCAGATGACCGGGGTTGCGTGCAATGACGCGGCACGAAGTTCAGGTGCTCGACCCACCGCCCCGGGGCTAGTGGCGCGCCGCAACACAGCAAGCACCCATCGGCCCGGCCTGGGCATGACAAGACGACCGTCGATTTCGTCGAATCGATGCAACGAAAGCTGCTAGTGCTGCCTGCGGGCTGCTGTGCGCACGGTCCTGCCTAGATATCTGGACACCGGAAGCTCGTGACCGAGTAGTTTTTGCGTGTGTCGATTCCCCAGGATTGGTCCGAGCAAGCCGATCTGCTGTGCCAGATCATGGCGGACGGAGCGGCCCTCCGCGATCCCGGGACCCCGATCCACGCACGAGCTATGCGCCGAGCGCTACTTGCCTGCGCGAAGCGGGGCGAGCGGCCCGACCCACGCGGACTGTATGTGATCGACGCAGCGATACACGGAGTGCTTGACCTGTCGTATTTCTCGACACCGGTGCCCCTGCGGTTCACCAACTGTGTGTTCGACGATCAGGTCGTTGCCGATTGCGCCAGCATCAGCGTCTTGCGGCTCACCGACTGCGAGTTTCGCACCCGCGAAACCGCCGTACGCGCAGTGGGTCTCGCAGTCAGTGGCGATCTCGTATTCGAGGGGTTGGTAGCTTCCGCCGAGGGTGACAACAGTGTTGTCAACTTAGCGGCAGCTTCAATAGGCCGAGATCTGGTCGTCAGAGGAGCGCAGCTGCAAAGCACGTCCGGCACAACGCTGGATGCGGGTGGAATCTCGGTGAAAGGCTCGGCCTTCTTCGAGAACACGACTGCCGACACCCAGTCGGAGGGATTCGTCGTTTGGCTGAACAACGCCAAGGTCGACGGCCGACTGGTCTTCGACGCCGTGGCGCTAAACAGCGCCCGCGGTGCAGCTCTGGTTGCCGAATGCATGACTGTCGGCGGCGACGTCGAATTCCTTAGGTTTGCCGCCGACGCTGGGGGTTTTTACGGCGCCTGCGTGCTAACGGGGTCGAAGATCGGCGGGACGCTGACCATGCAGGGCGCGCGAATTACCAGCAAGTTCGGGACCGCGCTGAACGCCGACCGCATCGAAGTCGGTGGCGACGCCACATTTTCAGACGGATTTTTGGCTCGAACCCGCGGTCCCGGCGAATGCGCCGTCAGGCTCGCCGGGGCGAAGATCGGCGGAAAGCTGTCTTGTGAGCGCTCCCGACTCCGCGCCAAGCACGGGACAGCGTTGGACGCGGCCCAGATAAACGTTACCCGGACCGCGGCGCTCGGTAACGTGCGCGCGAGCGGAGGGGTGACGTCCGTTGAATTAGGCAGCGCGAAAATCGGTGCACACCTGAGCTTTGACGGTGCCCGACTTACCACCAGAAACGGGCCTGCGCTGGCAGCCGACCGCATCGACGTCGGCGGGCTGGCTAGTTTCGTTAACGACTTCCTGGCCAGCACCAAAACCGTCGACAGGCCCGCCGTCGCGCTAGGTGGGGCGAAGATCGGCGGCCAACTGGACTTTACCGGCGCGCGGCTGAACAACATTCGGGGAACAACGCTTGCCGCCGACGGCGTCGCAGTCGCTGCCGACATTTTTCTGGACGATCTGCGGGCCAGCTCCGGATTTCCGCTCCCCGTCGTGCGGCTGGTAAATGCCCGTATCGGCGGCAGACTCGACTGTCGCGCTTTTGATGTCGACCGCTGTGTATCTAAGTTGAACCTGATGTACACCGATGTGGCGACCTTCCGGCTCAACGCGCAATACGGCGGAAACGATTCGAGGTGGCTTGTCCTCGACGGGCTGTCCTACAAGGGAATTCCATCCGATGACATGGATCTCGACGAGTGGATCGACACCCTAAAGAATCGGACACCAGCGTACTCGCCGCAGCCGTGGCATCAGCTTGGAGTGGCTCACAACGGGATTGGGCATGACGAGGATGCGCGCAAGATCCTCATCAAGCAGCGTGTCGACTACCGCGACAGGATGCTGACCCCCCAACCGGGCCAGAGGTTGTCCACCCCATCGAAGATGATGCTGTGGTGTCGCCGGTTATGGTCGCGCTTGCTGGAGGTCTCCACCGGGTACGGCTACCGTAGTCACCGGGCCTTCGTTCTGCTGCTTGCCGTTGCCGTGCTCTCGGTGGTGCTGACAACTCTAGTTGCCGGCCGGGTGCACGTTGCAAGCCAACCTCCGAAGCAGCGCTACGTCGCGCAGCTGAGCGCCACCAACGCCGACGGTGCGCCCTGTTCGCTTAGCGAGCAGATCGGGGTCGGCCTGCAAATCGGCCTGCCGCTAATAAAGACCCCGGCAGGCGATCGCTGTCGGCTCGACACCACGTCGCGGCCCGGTCAACTGCTTACGATCATAAGCTGGGTACTTCAAGCATCGGCATGGGCCTTCGCCACCTTCGCGGTCGCTGGTTATACGGGACTGATCCGCAGATTGTGAGCGTGTTCGATTTGCCCAGCGTGGTCCGAAAATCGGATCCCCAAGTGAGACATTGTTTAGATCGGCGGTGTCATGCCGCGGCCGGCTGCTCTGCGGTGGTCTTTTCGTAGTGGTCGGGTGCCTGCAACCCAGCGGAGCTGTGCCTACGGCGGGTGTTGTAGAAATCCAGTCACCAGGCGACGATAATCTTGCGAGCCTGGTCTCGGGTGGTGAAGTGGTGCCGGGAGGCGTACTCCGGAATCTCGAACTGCGGCAGGTTGTAGTGTTCTTCAAAAGCAATCTTGCCGTGCATCTGATCACCCTCCTCGGCGGGGCGTTGCCGGTTGGACAGCGGATTTGCGCTCACTCCAACAACTACCGGCAATCGGTGCCGCCCGCGGATCGAATTTCCGATCGATCCAATAGGTTCGCCTTATATCGGGGGGCCGCGCCGCGCAGTGAGGCGATCAAGCCGGCTAATAGCGCCGATAAGAAAGACACATAACCACTCGGCGGTCTTGGACTAAAAAGAGGTGGGAGCGCGCTACCACGCACAGCATCCACAAACTATCTCCGCGAAGGGGCAAGCAGATGACAACAACACTCGAAGGCTCGACCGCACTGGTAACCGGCGCCACCGCCGGGATTGGTCGGGCGGTAGCACTGCAACTTGCTCAGCTCGGCGCCGAGGTCATAGTGCACGGGCGCAGCGCCGAACGCGGCGCCAAGGTAGTGCAGGAGATCCAAAACGCCGGGGGCAAGGCACGTTTCATCGCTGCCGATCTTGCCGACGCCGACGACGTGCGCCGGCTGGCCGCCGAGGCCGGATCGGTCGACATCTTGATCAACAACGCCGGTGTCTACAAGTTCGGTACAACCGTCGACACCGACGACGCGTTCTTCGACGAGCACATCAACATCAACCTGCGCGCCCCGTACATCCTGGTGCAGAAGTTGGTGCCGGGCATGGCCGAGCGCGGCCACGGCGTCGTCGTCAACCTCAGCACCGTCGCCGCCGGTATTCCAGCTCGCACCGGAGGCATCTACGGTGCCAGCAAGGCCGGCGTGGAACTGCTGACCCGCGTCTGGGCCGATGAATTCGGTCGGTCCGGTGTGCGGGTGAACGCGGTGCAGCCCGGGCCGGCCGAAACTCCCGGCACCGACGCGACGCCAGGCCTTGCAGATGCCTTTGCCGCCTACACCGCGCTGGGGCGGGCCGCCTCGCCCGACGAGATCGCCAACGCCATCACGTTTCTGGCCTCTCCGGCGGCGAGCTATGTGAACGGCGCCATCCTGCAGGTCACCGGTGGTCAGCTAGCGATCGGTGGCTAGCGCCCGCTTACCAGGCAACGGAGGTCGTCATGTCAAACAAGGTGTTGGTCACCGGCGCCAGTGGCTTGCTGGGGGTGGCCGCGATCGAGAAGTTCCTATCCGCGGGCTGGGAGGTGGTCGGGGTTTCCCGTCGCAAGCCCGAACTGTTCAGCGGCCGGGAGATCGAGTTCCTGTCGGTCGATCTGCAGGACCGGGAAGCGGCCCGCGCGGCGTTCGAGCCGCTGACCGACATCACGCACATCGCCTACACGGCGCTGCACGAGAAGCCCGAACTCGTCGCGGGCTGGTCGAGCAAAGACCAGATCGAGACCAACAACGCCATGCTGCGCAACGTCGTAGAGCCGATCTTGGCCAGCGCCAAAGACTTTCAGCACATCAGCATCCTGCAGGGAACGAAGATCTACGGCGTGCATCTGCACCCGATTCCTATCCCGGCGCGGGAAAGCGATCCGCGTGACCCGCATGACAACTTCTTCTTGGATCAAGAAGACTATGTCCGAGAAATGGGCGCCAAGCACGGCTTCACATACACGGCACTGCGACCGCAGCTCGTCACCGGTCCCACACCCGGTGCATTGAACGTGCTTCCGGCCATCGGTGTCTACGCCGCGATCCAACGCGAAAAGGGCGAACCGTTCGGCTTTCCCGGCGGGCCGTCGTTCGTCTGGGAAGCCGCCGACGCCGACCTTGTCGCCGATGTGATGGTCTGGGCCGCGGGATCACCACACGCAGCCAACGAGGCGTTCAACATCACCAACGGCGACGTCTTTGAGTGGCGGAACGTGTGGCCGGCGCTGGCCAAGACCCTCGGCGTCGAGACCGGACCGGACACTCCGATGAGCTTGGCCGCCTACCTCGCCGACCACTCCGATCTGTGGAATCGCATCGTCGCCAAGTACGGCCTTCGCCCGCTGAGTCTGCGTCAACTGGTCGGTCACGGTGACCAGCACGCGGACTTCGCGTTTGCCTACGGCGCACCGAAGGGCCCCGCGCCTTTGTCAGTACCGTCAAGCTGCGCCAAGCCGGGTTCACCGAAACCATCGACACCGAGGACGCTTTCCGCAACGCGCTGCAGTCGCTCATCGACCACAAATTCCTGCCACCCGCGGCGTTGGACACCGCTTAGACGCTTTCCACCCGCGTCGTGCGGAACCTGTCCCGATAGGCCTTCGGCGAGACGCCGAGCTGGCTGACGAAGACACGCCGCAGCGTTTCTACACTGCCGAAGCCCGCGAGCCTCGCGGTCTCCCCCACGGTGTGGCCGCTGTCCAACGCGGCTCGGGCCGCGTCGATCCGGACCATTTCGACAAAGCGCGCCGGGGTGGTGCCCAGGTCGGTGTGGAACAACCGGTTCAGCTGGCGAGTGCTGAGCGCGGCGCGGGCCGCCAGCTTCTGCACGCTGTGGTCTGATGCCGGCTCCGCCGCGATCGCGTCGGTCACGGCCCGAATGGGCGATTGCCGTGGCAGATTCGCTTCGAGCATCGTCGAGAACTGCGATTGCCCGCCGGCCCTCCTCAAGAACACGACCAGCGAGCGCGCGACGTCGCGGACGAGCTCGCCCCCGTGGTCCTCCTCAACCAGCGCGAGCGCCAAGTCGATCCCCGCCGACACCCCGGCAGAGGTGTAGACGTTCCCGTCGTGAACGAAGATCGCGTCGGGCTCGACGGTGATGTCGGGATAAGCCCGGGCGAGTAACCCGGCGTGGCGCCAGTGCGTCGTCGCTCGGCGGCCGGCCAGCAGACCGGCCTTGGCAAGAATGAACGAGCCGGTACAAATCGATGCCAGCCGACGGGTCTTTGGCAGCACGTCCCGCACGGCGTCGACGAGCTCGGAATCGATGGGCCGACCGACAAGGCTGTCGCCGCCCGCAACGAGCACCGTGTCAGCCGATGTGAGATCGGCGATGCGGCCCGAGACGGGCTGGAGTATTCCGATCGAGGTCGTGACGTCGCGCCCGTCAACCGACACGAATGTCAGTCGGTACGCGGCGCCGAAGAGGTTGGCCTCCGCGAACACCTCGGCCGGCCCCGCCGCATCCAGCAGCTTCACGCCATCGAATACGACGATCACCACGTCACGACTCTTGGCGCCGGCAGCGGGCATGCCGCGATTATGGCAGTTTCTGTGGGGAATGCGGCATATCAGACATATCCCGGGCTATCGGCGCCGGTGTTGAATTGACCGCATCGACCCGAAAGGACCCACCATGACCGCCGCATCCGCGCAGTCCATCGCGGGCATCGCCATTCCCGACACCCCGCTGGTTCGCGAAATCACCGAGTACATCCGCGACACCGAGGACGAGCTTTTGTTCAACCACTCCCGCCGGGTGTTCCTCTTCGGCACGCTACAAGGTCAGCGACGTGGTCTGCAGCCCGATCCCGAATTGCTTTATGCCGGCGCGATGTTCCACGACATCGGGCTCACCGAGGGCTACCGGACGTCGACGCTGCGGTTCGAGGTCGACGGCGCCAACGCGGCACGGGACTTTCTGCTGGAGCGCGGCATTGACGAATCCGCTGCGCGTAAGGTCTGGCTTTCCATTGCGCTGCACACAACGCCCGGCGTGCCGGAGTTCCTGGACCCCGAAATCGCTCTCGTCACAGCGGGTGTCGAGACTGACGTGCTCGGCATCGGACGCAGCGATCTATCCTCTGACGCAATCGAGGCGGTCACCGCTGCGCATCCTCGACCCGATTTCAAGAACCGGATCCTGCGGGCGTTCAACGACGGCATGAAGCACCGGCCGGACAGCACCTTCGGGACCATGAATGACGATGTGCTGCAACACTTCGACGACTCATTCGTCCGTGACAACTTTGTCCAGATCATCCTGAACAACAGCTGGCCGGAGTAAGAGCACGACGATGACCACTGCGATTTCCGCCGACGGAAACGCGGTCAGCTAGGAATCTGCGGGTGCCGGGCGGGATCGGCCGCCCGGCAGTCGCACGGTCGCCCGCTAGGACGATCCGTTTCGCACGGCGGCCTCGATCTTGTCGCCGGTTTCCTTATCGATGTTTTTCCAGTATTCGAAGGCGCGTTCCAAAACTGGTTCAGTGACTCCCTTGAGCAGGTGCCCGGCGACGTTGGAGACCAGACGTTCACGCGCGGCGTCGTCCATCACGTCACGGACCAGGGTGCCGGCCTGGCTCCAGTCGTCGTCATCGGGACGCAGCGTGTACGCCGTGCGGACCATCTCCCCGTCGGTGTGCCACAGCGCCTCGGCAGTGCGCAACGGATCGGCTTGCGGTCCGCCTTTGGAGTTAGGCGCATACACCGGATCGCTGACCGGATTGATCCGCATCGCACCGTCTTTGGAGTAGGAGTGCACCGGACACTTGGGCGCGTTGACCGGGATCTGGTGATAGTTCACCCCGATCCGGGCCCGGTGGGCGTCGGCGTAGGCGAAGGTGCGGGCCAACAGCATCTTGTCCGGGCTGAACCCGGTACCCGCGACCTGGTTGCTCGGCGCAAAGGCGGCCTGCTCGATCTCGGTGTGGTGATCGGTGAAGTTGCGGTCCAACACCAGCTTGCCCACCTCGATGAGCGGGTAGTCGGCGTGTGGCCAGACCTTGGTCAGATCGAACGGGTTGATCCGGTAGGTCTTGGCGTCCTCGAACGGCATGATCTGCATCTTCAGCGTCCAACTCGGGTAGTCGCCGCGCTTGATCGCCTCGTGCAGGTCGCGAGCGTGGTAGTCCCCGTCCATGCCGGCCAGCCGGTCGGCCTCGTCCTGGGTGAGGCACTTGATGCCTTGATCGGAGACGAAGTGGTACTTCACCCACGAGATCTGCCGGTCAGCGTTGATCCAGCTGTAGGTGTGCGAGCTGTAGCCGTTCATGTTGCGCCAACTGGCCGGGATACCCCGGTCACCCATCAGCCAGGTGACCTGGTGGGCGCTCTCCGGGGAGAGGGTCCAAAAGTCCCATTGCATGTCGTTGTCGCGCAGGTTGTTGTCGGCGCGGCGTTTCTGGGAGCGGATGAAGTGCTGAAACTTCATCGCATCGCGGATGAAGAACACCGGGGTGTTGTTGCCGACGATGTCGAGGTTGCCCTCGGAGGTGTAGAACCGCAGCGAAAATCCGCGCGGGTCGCGCCAGGTGTCTGGGCTGCCGCGCTCGCCGGCCACAGTCGAGAACCGGATCAGGGTGTCGGTCTTGGTGCCTGGCTGAAATACCGCCGCGCGTGTGTATTGCGCTGACGTCGCCGGTCACTTCGAAATATCCAAACGCACCCGAGCCTTTGGCGTGCGGCTGACGCTCCGGGACCCGCTCGCGGTTGAAGTTGGCCATCTGCTCGATCAGGTAGTGATCCTGCAGCAGGATCGGCCCGTCGGTACCGATCGTCAGCGAATGCTCATCGCTGGCGACGGGAATCCCCGCGTCCGTCGTCGTCGGGTTGGGCCGCTCGTTGCTCTGCTCGTTGCTCATTGCATTCATGTACCCAGTTTCGGGTCGCAACACGCGGGCGGGCTGTGCACGATCAGCCATTTTTCCCACAGAAAGCGACGCGCTGGCGGTACGTCCCGACCGCGCCCAGGTCCACGACCGGAACGCCGTCTCGTCACGAGTACGTGGGCTTGCATTCACTTCGCCGACGTTAATTACGTGCCTGGTGTGCAGACATCCCTGCCAAAATGACGGCCTGCGCGCCGCTGCGCACCGTAGGTGCGGTGCCTCCATCTAGGGAGTAGGACTGACCATGACCGATGTCGATCAGACAAGGCCCGCCGATCTTGTCGAGCACTCCCGAACGGGGATGGGCGCGCCCGCACTACAGCGGGCGATCACCGATCACCTGCGCTACTCGATCGGCCGTCCGGCCGCGGCCCTGCGGCCCGAGCACTACTACCGGGCGCTCGCGCTGGCCGTGCGTGACCGCATGCAGGACCGCCGGGTGGCGTCGACGCAGACCTCACTGGATCTCGGCCGCAAGGTGACCTGCTACCTGTCGGCCGAGTTCCTCATGGGTCCGCAGTTGGGCAACAACCTGCTGAATCTGCGCATGGAGCAAGTGGCAAAGACCGCGCTGGCCGCGATGGGCCAGGATCTCGATGAGGTGCTGGCTTGCGAGCTGGAACCAGGCCTGGGCAACGGTGGCCTCGGCAGGCTCGCCGCGTGCTATCTGGACTCGCTGGCCACCCTGGAACGTCCAGCGATCGGTTACGGCATCCGCTACGAATTCGGCATCTTCGACCAGGAGATCCGCGACGGCTGGCAGGTCGAGCAGACCGACAACTGGCTGGACAACGGAAACCCTTGGGAAATCGCCAAACCCGATGTCAACTATTTGGTCAAGTGGGGCGGCTACGTCGGCCACTACGCCGACGATGCCGGCCATGACCTCGTCCGGTGGGTGCCGGGGAGGCTGCTGAAGGGCGTCGCCTATGACACGCCCATCCAGGGTTACGGCGTCAACACCTGCAACGTGCTGACGTTGTGGAGTGCGCGGGCCGTCAAGTCATTCGCGTTGGAAGCGTTCAACACTGGCGATTACTACGGGGCGGTCGAGGACGAGGTCATGTCGGAGACGGTGACCAAGGTGCTGTACCCGAACGACGAGCCGGAGGCGGGCAAACAGCTGCGCCTACTCCAGCAGTACTTCTTTGTGTCCTGCTCACTGCAGCACGTACTGCACATCATGGACGATCTCGCCGATGCGGGCGTCAAGGAGCTTCCCCAGCGGTTTGCCTTGCAGCTCAACGACACTCATCCGTCGATAGCGGTCGCCGAGCTGATGCGGTTGCTGGTCGACGAGCGCGAGCTGGACTGGGACGAGGCGTGGGACATCACGGTCGCGACGTTCGGCTATACCAACCACACCCTGCTGCCCGAGGCACTGGAGACCTGGCCGCTGGAGATGTTCGACGAGTCGCTGCCCCGGCACCTCGAGATCATTTACGAGATCAACCGCCGGTTCCTCGACGAGGTACGCGCGCGATTCCCCGGCGACGAGGACCGGGTCCAGAGGATGTCGCTGATCGGCGAGGACAATGGCAAGAACGTCCGGATGGCACACCTGGCCACCGTCGGCAGCCACGCCATCAACGGCGTCGCCGCGTTGCACTCGGAGCTGCTGAAAGAAAGCGTGCTCAAAGACTTCTTTGAGATGTGGCCGGAGCGATTCAGCAACAAGACAAATGGCGTGACGCCACGGCGGTTCCTTGCGCTGGCCAACCCCGGGCTGCGGGAACTGCTGGACCGCACCGTCGGTGAGGGCTGGCTGACCGACCTCACGAAGCTGCGCGGGCTGGAGCCGTTCATCGAAGAGCACGCCTTCCGTCAGCAATGGCGCGATGTGAAACGCGGCAACAAGGCGCGCCTTGCCAAGTTCCTCCGCGCGGCAACCGGCGTCGAGCTGAACCCGGACTGGATGTTCGACGTCCAGGTCAAGCGCATCCACGAGTACAAGCGGCAGCATCTCAACGTCCTGCACATCGTCGCGCTGTATCACCGGCTCAAGCAGAACCCCGGGATGTCAATTCCGCAGCGGGCCTTCATCTTTGGCGGCAAGGCCGCTCCGGGTTACTTCATGGCCAAGCGGATCATCAAGCTGATCAACGCCGTCGGGGAGACGATCAACGCCGACCCGGAGATCAACAAGTTCCTGAAGGTGGCCTTCGTGCCGAACTTCAGCGTGAAGAACGCGCACATGATCTACCCGGCCGCCGATTTGTCCGAGCAGATCTCCACCGCGGGCAAGGAAGCGTCGGGCACCGGGAACATGAAGTTCATGATCAACGGCGCCCTGACCATCGGCACCCTCGACGGGGCGAACGTGGAGATGCGCGAGGAGGCCGGACCGGAGAACTTCTTCCTGTTCGGTCTAACGGTGGAAGAGGTCGAGGCACTCAAGGCCAAAGGCTACCGCCCCGCGGATTTCATCGACGGCAACGACGAGCTGAGCGCGGTGCTGGATCTGATTGCCAACGGGACGTTCTCGCACGGCGACACCGAGGTGTTCAAGCCGCTGGTGGACAACCTGCGCTACGACGACCCCTTCCTGGTCTGCGCCGACTACGCGTCCTACGTGGCCTGCCAGGAGCAGGTCAGTGCGGCGTGGCAGGACCGGGACGCGTGGACGAAAATGTCCATCTTGAATACCGCCCGCAGCGGCAAGTTCTCGTCGGACCGTGCCATCGCCGAGTACTGCGACGACATTTGGAGCGTCTGGCCGCTGACCGTTTCCATGTGAATTCTGCGCTAGCTCGACCGCGTCAAGCCTCGCCGCGCAGCCAAAGCTACTCGGCGCTAGCCAATCTCGCGCGCGACGAAGATGGCGATGTAACCGATCGGGATGCCCGTTCGGGCGGCGATGTATTCCCGCGCCGCCAACTCGACCGTGGCCCGACGGCTCGAGCGGGTGACCCCTGCGATTTCGGGGATCCGGATCAGCCACCCGTCCGTCTCGCGAGTGACTTCGATGTCGAAGCATTGACCGACCGTCGGGAAGTTCAGACGTTGGGAACGACCGCTGCGCAGCGATCGTGTGCGCCGCAGAGTGGGCTGAATGGGCATATCGAGTTTCCCTGAGTCGACAACGATCCGGCGCAAGGGTAATCCGACGAGCGGTCAGAAACCTAATCGGCTGCGGGATCGACCGACATGTCGCCGATTAGGCTCCGGAACGGGCTCACACGCGTCGAAGGGCGAGCTGTCGGGAGTAGTCCGTCAGCGTTCGCGGCTCGCGGCCAGAATCGCGCGCAGCACCAGCGAGTTTCCGCCGGGCGGGCCGCGTGAGGCCTAGGATTTCGGCATGCCGATTCTTGGGGACGCCGCTGTCGTGATCGCGCGAGTGGCCAGGTCCACCTCGAATGCGTTGCGCGTTCAGCTCACCACCCCGGACGACACCGAGTTGGCGCATGCCCGACAAAAGGGTGGTCTCGGCGTGTTGCTCGGATTCAACAACGGGGCAAAGGCAACTACACACTGTCCACCACCCCCGGCGACGAACTGCGTATCGCCGTCGGCAAAACCACCACCGTCACAAGACAAAACACTCCGATAGGAAAAATTGCGCCCGCTGACGGTGCGGCACGGCTTGAAACCGGTGGCGGCACCGTCCTTGCGGTAGTACAGCCACACGGCGGATCCAAGGCCGACAGCGCCTGGCATCATCGGATACTCTCGCCCGCCGGTGACGAACTCGGTGTCCTCACCCTGATGAGGGCGCAGAACGGTTGGACCGGTATCGCAGCAGAGACCACACTGTGGCTACTCAACGAAAACGTCGGCGCCCTGAAAGCTCCGTCAGCGGGAGTGCTGCTGGAGCTCTCCTCGCCAGTGGCTCCCGAGGTGGGCGACGTCTTGGCAGCGGCGTGCGTTGACTTCGCGGTGTTGCCGCGGGGATACATCGCATAGTCACTGGTAGCCCGGCAAATCCGGCACGCCGCTGGCGGTTAGCCAACCGCCGCCGTCGACAACCAACGTCGCTCCGGTAATGTACGACGCGGCTTCACTGGCCAGGAATAGCACCGCTTCGGCAACCTCGGTGGTCGAACCGGAACGCCTGAGCGGGTTCTGGATGGCGCGGTGTTGGTCATCGCCTGAGATTCTTTTCACGCCCTCGGTTCCCGACATCGCCCCGGGGGCAACGATATTGACGCGAACCCCGTCGGGCCCCCATTCGATCGCAGAAGCGCGGCTCAGCGCATCGATGCCGGCCTTCGCCGAAACGACGTGCGCTTGCAGCGCCATGCCGCGATACTGAATCGCCGCGCTGATGTTCACCACGGCGCCGCCGTGCTCGCGCAGCCATAGCTCGTAGGCGGCCTTCGATACGTTGAATGTCCCCAACAGGTCGATGTCGACCACGGCCTTGAATCCGTTTGGGCTGAGGCCGCTGATCGGGGCGGGGAAATTTCCGGCCGCATTGTTGACGACGACGTCGAGTTGACCGAATGTTCGCAGCACTTCCTCGATGACTTCCGCCACCTCGTCGTGACGGCGCACGTCGCAGACGCCGTAGCAGGCCTCAATTCCCTCTTCCCGCAATGCCGCAACCGCAGCTTGGAGGTTGGCTTCCTTCCGGCTGCAGATGGCGACGCGAGCCCCGTGATTGCCCAGTACCCGAGCGATCTCCAGCCCCAACCCGGTGGCGCCGCCGGTGACTAATGCCACCTTCCCCTGGAGGAGGTCGGCCCGGAACGGAGTCTGGCGGGTGGTCACGACCGTACCGGCGGGATCGGCAGCCGGGCGGTTTCGTCGAGGTCGACTTGCAGCGCGTTGAGCATCAGCGCCAGCCCCGAGTACCGCGCGATGATCATCAGCAGTTCGACGGTGGCCTCGGAGCCGAGGGCCGTGTGCACTCGATCGAACACTTCGGCCGAGACGCTGCGCGTGGTCAGCAGTTCGGTCGCCAGGTGTAGCACCGCGAGCTCAGTAGGGCCGAAATCACCGATTTGCCAGTCAGATTCGGAGATGACCGCGTTGATCTCGTCATGACTGAGCCCAGCCGTACGCGCCACGTCGCGGTGCTGGCCGAGTTCGTAGGGGCAGTCCATCAGAGAGGCGGTGCGCAGGACGACCAGTTCGCGCAGCCTGACCGGTACGACCGGGCTGGTTAGGGCGGCTTGCCCGGCCAGCATCCAGCCGGTGAACACCTTCTCGCCGTTGGCCAGAGCCCGGTAGACGTTGAGATTGCCCCGCTGTAGGGTCAATTCGCGGGCCTGCTCGGTCATCTCTTCAGGCCGACGGTAGGCGATTCGGGTCATCTGAATTCTCCTGTCAGGGTTGGAATCTGGCCGTGGCGTCGACGTCGAGATCGACGGCGTTGAGCACCAGCGCCAGCCCGTAGTAACAGCTGATGATCATCAGCAATTCGGTGAACGCCTCGTCGCCGAAGACGGCCTGGGCCGCGGCGAAGGAGTCGTCGCGCAGTTGGTGGGTGGTGCACAACTCGCTAGTGACCTCGAGCGCGGTGCACTCGGTGTCGCTGAAGGCGGCCGCGTCGGGATCGCCACTGTCGAGGATGGCGTTGATCTGTTGCTCGGTCAGGCCGGCTGCGCGGGCGATCCCGGTGTGTTGGGCGAGTTCGTAGCGTGAGCCCTGCAGATGGGCGACCCGCAGGATGACGACTTCCCGCATCCGCAGGCTGAAGGTGGGGCTGTCGAACAACTCGTCGACCATCTGCGTCCATCCGCCGAACACTTGGGGGGCGTTGGCCAGCAATCGGAACACGTTGAGATTGCCGCGACGCGCCATCCATTCGCGGGTCGACTCGGGTTGCTCGTTGATGCTGGCGAGCGGTATCCGTGACATTGGCTGCGTCCCTGTGCTATTCGGCGTTGGTTGCGAGGATGAAGGTCCAGTCCAGGGTCACGAAGGGCTCGTCGACCGTCGTCCCGTCTGGGGCGACTCCGGGCTCATGACGGACGTAATCTGCCTGCAGCGATTCCACGTCCGCGAAGACCGCGTCGCGGCCGATGTACGGGTCGTCTCGCCAAAATAGCTGGGTGATCAGCGGTTGGTAGCCGTCGGCGTGGAACCAGAAGTGCGTATGTTGCGGGCGCATGATGGATCGGTTTGCGGCGCGCATGATTTCCCCGCAGGGGCCGTCGGTGGGCACCGGGTAATAGCGGGGCGTGATGGACCGGTACCAGAATCGCCCATCGTCGTCAGTGGTCAGCAGTGCCCGCATGGCGAACTCGTCGTGCAGCTTCTCGGTCTGTTGAACGTCGTAGAAGCCCTCTCCGTCGCTGTGCCAGGTGTCCACATGGGCGCCGGCGATCGGGTTGCCCTTCTCGTCGACGACCCGACCGGTGACGAACATCGGTGTACCCTCCACGCCATCGGAAATGTCGTCCCCGTTGGCGGCGGCCGGACGGCCCTCGACGTAGAACGGGCCGAGCAAGGCCGAGGCGGTAACCGATGACCCGCTGTGCTGGTTGATCCTGTCCAGCAGCATGCTGAACCCCAGGATGTCAGATAGCAACATGACCTCCTGACGGGTCGGGCTGGAGATTTTGCCCACCCGCTCAAGGAAATCCATGGCGGTGAACCATTCGTCACCGGTCAGCCGCACCTCGCGTGCGAAATCGTGCAGGTGCTGCACCAGGGAAACGAGCACCTCCCGGAAGCGCTGATCGGTGGACGTGTCGAAGGTCCGCTGGACGGCCTCGGTAATGGTTTGTTCGTTCAGGTCGGACGACGCGGATGACATTGCCTTGCCTCTCTTTGCGATTGGATGGTTTGACGTTGATCTCAGGGCCGGATCACGACGCGGCCGACGGTGTGGTCGGCAACGGCCTGGTACGCCGCGGCTGCGTCGTCGAGCGGATACGTTTTGGCGATGGGAAGCGGCCGAAACGCCCCGGACTCGAAGTAGGGCGCCATCTGCTGCAGGCGCCGGGCGGAGTCGATGACCGTGAGCTTCGTGCTGTCCAGGCCGAAGATTCGAGTTTCGTTGTGGTACAGGTCCAGCAGATCGATTTCGACCGCGCGCGAACCGACGACGCTGATCACCACGAGCCTGCCCCGAAGGGCCAGCGCGGCCAGCGCGGCAGGCGTGGTCACGCCGCCCACGGCGTCATACACCACGTCGACACCGCTGCCGCCGGTGAGCCGCTTGATCTCGGCGCCGACGTCTGCCGCCGGGTCGAACGTGACGAAGTCGTCGATGACAGCCGCGGCGGCGGTCTCGGGGCCGGGCCGACGACGGTCCACTCCAATCACTTTGGCGCCGAGCGCACGGGCGATCTGCGCCACCGCTCCCCCAACACCACCGGAAACCCCGAAGACAGCGATGGTTTCACCCGCCGCGAGCTGTGCAGTTTCCACCGCGCCGTACCAGGCGACGACGAAGTTGACCCCGACGGTAGAGGCCTCATCGAAGCTGAGCCGTTCGGGTTTGCGAACCAGCGCTTCCACCGGCACCGACATCAGCTCGGCGTGTGACCCGTCTCGGGTGAAGCCGGTGTCTCCGCCGGTGCCCCACACGGCAGCTCCTTGCCATTCAGATGGCCCACTGATCACCACGCCGGCGAAATCGCGCCCGGGTGTGCGCGGGAGCACCGTCCAGTTCATCCCACCGGCGACGTTCTTCACGTCAGACGGATTGACCGACGCCGCTTCAACCCGGATCACCGCCTCTTCGGCTGTCGCGGTCGGATCCGGCAGGTCCGCAACGTGCAGAACATCAGGGTCACCGAACTCGGTGAAACGCAAGGCTCGCATGAGTTGGTACCTCCTATGAACTGATGATCATTTGCGAGATACCACCTAGCCAACACCCGAACTAGCCATCGCGTCCAACGAAGAAAGAAGAACATTACTATCGCGAAACGCGATAGGCTGATCATCGTGGAGTTGCGCCACCTGGAGTACTTCGTCGCCGTGGCCGCCGAGCTGAACTTCTCGCGGGCGGCCCAGCGTATCCACGTTGTGCAGTCTGCCCTCTCGGCGTCGGTCGGGAGGCTGGAAAAGGAACTCGGCGTCGAGCTGTTCGACCGGTCCAAGCGCCAAATCGCGCTCACGGCCGCCGGCGAGGTCTTCCTGCAGCACGCCCGGGAGGTGATCCACACCGCTCACCGGGCCCGGACTTCGGTGGATGCATTCCGTGATCAGCTCACCGGTTCCGTCACCCTGGGCGCCCTGATGTCCTGGGGAACGTTGGATCTGCCTGCCGCCCTGGAAGAGTTCCGCCGCTCGAACCCGTTGGTCACCGTTCGCCTGCGGCAAAGCCTGACGGGTTCAGCCGGGCATCTGACCGCCATCGCCGACGGCCAGATGGACCTGGCCCTCGTGTCGATCTCTTCGCCCGGGTCCCAACTGGTGGCGCTGCGGGAGCTGATGCGCGAGCCGATGGTCTTCGTCTGCGACTCCGGCCACGCACTGGCAGATCGGCGAAAAGTCACACTCACCGACCTCGCGGGACACGACTTCATCAACTTCCCGCTCGGATGGGGAATCCGACAGCGCCTCGACGCCGGCTTCGCCGCGGCCGGCGTTCACCCAGTCAGCGCCTACGAAGTCGCCGATTATGCGATCACCGCTGAGCTCATCCGACACCGACTGGCAACGACCATCCTGCCCAACAGCGTGGCCAACCGGTTTCCCGAGCTGCGCGCAGTTCCGCTGCAGCCCTCCATCACCTGGACGCTGTCAATCGCCTACGCGGCATCCCAACACGCCAGCCCGGCGATCAATGCGCTCATCGACACCCTGGTCCGTCACGTCGGATAGCGAGACCGCTCAGTGTGATTCGGCGGCGAGCACACGTTCACGAAGCTCTGCGGGGTGAGGGTGAGAAGCTAACCCAGTTGCGCGAACTCGGTCTGCAGCTCATCCAAGCGTCGCAGCGTCTGGTCGCGAGGCTCGGTCGGCAGCTCCACCAAAACGTATTCCAGCCCCAACGGGAGGTAGCCCTCAAGCTCTTTGGCCGTCGGTTCGCCGCCGTGAAAGTTAATCACGGGCACGTCGTGGTCGGCGACAGCACGCAGTTCCTCGAGCTGAGCCGACAGAACTTTCGCTGATGGGGTCATCGCGAGCCAACCGGCGTGCAGACGAGCGATGCGTGGAAAACTCGCCGGCCCCCCGCCCAGATACAACGGCGGATAGGGCTTCGTCACTGGCTTGGGCCAACTATAGATCGGGTCGAAGTTCACGAATTCGCCGTGAAATTCCGCCGCATCCCGGGTCCAGATCTCGATCATCGCACGCAGCCGTTCTTCAACCACCCGTCCGCGCACCTTCGGATCAACGCCGTGGTTGGCGATTTCTTCGCGCAACCAGCCCACGCCGACACCGAAGCGAAATCGTCCCTCCGACACCAGGTCCAGCGACACAACATCTTTGGCAGTCAAGATCGGATCGCGCTGCGGCATCAACGCGATCCCGGTACCTACAACCAGCTTCTCGGTGGCGACCGCCGCGGCCGTCAACGCAACAAACGGATCCAGAGTGCGGTAGTACTTCCGCGGAATTGGGCCCCCGCCCGGGTACGGGGTCTGCGCATCTACCGGGATATGCGAGTGTTCGGCGAGAAACAGCGACTCAAACCCCCGTTCCTCCAGTCCGACGCCCAGCTCCACTGGGCCAATGCCCTCGTCGGTCACGAAAGTCAGCACACCGATACGCACGTTTGCTCCCATCGAAATTGCCTCTACACGCCGCGACGGCATCCGCGGACGTCTAGGTCAACCGCGATGTCCAGGACCTTGTTCCGCCGCAGCCGGGCGTCGCGTCAGCTCTCCGGCGTCTCGTCCGCTTTGGCCGTCGGGCGCACCGCGCCCCAAAGCCCGGTAGCCACGCCGATAGCGGCACCGCCCAGGCCGATCAGCTGTTGTGAGCGCTTCATCTGGTGATGGACGCTCGCCCCGCCGAGCAGGTCGGAGGCGTCGGCGCCGGCGGACGCGAGGAACCAGCCGCGGGTGTTTCTGCCACGCAGCGCCGCCGCCGCGAGCAGCCCACCGATCAACGCATCGCGGTAGCCCATCGACCGCAACAAAAGTTGCGCTGTCGGCGTCGGCTCATCGGGATCGCCCCAGAACCGATTCGCTCGGAGGGGATCGACGAGAAACGAGATGCCCGAGGCAAGTCGGATGCTGCCCGCAAGGAGCCCAAAACGGTCGATAGCCATGGCCCGCAGCCTAGGAGGTCAGTCGCCCGAGCTGCGCCAAAGTCGCGGATGTCACCAATTTTGATGTCGAGTCTTCTTGTCGTCGTTAGTCTCGAACCCCGGACGCCACTCAGACGACGCCGCACGGCTAGCAGGCTTGCAGAAAGATTGAGGAGCGCACGGTATGCCGGATCCCGCATCCGATATGGCCTCACCGGCCGCGCGACCGAGGTTCGAACCCGACGAACGCTGGGTGCCCGCTGACGAGCGACGGTTTGGCCTGGATCGACGTACCATTCGCCCGACGCTGGCGGTGTTCGCGCTGGCAATCGTGATGTCGGTGGTATTGCCCATCATCGACGCGGGAGTGCCCTATCACGACATTGTCAGGGCCGGCGATGTTGTGGAGCTCGAAGGCGGCGTGACGTTCGTTCCGCAGGCCGGCTGGGGTATCACCTCTGGTCTCCGAGCCGGCCACGTCCCGTTGTCCGGCGAGTATCCGTCGACCGCGACCGTCGAGCACGGGGCCTTGAAGTTCACCGTCCGCACCGGACAATTCCACGGAGACGCCGACCAACTGCTCGACCAGATCGAGACGACCTCCGAAGCTCTCAATCGCGGTCGCGGCGTCCACGTGACCGGTGCGCCCACCACGATCGTCAACGACCAGGGCAAGCAGGGCGCGACAGTGCGGGTCACCGGACCGCACACCGCCGGGCTCATCACCGCGTTCGTATTCGAGACCCGCGGAGTCGAAGCCGTGGCAACCGGACCGTCCGATACCGGCTCAGAGCCAACGGCGACGGTTTGGCAGATGATCCGCAGCATCAGCCAAACCGGAGAGGGGAAGCGGTGACCGAGACCCCAGTGACGACGCTTGCCGACCTTGATCGCGCACGTGACATCGCGCTCGACCTCTCCGGCTGGGGCAGGCGGTTCAGCTTCTACCAGCCGCGTAATTTTGCTTTCTGGGGATATCTGCTGCTGGTCGGGACCGGCTTCCTGGCCTTCGTCTCCACGCTCGCCCGCGAGTACGACGCATACGGCGAGGCGATCGGCCTCGCGGTGACGTCGTTCGCCATCTACGCCGCCCTGTTCTGGTGGTTCGCAGCGCACATCGACCACTACGCCAAGCTCCCCGCCAAGCTGATGGTCGTCGCTTTCCTGTGGGGCGGCTTCGCCGCGACCGGTGCGATGGCGGCCAATGCCAACGACGCGATCCTCGCCTTGTACGGGAAGACCTTCGGCCAGGTGTGGGCGCTGAACTGGGGTGCCGGGTTGGCTGCCCCGTTCACTGAAGAATGGGCGAAAGGTTCGGGCCTGCTGCTACTCATCGCCATGGCGCCACGGCAGATACGAACCGCGTTCGACGGGTTCATCATGGGCGCGTTCATCGGCCTGGGATTTCAGATCATTGAGGACATCACTTACGCAATGACGTCGGCCGGAACGCAGTTCGGCGCGAATCAAGTCGGGGCCTCGATAGGCACCATCATTCTTCGAATGGTCAGCGGAGTGGCCGCGCACATCCTCTACAGCGCAATCTTCTGCGCCGGCGTGGTCTACCTTCTTGGCCGGCCCGCCGAACCGCGCAAGGTCGGAAGGGGTCTTCTTCTCATCGCGATACCGATGCTGCTCCACGGGACATGGGATTCGGTGGCCGCCATCGCCGGGCCAAGCGCATTGAAGCTGATCGGATTGCTTATCGCGACGATCGTCGTAGCGCTCATCATCGTTGTGCGAGTTTACAAGTCGACCGTCAAACCAGAACAGGACTTCGTCCGCGACGTCATGGCCCCCGAGCAGGCCCGCAACGTCATTACCGCAGCCGAACTCGACGCCATGGCCGGTAACCGTAAGGCCCGCAAGGCTTATCGCAAAGCCAGTCGCAATCGTCAGGAACGAAAACGCGCCCGCTACGTCCTCAACTCCGCGTATGCCCTCGCAGACGAACTGGCTACCGCGCGCGGCGCCGACACCGACCGGGTGCGCTTCGCGCGCTCCGAAGTCGCCAGAATTCGAGCAGGGGTCCCGTCAATGTGGTGAGCCAGCGCCTACATCAGATGCCGCTGCACTTCGAAGACCAAACATAATTCGGCCACATCCCGTGGACGGGAGAGCGACCGACCCGTTCGTTTCTCGATTCGCCGCAGCCGGTAGCGCACGGTATTGGGATGGCAGACAAGAACTTCGGCCGTCGCGGTCATACTCCTTGACTCGACGCGGCTCAGCTGGGAAGCAGTGCCCGAGCGCTGATGACCTCTTCGACGCCCGCCTCCTTGAGCGTCGCGATGTCTTTGAATCCGCAGACCGCCAAACATAAATCGAGTTCAGCCAGGAAGGACCGCAGATAGTGGGTCAGGCTTTCTGCACCGCCGTAGGACAGGGCGTAGGCATAAGGCCGCCCAATGCCAACGGCCGTCGCGCCCAGTGCCAACGCGATGATCGCATCGGTCGCCGAGCGCACGCCGGAGTCGAACATGACCGGTGTGGAACCGGCGGCTTTGACGACGCCCGGCAGCAACTGCAGCGTCGACACCGCCGAATTCGCCTGACGACCACCATGATTGGTGCAGTAGAGAACGTCCGCACCGTTATCGATGGCCAGGCGCGCATCATCGGGGTGCTGAATTCCCTTGATGGCGATCGGAAGCTTCGTCTGGGTCCGGATCCAGCGCAGATCCTCCCATGACAGTGGGTGGGCGAAGATCTTCGTATAGTGCGCCAACGCGGCCGGCTGGTCTTCTTCCGGCGGCTTGGCGAGGTGCTTGGTGAAGTTTTCGTCGGTGTAGTAGTTCTGCATGCAGTAGCCGCGGAACTGCGGAAAGTTTCCCCGTTCGAGATCCATCGGCCGGAAGCCGAGGGTCCAGGAGTCCACCGTGACCATCAGCGCGGAGTAGCCGCTGGTCTCAGCGCGGTTGATCAGGCTCGCTGCCAGTTCTCTGTCGCTGGGCAGGTAGAGCTGGTAGAAGATGGGCGTTTCGCCTGCATGTGGGGCTACCTCCTCCATGCGTGTCTGGGTGAACGTCGACAACGTGTAGGGCACTCCGGTGGCCGCCGACGCCTGCGCGGCCGCCACATCACCGTGAAAGTCGGGTGCACACAAGCCAACCAAACCGATCGGAGCCAGGAACATCGGCGAGATCAGATGCTTGCCGAACAGCTGGATCGACAGATCCCGTTCGGGCGGGCTGACCATCATCCGGGGCACGATGCCATAGCACGAGAACGCGGCGATGTTCGCGCGCTGGGTCCGCCCGTCACCGGCGGCCGCCGACACATACCGATACACCCAATCCGGAAGCGCCTCGGATGCTTTGCGCTCGATCGAGGCAAAGTCGAACGGGTATCGGGTCGTTACTCCTTGCACTGCTTCGGCGTAAACCTCATTTTGGAAGTCACCGAAATTAGTGGCCATGTCGAATCGATCCTTTCCCTCGATAGCTGCTGGTCATTCGCCGGCGAGCCACGCTTGCTCGTGGCCGGGCTCGGGAAGCACACGGCCGCCTTCGACCGCGCCACTCGCGGGGCTGTTTTGGATCACCATCAGAACCCGGTCGGCGTCAATATTGACGATCCGGGACACGGCGGACGCGATTTCCGTTGCGAGAAGGGTGGTTTTATCTGTTGGGTGACCGGATCGCACCCAGCCGTTGACCAGCACCGGATTCGCCGGTACACCGTCGGTGTAAATCCCGCCGGGGGGCAGCTCGTGGAAGACGACGTTGACATAGGTGCTGGGCACGTGGTTGATCTCGGCATGGATACGGGTTATCTCTTTAGCCAACGCGCTTTTGATGTCGGCAGTCAACGTCGATGTTGTCGTCGTGCAGGTGTAGACCGGCATGTTCGCTCCTTGAATAGACGATGAGCCGGCGGCGTCAGCCCAGATGTGCCCGTTGCGGTTGGGTCGGTACCACGATCGCCGTGGGCCCGTCGGCGTCCAGGGCGGCGGTGAATTCGTAGGCGAGCGTCACTGGAATACAAATTTGTTCACCGCCTTCTCGTCCCACTCGAGACCAAGGCCGGGTCCTCGGGCAACGATTTTGCCTTTGTCGGGCACCAGGGGCTCGGTTAAGACGGCCCCGGCCAGGTCGAGATACTCAGACCACGATGCGGTTGGTGAGCAGGCCATCGTGTGTGCGCTTGCCTCGATGTAGCTATGACTCGACAACGGTAGGGAAGCCGCCTCGGCCTGCCCCGCGGCGGAGATCCAGCCGGTCACACCACCGATCTTGATCATGTCGACCATCGCCAGATCGCTGGCTTTGGCAGCAATCGCGTTTGCCATCCCCCGCGGGAACCACCAGTTCTCGCCGGTTTGGATAGGGACCGGGCGCACAGCCTCACGAACGAGACGGTGGCCGTGCAGGTCCTCGGCGCCGACCGGTTCTTCAACCCAGGTCAGATCAAAGTCCTTCAGCCGCAGGATGAGATCGATGGCGCCGGCTGTCGTCTGCGACTGATTAAGGTCGACCATCAACCTGCACTCCGGTCCGATCACCTTGCGTACGGCAGCGACGGTGGCAACCTGATCAGCCACCTCACCGGCGCCGAGCTTGATCTTGATCCCGGTAAAGCCGTTCTCCACCGACGCCTCGAGTAACGGGAGGTCGGTTTTGATGTCCACCAGCCCGTAGCTGTCGTAGGCGTCCAGCGGCTTGGGCTCGCCGCCGAGCAGCACCGCCACGGGGAGATCGGCCGCCCGTCCAAGCGCATCCCACAGCGCCTGGTCCAGGGCACCGATGGCCATGCCGACCACGCCCTGCATGCCCATCAGCTTCAACTGCTTATCCAGCTGTCCCATGCGCTCGCGCGGTGAAACCGTCTGCCCGACGAACGCGGGTGCAACATCGCGGAGGAACCGCACCAGCGTGCGCAGCAAAAGAGGGGTGTAGGCGAAGGCATAGCTACGCCCGACAATCCCCTCGTTTGTGTGGACGTCAACAAGGACAAGCGGCGCAGCGGGAACGTCGCCGGCCGCGGTGCGCAGAGGCCTCGACATGGGAACCAGCACCGCGCGCGCCGCGATTGAATCGATGGTGAGCTTGTGAAACATAGATCGTTACGACCTTGCCTTCGCTCGGACTGGCCAAGTCCCCGTTACGGACGCTCATGACAGCTATCCCAGATGCGCGGCCTGCGCTTTGGTCGGCACTACGATCACGGTGGGCCCGTCGATCTTCAGCGCGGCATTGAATTCGTGGGCCAATTTTTCGCAGTTGTCGACGTTGAGCGCGCGACACCCGAAACCCGTTGCGAGGGAGGCGATGTCGAGGCCTGGCAAGTCCAGTGCCGGCACGCCGGGCGTCTTTTCCAATACCGCGAACGACTTCAGGATCGAGTATTCGCCGTTGCGCATCGCGACGAACACGATCGGTAGCCGGTGTTGGGCGGCGGTGTAGAGCGCCTGCACCGAGTATTGGAACGACCCGTCGCCGATGGTGGCAAGGACGTGGCGCTTGACGCCACGGGCGCGGTCCCCCAGGGCGACGCCCACCGCCGCGGGCAACCCCCAGCCGATACCGCCGCTGGCAGTGGCGAAAAACGACCCCGGCCGGGTGCTGGGCAGGAATCGCAGTTGTTGGGCCATCGTCGACGTCGATTCGGTGACCAACGGCGAATCGGCGGGCGTGACGGTTCTCAAGGTGGACCACACCGCATCCGGCTCCAGTGGTGCCGACCCGGTCACGTCAACCGCCGAGGTGGGCACCTGTCTCGTCGGGACCACCCGGTCGCTGTGATCATCGACCATGTCCACCAGTTGCTCCAACGCCAGCAGGGTGTCCCCCAGCACGCTGTCACCAACGGGCGCCGCACCAGCCAATCCCGGATCGGCGGTGATCTGCAGCAGTTCGGTGCCCTCGGGCAGGTACTCGCCAGCCACGTAGGGGTAGTACCGGAAGACCTGCGCCCCGATCACCACAACCAGGTCATGGCCGCGCAGCACCTCGGTGACACCGGCGATGGTCATCGGCAGCTGTCCCTGGAATAGCCGGTGATCCTCGGGGAACGATGCCCGGTCGGGCAGCGGGCCGCTGCATACCGGCGCGCCAACCTTTTCGGCGAACGCCACGCCGACGTCCCAGGCCCCGGCGCGATCGACCTCCGGCCCAAACACCAGCAGTGGCCGCTGCGCACCGTTGATGCGCTTGGCGAATCCGCGCAGCCGCTCGGCATCCGGGCTGACCCGGTGGCTCACTGTGCGGATCACGGCCGGACCCAGCGCGGGCTTCTCCCAGTCATCAAGCGGGATCGACAAAAACACCGGGCCGGCCGGTGGCTGCAACGCCACCGCGTAGGCGCGCATGATCGCCGCCGGCACGTCCTCGGCGCGCTTGGGCTCATACGCCCACTTCACCCACGGCTGCGGAAACACAGTTTCGTCCTTGTTGGTCAGATATGGCTCGCACAACACCATTTCGCGGGTCTGCTGACCGGCCGTGACGATCAGCGGGGTGTTGCCCTTAGCCGCCGCCACCAGGTTGCCCATCGCGTTTCCCATCCCGGCAGCGGTGTGCACATTGACCAAGGCGGGCTTGCCGGTGGACTGGGCGAACCCGTCAGCCATGGCCACCACCGACGCCTCCTGCAATCCCAGGACATAGGTGAAGTCGTCGGGGAAGTTCTTCAAGAACGTCTCCTCGGTAGAGCCCGGGTTGCCGAATACGGTCGTCAGCCCTAGCTCACGCAGCAGGTCGTAGGTCACCTCGTGAATGGTTTTCGGTTTTGCCATCGGTCTGCCTGTCCTTCTAGTTCGAGCCGTGTACCCCGTCGGCCACGCGCTGTTACCCGACGAGCATCGCCGGAAGGACGGCGGCCGTCGATGTCGAGCGCTACAGCGTTGAGCAGGCGCCACTGTGTCGGCGAACAACGCACAGCATTGTTCACTGCAACATCGGCGCGCCGTGATTCTTGTAGCCGGCTCCATCGACGGCGGCTCGATGTCCCCGTCAAATTAAGTGGTATGCACGCCGTTGAAGTCGCCGAACACGGTGGGCCAGAAGTCCTCAACTACGTCGACCGGCCGCAGCCCTCCCCCGGCCCGGGCGAGGTGTTGATCAACGCCGAGGCGATCGGCGTGAATTTTGTCGACACCTACTTCCGGTCCGGGCTCTACCCGCACGACTTACCGTTCATTCTCGGCGCCGAGGTCGCCGGCACCGTCGCCGCGGTCGGCGACGGTGTGACGTCTTTTCATGTTGGCGACCGGGTTGCCAGCGCCGACGCCGTCGGCGCTTATGCCGAATATTGCCTCGCGCCAGCCGATGTCGTGGCGCTGGTTCCCGACAGTGTCGGCTTTGATATTGCCGCAGCGGCGCTCTTGAAGGGGGTGACCGCGCATCTCCTCATCAAATCCGTGTATCCGGTGCAGGCCGATGACACGGTGTTATTGCACGCCGGGGCCGGCGGGGTGGGTTTGATCCTGACCCAGTGGGCGACCAGCTTGGGTGCCCGCCTGATCACCACCACCTCGACCGCGGAGAAGGCGCAGCTGTCGCGCAGCGCCGGGGCGGTCGAAGTGCTGGATTACCCCGAGGACCCCCAGCAGTTCGGCGCCAAGGTCCGAGCGCTCACCGACGGTGCCGGTGTGGCCGCGGTGTATGACGGCGTGGGCAAGTCAACGTTCGACGCGAGCCTTGCCAGCCTTGCGGTCCGGGGCACGCTCGCGCTGTTCGGCGCGTCCAGCGGACCAGTGCCCCCGGTCGATCCGCAGCGGCTCAACGCCGCCGGATCGGTGTACCTCTCTCGGCCATCTCGGCCTCATTTCATGCGAACCCACGACGAGTTCGCCTGGCGGACGGGACAATTGTTCGAATTGATCGGCGATGGAGCTATCAAGGTGACGGTTAGCGCACACTACCCGCTCAAGGACGTGGCGCGGGCGCACCGCGATCTTCAAGGCCGCAAGACCGTCGGCTCGGTGGTGCTCACTCCTTAGCAGCGGGATTCGCGCGCCAGGCAAATTGCGAGTGCGCCGCAACGAACAAGGTGTACCGATTGCCAACGTCGATTAGGCGACTCGGTTCACCGAATCCGGGCCGCTTGAGATCGCATACTGGACGTTCCACCGTTCTAGCCGAGAGGACTCCATATGACCCAGCACCCGATCGGGATTATCGGCTTCTCGCACATCTGCATCGCAGTATCTGATGCGGAAGTATCGCTGCGGTTCTATCGCGACCTGCTTGGCCTCGAAGTCTTCTTCGATGTTGAATTAGACGGTCCACCAATGGAAGTGGTGACCGGTGAGCCCGGAGCCCGCGGCCGGATGATCGGAGGGATGCTCGGTGGTACCGTCGTGGAGCTTCTCGAGTTCGCCCACCGCCATCTGGACCCACAGCCTGAAACCGTCCTCGGCTACACCAACATCTCGTTGAGCGTCCGCGACGTCGACGCCACCCTTGCTGCGGTCACCGCCGCCGGCTACGAGCCTGGACAGCAACCGGTGGAGATCGGCGGCGTGCGGATGTTCTTCGTACGCGATCCTGACGGAACCCCGGTCGAGTTCGTGTCCTATCCCGGAGGCGAACAAACCTCGGCCCAGATGTGGGGATACGCAGAATAATTCGAGCCAGCGCCGCACGTACGCAGTCTCGAAGCCGGGCCGTTCCGTTTCCCGCCGCGGCTCACATGGCGAATCGCATGACGATGACGAGCGCTGCGCCGAGGATGGCGAAAGTGAGCACCGTCATCGCGGCCTTCCCGCCTATGCTGGGCTGACGTTGCCCCGAGCCCGATTCCATTGACATTTCGGACGACATCCTGTTCATTGAATGCTCTTGCGCCGCCGCGCTCGCAGCTTTCGCGCGAACGGTCATCATGCCGTGCTTCATGTGATTAGCGACAAGCCACCAGTTGATCGGGTAAGCACACACGAACCCGACGATCAGCGCCATCGACATGACGAACCAAAACTGAGGGCGCGTCGGATCGTCGCTTCCACCCACGCTTCGCATCGCGAAGCGCGACGTAATCACCATCCCCGTCATCAGGAGGTTCATCGACAGCAACTCAGGCAGGAACGTCATCTTCAGAGACTTCAGGTATGACCCGCCCGCGGCATCCCGCATCGCGAACGCCTGAAAGAAGGCCCACCCGAACCCGAAGCCCAGCACGTACTCGAGCAGAAAGTCCGGCCAAAAGGACAGCGTCAGAACGCCACCGATCGCGGCCCCGACGATGATGCCGATTCCATCGCCGGCCACGCAGTGCATCGTGGAGCCGAGCACTTGACGCCAACGGGTCGCGACGTATTTCTCGTGCTCGCCGCGAAGCGGTTCGCGACAGCCGAGCACGTAGAAGAACGCCCCGAGCGGTCCGGTGAATGCGGTCAGAATTACGAAGGCCCACTTGAGGACCGGCGACTCAGGGGTGGTCCGCCAGATATCGACGACGACGAACAGAAAAGACGGAACCGTGAGGATCCACCACAGGAGCATGACCCCGTCGAGCATGCGAAACAGACTATCGCGGCTCGCTAACTCCTGGGCTTACTCTCCGCTGCGATCGGTCGTGACCGAGCACTGCGGAAGCCGGTGCAGCATATCGGGATCCTTGCCGTCGACCTGCAGTCGACGTCGTCCATCCGCTGCGCTGCCTACACCGATACGCAGCTCCTCGGCTCCAGCCCCGTCCGGCTCGACGAAGAGCTGCAATTCTCCGGAGTCGACGAACAACCTGGCGTCATCATTGGATAGCTTCCAGGGATGGCCATCGGTGGGCCACCGGCCACCCACCAGCCGTAGGTCTTTGGCGTCGGACTCCTCCTCGGCATCTTCGGCCGCGACGCAACTAACCCACAGTTTCGCCGGCAGCGGACGGAAATACACCGCGAGGCGCTGGCGATTGAGATCCGCGTCCACCGGTATTCCGATCGAAGGCAGCGATGTGCCATCGGGACGGTCGTTCAGCGACTTCTTGACTTGGCGTGATCCAATTCCGCTGCCAAACCAGTCGATTGTCAGCACGGTGGTGATGTATTGCGCGATCGCCAGAGTGAGCAGACCGCCTGCGCCGGCAACCCCTACGCCAGCCGCGCCGGCGGCCGCGGTCACCGGCAGCGCGAGCAAACCGACCACAGTCGCGGCGCCGGCAGCCGCGGCGACCTTACCGGCAGCGGTCAGGCTGAACTCCGGATTCACTTCCGGCTCCGCGGGATTCTGCGCCGGTCGCACACCCACGGTCCGTGGAAGCTCGTCGAACCGCTCGCTGACTCGTTTGACTTCCGCCTCGTAATCCTGATCGCTCAACTCGCCGTCGCGCTTCTTTTCGGCGGCAACGCTGAGCGCCTGCTCCAGACTTTCGACGGTGGCCAGGTCGGCCGCCGGCTTCTCCCCCTCGTTTGGGTCGCGAGGGATGTCGTCAAGGCCCATCGCGTAGGTCACCTTGAAGGTGGCTTTGAAATCGTAGAGTTTGCTTTCAGCGCTTACGGTTCCGTCGACCACCAACCGGCCGTCCCCGGTCCGCGGCACAATATCGGCGTCGAGGGCGTCGAGACTCCGCTCTTGACCGCCGATGGTGATGGTCTTCGGACCTTCCAGCAGGCATGGGGTTTCGGCGTCGAAGTCGCTTTCGTTGAGATTGAAGCTATTCATCACGGTGTCACGGACCTGACGCAGGATGCTCCACCCCGTGACGGCCAACCCGGTTTTCTCACAACGGTTTTCGGCGAGGATCGATGCGGGCAGCTCCTCGCCTGACGGCAATTCCCGCAGCGTCTGCAGCTGGACGACCATGGATTCGTGGGTGGCCTCGCCGATCTCGAAGCGCTGTACCACGGCGTCTAGTTCCTTGATCGTGCTGTCGTCATGCGATTCGGGGTCGACGTCCAGCGGCGACGGCAGCAGATTGACGATGCCGTTCTCCCCCATCTCAGCCAGCTTGGGGCGGACCGCATCGGCGATCTGGGCGGCCAGCGAGTCGAGCACTCGGGTCCTTGCATCGTCGTCGGAGAGGCTGGGATGCTGCAGCTTTTCCAGATTCACCATCAGTTCGCCTGCGATGCAATGAGTTATCCAGTACGCCTCGGCGTAGTCGAGTTCCCAGCTGATCCGCGGGTCTTGTCCGGTGAAGGCGGTGTGACCGTCGGATCGGCGCTCGATGTGTGGGCCGAACAGTCGCGGGGCGTACTCATCGGGCAGCCCGGTGGCCAGGAGAACGGGAGCGTCCTGTGTGGTGAAGTTCAATGCGATCGTCTGCCTGCCCGGTTCTACTTGATGCGGCTCAAGCTGGTCGTGCATCGTCAACCGCCCGAACAGCGGAATTTCGTTGTACGGGATCTCGCGCGACTCCCCATCGCGGGGACCGTCCGTGATCGTGATCGTCGCCGGCGGCAGCTCCACCAGCGGGATGCAGGTCACCGAATCGATGGCGATCTTCGAATCGAAGATCGCCAAGTCGATTGCGAAATGGCGCAGCGGATCGCAAGTTTCGCCATTGGCTTCCTCCAGCCAGAGCCGCTGGTGCGAATCGAGGATGAACCACACGCGATCCAGCGTGAGATCAAGGGTCGCCGTCGCGGAGTAGCCGGTGCCGTCGACCGACTCTGTGTACTTGTCGCCGCTGAACATCTCGAGGGTCTGGTCCTGCACGCGTTCACGATGGATTTCGATCATCGTGTCGGGACGATCCATGTCAAAACTCCAGTACGTAGGCGTTGCGCACGTGGTGCGGTGGGTTGACTTGCGAATGCTGTACCCACAAACGCCTAGTTCGAGTCACGTGGCGGCCGGCCGGGTTGAGCTTCGTCGCTGTTAACCGACAGTCCTGAAATCACGTTATTTATCGACGACATGACGAATACTTTCTTAGACGCGTCTCAGGGAAGGGAGCGGCGTGACCACGGCGATGGACGACGCGACGGTACCTACATCCCTGCCGCGCTGGATGCGGTGTCGCGCCACTCAAGCGGCTGGGATGGCCACGACCGCGCTAACTGGCGTCCTGTTGATGATCACCGCGCCGCAGGCCGCCGCGGACTCGTCGTCAAGCGCCTTGCAGCCGGCGATCGACAACCTCGTCGACGCGATGCAGCAGGCGGTGACGCAGGACGAGGCGCTGCCGTTCGCCACGCCGGACAGTGACGCCATGCTGCTACCGGATCTGCAGAACACGAATTACGAACTGCTCATGAGTGGGCTCTCGAGAGTCACCGAGCTTTTCAACGGGGTCTTCTTTCAATCGCCCGAGGTAGTGGCCGGGGACGCCGCCGATTCCCGCCAATTCTTCGACTTCTTCACCCCCGACATCTATTACGACGTGACGGCGGGCCTGGCCCCGGGCGCGACCTACGAGCTCACCGGCACCCTCGGCGGTGGCACCGAAGATCTTTCCATCAGCTCGGAAGCAATCACCGGTGGGACGGCTCAGACCGAGGCCACTTTGGAACTCGGTGACAATTTGGTGGTCAACTCCAACCGCACGTTCACGGTGTACATCGGCCCGACGGAGCCCAGCGGCGCAGTCAACTTCATCGATGACACGGACGCCACCACCGATGGCGACGCCTCCCTGCTGATCCGAGACATGCTGGGCGACTGGGCAGGAGGCACGGGCAACGTCAGCATCCAATGCGTGTCCGACTGCCCCGCGTTTTTCTCCATACCCAGTTCGGGGATCTTCCCCAGCGCGGACTCGTCCGCTGCCGGGATCGACGCGTCGACGACGCTGTCCAGCACCGACAGCGACTCGATCGACTCGTTGTTGAATACGTTGTTCAACGCCTTCGCCACCATTGTTCCGACTTTCAACCAGGAAAGCATGACGACCGGGGAGGCTGCGGGGATCGAGCTTCCCACTAACACCATGAGCGCGCTGCAGCCTGAAACGAATTTCGGCGCGGGCCTCGCGAGCGCGGACATCTCCGCCGGCAATTTTGACCTGCAGCCCGACCAGGCGCTGATCGTCGAAGTACCCAACGTGTCGTCTGCCTATAGCGGCATCGAGCTGATGAACGACTTCGGCGCGGCGCTGCCGTCCACCTTGGCGCAGACCACCCTCAACAACACCACGACGTTCCAGGATCCCGACGGCTACACCTACTACGTCGTCAGCGCCACCAACCCGGGAGTGGCGAATTGGCTGGACAGTAGCGGCGTCACCACCGGCGAGATATATGCCCGCTTCGAGGGCATCGCCGCCGACGCGAACCCGACCGGACTAGGCGTGACGACCGAGGTGGTGCCGGTGGCCGATGTGAGCCAATATCTGCCCGCTGACACCCCCACCGTCAGCCCCGCGGAATACGCCGCTGACATGGCCGAACGCGTGTTGTCCTACGACTACGCGTTGGACACCTCCAGGGAAAGCGCCCAACCCGACTGGGTGCTACAGGAGGTGTTGCTCAACGAGCTCCAAGCCGTCATGGGCACCGACAATTTCGACGCGGTGTTTGGCAGCGAGCCGTCCACTCCGCTCTGGCTGAGGCTGACCCCGGCGCTGAGCCCGAACTGGGACACCGTCGGTCACGACTTCCTCACCAATCCGGTCGGCAGCATCGAGGCGGTCATCAACAACCTGCAGCTGGCGGCAAGCGACGTCACCGCACCCATCGAATTGGCGGTTGTCCAAACGGTTCTGGACGTGTTGGACCCCGGGCAGCTCGGCACAACCCTTGAGGACGCGTTGTTTGATCCGAACACCAGCGTCACCGCCGGGCTGCTCAACGCCGCTGACGACTTGGCGACCGCGGTTCTGACAGCCAATCACGACTTCCCCTCCCAACTGGGTGAGGTGGCAACGGTGGAGTGGGAGAACATGTCTGAGCTGGTGTCGGCGACCCCGAGCGCGGGGCTGGCCGACCTGATCGCACTGCTCAACCCCTGAGCGCGGGCTCGTGAACCACTTGCCGATCCCAGCCGAGGTCAGCGAACTCACCGCTGAGTGGTTCAGCCAGGTGCTGGATGCCGACGTCGAAGCAGTTGACGTCATCGACGCTCACTCGGGCACCACTGGTCGGGCGCTTGTCCGGCTCACTGCCGGCGGCGCGATTCCCGACACACTGTTCGTCAAACTGCAGCCATTTACTCAAGATCAGCGCGAGTTGATCCGACAGGTCGGCCTGGGAGTGGCCGAGGCGCGGGTGTACGCCAACTTCGATAGCCAAGTGCCCGTACGGATTCCGCGCGTGTGGCACAGTGCGTATAACTCGGCCGACGCCACATTCGTCATGGTGCTAGAGGATTTGGGCGCCTCGGGTTGCCGGTTTCCCAGCACCGACGATGACGACATCATGCAGGTGGCAAGTTCCACGGTGGAGGAGCTTGCGAAGCTCCACGCCGCCTACCGCGAACGGGACCTGTCGTGGCTGCCGACGCCGGAAGGCATGCGACGCAAGCCCACCGACCCGAAGCTGGTAGCTCGCCGCACGATGTTCATCAAGCTCGCCGTCGACCAGTTCGGCGCCGAAATGCCGCCTGCTTTCGGACGCCTCGCCGAGTTGTACATCGATCGCTTCTTCGACGTGGTAGGTCTCTTCGGTCAGGGTGAGCACACGCTGATCCACGGCGACAGCCACATCGGCAACTTGTTTGTCGACAACGGCCGAACCGGCTTCTACGACTGGGCTGTAGCCAGTCGGGGCCCGGGAATGCGAGACGTTGCGTACTTCATGTGCAACTCGGTCCCCACCCAACTGCGCCGCGCTCATGACGACGACCTGTTGAGCCTGTACCGAAACACCCTGGAGTCACGCGGCGCAACTCTGGATGACGCGACTGCCCGCGACCAGTACCGCCTGTTCTCGGTGTACTCGTGGATAGCTGCCACGTCGACCGCGGCCATGGGATCTAAGTGGCAGCCCATCGAAATCGCGCGACCGGCCATGGTCCGCGCCACCGAAGCCATCGACGATCTCGACGCGATCGGCCTACTGGAAGAACGGCTCTAGGGCAATACGCGCGTTCTGACTTGGCGGTTCAACGCCTCAGCGCGCAAAGTTTGTTTCTTTTTCGATTGCGATGTTTAATCCAACCGTTATTTGGGGAATTACAAGCGTGTGATTAACCTGACCGAACACATCGGCCAGTCCAGCACGAGCCGAAAGGGACAATCACATGAACACCGTCCTCTACTTCAGCCCTAATGACGTGGTCTATGAAACCCGCGCTTACACCAACGCTGATATCGCCGAACTCGTTCATGACTGTGGGCTTGAATGTCTGACCAGTACCGATCGACAGTTCGACTTCTGGTTCACTCCGTCAACACGGCGGTGCCGCCGCAAAGTCAACCGCAGCGCCACCGAAATACTTTGGGCGACAACCCGATTCACTGCCAAGACGGTGCCGCTGCTCCGCGGCGGAGTTGTGGTAGCCACCCACGACTCAGCTGGCGAGCTCGATGGGCTCAGCTGGCAGCAGCTAGCCCTCCTCATTCAGCGCAGTTGCGCCCTGACGCGACGCGACGACCGGGTGCTTAGCCGTCGGATCACACGCGACGCGAGGCGTCAGCAGCGCAACCCAGTCGCCGCAGATGCCGCGTCGGTGATCCGCCTCGGAACACTTGCAGGCGCTGACTAACCTCCACGCCTGCGCAACGCCCCTGAAGCGACGGTCGCGTCCGTATCGTGAGGGCCATGGACGCGCCTGCGGCCGACCGGCCGGATGAACGCCCTGATGTCGTCAGTCGCCGTAAGCTGCTCTGGCTGGCCGGCAGCGTCGGCTTGGCCTCGACGATCGGACCGACCGCCCCGGCCCTAGCTACAACCTCGGCTCAGTTGCTATGCCGAGATGCGTGGGGCGCCCGACCCGCGAGGCCCGGAGGAAAGCCCCAAACCATCACCCGTATGACTCTCCACCACGAGGCCGTGGTCCTCGGCGACAACCGTAATGCCCCAGGCCGCTTGCGTCAGGACCAGCGATATCACCAAGACCAGCACGGATGGATCGACATCGCGTATCACGTCGGCGTCGACCGCAACGGCAACATCTACGAGCTGCGGAGCCCACAAATTGCCGGCGACACGGCGACGGACTACGACACCACAGGCCACTTCCTCGTCCTCTGCGAAGGAGACTTCGATCAAGAGGCCGTGTCGGAGGCCCAGCTGCACGGAGCCGCCCTCGTATTCGCGTGGGCTGCGCAGAGACTTTGGGATCGCGACCAGCACCTTGGCGGGCCACCGGGATCTAGCCGCGACTTCTTGCCCGGGTGCGAACCTCTATGCCCACCTCGCCTCGGGTGACCTCAAACGCCGCATTGACGACCTGCTGGCCGCTGGTGGGGTCAACCTCCAGCTGTTTTGCGGACCCGACGCTGCCGCAAGAGTCGCCGCTATCGAGGCGGGCAATTGACCAGTTGCTGAGCCGGGTTGGGTCCCCGGTGGCCAGGAACATTCGCCTGTCTAACCCTCTGGAGGAACGATGGATATCGTCGACGCGCAGGTGCATGCGAACATGCTGGGCACCGATGTCACGGTGGCGATCATGGATGCCTTGGGCATCCAGGCGGTGCTGTTCGACGAATTCGAGGCGGCGGCCGATGACGGAGCCATGCATCCCGGTTATCGTCTGGCCAACGGCATCTTTCGCAGCGTGGGGCCCGACGCAGAAGCGGCCGCGTTGCGGTATCCCGACCGGTTCGCGTTCTTGATGCGCGTGGATCCAAGGGATCCCGGCCTCGAATGCTGGATCGAAACGCTAATCGCCGCGCCCGGATTCAAGGCGCTACGCACCCTGGTCTTCACCCCGGCCGAGGGCGCGGTGTTCGAGGGCGGCGGACACGACCGCTTATTGAAAGCGGCCCGCGCTCACAGCCTTCCGGTATTCGTTACGTGCCCCGGAAGAGTTGCGCACTTGGCGCACTACGCTGAGCGCTTTCCCGATGTCCAATTCGTCATAGACCACTGCGGTGCCGCTTTCGACGCGCCCCGCGGCCAGGCCACAATTGACGATGCCGTGGCGATGGCGCGTTATCCCAACGTCGCCTACAAGTGGGCACACGCAGCATCGTTCCTGTCAACTATGTCTTACCCGTTCCCTGACCTCGAGCCAAAGCTACGCCGCGCCGTCGACACCTTTGGACCTCAGCGCGTGATGTGGGCCAGCGATTACACGATGGCGCGCCGGCACGCGAACTGGGGCGAGGCGCTATTTAGCGTCCGGGATTGCCCTTCGCTATCCGAGGACGAGAAAGCCTGGACGCTTGGCCGTACCGCGCGCCGGATTCTCAACTGGCCTGCGCCGCAGTGAGGTCGATCTTCGACCCCCGACTTGCCTTTGAATTACTGCTGGGCCCCGTGATCGCGCGAGGCATGGCTAGTAGTGAGGGAGTCAAAACCCTAAACTCCGAAACCGTTATTCGCGCAGTGCTTTACGGTATCTCCACTCCTGACCCTGCTAAACGAGACCGGAAGTTTGCCAAGAGATGAACGACGTTTCGAAACAAGCGTTGACAAAGGTGCCCGCGGTCACCTTGGGCTTCTGGGTCATCAAGATCTTGGCCACGACGCTGGGCGAGACAGGCGGTGACACCGTCACGATGACCCTCAATTGGGGCTACGTTGCCGGAGTCGCGCTTTTCGGAGTCGCGCTGGTGGTGCTTGTCGCCGCGCAAATCCTCGCGAAGCGTTTCCACGCGCCCCTCTACTGGGCGACGATCGTCGCCTCGACCACCTTCGGCACGACGTTGGCCGATTTCGCCGACCGATCGTTGGGAATCGGCTACACGGGCGGATCGCTTCTGCTTCTAAGTTGCCTGTTGGCGACGCTGGGCCTTTGGCGTTGGTCCGAGGGAACAGTGTCTGTAAACACCGTTTCGACGCCGAAAGTCGAGGCGTTCTACTGGGCGACCATCACGTTTTCGCAGACGTTGGGCACCGCCCTCGGCGACTGGCTTGCCGACACGCGCGGATTTGGTTACGAGCGTGGCGCGCTGGTGTTCACGGCTGCGCTCGGCGTGGTCGTAGCCCTTTACTACTGGACCACGGTGTCGCGCGTCACCCTGTTCTGGGTCGCTTTCATCCTGACGCGGCCTCTGGGCGCAACGGTGGGCGACTTCGTCGATAAGCCCGTTGCCGACGGCGGACTGGCCCTGAGCCGCCCGCTGGCCTCGGCGGTCTTCGCGGCCGTAATTGTCGTGTTGCTCATTGTCCTGCCGCAACGCCCAGGACGTCATCCCGGTCAGGTGGAGGATCTGACGCCGGCCTAAACGGCCTCGGTGATCGCGCGGACGGAGCTAGACGGTGACGTTGCGTTGCGCGAATACCCGTTTGGCCACACCCCGGCCGTTGAGCACCCGTGGGAATCTCGATGATCTTGGCCGGTGGGATTCCGCTGGTCAGCGCCGTGTTGACGTGCAGTTCGATCTGGGCCTCGGTGCCCAGAGTGACCAGCGAAGCAAGCGTCACCATGGCGCGCTCTTGGTTGTCGAGGCCTGGTCGCGTGTAGATGTCGCCGTAAGCGAACTCGACAATGAATCGGGCGACATCAGGAGCGATGTCGTGCAGCGATTCGGTGACTGCCAGATGTGGTCGGCCGGCCTCGGGCGAGGTGTATTCAGCCAGCTTTGCTAGGCCGAGCTCGTAGCGGTCTGTCGTGTTCGAGCTCCTTCCGAGCCGTGAAACACGATCGTCCGGCCGTTTCGTAGTCGGACGTAGTACTGCTGTTCCTGCGGGCCCCGGGACCCAGCAAAGCCACGCGAAGAGCTTAGCCGCCACGAGCCGCCGCGGTTTTCTTGTCGGAGCGCGTGCGCCGGGATGAGCCCAATCGGCTTCGAATAAGGAGTCGGGCCGATAAGGTCTTGTTGTCGTTGACCGGCTGATGGAGGCGCCATGAGCTATCGGACAATTGTCGTCGGCACGGACGGCTCGGAGTCGTCGTTCCGTGCGGTCGACCGCGCAGGCGTGCTCGCGGCGCAAGTCGATGCGAAGCTGATCATCGCGAGCGCGCATCTCGACACTTCGGAAAAGGGAGGCTGGTCAAGAGCACCCGCCCCCGATCGCCTGATGGACGGCCGGGCCGCCGACAGCCTCGGAGGCTCCAGCTACATGATGCGTGGGAGCGCCCCTGTATATGCGATCCTTCAGGATGCCCGCGAGCGAGCGAAGGCCGCCGGCGCCCTCAACATCGAAGAGCAGGCGATTGTCGGCGCGCCAGTCAATGCGCTGATCCAGCTGGCTGAGGAGATCAACGCGGACTTGCTCGTCGTCGGCAATTTGGGTTTGGGCACCGTCGCCGGCCGTCTATTGGGCTCGGTGCCCGACACCGTTGCGCGGCGAGCCAAAGTAGACATCCTGATCGTCCACACTGTTGGATAGCCGCGAGCGGCAGCAGTTGTCGCGTCACCACATCAGCGGCAAATGCGTCAGGTACCGGTCGACTTCGGCGGTGAGCACGCTGTAGCCCTCCGCGGTCCTAAACTCCGGAATGCGTAGCAGAAACTCGGTGATGATTGCGATCAGCTCGGCTCGTGCGAGGTGCACGCCGAGGCAACGCCGCGGGCCGCCGGCGAAGGTGTATGAGGGCCGCGCACGGACCCGGTTGTTAGCGATCGTTATGTTCGATGCCCTGATCAAGGTTGAGTGCTTGCAGTGGCAGCACAAACCGCGTACCCGCCGGCAGCGTGACCTCGCCGATGGTCGCCTCGGTGAGGCTGGCTCGCAGGCAGGTAGTGATGGGCGGATTGAGCCGCGCTGCCTCGTCGACAAATGCGCCGATCTGGTCGGGGTGGCTGCGCAGTAGGGACTGCAATGGCAAGTTGCTGGCCAACTCCACAAGCGAGAATCCAATGGCCACGGCCCCGGTGTCGACGGCGGAGGTAAAGAGCAGCGCGACAAACGACGTGATTTCGTTGTCATCGAATTCATCAAAGAGTCGAGCGACCGTGGCTACGCACCAAAGAACTCGATGGGCAGAATTGTGGGTCCACTCAGCCCCATCATCG
Source organism: uncultured Actinomycetota bacterium (assembly GCA_963791535.1). GTDB lineage: Bacteria > Actinomycetota > Actinomycetes > Mycobacteriales > Mycobacteriaceae > Mycobacterium. Next base: position 79,035 of record CAWBSW010000017.1, on the reverse strand, counting down.
GTTTCCACGGTGCGGGTCCGGTACGGGAGGGGTCGCGCATCCGGCGCGTCAGGATCTTCAGGGCCTCAGCAAGTTCCAACCGCGCGAGGTTGGCTCCGAGGCAATAGTGGATGCCACCGCCGAAGGTCAAGACGGCCGGCGCCGCGTCGCGGCTGATGTCGAACCGGTCGGGGTCGTCGTACACCGTCGTATCACGATTGGCCGCAAAGGTATTGACGAGCACCATTGTTCCCGCCGGGAAGACGACCCCGGCGAAATCGGTATCCTCGGTCACCACTCGAAGCGTGCCGCACGCGATCGGCGAGTGGCGCATGGTCTCCTCCACCGCACGCGGGGCCAAGTCGGGCTGCTCCGCCAATAGCGCCCATTGATCAGGATGCTCACAGAGAACGTCGACCGACGCAGCCAGCTGATTGCGGGTGGTGTCCGTTCCCGCCAGCAGCAGACCGGCTGCCAGCATGCGCAATTCGTCGGCGTCGAGCCGCTGGCCGTCGTCCTCGGCCCGAATGAGATCGGACAGCAGGTCTTCGGTCAGGGTGTGCCGCCGCTGGGCCACCATATCGTCGACGTATTGATCGAGTTCACCCCACGCTCCCATGACGAGCGCTTCGTCGATGCCGCCGGGATTCAGGGTGAAGGCGGTGAAAATGTCGTCGGCCCAGAGTGAGAACTGTTGCCAGTCCTCGCGCGGGGCGCCGAGCAGCGCACAGATGATCGGGACGGGGTACGGCCGTGCGATGTCGGCGACGATGTCGCAACGGCCTTCGGCGGCAACATCATCGACCAGTCCGTTGATCACCTCGTCGATCGTGTCGTGTAAGCGTGCGCTTGCCCGGGGCGTGAACGCCTTGGACACGAGGCTGCGCAGTCGGCGGTGCGGTTCACCCTCCAGGCATAACAAGCTGTTGACGAGTTTGTCCCACAGTGGTCCCGAGGTAATGCCGTTGGCCATGAGGTTGATACCTGGCGGGATTCGAAAGCGCGGATCCCGCAGGACTGTTCGCACCAGCTCGTGCGAGAGTATCTCGGGCCCGAACGGTCCTATGGCGATAGCAGCCTGTTGTTGGGCCGCCTGAATTCGCGGGTAGACTTCTGCGGGCGTCTCCTCGAACTCGTATGACAGCGTCGGGAGGCCGGCGTCGAACACATTGGGGCAGAGCGTGTTAACGGTCATTTGCCGCTCGCCGTGCTCGTCGCAGCAAGTTCCCTAGGATCTGTGGAGATTCCCTCTCCACGTCTACGCGAGGCGAGAATCGGAAACAGCGCCAGTGCGCTCATGACAATCAAGCCGACGGTCTGAACCACTACGTACTGCGTGACGGCGCCTTCGTGGACGATATTTCCGATCACCATCGCCGCAAAACAGGCCACGTATACAACGACGGCAGCCACCGTGAACCGCTCGACCGGAGACCGTGGTCGTGCGGTACCTAGCGCGTTCACGGCCACCGCGGTGTAACTCCCCACCAGCAGCGCTACGACCGGCCACTGCGGACCGCCGAGCGCGCTGACGATCGTGACGGGCGACATCAGGATCGGGCCGAGGATCAGCACCGTGAGCGCGGCGAACGGGGGGAAGGCGCCCAGAGCTTTGGCGTTAGACCATCGCGAGACACCGCCCTCGGTGGCGGCGTCGATACGCGGCAGGGCCCACAACATGATGTAGATGAATACCGCGTCCCAGATGCCCTGCCAGCACAGATCGAGCAGAGGCCAGCCGACCCAGTACTGAAAGAACTTGAAGTTGGGGTCCCACGTCCACCAAACGACGTGACGCAGGTTGCCCTCGATGATGTAGGGAGCGTCCATCGCGATCATGAACAGTCCGCCGGTAACGGCTGCCTCCCAACGCTTTTCAATCGCCAGGCTCTGGACAACCTTGAAGCCAGTGAACAGGAAGACGGGATAGAAGATCAAGACGTAGGCGGGCATCATCGTGGTGCCGTGCCATAGCGGGAATGCTGGCCAGTTGATCATCACCGCGAAGTCGCCCTGCTGATACATGTTCAGCGTGGCCATGCCGACTAGCTCCAGGACCAGACCGTAGATGAAGGCCGCGGTAAGCACCGCGGCGTAGATCCGCCGGCCGCGCCGAAACTGCGTGACGGAATACACCACAGCCGCCACAAACATCGTCAGCAGCATCAGATCGCAGAGATTGGTCTGCCATGGAAGTTGCGCGGGGTCGTTGAACACAACGAGGTTCATGCGTCACCTGCTCGGGTCGTTCCGACAGCCTTTGAGAAACGTATGGCGATCAAGCCTCAAAGTCAATGCATCAGGTGTCCTTCGATGACATTGACCATACGTACTTAGTCATATGTCTTGCCATCGGGACGCAGCGTCGCTAGCCTCGACAGCATGACGGACCTACAGGTGAGGCGAGTCCGATTCGACTTCACGGGCGACGACGTCCCGTTTAACTGGCAAGCCGAGCGACCGGCATTCGCAATGCAGTGCAACGTGATCACCTTCTTTGCACCGGGTTTCGAGAAGTTCATTGTCGACGCGACACGGGAAGCCATCCCGTTGATGCGCGATCCAAGGCAGGCCGAAGAAGCCAACGCCTACCTCCGCCAAGAAGCCCAGCATTCGGCTGCGCACATGAGCCACTTTCGTGCGCTGGTGCGCCGCTACCCAGGTCTTCAGGAGACGATGGACGAAGTCGTCGCGTCGTTCGATCACCTGACGGCGACCAAACCGCTGGCCTGGCGGCTGGGGTACGCGGCCGTCATCGAGGCCACCTTCACCCCATATTTCAAAGTGTTTCTCGACCACGAGGACAAGCTCTTTGCGCCTGGAGACGAACGCGTCGCCTCCTTGTTCCTGTGGCATTTCGTCGAAGAGATCGAGCACCGCAGCTCGGCGCTGATGGTCTATGACGCCGTGCACGACAGCTATCCGTACCGGTTGAAGACGATCGGCGGCGTGGTCAAGCACATCCACCAGCTGCTGACCATCATTTCCCGCGGCTTCCAGAAGCATGTTCCCGAGTCCGACGGCGGAGAGTACGGGAGGCTCATTCCGGAGGGATTGTCGCTGAGGGCACTTCGAGCCGCGCAGCGGGCGGCACGCCAACTCACCGGACCGGGCGAGGCCACCTATTCCGGCGTGCCGAGACGCGAGCTGCTGGCCATGCTGACCGGTCTGGTGCGGTCGCAGGGACCGAGCCACGACCCGGCCCACGAGAACATCCCCGAATTCGCCGGCCGGTGGTTCACGCGGTACGACCAAGAGCCCAAGAGCGCCGCACGCTGGTACTCGGTCGGCACGGTCAGTCGGTAGTCGACGTCGCGACACGGACCCGTCGATATGATCTCAACATGCATGTGGCGTCGATGGTGGACTAGTGGTGCGTAGCCACGGGTGGTCGGGCAACACCCCCGCCTCTGACGAGGAAGCCATCACCAGAATCCTCGACGCCGCCGATCACATTATCGCTGAGCGCGGTTCGGCCATGCGGATCGCCGACGTCGCCCGCTCGTTAGGCGTGACACGTCAGACCGTGTATCGCTATTTCCCGGGAACTGAAGCTCTATTGCTGGCCACCGCAATGCGTTCCGGCGACGGATTTCTCGAACAACTGGCCCAGCACATGCGCGGAGAAACCGACCCGGTCAACGCCATGATCGAGGGCATGGCCTTTGCCATCGAGAACCTGACCCAGGACGACCGGATCGGTTTCATTCTCACCGGACCCGCTCGCGGCGAAGTCTCGATAACGTCTGATACGGCCTTGGCGTTCAGTCGCTCCATGCTGCACCGATTCGAAGTTGATTGGGAAGCAAACGGGTTCGACGATGCCGCCTTGGATGAGCTGTCCGAGTTTTGTTTACGTGTTTTGTATTCGTTCCTGGTAGACCGAGGTCAAGCTCCGCGCGACGCAGACGACCTCCGGCAGTTCCTGGCCCGATGGATCGGGCCTGCGATCATCTATCCCCGATTCGCCGACGCAATGGACTCGCTTACCAAAGTCGCTGCACCGCAACGGCGCTCACGGCGTCGCACCGCGTCATGAATCGTTGGAGAAGACGCTTCCATTGAGCGCGCCGGTCTGCGTCCGTCGGATCATCACTGCATCGTTTGGTGAGGCTTTTGAGTCAAGACTTTCTGAAGCTGCGGGTTAAACCTAGAATCTCGGCCGCCAAAAAGGGCACCGGGGAGAGCGACGCGATCAGTGCGCTTTTGGGGCCGACCAGTGGCGTGCTGCGAAGCCCGGTAACGAAGTCGGCTCCATCACTAGCTAGTCCAACCGTTGCCCACCGTTGCAATTCGCCTTCTTCACCGCGCGCCCAGGCCGCACAGGCACCCGAGCCAAGAACCACATCACGGATCCCAATGGTCCGCATGAGCAGTGTTTCGGTCCCGGATCCTGGCGAAAAGATCCGGCTCGGCACGAGGATCATCGCCGCTCCCACGGCGACGCGGGCCACCGCGACCAGCGCCAAGATCGGGGTCCATGCCTGGGCCTGAGCCCTTTCGTGCATCACGGTTCGACCCTACTCACCCTGGGTGCGCCTCAGCCTGGATACGCACACTGGCCGGGCATCTCGGAGTGACGGTGCAAGAACGATGTCTCGACTCGTAACACGTTCTCGTGGTCAAGCCCGCCGGCGTAGACGTCGTAGTGTCCGCCGCGGCTGCGGTATAGCTCTCCGCGGGGTGCGCGCGCGGCCACGGCCAACGCCGGTCCGGTGGGAGCCATGGTGTCGTGCTCGGCGACAACCATGAGCAGCGGGCATCGGGCATTGCGGGCGTGTTTCACCGGTCGGTGCATCGTCACGTCAAGCAGAGATCGGGCGGTGATCTCGTTGGACCAGGACCCATCGCCAGGGTCGAGTCGGGCCATGCCGATCATCGCATCGTCGGTTGCGATCACCCCGAGCTGCCCCGGGGGCACGCTGATGGGCAGATAGCGTGGGGGTCGGTCGAGCACTGACCCAGCCAGGTCGGCCAGGGCATACGCAGTCAGTCGCAGCGCGCGGGCCGCCGGGATGTTGGTCAGCCCGGCCAAACCGTCCACCAGCGGGCATTGCGCAATGGCGCCAGCCAGGCCGGGTTCGCTGGCGGCCAGCTCGACAATGTGCATGCCGGCAAATGAAGTGCCCCACAGAAACATTCGTGCAGCGTCGAACTCCTCTTGGGTGCGTGCCCAAGCCAGCGCACTGCGGTAGTCCTGGAGCTGACGACTGACAGAGAGGAACTGTCGTGGCTCGCCGGTCGAGTCACCCCAGTGTCGGTAGTCGAACGCAACTGCTGCGAATCCGCTGCTGGCGAATCGTTGCGCGAACGGCGCTAAGCCACCGGCTTTGATACCGCCGATACCGTGCGCCATGACCACGACGGGAACCGGACCGGGCCGGTCGGGCATGTACACCCAGGCATCGAGCTGGTCACCCCCGCCGACCGGGATTCGCAGCTGGCGGCGCACTGCGCAGCCCGTCACGATGTCACCGCGTCCGGTGTGATGATCTGTGCGCCCGCGCTGCGGGCCAAGTCGGCGCCGAATAGTGCGCCGGGGGTGAATGCACCTGGGTCGACGTGACCGTCGCTTATCCGTGCGGCGGTGTGTGCGGCGACCCTGGCGGTAAAGCTGTAGCCCTCCCCGGTGCGGAGCCACGCCTCACGATGTGTGCCGTCGGACCACTCGAGTCGCGCGTACGCCCACGAGATGTCGCCGGACTTCGCCGGTGGAGTCAATCGGGCACGGTTGACCAGCCGCTGCGCCCCGGTCCGGATCGGCTGCGCGGCTAGCAGAGCTGACAGCACCGGCAGGACCGCGCGCACTGTTCGCCCGCTGGGCACCTCACTGGAGAAGGCCACCACATCGTCAGCCCCTGATGCGCGGCGTGCCGCTTCGAGCTCACCGGTCGGAACCGCGAGGCCCTGGATTGCGGGCAAGCCCGGCAACGGAATCCACGCGTGCTCGGCGCCAAGCCGTGTCCGCACCAGGTGCCCGTCCCGGTAACGCCGCCCACCGTACGCGACGGCATCGATCACGCTGGCCAGCACGGCCGACCCCAAGCCGTCCACGGCGGGCATCGCGGCGACCGTCGCGCGGGCTGCTGCGGGTCGGCCGCCGCCCAACTCGATGACGAGCGCCTCGGTGGCGAGCACACCAAAACCCGCCCCGGTGACCAGCGTGACTCCCCCGTTTCTCGCGTCGGCATCCATCTTCAGCAGCGCCTGCACCGGCGGTAGCTCGTTAGCCAGATCCACGTAGTGGCTCCCGGCGGCCAGGCATGCTCGCGCGAGCGGCGCACTTGTCTCACCGAACGGGCCGATGGTGTTCACCACGACCGTTGGCTTTTCGGTCGCAATCAGCGCAACCAACTCGGCCGGTCCGGGCGACAGAATCGTGCGGTTCTGCCCTCCCAGCGATGCGGCTACTGCGGCGAGCCGGTCGCGGTCACGTCCGAGGAGCACCACATCGGCGTCGCCGCCGATCAGTTCAGAAGCGATTGCGCGACCGCCCTTTCCGGTCGCGCCGAGTACCCAGATTGTCTGCATTCATTTACGGTACAGTGTGCATCGTTAATCTGTCAACGCTATTGTTCTGGTGATCACATGACATTGCTTCGAGGCCGTCCACGCGACACTGCCTTAGACACCGCGATCGCGAATGCGACTGAGGCGGTGTTGCTTTCGCATGGGTATTCGGCGGTGAACATCGATCGCGTCGCCAAGCTCGCCGGCACCACCCGCGCTGCGATCTACCGCCGGGCAAAGACTCCCGGCGAGCTCGTTGTCGCGCTGCTGGTGAGCCGTTTCGGGATCGATCCCGCGCCCGACAGCGGTAATTTGCGCGAGGATCTGCGGCTAATACAGGAACTTCAGCGCCAATTCTTCGTCGACCCCATGGTGCAGGCCGCGTTGGCCGGCGTGCTGAACGATGTCCGAGATGATGCTGAGCTCGGCGAGGTGTTCTACGCGCGCTTCATGGAACCCCGTCGCCGCTCGGTGGCCGCAATGCTCGCCCGAGCCGCCGACCGCGACGAGATCGCGCCGCCATCACAGCCAGGCGTTATCTCCGACCTGCTGACCGGCCCGCTGCTGCTTCGCGCAGCGCTACCGCCCATCGGGCCGATCGACGACACACTCGTGAACGCCACCATCGAGGCCGCGTTGACGGTGTGCGGCGCTGTTGATCGCACCGCCGATAGGCCAGCGGCCAAACCAAGCCAGCGATGATGGCCCACGTTGAGTCAGGACACAACGTAAGCGTTCACCATCGCGACCGCAGTGCGAGGAGCGCGTCGGGGCTCTGTCCGCCTACCGATCAAGCGCAACTCCGGCGATGTCGGCGGGCCAGATGCGTAACGTGCGCGTGGTGACTCCGAGGCGTGCGGGCCAGTGGTGGGTTGCTCCTAGTCGTCGTGGCGTTGCTCGTGGCCGCATGCGGGGCGCACCAGACGACTGCGACGTCCTCGTCGGCGGCGTCGTCGATCCTCACCACTACCACCACGTCTGAGCAAACGTGTAGCAACGGCGCCCAAGACCAGGATCGGGCGTCGCCGGACTTCTACCAGCGGCAGTATGCGGACGGGTTGGCGAAGGCTCTCAAACAGAAGCTGAGCGTCCATGACTCCGTGGTCGAGTCGGGCTCGGGCGACCCGCAGCAGATCGGCAGCGCAGCCGATGACCTCTATGGCGACATCTAGTCCAATGTCCGGATGGCTGAGGTACCGCGCCTGTTCGGCTGCTATGCCCCGAGCGTCCTGGCTGGTCTGCACCGGGCGACGGCTGACTTCGGCGCCACCCTCGACGACATCAGAAGTGCCGCGGCGAACACCGGCAGCAGACATTGGGAGCCGGCGGACGTGCCAAAACTGGTGGCGCAAGCGAAGCCACAAGAAAAGACCTACGTCGAGGCCATCAACGCCTACGCCAGTCAGTTCGGCGGAGAACAGATCCCACAGTAAGAAAACCGGCCACCAGGCTCACGCCCCGGTTGCCGCTGTCAGCTAGCGACGTCACCGTGATCGGCAAGCGCCGGTCACCACTTTGCCTGAAACGCATTGCGGCGCCAGCATGGCTTGGGGGACACCTTGGGGGACATAATGTAAGGGTGTGACCTACCGCACACGATGGAGGAAGTGACAGTTATCCCGCCCGCGCATCCGTCGAATGTTCAAGGAGGATCGCCGCATGGATGCATGGCTGATCTGGTTGATCATCGCCGTAGTGTTGCTGGTGGTCGAGATGCTCACGATCACCGCAGCGGTCGGGATGCTCGGTGTCGCTGCACTGATCACCGCGGGCTTTGCCGCACTCGGACTACCCGTTCCTGTCCAACTCCTTGCGTTCACAGTCAGCGCCACGACCGGGGTGCTGCTCATCCGGCCCATCGTCCGTCGGCGCATGCTGCGGCCCCAGCTCGAGCGTTTCGGCGTAGAAGCATTAATCGGTAAGCCCGCCTATGTCGTGTCAGAGGTGTCCCGGCTGGACGGCAGGGTTCGCATCGGCGGTATCCGCGGCGAGGAGTGGACGGCGCGCGCCTACGACCAAACCTTGGTGATACCCGCCGGAGCGACCGTCGACGTGCTGGAGATCAGTGGCACCACCGCGCTCGTGTACCCCCGGGAGTAACCCATGGAAACCGCACTCTCTCTTATCCCCGGACTGGTCATCGCGCTGTTCGTAGCCTTCACCGTGCTGCGGGCGGTGCGAATCGTGCCCCAGGCGCGTGCCCGCAACGTCGAACGGCTCGGCCGCTACGACCGCACGTTGCAGCCCGGCCTCAATTTCGTCATCCCCTACTTCGACCGGGTCTATCCGATGATTGACCTGCGGGAACAGGTGGTCTCGTTCCGACCGCAGCCGGTGATTACCGAGGACAATTTGGTCGTCGAGATCGATACTGTGCTCTATTTCCAGGTGACCGACGCGCGCGCAGCCGCCTATGAGATCGCCAACTTCCTGCAAGCCGTCGAACAGCTCACGGTCACCACACTGCGCAATGTCGTCGGGTCCATGGACTTGGAGCGCACACTCACTTCCCGCGACACCATCAACAGCCAACTCAGAGGTGTGCTGGACGAGGCCACCGGCAAGTGGGGGCTGCGGGTCAACCGGGTAGAGATCAAGGCCATCGACCCGCCGCAATCCATCAAGGACGCGATGGAAAAGCAGATGCGGGCCGAGCGCGACAAGCGTGCGGCAATCCTGGGCGCCGAAGGCCAACGCCAGTCTCAGATCCTCACCGCCGAGGGTGACAAGCAGGCCGCCGTCCTGCGCGCCGAGGGCAACCGGACCGCCGCGATCCTCAAGGCCGAGGGCCAGGCCCGCGCTATCGACGAGGTATTTCAGTCCGTGCACCGCAACGACCCCGACCCCAAACTGCTCGCCTATCAGTATCTCCAGATGCTGCCGCAGCTGGCCCAGGGCCCGGGAAACACGTTCTGGGTAATTCCAAGCGAGGTCACCTCCGCCCTGCAAGACGTGTCCCGCGCCTTCACCCAGGTGCTGCCCAAGTCATCGGCCACCCGCGAAGCCTCCTCCAACGACTTGGCAGCGCACGCTGCCGCCGATGCGGCTCAGGCGGCACAAGCCGCCGCCGATGCGCTCGAAGGCGCGGCCGAGGCCAACGGCAACCAGACCACGTCGCCACCGCGCCCGTAACGACCGGTCGGGACAGGATTCTTCGAACGAACGTCGTGCATTGACGAAAGATAAAGCTGGTCAGAGCTTTTCGCTCTAACCAGCACTTCTCAGCGGAGCTGCCGGGAATCGAACCTAACGCTCTACTCGGCTATGTCCCGGGTGCTTACGTTGTCGCGATGTCCCCGTCCCGCAGCTCGCGTAACGCCGTCCGCAGTCCGCGGCGTCCGCCCGTGTCGGGATCGATACCAAAGCTATCCCGGACACCAGCGCGGATTCGGAACTTCAACTCAGAGTGGGTTTCGGGTGAATCGTCGGCGCTGGCTTCGAGCAACTTGTTCGGGAGCGAGAGCTTCAGGATGGTCCAGAATGTCTGCATGTACTGGTGCCCAAGGGATCCGGTCGTGTAAGGCAGGTCGTACTTGTCGCAGAGTGCTGTAATGCGCTCGGATATTTCGGCGTATCGGTTGCTGGGCAGGTCGGGAAACAGGTGGTGCTCGATCTGGTAGCACAGGTTTCCGCTCATCAGCGCCATCACCGGCCCGGCACGAAAATTGGCACTACCCAACATTTGTCGCAGATACCACTGCGCTTTGGTCTCATCCTCGAGGGCTTCAGGGGTAAATTTCTCAGCCCCGTCAGCGAAGTGGCCGCAGCAGATCACCGCGTACGCCCACAGGTTTCGCAGCAGGTTGGCCAGCGCGTTCCCGAAAAGGACCCGCCGCCATCGTCGCCCGGCGAGTGCAGGGAAGAGCAGGAAATCTTTGCCCGCCTGGCGAGCGACTTTGCGGCGCAGAGCTTGTGTGTGAGCGGACTTTTCGGCATCAGTATCCGTACGGTCTTGTTCGGAGTACAGACCGTGCAGCGCGATGCCCCATTCAAACGTGATCGCCAGCATTAGATGTCGCAGCGGCTGCAACAGATTGCTGGGCTTCCACGGTTGGTCACGGGTGACGCGCATAACGCCGTAACCGAGGTCATCGTCGACGCCGACGACGTTGGTGAACATGTGATGGCGGTAGTTGTGGGAGTACCTCCATTGCGAGGACAGCCCTGCCATGTCCCACTCCCAAGTGGTGGAGTGAATTTCGGGGTCGTTCATCCAATCCCATTGGCCGTGGCCGATATTGTGGCCCAGCTCCATGTTCTCGATGCTCTTGGCCGCGGCAAGGGCGCAGGCTCCGATCGCCCATCCGGTCCTGGTCCGACTGGCGCCGATTACGATACGGGCGGCCAGGTCGAGGCAGCGTTGAAGAGCGATGATGCGCTGGATATACGTCCTGTCCTTCGCGCCGAGCGAACCTTCGATGTCTAGACGGATCGCGTCCAATTCGACGGCAAGTGCCTCGACATCCGCGTCGCTCAGGTGTGCGTATTCGGTTACTTCTGTGATGGCCATCAGTTTCTCACTGGATGATCGACGTAGTGCCGCGCGGGGAATCTCCGCGGTCACCGGGCAACGGAAACGTTTGGTGAGGGCGTGCCGTACTGCGGGGAATGGTTTTGTGGTTGGCGCCGGCGTGCCGGGTGACAGCCCACTTTGGACGCGTTCGCATCGTGAACTTTCGACAAAATCCTGAGATGCCCGGTTGCGAGCGGTCGCTCTCACGCTGTCGCTGCAGGGGGACGGCGTTTCCGGGCCGGCTGGGCTGTCAACCAAGGCCAAGTCTACCGCCGGTTGGGGTCGGGCTTCATGAGCGCTTGTCGCCCGGTAAATCATTTCCGGTGCTGATTTCCCAGCCGGGGTGCGTTGAACCCGCGTCGTTCGAACCGCCCCGGTAAGTCCAAAGACCTACCGGGGCGGGAACCCAGCGCGTGGCTGGGTTCGGCATTCGGCGTCACCGACTCGCTACGATGCAGCCAGACTCGCCTGACGTTGTGCGGCAATGGCGTTGACGCCTTGGCGCTCTGAGCTAGCCGTGGGCAGCGCGTCGCTGGGGTCACCGATGTGCAGGAGGCGTCGAACAAACGGACTGCCGACAATAGCCCAGTACGTTCCAGAACGCCTTTGGCCTGTTCGATGGTGGACCGGTGCTTGGCGATTTCGGAACATTCAGGGCTGGAGGATGATCTTCACCGCGCCGTCTTGCTTCTTCTGGAAGATGTCGTAGGCGCGCGGTGCCTCAGCCAGCGGCAGGGTGTGGCTGGCGAAGCTGTCGACGCCTAGCGGGTCGTCGTCGATCAACAGCGGCATGATGTCGTCGACCCATTTTTTGACGTTGGCCTGACCCATGCGCAGCTGGATCTGCTTGTCAAACAGGGTAAGCATTGGCAGCGGGTCGGCCATCCCCCCGTACACTCCGATCAAAGAGATAGTGCCCCCGCGACGCACGATGTCGATCGCGGAGTACAACGCATCGAGGCGATCCACGCCAGCCTTCTGCATCATCGGCTTCGCCAATGCGTCAGGCAGCAGGCCGGTGATTTGTTGAGCCAGCTTGGCGACCGGTGATCCGTGCGCCTCCATCCCGACGGCGTCGATCACCGAGTCGGTGCCGCGACCGTTGGTGAGATCGCGGATCAAATCGGCGAGCTTGTCGCCCGCATCCTCCAGATCGATCGTCTGGATACCGCGGGCGTCGGCTCGGGCCAGTCGTTCCTGGATCCGGTCGACCGCGATGACGTCGTAGCCGAGGTGAGCGGCGATGCGCGCGGCCATGTCGCCGATCGGCCCGAGGCCGAGCACGGTCACCGAGCCGCCGGCGGGGATAGCGGCGTAGGAGACAGCCTGCCACGCGGTCGGCAGTACGTCCGACAAATAGACGTAGCGGGAGTCCGGTGGCCCCGCCGGCACCTTGATGTGGGTGAACTGAGCCTGTGGCACCCGAAGCAGTTCGGCCTGCCCGCCGGGAACCTCGCCGTACAGTTCGGAGTAGCCGAACAGGGCGGCGCCCATCCCTTGCTCGCGAACCTGTGTGGTTTCGCATTGCGTGTAGAGCTGCTGGTCGCACATGTAACAACTGCCGCAAGAGATCTGGAATGGGATCACTACCCGATCGCCGACCGCCAGATTGGTGATGTCGCGACCCACCTCGCGCACGATTCCCATCGGTTCGTGGCCCAGGATGTCGCCGGGATTCATGAAGGCGCCGAGCACTTCGTAGAGGTGCAGGTCGGACCCGCAGATGTTGGTCGACGTGATTTCGATGATCACGTCCGTGGGTTCTTCGATTATCGGGTCGGGCACGGTCTCCACCCTGACGTCGCGCTTTCCGTGCCAGGTGACTGCCTTCATATACATTGCCTCCTCGAGCGCTCAGAGTGAGTTACCAAGCCTGCCCGTCCTGGCGGACGGCCGCCGATGCCGGCGCGCGAGAAGCGAGAAGTCTCAGACCTCATCGTGGTACCCCGCTCGATAACCCCCAAACGCATTTGAGTCTGTTCCCTCTGGGCGCTCACCAGGATGCCAAACGGGCGCGGATCGTTAGGGCGCCAGGAAAGCGTTCAATCCACCGCACGCCCCTTCGCTGTTACTCGCGGCAACGGACGTCTGCTGCTGTTTGCGGACCCAGCACCACTCCGCCGCGAGGCGCATCATCCCTACAGACGTAGCACTAAGGCATCGGTACCAGTCTTATCGGTGACTTGCTGTTGGCGTTAGCTGTCGGATCGGCTGAAGCTAAATTGGCAGATGGGTTGCTCCACAGTCCGTCTGGTGTGATCGCCATCCGACAGTACAATCAAGCCTCACGCTGTCGGTCACCAGCAGATCAGCCCGGTGATTCGTCCTCCGCATTCTTCTCCGCTTGCGCCTGCCCGGTCGGATGCGCAGTGTCGCGGGGATCTAGGTCCCAAGCGTCGCTCCTGACCGTCCGGTTCGATTCAGCAACGTCGTTCTCCGGTGTAGCGGGACCGGAACTGCCCGGCCGAGCGGTTTTCATGCCAGCTCCTCGTCATAGTCAGTGCTGTGTTCGTGGCGCGCTCTCTCGTGTCCTCCTAGTTCGGGATCACCCATTGCGCGTCGGCGGGTGAGCGAGCTGCGTGACCGCGGTCCGCGCCGCACGGGAACCACACTTTGTGGGATTAAGATGCCCCGCCAGAGCGGCCGGAGCTGCTCTGGCGGGGCACACGGATCCTATTAAGCCCGAGGACTATTCGCGCTGCGAGCGGCCGAACTGACGAGTTCGGTGTTGTCACGTCGCTTCAGCCCAACCAGTCCGATCAGCCCGAGTAGGCCTGCCAGGCCCCACAGACCGGTCTTGTCGCTGTCCTTGTGGTTACCGGGATTGTTCATGTCGTCGGCCTGTGTGGTTGTAGTCGATGACGGGACCGGCGCGCTGGGTGCCGTTGCGTTGGCCACGCCCGCACCGCCAAACATCAGGGTGCCAGCGATCAAGGTGATGCCAAGGGTTTTACGCATGTGTGTGCTCCTGCACTAGTCGGTATTTCGCAGACCTGAACCAGTGCTCTCTAGTCTTAGGGCTGAGATGGAGCCACCAGTCAATCAGGCTCAGCGCGTAAATACCCTGAGCAGAAAGCAGGTAAACCTTCAGACCCGCCCGACACCGAGGAATGCACCCGAGTCTCGATGGCTTATCGAATTCACGGCCGTGAATCACGGTCCACCGTTTCCCTGTGACGCTGCCGGGGTATCACTTCGGCTGTGACTTCTTTATGGCTTAGCGATCGAGCCGAACAGCCTTGGGCTGCAAGCAAGCTTGACGATGGCCCCACGTCCGCCGATGTCATCGTCGCGGGCGCTGGGATCACCGGACTGATGACCGCGGTTCTTTTGGCCCGCTCCGGCAAGGACGTGTTGGTGTTGGAAGCGCGCACGGTCGGTGCCTGCGCCACCGGAAACACGACCGCCAAGGTCAGTTTGCTTCAGGGCAGCCACCTTTCGAAGATCCTGTCCAAGCACGGTAAGGGTGTGGCCCGTGCTTACGTGGATGGCAACCGTGAGGGACAGGGGTGGTTGCTCGACCATTGCCAGACACACGGCGTGGCGGTGCAGCGTGAGGATGCCTACACCTACGCACAGTCCGGCAACGGTGTCGCGTCGGCGCGGGCTGAGCTAAAGGCGTGCCAGGCGGTGGGGCTGCCCGCCACGTGGGAGGATGATGCCAAGGTGCCGTTTCCGTATCAGGGCGGCGCGCGGCTGGCTGAACAGGCGCAGTTCGATCCGATGTCATTCCTGGACTCGTTGGTTGTCGAGTTACTCGGCCGAGGCGGACGGTTAGTCGAGCACGCCCGAGTGCGGCGGGTGTCCGGCCGCGGAAAAAGCCTGCGCGTGCACGTCAACGACGCCGCACAGCAGGGCGTCGAAATCGAGGCCGCGCAATTGGTGCTTGCCACCGGGATCCCGATCCTGGACCGCGGTGGATATTTCGCGCGAGTGAAGCCGAGCCGATCCTACTGCTTCGCTTTCAAGGTCCCTGGCGGCATCACCCGGCCGATGATGATTTCCACCGACTCGCCGACGCGGTCGGTGCGCTACGCACCCGTCGCCGACGGAGAGCTGCTGATCGTGGGCGGCGCGGGCCACACCGTGGGTCGCGAGAAGAGCCCGTCTAAGGCGCTGGAGGAACTGTCGTCGTGGGCGCGCATGCACTACCCGGGAGCGGTGCAGACCCATTTCTGGTCGGCGCAGGACTACACGCCGATCGACGATTTACCGTACGTCGGTCCGATCTTGCCGGGCAACGAAAGCATCTTCGTTGCTACAGGTTTCAACAAGTGGGGGATGACGAATGGCGCTGCCGCAGCGTTAGCGCTATCGAGGCGCATGCTGGGCGGACGGATGGACTGGTCCAGCGCGTTCGCCAGCTGGAGCCCTCATGAATTGTCGGGCCTGCGAACGGCCATGCAATCCAACCTCGAGGTCGGCTTCAACTTGACCAAGGGCTGGATCACCCCGGCGGCGCGCACCGGCCGTCGCAGCCCCGCCGAGGACGGGGCCGGCGTAGTGAGCGGTCCCCCTTGGCATCTGGAAGCCAGATGCCGGGTCAACGGCACCGAGCATCGCGTTTCACCGGTATGCCCGCACCTCGGCGGAATCGTGAACTGGAACGACGCCGACAAGGCGTGGGAATGCCCGCTGCACGGCTCGCGGTTCGCTCCGGATGGCACGCTGCTCGAAGGACCGGCCACCCGTGATCTGCCCTCCTCGCACTGAAGTCAACAGGAACGCTCAACCGCCCGCTTCGTTGCTACGGTTTTCGGGCTCCGCCAGCTGAGCCTCCGGGGTGGACGGATCGCCTGATTCTGTCACGGTGCGGTGCGGCGGTACCCCGAAAGTGACATCGACTTTTTCAAATACCTTGGCCCGCTCGGCCTCCGCCTTGGCCGCGTAGGTGCTGCGGTCACCGTCGGTCAAGTCGACGTTGTCGGTGAACGGGGTAAGCAGCGCACGCGGGTACAACCGCTCGACGCGTACCACGTTGATCTCCGCGCACAACACCACCAGAGTTGCCGCGATGAATAAGAACGCCAACATCCCTAACACCAACGCGAACACCGCGTTGGTGGCGCTCGCGCTTTTAATCACACGCCCGATGTAGACCGCTCCGAATGACTGCAGCGCCTGCCAACCCACCGCGGCGGCTACCGCGCCCAGAACTACTTGCCGCACAGTCAAATTCCGTGCGGTGCTGATCCGGAACGCCAAAATGAACACACCGGCGTTCACCGCGACCGACGCCATCAGCGCAACGACTTTGACCCCCAAGCCGAGCGCCCCCGCACCCCCACCCAGCGCGGACAGCACCGAAGTACCCAGCAATGCCAAGCCGCCGGTGGCCAACAGCAACAGGCTGCGGCCCCGCGCTCGGAACGGATCAGGGCGCTCATTACGCGGCACCGTCCACACGGTGTTCATCGCATTCTGCAACGCTTGCGCACCGCCGAGCCCACCGTAGAGCGCGCCAAGAACTCCCACGAGTATCCCGACCACGCCACCGCTGAGCTGTTTAGGCCTATCCAGTTGCGGCCCGATGACCGGGAACTCACTCAACGCCGAATGCTCCACGTGCGCGCGCAATTCGGGATGACCCGCCAGCACCCAACCCAGCACGGTGGATAGCAGCAACAGCAACGGAAACAGCGATACGAACGCGTAATAAGTGATCAACGCCGACAGATAGCTGCCCTGATCGTCGACGTATTTGTAAATCACCGCCAGCGGAAACCCCAACGCCGGGTAACGCTGCTGCCAGGCATCGAGACGATCAGTCGAACCCACGGTGTTGCCCCCAGTTGATTGTGTTATGCCAGGACCTGTTTGGTAACAACCACACACGCTTCCCCGACGAAAATCGCATGGCCGCGCAGACGTCAGACACCAGGCGAAACGGCGCGGCGCGTTGGTGGGCGCTACCGTCGTCCCACCCGACTGGTGATGCGACGCCCGGTGGCACCTAGCACCTCCTAGATCGAGAACTCGCGATCGCCCCCACCCCGGCAGAGGGGGATTTCCTGACGAGCAACGAGATCACTTTCTGGTTGAGGCGGCGGCGGGGCAAGCCCCGAATGCCGTCCGATTTCAATGCCGCATGGGCGGCGTTATGACCACATATCCCGTGCACACTGCCGCCGGGATGTGCTGAGGCACTTCCGAGGAAGACATTGCGGACAGGGGTCTCGGCGCGTCCGAAGCCGGGTGATGGCCGAAAGATGAGTTGTTGCTGCAGCTGCGCAGTCCCACCGTTGAGCGCTCCCCCACTGAGGTTGGCGTCTGCCGCTTCCAGATCCGATGGTCGTTGCACCACCCGCCCCACGACGTGGGAGGCAAAGCCGGGCGCGTGTTCTTCGACGACACGGTCCACCGACTGTGCCAGCCGGTCAGCGGACGCGTTGTCGTTCCGTTCCCGCGGCAGATGCGTGTAAGCCCAGGCGCTTTCGGTGCCGGCAGGAGAACGGCTGGGATCGGCGGTCGTCATTTGACCGAACAGCATGAACGGATTGTCCGGCACGGTCGCGGTGTTCAGGTCTGCAAGCCAGCGGGTCAGCCCGTGACCGTCGGCGCCGAGGTGCACGGTGCCCGCTTCCCTCAAAGACTCTGAGCGCCAAGGGATCGGCTCATCGAGCGCATAGTTCACTTTCAGAACCGGGGTGTCCCAAATGAAATGGGCCAGATCCTGAAATAGCCGCTCGGGCAGTGCAGCCCGCGGCAGCAACTGCTGATACAGATGGGGCGCGGAAACGTCAGCCACCACAGCGCGGCGCACGCCGATCGTGCGGCCACCGGCGGTGCGCACCGCCACCGCGTGATCACCACGGACGTCGATGGCATCGACTGCTGCGTCGCACTGCAGCTGCGCCCCGGCCGACGTGGCACGTTGCACCAGCGCGGCGGTCAGTTGCCCGGCGCCGCCGACGGGCACCGGGAATCCGGTGTCCTGGGCGAGCATCAGCATGAGGAACCCCATTACGCCGCTGCCGGGTGCATCGATCGGCACATCGGCGTGCAACGCGTTGCCGAGCAGCAGCAGCCGGGCCGCGTCGCCGTCGAACAACTCATCGGCCATCACATTGGCCGGCAACATCAGCAGACGGACGAGCCGCAACGCCTCAGCCGTGCCCAGCTTCCGGAGCAGCTGAACGGGGCCGCGCAGCGGTGGGAACGGCGCAAAGAGGGTGCTGAGCAGTGGGGCTCTGATGGCCTTCCACAGTTCGACCAGCCGCCACCAGTTGTCGCCGTCGTGGGCTTCTCGGCGGCCCAGTTCATTGGCTGTCCGTGCTGGATCGCGGTAGATGACGGGTGCGTCGTCGTCGGACCCGTTGCGGGGGTGTCCCACAACGGCCGGAGCATGTGACCATCGCAAGCCGTGTTCTTCCAGGTGCAGCGCGCGAATGGCCGGTGAGACCACCGACATCGGATAAAACGCGCTGTAGAGGTCGCTGACGTAGCCGGGTATTAGTTCGGCGCTGCGCACCGCGCCGCCGGGATCGGGCTGAGCTTCCAGGACGAGCACGTCCCAACCGGCGTCAGCCAGCACGGCGGCGGCGACCAGTCCGTTGTGGCCGGCCCCGATGACGACCGCATCCACACTGGCCGGACCGCTATTCGGGGGCATCGGGGACTTGCTGTTCGGCGATCTTGGCTAACCGCCACGTGCACTCACGGTTGCGGGGAGCCACCCCCAGCAGCTGCACACTGTCGGGCACCCAGCGCAGCGGGCGACTCACTACAACCTCACTCATCGCGACGCGACACCCTCCGTCGGGAAGATCGGTCAGCTGCAGCGTGATCCGGGCCTTCGCCGCCGGCCGGATTTTCGCCAGCAGCACCAGCTGCTCACCGGAGACGCTGCGTTCTACCACGGTCTCGTCGTCGATCACCGCCGGCCAGGCGCCGATGGAATGCAGTATGCGGGTGCCGGGTGCGGGCCAGTTCCGGTCCACCGCGCGGATCCGGCTGTTGCCTACCACCCAGCCTGAGTAGGTCCATCCGTTGGCCAGTACGTCCCACACGCGTTGACGGGTGGCAGCGATGTCTCGGGTCACGGTCATGTTGTGTCCTTCGTTCGGAGAGCGCATCTGCAGCTCGGTAGCGCCGATGAGGGTAGGGGTACCCGAAACGAAGAAAAGGACGCGGCTAGTCCGTGCTGAACCCGGCCCCGCCTCGCCGGGACCGGCCGGATAGGTCGGATACCGAGCCGGGTAGAACACGTCCGCCGTAGGTCGGACTGGCGTCGCGAATGGCCGCGATGTACGCGGAATGACGCTGGCCGCCGCTCGGGCGCTAGCTCGATCGTTCCGCGTGCAGATCCGTTACGGCGCCAGTCTCTTCAAAGCACTGAGGAAGTCGCTGTTGGATAGACTTCCGGCAGCACCGAAGTAACCTCCCGCAGCGCGGCATTGCCGCTGATGCGCTGTTTCCGTGCGCAGGTAGAGTGCTGCGACGGAACATCGCCGATACCGCTCTGACTGCCTCTTCGTGGTGGAGCTGCCGGGAATCCAACCAGGCTCAAAAGCCAACTTGAGCTGGGATAACAGCGGAATTGACGACGCGAAACGACGCCAAACAACGCGAAACGACCTGCGGATACGCGAAAGCTGTTGACGGCATCAACACCACGAAAGCGACTCGATCTCAGGTTGGCCGGCGGATCTGCCGTCGATTACGTTCAGCGACTTGCCGATAGCGCTCGCTCAACCCATCGGTATTCCTGGTGGCGGTGGCGGTTATGGTCTGCTCGGCGGCCAGGGCAGGGTTGATGATCGCGGCAGCGCCGGCCACGTATATCGCCTTGAGGCCCTGCATGACTGGTGCGGCCACCTCGCAGATTTGCATCGCCAACTCGATAGTCCGATCCAGCAGTTGCGCGTGTGCAACGACCTCAGTGACCAGACCCATCTTTTCGGCCCTGGCCGCATCGATGACCTCGCTGGTCATCGAGAGCCGGCGGGCCATCCCGGCCCCGACAATGCCGGGCAGCCGCGCGGTCATGCCTGCACCGGGCAGTATTCCCACTCGGGCGTGAGTGTCGGCGAAGACCGCTCGATCGGACGCCACGAGAAAGTCGCAACCGAGTGCCATCTCCATGCCGCCGGTAATCGCTGGCCCGTTTATCGCTCCCAGAACCGGCTTGTCTAGTTGGGCGACCTTCGTGATGCAGTTCTCGGCGTGAAGCCGTTCAAAATAGGCGGACCGATCGCGCTGCGCCTGCTTGAGATCGAGTCCGGCACAGAACGCCGGATCCGCGCCTGTCAGCACGACTGCACGCACCGACGCATCCCGATCGGCGTCGATCAAAGCAGCGTACAAGGCGCTGATCAGCCCAGTACTCAACGCATTTCGCGACTCACGACGATTCATCGTCAGCACCCGGACCGCGCCGCGGTCCTCGGGCAGGACAAGCTGGTTCAAGGCACCCATGTTGCGGCAGCTCGATGTCCGTCCAGCAAGCCGGTCAACCCACTTGGCTGATGCGGCCCGATCGCGATCTGCTCGACGACGCCGACGCCGCGGCGGTCGCCCATCGTTGCGGTTACCAGGTTTTGGAGGTGGATTGAGGCGAAGTCGGTGGGATCGAAGGCCTCCAGCCTGATCGACTCGCGCCCGGTCTCGAGCGGGCCGTGGATGGTTCCGTGACCCCAGTGTGGGTGCCAATAGCCGATCCCGCGCATGCGGAAGGTGAACTTCTTCTCGACTTCGATCAGGACTTCGCCCTCGTCGGGGTCATCGAACCACAGTCGCGCGCGTTTGATTTCTCGGCGCCCGGGCTCCCAGTCGAGCTCGTAACGGATGTCGTGACATTCGCGGACGCCGGCTGTGCTCCATGGGGGTGCGCCATCGGGAATGGGATCGATGACTAGTGCGGTCTCAAGCCAGCGCCTGCCGTCTTCATACTCGTGCACAGCCAGATGAGTGAAACGGTCGCCGAAATGCAATGGCGCCCATAGCCAGAACACTTGGAACGGCATGGGTTGTCGGATGACCTGGACCTGCTCACCAATCGGGCGAACCCCCCAAGAGCGATCCCGCGTACCCGAAACCTCGAGGGGGTCGATCTCCAGCTCGTCGCCGTCGACGGTGACCGTGCCTTGCCAGGTACCCCACTGGGTAAGACGCGTGTGATCGGTGAGGAGGATTCCCTCGGGCGTGCGTCGCTGCTGGCGGGGTTCCTCGACGGCGACAGTAGTGGCCCGGAAGAGCAGGTCGCACGTGATGCCGTGCTCATTGGGCTCGACGACGTATCGGATGGTGCGCATCGGGTCGACCACCTCGACACGAATTGGCCCGATGGTGGTGGACCGGTCGGTCGGCATCGCACCGGAGGCGAAGATCGAATGCTCCACTCCGTCGCACACGATGCTGAATGCGGCGTCGATCACGCCGCGCACTGGGTAATGACCCATTGCCGCGCCGAAATAGAACCTCCCGTCGCGCTGATGTCCGTTAAACCAATACCGGTCGTAGTGGTTGATATCGCCGGTGGCGGGGTGGGCGATGGGATCGGCCGAGGGGTGGATCGGGAAGTCGTCGAATCGGCTTAGCAATGTTCCTCCAGGTGGTCAGAGTTTGGTGACTCCGCCGCCGAAGGCCGCGTCGCGAATGCCGTCACAGCAGAGCCATCGCGTTCAGGTCGGTGATCGCCGTCGACGACCTTTCGGCCATGATGGTGAACATCCGGTCGCCGCGTGCAGTGGGCTGAGCGACGAACGCGCCCAACACGGTTATGAACGGGCCTTGAAACAACCCGTATCGGTAGTCCTCCCAGCACTGTTCGGCGCCGTAGCCGTCAACGCCGAGCGCGACGAGTCGACGATGGTAAGCCTCGACGATCCCCTTCTCGCCAGCGCGACGCCTCGCAGTCGACAGACCCGTGGCGACGAGGAAGGCGATATCGCGCAGTGGGGACCCGACGGTGACGACCTGCCAGTCGACGGCTGTCACCGGGCGGGTTGCATCGGATTCAGCGAAGAGCAGGTTATCCAGGCGGTAGTCACTGTGCAGCAATGCGAAGGGTTCGGGTCGCCCGGCCGCCCAATCCACGAATCGATCGGCGAAGTGCCGCAGCGTCGCCGCGGTATCCTGGGTCACCGCATAGCGTTCCAGGAACTGCTTAGTGGCGTCCACCAGGAACGCGGCTGCGACCTCGGGGTACGCCGCGAGATCTGGTATGAGCCAATCAAGTTCACGAATCGACGGGTCGTTCCATGTCGGCGCGTGCAAACCAGCGACGTTGACCGCGGCCGCACGAGCCTGATCCACAGAGCAGCCGGCGATCTGATCGCCGGGCCGCGCGGGTGCAAGGTCCTCGAGCACGAGTGTGAATCCGTCGCCGCTTTCGTTCATCGCCGCGAAATAACATCGAGGGATGTTCAGATGCAGCCGATTGGCGACCTCGCGGTAGAACGTCGTCTCGCACCGGTAGCCCAGCTGGCCGGCGGCGCGACTTGCCGAATCGGTGGCCGGCAGCTTAACGATCAGCCGGTCCGGACCATCGCCAGCGTCGTAGCCAATAAACAGCCGATAACACGAACCCATCTGTCCGGCGCCGACCGGCTCAGTGAACACGCGGCACACGGTGGCAGCGATGCCGTTCTGCGCAAGGACAGCCGTCATCCATTCCGGAGTGAGGTCCTCCACCGACTCCAGGGCGGTGGCCTCCATCAGCCGCGCCCGCGCGATCCGGCCGGCGCCGGCTCGACGCTGCGTCGTAAGCCGAGCAGTACGGCGGCTTCTGCACTGGTCGCCACCTCACGGCCCGCCGCGGCGACGGCATCCACGGCCTCTGCCACCAGGTCGACATTGGTGGGGGTGCGGTCACCGGCATAAAACTCCAACCCCAGGTGAAGGTGGCCACCGGCGTCGAGCGCCGGGCGGCACACTTCGCTTCGAACGAGGTCATCACCGACTGCCGACACAGCCCAGGGCAGACCGGTCCCGTCAAGGAGCTCGACATACGCGCCTAGAGCGGCGCGGCTGGGCGGCAGCCCGAACGCCGTTCCGCTGAGGCCACGCGCGGAGCTGAAGTACAGCTTGACGAACGAGCCAACGGGAAGCTGTCCGCTGTGATGATAGGCCAGGACAGTGCGAAGGAAGCCAGGTTCATAGATGGCCAGGCTCGGGCCCAGGCGATGGGTGCGGCACAATTCGAGTTGGTGGGCGATGTCATCGAAGGTGTTGGTGTACACGAACGAACCCGCAGGCAGGCCGTCCACCGGTACTCCCATGTTGACCGATCCCGGATCGCTTAATCCCATCCGGAGCAGCCCGGACTCCGCGAGGGGCGGGATGTGGTCATACCACTGAGCTCGCGGGCCGAGATTTATTGTCGGATACCACAAAGCGTCGGGCCGCTCGGCCAGCACGCGTCGCCAGATACCGAGATATACCTGGGCCGCTTCCTCACCCGAGAGGTTGAAGTCCGTTATGTGCTGGTGGACGATAGCGGCCCCGGTCTCGAAGCAGGCGAGCGCATCGGCAACGATCTCGTCTTCGGTGACGGGCACGTTCGGATTCACGGTTTTCGACGTCGCACCGTTGATCGCGGCCTCGATAATCACTAAGTCACTCATTGCTGCTCCTGCACTGGTCGTGCGACCGCGTTCACACTGTGATTCTCCCGCGCTAAGACACCCACGCCAGCTCGACCCGTTGCCACCCG
The DNA here is from genome assembly GCA_963791535.1 of uncultured Actinomycetota bacterium. Taxonomy (GTDB): domain Bacteria; phylum Actinomycetota; class Actinomycetes; order Mycobacteriales; family Mycobacteriaceae; genus Mycobacterium. The sequence continues at coordinate 55,378 of CAWBSW010000017.1, read as the reverse complement.
TTGAGCAGTGCCGTCGGGTTGCGTTGCAGCGGAGTATCGGTCAGTTTCAGACGGTCGAGGTAAGGCAGCAACCCGCTGATCGCTGCCCTCACTTCCTGGCCAGCCAGGTGAGCACCCAAGCAGAAGTGAATGCCGTGTCCGAATGCCAGGTTCCTGCCGGGGGGCCGGGTGATCAGGAATCGGTCGGGGTCATCGAAACGACGCGGATCACGGTTTGCCGCGGCCATATGCAACGCGATGATGGCGCCCTTGGGGATTGGCGTTCCGGCGATCTCAGTATCTTCGGTCGCCTCGCGAAAGGCGAATTGGATCGGGCAGGTCAACCGATTTGCTTCGTCAACCGCATTCGGCAGCAGTCCAGGATCGTCGAGCAACAACTTGAGCTGGTCGGGGTTGGCCAGCAGTTCGACCACGGTGTTGCCGATCAGATTCGTCGTCGTCTCGTTGCCCGCGACCATGATGGTGATCGCGACCATCAGTGTTTCGACGTTGCTCAGTGACTCGTTGTCGATCGCCGCCACCATGGCACTGACCAAGTCGCCCTTGGGTTCTGCGCGGCGTGCCTCGATGAGTGGGACGAAATAGGTGCTGAACTCTTTGATCGTTGCCAACATCAATTCGTTGCGCTCGGCGGGGCTGCTGAACACCCCACCGGCTGCGGCGGCGAACGCGTCCGACCATCGCTTGGCCTGGCTGTAGTGGTCGCCATCGATGCCCAGGATGTGGCAGATCATTTCGACGGGCAACGGAACGGCGAGGCGCTCCACCACGTCGAACGCGGGTTGGTCCTCGATTCCGGCCACACAGCGTCGGACGATCTCCTCGATCGCAGTCGCCATCTCCTTGATGCGCGGCGGCGTGAATCCCCTGCTGACGATGCGGCGCATCCGGGTGTGTTGCGGCGGGTCGGCCGCGGCGATGGTCTTCGCGGAAGCCATCTCGGCCATGTCCACCGGGATGCCCGCGGCCAGCGCGAGCAATCGCTCGACCACCTCTGGTTTCATCTCGTCATCGGGCGGAGCGGCTCCCTCGTAGGGATTGGGTCGCGATGAAAATTGCTGCGGACTGGACTGCACTGCCTTGACATCGTCGAACCGCGACACCACCCAGATGTCAGAGCTGGTGCGGTAGACCGGAAATCGCTCCCGCAGTTCGGCAAGTACTCCCGGCAGCTGGTCGCGTGGTCCGGGCTTGAACGGGTCGAAGATGAAATCAGATTCATTCGCGCTCATCGTGGCTCAATCCCAAAAGCGGTACAGCGTGCGGGCATTGAGCTCGACGATCTTTCGGGCCTCATCGTCGGGCACATCGACGAGGTGCTCGGCAAGCAACTTGCGGGTGTGCGGCCAGTTGGAGTCCGAATGCGGATAGTCGCTTTCGAACATGATGTTGTCGATGCCGATCCGGTGCCGTTGCTCGATACCCGACTGGTCGGAAATGAAACAACCGTAAATGTGCTCCCGGAATAGCTCGGAGGGCAGCTTGTCGGCGTTGATGTTGCACCAGTACTTGTGTCGGCCCCAGGAGTAGTCGACGCGTTCCAGTAGATACGGCATCCAGCCGATGCCGCCCTCGGAAAGCGCGACTTTGAGCTTGGGGAACTTGTAGAACACGTCGGACATCAACAGGTCGACGGTTGCCATCATCGAGTTCAGCCCGAAAAGCGCGATGCTGATGAACATATCGCCGTCCGGCGCGAGCCCCTGCGGCATGCCGCCGGAGCCGAAGTGCATCGACAGCGGAAGTTCGGCTTCCTCGCAGATGCGCAGGATCGGATCCCAGTGGTCGGTGTGGAACGACGGCAGGCCAAGTTTGTGCGGCGCCTCGATGAAGGAAACCGACTTCGCGCCCTTGGCGGCGGTGCGTTCGATCTCGGCCACCGACGCGTCGATGTCCCAGAACGGCACCATCACCAACGGGATCTGGCGCTCGGGGGCGTAGGCACACCACTCGTCGAGGATGAAGTCGTTGTAAGCGCTGATGCACAGCTTCGCGAAGTCCTTGTCCTCGGCGGCGTAGAACGTGCTGCCAGCGAAGCCGCCGAAGTTCGGGAAGCACAGCTGGGCCCAGGTGCCCTCGATGTCCATGTCCTTGATGCGGTCGGCGATGTCATGGCATCCCGGCAGCATGTCGTCGTAGCTGCGCGGGTCCATGCCGAAGTCGCGCGGGTGCTTGCCCGCCACCGCGTTGAGAGCAAAGTTGCCCGACTGCCGGCCCTCGTAGAGCCAGGTGTCGTTGCCGTCGGGGAGCTTCACGATGCGCGGCGCGACGTCCTCGTACTTCGCGGGCAGCCGGTCAAGCCAGACACGCGGATGTTCGATGACGTGGTCATCCACGGAAATGATTCTTGCGTCTTCGGGAAGCATGTGATCTCTTTCTGAGAGGCATCGCATCTCAACAGTAGAACGCTATATGCGTCAGACGCAACGGTCGTACTATACCCACGCGCGGCGACCTAACGACAACGAGAGGCTCCGGCATGGCCGACACACGATGTTCTCGTGATTACCGGCGGTGCCGGAGGAATGGGTCCTCGCTTGTGCCCACGTTCTGGCAGGTCGAGGTCGCTTGTTACTGGTCGACGTTGACGAAGGCCAGCTCGCAGAAGCGCGCTCCATGCTGAGCGCACAGGGCGCGCGTGTCGACACACTGCAGTGCGATGTGACGTCAGCGGTCGACATCGCCGCTGTTGCTGATCGTGTTCGCGCCTTGGGACGGTTTCGCTGTCTCGTGCACACCGTCGGGGTCTCTCCCGAGATGGCCGACGCCCGCACGGTCGTCGAGGTCGATCTCGTCGGCACCGCGCGCATCACCGACGCGGTGTTCCCATTGGTCGAGCCCGGCAGTTCGGCAATCCTGTTCGGCTCGATCGCGGGGTACAGCGACGTGGACCCGGCCATCGAGAAGTTGCTCTGTGATCCGCTGGCCGACGGGCTATTTCACACACTAGAGCGGGCTCTGGGCCATCCAATGGACAGCGCAACTGCTTACGTGCTCGCCAAGCGCGGGGTAATGCGGCTCACGGAACGACTCGCCACGCCGTGGGGCGCTAAAGGCGGACGGGTCGTTACGATCTCGCCCGGGTTGATTGACACTGCGATGGGTCGGCTGGAACTCGAGCGACAGCCGATTATTCCGCAGATGATCGAGCTGACGCCCGGTGAAACGAAGCGGAGGGCCGCTGCCCGGCCGCACTGACGATGTCGCCGTACTTGTCGCCTTCCTCGAATCCGATGCCGCGGCCTTCATCTCCGGATGCGACATCCGCGTTGACGGTGGTCTGGTCGGTGCGGCCAGGGACATGCTGGGCGGCGGTTGACGGTGAAGCTGCCTCCAGAAGCGCTCGACCCGGAAATCCGGAAGGCTGTCCGCGACATTCCGGACTTCGTCTTTTCAGTCGAAACCGTACCGATGATGCGGCAGAACGCGGTGTTCGCGCCCGTCGACTCGCCGGACATCGAGCGTACCGAGCTGACGACCAAACCCGACGGCGGCGTCAGCATGACCGTGCTCCGCCCCCGCGATGCGGTCGACAATCTTCCGGCTCTGTTCTGGATGCACGGCGGCGGGACGGTGATCGGCAACCGCTATATGGACGACGCCCGGTTGGGTGAGTGGTGCCGATCGCTGTCCTGCGTCTGCGTCAGCGTCGAATACCGGCTCGCGCCGGACGCGCCATACCCGGCAGCGATCGACGATTGCGATAAAGGGCTTCGCTACATCTTCGACCACGCGGCCGAACTCCGGCTCGATACGCGCCGCATCGGCTTAGCCGGCCGCAGCGCGGGTGGCGGACTCGCCGCCGCGCTCGCGCTGCGATGGCGCGACAGGGGCGACGATCGTTTGGCATTCCAGTACCTGGAGTACCCGATGCTCGATGACCGGACGAATTGGCCGTCGAGCAAGTTGGATGGACTTCCGGTATGGAGTCGCGAGTCCAACGCTTTCGGCTGGCGCGCCTATCTGGGCGAGCACTACGGATCCGATCATGTGCCATCGGACGCGGCGCCGGCCCGGGCATCCGAATTGGCGGGTCTACCACCGACGTTCATCACGGTGGGCACCGCGGATTGCCTGCGCGACGAGGCGATCGACTTCGCCGGGCGGCTGTGCCGGGCCGATGTCTTGACCGAGCTTCATGTCTACGCCGGTGCGGTGCACGGCTTCGATATGTTCGCCAACTGCGCGGTCGTCAGGTGCGCTGCGCGGGACAGCGCCGACTGGCTGGCCCGCCAGTTCCGCTGACAGGACCCGGGTTACCGCCGTGGACGACTGCGGGGTAGACCGAGCCGGTTCTCGACGATCAAGCTGCGGAGCACTTCGCTGGAACCGCCGTAGATCGTCGTCGCGACCGCGCTGCGATAGTGCGAGTTCATGCTGCCGTCGACGGGAGCCTCGGGATCGGTCCAGTCGAGCAGCCCCGACATTCCTGCGATGTCGATCGCGGCGGCCGAGGCACGGACGTAACTTTCCGGGCCGAACAGGGCCGACACCGGGCCTGGCTTCTCGCCCTCGGTGTCGAGGAAGGCGACCCGTAAGCCAAGCAGGTCAGCGACCTCGGCTTCCATCGCCATTCGGGCCAGGCGCTCCCGGACCAGGTGGTCGTTGACCAATGGGGCGCCGTCTGGTCCGGGCTGGGTCCGGGCGAACTCGAGCGTGTCGGTCGCGATCCACCTCGTCCGTGAGCCCGGTGCGACGTTCTGCTCCGCCTCGAGCGCGGCACGCATCACCGAAAAGCCCTGATGTGCCTCGCCGATCCGGTTCGTGTCGGCGACCCGCACGTCGTTGTAGAACACGACGTTCGTGCGTTCATGGCCCATGGTGTGCACCGCCCGGATCTCGATGCCGGGCGAATTCAGCGGCACCAGCAGCATGGTCAGGCCGCGGGTGCCCACCGATCCGACCTGCGACCGAGTGAGCAGGAAACAGTAGTCGGCGACGTGGGCGAAGGTGGTGAAGATCTTCTGTCCGTTGACGATCCAGTCATCACCGTCCTGTTCGGAGCGTGTCGCGCAGGCGAAGACGTCTGATCCGCCGGCCGGTTCGGTGTAGCCGAGGCAGATCAGCGTCTCGCCGGCCGCGACGCCCGGCAGGATCCTGGCCTTGAGTTCTTCGGAGCCGGTGGCTTTGATCGCATTCGCCGGCAGCATCGTCGTGCCGGGCCCGATCGTCGGGAACCCGCCTTTGCGCAGGGTGTCCAACAGCACTGCCGCCTCGAACGGGTCGAGGCCGGCGCCGCCCTCCTCGACCGGCCAGGTCGGCGCGACCCACCCGCGCTCGCCGAGCTTTCGGGTCAGCGCCCGGTCGACGCCGTCTCCGGTCCGACGTTCGTTCTCGATTACCTCCCGGGTGACGTGCTCAGCGACGAATGCCTCTGCGTCACTTCGGATGCGGCCCCAGTTCGCGGGTTCGGTGAAGTCCATTCGCTCAGTGACCTTCCGGGAGAGCGGGGCCGAAGCGTCTGTCAGCGAGGACGAGAAGCTCGCGTCGGGGGTCGGCGAACGCCACGGCCCACGCCTTGGCCCGCCGGTAGTAGAGCTGGATGTCGTACTCCTCGGTGAAGCCGTATCCGCCGTGGACGTGCAGGCTGTGCTGGCTCGCCTGATAGGCCGTTTCGGCGGCGAAGACAAACGCCATCGTGGCGAGCGCCGGCCCGTCGCCCTGCTCGCTGTCCAACGCCCAACACGCCTTGTGAATCAGCAATTCAGCGCCATCCAGGGCGCTCAGAGCGTCCGCGAAGGGATGCGCAACGGCCTGATACATGCCGATCGGTTGGCCAAACGCCTTGCGCACTTTGGTGTATTCGGAACCAATGTGCACGGCTTCCAGAGCCAACCCGACCAGCGCGGCCGCCCTGAGTACACGGACCTCGTCAAGGGCCGCCGCGAACTCGGTCCGCGCCCGCTCGCCCTCGGCGAGCGAACGGCTGGTGGCGTGGGCGTCCCACCGCGCCAGAGCCAGCCCGCCTAGGTTGCGCCGCGGGATCGTCGGCTGCCCGTCCGGCCTCGTCACGTAAAGCAGAGATTTGCCGTCGAATGCCAGCACCGCGTCGGCGATCGCTCCGTCGACGAGAAGCTGGTCCCCCACCGGTGCACTGCGCGTGGCCAGCGACACGATGCTCGATCCGTTCAATAGGGGCGCCAGTAGCTCTTTTTCACCGAGGCGAGCAAGCAGCCGGGCCGCGGCCGCGGTCTCTGCAACCGGAATCGGGGCCAGACGACGGCCCGCCTCCTCGGCCAGCAACGCCAGTTCCAGCAGGCTGCCGTCTGAGCCGCCGAAATCCGATGGGATGCCGATGCCCAACGCCTCGATCGCGCTGTAGCTCCGCCACAAGGCCTTGTCCAGGCCGGTCGATTCGGCAATCCGGACTCGCTGCGGGGTCGACTCTTTGCGGAATAGCGCCGCAAACGTCGCGCGAACCGCGCGCTGCTCATCGCTGAGACGCAGATCCACGTCAGACTCCTCCCATGTCTCGCGCTCGTAGCCAGGACATTACTCTCAGCGGAGTTGTCACATGCAAAAAAGTATCGGCATGTTCTCTTCATACGCACTCGATGCTAGAGTTTGGCGCAATTACAAGTGCCCACGCCAGGAGGAGTTCGATGACACCGAAGCTGGGATTTCCGGTCTTCGACGGTGATAACCACATGTACGAGACCCGCGATGCGCTGACGAAGTTCCTGCCGCCCGAGTATCGCGGCGCGATCCGCTACGTCGAGGTGGACGGCCGCACCAAGATCGCCACCTTGGGACAAATCAGCGAATACATCCCCAACCCGACCTTCGATAAGGTCGCCGCGCCGGGCGCCCAAGAGGACTACTTCCACAACGGCAATCCGGAAGGCAAATCGCATCGCGAGATCCTGGGCAGGGCGATCGAGGCAACCCCCGCGATGCGTGAACCGGCACCCCGGCTGGCGCTGATGGACGAGCAGGGCATCGACAAGTCGATGATGTACCCGACGCTGGCGAGCCTGGTGGAGGAACGTTTCCGGGACCACCCCGAGGCGACCCACACGATCATTCACGGCCTGAACCAGTGGCTGCACGAGACGTGGAGTTTCGACTACAAGGGCCGCATCTTCACCACACCCATCATCACCTTGCCCATCGTGGAGAAGGCGATCGACGAGCTGAACTGGGTGGTCGAGCGCGGCGCGCGCGCCATTCTCATCCGGCCGGCGCCGGTGCCCGGGCTGCACGGCCCGCGCTCGTTCGCGCTGCCCGAATTCGACCCGTTCTGGAAGCGAGTCGTCGAGACCGGCGTGCTCGTCATCATGCACGCCTCCGACAGCGGATATTCCCGCTACGCCAACGACTGGGAGGGTTCCGGCGAGTTCCGGCCGTTCCAGCCTTCGCCGTTCCGCTCCTACTACAGCCTGGCCCGCAACCCGGCCGAGGACGCGGTCGCGGCGCTGGCCTGCCACGGACTGCTGACGCGGTTTCCCGAGCTTCGGATCGGCATGGTGGAGAACGGGACAACCTGGCTGCCCCGGCTGCTGGAGAACCTCAGCGACACCCGCAAGAAGATGCCGCAGCTCTACAGCGAGGATCCCCTGCAGGCCATCTGCCGCTGCGTCTACTTCAATCCGTTCTGGGAGGAGAACGTGGCCGAACTCGCGAAGCTGGTGCCGATCGATCACCTGTTCTTCGGCTCGGACTATCCCCATCCCGAGGGCCTGGCGGATCCCCTCAGCTACGCCGAGCGTCACCCAGAGCTAAGCGACAACGAGATCGCCATGGTGATGGGCGGCACGCTGTCGACCATGATGCGGGTGGACGCCTGAGATGTCGACGGATCACGGTGCGTCGTCCGCCACGAAAGCGCGTGCAGACGGCGCCCCGGCGGAGTTCAACCCGTACTCGGATGTCTTCTTCGACGATCCGTATGAGACCTACCGATGGATGCGCGATGAGGCGCCCGTCTACTACAGCGAGCGGTGGGATTTCTACGCCCTGACTCGCTACGAGGATGTTGTTGCCGCGCACCGGGATTGGGAGACATTCAGCAGCGCCTACGGGGTGACCCTGGATGCGCTGTCGATGCGTCACCGGTTCAGCACCAACATGTTGATCATCATGGATCCCCCGGAGCATGAGCGGCTGCGCAAGCTGGTGCGGCAGGTGTTCACCAAGGCGGCGATCGCCAATCTGGAGCCGCTCGTGGTGGAGGTGGTGACCTCCTACATTGACGCGCTGAAGGATAGGCAGAACTTTGATGTGGTGGCCGACTTCGCCGCCCTGTTCCCCGTGGAGATCATCTCCTCGATGCTCGGCGTCCCGGCCGGTGAACGACAGCAGATCCGTTTGTGGACTGACGGATTCCTGCACCGAGAGGAAAACAACCCGTTCGCCACCGAAAGTGGCGTGGCCGATTCGATGGCGATGGGCGAGTACTTCCTCGAGCTGGCCCACGAGAAGCGCCGGAACCCTGACGACCTGATCATCAGCAGACTGGTCACCGCCACCTACGAGGATGAGGCGGGGGTGACGCACCGGCTCAGCGACGACGACATCGCCACCTTCGCGGTGCTTCTGGCGGCGGCCGGCAGTGAGACCGTCACCAAGCTGGTGGGCAACGGTGTGATGGCCTTTCACCGCAATCCCGGACCAGTGGGAGTTGGTGCTCGCTGATCCCACCCTGATTCCCGGCGCGATCGAGGAGATGCTGCGGCTTAACCCGCCGTCGCAGTATCAGGGACGATTCGCCACCCGCGACGTCACCCTCGACGGCGGGACGATTCCCGCGGGATCTCCCACCCTGTTGGTGACGGGCGCCGCGACCCGTGACCCGCGGGCCTACGACCGACCCGACGCGTTCGACATCCGCCGAGGCGGAGCCACCACGCTGGCGTTCGGGTACGGCGCGCACAGTTGCCTGGGCTCCTGGCTCGCCCGACTCGAGAGCCGGGTCGCCTTCCAGCAGCTGCAGCAACACTGGCCGCGATTCGAGGTCGACACCGACGGTCTGCGCCGGGTCACCATGTCCAACGTCGCCGGCTACTCCCACATCCCCGTCCACGTCGGCTGATGGCCGGAGCCCTTGCGGCGGCGGACGATTCGACGCCGAACGGCATGCCGGCCAGCATCCCCGAGCTCCTGCAGAATGAGGCGCGCCGAACCCGACGGCGAGTTCCTCGTCACCGACAACGAGCGACTGACTTTCTCGGAGGCCGACACCGCGTCGCTGGAGTTGGCCGACGCCCTGCTGGCCTCCGGCGTCGGCAAAGGGACCCGGGTCGGCATCCTGTTCCCCAACTGCGCCCAGTGGCTCATCTCCTGGCTGGCAGCCGCACGAATCGGCGCACTCACCGTTCCGCTGTCGACTTTCGCACCCGGCGGGGAACTCGCGCGGCTGTTGCGGCACACCGACGTGCAGGTGCTGCTCATGGGCCGGTCGATCGCCGGCCGCGATCTCGTCGAGCGCATACAGGACGCGCTGCCAGGCCTCACCGACGGGGGGGCCGTGATCGCCGCGCCGGCAGCGCCCTATCTGCGGCGGATACACGTCTGGCCGGACTGCGACCGCGCCTGGGCGGCGCCGTGGCCGCGGCGCACGGAATCGGTTGCGTCGCTGGCATCTTCGGCCGAAGACGAGGTCGTACCCGCCGATGACCTCGTCGTGGTCACCACATCCGGGACGACGGCGCTGCCGAAATCCGTCGTGCACACACACGGCAGCCTGGTGCGACACGCCTACATTCTGGCGCGCCATCGTGGCGTCACCTCGACTGACCGCATCTATTCGCCGATGCCGTTCTTCTGGGTGGGCGGCCTGACGATGGTTGTGCTGCAGGCACTTTCGACCGGCGCGGCCATCCTCGCGCAGGATGTATTCGAAGCGGGCAGCACGCTGGCACTGTTGGAGCGGGAACGGGCGACGTTCATCTCATGCTGGACCCAGGCAAGTCAGGCCATGGCCGACCATCCCGACTTCGCCAAGCGCGACCTGTCGAGCGTGCGCGGCGGCACCATGCTTCAGGCGCTGCCGCCCGACCGGCGACCACGCGAACCCGACCTGATGCCCAACCTGCTGGGCATGACCGAGACCGGCGGCCCACACACGATGGTCGAGGTGCCCGACACCCCGCTGCCGCCGGAACTGCGCGGCTCCTTCGGAATTCCGCTACCCGGTGTGGTGCAGCACCGGATAGTCGACCCCGTGTCGGGCGTCGAGGCGCCGTCCGGTCAGGAGGGCGAGATCCAGGTACGCGGTCAGATCGTGATGAACGGTATCTACAAACAGGAACGCCACGAGGTGTTCGGCCCCGACGGCTGGTATGCCACCGGGGACCGCGGGTGGTTCGACGAGGCCGGCCATCTGCACTTCACCGGCCGCGCAAGCACTCTCATCAAGACCGCGGGATCCAACGTGTCGCCGGCGGAGGTCGAGTCCGTGTTGGATTCGATGCCTGAAGTCCTGCACAGCTTCGTGGTCGCCCTACCGCACCCGGTCCGCGGGCAGGTGGTTGGGGCCGCTGTCGTGCCTGCCAACGGTGCGCAATTGTCGGTCGAGAGCGTCGTCGCCCACGCCCGCCGCAACCTGTCGTCGTTCAAGGTTCCCACGGTCATTCGCCTTGTCGCCGAGGACGACCTGCCCATGCTTCCCACCGGCAAAGTCGACCGCCAAGGACTCGTGCGGGTCCTGACCGGCGATTGACCCGTTGTGATTGGCCGCGATCTGATCGGAGAACGAGCATGACATACAAAGTCGTTCCATGGGGTACCGGCAATCTCGGAAGGTCGGCGGTGCAAAGCATCCTCGAGCCTCCAACTCTGGCTACTGTAAGAGTGCGCGCGAGCACTGCCGAGTTCACACCGAGGCAAATGGCAGCGTCATGGTGGCACCCAAACACAATGCACACACTGCAGGGGAAGGCATGAGCGGCAGCGATATTGATAATTCGGAGATCGCCAAGTGGGATCCCGCCTTCAGTGAGCTGTTCACGAAAGTGGTCGGGTCGATTGTCAAGCGGTGGTTCCGGGCAGAGGTGCGGGGCTTGCAATCCTTCCCGCCCGCCGGCGGCGCGTTGGTGGTGCACAACCACTCCGGCGGCGCGCTGACGCCCGATCCGCTCATCTTCGCCCCTGCCTTCTACAACGAGTTCGGATACGACCGCCCTGTCTACACCCTTGCCCACTACGTGGTGTTCTTTACCCCGTTCCGCGGATACCTGGGCCGCCTCGGCGCTATCCATGCCAACCGGGACAACGCTGCCAAGGCATTGCACTCGGGTGCGGTCGTGCTGACGTTTCCCGGTGGCGACTATGACGCCTACCGGCCGACGGTGACCCAGAACGTTATCGACTTCCACGGCCGCACCGGATATGTCAAGACCGCCATTGCAGCCGGCGTGCCGATCGTGCCCGTTGTGTCGATCGGCGGCCAGGAAACCCAACTTTTCCTGACCCGCGGCACTTGGCTGGCCAAGCGATTGGCTCTCAAGCGCTTTCGGGGGGAGATTCTGCCGCTTTCCATCGGTTTCCCATTCGGCCTGACTGTGCTCTTCCCCGCCAATCTGCCGTTGCCGACCAAGATCGTTACTCAGGTGCTGGAGCCGATCGACATCTTCGCCCAGTTCGGCAAGAAACCCGACGTCGACGAGGTCGACGCCCACGTGCGCTCGGTGATGCAGACCGCCCTCGACCAGCTTGCGCGCAAGCGCCGGTTCCCCATACTGGGCTGACACATGCCCACACCAATCCATCTGCCCGCCCCGGCGACATCATCGAACTCGCGGAGCGGGGCAGATATCCGCCGATGACGGCCGGCACATGCGTGGAAGCTTGCGGCGGTGACGTCACGAACACTTCTAGGCGTCGTGACGAGTTCGATCACATCGCCGATGTGCAGGACTCAGGTTGTGCCGTGCCTCGGTACGGTGCCCCGAAGTGCGGCACAGTCTGGGCGCCGCGCTTACGCGCGGCCGCCGCGCCGCGTTGCAGCAGTGCAGCCAGAACGGCGATGGCGCCATAGTCGAACACCATCGGCGTGAGAAGTCGGTTGTGCACGAAGCCGAATGACATCCCGGTTGCGGGATCGGCCCATCCGATAGAACCGCCCAGACCGGCGTGGCCGAATCCTGGCATTAGTCCGGGAATCGGCGAGGCGTGATATCCCATGTGGAAGGACATCGGGACGATGACGTTGCGGTCCGGCCGCAGCGAGATCTCGCCGGTCAGGCCTGCCACCAACTCGGCCGATAGGAAATGCGTTCCGTCGATGCGGCCGCCGTCGGCGACCGCGCCGTACATCTTAGCGAGCGCGCGGGCCGTCATGACGCCGTTGGCCGACGGAATCTCGCTATCGAGGAGCGGAATGTCGCCTTGCACAGACGATTTCATTCCAGGAGCGTAAAATGCGCCGAACCCTCCGGAAAACGGCAGCGCCGCGATCTTTGGTGCGAGGAAATCGAACAGCGGATTCGTTGCGGTGGTTTGCGGCATCAGGATCTGCGCCACCTGGATCGGTGAGTCGGCCGGTGGCCGGCCGAGATGCAGCCCTTCGATGCTGAGCGGCTCAGCCAACTCAGAGCGGACCAGGTCACGCATTCCCATCCCCGTTACCGCTCGCGCCAGGCCGGACAACAGCCATCCGTAGGTCAGCACGTGGTAGGCCGACCTGCCCAGCAGTGGGCTCGCCGGCGCTGCCGCCAGGCGCTCCTCCATGAAGCGGTGATCCAACAGCTCGGCTTTGCTGACCCCGTTCAGCTGCGACAGCCCGGCCCGGTGCCGCATCAACTCGCGGACGGTAATCCCCGATTTGCCACTAACGCCGAACTCCTTCCAGTACTCGGCCACCGGCGCGTCGTAATCGAGCAGCCCGCGGTCGACGAGCCGGTGAATCACGGTCGACGTGGCGCCCTTGGTGGCGGAGAACACCATCGCAGCGGTGTCGGCTGTCCAGGGCACCTCGCCCCGCCGGTCGGACCAGCCCGTCCAGACGTCGACGACAGGGCGACCGTCCAGGTACACCGACAGCGCCCCACCACCGAATCGAGGCCCCGGGAACAGCCGGCCGAAAAACCGGACAGCCCAGGTGAAATGCGGGTCGGCCGCGCCCTGCACGCCGTGCGGCAGAGCGCTGTCGACCTGGTGAATGTTCTCGGCACCAACGTAGGGTCCCAGTGCACCGCGCCAAGACCCGTAAACATTGCGTTTTCTCGAAAAGAACGAAGTCATCATTTTCCGACGTGGGGCGAACCACTCTGATGCCACTCTGAGCCAGCACGATGCCACTCTGAGGCAGCACGATGCGGTTTTGAAATGGTGTTTTCGTGTCTCGTTCGGCATCATCGTGGTGCCTCTTGGCGCTGGTCCAACGTGACCCTCCTCCATGCCTGAGCGCAACCGTCAACCTTCAAAAATCGCTGGCGCGCTAACTTAAGATGCGTGCTACAACCGGGTGAGATGCACCTGATACTACCGCTGTGGTAGAACCACGTGTCCAATTGGAGAGAACATGGACACCTCTATCAGCAGCCAACCTCCGGGAGCGGTTTCCGTTGAGAACCCCATTGCTGGCGGAGGGAAGTCATGACTGAGCCGGTGGAGGGTTTGTCACCTATGACGCGACTCATCCGCTGGCGTTCAGGTGTAACCCATGAGACCTGGCGCATCGTCCAGCCGCTGCTAGACGCGCCACCCGCAGTGGAAGCCTATAAGCCGGGGTGGTGGGGCGCAGACAAACTGCTCTCCGGGGCGCAGACACCACCTCACCGGTGCGTGAGGCGCCCTCGACGCCGTGCGGTCGCCCCGGCATCAACGTCCAGTAACGTGCTGGTGTCGCTGAATGACGTCAACACCGCGTGGCTGATAGCGGCGTTCGACTCCGGTGTGACGTCGCTGCCAGCGTCGCGGTGACCAGTGGAAGCCGCAGGGCGGCCATTGGTCTGGGTGCCAAGTATGCTGCCGGACTTGCGTTCGCGCACATCGTGGCTGCCGCCGGGGTGGCGATGGTCATCATCTCGTTGAGCAACAACACCGTCGGCGACGCGCGCAACCTGCTCACCGAAAAGAACCTGATCGCCGCGTCCGTGCTGGTCGCAGTCTCATCCGTCCTAGACTCCATCGCCGGGGTTCTCAACGTGGTCCCATCCATGAGTTGGTTCGCCCGCGGCGACGAACCCACCGCCGCGCAACAGCGTGAAACCATGCGTATTGCAACCGCCAGATGGCCGTTCACTTCGGAACGTGGGCGCTGAGCGGAGCCGTGTTCGCGTTGATCAACCTTGATGCCGGCGGCGGCGTGGCCTACATGATCGGGACCGCCCTGTTGTTTGGCGGTGCGGCCACCGCGTGTATGGGTTATCTGGTCACTCAGCGCACCCTCCGCCCGGTCATTGCCGCCGCCATGAGGACTGCGACGCCAGACACCGAGATGCCCGGCGTGCTCGCGCGGCTGGTCATCATCTGGCGGGGGTCACCCTTGCCATAGCCCATCACCTAGTTTCGGCGGGGCCGATGACTCATCGAGACCAAAGCCTCCAGCTCCATCGGATTGAGAAGCACGAGATGATCGGCGCTTACCTCAAGCTGACCGAACATGCCGCCCGCAGCGATCTCACTGTCGATGTTATTCCGGTGCCGGTCTCCGACGTGGCAAGCGCATGGGACAAGGCAACACGCGGCCAGACAGAAATGCGCCCGGCGATGTCGCCGCACTTGCCGCGGCCTACGACGGGTGGAACAAGCAGGTACGACAGATCATCGAGGCGATGGACCACACCTTTCGATGGGGCATCTACGACCGTGCGCCGCTGAAGACCTGGTCGACTGACCGCATCACCCTGCTGGGTGATGCGGCCCACGCGGTGACACCGCACCTGGGACAGGGCGCCAACCAGGCGGTCGAGGACGCAATCACCCTCGCCGTGCTGCTCCAGGACGCACAAGCCGACGACATCCCGGTACGGCTGCGCCGTTACGAGGACCTACGTATCGAACGGACTCGTCAGGTCCATGACGGCTCCCGAGAGGCCGGCGCTCTGTACCGTTCGACCGAATTGTCGCCCGCCCAGCAAGCCGAACGGATCGTCGCCATCAACGACCGATTGCAACTCGACACCCACGACGCCGAACGCATCGCAAACGACGCCCTCGCAGCGCTCTGACAACGACGTGCGGAGATCTCCACGGTCGAGGTGTAGCCGCCAACCCACGAAGCGCCATCCCCGTTCAGGCCGTGATGTACCGCCCCATCGGGGTGTCTGGTGATGGTTGACCGGGAACTGCGTGAGGGTCTCCGCTAGCGGCGGCCGCGATGCGTGCGAAGGCATCGCCGATGGCTTTGAGGTCGACACCGTCGAGGTGATCGAATAGGTGGCGGCGCAGGCTGACGACGTGGGTGGGGACGGCTTGCTCCAATCGGGTGAGCCCGGCATCGGTGAGCACAGCGTTGTAGGCGCGGGCGTCCTGGGATGACTGCTCACGGCGGACTAAGCCCTGGGCCTCCATCCGCCCGACGGTACGGCTAATTGCGCTCAACGACTGCTGGCAGCGCCGAGCCAGTTCGCTGAGCCCTAAGGTGCGGTCGGAAGCCTCGGACAAAAACATCAACGCGACGAATTCGGCGTGCGACATGCGATGCTCGCGCTGCAAGTCAGCATCGAGTTGCCGCATCATGGTCACAAAACCCGGGTGCAGGGCGCGAATCACCTTGAATTCACCCGCGCTAAGCGGGGTCACTCCTTCGGCCTTCGTACTTCGTGCTCTCTTGCTGCCCGGCTTACCAGCTGCCATGAGTCTCACCATACGTAGTATCTGTTCGCGCGAGCAAGTAAAGCATCGGCCGCCGTCACGGCGAGCACGCCCGCTCGTCAGGCGGCGGCTAATCCCGGCAGCAGGATGGCAACCAATCCGTCGGCGTGAGCGTCGATCCACATGGGGCTCTTCGGATCCTGGCCGGTGAGAAGGCGGACTTCGGGAGCGTTCACGTACGGCAGCGATGCCGCGCCGATGAGCACGTAGTACAGGATCTCGCTGTCGATAGGTGCAGCAACCCCGGCGTCACGAAGGATCTGCCATGCCAGCCTAATGGCATCGAAGACCGGCTTCACGTGAGTCTCGGTCATCCATGTCAACCGGTCGCTGGCCGCCGTGCCCTCATGGACCATGATCTGGTTGAGTTCGGGATGCTCGGCGGCGAATTGCACGAACCGACGTATCGCATCCGCAAATGCGGCGGCGAGTCGCCGCACATCGACCTCGCTCGGCGTCGTGGGTATGACGCCGTCGAATGCCTCCCGCAAAAGCCCGAAAAGGTGATCCACCGCGGCCATCCATAGCGCCGTTTTCGTCTCGAAGTGGTAGTTGATCTGCGGCTGGTGCGCCTGCACGCGCGATGCGATCGTCCGCGTCGACGCGCCGTCGAAACCCTTGGCGCCGAACTCGACCAGAGCCGACTCCAGCAGTGCCTCGCGGATATTGGTCCTCGTCCGGCGCAGGCGCACTGTGTTCGGCGCTTGAATCTTGCGTTGCATCGTTAAGAGTGTACAGCTATTATCACTTGATAATACAAGTGAAGTGATAACGATGCGTCAATGGCCTTGGAGGCTGAAATGAGCGGCACCCTTTTTGGACGTGCCAGCGACGTGGTCGTTCGCAAAGTATTGCGGTCGCGGTTGCACGGGCTGCTGAGCCGACGATTGCTGATCATCACTGTGACCGGCCGCAAGACTGGCCGTCGTTACTCCAATCCGGTCGGATACGCCCAGCATGACGGTGCCCTGTTGGTCGGCAGCGTCGCAGGCTGGCGACGCAACCTCCGCCCCGGCGAGCTGGTTCCAGTTCGTCTGCGTGGAGCCGACGTCCTGGCCGAAGCCGAGGTGATCACCGACGAGGAGCGCGCGGCCGAGTTCTATCGGGTGATCCTCCCCCGCAACCCCGTGCACGCTCGCTACGCAGGAATTCACATCGCCCCGGACGGACAACCGAACCGTGCCGACCTTCGCCGCGCCTTATCCGCAGGGGCTGCCGTCATCCGGCTGACCCTGCGCGACTGAGTGGCGGCTCGACCGGCGGCCGACAGCCCACCACGGACCGGCGGACGTCTGCGTGTCGCGTAGTTGGCATCGGCAAGGCCTTCCTGACAATGCTTCACCTGCGGGTTCGATGTGCCTAATCACCAGCGCGGCTTGCCATTTCAGCGCTCCGCTTCGGCGTTGCCCAGTTTAGGGAGACGTGAGTGCCACCATTCATCCTGGCGCTTATCGGTTTGGGCTTGGAATCCGGGAAAAGGTGAGAGTGGATCGCTTGTGCCCCTGCTGGTTTGGAGTCGAGGCCAGAAACCGGCGGTGCTGTGGTCGGCGAAAAGGTGACCATCACGATCGAGATCGAGGCGCTCAAGCAGGCTTAGGCGGACGGCCTGCGCCAGCGCCCGTTAGCACTCGCGCAGGCACGGTCTGTCGACGGAGCGCACGCCACGACTGAGACCGAATCCGTTTCCGGGCCGTCAGCGCACGACTTCGCGGTGACCGGCGTCCAATCGACGGGTCCAACCGCGCGCGTCTAGGTGTTCCAACAATGGAATCGCGACCCGTCGAGTGGTCCTAAGGGTCTGCCGCGCTTGGCTCGTGGTGAATGGCTGGTCGAGACTGGCCAGAGCCCGCATCGCCAGCGCGGGTGCCGTGGGCAGCAGCACCACGCCGTCACGCAGCCGCAGCACCCGACCGGCACGCTCGGCCGCGGCCAGTTCGCGGGCGCCGAGCCGCAGTGCCGAGAGCTCCTCGGCTTCCGGCGCGTGGAACGGCTCGGCCCGCAGCCGCGCCTCCAGCTCACCCACCGCGGCTTGGGCATTTCCGAGGTCGTCGCGGGTGCCGGTCAGCCGGATGTGCCCGCTCCCCTGCTCGAGTCCCGCGTCGCGGGCGACCGCGTCAAGGAGCGACTCGTCCGGCACGCCCAGCAGGTCGCGCGCGGCACCGCGAGATAGGCCATCTGCCAACGGATCTCGAGCGTGCAGCTCGTCTACCGCGGACCGCAGTCGCTGCTGCCAGGCGTCGTAGGCCGGGCCGTGTACCCACCAGCCGTCGAGCACCCGAACCCCCGTGGGCGGATCAGCGTCGCCGGATAGCAGCCCCAACCGTCGTAGGTGGCGCTCTTGCACCGCACCCCGACGCGCCACCTCGGCTCCCACGTCACCGCCGGCGTCCATTCCGGCGAGCGCCGCGGCCCGGCGCGCGCTGTCGCCGCGGCGCCGCAACGGCGGCGGATCGGCGTCGAGCACCTGAGCACCAGCGAGTACTTGATCGCCGCCCGGGTAGCGCAATATCAACCGGTCGCCGAGGACCAGCGGCAGCCGCCGGTCGAGAGTCAGCCGGCCGTGCTCGTCGTCGAAAGGTCGTAGCCGCGCGGGCACGGCCGCGGTTCCGACATGCACGACTAGTTGCGCCGGGGCTTCGGTCAATGGGCTGCCGGTAACGCGGCGCACGTCGAGGATGCGCGTGCCCGGCCACGCGTCGGGTGTGACCAGGGCGTCGCCACGGTGGATGGCGTCGCGGGAAACCCCGCGCAGGTTGAGCGCGACTCGAGCTACCGGTCCCAGCGTGGGGTACGGTTCGCCGCGGCTCTGCAGACCGCGGATCACCACCGATCGCGTGCGTTTCGCGCCGAGCAGGTCAAGCCGGTCGCCGCGGGCGAGCGTGCCGGCCGCAAGCGTCCCGGTGACCACGGTTCCCGCGCCGGTGATGGTGAAGCAACGGTCGACCCACAGCCGCACCCGCGCGGTGGTCTCGGGCGTGGGCAGCTGCGACAGGACGCGGTCGAGGGTGGCGCCCAACTCGGTCAGTCCGCTGCCGTCGACCGCCGACACGATGACGCCGGGCGCGTCGCGTAAACCGGTCTCCGACAGCTCCTCGCGGGCCTGCTCAAGGACTCCGGCGGCATTTTCCGGTGCTCGGTCGGCGCGGGTGATCACGATGAGGCCGTGCCGAATACCCAACGCGGCGAGCGCGTCTCGGTGGTCACTGGACTGCGCCTGCCACCCCTCGTCGGCGGCGACGACGAAGCAGACCACCGGCGCGGGGCCGAGGCCGGCCAGGGTGTTGCTCAGGAAGCGATGGTGGCCGGGTACATCGACGAATGCGACCTCGCGACCCGACGCCAAGGTGGTCCAGGCGAAGCCGAGGTCAATGGTCAGCCCGCGCCGGCGCTCCTCCTCCCAGCGGTCGGGCTGCATGCCGGTGAGGGCCCGGATGAGGGTGCTCTTGCCGTGGTCGACGTGGCCGGCAGTAGCAACGACGTGAGTGTCCGGGGTGTGCGGGGTGTGCGGGGTGTTCAGTGGTCGTCCAGTTGCGCCAATGCCGCACGGACGGCGGCCAGCAGGCGATCGTCGTCGGACTCGGGTATGCATCGCAGGTCGAGTAGACAGGCGCCGTCGTGCACCCGCGGCAGCACCGCGGGGTCACCCGCGCGCAGGGGCTCAGCCGCGTCCTCTGGCAGACAGACCGCCCAACCCGACAGGGGGACACCCGGGGCTCCCCCGCCGCCGACTCGGCCGTCGTGCGCGACGACGGAGGCGCCGACCGCCGCGGCCAGACGCTCGGCGCGGGCACGTAGCCGTTCGGGATCGGCGTGCAGGGCCTGGGTCACCGGCGATGCGCCGGCGCGCACGGTCGCCTCGAGCGCGGCGAGCGTGAGTTTGTCGGCGCGGACCGCGCGGGCCAGCGGATGCCGTGCCATCCGGGCGACCACGTCCGCGCGACCGAGCACGATGCCCGCCTGCGGGCCGCCGAGCAGCTTGTCGCCGCTGGCGGTGATAACGTCGGCGCCATTGCAGAGTGTGGTCGCGGCGTCGGGCTCGTCGGGGAGCAGTGGGTCGGGTGCAAGCAGCCCGCTGCCAAGGTCGGCGACCAAGGGCACTTCGTTGTCCGCGGTCAGCGCCCGAAGGTCGGACACGCTGACGGCGGTGGTGAAGCCTTCCACCCGGAAGTTGCTTTGGTGCACCTTGAGCACGCATCCGGTCCGCGGCCCGATCGCTTCCGCATAGTCCTTCAGGTGGGTGCGGTTGGTGGTGCCCACTTCGCGCAGGCGGGCGCCGGTCGAGGCGATCAGGTCGGGCAGCCGAAAGCCGGCACCGATCTCGATCAATTCCCCTCGGCTCACCACCACCTCGAGCCCGGCGGCCAGCGCGGTGGTGGCCAGCACCAGCGCGGCGGCACCGTTGTTGACCACGAGCGCGTCCTGGGCCGCCGGACAGGCGGTGAGCAGCGCTTCGCGGACGGCAACCCCTCGTTTCGAGCGGGCGCCGGTGACGAGATCGAGTTCCACGTCGACATAGCCGCTCGCGGCGATCAGTGCGTCGACAGCGTCCGCGGCCAGCGGGGCACGACCCAGGTTGGTGTGCACGACGACACCGGTGGCGTTGAGCACTGGCCGCAACGTCGTCGCGGTGCGCTTGGCCAGCGACGCCACCAGGGCGTCCTGGACCAAGTCGGGCGTCAGTTCGCCGCGTCGGGCCCGGTCCTGGATATCGCGCACCAGGGCTTTCACAACGTGTTCGCCCAGCCGGGTTCGCGCCGCCTGCGCAGCCGGGAGCGCCAGCAACTGATCCGTGCGCGGAATCAGTCTGCGCGGGTCGACCTGAGTCACTGCCCTCCTCACCCGTCGGAGGCTATTCGCGGAGGCGGACGGGAATCGAACCCGCCAGACCGAGATGCTCGATCTCACCGGTTTTGAAGACCGGGAGGACCACCAGGAACCCAAACGCCTCCACCGCACAAACTAACCCTTGCGACTCGACTCCTGGGCGATCTGTACGTGTCACACGCGCCACATTGGTCTGCTGCCGAGCGTGAAGCGGTCCGTACTTGCGCCGCACGTAGCTCTGTCGGCATGACCCAGACGCGGCTCACCGGGTATGCGCACGGCGGCGGATGCGCTTGCAAGATCCCACCCGGCGAACTCGAAGAGGCGGTGCGCGGTCTCGTCGGGCAGTCGAGTGAGGGCGTTTTGGTCGGGCTCGACGACGGCGACGACGCGGCCGCGGTATTGGTCGGCGACCTCGCGGTCCTTTCCACGGCGGACTTCTTCACACCGGTCGTCGACGACGCTTACGACTGGGGCCGAATCGCCGCGGCCAACGCGCTTTCGGACATTTACGCGATGGGAGGGCGGCCGGTCGTCGCGATCAACCTCGTCGGCTGGCCGCGCGATGTGCTGCCCCTGGAGCTGATGACGGAGGTGCTGCGCGGCGGGTTGGCGGTGGCATCGGAGGCCGGCTGCCCCGTGATCGGCGGGCACTCCATCGACGACCCGGAACCCAAGTACGGCATGGCCGTCACCGGTGTGGCCGACCCTGCTCGGCTGTTGCGCAACAACGCCGCCGAGCCGGGGCTGCCGCTGACGCTCACCAAACCCCTCGGTGTCGGGCTGCTCAACAATCGGCACAAACAGACCGGTGAGGTGTTCGAGGACGCGATCGCGATCATGACACAGCTCAACCGCGACGCCGGCGAGGCCGCGGTAGGAGCCGGCGTGCGCGCGGCCACCGACGTGACCGGCTTCGGGCTGCTCGGGCACCTGTACAAGATGTGCCGAGCGTCGGGCGTGGGCGCCGTCATCGACGTCGCCGGAGTGCCGGTGATCGAGAGCGCCCGCGACGCGTTGCGCGAGGGGTTCGTCTCCGGCGGGACTCGCCGCAACCTCGACTGGGTTCGGCCCCGGCTGCGATGCGCGCCGCACGTCAGCGAGGATGACCTGCTGTTGCTCGCCGACGCACAAACCTCCGGTGGCCTGCTCGTGGTCGGCGAACTACCCGGTCATCCGGTGATCGGCCACACCGTAGCGGGCGAGGGTATCGAAATCCGCTAGCCCACCCTTAACCGGCTGTCGTAATCGAATCGCCGGTGATACCCGCCGCGCGGCGCGCGGCCAGCCTGCGCTTCTGCGGCTCGATCGTGTACCGGGGGTGGCGGGCTGATTGCTTGCCTGCCTCGAAGACACCGAACCGGGTCAAGGCCGACGCCGTCATCAGCGCCAGACCCGACAGGGCGGCGACGCCTCGGTGCCGCCCGCCAAGCAGCGTGCCGAGCCCGCCGGCGATCACGAGTCGTTCGCTCCACCGCAACATCCGGCCGGCGTCACCGTGATGGAGCGGCTCGGCAACCACCGGGTCCATCCGGCGCTCCATGAGCTTCGTCGCGGCCAAATCACCCAGCACACCGAGCACGGCCAGCTTCCGGGCGGGCCCCGTCTCGGCGACGGGGGTGGTGATCATCGCCAGACCCGAGGCGGCCAGACTCGCCGAGCTGACGAACACGAACGGCAGCTCCTCGTGGGCGGCGTTCCACGTCGGGGTCGCGGTGTCGGCAAGCAGCACCGCGGTGTAGACCGCGAGGGGCGGCGCGAATAGCGCGGCTTCCAATCCGGCGGGCCCCTCCACTGCGCGCAGGACGGGCCGCAACGGGCCCAGTGGGAGTCGCTCGCCGGTCATCCGGTCGATCTCGGACGCCGCGGCGACCCCCATGCCTGCGCTGAAGGCGCTCAGGATCCACGAACCGAGGCTCATCGGTGAGGTGAGCTTGATGGTCCGCATCATATTGACAAAGCGTTCGGGCCTACCCAGGTCCTTCACGAGCGCGACCGCGCCCAGCATCACAGCGACCAGGCCGGACAGTCGGGCGTTGCGGCGCAACGTGTTCCGTCCAGTGAGCTGGGCACCGGCCGCCAGCAGACCGGACCCGCCGGCCACGCCACCCAGGAACAGGTACGCCGCCACCTCGTGTTCCCACGGCGCGGGCTTGACCACCGGGCGCCCGTAGTACGAGGTGAACTCGGCTTCGGGGACCATCGGCATCTCGCGCGAGCCGTCCGCAACGGCTCTGCGGCCGCTGACTTTTCCGCCTTTTCCGTTCCGGCGTCGCTTGCCGCCGGAAGGCTCCGGCGGCCGCAGGCTGTCGAATTCCGAAGTGGTCACCGGCTTCTCCAGAACGCCACCGCGGCTGCACCGAACATGCCGGCCGCGGCGAGGCCGGCCCGCTTGAACATGGTCGGCAGGTCAGCCGTGCACACCCGCGGGTCGGGTGGCAGACCGTAGACCTCCGGTTCGTCCAGCAGCAGGAAGACCGACCCGGTGCCGCCGACACCGTCGTGCTCATTGGCGCCGTAAAGCCGCGCCTCGGTGCGGCCCTGCGCGTGCAATTCGGCGACCCGTTCCTTGGCGCGCTCGACCAACTCGTCGTGGTTGCCGAACTTGATCGACGTGGTCGGGCAGGTCTGGGCGCACGCCGGTATCTGGTCTTCAACCAGACGGTCGTAACAGAGGGTGCATTTCTGGGCGACGCCCGTGACGAAATCGTGAGCAAGACGGTCCGACTTGCGCTCCGCCGTCGCATACGTTCCGTCACTGCGGCGCTCGACCACGCCGAACGGGCACCCGGCCACGCAGGTCCCGCAGCCGTTGCAGACGTCGTGTTGTACCACGACCGTGCCGAACTCGGTGCGGAACAGCGCCCCCGTGGGGCAGACGTCTAGACAGCCGGCATGCGTGCAGTGCTTGCACACGTCGGAGGACATTAGCCAGCGGAACTCCGGGGTGTCCGGCGGGGTGGTGTCTACGTCGTCGGGGCGGCCGGCGCCGCCCGGGAGGGGCGGCATTCCGCAAATCGATTAGGCGCGCGGCCGGATTCGCGCGCTTCGTCGATGCGGTCGCGGCCCTGCTCGATAAAGGCCACATGCCGCCAGGTGCTCGCCCCCAACGCACCGGTGTCGTCGTAGGACGAGCCCAGCAGTTCCAGGTCGCCGTCGCGCGGGTTGCGGTTCCATTCCTTGCACGCCACTTCGCAGGCCTTGCACCCGATGCAGATCGAGGTGTCGGTGAAAAAGCCCTTGCGCGGCTTAACCTCTGCGCCATCGCCGCCCCAACCGGCGTCGGCGGCCGGGTCAGTCGGTCCCGTGAGCTGGCCCATCGGCTCCCCTCGTGTCCCGGTCTGTAATTTCCCAGATCTCCCGGACTGCATCGCTGATGCGTTCATTGTCCGTCTCGGTCGTGGCGCCCGCACCGAGACTGGTACTCGGCGATGAGGCGGAGCAGGTCCTCGCCCTGCGGCCGACGACCCGCGCGGATGTCGCAGGACCCGGCCTTCGACTCCTGGATCTGCACGTTCGGATCGAGGGTGATGCCGAGGAGATCGTTGGCCGCGTCCCCGCTGACCACGGCGTCGCTGCCGACGCCCCAGTGGTAGGGCAGCCCGATCTGGTGCACGGTGTGGCCGCCGATGACCAGCGGGGTCATCCGCTCGGTGACCAAAACCCGCGCCTCGATCGCCGCGCGGGGCGAGACGATGGTGGCCCACCCGTAGGGCTCGAGGCCGCGCTCGGCGGCCAGCTCCGGGGACACCTCGCAGAACATTTCCGGCTGCAGTTCGGACAGGTAGGGCAGCCAGCGGCTCATGCCACCGGCGGTGTGATGCTCGGTGAGCCGATAGGTCGTGAACACGTACGGGTACACGTCGGCGCCGGGCTCCCCGGCGCTCGGCGCGCTCAGGTTGTCCTTGCGCGGGAAGATGATTCGCGCCGGGTTCTGCTGTTGCGGGTACAGCGCGTTGGCAACCGGCGACTCCTGCGGTTCGTAGTGCGTGGGCAGCGGCCCGTCGACCACACCCTTGGGGGCGAACAGCCAGCCCTTGCCGTCGGCTTGCATGATGAACGGGTCGTCGCCCGCCAGCGCGGCCGGGCCGCCGAGGTCGGGGTCGGGGCGGCTGCCCGGCGCCCGGTCGGCCGGGAAGTCCGGCACGTCGTCACCGACCCACCGGCCCTGCTCCGGGTCCCACCAGATGTATTTCTTGCGTTCGCTCCATGGCCTGCCGTCCGGGTCGGCCGACGCGCGGTTGTACAGGATCCGCCGGTCGGCCGGCCACGCCCAGCCCCACTCCGACTGGCTGGGTGAGGTGCCGCCGTGTGGCACGCGCCGGGCGGCCTGGTTGACGCCGTCGGCGTGCACGCCGCAGTAGATCCAGCAGCCGGCGGCGGTCGACCCGTCGGCGCGCAGCTCGGTGTACGCCGACACTGGCTTTCCGGCGTCGGGCCCGGTGAGGTGATACCCGTTGACCTCGGCCAGCACCGCCTCGCTGTCGATCTCGCCGTGCTCATCGGTTGGGTAGTCCCACGTCAGGTCCAGCAGCGGCCGGTCGCGCTCGTCGTTCGATCCAGCCACCCGTGCCTGGATCCGCTTGCCGAGCTCGAAGAAGAACTGGCAGTCGCTCTGCGCGTCGCCGGGTGGCTCGACCGCCTTGTGGCGCCACTGCAGCAGCCGCTGTGTCTGGGTGAACGATCCCGCCTTCTCCACATGCGTGGCCGCGGGGAAGAAGAACACCTCGGTCTCGATGTCCTTGGTACGCAGTTCGCCGGAGGCGATTTCGGGGCCGTCCTTCCACCACGTCGCCGACTCGATGAGGTTGAGGTCGCGGACCACGAGCCACTTCAGGTGGGCCATGCCGAGGCGCTGCATGCGCCCGTGAGCCGACCCGACGGCGGGATTCTGGCCCAGCAAGAAGTAGCCCTCGACCTCGTCGTCGAGCATTCCCATGACGGTCTGGTAGGTGCCGTGCGGGCCGGACAGCCGCGGCAGGTAGTCGTAGGCCCAGTCGTTGTCCTTCCGCGCCGCGTCTCCCCACCACGCCTTGAGCAGGCTGATCGTGTAGGCATCGGCGTTGGCCCAGAAGCCCTTCTGCTTCTTCGATCCGACCGCTTCGAGGTAGTCGGCCAGGGTGTCGTGGGTGCCGGCCTTCGGCATCGGCAGGTAGCCGGGGAGCAAATTGAACAACGTCGGAATGTCGGTGGAGCCCTGGATGCAGGCGTGGCCGCGCAGCGCCATGATGCCGCTGCCCGGGCGGCCCACGTTGCCCATCAGCAGCTGCAAAATCGTTGAGGTGCGGATGAATTGGGCCCCGAGGGTGTGCTGGGTCCACCCGACGGCGTACGCGAAGCAGGTGGTGCGCTCGCGCCCTGAGTTCTCGACGATGGAACGGACGAGGTAGTGGAAATCCTCGAGGCTGATGCCGCAAGCATCGCGCACCATCTCCGGGGTGTAGCGGGCGTAATGCCGTTTGAGGATCTGGAATACCGTCCGCGGGTGCTGGAGGGTTTCGTCGCGCAGCACCCGAGCGTGTTCGAGCGCCGGGCCGCTGCCGCCTTGTTCGTCGCCTGCCGCGCGCGCCGAGGCGTCGGCGCCGTGTTCGTGGCCGCCGCCGGGCGACTCGATGTCGTCACCGTCGGGCTCGGCCTCATTTTCGGCCCCTTCTTGATAAGCCCACGTCGACGGGTCGTACTGGCCGGTCTCGGGATCGTAGCCGGAGAACAACCCACCGAGCTCCTCGGTGTCCCTGAAGCCCTCGTTGATCAGCGTGGCCGCGTTCGTATACGCGACGACGTACTCCTTGAACCACAGGTCATTGGTGATGATGTGGTTGATCAGCGCGCCGAGCAGCACCACATCCGAGCCCGCCCTGATCGGGATGTGCTTGTCCGACACCGCCGAAGTGCGGGTGAATCGCGGGTCGACGTGGATTACCTTCGCGCCGCGGGCTCTGGCCTCTTCGACCCACTGGAAGCCGACGGGATGGCACTCGGCCATGTTGGAACCCTGGATGATGATGCAATCGGCGTTGACCATGTCTTGCAGTGATTGGGTGGCGCCGCCGCGCCCGAAGGAGGCTCCCAGACCGGGAACCGTGGAGCTGTGTCAAATACGAGCTTGGTTCTCGATCTGGATTGCGCCCGCGGCGGTGAAGAGCTTCTTGATCAGGTAATTCTCTTCGTTGTCCAGCGTCGCGCCACCGAGCGAGGCGATGCCCATGGTGCGGCGCAGCAGGTTGCCCTTCTTATCGATGTCCTGCCAGGTGTTGCGGCGGGACTCGACGAAGCGGTCGGCCACCATGTCGATGGCGGTGTCCAAATCGAGGCGTTGCCATTCGGTCGCGCGCGGGGCCCGGTAGAGCACCTCGAGCTGCCGGCCCGGCGAATTGACCAGCTGCTCGCTGGCAGAACCCTTGGGGCACAGCCGGCCTCGCGAGATCGGCGAGTCTGGGTCGCCCTCGATCTGGACGACCTTCTCGTCTTTGACGTACACGCGCTGTCCGCAGCCGACCGCGCAGTAGGGACACACGCTTTGCACCACTCGGTCGGCCGTCGTCGTGCGAGCGGTGATGGCGCGGGTCTGCTTGGAGGTCACCGCCGGCCCGCGGCCAAACAGGTCCCCCGAACGCAACTGACGAACCACGGGCCACTCAAGGAGAAGTCTCAGCTTTGCCATGTATCGAGACTAGTACGTCACCATCACGCGCGCCGGACGAAACCGCCGACTCCTCCGACACCGATCATCTCGCCGCGCGTCGCCTCGGCTTCCTTTGTGGTTCAACACTTCTGACGAGCGTAGTAGCCGTGGTCATCCGGCGGGATAGATGACCCCGGTGAGTTCTTCGGAAACCGCCCACAGCCGCCGCTGCAGCTGGCTGCGCCGATGAGCGTTTTCGGGATGGATCGGTCCGCCAGCGGCGCCCCCAAATTTCGCCTGCTACCCGTCGCGGGCGAGCCCGACCCGCTCACCACGACCGGGGGTTTGGTCCTCTGGCTGGTGCACCGCGAACAGTCAACCCGAGACGCGCGCCTACAACGCCGTACTCACCGACGCCGGACTCAAGCGCTACAACGAAGCCACGCCCACCCACACCAGCAGCCGGCGCCGCTACCTATTCGACCACCTCGACCGTATCGACCTCGACACCCTCGCCGGATCACGTGGTGAACGCGGGCCACTCCCCGAACTCCGCAGGGGCTGCCGTCATCCGGCTGACCGTGCGCGACTGAGTGGCGGCTCGACCGGCGGCCGACAGCCCACCACGGACCGGCGGACGTCTGCGTGTCGCCTAGTTGGCACACCTTGTTCGGCGTTGGGGTCTTGCGTTTCACCGTTCGAAGAGTACTCTTATTATCACTCGATAATACCGCTGGAAGGCTAGATCTATGAGCACTGCTCCCCAGACCACGAACCATGACCAAGATCGCGCTTCGGTGCGTCTGTTGCCGCTGTCGAAGGATCCGTTTCAGGCGCCGACGGATCGCGACATGCTGCCCTCTGAGCGGCGGCTGTTTGTTCAGACCCACCGGACCTGTGTATTCGGCTACGGCCGCCGATCCGACGGTCCGGCGATGTCGATCGTCTACTACGTGCCCGACAGCAACGACGACCTGCTGGTGGCGACCATGGCCGATCGAGCAAAGGCCAAAGCCGTGGCCCGCAACGGCAAAGTCAGCCTCTGTGTACTGGACGAGACCTGGCCGTTCGCTTACCTGCAGGTCTACTGCGACGCCGTAATCGACGACGACGAGGAAACCCTGATCGACGTGATGATGGCGGTGGCTGAACGGATGTCGGGTGAGCCAGTTCCAGCGGAGCTACGTCCCGCGGTCAAAGCTGTCGCAGAGCAGGAAGGCCGGGTGCTGGTGCGCTGTCGACCGTATGCGACGTTCGTGACGCCGCCGCGACACTTGCACAGCAACGAGCAGCGCGACCTGACCCACTGGGTTTCGGCGTCGATGCCCTGGGACGCTCCCGACACGCAGGCGAACTGATGACCGACGTAACCGAGAAGTGGCGCTCCGAACGCGTCACAGCGGCCCTCTACGACGCCGGCGTCCAGCACGCCAGTGTCGCAAGACTCGGCGCCTGGGCGATGTGGGGCGCCGACCTGAGCCGGATGTTCACCGACATCGAGCGACTTGCCGACGTTCCGGTCGGCGCCTCGGTACTCGACATCCCGTGCGGGGATGAACCAGGAAGGCCTGCATTCGACCAGCCGCCTCGACTACATCATGACGTCGTTCACTCTGCCGACGCTGACCCCGGCATGGCAGGCTCTCAACCGGCTCGCCGACGCCGGCGTGGTCCGACGCGTGCCTGCCCGAACGTTGCTGTTCCTCATCGCCCACGGAGCCGCCGCGCCCTTCACCCTCGGCCCACTATCGGACCGATTCGACCCCGTTGACGGCCCCCTAGACCCCATCGACCACATCGAGCTGGCCACCGACATCATCATCTCCGGGCTCCGCATCGCCCAGCCCGACGGCGCCGACAGCTCCAACGGCCGCTCACGCGCATCAAGAACAAAACGGCGAGCCTAGCCGATAGCCCACACACCCAGGCGGACAAAAGGAGTTCACTCGGGGCGACCCGCGGCCTTCATCCGGTCCAGATCCGCCATCACAACGGTCCTGCCCGCGGTGGCCGCGAGCGCACGCGTATGGCCGAGATGGTGCATGTCGAAACACGATTCGATTGCGTTGGAGAAGCCCATCGTGTCGAGGGTGTGATTGACGGCGCGCTTGGCCATGCGCAACGCCCATGGGTCGGTTTGAGCGATCCGTTGCGCGAGATCCATTGTGAAGATCGCAAGCTCGTCCAGCGGCACGACGTGGTTGACCATCCCAGTCTGCAATGCCTCCTGGGCGCTCACCGAATCCTGGGTGAATAGCATCTCCTTGGCCTTGCGAGGACCGAGTTCCCAAGTGTGGGCATGATATTCGACGCCCATGATGCCCATCAGCGCGACCGGGTCGGAGAATTGAGCATTGTCGGCTGCGACGATGAGGTCACACGGCCAGCACAACATCAGCCCCGCGGCGATGCACTTACCCTGCACGGCCGCGATCGTGGGTTTCGGGATGTCACGCCAGCGCTTGGCGTATTCCAGGTAGCCGCGGGTCTCCCAGTCGTAGTAATCCTCCGCCACCAGCTTTCCGTCCTCGGCGCGTTTGGGACGAAGGTTGCGGCCGTTGGCGGATGGATCGTTGCCCGACATGTCGTGTCCGGCCGAGAAATGTTTGCCGGTCGTGGTGAACACGATCACCCGCACATCAGGATCTGCGTCCGCGCGCCGCCAGGCGTCGTCGAGGTCCTTGAGAATGCCCGGCGTCTGGGCGTTGGCGGCCTGCGGCCGGTCGAGTGTTATCACCGCCACCGCCCCGTCCGTCTCGTATCGAACGAAGTGCTCTGCTGCCATTGCTGTCTCCTTTTATGCGAAGGGTCTGATCACGCTCTCCTGAGCGAACGACGCAACGAGCGATCCGGCCTCGGTATAGACCGCGCCGGTACCGAATCCGCGGCCGCCGGCCAGCCGCTCACCGCGAATCTCCACCCGCAGCCACTCCGACACGTCGAACGGCTGGTGGAACCAGATCGAGTGGCTGACCACGCCGGTCTGAAGCCGGACGTGGGCGTCCTGCTGGCTAGCGCCGGGTACGGCTTTGAGCAGAGTGCCGATCAGCGGCCAATCCGAGACGTATGCCAGCACCGGCTGCGCCAGCGCAGGGTCGGTGAAGTCCGCACAGCGCATCCAGAACGCGAGTTCGGCCGGGACGGCGCTGGCGTCATCGAGCCCGATGTCGCTGATCAGTCTGGTCTCGCCGGGTACCACGGGAAAGTCGATCAGCTTGGCCGCCAATGGATCTGCATCGGCGACGGCGTTCAACTGATAGTTGTGCCCGTCGTCGGCGCGGTCAACGAGGACGGTGCCGGTGGCAACAACGCGTCGCTCCCCGGGGTGTTGGGTGTCCTGGTAAACCACCGCTCGGCGCACCCCGAGCGTGCGCCCGTCGTGCGTGTTCTCGAGGTCCAAGTACAGCGGGTCGTGCGGCCGCCCCTCCCGCGGGAACGCCACATGCAACGATTTCACTGTCCGGTCAGGTGTCACGGCCGCCACCAATTGAGCCAGGATCTGTCCGCCGAAAATCCGCTCCGCACCCCCGTGAGCCACCGGAAGAACCGTGCGTCCGTCGCCGTCCCGGCCGAGGTCGAGCATCGCGCGGAATTGATCGGCGTTCATCATGAGTCCCTTGCCGCTGCCGCGGTGGCGGCCAGCTCGAATTTCTTGACCTTGCCCGATGGTGTCATCGGCAGGGAATCCACGAAATGCCATGCGGTCGGCGACTTCTGGCGGGCCAGGCCGGCGGTGTGCAGGTGTGCGGCCAGTTCGCCGACCGAGGACTGCCGGCCGCCGTGCAGCACGACGAAGGCGACCGGTACCTCACCGAACCTTGCGTCGGGACCCGGGACAACAGCGGCCTGGCGCACTGACGGGATGCGACGGCGAGAAGGTCCTCGATGTCGCGCGCGGAGAATTTCTCACCACCACGATTGATGACGTCTTTGATTCGGCCGGTGATGGTGAGGAATCCGTCGTCGTCGAGAACGCCGACATCGCCGGTCCGGAACCAGCCGTCGTCGTCGAGTGCGGCCCGGTTGGCCGCGGGCTCCAGGTAGCCGAGCATCCGCTCGGGCCCCCGCACCGCAAGCTCGCCGGCGAAACCCGTTGGCAGCGCGCGACAGTCGTCACCGAGGACTCGCACCTCGACCCCGGGTGCCACGGCGCCGTCCGTCGTCGCGCGCAGATCGAAAGGGTCCGCTTGGTTCATCACCGTCACGGTCGGCAGCTCGGTCATGCCGTATACGCGTGCCGCCGGGATACCCTGCTCCTCACTGCGCTCCATCACCGCGCGCGGCACCGAGGCTCCCCCGCAGGCAAACATTCTCAGCGGCAACCGGATCCGAGCATCTCTCGCAGCCTCGGTCAGCTCCTGCAGGAACACCGTCGCGCCGGCCGAGTAGGTCACCCGGTGCGCCATGATCTCCTGGACCGCCCGGTCGGGGTCCCACCGCTCGGCGAGCACCGCGCAGGCCCCCACCAGCAGTGGGATCGTCATTGCGTTCAGCAGTCCGGTGATGTGTTGCAGAGGGGCGGCCATGTAGGCGACATCGTCCCAACGCAGCCCCCACGCGTCGGCGAGCTGGCGGGTTTCGGCCAACAACGTGCGCGACGAATGCACGGCGGCCTTGGCGCGCGACGTGGTGCCGGAGGTGAACAAGACCAGGCACGGCTCGTCCGCTCCGATGTTGGCGGACGGTGAGCGTCGAGGGTGCCACACGACGTCGTCGAACGGCGTCCAGCCGAAACGTGAGCCGCGCAGGAGGATCCGCGGGATCTCGTCGCAGGCCGTTCTCGGCGAGCAGGTCGTCGAAGGCCTCGGCATGCTCGAAACCGCGGAACGACTCGGCCGAAATGACGGCCGCCGGCCGCACCTCCTCGATCACCTGGCGCAACTCATGCTCCCGGTAGAACGGAGCGATCGGGGCGCTCACCGCGCCGACGTGCCAGACGGCCAGGCCGAGCAAGTGGGCCTCCCACCAGTTCGGCGTCTGCCAGCACTACGACGTCGCCCGGTCGAATTCCGGTCCCGCTCAACCACGCCGCGGCGCGCTCGACCAGCTCCAGCAGCTCGCGGTGCGTCATCTGCAGGCCCGCCTCGCGTCACCGCCGGGCGCGAGCCCCATAATCGGGCGGCACGTTCGACCGCCGAGCTCATGGTCATGTCGCTGACGTAGCCGAGCCTCCGGTACTCGTCCCGCCGGTCCTCCGGTACGCCGGGGCGCGACGATGCGAGCGGCCGTCAATCGGTCGTCGGGGTCATCCGCCCATACTCATTCCGCCATCCACGGTCAGCACCGCCCCGGTGACATAGGACGCCAGGTCGTCGAGCAGGAAACTGACCGCGTGCGCGAGTTCTTCGGGCCGCCCCCAACGGCCGACCGGGATCATCGACGTCACGGCGTCGCGGGCCGTGAAGGCCAGCCCCTGCGACAGATCGGTGTCGAAGCTGCCCGGGATCACGCAGTTCACCGTTATTCCTTTTCGAGCGACGGCCCGCGCGGTGGATCGCGTCAATCCGATGAGTCCCGGATTTTGCTGCGGCATAAGGGATCTGCACGGGGCTGCCCATCGTCGCGGACACCGAGCCGATGTTGACGATGCGCCCGAAGCGGCGCTCGATCATCGTGCTCATGGCCGCCTGCGACAGGAAGAACGCGGCCGACAGGTTGACCGCCAGGTGCCGCTGCCAGTCGTCAGTGGTGATGTCGCCGTAGCGGTGCTCGGTGACGGTGCCGGCGTTGTTGACGAGGTAGTCGAGCCGCCCATGCTGGTCCAGCACCTCGTCGACGAGGCGCCGACAGGAGTCCGGGTCGCCCACGTCCACCCGGTGCAGGGTCACGCGCGCGCCGGCCTTCTCGCATCGGTCCCGGACCGATTCTGCTGCCACGCAATCGGTGGCGTATCCGGCGGCCACGTCGACCCCGGAGTCGGCCAGCCTCTCGGTAACGGCACGCCCGATCCCTCGGGTGCCTCCCGTCACCAGCGCGACACGGTTGCGTGTGACCACTAGGACTCCCCCGGCGGTCTCGCGGCAAGTCGGGCACTCAACCGATCCAGCGCGGCACGGTGCTCGTCCGTGTCGAAGCAGTCGCTCTCAGCCCGTGCGCAGTCGGACAGCACCGGGGCCGCCCGCTCGATGTGAAAGTTCAGCAGGCGCCGCGCCTCTCGCACCGCGTGCGCCGGTAGGTCCGCCAGCCGGCGGGCCACATCGAGGGCCGCCGGCACGGTTTCTTCGGCGTGAACGACGCGGTTGACCAAGCCGAGCCGGTGGGCCTCGGCGCTCGGAACCCGATCGCCGAGCAACAAGTGCTCCTTTGCCGCGGAGAGACTGGTCAGCAAGGGCCACAACACAATTCCGCCCGCGCCGTCGAGCAGGCCGAGTGCGACGCGTGGATCGGACAGGAAAGCGTCTTCGTGCCATGACAACCAGGTCGCACAGCAGCGCGACGGTGACACCCGCCCCGACTGCGGCGCCGTTGACCGCCGCGACACTCGCGAAAGGCAGCCGGTTCATGGCCCAGAACAACTCCTGGTGCTTGTCGAGGATCGCGTCGCGAAATCCTCTGTCCGCGCCCATCTCTCGGATCGTCTCGATGTCGCCGCCCGCGCTGAACGCGCTACCGTCGCCGGTGAGCACCATTGCGCGTACGTCGCCGCTCTCGGAGAGCGACCGCAGAGCGTCCAGCAATGCAGTGGTGACTTCGCCGTCCATCGCGTTGGACTTCGCCTGCCGAGCAAGCATCACCACGGCCACCGGCCCGTCGCGCGTGACACGTACAGCGGGGTCGGCGAGCGCTGCGGAACGCTCGTTGCTCACCGCTCGACCAGCCGTGGGGTGGTCCCTGCCGAAACCAGTTGCACCTGCACGGCAGCGCTCCGTTTCTCAGGACTTGATGAACCCGGAGGCGGCGTACGCCTCGATGATCGGGCCCTTGAGTTCGTCGGGGAATGCGGTCTGCGGCGGCCGCGAATGGGGGTAGTCGCCGACGGGCAGGCCAAGCAGCGAGGCACCGAACTTGAATCCCGCGCCCCAGTGCGTGAACGAGCCCGGCCGGGCCGGGTGCGCTTGGTAGCGACGGCTGGCGGCCTTCATATCCGCCAACCCGGTCTCGGCAGCGAACTTCTCGGCCCGTTCGAAGTCGCCGGCCACCAGCAGCGAACGCCACTGCGAGAACAGCAGCAGTCCGGGCTTTTCGTAGAGATACAGCGCCGACCCGAGCGCTCCGGGATGTGGTATCCCCAGCCGGATTCCGGCTTCGTCGTCCGCCTCCCACAGCACCATTTCGGGCGCGAGCTGGTGGACCTCGAGGCTGTGCTGAGCGTCCAGCAGCCCGTTCTTCAGCCCACACAGCGCAGGGATCTCGTGGTAAAGCTCAACGCATTCGCTTGGGGTCAGCACCAGGCCGGTGGAGTGGGAGTTGAAGAATCCCAACGGCATATCGGTCCGATCCGCGACGTAGCGCAGATATTCCAAGACGCCTGGCTTGCCGGAGCACTCGAAGTACGGGGTCAGGATGTAGCAGATGTCGACGCCGAGTTCTTGGGCGTGCAATGTCAGTTCGACACATTGCTTGGCGGTGTCGGTGCTCGACATCACCTGAACGAGAGCCCCGGGCTTGACCCTGCGCGCCTCCTCCACCGCGACCCGAACCACCTCCTTGAGCTCGTCGGTGGTCAGCGACCAGAACTCGGCGATGCCGCCGGTGAGCCAGATCCCGTCCTGATCCAGATCGACCAGGCAGTGTCGCACCAGCGCTCGCAGCGCCTCGAAGTCGATGTCGTCGCCGTCCGGGCCCGAAAACGGCGTGTAGAGCGAGCTGCAGTTGCCCCACAAATGCTCGACCGCCCACTCCTTGGCCTCCTTGCCGGTGACATGTGTGGGCACATACGGACTCCCTCCGAACAAACGCCCGCACGCTGTGCCGGGCCAGGTGATGACTATCACGTGCGCGTCATGGTAGAACGACATGTGCGTTTGATGCAATGTGCCGGTGCATCCGCGGTGCAGATGTTGGACGCGAGTCGTTGTCTAGGAGCATGAGGAATCGAGGCTTGCAATGTCCCGCAGCATGGAGGGCAAGGTCGTTGTGGTCTCCGGAGCCTCGATGGGCGTCGGGAGGGCGACCGCTCAACGCTTCGCGCAGGAGGGCGCCACGGTCGTTCTACTCGCGCGTCGCAAGCTGCTGCTCGACGAGATCGCCGACACCCTAGGAGCCAATGCGGTCCCGATCGCCACCGACGTCACCTGCCCGCACCGAAGTCTGCGCCGCTTTCGAGCAGGTGGCGGCACAATTCGGGCGTGTCGACGTCCTGGTCAACTCCGCCGGCGCGAGCCGGATCCGGCTCATCGAGGAGGCCAGCGACGAGGACATCGCCGTCACCGTGAACACCAACCTCGTCGCACCGATGTACACCACGCGCGCGGCGATCCCGCTGCTGCGGGCGGCCGGCGGCGGCGACATCATGAACATCTCCTCGGAGATCACGCTCGATCACATGCCGATGATGACCCTCTACGCGGCAACCAAGCGCGGACTCAACGGCTTCACCGAAGCGATGAACCATGAACTCCGGCGCGACTCGATCCGGGTGACCCTGGTCATCCTGGGCGCTGTCGGCGATACCGGTATCCACGAGAACTTCGGACCGGGTGACCTGGAACGGGCCTGGCCGATGTGGGAAGCCGACGGGTATCTGACCCGGATGAGCGGAACCCAACTCCTGACATCGGCGCGCGTCGCCGAGGTCTTGTACGACGTACTGACCAAGCCACGCGATCTGATGATGGATGTGATCCACGTTCGCCCCAGCGAATAGCTGGACGCGAAATCGCCTCGGCGCCAACTGAGCTCAGTCAGAACAGGAGAGACCGTTGTGATCCGACCGATGGAAGGCGTGCGCGTGCTGGAGGTGGCTCAGTTCACATTTGTCCCGGCCGCCGGCGCGGTCCTGGCGGACTGGGGCGCCGACGTGATCAAGGTCGAGCACGCCGAGACCGGCGACGCCCAACGAGGCCTGAGCCGACTGATGGACATGCCGGTCGGTAGCGGCTCCTTCGCGCCCCTGATGGAGCACCCCAACCGCGGCAAGCGCAGCATCGGCCTGGCGCTTGAGCGCCCCGAGGCGCTGGACGTGCTGCACGAGCTGATCCGCACCAGCGACGTCTTCCTGACAAACTTCCTGCCCCGGGCGCGCCGAAAGCTCGGCATCGAGCTCGATGACGTGCGCAAGATCAACGCCGACATCATCTATGTCCGCGGGTCGGGCTTCGGCAGCCGCGGCCCTGACAGCGAAAAAGGCGGTTATGACAGCACCGCCTTCTGGGCCCGCGGCGGCTCTGCGCTCGGAACCACCCCGACGGAGTTCGATGGCCTGTGCAAGATGCCCGCCGGCGCGTACGGTGACTCGCTCGGCGGGATGACCATCGCCGGAGGCATCGCCGCAGCGCTCCTGGCGCGCGAACGGACCGGCCAGACGTCGGTGGTCGACGTCTCCCTGCTCGGCGTGGGCGCCTGGGCGAACGCTCTGTCGATCGGCTTCGCACTGCTGACCGGTGGTCCGCCGGAGCGCGCGCCGAGCAGCAACTCGGCGCGCACGAATCCGCTCGTCGGCAATTACCGCACCGCCGACAACCGGTGGATCGTGCTGGCGATGCTTCAGCCAAGTCGCTACTGGCCTGAGTTCTGCGGGCGAATCGACCGCGAAGATCTCATCACCGACGAGCGGTTCGCAACGGTCGACGCGCTCATGGGCAACGCAGCGGAGGCCGCCGAGATTCTTCAAGACGAGATCGCCGGCCGGACGCTGTCGGACTGGATCGCAGGTTCGCCGGCATGGAGGGCCAATGGGGCGTCGCGCAGGATCCCTGGGAGGTGGGGCAAGACCCCGCGCTGCGGGCCAACGGAATGATCGCCGAAGTTCTCGACATCGACGGCGCGCGACGCGAACTGGTCGCCAACCCCGTGCAATTCGATGAGACGCCGGCCAGCCTCACTCGGGCACCGCAGTTCGCCGAACACACCGACGAAATCCTGCGCGGACTCGGAAAATCGGACGACGAGCTCATCGAGCCTCAAGATCGCCGGTGCCGTGACCTGAATCGTGCGGCGAGGTCAGTCCTCGCGACGCAATATCGCGGCCGAACAGAACGCCCACAGATCGTCGACGCTGGTCTGGCTGCCGCCCGTCAGCACCCGGGAGTGCGTCGAGGCAAGCAGCAATTCCTGAAGCAGCGCCGCTTGCGTGTGCAGCCCGAGGTCCTCCCGTAGCCGGCCCGCCTTTGCCACTGCGGTCAGCAATTCGACGATGAAGGCGTGCAACGGCTCCACTGCGCTGGCGAGGTCGTTTGGCCGCGTCTCGGCGAGCCGCAGGTGCAGAACACTCAACCCGCGGGCCAACCGCGCCGGCATCTCGGTGATCTCGGACAATGCGTCGAGCAGCGTCCGAAGCCGCAGCACCGGATCGTCGATGCCCTCGCAGCGCTGCTTGCAACATCGGCATCGCGGTCTTGCGCAGAATCGTCTCGTACACGGCGAGCATCAGGCTGTCTTTGCTGTCGAAGAAGGTATAGAACGTGCGTTGCGACTGATTGGAGCGGTCCACCACGTCCTGGATGGAGAAGTCACCCTCGTCGCGTTCGGACAGCAGTTCAACGGCAGCCTCGACGAACCGATCGCTGCGCTTGCGCGCGCGTTCGATCGCATTGCGCAGCGATCGATCGACACTGTCTCGCTGCCAGCTCGGCACGTACTCCTCTGCCGGCTCATCACCGACCGATTTGCGCTCAGCTGTCTTCTGTCGCGGCATGGCTCCCCGCTCTCTCGTTGTCGACTTCAGTCAGGAAGGCACTGATGACCTGCTGCAAACCTATCGGGGCACTTGTGGTGCACGGCGTGTGCCGCGCCGTCGAGTTCTACGTAGCGTGCCAACGCATTGACCTCGGCGAACCGCCGCCCTTGGGCCTGCCGCGTCGACTCGTCGAGGGCGCCGGCCACCAACAACACCGGACACCCGACACCACCCAGTGCTTCCGCCGAGAGCTCGGGTCGGCCGACACTGTCCACATGCAGCGCGGTCACAAGCTGACGCCAGTGCTCGGGTCCGTGGTGGGTCTCGTGCAGGCGGCGCAACGCGAACGGCCAGGTGCGGTATAGGTGCTCGAGGCGCGGAGCCCGGTAGTCGCTGGGGCGGCCCGTGCCCGGGCTTACCAGCACAAGAGATCCCGCGGTGCCGGGCGCCGACAGTTCGAGCATGAGCGCGATCTCGGCACCGTAAGAAAACCCCACGATGTGAGGCCGGTCGAGGCCCAGGTGGTCGACGAGATATCGCAGATCCGCGCAGATGGCCTGCCCCATGTCGACCGACTCGCGGAATTCCGATCGACCGTGACCACGCAAATCGGGCAGGACGCATCGATAATCGGACGCCAGCCTGGCCGCGAGCGGGCCCCACTCGAACTCCCCAGTGGCCGTCGCACCGTGCACGAACAGGATGGGCTGACCATCGCCCACCACGGAGTACCCCAACGTCAGGCCATCACGCTCGTAGGTGCGCGGGCGGCTTTCGCCGACCAGTTCAGTCATCACTTCCTTCGCGCTCATGTCGTTCTCTTTCTGACGGCCGACGCCGGATCTCCGACACGTCTGTTTCACGTGCTCCGTTCCGGCAACGCCCATTGAGGTCTATCTAGCCGACCACTGCGTTCTACTATGGCGGTACTGAACCGTGCTCTCGGTGAGATTAGCACGCTGAAGTGGTGCGGACCCGCGCTGAAATCACAGACAAATAGGCCGTCGTCGGCAACCGTGTTGTGCCAGGAAGACTGCGGCGAAATCGCCGATCCACTTCGCACCCGCGTCCGGTGCCTTAAGCCCGGGGGCCGTTGGAGCTGTCGGCCTGGTCACCCCGGGGGATGCGACGTTGATAAAAGAAGCTGGCCAAGACTCCTATGTCTTGACCAGCGCTTTCTGTTGTGGAGCTGCCGGGAATCGAACCAGGCTCGAAAATCGCCGTGACCAGCGGAAACACTGAATTTCGCGACACGAAACGACGTGAACTACGTGAAACGACCTGCGGATACGCGAGAGCCGTTGACGGCATCAACACGACTCAGCCGACTCTTCGGTGGCGGAAGAACGTCTGCAGTTTCCGCAGTGGCGAAGGGATTTAGACCCTTTGGGGCGTCATTTCAGCGGCTCGGTAGGCACGTCGTAGCGCTCCTGATACGCCGCAACTTGTTCGCGCACCACACCGGCGTCCAGCCCGGTATCGGCCCACGTGTATCGGCTGCCGCCACCGTCCCCAGGATGCGCGGCAAGGTGATCGCGCATCTTCTGTTCAGCTCCCGGCGTCAGTTCGCGATCGAGCTTGCCGTAGAGCCTTCGGATTGTCGCGAACGGGTCGCGAACAAATTCGGCGAAGCGGACGTCGACAACTTGACCGGGCGGTATGACTCCGCAGTCGCGCATCTTCATCTCTCGCTCCAGTCCGACGATGATCTCTTCCCGGTGTTGATCGGCGGCCTCCCTGAGACTGGGTTCTGCGGAGGCCATCCTCCGCAGATGCCGGGCGAGGAAGCTGATCGAAGAAATGACGTTGAGCGGATCGCGGTGGGTCTCGACGATAAGCGCATCCGGATACTCCTGCATTAGCGCCTCGAGCTGCCACAAGTGGGCGGGCGATTTGAGCAGCCATTGGCCGGGAACCCCCGATTGCAAGTGCTGCA
Source organism: uncultured Actinomycetota bacterium (assembly GCA_963791535.1). GTDB lineage: Bacteria > Actinomycetota > Actinomycetes > Mycobacteriales > Mycobacteriaceae > Mycobacterium. The sequence goes on along the minus strand of CAWBSW010000017.1, from coordinate 15,457 downwards.
GATATTTTCGGTGGTACCGGTAGGCTCCACGGTGGTCTGCGTCGTAGAGCAGCCAACGGTAGTAGTCAGGCATGCGGTACTGGACTGAGAAGATCATGCTGCAGAATTGGCCAGCGGTAATGCGGACGCACTCCTGGCCGACCAGGGCCCCCATCGGGTGGAACGCCTGAAAACCCGGCATGAATTGTTCGGCCAGGTCGATGCTCGCCTGACTTTCTGCAATCCGCGAATCAACGTGATAGGTATCGGGTTTCGGCACCGGAACCGGCATGTCCACCTCCCACGTCAGGGGTGGACGGAGCGCCGGGTCTTGGGCGAGCAGGTCGTAAAGAATGGTTGTCCCGGTGCGCGGCTGACCCACGATGACGACGGGTTGACTGATCTTCTCGTCGGCCACTTCGGGATGTTGCGACCGCCATCGGGTTATCTGTAGGCGATTGGTCAACGCGCGCATCACATCGGCAGCAGCGATCTCCACACCCAGCTCAGACAGTCGGGCGTCATTGATGAAACCGTCAACGACCCGCGCGTACCCGTCCCGCCAGGAATCGTCGTCACCGAAATCGTCGGTGCCCGCCGATTCGCAGGCCTGTTCGATGAGACGCTGCGGGTTCAACCGGTCTGCGGCACTCATAGCCGTGCATCCCGGCCGACGACCCGCACCGCGACGTCGGGCGGCTCGGGGTTGTCGAGCCAACGCAACACAACAAAACCGCGGTGTCGCCCACCGGTATCCAGCCAATGCCCGCGGCCGACATCCCTTGCGCCGATCGCGATCCTGATCAGGCCGTCCGCGTCGGGCTGTACACCCTTGTGGGTCACCGAGCTGTGTCTGAGCCGCGGTTCGAGGCATTCGTGCCAGATGTTCTCCAGCGTCACGTTCCAGTACCGGGTCTCAGGTGGTTTGAACTCCAGTAACAGCGACTCTTCGGGTGAGATGGCGAACGTGCCGATCATGTAGAGGTTGTCTGGTGTGGTGTCGGCCGCACCTAATTCCGCTGCTTGCGCGGTCATCAACATGTTGGGCGCGGTCAAGAGCTCGGGCTTGATGGTCCGATGCAGCGTCGACAGCTTGACGATGGTCCACGCCATCGATGTGAACTGCTCGGCGAGCTCCGCGTCGGACAGCCGATGCGGCGCCGGAACCTTGCCAACGGGTTCGATCGTCAGCGTGGCGAGTTGTTCTGTCGCAGCGTCACCGATGTACTCACGGACCACGATCGAGGACGAATCATCGGGTATCGGAACCCATTGGGCGCCATCGAGTTCGACTGCGGCAGGTTCAGCGGCCGAGAACAACAGCGAGAACGTCCCGCCGGCGTTGAGCTTGAGGTCATGATCGCTGACGTAGGCCCCCATCCGTCGCGGGGTCATCCCGACTCCGGCGAGAACCTGTAGGCCCAGATACGCCGTCGTGCCGCGAGTTCCCGACACCCGGTAGGCACGGTCTCCGCGGATCATCGCGAGGTAGTACCCCCCGTCGGGATTGGGTCCACCGATCTGGCGCGACGGCGTGCACATGTTGAAGAAGAACGGAAGGTCCGGATCGGCATCGACGGACAATTCCGTGCACAGCGCAGTGACCCGAGTGATGACCCGCAAACCCTCGAGAAGCTCGGCCTCGGTTTCCGCGTCCTTCTTTACCGTCTCGGTCATGTCGACCAGGACCTTCTGCACAAAGCTCCAGCTCTCCAATGAGCGTGGTGCCCAATCGCTGTTCACTGCCACCGACCTTTCACCCGCTCCGCGCTACACATCGATGAGACATAGTCTCAATTTAGACATAGTCTCACCGGAAGTACACGGCTTCCCATATAGTGAGACTATGTCTCATCCGGTGGCGCTTAGCGCGCGTAAACGCCAAGCCACCAGGGAGCGCATCGCCGAAACGGCCGCCGACCTGGTCGCTGAACACGGCCTCGTCAAGACGACCGTGGACAAGATCGCCGAAGCCGCCGACGTCGGTCGCGCCACCTTTTTCCGGTACTTCAGCTCCAAAGAGAACGCAGTCGCTGAAGGCTCGACTCGACGATGGCTGGACCTCATCACGGCCACGATTGCGCACCAGCCACCGGACTTGTCCGCCCACGACGCCGTGCTGTCAGCATTCGCCGATCTGGGCGACGGTTTTGCCGAAATCAGCGACCAGGTAGGCGATCTCGCGACATTGACTCGGTCCTCCCCCGTGCTGAGCGCATGGACACTGATGATCTATGTCGACTACGAAAACGCGATCGCTGAGCTTGTCGCGCCGAGATTCGCCGATCTCACAACCGACGATCCGCGCCCGCGGCTCATTGGCGCACTGGCCATGTCATCGGTCCGTATCGCCCTGGACGACTGGCTGAGTCACGGCGGAGACCTCCCTGACCGAGTGCGCGACGCGATTTCGTCCGTGGCCATCCGCTGACGAAACACGGCATCGGGATCTTTGGGAGCTGGTCTAGCCGGTCGAGGCCCCGGCCCTTTTGTTCGTTAGCCTTAAGGCCGTCCGCATGGTGTCTACATCGTCGTGGTTGCCGTGGAAGCGGAGCCGACGCAGGGCGGCGAGACGCTGCGTTGTGGTAGCGCCCAGGCGAGCGGTCACCAGGTCGGATGCCGATGCGCTCAAGGTCACATTTGGTTCGTGCCGCGCCCCGGCGAGTCGTCCCGCGGTCACGGCGAAATCGAAATTTCGGTCGTCGATCTGCACGCGATACGTTGCCTCAACTCCCACGGCGTCCGCGGAGTCGAAACCCAGGAGCACGCCGACGAGAAAACCGTTGAGTGGTGATCGGGATCCCTCGGCGCTGAATCGCATCGTCTGCAGACCGAACCGTGCAACCGCACCGAGGATCGGAAGCACGAGACGCCACCCGTCGTCGCTGAGGGTGTAGACGGTGCGTGCGATGGGTGGGGGCAACTCGGTGCGTTCGACGACGCCAGCCTGTTCGAGTTCGTCAAGGCGTTGGGCCAGAAGATTTGTCGCGATGCCCGGCAACTGCGCACGCAGGTCGCTGTAGCGGCGCGGGCCTCCAACGAGCTCGCGCACGATCAGCAGTGTCCAGCGCTCACCGAGCACGTCGAGCCCATTGGCGATCGGACAGTCCTGGTTGTAGTTCCGCCGCCCAGCCACGCGATTACTCTATCACTTAGACAGATTTCAAAATCAGATGATTGACTTGTTTGTCTATCAGGTTTAGGTTTCTGATAGGTGCAACGCCGCCGGCCCGGGTTCACAGACCGCACCGATGGGCGCGGTAATGATCCACGGTTGGAACGTGCTGCTGGCGGCGTCTCCACCCGCCGGGATCGCCGACTCGGCTACGCCACTTGCCGGGACGGCCCGAGTGGAGGGACAACATCATGACTGTCGAGCCCATCCTTGTCACTGGCGCCGCGGGGGGCATCCAAGGTTCGACCGGTTTCCATGTCACGCGGTTACTGCTCGACAAGGGGTGGCCCGTGCGCGCCTTCGTCCACCGACTCGACGACCGATCCGATCGGCTCCGCACGCTCGGCGCCGAAATCGTCGACGGCGACCTGCGCGACTTCCGATCGGTCGCGGCCGCGATGGGCGGTATCCGCCGCGCCTACTTCGCCTATCCGGTGCAGGAGGGCCTGCTTGAAGCCGCCGCGACGTTCGCCGCCGCGGCACGCTCGGCCGGTGTAGAGCAGGTCGTGAACCTGTCGCAGTGGCTGCAGCCCGGCGGCGAGCAGCCCACCCCGCACCAAGCCCGCCACTGGCTTGCCGAGCGGATCTTCGACTGGGCCGACCTCGGCGCCGTCCATCTTGATGCCACCATCTTCTATGAAAACCTCCGCACTTGGGCCCTACTCAGCCTGGCCCGGGACGGGGTGATCGCCTTGCCGTGGGGACCGGAAGCCACGGCGATCCCGATGGTGGGGGCCGAAGACGTCGCCCGCGTGGCCGCGGCGGTGCTGACGGCCCCAGCGCTGCCGAGTGGCACGGTGGTTCGACTGATGGCCGGCGGGGTCACCAACAAAGAGATCGCCGAGGCGTTCAGCGACATCCTGGGCCGGCCGGTGCAATATGTCGAGGTCGACGACGACCAATGGGCCAGCGCCGCTTCGGCTCTCGGGGTCAACGCCGTTGCGGTGGAACACCTCACCCACTTGTGGCGCTACGTGCGCACTCGCCCGCCCGAATATCAAGCCTTCTATCACATCACCGACGCGTTCGAAGACTTCACCAGCCAGCCGCCGCAGTCGCTGCCGCAATTCCTGCGACAGCACAAAGACCTGTTCGCAGAGGCGGCGCCACGATGATATTGGGCAGTTACGTTGTGGCGTCGGCAGATTCGCATACGCTCCTGCGCAGCTCAAGGGCCGCGGCCTCGACGTCGGCAGGTTCTGGGTGTTCCGGGGGCGTTTGTGCCGTGCTCACCGATGGTGATTTCATTGAGGCAGAACCCATCAGGCCACTAAAATAGCGAAATCATGGCCATCCGGCGCGCAGTTTTGCTCATTGCCGACATCGGTGGATACACGCGGTACATGAATTGGAACCGGATGCATCTGACCCACGCGCAGCAGACGGTAGCGCAGCTGCTGGAGTCGGTCATCGACGCTGGCAAAGGACTGAAGCTGGCGAAGCTGGAGGGCGACGCGGCCTTCTTTTGGGCACCAGACGGCAACGCCAGTGTGCTGGTGTGCGACCGGCTGTCGAGGATGCGCCAGTCGTTCCTCGCGCGGCGGGAGCGGATAAAACAGGACTTCTCATGCGAGTGCGCGAGTTGCTCACAGCTGGACAATCTGTCGCTCAAGTTCGTCGCCCATGAGGGTGAAGTGGCGGAGCAAAAGGTGAAACGCCACGTCGAGCTTGCCGGCGTCGACGTCATCCTGGTGCACCGAATGCTCAAGAACGAGGTGCCGGTGCAGGAATACGTGCTGATGACCGATCCGGTGGCGCAGTCCCTCGACGCGGCGATGCGCCAGCTTTCAAAGCCGCTGATTCATGACTTCGAAGGCATCGGCGAAACGTCGACGCATTACATCGACCTCGCCACGTCTGAGGTAACGCCGGTGGTGGTGCCAGAGCGCAGCTCGTTCGGGCGGCTGTGGTTGAAGCTGAAGTTCGAGTCGAGTTCGCTGCCGTTCTTGCTAGGCATCAAGAAACCCGCTGAGGGCTTCCGTAACCTGGGCCGCGGCACCGAGGACGAGCTGCCAGTATGAGCCAAGCGGGTTCGCTCGGCTAAGAAGTTGGCGAGCGCCCGACCCATTCGCGATACGGCCTCGACCAAAATGGCGTGCGAGGTAGCGAAGCTCAAACGCACATGCCCGACTCCGCCAGTTCCGAAGACGTGGCCCGAACTGAGCGCGACACCGGGCGTGGTCGAGGAATCAGTGGGCGCGCCCCGAGCGACAGGCCACCTGATCGATCACCGCCAAGGACCACCTGGTCCGTACCAGATGTGCGCAACTAGCTCTGACCAGCATTTTCTCGGTGGAGCTGCCGGGAATCGAACCCGCCGCTCTACCAGGCAAAATGCCTTCTGACCTGCCGGTTCGCTCCGTCCCGCTCCCGTTCGTTACCTGCGGTTACGTTCTCGGGTCTTGACGGCGTCAAGAGCGGGCCGAGGCGAGCTCCAGCACCTCGTCGAAACCGGCAACGAGGCTCTCGGAAAAGACGTCGTAGTCGGGAATCGCGCCGGTGTCCACGTCGATGCCTAGCGCGCAGATGTCCACGTACGTGAGCAACGTGACGTTGACCGCCGCGCCGATAGTCGGTCCGAATGCGTACTGGGTCACAACCCGGGCGCCACCGAGGAAGACCGGCATCGGAATTCCCGGCACGTCGCTGCACAGGAAGTCAACATGGCGCAGGATCGAGCCGATGTACCACCGGGGCATCATGTTGAGGGCACCGGCGATCCATTGCGTGTAGGGCAGCGACTTCTCGTGGCGCACCCTGCCGGTTCTCTCGTGGATCTGGCGGATTCGCTGGGCCGGATCAGGGACGCCGACCGGCACGTCGAACCGCATCACGGTGAGCCGGTTGCCGCCTATCTCGTCGCCCTCTTCGCGCAGGCTCATCGGCATCGTGAGGTGAAGGTCGCCGACCGCGGCGCCGTGCTTTTCGTGGTAACGGCGCAACCCGCCGGCCACGCCCGCGACGAAGGCATCGTTCAACGCACCGCCGCCGCGGTGGGCGGCAGCGCGAAGCTGTGGAAGCGGGACCTCCAGCACGCCGAGACGCCGGATCAGGCTGCGCTTCGTCATCAGCGGCGAACCCGTCCGGTTCACCGGGCGCACGGTTCGGTAGACCGACGCGGCCATCTCCACAGCCGACGTAACGGTAAGCACGGGCCGCCGGATGCCGTTGGAAATCAGCTTCGGGGCACTCTTCAGTGTGCCCATCACCGCGTTCCCCACCAATTGGGCGTCGTATCGCGCAGTGTCGCGGTAGCCGCGCAGCCACGGCGGCGGCGGCACTTCAGGCAGTTCCGCCGCTGGTCCGTGCTTCTCGGGGACCTCGGACAAGTCGAAGAGGATCATCGCGATCTGGATGCCTCCGACACCGTCCGTCAGAGCGTGGTGGAACTTGAGGACCATTGCCGCACAGTCGTTTTCGAGGCCGTCGATGAATGTGTTCTCCCAGAGCGGGCGTGCCCGGTCGAAGTCCTCCATCGCGGCGACTCGGGCCATTTCCAGCACCGTGTCGAAGGTGCCGGGCGCGGGCGCGGTCACTCTGCGCATGTGGAAGTCGAGGTCGAAGTCCGGCGCGTACTCCCACCGTGGCGGCGCGGGCGGCGGAGACGGGACGACTCGCTGTCGCATCATCGGCACCTTTTGCGAGATGAGGCTGAAGCGGTTGCGTACCTCGTCCCAATCCGGAGATCGGTCGAGCATGATCACGGTCACCACCGTGGAACGCAATCGAGGATCGCTTTCCATCGCCCAGGTGAACGCGTCGGTGTTGCGCATGAATTCGGTCATTTGTGCCCAAAGTACGACTCCCGCCAGCCGTCGTCACGATCTCTGTAATACCGGTGACCTTGGTCCCTTCAGAAAAGGACATTCGCCGCCGTCGGCAGCACCGCTCAGGGCCAAGACACATCGTTTGTTGGCCGCGTCTCAGCCGATGATCGGTAGCCTGCGCCTGCGTGCGAGCCGAGTCAGAGCTGACTGCATTACGGATCGCACATGCGCGTCGACCTCGGCGACGTCGGGACGCGCGCCGAACTTGGCCACAATGTCGATCGGTGGCAAGACCAAGGTGACGATCTTGGTCGGTATCGGGACGTTGACCGGCAGCACGACGCTGAGCCCGAACGGGAAGCCGAACGCAATCGGCAGGATGTCGGTGCGAAACAGTCGGCGCTCCAGCCTGGTCAGCCGAAGCGCACGCGCCAGCCACCTCCCGCGGGTCAAATAGAGCTGGCTTTCCTGCGCGCCGATCGACACCGCCGGCACGATTGGCACCCCGGCCTCGATGGCCGTGGTGACGTATCCAGAGCGACCGCCGAAGTCGATGGAGGCTTCCTGGAAGCTAGGCCGATAAACCTCATAATCGCCGCCCGGGAACACCATGACCACAGCACCGGTCGCCAGCGCCGCCGCGGCGTTGTCGTGCGTCGCGCGGATAACTCCGGTGCGCCTGAGAAGTTCAGCGGCCGGCCCGGCGAACAAAGTGTCGTGACCGAGCGTGTAGAGCGGACGTTCGTAGCCGAACGTGTCGTAATAGGCAACTGCGAAGACCGGCATGTCGGGCGTCACGAGCCCGCCTGAATGATTCGAGACCACCAGAGATGGACCGGCCGGGATATTTGCCAAGCCCCTCACCTGTGCTCGAAAGTATCGCTTGACAATGGGGCGGGTCAGCCCGACGACCGCCTCTGTGAGACCGGCGTCCCACTTATCGACGTCGGTATGTTGAACCGCTCCCGGTACCTCGCCCATGCTGATTGCCTATTGCCGTCCCTCAGTCGCGCCAACCACGCCACTCTTGTCCTAACGCAATCGGCCGCCGGCCACTAGGGCCAAAAAGAGCTATCTATAGGGACTTTGGCCCCCGCGAACGGATCACGCGAGAGAGCCTTGGGCTTCGTCTTCCAGAAGAACCGCCGTCACGGGCCTCGACCCGGTCCCGCGCTTGGTGTCGTTGTGCTCGCCAAACCGAGGGCCAAAGGCCCTCCACCCGGGCCTGCCGGCGGGGCCACACTCAACATGCGGGCACAAGGGGTCGTGACCAAGGCGTCGAGGCGACCGACGGCTAGCGTGCCGAGCTTTCGCCTCCGCCTCAAGCGCGCAGGCGAATGGAAGGCCAGGAAGCAATGACCACACAAGTCGGTCTCGATCGGGACACCCTCGACATGATGCTGTCGTCCCTCGACGCCTTCGTCGCCGAGGCGCTACCGGATCACCGGCTGCTGGACCTCGACCACGAGGACGTCTGTCCAGAAGAGACGATCCGTGCGATGTGCGGTGAGGGCCTCGGCGTGCAACTCGTGTTCATCCCCGAGCAGTACGGCGGACTGGGGGGCGGGGCTTTCGACTCCTACCGGGTATGCGAACGGCTCGCCCGCGTCGATATCGGGGTCGCGACCTCGGTGTTCGCGACGTTCCTGGGTACCGACCCGATCCTGGTAGGCGCGACCACCGAGCAGCGCAAGGAGTGGCTGGGGCGCGTCGCCGAGCAGGGCATCCTGTTCGCCTACTGCGCCACGGAGCCCGAGGCGGGCAGCGATCTCGGTGCCATGACGACGACAGCCACTCCGGTCAAGACCGACGGGCAGGTGACCTCATACCGGCTCACCGGGCGTAAGCAGTGGATCAGCAACGGCTCGATCGCCGACGTCTACTCAGTTCTGGCACTGGCCCCGGGCGGACCGTCCTGGTTCATCGTGGAGAAAGGCACCGCCGGCTTCGCGACGGCGCCACCGGAAGACAAGCACGGTATCCGGCTGTCCAATACCGCCGCGCTGTTCCTCGACGACGTGGTGGTACCGGCGGAGAACCTGGTCGGCCTTGAGGAAGGCCGCGGGCTGGCCCAGGCCCAGCAGGTCTTCGGATACACCAGGGTGATGGTCGCCGCCTTCGGCCTCGGCGGCGGCTGGGAGGCCCTCGACCGCGCGATCGCCTACTCGCAGACCCGGGTGCAGGGCGGTGCCCCGCTGTCGACCAAGCAGGGCTTCACCCACAAGCTGATCGTGCCGCACGCGGTGCGACTGGAGGCAGCGCGGGCGTTTGTGGAGGAGACCGCGACGCGCATCGACGCCGGTGAGGGCGCCGGCGGTGCGCTGAACACCGAAGGTGCGATTGCGAAATACCTGGCCACTGAGGCCGGTAACGCCGCCGCCGAGGCCGCGATCCAGGCCCACGGCGGCTACGGCTACACCCGGCCCTACCTGGTCGAGAAGATCAAGCGGGATGTCCGGATCACGACCATCTACGAGGGCACCTCGGAGATCCTCGAGATGACTGTTGCCCGCGACCGGTGGCAGCAGCACCTCAAGACCTCCGGCGCCTACTACCGCGACGCGGCGCGCAGCCTCGACGGCGTGGGCGACGACTGTGGCGGCGCCACCGCGGCGCTGGCGCTGGAGTGTCTGGCCGCGGTGTTCGAGGCGTGCCGGGTAGGTCGGCTGACCCGCAATCAGCACGTTCTGCTGCGGCTAGGTGAACTCGTGGCCTACGCCGAGTGTGCAGGCGCGCTGGCACGCCGCGCGGGCGCGGCCGCCGCGGGCGCACTGCCCGACAAGGCCGACAAACGCTTCACCCCGGGCGCGCTCGCCGCGGTCAGCCGGGTCTTCGCCCGGGAGGCGGCGCACAAGGTCGCCGAGGAGGGCTTACGGTGGGTCGCCGGGGCGAGCACGGGCGCAGACCTCGCCGCCGCCCTGCCGCTGGAGCGGGTAAGGGCCGCGCAGACCGGTCTGCTCGCCGACATGAACCTGGTCGCGAACGCACTGTACGGACGGGAGGCCGAATCGTCATGACGACCACAATGGAGCCGATCGCGGTGATCGGCGTCAGCGCGCTCATGCCCGAGGCGTCCGATGCGGCGACGTTCTGGGGCAACCTCAAGTCCGGCCGCTACAGCATCAGCGACGTGCCGCCGGAACGCTGGGATCCGGAGCTGTACTACGACCCCGACCCACACGTACCCGACAAGACGTACTCGCGGATCGGCGGCTGGGTCCGCGATTTTCCCTGGGAGCCGCTGGCGTGGAAACTGCCGATCCCGCCGGCCGTCAGCACGCAGATGGACGACGGCCAGAAGTGGGCGGTGGCGTGCACCCGCGCTGCGCTGATGGACGCCGGCTGGCCGGACTGGACCGTCGACCCCGAACGGGTGGCCGTGATCCTCGGCAATGCCATCGGCGGCGACAAACAGCACCGCAGCAACCTGCGCATCCAGTTCCCCGCGTTCACCCGTGAGTTGCTCGCGGCCCCGTCGTTCACCGCGCTGCCGCAGCAGGTGCGCGACGCGGTGCTCGCCGAGACCCGCGCGTCGTTTCTGGACCGGCTCGAGGAGATCACCGAGGACACCATGCCCGGTGAACTTGCCAACGTCCTCGCCGGGCGGGTGGCCAACCTGTTCAACTTCCGCGGCCCTAACTTCACCACCGACGCGGCGTGCGCCTCGGCGTTAGCCGCCATGTCGGCCGCGGTGCGCGGCCTACAGGTAGGCGACTTCGACGCGGCGATCACCGGCGGCATCGACCGCAACATGGACGCGACAGGATTCGTAAAGTTCTGCAAGATCGGGGCGCTGTCCGCCACCGGCACCCGCCCGTTCGATGCCGGCGCCGACGGCTTCGTGATGGGCGAGGGCGCCGCGTTGTTCGTCTTGAAGCGCCTGTCCGACGCCGAGCGCGATGGAGACCGGGTCTATGCGGTGCTCCTCGGCGTGGCCGGATCCAGCGATGGCCGCGGCAAGGGCATAACGGCGCCCAACCCGGTCGGGCAACGGCTCGCGGTGGAGCACGCCTGGCACGTCGCAGGCGTCGACCCCGCGCTGGCCACCTACATCGAGGCGCACGGCACGTCCACGCGTGTCGGCGACGCCACCGAGCTAACCAGCTTGACCGACGTCTTTCGCAAGGCCGGCGCCGCCAACGGTTCGATCGCGCTGGGGTCGGTGAAGTCGAATATCGGCCACCTCAAGGCCGCGGCCGGGGCCGCCGGGCTGTTCAAGACGGTGCTCAGCCTGCACGAGAAGGTGCTGACGCCCAGCCTGCACTTCGAGCATCCCAACGAAAGCCTCGACTGGGACGAGATCCCGTTCCACGTCAATACCGAACTTCGCGAGTGGCCCGCACCCGAGAACGGCGTGCGGTACGCCGGGGTGAGCGCGTTCGGGTTCGGCGGCACCAACTTCCACGCCGTCCTCGAGGAGTACGTGCCCGGCCGGCACCGCAGGGCCGACGCGACCCGGTCATTCCCCGGCGCGACGGTTGCGCAGCGATCCCCGACGGTGAGCGCATCGGCGACGGCTATCCCCGGCGCGCCGAAGGCGCCGCTGCGGGGCGCGGCCGTGGTGGGCGGCGCAGACGACGACGACGTGACCGCGCAGCTGGATCGTCTGGCTGACGAGGCCTCAGCCGGGCGCGCCCCTTCGCCGGCCGCACCGGACCCGGCGCTGGCCGGCGCGGCGGTGCGAGTCGCGATCGACTACGCCGATGCCGCCGACCTGGCCGCCAAGGCTCGCAAGGCGGTCCAGGCGCTTCGCGGCGGCAACCCGGCCATGTGGAAGATCCTGCGCGCCCAAGGCGTCTTCGTCGGGCGCGGCACCCCCGGCAAGGTCGCGTTCCTCTACACCGGCCAGGGCTCGCAATACCTGAACATGCTGAGCGACTTGCGCCGGCGCGAGGCTGTTGTGGCCGCGACGTTCGAAGAGGCCGACCGGATCATGGAACCGCTGCTCGGCAGGCCGCTTTCGGAGTACATCTTCAATGACACCGCCGACGACAAGTCCGCCGCCCAACAGTTCGAGCAGCGGCTCATGCAGACCGAGATCACCCAGCCTGCGGTGCTGACCACGGATCTTGCTCTGACCCGAATGCTCGAGGCATACGGCGTGCGTCCCGACATGGTGATGGGCCACAGCCTCGGAGAGTACGGCGCGCTGGTCACCGCGGGCGCGCTGTCGTTCGACGCCGCGCTGGAGGCGGTCAGCGCCCGCGGCCGCGGGATGGCGAACCTGTCGATCGCCGACAACGGCGCCATGGCCGCCGTGTCCGGCCCCCTCGCCGAGATCGAGAGGGTCGTCGCCGAAACCGACGGGTACGTCGTCGTCGCCAACATCAACAGCACCAGCCAGGCCGTCATCGGCGGTGCCACCGATGCCGTCGAACGGGCGATCGCGGCGTTTCAGGCGGCCGGGATGAACGCCTCCCGCATCCCGGTCAGCCACGCTTTCCACACCACGATCGTGGCGCCGGTGAGCGAACCGCTGAAGGCCGCCCTACGCCGGCTGGACGTGCGTCCGCCGATACTGCCGATCGTGTCGAACGTGACGGGTGAGTTCTACCCGGCCGACGCCGACGTCGAGACGATGCTGGAGTTGCTCGGCCGCCAAGTCGCCTCGCCGGTCCGGTTTATCGACGGCCTGCGCACATTGCGGGCGGCGGGTGCCCGGGTGTTCGTCGAGGTCGGCCCCAAGAAGGCGCTGCATGGGTTCGTCGAGGACGTCCTCGGCGAGGATGCGCTGGCGCTGTTCACCAATCACCCGAAATATGGCGACGTCGCCTCCTTCAACCAGGCGCTGTGCGGGCTGTACGCCGCCGGCTTAGGGTATGCCGCGCCTGCCCAGGAGCCCATAGCGGACACTTCGGTACCGGTCGCGGGCGGGTCGACCGCGATGACCGACGTGCAGTACGCCGAGCTGGGCCGCCACCTCGTCGACCTGGTCGAACATGGAGTGCACGCCGCAGCCGGAGCCGGCGCCGTCCCCACCCAGCCTGCGGCGCCCGCCGGATCCGAACCCGTGGTGGTCACCGGCGCGGCGCTCGGTCTTCCCGGAGTCGAGCGGGTCTTTGACGACGAGAATATCGCCCGCATCCTGGACGGCCAGCAGTTCATCGACACGATCCCGCACCGGCTGCGCCGAGAAATGGTCGACCGGCACATCACCCGACTGGTCAAGCGTGCCTCCGGTGAGCCGTCCTTCGAGGCGATAGACAACGAGGCGGACGTCATCAAACTCGCCGGCCGCGGCGCGCCGCTCGACGCGGTCAGCGAGTTCGGCGTCGACGTTGCCCGCGACGCCGCGCTCGACTCCACCACCCGGCTCGCGATCGGTGCCGGCTTCGACGCGCTGCGCGACGCCGGGATCCCGCTGGTCATGCACTACAAGACCACGACGCTGGGTACCAAGCTGCCCGACCGGTGGGGGCTGCCGGAGTCGATGCGCGACGACACCGGCGTTATCTTCGCCTCCGCCTTCCCCGGCCTCGACAACTTCGCCGACGACCTCGCGCGCTACTACACCGACCGCAGCCACCGGGAACAGTTGACCGCCCTGGAGGCGGTGCGCGCCCGGATGAGCGACGACGAACCGGCCGCGGCGGAGGCCGACCGGCGCATCCACGAGCTGCGCCACGCCATCGAGTCCGACCCCTTCATGTTCGACCGGCGCTTCCTATTCCGGTGCCTGTCGATCGGCCACTCGCAGTTTGCCGAGATCATCGGTGCGCGCGGGCCGAACACGCAGGTCAACGCGGCCTGTGCCAGCACCACCCAGGCGGCCGCGGTGGCCGAGGACTGGATCCGCACCGGCCGCTGCCGGCGGGTGATCGTGGTGTCGGCCGACAACGCCAGCTCCGATGCGCTGTTGCCATGGCTGGCGTCGGGCTTCCTGGCCTCCGGCGCGGCCGCCACCGACGACATCGTCGAGGAGGCCGCCACACCGTTCGACCAGCGCCGGCACGGCATGATCCTGGGCATGGGGGCGGCGGCCTTCGTGGTGGAGTCGGCAGAGTCCGCTCGTGAGCGCGGACTGCAACCGATCTGCGAAGTGCTCAGCACGATCACCGCGAACAGCGCGTTTCACGGCACCCGGCTCGACGTCGAGCACATCGGCACGGTCATGGAGAAGCTGCTCGACCAGGCGCAGACACGCGGCGTGAAACGGCATGACATCGCGGCCAGCACGGTGTTCGTCTCGCACGAGACGTATACGCCGGCGCGCGGCGGCAGCGCGTCCGCCGAGATCCACGCGCTGCGGCGGGTGTTCGGCCCCGACGCCGACGCGGTCGTCATCACCAATACCAAGGGCTTCACCGGGCATGCGATGGGCGCCGGCGTGGAGGACGTCGTCGCGATCAAGGCGCTGGAGACAGGGCTCGTTCCGCCGGTGCCGAATTACAAAGTGCCGGACCCGGAGCTGGGGCACCTCAATCTGTCGACCGGTGGCAGCTACCCGGTGCAGTACGCGCTGCGGCTGGGGGCCGGGTTCGGTTCCCAGATCGCGATGACGCTGATGCGTTGGACGCCGGTACCCGACGGGCGTCACCGGCAGCCAGACGAGCTCGGGTACGCCTACCGCATCGTCGACGAGGCCGCCTGGCGGCGGTGGCTGGCGCAGGCCGCCGGCACCGCCGACCCGCAGCTGGAGGTCGTGCAACATCGGCTGCGGATCGTCGACACCGGGTCGCCGGCGAACACGGCGTCGGTCCTTGTGGCGGAGCAGCCTGCGCAGGCGTCGACGGTACAGCCGGCGCCGGTGGCGACCGAGACGGTGCTGGTGGGGCCTGAGTCCGCTCGGGTGGCCGCCACCGTCGCGTCACCACCGCCGCCCACCCGACAGCGCCGCAAGTACCGCAACCCGCACCGGCGGGAGACGAACTCACCGACACCGTGGTGCGCATCGTCTCCGAACAGACCGGATATCCACCCGACCTGCTCGACGTCGACCTCGACCTGGAAGCCGACCTCGGCGTGGACACCGTCAAACAAGCCGAGATCTTCGCCGCCATCCGCCAGCATTACGGCGTCGCCCGCGACGACACGGTCAAACTGCGCGACTTCCCCACCCTCACCCACGTCACCGCCTGGATCCGCGACAGACCGGCACACCGGCACCCGCTCAGACACCGGTGGCGGCCGAGCCGGCCGAGGCTGCCGAGGCCCCGGCCGGCACACCGGCGGGAGACGAGCTCACCGACACCGTCGTGCGCATCGTCTCCGAACAGACCGGATATCCACCCGACCTGCTCGACGTCGACCTCGACCTGGAAGCCGACCTCGGCGTGGACACCGTCAAACAAGCCGAATCTTCGCCGCCATCCGCCAGCATTACGGCGTCGCCCGCGACGACACGGTCAAACTGCGCAACTTCCCCACCCTCACCCACGTCACCGCCTGGATCCGCGACAAGACCGGCACACCGGCACCCGCTCAGACACCGGTGGCGGCCGAGCCGGCCGAGGCTGCCGAGGCCCCGGCCGGCACACCGGCGGGAGACGAGCTCACCGACACCGTGGTGCGCATCGTCTCCGAACAGACCGGATAT
>CAWBSW010000016.1:0-88550 GCA_963791535.1 uncultured Actinomycetota bacterium | reverse complement strand
TTTTCTTTTGATCACCCCCGCGGCTGGTCGTCCGCGAGCAGGGTCATTCCTCCAGTTTCCTACCCGTCGTTGGTCCAAAGGTAATTACTAGACGTCTGGCTGTGAGTTTGCTCTTGCGCGTTGCCAGGGGCCAAACGGGACGTGCAACATGCTGACGTGGAAGACATGGATCGTCATCCGCGTAACGAGAACACCGCGGCTACAGAGGAAGCGCGGGCACGGAACCCTCTCGCGCTGGGGCTAGTGATCATTGGCTCGCTTGCGATGGCTGTCGCCACGTTCTTGCCATTTGATGAACCCGTCGGATTCCCTCGCGTCGAGGACAACACACTGATGCAGAACGGCAACGGCTGGATACTGGTTGCGCTTGCTCTGGCAATTGCCGCAGCCGGCTACCGCGTCAGCCAGGGCCAATCGGCCAAGTGGTTGCTGCCCCTCATCTTGTGCGCTGTCGCGGCGGTTCTCGTCATTTGACTAAACACCATGTCCATAAAGTTGGCGTACAAGGATGCAGCGGCTGAATGGCGTGGGTGTGACGCTGCTAGCTCGCGACGGTGATCCGGCGTGCCGTTACGGGTTCGGCTTTGCCCTTAAGGTCGAGCGTGACGACCTCGCCCCCGTCGACGGCAGCGATGCGCGCGACAGTCTCGGGCATGACGATCTCGCCTCCCGCCGCAACGCTTTGGAGCCGCGACGCGGTGTTCACGACGTCGCCAATTGCGGTGAAGTCGCGGATCTCGCCCTCGCCGACGATCCCGACGTACGCCGGGCCGACGTCCAAGCCGATGCCCACCTCGAGCCGCGGGCCCTTGGGCGAGCCGCGACCTTGCGTGCGCAGAATGGCGAGAGCGTCACTCACCATCGCATCAACGTACCGGCCGTTGCGTGTGAGGGGCGCAAAGTAGAGGCCCATCACTTCGTCACCGATGAGCTTGTCGACGATCCCGTGCTGGACGATCACCTGCGTGAGCTCGGAGTAGAAGCGATTGAGGCGCTCGGCCATCTCGTCCGGTGGGAGCGTCTCGGCGAGGGCGGTTGAGTTGCGGATATCGGCGAAGAGCACGCCGATGGTCATGGTCATGCCACCCTGGGGCGCCGCCTCGAAGCACACCTTGCACCACCGCGGATTCTTGCGCGACGGGCTCTTGTCCATCCGTCGCATCAGCCAGCCGCCGACGCCCGCGAACGGGTTGCCACAGGCTTCGCACCGTGGGGCGGACGGCAGCTTCGAGAGGAGCCGAACCCCGCGCCGGATCTTGGCGTGGCCAAAGAGCTCGAAGAATTCCGCCCACTCCTCCGCGTTGGTTTGCGCACCCTGGGGGCGTGGCGGCGTGCGCTTATTCGACATCCCTCATTCTCGCACCGCACGCCCATCGGCGACAGGTCTCAACGAGTCGTAGCCAAAGGTGAAGTGCTGTCAGCGGCGGGCGGTCCTGCGCTCCGCGCATGCGCGACATCGAGACGATCGACTCCGCGTCTGAGTAGTTGAACAGGCCGCCCCTGCTCTCCGGCCCAGGGCGCGCAGCGGCAAGTTTGAGTTAGGTAGCAGCCGCGATCTTTCCCGTGTCTGCCCTAGGGTGGCGAGATGAGCGAGGCTGATGGGCCGCTGTGGGAATACAAATGGTTCTATTCGACGGGCGACGATGCCCTGAATGAAATGATGCGCAAAGCGAACGCGCTCGGGGAACAAAGATGGGAGATGGTTAACTTCACGGTGGACCAGGCCAAACCCTTTACGGCCGCGTGCTTCTTCAAACGGCCGCGGCTCCCGGCGGCGACGCCCGAACCGCCAGAACCGCCTCGGCGCTTTCTCTGAAACAAACGGGCGAAGATTTTGAGAGGCCCGGAGGCGTGCAATTGCTGGACAACTTCGAGGAGTTGCCCAGCCGGTGGGACGTTCGCTCGGAGGACTGTATGACGCGCTATGTCACCGGGACCGATTGCGGCCACGCTAAGAACGTCTATGGCGAAATGGTTGCACCGAGTGTCTAAGCGGGCAGGAGTTCGGCGATGAGGGCGCGGACTTTGTGCGCGATGTCGTCGCGGATGTGTCGCACAACGTCGACCGGCTGGCCGGCGGGGTCGTCGAGTTTCCAGTCGCGGTAGGAGACGCCGGGAAAATAGGGGCAGGTGTCGCCGCAGCCCATGGTGATGACGACGTCGCTGGATTGCGCGGTTTGGCCGGTGAGTACTTTCGGGGTAGCCGCGGCGATGTCGATGCCGATTTCGGCCATTGCGGCGACCGCGGCGGGGTTGACCTGTTCGGCGGGTTCGGTTCCGGCGGAGCGCACTTCGATACGGCCGGCGCCAAGGTGATCGAGCAGCGCGGCGGCCATCTGGGAGCGGCCGGCGTTATGCACGCAGACGAACAGCACGCTGGGTTTGTCGGCCATCAGCCGAGATTCCTTCCCGCGGAGTCGGTACCGGTTGAGGTGAGAATTCGAGGTCGCAGTGCCAGGGAGACGTAGACGAGACCGACCAGGACCGGCACTTCGATGAGGGGTCCGACGACACCGGCCAGGGCTTGGCCGGACGCGGCGCCGTAGGTGGCGATCGCCACGGCGATCGCTAGTTCGAAGTTGTTGCCGGCCGCGGTAAACGCCAGGGTGGTGGTGCGGGCGTAGCCGAGGCGCAGCAGGAACCCGAGGGTGTATCCGCCAGCCCACATGATGGCGAAGTAGACCAGCAGCGGAACCGCGATGCGGGCTACATCCCAAGGCCGGGAGGCGATTTGGTGGCCTTGCAACGCGAACAGAATCACGATCGTGAACAACAACCCGTAAAGCGCCCACGGCCCGATGCGGGGCAGAAAATGGGATTCATACCAGCGGCGCCCCCTGGCCTTCTCGCCGAAGTGTCGGGTCAGGTAGCCGGCAAGCAGCGGGACGCCAAGGAAAATGAGCACAGATTTACCGATCTGCCACGGCGATACCTCAATCCCGTTCTGGGACAGGTGAAGCCAGCCGGGCAGCACCGATAGGTAGAACCAGCCCAGCACGGCGAACATGGCGACCTGGAAAATCGAGTTCAACGCGACCAGCACGGCGGCGGCTTCGCGGTCACCACGCGCGAGGTCGTTCCAGATAATGACCATGGCGATGCAGCGGGCCAGCCCCACAATGATCAGCCCGGTGCGGTAGGCGGGCAGATCGGCCAGCAGCAGCCACGCCAGGGTGAACATCACCGCCGGGCCGATCAGCCAGTTCAAAGCGATCGACGACATCATTAGTCTACGGTCGGCGGTGACCTCGCCGAGCTGGTCGTAACGGACCTTGGCCAGCACCGGATACATCATCACCAGCAAGCCCAGGGCAATTGGCAGCGAAACACCATCGACCGCAACGGCGCTCAGTCCCGCGCCCAGGCCAGGCACTAGCCGGCCGAACAGAAGGCCGGCCGCCATAGCCACCCCGATCCACACCGGCAAGAACCGGTCGAGGATGGGCAACTTGGCGGCCACCGACAGGGCAGCCGTCGATTGAGCGGTCTCAGTCACGCGCTAGCTTTCGATGCCACGGTGCTCGCAGGCGCAGCCGCTGCTGGCGTCCTGGGCAAGTAGGTCAGGGCTGGCGCCGAAGGTCTCGGAGTCGGCCAGCACGGTGTAGACCTCCCACCGCTCGTTGCCGGGTCCGGTGACCCAGACCTTGTCCTGAGTGGCGAAACAGCATGTGGTGCCAATCTCCTCGTCGGTGAACATGCCGGCTTCGGTCAGCCGCGCGATCTCGGCGTGCACGGCCTCGCTGGAACCAACTTCCACGCCGAGGTGGTTGAGCGTTCCACCGTCGCCCGGGTTTTCCAGCAGCACCAGTTTCAGCGCTGGATCAGCAATCGCGAAGTTGGCATAACCCGGCCTGACCTTGGCAGGCTCGGTGTTAAACAGCTTGGTGTAGAACGTGATTGCGGTGTCGAGGTCATCCACGTTGAGTGCAAGCTGGACACGTGACATCAGAATCGGCCTCCAACCATTGAGACATATATCGAACTAGCGACTGTCCTCAGGATGCCCACCTTTTCGATATATGTCAATGTCTGTGTCATGATGGTTCCATGCCGAAGGCACTGCCCATGATCGACACCACCGCGCCGTTGTGCTGCGCTCCGGTGGCATCGGGCCCGATGAGCGATGCGGATGCGCTGCAGATCGCTTTGCGGTTGAAGGCTCTCGCGGATCCGGCGCGGGTTAAGATCCTGTCGTTTCTGTTCAGCTCGTCAACCGGTGAAGAGATCTCCGGCGAGCTGGCTGCCGTGCTGGATCTCAGTGAGTCGACAGTGAGCCATCACCTGACCCAGTTACGCAAGGCTGGCCTGGTCGAGTCGGATCGCCGCGGGATGAATGTGTTTCATCGAGCTCGGCCAGATGCGCTGCAAGCGGTGTGCACTGCCTTAGATCCCAACTGCTGCAGCTAACCGGCCGAGCGCGCCGAATGCGGCCGTCAGGAGCGCGGCTTGTGACCGATGACCGTGCGCGTTGCGTGTATCTCGGTGCCCTCGGTGGTTTCCACTACCTCAAGCCAGCCGTTCGGGGAGTAAATCTGGGTGTTCACCCTGGAATTCGCGCCGATGGTGACGGTGAGCACGCCGTTTTCGTTGACGGCGTAGGTGTCCTTATCGCCGTAGTCGACGAAGTGGCCCGTGCTGATCACGACCGTAAATGCCATGCGTGGAGTCTCGCACGACGGTCCACCAGTCCAGGTCAGGGCCGCGCAAACTGAACTATCGTGTTCGGCATCCACCTCGACGAAGCAGCGCCTAATGGCGGCGAAGTTCGAGATCTTCAAGAGCAAATCCGGAGATTGCGGTTCCACCTCAAAGCGGCCAACGGAGAGATCATCGCGAGCGGCCAGGGCTACAAGTCGAAGGCTGCAGCCGAGAAGGGCATCGAGTCGGTCAAGACGAACGCGGCCGCCGCGAAAGTCGAGGACCACACCGAATAGGACACGCGCTGTCGGGGGTAACTTCCTGCCGATTCTGTAAGTGGTTGTGCGGCAACGCCGTTACTCGCGCCGCCCGCCCGAGATGCCGACCCGGTTCGGTGGCGGCTCGGTACTGTCGCCGCCGATGTCGTTGGCGCGCTGGATGAATTGCGGACAGTAGGCGCTCGCCGCGATTGCGGTGAACTTCGCGGCACTGATCGTGCTGATCCCCGGGTTCTGCTCGCTCACGTGCTGGATGACGTCGAGTCCCGGCTGGCCCTGGCTCATCAGCCCGCACGCGGTCTTGCCGGCGTTGACGGCGTTGGGACCGTCGTTAAACGTGATGCCCGCCTTGGTCAGCGCATCCAGGAAGCTCGCATCGACGCCCGGATCGGCCTGCGCCGGAGCGGCCAGGCCAATGGCGGCGGCGCTGAACACCACCATGAGACGTCGCACCCGCCCATTATGGCACTGAGTCCGGCGGCGGCCGATTGCTATCGCCGCCAGCGCTGGCGCGTTGCAGGTATTGCGGGCAATAAGCGCTGGCCGCTAACGCGGTGAACTTCGCCGCCTTGGTCGTATCCAAGCCCGGATTCTGCTTTGACACGTGCTGGATAACGTCAAGTTCTGGCTGTCCCTGCTCCATCAGCCCGCACGCCGTCTTAGCGTCCTTGACGGCGCCCGGCCCGCTTAAAACGGTGAGGCCCGCCTTGGTGAGCGCATCGAGAAAACGCGCATCGAGGTCCGGATCAGCGCCGCTCGGGTCGGCGTGGGCCAGCACCCCCAACCCCAGTGCCGCGGCGATGCCGAGCGACACCAGTAGACGTCTCATCGCCACATCATCGCTCACAACGGCGCCGATGTCGTATCGGCTCCAACGGCCCGGGAATGCTGCCAAGATCAAACGGTGACCGAGAGAATCGAAGTGCAACGCACGATAGCCGCGTCCCCGGCCGACATCTTCGCTGTCCTCTGCGACCCGCAGGGTCACGTCGCCATCGACGCGTCCGGGAATGCTGCAAGACGCCGACGGCGCATCCGTCGCCGCCACGGGTGACAGCTTCGTCGTTCATATGGACCGCGAAGCTCTCAACGACTTTCCGGAACTCGGCAAGTACGACGTCACCGTCACCATTCGCGAATTCGAGCCCGACCAGCTGATCTCGTGGACGGTCTTGGGTCAGATCCGCCCGCAGATCGGCCACGTGTACGGCTATCGCCTCGAACCCGACGAAAACGGCGAAGGCACGCTGGTCACGTCGTTCTACGACTGGTCGCAGATCGACGACCAGTGGCGTGAGGCCGGCATCTTTCCGGTGATTTCGGAGCTCACGTTGAGGTCCACGCTGGGCATCTTGGATCGGACGGTGCGCCGCGGCTACTCGAAGGGGTGACTGAGCGCCGCTCGCAAACCCAAGCGTCAACCTACAGTTGACGAATTACGATCGTCAACCTACCGTTGACGGCATGACAGACTCCCCTTCTCGGGCGACACCGATCATCCACTCCCGTCCGGCTCGACGAGTTGATCAATGCCATCAAGCAGGTACACGGCGACGTGCTGGACCAGCTCAGCGACGCCGTCTTGGCGGCCGAGCACCTGGGCGAGGTCGCCGATCACCTGATCGGGCACTTCGTCGATCAGGCGCGCCGCTCCGGAGCGTCCTGGACCGACATCGGCAAGAGCATGGGCGTCACCAAGCAAGCGGCGCAGAAGCGGTTCGTGTTGCGGGCCGAGGCCACGTCACTCGACCCCAACCAGGGATTCGAACGCTTCACTCCGCGGGCCCGCAACGTCGTCGTGGCCGCACAGAACGCCGCGCACGAGGCGCGCAACGGCGAGATCACCCCCGACCATCTATTGCTGGGCGTGTTGAGTGACAGGGACGCGCTGGCCGGCAAGCTGCTGATCGCGCAGCAGGTCGACCCCGAAGCTGTTCGGGCAGCGGTCACGCTGCCATCGGCGGTCGACAATCCACCACAGCTGATCCCGTTCAGCGGTCCGGCCCGCAAAGTACTCGAGCTGACCTTTCGCGAGGCACTTCGCTTGGGCCACAACTACATCGGCACCGAGCATCTGTTGCTCGCGCTGCTCGAACTGGAAGACGGTAGCGGTCCGCTGCATCAGGCGGGCATCGACAAGGACCGCGTCGAGACGGATCTGGCTGCCGTGCTGGAATCGCTGGTGGCCGGTAAGAAACGGGCGACGTAGCCGTCGACGTGTGGAATCATGCGAGAGTCTTCAGTGGCCGGCCCGGAGGAGAAAAGATGCGCCGCTGCCTGGTTGTCTTGGCCACCGTCTTCGCCGCCACGCTGATCGGGGTCCCGCGCGCGTCGGCCGGTGACGCGCCGATCGGCCACCTCGGCGACACATTGCGGGTCGACACCGGAAAGATGATCGCCGACATCACCGTCAACAGCGTGCAACCGGTCGACCCGCCGCCGGGGTTCGGCTACAACCGCGTCGGCATCCCCGTCAAGAGCTTCCCGAATAGCGCGGTAATGCGCGCGGACGTGGCGATCCACGCGGTTCGGGTGCCGAACCCGTACCAGATGCTCACCGATTTCACCTTCGACGGGGTCACCCCGTTTGGCGACGCGTACAAGTCCCGCAACTCCGACGCACCCGATGCGTTGGATGCCGCGCTGACCAACGCACCGGCGGGCTCGATCGTTCGCGGCGGGGTGTATTGGGAGGCCTACCGCGACCCGGTCTCCACCGTCGTGCTGCTGGACAAGAAGACGGGCTATCACCTGGCGCAGTGGAACCTGTAGCCCCCGCGTCATCTTCGGCGGTGCGCATCGCTGCGCCGGATTCCGTCGACGTGGCCGAGCTGGCCGGGGTCGCCGCACGCACGTTTCCGCTGGCGTGTCCCCCGTCGGTCAGCCATGCGAACATCGCGTCGTTCATCGACGCCAACCTGTCCGACGCACGCTTTAGCGAATATCTGGCCGACCCGCGACGGCTGATCCTCACCGTCAGCCAGCACGATCGAATTGTCGGTTACGCCATGCTGATTCAAGGTGTCGGCGATGATCCTGACGTGCAGCGAGCCGTGCCCGTTCGACCGGCGGTGGAGCTTTCGAAGATGTATGTGCTGCCGGCCAATCACGGCTCGGGCGTCTCGACTGCACTCATGGACGCGGCGCTCGCCGCCGCCGTCGACTGGGGCACCAACTGCGTGTGGCTGGGCGTCAACCAGCAAAACCTTCGCGCACAACGCTTTTACAAGAAGTCCGGCTTTACCGTTAACGGCACCAGGACATTTCAACTAGGTGACCATGACGAAAACGACTACGTCATGGTCCGATCGGTCGGCGCGGCCTAAGCGTTGACGGCCGCCGTCAACGCCAGCAGCCTCGACGTGGCCCGCAGATACTTCTTGCGGAAGCCACCGGCCAGCATCTCCTCGCTGAAGACGCGATCCAGCTTCCCCCCGGAGGCCAGCACCGGAATGCCGGCGTCGTAGAGCCGGTCGGTCAGCGCCACCAGCCGCAGCGCCACGTTCTGATCGTCGATGGCGTGCACGCCGGTCAGAAACACCGCCGTCACCCCTTCGATCAACGTCGAATAGCGCGACGGATGCATGGTGGCCAGGTGGGCGCAGAGCGCGTCGAAGTCGTCGAGGGTCGCGCCCGCGATGGTCGCGGCCCGCGCGGCGACTTGTTCGTCAGTCGGCGGCCGGGGCGCAGGCGGCAAGTCGCGGTGCCGGTAGTCGGGTCCCTCGATCCTGACGACGGCGAAAATCGCTGCCAGCGTGTTGATTTCACGAAGGAAGTCCTGCGCCGCGAAACGCCCCTCCCCCAGCTGCTCGGGCAGCGTGTTGGACGTGGCGGCCACCGACACGCCGCGCTCGACAAGTTGGGAGAGCAGCCGCGAAATCAGCGTGGTGTTTCCCGGGTCGTCCAGCTCGAACTCGTCGATGCACAACAGCGTGTAGTGCCCCAGCAGCTCGATGCATTCGACAAAGCCGAAGACCCCAGCGAGCTGGGTCAGCTCCATGAACGTCGCGAACGCCTTGGGATGGGCCGCATCGTCGGGCAGCTGACGGTACGCGGCGGCCAGCAGATGTGTCTTGCCCACACCAAAACCACCGTCGAGGTACAGCCCGACACCGGGCAACACTTCTCGACGGCCGAACAGCTTCTTGCGCCCGGCGCGGCGCTCGACGGCCTGCCGGCAGAACTGTTGGCACGCCGCGACGGCGGCGGATTGCGTCGGCTCGGCCGGGTCGGGGTGGTAGCTCGCGAAGCTCACGTCGGCGAAGGTCGGCGGCGGCGTCAGCTGGGCGATCAACCGCTCAGGCGACACCGTGGGCTGCCGATCGACCAGATGAGCGACGGGGCCGGGCATGCAGGCACCCTACCGACGTGGTGCAATCGTGCCCATGTCTGACCATGCCGGCGGCTTGCAGCTACGACTGCTCGGCTCGGTCCACGAAGTCGACGGCGGCCAACTGCCGGAGCTCTACGGCTACCCCGCCGAGCTGAACAAGAGTTGGCTGCGGGCGAACTTCATCGCCAGCCTCGACGGCGCCGCGAGCGTCGGCGGCACGACCGGTCGCCTGGGCGGGCCCGGCG
The DNA here is from genome assembly GCA_963791535.1 of uncultured Actinomycetota bacterium. Taxonomy (GTDB): domain Bacteria; phylum Actinomycetota; class Actinomycetes; order Mycobacteriales; family Mycobacteriaceae; genus Mycobacterium. The sequence goes on along the minus strand of CAWBSW010000016.1, from coordinate 79,056 downwards.
ACCGGGCGTTGTTCAGCCTGCTGCGCGAGCTCGCTGACGTGATCTTGGTCGGCGCGGGAACCGTTCGGGCCGAGGACTACTCGGGCGCACGCCTGAGCATCGCCCAGCGCCAAGGCCGCCAGGCCCGCGGCCAAAGCGAGGTCCCACAGCTGGCGATCGTCACCAAATCCGGCCGCCTGGAGCGGGATATGCCGGTGTTCACCCGCACCGAGGTGCCGCCGCTGGTGTGCACCTGCGCGGCGGTGGCCGAGCAAACCCGAAGCGGGCTCGCTGGCTTCGCAGAGGTGATCGAATGCTCGGTCGACGACCCCACTCGAGTCGATGAAGCCATGGTGCTGGCCGCGCTGGCCGATCGCGGCCTGTACCGGGTATTGACCGAGGGCGGTCCGACGCTCTTCGGCTCGCTCGTCGGGCGCGACATGCTCGACGAACTGTGCCTGACGATCGCCCCGAGCCTGGTCGGCGGTCACGCCGGCCGTATCGCCGCTGGCCCGGGGCAGGTGCTGACCGGGATGCGCTGCGCGCACATCCTCACCGACGACGACGGCTACCTGTACACCCGCTACGTCAAACGCTGAGCCGGGAAGGCAATCGCTACTGTGGTCGGCATGAACCGGCACGCCGTAATCGCCACGTCGTTAGTCGTGGTGACTGGGTTGCTGGCCGGCTGTGCGCCCGGATTGGCCGCCAACCCGCGCTTCGCCACCAATGCGGGCGCCCGGCCGCAAGGAAAGGCCACGACCGCGAAGCCGCCCAATGGTCCGCCGCCGATCGCCGCACCCAAGAACGACTTGTCGTGGCGTGACTGCACGTCGAAGGAATTCGACGACGCCGCCGTACCCGCCGCACCCGGCGTCAAGCTGGATTGCGCAAGCTATGACGCCGACCTCGACCCGGTCAACGGTGCGGCCGGCACGCTGAGCATCGGTGTCGTGCGGGCCCGCTCGGCGCAGACTCCGCAAGACGCCGGTCCGCTGGTCTTCACCACCGGCTCGGACCTGCCGTCGTCGCTGCAGCTGCCGGTGTGGCTGGCGCGCGCCGGCGCCGACGTGCTGCAAAAGCACCCCATCGTCGCCATCGATCGCCGCGGCATGGGCCTGTCCAGCCCGGTGGATTGCCTCGACCAATTCGACCGCCAGGAAATCCGCGACGAATCGCAGTTCGAGGCGGGCAACGACCCGGTCGCCAACCTCGCCGACATCGTGCAGAACGCCACCACCAGCTGCACCGACACCATCGCGCCCGGCGACTCCGCCTACGACAACACCCACGCCGCGACCGACATCGAGCGGCTGCGCAGTACCTGGGATGTGCCCGCGCTGGCGCTGATCGGCATCGGTAACGGCGCCCAGGTGGCGCTGTCGTACGCCAGCGCGCATCCCGACAAGGTCGCCAGGCTGGTCCTCGATTCCCCGATCGCGTTGGGGGTGGGCGCCGAAGCCGCAGCCGAGGAACGGGTCAAAGGCCAGCAGGCGGCACTGGACGCATTCGCCGCACAGTGCGCCGCGGTGAACTGCCCGCTGGGCCCCGACCCCAAAGCCGCCGTCAGCTCGCTGCTGGCCGATGCCCACGCCGGCCACGGCCCCGCGGGCGCGTCAGTAGCGACCCTTGCCGGCGCCATCAACACCGCGCTGGGCTACCCCACCGGTGACCGCGTCAGCACCACCAACGACTTGGCCACCGCACTCGCAAACGCCCGCTCCGGTGACACCAACTTGCTGACCAGCCTGATCAACCGGGCAGAGGGCCTCACCGGCACCGACGGGCAGTTCGTCAATTCGTGCAGCGACGCGATCAACCGCCCCACCCCCGACCGGATCCGGGAACTGGTGGTTGCCTGGGGCAAGCTCTACCCCCAGTTCGGCTCTGTCGGTGCGCTCAATCTGGCCAAGTGCGTCTCGTGGCCGAGTGTGACGCCGCCGCAGCCGCCGAAGGTTCTGAAGGTCAACGTGCTTCTCATGGGCGTGCAGAGCGACCCGATTGTCGGGTCGGAAGGCGTTTCGGCCACCGCCGCCACCATCATCAACGCCACCGCGGCCAGCAAGCGGGTGATGTGGCAAGGGATCGGCCACGGCGCCAGCATCTATTCCTCATGCGCGGTCCCGCCGCTGGTCGGCTACCTCGACAGCGGCCAGTTGCCGGACACCGACACCTACTGTCCCGCCTGATCCCTCGGCCGATCGCCCGTGTACGGTGCGCTCGTGACGGCAGTTGATTCCCTTCGTGGCGGTGTGCGCGAGTGGGCGCAGGCCACATTCGGTCCCCGCACCGCAGCACCGAGCACCGCGACCGTGCTGCGTTCAGTGCTGTGGCCGGCGGCCATCCTGTCAGTAATCCACCGCACCCTGGTGCTCAGCACCAACGGCAACATCACCGACGATTTCAAGCCGGTCTACCGCGCGGTACTGAACTTCCGGCAGGGCTGGGACATCTATAACGAGCACTTCGACTACGTCGACCCGCACTACCTGTATCCGCCGGGTGGCACGCTGATCATGGCGCCGTTTGGCTATCTGCCGTTCACGGAGTCGCGCTACTTGTTCATCGCGATCAACAGCGCCGCCATCGTCCTGGCGGCGTACGTCCTACTGCGGATGTTCAACTTCAGCCTGACTTCGGTGGCCGCCCCCGCGTTGCTGCTGGCGATGTTCTGCACCGAATCCGTCACTAGCACATTGGTTTTCACCAATATCAACGGCTGTGTCCTGTTGGCGGAAGTGTTGTTTATGCGGTGGCTGCTGGACAACAAGACAAGCCATCAATGGTGGGCCGGTATCGCGATCGGGCTGACGTTGACGCTCAAACCGTTGCTCGGCCCGCTGCTGCTGTTGCCACTGCTGAACCGTCAGTGGCGCGCGCTGGTACCGGCCTTCGCGGTTCCGCTGGTGATCAACGCGGCCGCGCTGCCGCTGGTGGTCCGCCCGATGGACTTCGTCACCCGCACGCTGCCCTACATCCTGGGCGTTCGTGACTACTTCAACAGCTCGATCGAAGGCAACGGCGTCTACTTCGGGCTGCCGACCTGGCTGATCCTATTTCTGCGAATCCTGTTCACGCTGCTTGCTATTGGCAGCTTGTGGCTGCTGTACCGCTATTACCGGACCCGCGACCCGCTGTTCTGGATCACCACGTCCTCGGGCGTGCTGTTGCTGTGGTCGTGGCTGGTGCTGTCGCTGGCGCAGGGCTACTACTCGATGATGTTGTTTCCCTTCCTGATGACGGTCGTGTTGCCCAACTCGGTCATTCGCAATTGGCCGGCATGGCTGGGCGTTTACGGTTTCTTGACGCTGGACAAGTGGCTGCTTTTCAAGTGGATGTACATCGGCCGGCCACTGGACTACCTAAAGATCACCTACGGCTGGTCGCTACTGCTGATCGTGGTGTTCACCGTGCTCTACTTCCGCTATTTGGACGCCAAAGCCGAAAACCGGTTGGACGACGGGATCGACCCGGCATGGCTGACGCCCAAGCGTGAGCGCGCTAGCGTGGATGCATGACCTCCTCTGATACCTCGCGTCCGAAGGTGCAGCTATCCGACGACGAGTGGCGCAAGAAACTTAACCCGCAGGAGTTCGACGTGCTGCGACGGGCTGGCACCGAGCGCCCGTTCACCGGTGAGTACACCGACACCAAGACCACCGGCGTCTACGAGTGCCGGGCGTGCGGCGCCGAACTGTTCCGCAGCTCCGAGAAATTCGAATCCCATTGCGGGTGGCCATCATTCTTCGATCCGGCCAACTCCGACGCGGTGATCCTTCGCCCCGATCACTCGATGGGCGCCGTCCGCACCGAGGTGTTGTGCGCCAACTGCCACAGCCATCTTGGCCACGTCTTCGAGGGCGAGGGCTACCCCACCCCCACGGATCAGCGCTACTGCATCAACTCGATCTGCCTGCGCTTGGTGCCGACCGGCAGCTGAACGCCGACACTTAAACAGTTGCGACGGCGTGCCGGTCACCGGCGCAACCGTTTACGTCTCGCGGGTGATCAGTCCAGGCGGGTGGCGTCTGGGAATGCCGCGCCGCGCTAGTCCAGTCGAGTGGCGTGCATTGCCCAGAACGGGGCGTGGGCCCGACCGTTGGTGAGCCACGGTTCGATGATCCGGAATCGTTCGACCAGCGGCTTCATTTGATCGGCCATCTCGGGGTTGCGCGCGAGCATCAGCTCAAGGGATTCCACGCTCATGTTGATCAGATACGTGGTCGGCCCCAAATACGTTATCTCCCAACCTGCGTCGGGGAACACCTGACGAAAGTCATCCTCGGACAACGACCGTGGCATCTGGAAGCCGTTGATATTGCCGACGCCGAATTCGAACATGTAGAGCCGCGCTCCGGGCTTGGTCGCCCGGTGCAAAGCCCGCGCATACGACCGCTGCAGCTCCGGCTCGGTCGAAAAGACATGGTAGAAGGCACTGTCGACGACGGTGTCGAAGCGGTTGTCCAGACCTTCCAGCTTCGTCGCGTCGGCCAACTGGAAGTTCACCGACACCCCGGCTTTACGCGCGTTCTCTTTGGCCCGCTCCAGCCCGGTCGGTGACGCGTCGATGCCGGTAGCCGAGTAGCCCTGTGACGCGTAGTAGATGGCGTGGTGGCCCGGACCGGTGCCCGGGTCGAGAACCTCGCCCTTGATCGCCCCCAGCGCGACCAGTTGCCGTACGACCGGCTGCGGGCCGCCGATGTCCCACGGTGTGGCCGCCGGCAAGCCGTGCGAGACCCGCTGATCGCGGTACATCTCTTCAAAGCGGCTGGGATCGGTCGGTGCTGGTTGATTCATGACGTTAACGATATAACGTGAACTATCGCCGATGCAACGATCTGAAGCGTCAGGGCAGCGACGGCCACGAGCTGCTCGACCGGCACCCGCGGCCCCGTGAAAAACGGCGTCTCCTCACGGGTATGCCGCCGCGCGTCGGTGGCCCGCAGCTCGCGCATCAGGTCGACGATGCGGTGCAGTTCAGGAGCCTCGAACGCCAGGATCCACTCGTAGTCGCCGAGCGCGAACGCCGGCACGGTGTTGGCCCGGACATCCTTGTATTCGCGTGCGGCCATGCCGTGCTCTGCGAGCATGCGCCGACGCTCCTCGTCGGGCAGCAGATACCACTCGTAGGACCGCACGAACGGGTAGACGCAGATGTAGGCGCCCGGCTCCTCGCCGGCCAGAAACGCCGGGATGTGGCTCTTGTTGAACTCCGCCGGCCGGTGCAGCGCCACACTGCTCCACACCGGCGTGCACGCCCGGCCCAGCGTGGTGGTGCGCCGGAAATCCTGGTAGGTCGCCTGCAGCGCTTCCACGGTTTCGGCGTGCGTCCAGATCATGAAATCGGCGTCTGCCCGCAAGCCGGCGACGTCGTAGAGACCGCGCACCACAACGCCACGCTCTTCGCGCTGCTTGAGGAAGGTCGCGGTCTCGTCGATGACGGCCGCCCGGGCCTCTCCCTCGGCGCCAAGGGCCCCGGCGCGTACCGAGAACACCGAGAACATCAGGTAGCGAACGGTGGCGTTGAGCGCGTCGTAGTCCAAGCGGGCCATGAGAACTATCGTGCCACGGTGGTTTGGACCGCCCGGATCGCGCCGGTGGCAGCTCGGCCGGCCGCGGCGATGCACGCCGGCACCCCGATCCCGTCGAGATAGCTACCTGCCACCGCCAGAGTCGGCGGCAGGCCGGCGCGCAGCTCGGCGACCAGGTCGCGATGGCCGGGCCCGTACTGCGGCATCGCGTCCGGCCAGCGCTGCACGCGGACGTCCACCGGGTCGACGGTCAGCCCGAACACCGTGTCCAGGTCTTGTATCGCCCACGCCAGCAGCTCGTCGTCGGATGCGTGGCGGGCCAGCTCGTCGCCGAAGCGCCCGAACGACAGTCGCAGTAGCTCCACGTCGGTACGTCGTCCCCACTTTCGCGACGACAACGTAACGGCCTTGGCGTGCAACCGTTCTCCGCTAGCCACCAGCACGCCCGAACTCTGCGGGAACCGGACACCGCGGGGCACGGCCATCGCCACCACCGCCGAGGATGCGCTGGCGATACGGCTCGCCGCGGCGGCGGTGCGCGGCGCGACGGCGTCGACGAGCCCGACCAGGCGTGGCGCCGGGACCGCAAGGATTACCCCGTCGGCGCGCCACTGGGCGCCGGCGTCGTCGCGCAGTGTCCACCCGCCCGCAGGAGACCCGCCCGCAGGAGCTCCAGCCGCCTCGATAGCGTCCACCGCCGCCTGTACCCAATTGAGCTGGCTACGCCGGACCAGCTCGTCGACCAGCACCGCGTAACCGCCGCCCACCGCACCGAATACCGGGCCGGCGGTGACGCTCAGCAGTGCCTGGCGGACCGCGTCGGTCAGGTGGGCGGCGCCGTCGTCCAGAACCGCCGCCAGGGTCGGAGCGGCCGAGCGTAGTCCGATGGTCGCGGCCGATCCGGCGTAGACCCCGCCGAGCATCGGATCCACCGACCGGGCCACCACTTGCTCGCCGAACCGGTCTGCCACCAGGTCGGCCACGGCGGGATCGTCGCCGGGCTGCCAGCTAAAGGGTCGACTGGGCTCGGAAGCGATATACGCGAGGGTGGCGTCGTTCACCAGACCCGCCATCGACTCCGCGGACGACGGAATGCCGTTGAGCGTGGCCGCCGGCAGCGGATGCAGCCGATCCTGGCTGTAGATCAGCGGGCGCGCTCCGGTGGTCCCGACCTGACGGTTCGCCAGGCCCAGTTCGTCTAGCAGCGCCGGCATCTCGGGGCGGCGTACCACGAACGCCTCGGCGCCGACGTCCACGGGAATCCCGCCGACTTGCTCGGTACGCAGCACTCCGCCCAGCCGGTCGGCCGGGTCGAACAGCGTGATGCTCGCCTCGTCGCCGAGGGCCACCCGTAACCGGTATGCCGCTGTCAGACCCGAGATTCCGCCGCCGACAACACAATACGACTGAGTCGCCGGACGTCATAGCGAGTGGACCAGTGACACCAGGTCGGTGAGCACCCCGGGATCGGTTTCCGGCAGCACCCCGTGCCCAAGGTTGAAAATGTGCCCGGCCGCGCCGGCATCCACGGCGCGTCGCCCGTCGTCGACCACCGCGCGCGCGGCGTGCTCCACCGCCGGCCAGCCGGCCAGCAACACCGCCGGATCGAGGTTGCCCTGCAGTGCCGCCCCGGTCTCGACCCGGGCGGTGGCGTCGGCCAGCGAGGTTCGCCAATCGACGCCGACGACGGTCGCACCCGCCTCCGACATGGCGCCCAGCAGTTCGGCGGTGCCGACCCCGAAGTGCGTCATCGCGACGCCGCGGTCGGCCAGTGTGCCGAATACCCGCCGCTGTGCGGCAGCACATAGCGGCGGTAGTCGGCCAGCGACAGCGCGCCCGCCCACGAGTCGAACACCTGAATCGCATCCACCCCGGCGTCGAGTTGGACCCGCAAAAACTCGATGGTGAGGTCAGTCAGCTTTTCCATCAGCGCATGCCAGCAGGTCGGTTCGGCCAGCATCATCGCTTTGGTGCGCGCGTGGTGGCGGCTCGGGCCGCCCTCGACCAGGTAGGACGCCAGGGTGAACGGCGCTCCGGCAAACCCGATCAGCGGAACATCGCCCAGCGCTTGCACGAGCAGCGAGACCGCGTCCGACACCGGTTGAACACGTTGCGGGTCAAGCGGTTTCAATCCATCGACATCGGCGGCCGTGCGCACCGGCGTTGCGATGACGGGTCCGACGTCGGGGACGATGTCCAAGTCGACACCGGCGCCGCGAAGCGGGACCACGATATCGGAGAACAGGATCGCGGCGTCGACATCATGACGGCGGATCGGCTGCAGGGTGATCTCGGCGATCAGGTCGGCGTTGAAGCAGGCCGCCAGCATGCTGTGCTGTGTCCGCAGCGCGCGATATTCCGGCAGCGATCGCCCCGCCTGCCGCATGAACCACACCGGCACCCGATGGGGTTTGCGGCCGGTGGCCGCGGCCAGGTACGGCGATCCGGGAAGCGTGCGACGCGTACTCATCAACATCAATGCTGCCATGGCCGGCGGGTGCGGTAAGCCGCCGGTTCGGGCGTGCGTAACATCCAGATATGCCAGTGCGCCATCCGTCAGTCAGCTACGACGAATTCCCAAGTCTGCGAATCGAATCGAGTGAGAACGGTGTGCTGCACCTGATTCTCGACGCTCCCGGGCTCAATTCGGTCGGACCGCAGATGCACCGCGATCTCGCCGACATCTGGCCGGCGATCGGTCGCGACCCCGATGTGCGCGCCGTCCTGGTCCGCGGCGAAGGCAAAGCGTTCTCCTCCGGGGGCAGCTTCGATCTGATCGACGAGACGATGGGCGAGTTCAACGACCGGCTGCGCATCATGCGCGAGGCCCGCGATCTGGTGCTCAACATGGTCAATTTCGACAAGCCGGTGATCTCGGCGATTCACGGCGCGGCAGTCGGCGCCGGCCTGGTGGTGGCGCTGCTCGCCGACGTCTCGGTGGCCGGGCGAACCGCCAAGATCATCGACGGCCACACCAAGCTGGGTGTGGCCGCGGGCGATCACGCCGCCATCTGCTGGCCGCTGCTGGTCGGCATGGCCAAGGCCAAGTACTACCTGCTCACCTGCGAGCCACTGTCCGGCGAGGAAGCGGAACGGATCGGGCTGGTCTCGATTTGTGTGGACGACGACGAGGTGCTCGGCACCGCGACCCGCATTGCGACGGATCTCGCGCAAGGGGCGCAGGCGGCGATTCGCTTCACCAAACACAGCCTCAACCACTGGTACCGGATGTTCGCACCGGCCTTCGAAACCTCCCTCGGCCTGGAGTTTCTGGGGTTCGGCGGGCCTGACGTCCGGGAGGGTCTGGCCGCTCACCGCGAGAAGCGGTCGGCGCGTTTCTCCGCCGACCCAGATTCGGCCGGAACCCCGTGATAACCGTTACCGCCGGTACCCTTCCCCGCGCGAAACGGCGCGCCTTTTTCCGCATGTCGACAGATAGGTCTAGCGTCAGAGTTTGTGCGCCCCGGCGACGATGCAGGGCGGAGCGGTGAGAAGGAGCGGCGCTTGACAACAGCCGAACCGGTCCCGTTTCGCGACGCGGTCGCGGCGATGAGCGGTGCGACCGTGCGGGCGGAAATCGAGCTGGGCCCTATTCGGCCGCCCCAGCGTCTGGCGCCTTACAGCTACGCGCTCGGCGCCGAAGTCAAACGTCCCGAGCTCGACCTCGTGCCCGAGCAGTCCGACGGTGACGCGTTCGGCCGGCTGATCCTGCTCTACGACCCGGATGGGGCCGACGCATGGGACGGCACCATGCGGCTGGTCGCCTACATCCAGGCCGACCTGGACTCCAGCGAGGCCGTCGACCCGCTGTTGCCGGAGGTGGCGTGGAGCTGGCTGGTCGAAGCGCTGGACACCCGCGCCGAGCATGTCACCGCGCTGGGCGGCACGGTCACCGCCACCACCTCGGTGCGCTACGGAGACATCTCCGGACCGCCGCGCGCCCACCAGCTGGAGCTGCGCGCGTCGTGGACCGCGATCACCCCGGACATCGGCACGCACGTCGAGGCGTTCTGCGAGGTCCTCGAGCATGCGGCGGGGCTGCCGCCGGTCGGGGTGACGGATTTGGGCACACGGTCCCGCGTCTGAGATGTCCGAGGCCTACAACCGAAGAGCCGGAAAGCGCGGAGCCGGACGTAACGCCGCTGCTGGCGCCTGCCGACGGTGTGCCCGACCTCTCGACGTCTGCCAGCGAGATCGCCGCCGCCGCAGAGCTGCTGGCCGGCGGGCATGGCGCGTTCGCGGTCGACGCCGAGCGGGCCTCGGGGTTCCGTTACTCCAACCGCGCCTACCTGATTCAGATCCGCCGGGCCGGCGCGGGCACCGTGCTCATCGATCCGGTCAGCCACGGCGGCGATCCGCTGACCGTGCTGCGACCGGTCGCCGAGGTGCTCGCTGATGACGAGTGGATTCTGCACGCGGCCGATCAGGACCTGCCGTGCCTGGCCGAGGTCGGCATGCGGCCACCGGCGCTGTACGACACCGAGCTGGCCGGGCGGTTGCTCGGCTTCGACCGGGTCAACCTGGCGGCCATGGCGCAACGGCTGCTCGGGCTGGGTTTGGCCAAAGGCCACGGCGCGGCGGACTGGTCCAAACGTCCGCTGCCGTCGGCGTGGCTCAACTACGCGGCCCTCGATGTGGAGGTGCTCATCGAACTGCGCGACGCGATCGCGGGCCTACTGGCAGAGCAGGGCAAAACCGATTGGGCCGCAGAGGAATTCGATTATCTGCGGTCCGTGGGACAGGACCCACCACCCACTCGACGGGATCGCTGGCGACGCACATCCGGCATCCACCGGGTGCGCAACCAGCGCGGCCTGGCCGCGGTTCGTGAACTGTGGACGGCGCGAGACGAAATCGCCCAACGCCGCGATATCGCGCCGGGGCGCATCTTGCCCGACTCGGCGATCATCGAAGCCGCCACCGCCGACCCGAAGACCCTCGACGACCTGATTGCCTTGCCGATATTCGGCGGTCGCAGGCAACGCCGTAACGCCGCGTTATGGTTGACCGCCCTGCAATCAGCGCGGGAAAACCCCGGCCCCGACGGAAGAGGTCGAGCCGCCTAATGGGCCACCGGCGCCGGCACGTTGGCTCAAGCGCAGACCGGAGGCCGCAGCGCGACTGGATGCGGCCCGCACCGCGCTGCGCGAACTCTCCCAACGGGTCTCGGTGCCGACCGAGAACCTGGTCTCCCCCGACCTGGTGCGACGGCTGTGCTGGGATTGGGAGGGCGCCGACGATCCGGCGACGGCGATTGACGAATTCTTGGCCGCCGGCCAGGCCCGCGGTTGGCAGCGTGAGCTGGTGGACCCGGTACTAGCCGCGGCACTGGATCCGTTGCCTAGTCCAGGTGTTCGCTGATCTCCGCCGCGGACTCGACCCCGTTACCCAATGCAGCCACCCAGCCGGTGATCTGCCGGGCCACGTCCTGCTCGGTCAAACCGGCATCGGCGAGCACCTCGCCGCGCGACGCGTGATCGAAGAATTGTTGCGGCAGTCCGACATCGCGGCACGGCACGTCGATCTCGCTGCGCCGCAACGCCGCTGACACCGCCGAGCCGACTCCGCCGCTGACGCCGTTGTCTTCGACGGTGACGACCAGCTTGTGCGCAACCGCCAATTCGGCGACCACATCCGAAACCGGTAGCACCCATCGCGGGTCGATCACCGTCACACCGATGCCCTGGTTGCGCAGCCGCTCGGCCACCGCCAGACCCATCGACGCGAACGCCCCGACCGCCACCAGCAGCACATCGGCGGTCAGCCCGTCGGCCGGCGCCGCGAGCACGTCCACTCCGCTGCGACGCTGAAGTGCCGGAATGTCTTCGCCGACATCGCCTTTCGGGAACCTGATCGTCGTGGGACCGTCGTCGATGTCGAGCGCCTCACCGAGCTCTTCGCGTAGCCGGGTGCCATCCCGGGGCGCGGCTACCCGCATGCCGGGGACGATGCCGAGTATCGACAGATCCCACATGCCGTTGTGGCTGGCACCGTCGGGGCCGGTGACGCCGGCCCGGTCGAGCACCATCGTGACCGGCAGTTGATGCAATGCAACGTCCATCATGATCTGGTCGAACGCGCGATTGAGGAATGTCGAGTAGATCGCCACCACCGGGTGCAGTCCACCCATGGCCAATCCGGCCGCCGACGTGATCGCGTGCTGCTCGGCGATGCCGACGTCGAATAACCGATCCGGGAACCGCTGCCCGAACGCCGTCAGCCCGGTCGGCCCGGGCATGGCAGCGGTGATCGCGACGATGTCGCGGCGTTTGGTCGCATATTCGATCAGCGAGTCCGAGAACGTCGCCGTCCAGCTCGGTCCCGGCACCTTGGTGGCAATCCCGGTCGCTGGGTCGATCACCCCACAGGAATGCATCTGCTCGGCCTCGTCGGCCTCGGCGGGACCATAGCCCATGCCCTTGTGAGTGACGACGTGCACCAGCACCGGGCCGCGGAAGCCGCGGGCGCTGCGCAACGCGGTCTCCACGGCGTGCTCGTCGTGGCCGTCGACCGGCCCGACGTACTTCAAGCCCAGGTCGGTGAACAGCAACTGCGGCGAAAGCGCGTCCTTCACACCGGCTTTGACGCTGTGCATGACGTGGTAGGCCAATTCTCCGAACACCGGCATCCCGCGTACCGCGGAACGGCCGCGGTCCAAGAGGTGCTCGTAGCTGGGCTGCAGCCGCAAGGCGGCCAGATGGTCGGCCAAACCGCCGAACGTCGGGGCGTAGCTGCGGCCGTTGTCGTTGACGACGATGATCACCGGCCGGTGCGCGGCGGCGATGTTATTCAATGCCTCCCAACACATTCCGCCGGTGAGCGCGCCGTCGCCCACGACCGCCACCACGTGCCGGTTGCGATGCCCGGTCAGCTCGAACGCCTTGGCCAGCCCGTCGGCGTAGGACAACGCCGCGCTGGCATGGCTCGACTCGACCCAGTCGTGTTCGCTCTCGGCCCGAGACGGATACCCCGACAAGCCGCCCTTTTTGCGCAGCGTCTCGAAGTCCGCGGCGCGGCCGGTCAGCATCTTGTGCACATAGGCCTGGTGGCCGGTGTCGAAGATGATCGGATCGTGCGGCGAATCGAATACCCGATGCAATGCCAACGTCAGTTCGACGACGCCGAGGTTGGGCCCCAGATGCCCTCCGGTGGCGGCGACCTTGTGAATGAGAAACTGACGAATCTCTTCAGCCAGATCCTGCAAGTCCGCCTGAGAAAGGTACTGCAGATCGGCGGGCCCACGGATCTGTTCCAGCATCCAGCAAGTGTACGCACGACCGCCAACTCACCGCGCCGACCAGCGGCGATGCTTCGGCAGCAGCCGAAGCTGAACGTTGAATGAGACGCACCGCGCAACCCAGCTAGGCCTGCTAAATTATGCCCCGGTGAGCCGGGAAGTCTGGTCGGCGTCTTTTTCGTGCTTTTCCGGTTTTCCTGCTATTCAGGGCTATTCAGGAGTGCACGATGACTTGCACGGTTGGGCGACCGCGCTCGGCAGACGGACGTCGGGTAGGGCAGCGTGATCGCGGCATCACGCCTATGAGCCACGCGCGTACCCGACGGCAGGGCGGCCGATGAGCATCTTTCATGCCGTCTACGCGACGACGGTGTTCGTGGTCGCGTACGTGTTGATCGCCACGGAGCGTTTCAACCAGACATTTGTGGCGCTGGGCGGCGCGCTGGCCATGTTCTTCCTGCCGTGATCGATTCCGATGAAGTCTTCTACTCGCGGACACGGGGTCAACTGGGACGTCCTGTTCTGCTCCTCGGGATGATGATCATCGTCAGCGTGGTCCGCCAGACCGGCTTGTTCGAATACATGGCGATCTGGTCGGCCAAACGCGCCAAGGGTTCCCCGCTGCGGATCATGATCCTGCTGATACTTGTCACCGCGCTCGGAACGGCGGTTCTGGACAACGTGACCACGGTGCTGTTGATCGCACCGGTCACCCTGCTGGTGTGCGACCGGCTGAATCAGCCCAGCGCCGTTTCTCATCGTCGAGGCCCTCGCCGCCAACATCGCCGGCGCGGCACCCTGGTCGGCGACCCGACCAGCATCATCATGGCACCGGAGCCCACCTGAGCTTCATTACGTTCACGGCCAACATGGCGCCGGCGGTGCTCATCGTCCTCGCCGTCCTGCTGACCTGCTGCCCCGGCTGTTTCCAGGCTTCTTCACCGCCGATCCCGCGCGGGTCGCCGATGTCATGTCGCTGAACGAGAGGGAAGCGATCCGCAATCCCCGGCTGCTGATCCAATGCGGAATCGTCCTGGTGCAGTGTTCGCCGGATTCGTCGCGCAAAGAGATCCACGCTGGTGGCGATGGCCGGCGCCGGCATCCTTGTCGCGATGTCCGGCGTGAGCCGGGACTTCTTTCTGTCCAGCGTCGAGTGGGAGTCGCTGCTGTTCTTCGCGGGCCTGTTCATCATGGTCGGGGCCCTGGTGCGGACCGGCGTCGTCAAGCAATTGGCCGATCTGGCCAGTCACCTAACCCACGGCGATGCCTGGACGGCGACGATGTTGATCCTCACGTGTGTCCTTCACGTTGGGCAGCTTTATCAACAATGTTCCGTATGCCGCCACGATGACACCGGTCGTCGGACACATGGCCGCATCCATCCCCACACACACCAGCTCCGGTGTGCTGTGGTGGGCCCTGCTGTTGGGCACCGTCCTCGGTGGCAACCTCACCGCCGTCGGAGCCAGCGCGAATATCGTCGCGGTCGGGATCGCGCAACGCGCCGGCCATCCCGTCTCCTTCTGGGACTTCACCAAAAGGGGGGCGGTGGTGACCGCGGTCTCGTTTGCACTTTCCGTCGGTTATCTGTGGGTGCGCTACTTCGCCTTCAGCTAGCCCGCGGCCTGAGTCCGGAAAACGGCCACGTCCTGATCACCGAAGCACGCGGCGAAGTATGGTGTCCGTGTGCGGGCAGAGGACCTCGAAGAGAAGTTCCCCATCGTGCCCATCGATTCCGACGCAGTCGACGCTGCTCGCAAGATCGCCGAGCACAATCTGCCCGGACTCCTGGTCACCGACACTTCCGGGAAGCCGTACGCGGTGCTCCCGGCATTCGCGATGCTGCGATTCATCCTGCCGCGCTATGTGCAGGACGATCTAACACTGGCCGGCGTCCTTGGCGATACGACGCCCGACCAGGCCGTGCGGAATTTGGCGGGCAAGACGGTCGGCGACGTGCTGCCCGACTATCTGCGCGACATGCCGTCGGTCGATGCGCGTGCCAGCCTCATCAAGGTGGCAGCGGAGATGGCGCGGGGCCGAAGTCCGCTGATCGCGGTCACCAAGGACGGGAAGTTGCATGGTGTGATCACCGCATCACACCTGCTGGCCGCGGCGCTGAAATCTTGAGCGCCGCTTTGCCGCACATGCCCAGTCAAGCGCGTGCCCGACGGCAGGACAGCCGATGACTATGAATACTTTTCACGCCATCTACGCGTCCGACGGTTTTCGTGATCGCCTACGCGTTGATCACCACCGAGCGTTTCAACAAGACCATGGTGGCGCTGGCCGGCGCGGTGGCCGTGTTCTTCCTGCCGGTGATCAACTCCGATGAAGTCTTCTACTCACGCGACACCGGGATCGACTGGGACGTCATCTTTCTGCTCCTCGGGATGATGATCATCGTCGGCGTGGTGCGTCAGACCGGGGTCTTCGAGTACATAGCGATCTGGTCGGCCAAACGCGCCAAGGGCTCCCCGCTGCGGATCATGATCATGCTGGTGCTGGTCACCGCGGTTGGATCGGCCTTTCTGGACAACGTCACCACGGTCTTGCTGATCGCACCGGTCACCCTGCTGGTGTGCGACCGGCTGGCAGTCAGCCCAGCGCCATTTCTCATCGTCGAGGCGTTCGCCGCCAATATCGGTGGCGCCGCGACCCTGGTCGGTGACCCGACCACGATCATCATCGGTACCGGAGCCCGCCTGAGTTTCATTTCGTTCCTGGTCAACATGGGGCCGGCGGTGCTCATCGTGCTCGCCGTCCTACTGGTCGCTGCTGCCCCGCCTGTTTCCCGGCGCTTTCACCGTCGAACCGGAGCGCGTCGCCGATGTCATGGCGCTGGACGAAAGCGAAGCGATCCGTAATCGCACGCTGCTGATCCAGTGCGGGATCGTCCTGCTCGCGGTGTTCGCCGGCTTCGTCGCGCACAAAGAGATCCACATGGAGCCGTCCCTGGTGGCGATGACCGGCGCCGGCATCCTGATCATCATCTCCGGCCTGGACCCGTGACTTCTACCTGTCCAGCGTCGAGTGGGAGACGCTGCTGTTCTTCGCGGGTCTGTTCATCATGGTCGGAGCCCTGGTGCGGACCGGCGTGATCAACAACCTGGCCCACGCGGCCAGCCATGCAACCCACGGCAATGAATGGCTGACGACGATGCTGATCCTCGGGGTGTCCTTCCTGTTCAGCGGCTTTGTCAACAATGTTCCGTACGCCGCCACCATGACACCGATCGTCGCCGAGTTCGCCGACTCCATTCACGGCCACGCCAACTCGGGTGTGCTGTGGTGGTCCCTGCTACTGGGCACCGTCCTCGGCGGCAACCTGACCGCGGTCGGGGCCAGTGCGAATATCGTCGTGGTCGGGATCGCGGAACGCGTCCGGCAACCCGATGTCTTTTTGGGGCTTCACCCGACGAGGGGCGGTAATCACCGCGATCTCGTTTGTGATTTCCGTCGCCTATCTGTGGCTGCGCTACTTCGTCCTGACTTAGCCGCCCCGCCCGGAAGTTCACCCTGTGTTCCATCGCCGCCGGTTGTGTCGCTCGGGGTATGCCGTCGACCTGGCGCCTCAGCCGAAGGCTTAAAAAACGCCCGAGCCGAACATGATCACCGGACCTCCGGTCGGACGTATTGTGTCTCTGTGCGAGCAGAGGACCTTGACGAGAAGTTCCCAGTCGTGAACATCGACTCAGATGCGTTGGATGCGGTCCGCCTCCTCGCAGAGCACCGCCTCAACGGGCTCGTGGTTGTGACCGATACGTCGGAAACGCCCTACGCCGTGTTACCGGCCTCCCAGGTCGTCCGATTCATCGTGCCCGGCTACGTGCAGGACGATCCGGGGCTGGCCAGCGTTTTGACCGAATCGATGGCCGACCACGCCGCAGAGAAGCTGAGCGGCAAGACCATCCGCGACGTGCTGCCAAAGCAACGCCAGCACATTCCGGTGGCCGACGCCGACGACACCATCATCGAGGTGGCAGAGGTCATGGCGCGCCTGCGAAGCCCGCTGGTCGCCGTGGTCAAAGACAACAAATTGCACGGGGTGATCACCGCGTCACGCCTACTGGCCGCGGCGCTTAATGAAAAAGTAACCGGATAGGCGTTCACTTCGCCTTCACCTAAACCTCAGCCAGTCGTCAACCAAATGGCTCAAAAAGCAACTGCGCGAAGTGTTTCCGGGCGAAGCGGATGTCATCTGGCCCACGGAAACCTCACAAGCTTCTTGTTGTAGGCTGCCTGCGTGCCGAGGACATCGTCGAGGAGTTCGCGGTCGTGAACGTCGACTCCCCCGCGCTGTATGCAGTCCGCCTGCCGCCCGTAGCACTGAAGCACTGATCGGGCGTTTGGGGATGACGCCAACGATGTACTACGCGATCACCGTGTTCGTGGTCGCCTACGCCTTCATCATCAGCGAGCGGTTCAACAAGACCACGGTGGCACTCGTGGGTGCCGGGCTGATGGTCTGCCTGCCGGTGATGGACTCCCCCGACGTCTTCTACTCCGAGGACAACGGAATCGACTGGGACGTCATCTTTTTGATGCTCGGGATGATGATGATCGTCAGCATCCTGCGCCAGACCGGTGTCTTCGAATACGTCGCGATCTGGGCCGTCAAGCGCGCCAACGGCTCGCCATTGCGCATCATGATGTTGCTGATGGTGGTGATGGCGTTCGCCTCGGCCATCCTGCCCAACGTCGTCTCGGTACTGCTGATCGCCCCGGTCACCTTGCTGGTCTGCGATGCGCTGGATGTCAACCCGGTACCGCTGTTGCTGGCCGAGGTGTTCGCCTCCAACGTCGGAGGCGCGGCGACACTGGTCGGCGACCCGCCGAACATCATCATCGGCGCCCGTAAGTCCCTGTCCTTCAACGCCTTTCTGGCGAACATGGCCCCGGTCGTCGCCATCGTGATGCTGGTCCTGCTCGCCGTAACGCCGTTGTTGTTCCGCGGCCTTTCAGCCGTCAGCGCCGAGAGAGTCGCGGCCGTCACGTCGCTGCGAGAGAGTGACGCCATTCGAGACCGTCGGCTGCTCATCAGATGTGGCGTCGTCATGGTGCTGGTATTGACCGGGTTCATCGTCTCCCCGGCTGTCCACCTGGCCCCGTCCCTGGTCGCGTTGCTGGGCGCCGGCGTTCTCATCCTGACCTCACGGCTGGAACAGTCCGAGTACTTGTCCAACGTTGAATGGGACACCTTGCTGTTCATGGTGGGCCTGTTCATCATGGTCGGCGGCTTGTTCAAAACCGGGGTCATCAAGATGTTGGGCGGGCTGGCGGCCGACTTCACTGGCGGCAACGTCTTGGTGACGACCATGCTGATCCTGGTTATTTCGACACTGGTGTCCGGCTTCATCGACAACGTCCCGTATGTGGCCACGATGACGCCGATCGTGAGCCACCTGGCCTCGACAATCACCGGACCGCACCATCACCACGTGCTGTGGTGGTCGCTGGCGCTGGGCGGCGACTTGGGCGGCAACCTGACCGCCGTCGGATCCAGCGCCAACATCGTCATGCTCGGCATCGCCATGCGATCCGGCCACCCCATCTCTTTCGGGGAATTCACCCGCAAGGGCATCGTGGTCACCGCGATCTCCACCGCGATTTGCGCGGTCTACTTGTGGCTGCGGTACTTCGTCCTCGCCTGATCGTCAGCGCGTCAACAGCGCGACGCACTCGATGTGATGGGTCAGCGGGAACGAGTCGAACACCGAAATCTTGTCAACCACGTAGCCGTGGCGCTGATAGAGACCGATGTCGCGGGCGAACGACGCTGCCTCGCAACCAATGTGCACCACCCGCGGGACATCGGCCGCGGCCAGCAAGTCGATCACCTCACGTCCGGCCCCGGCCCGCGGCGGATCCAGCACGGCCACATCCGCGCCGCGGCGTTGTGCGGTCAGCGCCCGCCGCACCGAATCGGTGATCACGCTCACCTGCGCGAACTCGGCCAAGGTGGCGCGCGCCGCCCGCGACGCCGCCCGTGAGCTGTCGACGCTCATCACCTGTCCGGACTCCCCGACCGCATCAGCGAGCACCGCGGCGAAAACCCCTACGCCACCGTAGAGATCCCAGGCCGTCATACCCGGGCCCGGTTGCGCCCAGTCGCTGACCAGTTCGCTGTAGGTCCGTGCTGCGCCGCAATGCGCCTGCCAGAAGGCCGTCACCGGGACCTGCCAGCTGTGCCGACCTGCCCGCTGCACGCCCTGGAAGTTGCCCTCGACCACGTCCGTCGAGGTTCGCCGGCCTTGGCGCGACGTGCGAACCACGTGCCGCTGACCGTCGTCGTCAATGACGACGTGCAGTTGCGCGCCGGGCGGCCATTCGGCGACAGCCAGACCTTCGGTCATTCCGGCCGGCAGCTGGCCGCAGTTGAGATCGGTGACCAGCTCATCGCTGCGGTAGCGATGAAATCCGGCGCGACCGTCAGCGCCGACGTCGAACCGGACGCGGGTCCGCCAACCGGTTGGGGCGCCCGGCGACAGCGGTTGGACTGTGCCATGCCACTGGTAATCGCCCAGGCGGGCAAGCTGATTGGAGACCACCTCGGCTTTGAGCGCGCGCGCCGCCGCCGGCTCGACGAAAGCCAGATCGCAACAACCTGCCCCGTCGACTCCGGCGATCGGGCACAACGAAACCCGACGGTCGTCCGACGGCTCGATCACTTCGACAGCCTCGGCGTGCCAGTAGGAACCCCGATCTACGGTGACCCGCGCCCGCACCCGCTCGCCGGGTAGCGCATAGCGGACGAACACCACCCGGCCGTCGTGACGTGCCACGCAACTGCCGCCGTTGGCCGGGGCGCCGGCGGTCAACGTCAGTTCCGTCAGTGCGGGGGACGACCCCGCGGTGAATTCGCGTGTCAATCGAAGATCCCCCGACGGGCATCGCCGGGAGCCGCATGCGGGTGCATCGCCTTGAGTCGCTCCGACGAATTAAGCTGCCAGGGCACCGATGTCACCATCACCCCCGGCATGAACAGCAACCGGCCCTTGAGCCGCAGCGCACTCTGATTGTGCAGCAGATGCTCCCACCAGTGGCCCACGACGTACTCCGGAAGGAAGACCGTCACCACGCTGCGCGGTGATTCCTTGCTCACTCGTTTGACGTAATCCAGCACCGGGCGGGTGATTTCGCGGTACGGCGAAGCGATGACCTTGAGCGGCACGCTGATATCGCTCGCCTCCCAGCTGCGGACCAGCTGACGGGTTTCCGCGTCGTCGACGCTCACCGTAACGGCCTCCAGTACATCGGGCCGCGTCGCGCGCGCATAGGCGAGCGCGCGCAGTGTGGGCAGGTGCAACTTCGACACCAGCACCACGGCGTGGTTGCGGCTGGGCAACACGATCTCATCGTGCTCGGCGGCCTGCTGCTCCAGCTCCCGGCTGACGGTGTCGTAATGCTTGCGGATCATCTTCATCAGGACGAAGAGTAAAACCATCGCGACAACAGCGATCCACGCACCGGCTAGGAACTTGGTGATCGATACGACGAACAGCACGGCGCCGGTGGCCACGAACCCGATCGTGTTGACCACCCGGGAACGCTGCATCGTGCGCCGAACCGCTGGATCAGTTTCGTTGTGCAGCAACCGGTTCCAATGCCGGACCATGCCGATTTGGCTCAGCGTGAACGATATGAAGACACCGACGATGTACAGCTGTATCAGCGCGGTGACCTGCGCGCGGAACGCGATGATCGCCGCGAGGGCCGCCACCGCCAGGAACACGATGCCGTTGGAGAATGCCAGCCGGTCACCACGGGTATGTAGTTGGCGCGGAAGGTAACTGTGCTGCGCGAGCACCGAGCCCAATACCGGGAACCCGTTGAAAGCCGTGTTGGCCGCCAACACCAGGATGAGCGCGGTGACCGCTGCGATCAGCAAAAACCCGATGTGGAAGCTGCCGAACACCGCCTGGGCGATCTGAGCCACAAGAGTCTTCTGCTGGTAATCGCGCGGGATACCGCTCAGCTGCGTGTCGGGATCGTCGACAATCTGGACCCTGGTCTTCTCCGCCAGCAAGATGATGCCCATCAAAAGGCTGACCGAGATCGTGCCCAGCATCAGCAGTGTCGTTGCCGCATTGCGCGACTTGGGCTTTCGAAATGCCGGCACCCCGTTGCTGATCGCCTCCACACCGGTGAGCGCCGCGCAGCCCGACGAGAACGACCGCGCCACCAGGAACACCATCGCAAAGCCGGCGATCTCGCTGCGCTCGGCGTGCATCACGAAGCCGGCGGATTCGGCCCGCAGCGGCTCGCCCAAGGCGTAAATCCGGAACAACCCCCAGGCGAGCATGAGGCCGACGCCGACGATGAACGCATAGGTCGGGATCGCGAAGGCCACCCCGGACTCGCGCACACCGCGCAGGTTCATCGCCATCACCAACAGGATCGCGCTGACGCAGAAGAGCACCTTGTGGCTGGCAACGAACGGGACGGCAGATCCGATGTTCGACATGGCCGATGCCGTCGAAACAGCCACCGTGAGAACGTAATCCACCATCAGGGCGCTCGCGACCGTGAGGCCGGCGTTGGCACCCAGGTTTGTGGTGACCACTTCGTAGTCGCCGCCGCCGGACGGGTAGGCGTGCACGTTCTGCCGGTAGCTGGCCACCACGACCAGCATCACCGCCGCCACCGCAAGGCCGATCCACGGTGTCAGCGAATACGCCGCCAGCCCGGCCACCGACAGCATCAGAAAGACCTCCTCGGGGGCGTAAGCCACCGAGGACAACGCATCGGAAGCGAACACCGGCAAGGCGATCCGCTTAGGCAGCAGTGTGTGACTCAGCCGATCGCTGCGAAACGGCCGACCCAAAATCAGCCGGCGTGCCGCGGTCGAAAGTTTGGACACGAGAGCCAAGAGTAAGCCCATCCGGGACTCCCGGTACGGTTCCCTAGACGACAATGTTCTTGCCCAAACCGGCTGGCCACCACGGTTGGCGGTCGGACCCGGCAAGTAACACGCACGCCGAGAGGACCCGCCAGTGCGAGTGGTTGTGATGGGATGCGGCCGGGTGGGATCGTCGGTGGCCGACGGGCTGTCTCGGCTCGGCCACGATGTCGCGGTCATCGACAGTGACGGCACCGCCTTTGGCCGGCTGAGCCCCGACTTCGCCGGTGAGCGCGTGCTCGGCCTGGGATTCGACCGAGATGTGCTGCTCAAGGCGGGTATCGAGGAAGCGGATGCGTTCGCCGCGGTGTCATCCGGCGACAACTCCAACATCATTTCGGCCCGGCTGGCGCGCGAGATCTTCCGGGTGCCGCGGGTTGTCGCGCGGATCTACGACGCCAAGCGTGCCGAGGTCTACGAGCGGCTCGGCATTCCCACGATTGCCACCGTCCCCTGGACCACCGATCGGCTACTCAACGCGCTCACCCGCGATACCGAGACCACCAAGTGGCGAGACCCGACCGGGACCGTCGCCGTCGTCGAGGTCGCGCTGCACGAGGACTGGGTCGGTCGGCGGGCCACGGATCTGGAGACGGCCACCGGTGCTCGAGTGGCGTTCCTGATCCGATTCGGTACCGGCATACTTCCGGAACCGAAGACCGTCATCCAAGCCGGCGATCAGGTATATCTCGCCGCCATATCCGGCAGCGTGGCAGAGGCAGTGGCCATCGCCGCGTTGCCGCCTACCGAGGACGTCTAGCCAATGAAACGCGCCGGCGACGATGCAGAGCGCAGCAATGAGGAGGAGCGGCGCCAATGAAGGTAGCTATTGCCGGGGCCGGCGCGGTCGGCCGCTCGGTCGCCCGTGAACTCCTGGACAACGGCCACGACGTGACACTGATCGAGCGCAACCCCGCGCACATCGACGTCGACGCCATCAAGGCCGCGCACTGGCGCCTCGGCGATGCCTGCGAGATGAGCATGCTGCAGTCGATGGGTCTGGAGGAGTTCGACGTCGTGGTGGCAGCCACCGGCGACGACAAGGCGAACGTGGTGCTCAGCTTGCTGGCCAAGACCGAGTTCGCGGTGCCCCGGGTGGTGGCCCGGGTCAACGATCCCCGCAACGAGTGGCTGTTCACCGATGCCTGGGGGGTCGACGTAGCGGTGTCGACGCCGCGGATGCTGTGTTCCTTGATCGAGGAAGCCGTCGCGGTCGGAGACCTGGTGCGGCTGATGGAGTTCCGGAACGGTCAGGCCAACCTGGTCGAGATCACGCTGCCCGACGACACCCCGTGGGGTGGCAAGCCGGTACGGAAGTTGCAGCTGCCGCGGGACGCCGCGCTGGTGACGATCCTGCGTGGGCCCAGGGTGATCGTGCCGCAGGACGACGAGCCGCTGGAAGGTGGCGACGAGTTGCTGTTTGTGGCCGTCACCGAGGTGGAGGAGGAGCTGCGTCAGCTGTTGCTGCCGCTGCATTGACGGTCGTCGTCTCCAGAGCGCGCTGCGCCGCCCTGATCGCCAGGAAGGTCACCAGTGCCGACGCAGCGGTCAACGGCCAGCCCATCGAGATCCGGGCCACCACGAGCCACCCGGTGTGGTCGGATTCGTACAGCAGCCGCTGCACCACGAAGCGGGCGCCGAAAACCAGCGCCCAGGTAAGCGTGGCGATATCGAAGGCGTAGACCGCACGGCGCACGTCGCGCCACGCACGGTCGTGCCCGCCCAGCCAGCTCCAGACGTAGCCGACAACCGGGCGCCGGATCAGGATGGACACCCCGAATACCGCCGCCCACAACAGCGACGTCCAGATGCCCAGCAGAAAATAGCCCTTGGACTGCCCCAGCATGTAGGCGATCAGCGCGCAGACGGCGACGCCGATGAGTCCGGACACCGCCGGCTGCGTGGACTCGCGCCGGATCAGCCGCCACAGCAGGATCAGCGTGGCAATACCGAGGGCGGCGCCCGCTGCCGCCGACAAACCCAACAACCTCGAGGTGCCGACGAAGACCAGAACCGGCAGCGAGGAGTAGATCATCCCCGACACCCCACCCAGCTGCGCCATCATCCGCTCGGCCGGAGTCACGGGAGCAGCCTCGGTCTCTTCGGCCGCAGTCATGTCACTGGCTTCTTCTGTCGCACCGTTCACGGGCCGCTTCACCGCTGAATTTCGTAGTGCGGGTTGTAAACCGCCTTGCTGCCGTTCTCCAGCGTGCCGAGCCGCCCCCGCACCCGCAGCGTGCGACCCGAGTCGATGCCGGGAATCCGCCGCTGTCCCAACCACACCAGCGTCACGGTGTCGGTGCCGTCGAACAGCTCGGCGCGAACCCCGTCGGCGCAACCCTTGGCGTTGGTTTCCACGCAGCGCAGCGTTCCGACCATCGTGACCTCCTGACCACGCTCACAGTCGACGGCGCGCTGCGCGCCGGTGTTGACCGCCTCGTCGGACAACTTCTCGGCGTCGCGCTGCTCGGGGTCCTCCGTCAACCGACGAGTCAGCCGGCGCAGATAACTTTCCGCCGCCATGGCCTCTCCTGACCGTCCTGTAGGTCTTCCGGGTCTTTCAGGGGTGAAGCTAATCCTCCCACGCCAACGGACACCGTAGACCGGTTAGTTCCCGACTGCTACGACTGCTAAGAGGTCCCGCAGTACCTTTCGTGAATACCCGCAACCGATCCGGGCGAATATCGCGGAGCAATATTTACGTGTGGCTATCGACCTGGACGGGGTGAGGACCGTCATGCTCCCGGGAACAGGGTCCGACGACGACTACATCACCCGAGCATTCTCAAGGCCGCTACGCGATGTCGGCGCGCAGGTCCTGGCGCCGCCGCCACAGCCAAATCACTTGATCGACAGCTACCTGACCGCCTTGGACGACGCCGCGAGCCGAGGTCCGATCGCCGTCGGCGGTGTTTCGATCGGCGCGGCGGTGGCCGCCGTTTGGGCGCTCGAGCATCCCGACCGAGCAGTGGCCGTGTTGGCCGCGCTGCCCGCCTGGACCGGTGCGCCCGGCGACGCTCCGGCCGCCGTCGCGGCACGGCACTCTGCGCAGCAGCTCCGCCACGACGGTCTGGCCGCAACGACAATGCAGATGCGGGCGTCCAGCCCGCCGTGGTTGGCCGACGAGCTGACCCGGTCATGGCGCAGCCAGTGGCCGCATCTACCCGACGCCATGGAAGAAGCGGCGACCTATGTCGCGCCCACCCGCGTGCAGCTGCAGCAGCTGTCGGTGCCGATGGGCGTCGCCGCCGCCACAGACGACCCGATTCATCCGCTGGAAATCGGGCTGGAATGGGCGGCCGCCGCACCGCACGCAGTGTTGCGCACGGTGACGCTGGATCAGATCGGCGCCGATCCCGCCGCACTTGGCGCCGCGTGCTTGGCAGCGCTGAAAGCCACCTCGCCAGCGGGCTAGCCGCCGGTGTTGCTGCGTAACTGCTGCATCGCCGATCCGGAGGCGCTGCGGCGCGCGGTCGGCGCTGGGGAGTCCGTCGGCTGGTCTTCCCCCCCAACCTCAGGGTCCGGCGGCGCGACCACCTGTCCCCCCGGCGCGCCCTGAGCAGCCGCCGCCTCGCGCAGCTGCGACGCCATAGGCTCGGGAAGTTCCACTGGCAATGGCGTGCGGACCGGTAGCGGAGTATCGCCACGACGAACGACGGTGTCCACCAACGCTTCCCGAGCCTCGTCGGTCAACGCATCGATGCTCTCGGCCGAGCTGTTCACGACGCAACGGATCATCCAGCGGTAGCCGTCGATGCCGATGAACCGCACCACGCCGGTCGCGGTGCCGACCACCTCTCGGCCCCAGCGACCATCCTGGATGCTCACCGCGGCCCCGTCGTTGCGCAGCGAGTCGGCCAGCTCGCCGGCCACCTCACGCCACAAACCGCCGGTCTTGGGCGCCGCGTAAGCGGCGACGGTGAAGCGACCGTTGGGCGTCACCACCCAAACCGCGCTCGGGACGCCGGTCTCGGTGAGCTCTACTTGTAGCTGCGCCGATGCGGGCATCGGCAGCAGCACCGAACCCAGGTCGAGGCGGCCCGCCGCGGCAGCCACCACGTCGTCGAAATCCTCGATGTCGAACGGGCCCTCCATGTCGTCACCCATGGCGTTCTGGACCGGCTCTTCGGGTTTCTTGCGTACGGCCGGTACTTCTGGAGCTTCTTTGGCTCCCGACTCGTCGCCCGGCTCGTCTTTGGGTTTGCGTCTACCGAAAGCCATTACCAGCGCCGCCCCTTCTCATCGCTCACAGACTCGAGTGTCCGCCAGAGGAGCCATGGCCGCCGTCGCCTCGGGAAGTGTCGGCCAGCCCCGCCTCGTCGAACGACGACACCTCGACCAGTTCAACCAACTCGACCCGCTGTACCAACAATTGCGCGATGCGGTCGCCGCGATGCACGACGATCGGCGTCGCGGGGTCGAGATTGATCAGGGACACCTTGATCTCGCCGCGGTAGCCGGCATCGATGGTGCCCGGGCTGTTGACGATCGAAAGCCCTGCCCGCGCAGCTAATCCAGATCGCGGGTGCACCAACCCGACCATTCCGAACGGAATGGCAACCGCGATCCCGGTCCGCACCAGCGCACGATGTCCGGGCGCCAACTCGACGTCTTCGGCGCTGTACAGATCGACGCCGGCGTCACCGTCGTGGGCTCGGGTGGGCAGCGGAAGTCCGGGGTCGAGACGAACAATCGCCAGACTGGTCGACACGGGGCCACAGACTACCCTTGACCGCGTGTCAGGTACGCGAGTCGCGCCGCAAACCGTGCGGTATCGCGAGCGTTTGTGGGTGCCATGGTGGTGGTGGCCACTGGGTTTCGCGCCGGCGACCGTCATCGCTCTGGAAGTCAACCAGGGCGTGCCGAGCATTCCGCGCTGGCTGCCGTTCGCGTTGTTGTTCGTGGTGGCCGTCGGGGCACTGCTATGGCTGGGCCGCATCGAGATCCGGGTCACCGCCGGTGACGGCGGAGTCGAATTGTGGGCCGGCGAGGCGCATCTGCCCGTCACCGTGATCGCCCGATCCGCAGAGATTCCCCAGGTCGGCCAAATCCGCGGCGCTGGGACGCCAACTCGACCCTGCCGCCTACGTGGTGCACCGGGGCTGGGTGGGACCCATGGTGCTGGTGGTTCTGAACGACGTCGATGACCCGACGCCGTATTGGCTGGTGAGTTGCCGTCACCCGGAGCGGGTGCTGTCGGCATTGCGCAGCTGACCGATCAGGCCGCGCAGTCGGTACAGATCATCACGCCGTTTTTCTCGCTGGCCAGCCGACTGCGGTGTTGCACCAAAAAGCAGCTCGAACAAGTGAACTCGTCGGCCTGCTTGGGAATGACGCGGACGGAAAGCTCTTCCCCGGACAGGTCGGCACCGGGCAACTCGAAAGACTCGGCGGACTCTGATTCGTCGACGTCAACCACCGCCGACGCCGCTTCGTTCCGCCGTGCTTTGAGTTCCTCTAGGGAATCCTCGGAAACGTCGTCGGTCTCGGTACGCCGTGGGGCGTCGTAATCGGTAGCCATCATCGTGTCCCCTCGTAACCTCAAGCAAAGCTTTGTACCAGCGTCGAACGCATCCACCAAACGATTCGTGCCCTTATACCCGGGTGTTCAAGTGTGATTTACGTCACACTGCGGATTTGACCCCGCTACCTCGCTCTAAACATCGCGTTTAGAGTGCGATAATCGTGGTCGCGCAAATCACTGAGGGCACTGCTTTCGACAAGCACGGCCGACCCTTTCGCCGCCGCAATGCCCGACCCGCGATCGCCCTGCTGGTCGTGCTGCTGGTGGCGTCCGCGGTGGTGTGGACAATCGCCGCTCACCCGTCCGCCCGAGGTCCATGAGGCCGCAGCGTGCAACCCGCCGCCGCAGCAGCAGGCCGATCCAGCACAGCCGCACCTGGGCACACCGGTGTCGCGCAGCACGATGATCAATGTCGCGCCCGCGAAACTCGCCGATGCCAAAATCCGCGTCCTGAACGCCAGCGGGCGGGGCGGTCAGGCCGCCGACATCGCCGGGGCACTGAAAGACCTCGGTTTCGCGCAGCCGACCGCCGCCAACGATCCGATCTATGCCCACGCCAGGCTGAACTGTCAGGGCCAGATCCGCTTCGGCGATGCGGGTCAGGCCGGGGCGGCCGCGGTGTGGCTGGTAGCCCCGTGCGCCGAGCTGTACCACGATGACCGCACCGACGATTCCGTCGACCTTGTCCTCGGCACCGAGTTCGGCGCGCTGACTCACAGCGACGACATCGACGCCGTGCTCGCCGGCCTGCGTCCGGGCGCTGAGCCGGCCGATTCCGCGCTGCTGTCGAAGATCCACGCGGGCACCTGCTGACCGCCGGGCCGCTGGCCCGATCACCCCGGAATCGGCGCCAGCCCGTCGAATCGCTCCAGGGCCGCGAGTAATTGGTCGGCGATCCCGGGCGCCGCGGCGACGACCAGCGCGGCGGTACTGTCCGGATCGCCCGGCTCAGGCAACACCACCCGGGCGCCCGCCTCGGCAGCGATCAGCGCGCCGGCCGCAGAGTCCCAGACATGCAGGCCGTGCTCGTAGTAGGCATCCAGCCTGCCCGCCGCGACCATGCACAAATCCATTGCGGCAGAGCCGATCCGACGCACATCGCGGACCACCGGCAGGATCTTCGCCACCAGCGCCGCCTGTACGCTGCGGCGTCGCGTGGAGTATGCGAAACCGGTGCCCACCAACGCCATCGACAAATCGTCGACGGCGGTGCACCGCAGCGGATGGGTGCCCTCGTCGTCGATGACGTGTGCACCCAGCCCGGCCGCGGCCGAGTACACCCGCCCACCCATCACGTCGGCGACCGCGCCCGCCACCGAAACACCGTCGACCTGGGCTGCCACCGACACCGCATAGGCAGGGATCCCGTAGACGAAATTCACCGTGCCATCGATTGGGTCAAGCACCCAGGTGACGGTGCCGGCTGCGCTGGCCGCCGGATCGGCAGGTCCGCCGATTTCTTCGCCCAGCACCGGGTCGCCGGATCGCAGCTGCGCCAATCGATCCCGCAGTAGCCGTTCGGTTTCGGTGTCGACGACGGTCACCGGGTCGGTCGGGGTCGTCTTTGTTCGCACCGCAGCGTTGCGCTCGGCGGACGCGTCGGGGCCGAACACCTCGCCTCGACGGCGCTGGACGAACGCGGCCGCTTCGCCGGCCAACGTTTCGGCCACCGAACGCAAGTGTGCCGGTCGGTTCTCAAGCGTGCTCACCGGTCCATCGCATCACAGTCGCCGCCGTAACACCCGGGAGGCAGTTGGGAAACGACCGCAGAACGGGCCAACCAACCGCTCATCCACCGATTAGGGTGTGGGCGAACAGCCAAGTCTCGCCGAGGAGATTCGATGACCGCTACCGACTCGACTAGCGACGCCCCCGGGACCGACGCGTCCGGCGCGCCGGCGCGCCGGGGCTTCGGCGTCGATGTTGGCGGCAGCGGCATCAAGGGCGGAATCGTCGACCTCGACACCGGGCAACTTGTCGGCGACCGGTTCAAGTTGCTGACACCCCAGCCGGCCACGCCAGCCGCCGTCGCGAAGACGATCGCCGCGGTGGTGAACGAGTTCGAATGGTCGGGCCCGCTCGGAGTGACCTACCCGGGTGTCGTGACCGAAGGGACTGTCCGGACCGCGGCCAACGTCGACAAATCCTGGATCGGGACCAACGCCCAAGACATCATCAGCTCGGAATTGCACGGCCAGCAGATCGTGGTCCTCAACGACGCCGACGCGGCCGGACTGGCAGAAGAGCGCTACGGGGCGGGCAAAGACACCACCGGCGTCGTGGTCCTGCTCACATTCGGAACCGGAATTGGGTCGGCGGTCATTCACAACGGGATCTTGCTGCCCAACACCGAGTTCGGACACCTCGAGGTCGACGGCAAAGAAGCTGAGCACCTGGCCGCGTCGTCGGTCAAGGACAACGAGGGCCTGAGCTACGAAAAGTGGGCCAAGCGGGTGACGAAGGTGCTGGTTGCTATCGAGAACGTCTTGTGGCCGCAACTGTTCATCGCTGGCGGCGGGATCAGTCGCAAAGCCGACAAATGGGTGCCGCTGCTTGGAAACCGCACTCCGGTGGTTCCCGCCGCCCTGCAGAACACGGCGGGAATCGTCGGCGCGGCGATGGCGGCGACCAGCGACGTGACGCACTGAATTTGCGCGCTGTGGCGGGGCTATTGCCGAGCTGTCGTTACAATGGTCTCCGGCAGCCGCCCGACCGAGAGCGGCGAATATCCACCCTGATACTCGACGCCGACATCTGACATAGCCGATATTTCCGGTTGAGCGTGCCCTAGAGCACCGGAAGTGAGTCCTACCGAAGGGGTTTACGTGGCAGCGACCAAAGCACGACCGGCAACCGAGGAGCCGGTGAAGCGCACCGCCGCCAAGTCCCCCGCCCCTGCCGGGGCAAAAGGATCGACGGCCAAGTCTGCCAACGGCGCGGCCACCGCGAGACGGGCCACCAAGACAGCAGCGAAGGCCGCGCCGAAGACGGCCACGCGGCCCGCGAAAGCCCCGGCGAAGTCCGCCAAAGCCGGCACCGACACCGCAACGACGGCGCGCACTTCGACCAAGAGCGCTGCCGCCAAGTCGGAGCCCGGCCGCGGCCGCGCGAAGAAAGCGACGTCGAACGATGCCCCCAACGACGTAGAGGTCGTGACGGATGAGCTCGAGGTCGAGGAAGTCGATGAGCTCGACGGTGAGCCGGACATCGAAGTCGAGCCCGTCGAAGAGATCGACCTCGACACCGAAGACCTAAGCCTCGAAGACCTCGAGGACGAGGCGTCCGACGGTGACGTTACGGAAGACGAAACCGAAGCCGACGAGGCCGATGCCGAAGAAGGCGCCGAAGCCAGCCCGAAGAAAGTCGCCGACCGCGGAGTCCGCCGAGGACGAAGAAATCGTCGAGCCGAGCGAAAAAGACAAAGCCTCAGGCGATTTCGTCTGGGACGAAGACGAGTCCGAGGCATTGCGCCAAGCCCGCAAGGACGCCGAACTCACCGCATCGGCGGACTCGGTTCGCGCCTACCTCAAGCAGATCGGCAAGGTGGCGCTGCTCAACGCCGAAGAAGAGGTCGAGCTGGCCAAGCGGATCGAGGCGGGCCTCTACGCCACCCAGTTGATGACCGAGCTGACCGATCGCGGCGAGAAGTTGCCCGCCGCCCAGCGCCGTGACATGGCGTGGATCTGTCGCGACGGCGACCGTGCGAAAAACCATCTGCTGGAAGCGAACCTGCGGCTTGTGGTGTCGCTGGCCAAGCGCTACACCGGCCGCGGCATGGCGTTTCTCGACCTGATCCAGGAAGGCAACCTGGGCCTGATCCGCGCGGTCGAAAAGTTCGACTACACCAAGGGTTACAAGTTCTCCACCTATGCGACCTGGTGGATCCGCCAGGCGATCACCCGCGCGATGGCCGACCAGGCCCGCACCATCCGCATCCCGGTGCACATGGTCGAGGTGATCAACAAGCTGGGCCGCATTCAGCGCGAGCTGCTGCAGGATCTGGGCCGCGAGCCCACGCCTGAAGAGCTGGCCAAAGAAATGGACATCACCCCGGAGAAGGTGCTGGAGATCCAGCAGTACGCCCGCGAGCCGATCTCGCTGGATCAGACCATCGGCGACGAGGGCGACAGCCAGCTCGGCGACTTCATCGAGGACAGCGAAGCGGTGGTGGCCGTCGACGCCGTGTCGTTCACCCTGCTGCAAGACCAGCTGCAGTCGGTGCTGGAGACGCTGTCGGAGCGCGAGGCCGGTGTGGTGCGGCTGCGCTTCGGCCTGACCGACGGCCAGCCCCGCACCCTCGACGAGATCGGCCAGGTCTACGGCGTCACCCGCGAACGCATCCGCCAGATCGAGTCGAAGACGATGTCGAAGTTGCGCCACCCCAGCCGTTCGCAGGTCCTGCGCGACTACCTGGACTGACGGCCCGCGTGCCTTAACCGATGTCTTGCGCGGCTAGCCGCATTTGGGCTCGCTGAATTCGCTGCTTTTCCGGGTGTTGGAAGCCGCCTCACCAGCTTCCGGTGCATGGCGGTTGGTAAAGGCATAAGGCCTCTCGAAGCTTGATATCACTGCAATTGGTTCTCGTAGTGCGTCTGCGCTGCCGGGCATACGGCTGTACTCACGCACTGGTCCGTGCCGACCAGTCGAGTGAGCTACTGCCTTGACGCCGTCAAGACGCGAACCGGAATCTGCAGGTAACGAGAGGTACTGAACGGGGACCGAAACGAAACGAACCGGCAGCTCAAACTGCAAAAGCCCTGGTAGACCGCCTGGTTCGATTCCCGGCAGCTCCACAAAAACTGCAGATCAAAGAGCCCCGGAGGGTCCGCACGATCCGGTCGTCGACGAAGCGCTGGATGCACGACCCACACCGGTCCATATGTCTTCCCTTACGCCTGGTGTGACTGCACACCAGCGCCCGCCCACAACGCCCAGCCAAATCAGGTGAAGACGTCGTTGAGGGTGACCGTTTGGAGGTTGCGGCTGCCGATGATATCGAGCAGTTGGCCGAAACAGTGGGTGATGGTGGGCAGGTTGGCGTGGCCAACCACGATCTGCTGGGGCTGAAATGACCTGTTCGCGGCGGCGATGAGGCCTGCTTCGCTGATCCGTCCCGAGTCGGCAATGTCGCTACTCCACAAGGTGATGGTGGGATAGCCGAGGTCGGCGGCGATGCGGTCGGTAGCGGGCGTGTGTTTGCCCCAGGGTGGACGAAAGTACGGGGTGCCGTCGACACCGTAGGTGTTGCGCAGGAAGTCGGCGTTTCTGCGGATCTGGTCGGCGACGGCATCGGGCGCGATACGGGTGATGTCCGGATGTGACCAGGTGTGGTTACCCAACTGCACCTGACCGGAATCGACCATGGGCCGCAGCGCGGGGGCGTTGACCGACCACGAACTGTTGGCGCCGTTGACGAAAAACGTCAACCGGGTGCCGCTGTCACGGCAGAAGTCGGCGAACGCGCCCACCACTTGCGCGCTGGCGCCGTCGTCAATGGTCAACGCCAACTGATTGCCATTCCCGGGAAGCCGGGTAAGCACGCCGGGTGGTGGCCGCTCGGTCGGGAAACCACGCGCGGCCGGGGAGCGACGGGCCGCCGCGAGAACGCCGATCGTAATGCCGCACAACAGAGTACGGCGATCTATCTGCCCCATATCTCAACGCTACTCGAAGTGAGCGCGAGCAGCGAAACGACCAGTGCCACGACGTATCCCGGCCCTCAGTGGGCGAACGTCAGCGCACCGGGCGACGGCTCCGAGCCCGATCAGGCCGCGACGCCTTCCGCGCAGGATCGCGCCCGCCATCAATCCACAGAAGAAGCCCAGAAGGAAGAACCCGCGTGAGTGTCGCTTGTTCCTCCGCACAACAGCTGATGCGATGAATCCACATGTCGCCGCAATGATGGCTACCGCGAGAAGCAGAGAAATCAGATGTGTCAGTCCGAGCTGCGGCGCAAAAGTGCAGAATGGCGTTATCCAATAGTGGTAACATTATTCTCATGCATCAGTGTTGCGTCTGTTCGCAGGCCTGGGCCGATAATGCGCCGGCAGCCCTGTCTGTGGTGCCATGACGCCCCGATCTGTTCTTCAGGTGGGCGGCGGCCTGCCGCAAGGAGTCCACGGCGCCGCCGATCCTCGTTTCGCCTGTGCGGTGCGCACGTTCGCCAGCCTGTTTCCCGGCCCCCGTTTCGGCGGCGGGGCCCTTTCGGTGTACGTAGACGGTCAACCGGCCGTCGACGTGTGGACCGGCTGGTCGGACCGGCACGGTGAGGCGCGGTGGAGCGCCGATACCGGCGCCATGGTCTTCTCCGCGAGTAAGGGATTGGCGTCGACGGTCCTTCACCGGCTCGTTGACCGCGGATTGCTGTCCTTTGATGCACCGGTCGCGCAGTACTGGCCGGAGTTCGGCGCCAACGGCAAGTCCGCGATCACCGTGCGCGACATGATGCGACACCGCGCCGGGCTGTCGCACTTGAAGGGGGTGAGCAAGGACGAGTTGTTGGATCACCGCCTGATGGAACAGCGGGTGGCCGCCGCACCCGTCGATCGCCGCCTAGCCGGTCGCTCGGCGTATCACGCATTCACCTATGGATGGCTGGCATCGGGTCTGGCCCGAGCCGTCACCGGTACCGGCATGCGCGATCTGATCCGTGCCGAATTGGCACGTCCGCTCAACACCGACGGTCTGCACCTCGGGCGCCCACCGGCTGAGGCGCCCACCAAGGTCGCAGAGATCATGTTTCCCCAAACCATTAGGGCCAACCCGGTTTTCGACCGCTTGGCACCCAGACTTGCCGAGATGCCGATCGCCGGCGGCTTGGGCGCGATGTATGTCCCCGGCATCACATCGTTGATCCAGGGCGATATCGCGTTTCTGGACAGTGAGATTCCCTCGGTCAATGCCGTGGTGACAGCGCGGGGCCTGGCCAAGATGTACGGTGCACTCGCCAACGACGGCTGCATCGACGGAACACAGTTTCTGTCATCGGAATTGGCCCGTGGCCTAGCGGGAAAGCTGAGCCTACGGCCTGACTTCAACATATTGTTTCCGATGTCGTTCCACCTCGGCTACCACGGATCACCCGTGCCCGGCCTGCTGCGGGGATTCGGCCACGCCGGCCTGGGTGGAACCATCGGGTGGGCCGATCCCATCACCAAGAGCTCGTTCGCCTTCGTACATAATCGGCTCATCACGCCCATGGTCGTCGACCAAATCCTGTTTGTGCCATTGATTCTGCCCGTGCGGCGCGCCGTCGCCGCCGCCCACACGCGCGGCACCCACGCCGTGCCGGCGTTCGGTGCGCCCTACCCTGAAACGGACTCGACCAGCAGAGCCGGCCGCTAAGGCAAGCGCACCCGCAGCCCGCTCCTTGACCTGCGCAAATTCCCCTACTGTCATCACTATGAACCGGGCTGTAGCTCGGCAGGAAATCACTGTGACACGGAGAGCGTTTTTCGATCCCGGGTGATCCAGCCACGTACTCCGGCGGCACCGAAAATGATGCCGGTGTCGATAACACCGGGCAGAAGCCGCCGAGGGCCTAGTCGATGCCATGAGCCTGGCAGGGGGAGCCGGTGCGGCGGGATGGTGGTCATGGACCATAAGCCCGGACGGCGTTAGCTGGTCGTGCTCTAATTGCGTCACTATTTTCACGCGCACAACCTAGAGTGACGACGGATGAAAAGACGGATGAAAGACGCTAGCGGGACGGCTGGCGATACCGGCGATAGCCGCGTGGCGGTGAATGTGCGGGTGCGTGTGAATCCGGGGACGGACGGCGAGGTCGGGGGGACTGTGGTCGAGGATTTCGGCGATCTGGCGGGGCACGCAGTGGAGATCGGTGAGAACCATATAGTTGGCCCCGCCCGGAGATGGGCGGTGGCGCTCGACGCGGGCGGTCTGGTTTTCGTCGACAGCGACCAGCTGGTCGCCGAGTAGTTTTAGCTGTCGCGGTTTACCCGCCGTCGGGCGACCATCTTTTCCAGTTTCAGCGGCGCTATCGGACAATAGGGTGCCAGCCAGCGTGCAGAACCCCAGATCGCACTTTAGTCAACGCTCCGACTGCTCGATCTCGTCAAGCTGTCTGTCGAGGTCCGTTAATTCGATTGCCAGACGCCGCAATTGGCGTGCGACGGCTGCGCGCCGCTGCTCAAGCAGCGCGCGGCGCTCTTCGCGGCCCCTGTTGTGTGCGTCGGTCTGCATGGTGGTCGCTCCCCGTGGTCTGGCTGTGAAGTTGCCGACACCCGGCAGTGTGCGGCTGGTGTGCTGACCTGGCCAGCTCGCGCCGCGACTGACAGCACAATTGACAAACAACCGACACCGACCCGTGACCGGGCACCCCATCAGCGGTACCGACCGACCGGCTCACTGCCCGCAGACGCGCGTGTCGCTCATCTTCGATGCCGTGGTCTGCGGCTCTGGCACCACGGGTCTGCACACCGTGGTGTCCACGGCGACACGTCACGGGCCATCGTCTCGTTGCCGTCCCATGGGGTGATGGTCTGCGAGATAAGTTCTGCTGGACCTCCGCACGTTTCGCAGAAATGGTCCGGGTCTGGCTGAGTGTGAATCTGAAGCGGCATGGCGTCGATTGTGGGGGACCGTCGGGCGCATCTGTCCCTGGACACGCGCGGACCGGTCTCAAACGTGGCCGCATCGTGGCCACAATTTGGCTACCGAGGCAAACCCATTCAACGTTGTGCGCGACGCGCGGGAAAAGTCTCTGGCTACGGGAGCTTGGCTTCGAGGGGCATATTCGCCTCAGGCGATCACATCACCGCGGTCATTCTGTACCCCGTACTGATACATGGGTTCGATCGTCATGCCGTTGTCGACCACCATCGCGACGTGACCGTCCCACACCGGGAGGTCGCCGGGCTGCAGCGCGCCGGGCAGGGCTTCACCGTTACATCGCACCTGGGTGGGCGGAGCCCTCGGGGTTGTGAAGTGAGATGCTCTCGGGCGGGGGTACCGCCGACCCTGGGAGGCGCGCAGAATCGGAACAGGAGTGCAGGAAGGAGTCGGCGATGAAAGCCAACGTAGGCGACTGGTTGGTGATCAAGGGCACGACAACCGAGCGCTCGGACCAGCGGGGGCTTATTACGGAGGTGCACTCCGCGGACGGCTCGCCTCCCTACGTGGTGCGGTGGCTCGCCACCGGCCATGTGGCGACGGTGGTTCCCGGCCCCGATGCCATTGTGGTGACACCGGAGGAGCAGGAAGCAGCGGACGAGCGGGCACAGGAACGGGCCGCACACCGCGGCACCGACGACTAGGTGCTGCGGCTCGCCGTTATCGCCCCGCAGGCTTGCTGGCGGCCTGGTTAGGCCATCACGTGATGGGCTCTCGCGCATGCGGGCGGCCGGGACTGAGTTGGATGCCGGTCGGTCTAACCTGACATCGCCATGTCCCAGAAGCCTCGCTCGTAGTGGATCACCCAGAAGAAGGCGTCTTCAGCTTCTCGGGCCTGTTCGCCGACGGAGGCCTCGAGCTGGCGATCGACGGAACTCTGGAGGTCGCCGACGTAGGACCGGAAGCCGTCGGTGGTCCACCTGTTCACGAACTCCCGGTAGGAGTGAGCACCGGGGCGGGCGCTGTCCCAGCTTTCCAGATAGGTGCGTTCGAGCGCCCAGATGGCGGTGATCTGGGCCGGGTAGCTGGAGTAGGTCAATCCCAGCAGGAAGTCGCAGTAGGCCCGAGTCGCCGGATGCATGGCGGCGTCGAGGGCCAGGCCGCGCCCCGCCGCCATCTCCTCAAACCAGCCGAGCTCCCCCACGGTAGCGACCACGCCGCCCGCGAGGAGGGCGACGTCGGCGAAAGGGGCCATGGCCGCGATGCGGGACTGGGCGCGCACCAGGGCCTGCGCGAAGAGGTAGTCCTGGGCCAGCCACCGGTCGAAGGAGTGCTCGGGCAGCGATCCGTCCCGCACGCCCGCGAGGAACGGGTGAACAGTCGCCGCCTGCCACGCGGAGGTGTGGCCGCTCATCAACGCATCGGCAGTCATGGTCTCTCGCATCGGTCGGCGGCGTCGAAGAACCGCACTTCGAGTTCCATCGCCTGGTGATACAGGACGGCCAGGCGGTCGTGATCACCGCCGTAGCGGTCGAGCAGGCCCTCTAGACGTCGGGCTAGGGCCTCGAACTCCGGGCTGGAGTAGGTCATCACCCACTCGCGATAGGGACTCTCGGGCTTTGTCGGAGCGGCCAGCTGCTGGCCGAGGTAGGCGTAAAGCCGCAGGCACGGCGTCATCGCCGCCGCGATGTGACCAACCGGCTCCAGCGCAGCGACCGCCAACAAGAAGTTGGTATACGCCGCGGTGGCGGGGTCGGCCGCTGGATGAAGGTCGACGTTCCAGCGGGCCGCGTAGCCGCGGTGAAGGCGAAGCTCCTCGGCGGCGGCGTCGAGTAGCTCCCTAAACGCGATCAGCCCATCTTGGTCGGGGCTCTTCGCCAAAGCCAAGGCGTAGGCGCGGCAGAACGCGTCGAGGAAGGCGGCATCTTGTCCCACGTAGTAGGCGAACGTAGCTCGGGCCAACTCTCCCGACGCGATGCCCTGGACGAACGGGTGCTCCAGCGCGGCCTCCGCCAGGACCCGGTTCCGGTGCCATAGCGAGTCGGCAAGCGAGACCACGAACCAAGCCTAAGGCTCGGCATGGCCTGGCCACCGCGAGCATCGACGACCCGAATCGCAGCCAGCGCTGGGACCCATGGATTGAGCCGGATCGTCAATCCGTGGGCCGAGGCGATGCCATGAGTGGCCGATCGATCTGTACTCGTGTTGATCCGTGCGGCGTGCCCACAAAATGCCCACAATTTCCCCGCAGTTACAGACGTCTCCGGTGATCTCTGGTGATGAATCTTTGCCGCTAGGAGGGGTTTTCGCCCCCCTCACCAGGGCCGTCAGAACAGTTCAATCCTGACAGGAGGCTCACCGCTTCCCACGTTGTTTACGCTGGTCAACGGCATTTTGGCGCCGAACATGCGTGCTACTGAGCACCCCGTGAGCACAGATTGAGCACGTTTTGCAGCCGACCGGCGACCGATTCAAGATCGGAGTCGAAGAGATCGGCGTACACGTCCAGGGTCATCGCCGCGCTGGCATGTCCCAGCATCCGCTGCACCACCTTCGGGTTGGCCCCCGCTGAGATGGCCAACGACGCCGCAGCTTGGGAAGCTGTTTCCCGACCTTCGCCCAAGGCAGATGGACGACCGTTCCGGTCAAGCAGGTACGCCGAGGCCGAGGAGCACTGGCGTCGTGTCGGTTACCGGGAGTGGTTGCGCGATCCCACGCTCACGGCACCGGCGGCGAGCCGCTCGACGGTCAACACCAACCTTTCTTCGGCGGATCGGCCCGGCCGATGCCTCGTGAAACTTGGGAGATCGGCGGGGCTATCGAGGCTTGATCATGTGCCGCGGTCGATTGCGTCGAAAGCCCCTAGGGACTGCTGAAACGGTGCGTAAGTAATGCCCAGCGGGTTCTCGAAGGGATGGTCGAGCCAGAAGACGATGAACAGCAGCAGGCCGAGTAGAAGGGCGATCGCGCTTGAGAGCATTAGGTGACCACGTGTGCTCTCCAGGCGCATGAAACCGCTGAGCGCCACCAGTACGACACCGCCTAAGAGGAGACCGGCCCACAGCAACCCTGGTCTTCGGGGTTGCGCGTCCAGCATTCGCTGATTCCTGTCGGACGCCAGTACGGTCAGCTGGCCGAGAAACCCCCCACTCGTCGCGTTCGATGCAAGACTGGATTGTTCACGCGCGAGGACCTTGTACATTTCGGTGAGCGCGGCTTGTGCCGTGTCGGAAGTACTACCAACGTCCTGCTTGTTCCCTTCGGGGCCTTCGACCGTCTTCGCGTATTTCCGGAGCAGTTCCCGCATCTGTGTCTGCTCTGGAGCAGGCATGCCGACGGTCTGCCGGTACATCGTTGTAAGAGTGGATGCCTCGTGCGCGACGTTAGCCTCAGCGGAGGAGAAGTGCCCCCAGGCGACGACGACGGTGAATCCGAGGAGAGGGCCGTACACGAGCGCCACGCAGGTCAGGAACGGCGACAGCGTCGAATTGTGGCCTTCGGCAACCGGTTTGGGGAGGGTGCGATTCGCCAGCAACACGCTCCCGACCCCGACCAACATCGCCACGATGAGGACCAGGGCCAGACGTAGCCAAAGACCCGCTATCCCGGAGTCGCCCATTACTCGCCTCCGCAGGTAACGCGCCGGCTACCCACGAGGGCGGCCTCCGGCTCCGAGTACAACATCTCGCGCGGGCAGCAGCGACGTCTGCGACATGCCCCGATTCTTGCAGAAGGCCATCGCGCACCCGTCGCCGCGCGTGGCTTTCACCGCACGCGTTCGGCACAAATACACCGGTTACTCCCAACCGAATCGCACGCCGAGCCGATCGCCAGAACCGCTTGATCGCGGTGTCCCAGACCCGACGCATCTCATCGGCTCAAAATTCACTCACCGGACCTGGTTAAGGCTGCGCGAATAAGGCGAACTCGACGACATCGGGGGCTTGCGCCCACTCGGGAGCTGATGCCCAACGCTCGGCGAACGTGTGCCCACACTGCGCATAAAGTTTCTGCAGGTGTGCCGATGGAGGGAGAAACTCTTGGTGGGTGCGAGCTGGACCCTGGGCCTGTCGTTCATCGTCCTGACGGTCGCGTTCCACACGACCGGGGTGGTGATAATGGCGTTCGTCGGAACGCGGATTCGGGCCAGGGTCGAGAAGCAGAAGCTTCATCCGCTGCGGGTAATTGCGATCCTGATCGGCGTCATCGGAGCGGTCGCGGTGATACTGGCCGTGCTGCACGGGCTGGAGGCCATGCTCTGGGCGGCGGCCTATCTGTGGCTTGGCGCGTTCGGCTCGTATATCGATGCGCTGCTCTATTCCCTGGGCACGATGACGTCGGCCAGCACAGTGGAAGTGGGATCCCAGTGGCATATGGTGAGCGCGCTGGAGGCGATGGACGGCGCGCTACTGTTCGGCATCAGCACGGCGTTTATTTTCACGGTGATGCAGGACTACTGGCCGATGCTCTCCCGCGGACGCCCCCTCCCGATATCGCCCCGCGACGGTGCTGATTGCCGCGACCCGGTTGCGGAAGGATGAGCGTGTTGTTTTCAGGCTGTCGTCGCACAGCTGCACCATCATGATGGTCAGGGGTTCGTCTGCCACGAACGGCGACGCTACGCGTCTTGTGGAGCATGTGGAGCATGCGGACTCAGGTGGATGATCTTGTGGTGCGGCGCATGCCGCACGTCGCGCTCGCCAGCGCGCCATTCCCAGCGCCCAGATCGACGCTGGCGGGTCGGAACGTGCAGACGCGTGTAGATATTGCAGCGGGCAACGTCGGGTGATTCAGATGAATCGCTAGCTCAGTCGAAGATATTCGAGCTACCTACGCTCTCAGCCCAACAGCACAAATGCACAGGAACCACAGCGCACACCGGTCCCTAGTGCGCGACTACCTGGACTGATTGACCTGCCTAGCTAGTCTTCTGACCAGGCGGTTTAGTAGTCGGTCCAGGCGTAGTCGACAAGCACAGCTCAGCAGGTCAAGACATTGACCCTCGCGCAGCTATTGTCTGTGGCGCGGCAATGGACCACTCACCGTCAGTGGAAGCGATACCTCTCCCGCTGCGCCCTTCATGGCAAACGATCCAGCGACCATTCTCATTCGAGGTAAGTTTGAACTGGAAGCAGACAAAGCCCACGTCTGCGTTCGTGAGGTTCATAGGCAGCTCGCGGTGCATATGCAGGGGTTCTCCACCGTCCGGTGGCGAGATCTCTATGACAACCAGGCGATCTGCACCGCCGGTGTCTCCTTGCGTCAACACCACGATGTCAAACTGCGCCACTCGATCGCGGCCGACTTTGTAGTTGGATATCACACCGCCCTGTACGTCCAGCTTGTTGTTGAACGCTGTGGTCTTCTCGGCCGGGAACGCCCCGCCGATCCTCATGCTACTCAGTATGCGCGAACACTGGTGCGCGGTAGAGGGATTGAATCAGCTCATCGATGGAGGCGATGCAGGGGTCTGCGATTGAACCGCCTTACCGCGGAACGGCGCACCCTACGCGCGCAGTGCCCGA
Organism: uncultured Actinomycetota bacterium; assembly: GCA_963791535.1. Taxonomy (GTDB): domain Bacteria; phylum Actinomycetota; class Actinomycetes; order Mycobacteriales; family Mycobacteriaceae; genus Mycobacterium. The sequence goes on along the minus strand of CAWBSW010000016.1, from coordinate 37,787 downwards.
ATTCTGATCTTTTACGCAAGTTCGATGAATATGTGGCATTCGGCCGACACTTGATGATCGGCGGGAGAATAATCCCACGCGGGAGGTCAGAGCCATTCTTGGCTCCGACAATGTTCTCGGGGGCTGGCGGAGGTGTCCGGTCAAACCAGCAAAAGCTGCCCTCCCAATCAAATTGCCGGCGCCGTCGGCGCCATTTAGGCCATTTCCCAAAAGACAAGTGTCCCAAGAGAATGCGAGCAAATGCCATGAAAATGACAGCGATTCAGGCGATGTCGGTGGTATCGGCGATCGCGATCATCGGATTCCCGGCAACCGCGTCCGCCGGCGGGCCGCCAAACCCGGCACCATCACCCTCGCCCGCGCCTGCACAGAATTACCAATTCCAGAACTCCGCCGGAAACGTCTCGTGCAACCTGAGCAGCGGCGGCGCTGCCTGCGAGATCAGCAATCGCGCCTACACGATCTCCACGCCGCCGCCCCCGTGCGCCCAGCACTCCGCGTGGGGCGATCGCTTCGGGCTGACCAGTAGCGGCGTCACGATGGACTGTCATAACGACACCCTGCACGTGCAGGGCGAGCAGGTCCTCGCTGACGGGCAGACCCTGTCGTCCGGCACCTTCAGCTGCACCGCCGAGCCCTCGGCGATGAAGTGCACCGACTCGAGCAGTGGCCACTTCTTCTACATGTCACCTGGCTCCTACCAGATCGGGTGACGGAACCGGCTCCGATCTAATTCGGCTGCGACCGCGATGCCGCTGTCCTAACTTGGCCGAATGTCGGCCAACCGTGTCCTTGTCTCGTCCGGATCCGATTTCGAGTCGACCGTCGGCTATTCCCGGGCGGTCCGAATCGGCCCACACGTCGTCGTAGCCGGGACAACCGGCCCGGGACTGGCTGATGACATCGGCGCCCAGACCCGAGAAGCGTTGCGCCGCATCGAGGTCGCTCTCAATCAGGCGGGAGCGACGCTCAGCGACGTCGTCCGCACCCGCATCTACGTGACCGACATATCCCGTTGGCGTGAAGTCGCGGCAGTCCACTCCGAGGTTTTCGGTGAGATCCGGCCCGCGGCCACCATGGTCGAGGTGGCCGCGCTGATAGCGCCGGAGTTGTTGGTGGAGATCGAAGCGGACGCCTACTCGGCGGCCGATTCACCGACTGGCGGGAATATGCCGTCAGCGCCCGGGCGGTAGCTGGTGACCTTGATCACAGCAGAAACCGGCAGCGCCCCATACAGATGCGGGAACAGCATCGACTCCGGATCCGTTGCGACTCCCGATTCCCACCGAATGGGTGCGTCCAAACGGGCCGGATCAATGTGCAGCAAGACCAGGTCGTCACGACCGCGGTAAAGGCGGTTGGCGGGCAGATGTACCTGCTCCGGCGTCGACAAGTGGACGAATCCGGCGCTGCTCAGCGACTCGGGCCGAAGCTCGCCCTCGGTCTTGGCGGACGACCACTCGTCGGAGGAAATCAGGTGCAGCAGCACCGCCGGAGGGTGGCTCATACCGCCATCCTGCCCGCAGCGCCAAACGCACAGGCGTGAGAAACGACACAGCGGGTAAACGCGTGGTGAAGACGGCCAAACGCGTTGATATCTGAGACAGTGGATCACGGCCAGAAGGAGTAGCCATGAACGCGACTTTGACCACTCCCCAGTTAACCAGGGCTGATCGGTGCGATCGGTGCGGCGCTGCCGCCCGCGTACGGGCCAAGCTGCCTTCTGGTGCGGAACTTCTCTTCTGCCAGCACCACGCCAACGAGCACGAGGCGAAGCTGATCGAGCAGTCGGCCGTCCTGGAAGCCAGCGCGGTCCCGCTCGACTCTTAACAGACGACTCGCCACCTGCAATCCTGGCGGCGGCGCCGTTCGTCGGCAATCCTGAACGGGTCATGAGCGACCGCATAGTGAAGCCGTCGCGCCATCACATTTGGCGCATCACCCGTCGGGCGCTGTCAAAGAGTTGGGACGACTCGATCTTCTCGGAGTCGGCGCAGGCCGCGTTCTGGTCGGCGCTGTCGTTGCCGCCACTGTTGTTGGGAATGCTGGGCAGCCTCGCCTACGTGGCTCCGCTATTCGGGCCGGACACCATGTCGGTGATCGAGCATTACCTGGTGTCGATGTCGAACAAGGTCTTCTCCCCGAGCGTCGTGCACGAGATCATCGAGCCGACGATCGCCGACATCGACCGGGGTGCGCGCGGCGAAGTGGTGTCCCTGGGCTTTCTGATTTCACTGTGGGCCGGATCCTCGGCGATTTCCGCGTTCGTCGATTCGGTGGTCGAGGCCCACGACCAGACTCCCCTGCGCCATCCGGTGCGCCAGCGGCTGTTCGCGCTGATGTTGTACGTGGTGATGCTGCTCTTTTTGATCGTCACCGCCCCGCTGATGGTGCGCGGCCCGCGCAAGCTCGCCGAATTCATTCCAGACGGTTTGCAGGATGTGCTGGCCTACGGCTACTACCCGGCGTTGCTCACCGGCCTGATCGTCACCGTGGTCGATCCTGTATCGCGTGGCATTGCCCGAACCGCTGCCGTCGCACCGGCTGATCTTCGGTGCGGCACTGGCCAGCGTGGCCTTCGTGATCGCGACGCTGGGCCTGCGTATCTACCTGAGGTACATCACCGGCACCGGCTACACCTACGGCGCACTGGCCACACCGATCGCGTTTCTGTTGTTCGCCTTTTTCGCCGGCTTCGCCATCATGCTGGGCGCGGAGTTCAACGCCGCAATCCAGGAGGAGTGGCCGGCCCCGCGCACCCATGCCCATCGGCTGCGGCGGTGGCTGGTGTCACGCACCAAGGCTGACGGCGCGACGACTCCGAGGACACAGCGGACACACCGCGCTACGCCAGCGCCGATCGCGGTCAGCTCTTCTTGAGCTGTCTCGTAAATCCGCTTGCAGTCCGGGCAGACCGGTGAGCCCGGCTTGGCCGCCTTCGTCACCGGGAACACCTCGCCGCACAGCGCCACGACGTGCGTGCCCATCACGGCGCTCTCAGCGATCTTGTCCTTCTTGACGTAGTGGAAGTACTTAGGGGTGTCGCTATCGGTCCCGTCGTCGACGCGTTCGTCGGTCTCGGTGCGTTCGATCGTCTGGGTTTGCATGTCACATATTGTGCCGGAACCACCTTCGACGCGGTCGCAGAAGTGTGGAACAGTAGAGAAATGAAGCGCGGCACTGAGCTGGGTTTCGACGACGACGGTCGGCCGGTACTGATCACGGCGGCCGCGCCCTCATACGAGGTGCAGCACCGCCAGCGGGTGCGGAAATACCTGACGCTGATGGCCTTCCGAATTCCGGCGCTAATACTGGCCGCCGTCGCATATGGCATGTGGCACAACGGTCTGATCTCACTTCTGATCATCGCCGCGTCGGTCCCGTTGCCGTGGATGGCGGTGCTGATCGCCAACGATCGACCGCCGCTCCGCCCTGACGAACCCCGGCGATTCGACGCGGTCACGCGGCGCACCCCGCTGTTCCCCACCGCCGAACGCCCGGCGCTCGAGCGCTACAGTCGCCCAGCGCCGCAACCGGAATCGCCGCCCACGGAAGTTGACGGTTCCGAATAACCCGCTGCTGCACTGAGCTTCTCAGCACATTCTCAGACCGTGCGGACATTCGCGCACGTCAGCGGGTGTGAGATGGCCGCCCTGTGGGAACTCATCCCCCAAGTAGGTCGTTGTACCTCATGACAGCTCACGCCTATCAGGAGGCCGCCATGGCAAATGCCACCACAAGCCGGGTTGACAGCGATCTGGATGCTCAGAGCCCAGCCGCGGACCTGGTGCGCGTCTATCTGAACGGGATCGGCAAAACGGCGTTGCTCAATGCAGCCGATGAGGTCGAACTCGCCAAGCGCATCGAGGCCGGCCTGTACGCCCAGCATCTGCTCGAGACCCGCAAGCGCCTCGGCGAGAACCGCAAACGCGACCTGGCGACTGTGGTCCGCGACGGCCAAGCGGCACGAGGCCACCTGCTGGAAGCGAACCTGCGGTTGGTCGTGTCGTTGGCGAAGCGCTACACGGGCCGCGGAATGCCGCTGCTGGACCTCATCCAGGAAGGCAACCTGGGTCTGATCCGGGCGATGGAAAAGTTCGACTACACAAAGGGATTCAAGTTTTCGACCTACGCGACCTGGTGGATCCGGCAGGCGATCACCAGGGGCATGGCCGACCAGAGCCGCACCATCCGGCTGCCGGTTCACCTGGTTGAGCAGGTGAACAAGCTGGCGCGAATCAAGCGCGAGATGCACCAGAACCTCGGCCGTGAAGCCACTGACGAGGAACTCGCTGCCGAGTCGGGCATTCCCGGTCGAGAAGATCAACGACCTGCTCGAGCACAGCCGCGACCCGGTGAGCCTCGACATGCCGGTCGGCTCCGAGGAAGAGGCGCCGCTGGGTGACTTCATCGAGGACGCCGAAGCGATGTCCGCCGAGAACGCGGTGATCGCCGAACTGCTGCACACCGACATCCGCACGGTGCTGGCCACCCTCGACGAGCGCGAGCATCAGGTGATCCGGTTGCGCTTCGGGCTCGACGATGGACAGCCCCGCACGCTTGACCAGATCGGCAAGCTGTTCGGCCTGTCCCGCGAGCGAGTTCGCCAAATCGAACGCGAGGTTATGGCCGAAGCTTCGCAACGGTGAGCGGGCCGACCGACTGCGCTCCTACGCGAGCTGACACCGCCCAGATCAGCACGGATCAGTATGCCCGTCGCGCCAGCGGCGGGCATACTGCGTGCTGGAGTGTTAGCGGACCATTCACGCAGCTGGACAAGTAGACTCAGCGGCAATGGAGGGTGCGGAATGAACGACCTGGTTGATACCACCGAGATGTACCTGCGGACCATTTACGACCTCGAGGAAGAGGGCGTGACTCCGCTGCGTGCCCGGATCGCCGAACGGCTTGACCAGAGCGGGCCCACTGTCAGCCAGACCGTGTCGCGCATGGAGCGCGACGGGCTGCTGCACGTGGCCGGCGACCGCCATCTCGAGCTGACCGACAAGGGCCGCGCCTTGGCCATCTCGGTGATGCGCAAGCACCGGCTCGCTGAGCGGCTGCTGGTCGATGTCATCGGATTGCCGTGGGAAGAAGTGCACGCCGAGGCTTGCCGGTGGGAGCACGTGATGAGCGAAGACGTCGAGCGTCGGCTGGTGCAAGTCCTCGACAACCCGACGACTTCGCCATTCGGCAACCCGATTCCGGGACTGTTGGATTTGGGTGTCGGGCCCGGATTCGGCGACGAGGAGCCCAATCTGGTGCGGTTGACGGAGTTGCCGGCCGGATCACCCGTCGCAGTGGTCGTTCGTCAGCTCGCCGAACACGTGCAGGGCGACATCGACCTGATCACCCGTCTCAAGGACGCCGGCGTCGTTCCGAACGCCCGGGTCACCGTCGAAACCAACCCGGCAGGCGGCGTGACGATCGTGATACCGGGTCACGAGAACGTGAGCCTGCCGCATGAGATGGCTCACGCCGTCAAGGTCGAAAAGGTCTAACGGCCCGTATCCTCAGACCGCTCGTCGGCGGAATGCCCGACGAGGCGGCAGCCGCACACCGAGCCGCTCGGCCAGCCGGTATCCGGTGACAGCCAGTTCGCGAATGTGCTCGGGCCGTAGGCCCGATTGCAGGGCCGTGTCGAGCATGCCTGCCATCCGGTGGCCGGGTTGGCAGCGCAGCGCGGCCTCCAGCGACACCCCCGCCAATGGGCCGTCGCCGCGGACGTAGGCGCTGAACGCGACCAGCACCAGCGCCTCCACCCGCCACGGTGTGGGCAGGCTGCGCGACAGCAGCGCCCACAACGACTCGGCCTCCCCCGCGCTCTGGCCGACCGCCAGGGCATACAACGTGTCACGCACCTCCACATCGCCCAGCGCGCACGCCAGGCCGGCGAGCTCCGCATCGGAGAGCTGTTGTCCCTTGCCAACGCGGGCGGCGGCGGCCATGGCGGCCTCGACGTCGTGGCGAACGCAGGCAGCAGGATCGGCGCGGTGTGCGGCGTCGCGCGAGGCGGCGTGGTCGTCGATCAGGCCGGCCAGCGCCGCGCTTCGGGCCCGCTCATCGACCGCGATGACCGCCTGCAGGTCAGCGCGCCGCGCATACAGCCGACGGCCGTCGAGTACTGCCGCCACCGCCAGCGGCGACGCGGACGGGTCGTCGATGACGCCGCCCGCGCCGCAGCCGTCCACGCAGTGCCAGCGACCCCCGGCGGCCACCCGGTCCACCACGTGTGCGGCCCACACCACGATGTCGCGCTGCGACAGCTCCTCGGTGAGCGTCGCGCACAGGTCGCGATAGTCCTCGTTGCACATCGGGCAGCCGGCGCCGTCGGCGTCGACGATGACCGCGATGGCCGCCTCGGGGCCGGCGGCCGAGGCGACCTCCGCCAGCGGCCCGATCCGGTCAGCCAGCGCCTCGGAGAGGTCGACCCGCATCACCGACCCCAGTTCGCCGTCGTCGATCGATATCAGCACCAGCGATTTCTCCGGCACGAAGCCCAGCACGGCCGGGAGCGCGGCGATCACTGCGCCGGGGCGATTCAGTTCGAAGTCAGGTCGCTGTTTGGTCATGGCGCCCACGCTGGCAACCAGCACCGTCAACCCGACGGCGGAGCGGACGGGTCCGCGCGTGCGCTGTGGACAAACTCGCGGCTGGGGACAACACGTGAACGGATTGTTCACATGTATGTCGCCTGGCTCGGCGTGCGCGCGGCCGCGAACCGGCGTAGATGTTTTCCTCATGGGTTCGAGCTGGAATACGAGATGGTCGTCATCGGGTCAGGTCCCGGTGGTCAGAAGGCCGCGATCGCGGCGGCCAAGCTGGGCAAATCGGTCGCGGTCGTCGAGCAGCGGCAGATGCTGGGCGGCGTCTGCGTCAACACCGGCACCATCCCGTCGAAGACGTTGCGCGAGGCGGTCCTCTACCTGACCGGGATGAACCAACGCGAGCTGTACGGCGCCAGCTATCGGGTCAAGGACAAGATCACGCCGGCCGACCTGCTGTCGCGGACCCAGCATGTCATCGGCAAGCAAGCCGACGTCGTGCGCAACCAGCTGATGCGCAACCGGGTCGATCTCATTCCCGGGCAGGGCCGGTTCCGCGATGAGCACACCCTGCTGGTCGAAGACCATTCCCGCGGTGAACGCACCACGGTCAGCGGCGAACACATCATCATCGCCACCGGCACCAAACCGGCCCGCCCCGACGGGGTGGAGTTCGACGAGCAGCGGGTGCTCGACTCCGACGGCATCCTCGACCTCAAATCGATCCCGGCCTCGATGGTGGTGGTCGGCGCAGGCGTGATCGGCGTCGAGTACGCGTCGATGTTCGCCGCACTGGGCACCAAGGTGACCATTGTCGAGAAACGCGACTCCATGCTGGACTTCTGCGATCCCGAGATCATCGAGGCGCTGCGCTTCCATCTGCGCGACCTCGCGGTGACGTTCCGATTCGGCGAAGAGGTCACCGCCGTCCAGGTCGGCGCGCAAGGCACCGTCACCAGCCTCGCCAGCGGCAAGAAGATCCCCGCGGAAACGGTGATGTATTCGGCGGGACGCCAGGGCCAAACCGAGCACCTGGATCTTGAGAACGCGGGCCTGGAAGCCGACAACCGCGGACGGATTTTCGTCGACGAGGACTTCCGGACCAAGGTCGATCACATCTACGCCGTCGGCGACGTCATCGGCTTCCCCGCTCTGGCCTCGACCTCGATGGATCAGGGCCGGGTGGCCGCCTGCCACGCGCTCGGCGAGCCGGTGCACGGCCTCACCGCCCTGCAGCCGATCGGTATCTACTCGATCCCGGAGATCTCCTACGTCGGCGCCACCGAGGTGGAGCTCACCAAGGACGCAGTGCCCTATGAGGTGGGGGTTTCCCGCTATCGCGAACTGGCCCGCGGCCAGATCGCCGGCGACTCCTACGGCATGCTCAAGCTGCTGGTCTCCACCGAGGACCTGAAGCTGCTCGGGGTGCACATTTTCGGCAGCAACGCCACCGAGATGGTGCACATCGGGCAGGCCGTGATGGGCTGCGAGGGCACCGTCGAATACCTGGTCGACGCGGTGTTCAACTATCCGACGTTCTCCGAGGCCTACAAGGTGGCGGCGCTGGACGTGATGAACAAGGTGCGCGCCCTCAGCCAGTTCCACGCTAACAGCGTCAACCGCGCTGCCGACTGGTTGTCCAAGGCAGCCGGCGGTACGTCACCCGGGCCCCCGGCTTCGGCGCGCGCCAAAAGGTCGGTGACGTGCTGGTCGAACGGTGACGTGAAGGACAGATTGTCTGCGCAGCCGCCGCCGTGCAGGCCGCCGATCACCCCGGTGACCGTCGAGCCGCTGATCCAGGGCGCGCCGCTGGTGCCGTCGGCCAGGCCCGCGCACGGCAGCTCCGGATAGCCTTCGTCGCTCATTCCGGTGCTGACCTGGCAGCCGACGGGCATGCCGCCGACGCCGGCGGGGTAGGCGACCACGCTGACCCGGCTGCCTTTCGCCGGTGCAGGCCCCAGCGAGAGCGCCGAACCGACCACCGCTTCGACCGATCCGCCGTCGGCGCGGCTGACCCGGGCGATCGCATAGTCGGCCCGCGGATCCTTTGCGGCTACCCACCGCGGATCCAGGTACACCACGTCGAGCGTCCAGACATCGCCCGGCGCAGCCTCGCGGGCGAAACCCGGAACAAAGGTCGCCTGGCCACCGGCCAGGCAATGCGCGGCGGTCAGCACCAGATTGCCTGTCGCCGAGTGCAACACCGAGCCGGTGCACGCGTGCAGGTCGCTGCCGCCAAGGAAAATCGCGCCCACCCGCGGATCGGGATTCACCGGTGCGGCGATGACCTGGTTGGCGGCATTAACCGCGGCCTGTTGGGGTTTGCTGGTGACCGGCGCAGCAGGTGGCCGGTGCCCGCAGCCCGCCAATAACGACGGTCAAGCCGACGGTTGACCCCACCGCTGCTGCCAGAATGCGCATCGTTGTCGATCATGCCCGATAAGAACGACGCAGCGCTGCGCTCCCACGGCAAATACGGCGCCCCGCGAAACGGGTACCCGCGTGGAATGCGGTCGCAAGCGACCGCGTTCTCGAGAACACACAGGCGATCGCAGCGGGTCCGGTATCCGCGGGCAGCCGAGTTGAGAGACACTATCTGACACGGTGCGGCCCACCGCGCCGTCCGAGGAGGCAACAGCGATGGGCCATAACCAGCCCCCCGACAGACCCGATAGGGAGCAGCCCTACCAGCCCGAGCAGAACGGCATGTACGAGCTCGAGTTCCCGGCGCCGCAGTTGTCGTCGTCGGATGGCCGTGGCCCGGTCTTGGTGCACGCCTTGGAAGGCTTTTCCGACGCCGGTCATGCGATCCGGCTGGCCGCCGGCCACCTCAAGGACACGCTGGACACCGAACTGGTGGCCTCGTTCGCGATCGACGACCTGCTCGACTATCGGTCGCGCCGGCCACTGATGACGTTCAAGACCGATCACTTCACCCACTACGACGACCCAGAGCTCAGCCTCTACGCCATGCATGACAGTGTCGGCACGCCGTTTTTGCTGCTGGCCGGCATGGAGCCGGACTTGAGGTGGGAGCGGTTCATCACCGCGGTGCGACTCTTGGCCGAGCGTCTGGGTGTGCGACAGACCATCGGCCTGGGCACGATCCCGATGGCCGTTCCGCACACGCGACCGGTGACGTTGACGGCCCACTCCAACAACCGCGAGCTGATCGCCGACTTCACGCCGTGGATCTCCGAGGTCCAGGTGCCCGGCAGCGCGTCGAACCTGCTGGAATACCGGATGGCTCAGCACGGTCACGAGGTGGTCGGCTTCACCGTGCATGTCCCGCACTACTTGGCGCAGACGGACTATCCGGCCGCGGCCCAGGCATTGCTGGAGCAGGTCGCCAAAACCGGTTCGCTGCAGCTGCCGCTGAGGGCGCTGGAAGAGGCGGCGGTCGAGATCGCGGCCAAGGTCGACGAGCAGGTTGAGGCGAGCTCGGAGGTCGCTCAAGTGGTGGCTGCGCTGGAGCGACAGTACGATGCCTTCATTGCCGCGCAGGAGAACCGGTCGCTGCTGACGCGGGATGAAGATCTGCCTAGCGGCGACGAACTCGGCGCGGAGTTCGAGCGATTCCTCGCCCAGCAGGCAGAGAAGAAGTTTGACGACGACGATCCGACCTGAGCGCCCCTTCCGGGCCCGACAGCGAAGTTGGCGACATGACCCATCGGAAGCCCAATCTGCGCCCGGTGCGAGAGGTCACGCCTTCGCTGCAATTTCGAACGGTGCACGGCTACCGGCGCGCGTTCCGAATCGCCGGCTCGGGTCCAGTCATCCTGCTGATTCACGGGATCGGTGACAACTCCACCACCTGGGAGACCGTTCAGGCCAAGCTCGCGCAGCGGTTCACGGTGATCGCCGTCGACCTGCTGGGCCACGGGCAGTCGGACAAGCCACGCGCGGACTACTCGATCGCGGCGTACGCCAACGGAATGCGCGACCTGCTTTCCGTGCTCGATATCGAGCGGGCCACCGTGGTCGGCCATTCGCTCGGTGGCGGGGTGGCGATGCAGTTCGCCTACCAGTTCCCGCAACTGGTAGAGCGGCTGGTCCTGGTCGCGCGCCGGCGGTGTCACCAAGGACGTCAACGTCGTGTTGAGGCTGGCGTCATTGCCGATGGGCAGCGAGGCGCTGGCGCTGCTGCGGCTGCCATTGGTGCTGCCGACCTCTGCAGATCGTCGGGCGCGCGGCCGGCCTGGTGTTGGGATCAACCGGACTGGGCCACGACCTGCCGGACGTGCTGCGAGTGCTGGCCGACTTACCGGAGCCGATGGCCTCCGCGGCATTCACCCGGACACTGCGGGCGGTGGTGGACTGGCGTGGTCAGATGGTCACCATGCTGGACCGATGTTATTTGACAGAGTCTGTTCCAGTGCAAATCATTTGGGGCACAGACGATGTGGTCGTGCCCGTCAGTCACGCCCGGATGGCACACGCCGCGATGCCAGGTTCTCAGTTGGAGATCTTCGGGCGCTCCGGGCATTTCCCGTTCCATGACGATCCCGACCGTTTCATCGAGGTCGTCCAGCGCTTCATCGACTCCACCGAGCCCGCCGAGTACGACCAGGCCGCCCTTCGCGCGCTGCTCCGCACCGGCGGCGGCGCGCAAACCGTCTCCGGATCGGTCGACACCCGTGCCGCCGTGTTGGAGGCCATGGGTTCCGACGAGCGCAGCGCCACCTGACCTGGCGCTTAAAGGCTTTTAAAAGCAAGGCCGTATGGTCGGCCCATGGGCTTCGATGTCACGGTGTTGCGGGTGTTCACCGACTCGGCGGGAAATTTCGGCAATCCGCTGGGCGTCGTCGACGCCAGCACCGTCGACATCCAGTGGCATCAGCGCATAGCGACTCAATTAGGCTACAGCGAAACGACTTTCGTTGATTTGCCGAGCGCTGGATCCACCAGTGCGCATGCTCGTATCTACACCCCGCACACCGAACTGCCGTTTGCCGGGCACCCGACGGTCGGGGCGTCGTGGTGGCTGCGTGCCAGGGGTATACCGATCCGCACCCTGCAGGTGCCGGCCGGGATTGTGCAGGTGAGCTACGACGACGACGTGACGACCATCAGCGCCCGCTCGGAATGGGCCCCCGAGTTTGCCATTCACGATCTCGAATCACTCGACGAGCTCGCAGCCGCCGACCCCACCGACTTTCCCGACGATGTGTCGCACTACCTGTGGGCGTGGAGCGACGAGTCGGCCGGAGCGCTGCGCTCGCGGCTGTTCGCCGCCAATCTCGGTGTGACCGAAGACGAAGCGACGGGCTCTGCAGCTGTGCGGATGACCGAATACCTCAGCCGCGACTTGAGCATCACGCAGGGCAAGGGATCGGTCATCCACACCACCTGGAGCCCGCATGGCTGGGTCCAGGTGGCCGGTCGGGTCGTTGACGACGGTGTCACGCACTTCGTCTGAAGCGTCTCGCGTGCTAAAGCGCCAGCTGTGCGACGCGGATCAGCAACTGGCCGTCGAGTCCGGCGGCGCGGTGAACGCCGATCTCTGCTACTTCCGGGGACGTCACTATCGCGGCAAATGCGGCGGCTGAAGGGTATTCGACCAGCACGCAGGTGTCCCACAGGTCCTCGACATCGCCGATCACCAACGACGCGATGTCGCCGCCGAACAAAACCTTTCCGCCTCCCGCGTCGATGATTTTTTGCATCGGTGCCGCGTAGAGGTCGTAGGCTTGGCGGCCGGTCAGGTCGGTGGGGCGTCCGTCGGGATAGACCGCCTCCGGCCGGAACCTGAGCAGGTTGAGCATCACAGCGGGACGGCCGGAGTCGTCGGCCATCAATGCTTCGACGCTGGAATGTGTTGGGTAGACCGCGTTTTCGACGTCCACGGTGTCGTCTCCTCCGTTTCGGGCTGTGCTGCTCAGCTCTTACGGTGCAATACCGCGGCGAGGTGGTGTTGCACCGGTTGTCCGACCGCGCCCATCTGCAGCGAATACGATAACTCGTCGCCGTCGACTCGGAGCCGGCGGCCAAGGGCGGTCACTTCTTTGGCGGTCGGTGTCAGACCGATGTCCGAGGTCGTCATCTCGAGATCGATCGTCGGGCCGTCGGCCGTGTAGGTGCCCACCTCGATCTCGGTGATGCCGCTCGGATGTGCGAGCACCAGTTCAACGTGACCGGGTCGCGGTACGCGAAGATATCCCGTCTCGGCATGCAGCGGCTTCCCGTCGGTCGCGGCCCTGGTTTTTTGCCCGTAGACCAAAAACGGCTTGCCCACATGGGAAAACGCGACTTCCTCGAGATAGTCGAACGGCTCGATTGTGGGGTATGCGCCAGAACCACGACCCTGCCAGGTACCGAGCAACGGAGCGAGCGCTTGCAGGTCGGGGTGCAGGTCAGGCGCCATCCGACCAGCCTAGTCCGGCGACGATGCGGGCCAGAATGGCCCGTTAAGGAGCCGGACCGACGCGTCAGGCAGTGTGCACGTCCGACGTGCGGACATGCTCCGGACGGAAACCCCGACCGACAATGATCGGCGGAATGGTCTGCAGCGGACCGAACCCGACCAACTTCGGGATCCGGATCGCCGACAGGTCACCGGTCAAATTCGGCTGGATCGCTCTGTCCTGGATGAACACTTGGCCGGCCTGGATGATCCGCGCGGGCAGCTCGCGCCGGCGCTGCACCTTAGCGAGGTCGGTATCTGTCAACCGGCCTTCGCGCAGCGGGGCACACAGGATGTTGGCCGCGGCCACCGCGTCGGCGACGGCGAGGTTGATACCGACTCCACCGGCCGGCGACATGGCGTGCGCGGCATCGCCAATGCACAACAGGCCCGTACGCCACCACGTCTTGAGCCGATCTACCCGCACATCGAGTTGGCTGGTGTCATCCCAGGAGTGCAAATCGTTAACGTGTTCGCGCAACTTCGGTTGCGCGGACACCAGACGCTCTTTGAACGCCTCCAGCGAGCCGTCTCGCGGGTTCTGTCCCTTCGGCATGACATGTGCGACCTGCCAGTAGTCGCCCCGGTAGATCATGGCCAGCATCAGGCCCTTACGGATTATTGCGAAGAGCTCTTGAGGGTCGCCCGGACGCCACTTCAGCCGGAACCACAAGACGTCTATCGGGGAGTGCGTGCTGGCGGTCTGCAAACCCGCCGCGGCGCGCACCGCCGATGCGCGCCCGTCGGCGCCGACGACCAGCTCGGCATTCACCTCCAGCTCCGGCGTGCGCACGCCGACGACCCGATCGCCGGCGAAGATCAAGTCTTTGACCTCCGCGTTGCGGATCAAGGTGAATTCCGGGTAGGCACTTGCCTTTTCAGCGAGAAAGTCCAGGAAGTCCCACTGCGGCATCAACGCGATATAAGGCTGTTTGAAGCCGAGCCATTTGAGTGCGCTGAAATTACCGAAGGTGCGAAGGGAGCCGTCGGTGTCGAAGGCGACTCGGGTGATTTTGGTGTGCGGTAAACGCAGTAACTCATCGATCAATCCCAGCTCGTCCATGATCCGCAAGGTGGTCGGATGCACGGTGTCGCCGCGGAAGTCGCGCAAAAAGTCATTGTGCTTTTCGAGGACGACAACCTGGATTCCGGCGCGGGCCAGCAGCAGAGCATGGACCAGGCCCGCGGGACCGCCGCCGGCAACACAGACCTGGGTTCGCAGAACTCGGGTCACGGCCCCGACACTACCCGGGGTCAGCTCGCTCGCTAAACGGTGAGCACGGACCGGTCAACCCGAAGCGGACACCTCGCGGTGAGCGCGCAGCGCCTGGATCTCGCGCTCGAAATCGTCTGCAGACGAAAAGGACCGGTACACCGAGGCAAATCGCAGATAGGCCACCTCGTCGAGTTCCCGCAACGGACCGAGGATCGCAAGCCCGACCTCGTGGCTGGGAACTTCCGGTGACCCGCTGGCCCGTACCGCGTCTTCCACCTGTTGGGCCAGCAGGTTCAGCGCATCGTCGTCGACCTGGCGGCCCTGACAGGCCCGACGCACACCGCTAATCACCTTCTCGCGGCTGAACGGTTCGGTGACGCCGCTGCGCTTGACGACCGCTAGCACCGCGGTCTCCACGGTGGTGAATCGCCGTCCGCACTCCGGGCATGACCTGCGGCGTCGAATGGCCTGGCCCTCGTCGGTCTCCCGCGAGTCGACCACCCGGGAATCGGGATGGTGACAGAACGGACAGTGCATGACCGCTCCTTCGCCGCGCCGACAACGGGATGTCTGAGACCACCCCGAGCGTACCTGCGCAGTCCGTGCGGGCCTAGCGTCATCGGAGGTCGCACCCGGTATCCGCGGCCGTCACCGCATTTATCGACGACCATTGAGCCACGAGGGTTTCGGCGCTGCACGGCGGAACCGTCAGCCCACCGGTGCGATCAGCGTCGAACCGGCGGTCACCGCGGCTGAGTCCAGATCGTTGAGTTCGCGGATGCGCGCGGCGACCTGGCCGGTCGGCGCATCGGGTGCCACCCGGGCCGCCAAGTGCTGCAGAGTCTCCCCGGGTTCGACCCGCACCACGGCGAGCCGGTCGGGAATGTGTGCCGCCTTCTGGTCGGAGTCGCCACGCAGCATGTCTCCGAAGTGCGCCACCAGCCCGAGCCACACGGTGATCAGCGCCGCGAGCAGGGCCAGCGCCACGGTGGTTGCCGGCGTGATCGGACGTGGCCGATGCGGCGCCGCTGACATCAACACTCCGGTACCGCGGTACCGCGGGGGCGCAGCGACCGGCCTCGACGGCTGCGGACCCCGTGATCGGGGCCGGCCACGGTGGCCTGCCGGACGCACCCGGACCGGCCGGCAGCGGATCGGCGCGCTGGGCGAGATCGTCTCGATGGGCATCATGTGCGTTCCTCCACTCGGCTAGTGTCGATCACTTGTTCGAATCATAATCGATAGTGTGTTCGAATTCCGAACATGTGATCGAACTGTTGCACACGCAGCAGACGATAAAGCACCGCACCGACAAGTTTTCGCGCCGCAGCGGGGGTAAAAATCCGACACGCCTCGAACACATGTTTGATATCGGGGCCGGAGGCGGCTACATTCGTCCGTATGAGCGACAGCGATACTCCGGACGCCGACCCCGAGCGCAGTGCGCGATCTGGGGATTCGGCGCTCACGCAGCGGCAGCGCACGATTCTGGACGTCATCCGGGCTTCGGTCACCAGTCGCGGATATCCGCCGAGCATCCGGGAAATCGGCGACGCGGTCGGTCTGACGTCGACGTCCTCGGTGGCTCACCAATTGCGCACGCTCGAGCGCAAGGGCTATCTCCGTCGTGACCCCAACCGCCCGCGCGCGGTCGATGTTCGCCGCGCCGACGACACCGCGAGACCGCCGGTTCTCACCGACGTCTCCGGCTCGGATGCGCTGCCCGAACCGACCTTCGTTCCTGTTTTGGGTCGCATCGCGGCGGGCGGCCCGATCCTTGCCGAGGAGGCCGTCGAAGACGTCTTTCCGCTGCCGCGCGAACTCGTTGGCGAGGGCGCGCTGTTCCTGCTCAAGGTGGTCGGTGACTCGATGGTCGACGCCGCGATCTGCGACGGTGACTGGGTCGTCGTCCGGCAGCAGAACGTGGCCGACAACGGCGACATCGTGGCGGCGATGATCGACGGGGAGGCCACCGTCAAGACCTTCAAGCGCACCGGTGGCCAGGTTTGGCTGATGCCGCACAACCCGGCCTTCGATCCCATCCCGGGCAACGACGCCGCCGTGCTCGGCAAGGTCGTCACGGTGATCCGCAAGATCTAGCTGCTGCGGCCCAGCAGGCTAGTCGGCCCTGGTGAACCCGTTCGCTTGCGCGATTTCTTCGGTGGCGAACCAGATTTCGGCGAGCGTGTCTTCATATAGTTCGCTGTCGGGCATGTAGTAGACGCCGAAGCTGGCATTGGCCTTGACCGGGTAGCCGTCCGGCACCTCATACGGGTCATCCATCGGAAGGTGGATTGCCAACTGACCGGCCGCAATTGGCGCAGCCGCAGCCAAGCGGGTGGTGTCTTCGTGGGTGTCGGCTGCTGCGTGTCGCCCGCCTCGGACGTCGCTCAGTGTTGGGATCCGCGTGGGAGCCGTGTCCACTGCGTCGGGATCTTCGTCAAGGTGCTCATCGAAGTGTTCGTCAAACCGCTCGTCAAAGCGCTCGTCATGGTGCTCGTCGAAGTGCTCGTCCAGGTCTCCGTCCAACTCGGAGAACTCTGCGGGACTCGCGATTTCGCGGGACGACGGCTCGTCGACCAAGTCGGCGCGCTCTGGCGGCATCCAGTCGCTGGCCGACTGACTGGGCAGGCGCACGGTTCGCGGACGCAGTGCCGCCCGGTAGCCGTCGGACAAGCTCGACGACGCGAGATCGGTATCGGCCTCCGGTGACCACTGGGAAACAGACTCCGTCACGGCCTCGTCGCCAGGTTCGATGGCCTTGCCGTCACGTCGGGTGCGGCGTCGACGCCACCCCCACCCCACCAGTCCGGCGATCCCGATCAAGAGCAGCGCCGGGACGCCGACCGGTAGCAACCACCGACGCCAGTTCACCGCGCTGAGCCCGCCGCCGCTCGACGTCGTACCAGCCGGCATCTTCTGCCCAGGCACCTGCAGGCCGGACAGTGACGACGCCAAGTTCGCCGGCTGGGTGCTGAACGTGTTCTTCGCCTGGTTCCAGGCGATCTGGCCACCGGTGAACTTCTGCGTGAGCACATCTTTGTTCGCCGTCTGATCGCTCAGGGGCGCGCCCAGTTTGCCGACGGCTCCCCCGAGCTTGTCCCACGCCGCCTTGATGGCGCCGCGGACCACAAACGCGCCGTGCTCGGGCGTCCAGAAGATCACCGGCTTGTCGGCGGCGGCAAACGCGCTCACCCGGCTGGCCGACTTGAGACCGCCGTCGGCCTCATTGGTGATCGGGAAGCCGAGGCTGCCGCCCGGGCCGCCCAGCGCCTCGTACCTCGTCAAAATGTCGCTATCGACGGCGTTGGCGCCGGTGGCCGGGCTGAAGAAGATCTTGCCGCCGGCGAAGTTTTGGGCCAGCCCGTCGCCGCCCACCGGATACTGGTCGCCCTGTTTGGCGCCCAGCGGGCCCGACGGGCCGCCGGCTGCGCGCCACGCCATGTTGATGGCCGCGGTCGGATCGATGGGTACTTGCAGGTCGGTGAGCTGGCTCGCCAGGTTGGGCGGGACGGTGGTGAAGGCTTTGGTCACCCGGTTCCATGACACCCGGCCGGCGCTGAATGCCTGGGTCGCGACTTCCCCGTCGTAGGTCTCGTCGCCGACCGGGACGCCGAGCACGCCACCGGAGCTGCCCAGTTTGTCCCACGCGGCGTTGATCGCCCCGCGCACCACGAACGCCCCGTGCTCGGCGGTCCAGTAGATCAGCGGCTTGTCGCTGGCCGAGAAGGTGCTGACCCGGCTGTCGGGGCCTGCCAGCCCGCGCGCTTCGTTCATGGTGGGAAAGCCCAGGTCGCTGGCCACCGGACCACCGAGGGCTTCGTACTTGTCCAGGATGGCGCCTGTCATCGACCTGGGGCCGGTCGCCGGCGTGAAGAACATCTTGCCGTGCACGAAGTCCTGGGCGAATCCTGCGCCGGCGGCGTAGCACTCGCCCTGCTTGGCGCCCAGATCCGAATTGTCGCCGCCAGCGTCCTTCCACGCTGCGGTGATCGCATTGTCGGCATCGCCCAGCGGGGATGCCGCCGCGACCGGCGCGAATAGCGCCGTGCACAGCCCAAAGGCTGCCGCCAGCGCCACCGCACGCCCCACGAACGTGCCAGATCGTCCTTGCTGCCCTGCCATCACACCTCCCGGCGGCCGCCACACCCGCAGTCTGTGGCCAGTTGCAACCGCTCGGCGGGCCGGCACAACAGTGGTCCGGCCGACGGCAATTGCGATGTCATATCTGAAGACCCTACGGAAGGGATATCACGTCGATGCTGAAATGATCTCCACAACGTTGCTAGGTGTCGCATTCTGCTCACTGCGATTTTGCGTTACCGTGCCCGATACCGGGGTAGTCCCCGTGGCAACCTGGCACACGGAAACGGAGCGGACATGGGTGCTTCCGGACCGGTCTGGTCCGTGATCGTCGCCGTGATCGTCGGGCTCGTCCTGATCGACTACCTGTTCAGCGTCCGCCGCAGCCACACGCCGACGTTGCGCGAAGCGGCGGTGTGGTCGGCCATTTACCTCGGAATTGCGATCGCGTTCGGCATTGGTGTCTGGGCTTTCGGCGGCACATCCATGGGCGTCGAATACTTCGCCTGCTATGTCAGCAACGAAGCCCTCTCGATCGACAATCTGTTCGTCTTTCTGTTCATCGTGAGTAGTTTCGCCGTGCCGCGGATCGCCCAGCAGAAAGTGCTGTTATTCGGCATCCTCTTGGCGCTGGCGGCGCGCAGCGGATTCATTTTTATCGGCGCCGCGTTGATCGCGGTCTTCGACTGGGCGTTCTACCTATTCGGGATCGTCTTGCTGATCATGGCGACCAACCTTGCCAGACAGTCGGAATCGAAAGGCCCGCGGCACGGACACGTTGATCATTCGTACCGCCCGACGGTTGGTGCACACCTCGGACAACTACGACGGCGACCGGCTGTTCACCGTCGAGCACGGCCGTCGGGTGATGACACCGATGCTGCTGGTCATGATCGCCGTCGGCGGGGCTGACGTCTTGTTCGCGTTCGACTCGATCCCGGCACTGTTCGGGCTGACCCAGAACGTCTACCTGGTGTTCTCGGCCACCGCGTTGTCGCTGTTGGGCCTACGCCAGTTGTATTTCCTGATCGATGGTCTGCTCGACCGGCTGGTGTACCTGTCCTACGGCCTCGCGGCGGTGTTGGCTTTCATCGGCTGTCAACCTGATTCTGCAGGCCTTGCACGACAACAACATTCCCGTCATCAACAACGGCAACCCGGTCCCGGTCGCCGAACTGAGCACGACGTTGTCGCTGACGGTGATCATCGTCATCCTGCTCATCACGACGTTGGCGTCGTTGCTATCGCCACGCGGACGGGCGCAGCACGCTGTCGCCGGGGCCCGTCGGCACGCGACGGAATACCTCAATCAAGACAACGCCGCTGACTCGAGTCGAGCAGGAAAAGCTGTTCACCCGGCTGGTCACCGAAGAAGGCGAGATCACGGCGCTCCCAACGAAATACCGGACCAAGATCCGGCGGGAAGCCGAGCTGATGGAGCTGCTCGACGAAGCCCATCGTGCGCACGACGCACACCAGGCCGGTCCTCGGCCCGCATCGTCGCCCGGCTAGACGCCGAGGCTACCGCCGATGGCCTCGGCTAGACGCCGAGGCTGCGGCCGATGATTTCCTTCATGATTTCGGTGGTGCCGCCGTAGATCGTCTGCACCCGCGCGTCGAGATAGGCCCGCGCAATTGGGTATTCGCGCATGTAGCCGTAGCCGCCGTGTAACTGCAGGCAGCGATCGATCAGGTGCACCTGCTTCTCGGTGGAATACCACTTGGCCATCGCGGCCTGCTCGGCGGACAGTTTCTCGTCGAGGTGCAGGCGGATGTACTCGTCGACCATGATGCGGACCGCGGTGGCCTCGGTCGCCAATTCGGCCAGCAGGAATCGGCTGTTCTGGAAACTTCCGATCGACCTGCCAAAAGCCTTGCGCTCCTTGGTGTATTGCAGAGTCTGCTCCAGCACCGTCTCCATTGCGGTGGCGGCCATGATCGCGATCGAAATCCGTTCCTGCGGCAGGTTTTGCATCAAGTAGATGAAGCCCAGGCCCTCTTCTCCGAGTAGATTCTCGGCGGGGACTTTGACGTCTGTGAACGACAACTCAGCGGTGTCCTGGGCGTCCAACCCGATCTTGTCGAGGTGCCGGCCGCGCTCGAAACCCTCCATGCCACGTTCGACGGCCAGCAGCGAAAAGCCTTGCGCGCCTTTGTCCGGATCAGTCTGGGCCACCACGATCACCAGGTCGGAGTTGATGCCGTTGGTGATGAACGTCTTCGATCCGTTGAGCACATAGTGGTCGCCCTGCTTGACCGCGCGGGTCTTGATGCCCTGCAAGTCGCTGCCGGTGCCCGGCTCGGTCATGGCGATCGCGGTGATCAGCTCGCCGGTGCAGAACTTCGGCAGCCATCGCTCTTTTTGCTCGTCGTTGGCCAACCGCAGCAGATAGGGCGCCACTACATCGTTGTGCAACCCGAACCCGATCCCGCTGTAACGGCCCGCGGTGGTCTCCTCGGTGATGATCGTGTTGTAGCGGAAGTCAGGGTCGCCGCCGCCGCCATACTGCTCGGGCACCGCCATGCCCAGGAATCCTTGTTTCCCGGCCTCCAACCACACCCCGCGGTCGACGATCTTCGCCTTCTCCCATTCGTCGTGGTGGGGGGCTACGTGGCGGTCCAGAAACGCCCGGTAGGACTCGCGGAACAATTCATGCTCGGGTTCGAACAGCGTGCGCTGGTATTTGACGGCGCTACCCATGGATTACCTCCGGCAGGGCTGGGGACTCTGCCGCCCAAGATATACCAACTACCAACCGGATGGTTGGGCGGCCCGCGTGCCTACCCGGGCTTACAGTCAGCGAGGTGGACGAGACGATTTTGGTGGAAGAACGCGGGCAGCTGCTGGAGTTTTCCTACACCGACATGCTGTGCTACGCCGGGCCGTACTCGCCGGCGGGTGTGGCCACTGCCTTGAAGGTGATGCAGCGGGCATTCGCCGCGCTGTCCCCGAACCAACCGCCACAGCGGCGCTCGATCGTCATTCGCACCGCCTTTCAGGGGCCGGGGGCACGTGACGGCTTTGAAGCGGTCACCCGAGCGGTGACCGACGGCCGCTACACGGTCGATCTGGCCCTGGCGCGACCCGACCGCGGCCGGCTGCTGCAAAGTTTTGTCTTCCAGGTCACCATCGCCGGCCGCACGGCGACTCTGCTTCTGCGCAAGGGGTTCGTCACCACCGAATTCATCGAACTCGCCGGCAAATCCGATCGCAGTCAGACCGAAGAGGCACAGCTGGTCCAGCTCAAGGCAGAGCTGGCGCAGCGGGTGCTGGCGGCCCCCGCCGAAGATGTCTACGACGTGGCCGACTGAGTCCGGCCGGCCGGAACTGCACGTCGCCGGAGGGCTTGCTGAAAACGTGCGCTGTCGTTTGGTCCCGCTGAGTTAGCCGGGACGGCCCGTGACCTCGAGTCCGCCGCAGACGGGAACCCAGCCAGAACTCCGGATACGCATAGCTGTAGGCGTCGCCGGCAACCTATGCGTCGAGACGGCGCCGGTCGGCCTCGGGATTGCTTCTGGCGCCGTGGGAGGTGCGTACATCGGTGGCGGTGCTGGTGCGCTGGCAGCCCCAGCCGAGCGAGACCGCGAGCGCACGCCGCGGCAGTTCCTTCACGAACGCGCACTGGCGGGCCCGCGCGCTGCGATCAGGCGCGGACCCGCCAGGAGGGCATTGCCCCTAGAACAACGACGGCAGGGTCTCGAACACGAAGTTGGCGCCGGTAGCGACCGCGTTGAGGTCGTCAGCGAAGGCGCCGGCGAAGTCGTAACTACCGGCGACATCGGTAGTGGAATCGAAGCCGGAAAGTGCGGTACTACCATCGACGCCCGAGGGGTCGAAGACGGTGGCGACGTCGTAGTTGCCGAGAGGACCGGTGGCGTCACCGGCGGTGTATTCGCCGCCGGCATCCGCGCTGCTGGTGCCGCCGTCGACGGTGGCGACGTCGCCGTTGCCGAAGCCCGCGAGGGCACCGATGTTGGTGCCGGTGGTGTTGCCGGAGTCGCTGGCGTAGTCGCCGGTGCCGTCGACGGCGGCGGGGCCGTCACCGAAGCCGTCGAGGTTGCCTGAGTTGATGGCGGTGTCGTAGTTACCGACCCCATTGGATCCGATAAGGCTGCCGTCGCCGGCGAAGGCGCCGCTGTTGCCGCCGTCAGGGGTGTCGCTGTCGGTACCGTTGTCGCCGATGTCGATGGCGGTGTCGTGGCTGCTGGTACCGCTGTCGGTGCCTCCGATCAGGCTGCCGGCGCCGGCGTAGGCGCCGTCGGGGGCGCCGTCGATGGTCGTGGTGGGGTTGTTGCCGATGTCCTCGGCGACGTCGTAGTTGTTGCCGGAGGTGGCGGTGAGCGATCCGGCATTGGCGAGAGCGTTGGTGCCGTCGGCGAGGGCGTAGTCGCCAGTGCCGCCTTCGGCGGTCGCGCTGGCGCCGTCACCGAAGGCGATTGCGAGGCCATATTCGCCCGCGACGGTGGTGGCGGTGGCTTCGTTACCTGCCGTGGGGAACAAATCCGTCCCGTTGAAGGAGATCTGGAGATCCGTCGGTGTCGTCGTCGTGAGGGCCGGGGCGGCCCCACTCAGAAGGCTGTCGATCGACGACAACCAGTCGGACGAGTCGGCCGAGGCGACCGGCGTGTGAGCCCATGCCGCCCCCACGCCTAATCCGACCGCCAACATGCCCAGCCTAGCGATACCACGAGTATTTGCCATGGGTCTTTCCTTTCCCCGCCGCACCCTGACGGGTGCGGGATTTCTGCCATCAGCGAGCGGACGCTGATGGCTTGAGCGTGAGCCCTGACTTAGCGAAATATATGAAAAAGCTGAAATATATCTGAGTTTTTTCAGATGTACAGAGGATGGCCAGTTGGCGAAGCAGCGAGGGGTTCAGAGATGGCTGCGATTGCGTTTTGGCTTCCTGGATGTCGCTACGCAGAGCTTTCCAATGCGTTTTCGGACTTCCTGGCCTATCAGTCCGACATCCCAGGGAACTTGAGCGGTCTCTTCTAACGCAAGCACAGAAGCGCCGGAGCCTGAGGTTCCGGCGCTTCTTTTATCCGTGGCAATCTCAGGTCGCCGAGAACTGGCGCAGGCTGGCGGCCAGCGCCACCGGTACCCGCGCCTTGATCCGGGTGCCGTCGCTGTTGTGCTCGGTCTGCTGAACCCGGCCGTCGGCGTGCACGCGCGATACCAGATCACCTCGGTCATAAGGGATTACGACGTCGATCGCAGTATCGGTCGGGGCGGCCAGTTCGGCCATCCGGCGGCGTAGTGCATCGACGCCGTCACCGGTGTGGGCCGAGACGAACACCGCGCCCGGCAGCGCACGGCGCAGCTTGGCCAGCGCCAAATCGCCTGCGGCGTCGATTTTGTTGACCACCAAGAGCTCCTGCGGCGCTTCGCCGCTATTGACCCCGTGGTCGGCGGTCACCTCGGAGATCACTTGCCGCACCGCGCTGATCTGAGCCAGCGGGTTGACGTCGGAGCCGTCGACGACGTGCACCAGCAGATCGGCGTCGACGACCTCTTCCAGCGTCGAGCGAAACGCCTCGACCAGCTGCGTCGGCAGGTGCCGCACAAAACCCACGGTGTCACTGACCACGTACGCACGCCCATCGTCGAATTCGCCACGGCGAGTGGTGGGTTCCAGCGTCGCAAACAGCGCGTCCTGCACTAGCACCCCGGCGCCGGTCAACGCGTTCAGCAGACTTGACTTGCCGGCGTTGGTGTAGCCGACGATCGCGATCGACGGCAGATCGCTGTCCAGCCGACGGCTGCGCTGAGTGTCGCGGACCTGCTTCATCGCCTTGATGTCGCGGCGCAGCTTGGACATTCGCTCGCGGATGCGACGCCGATCGGTCTCGATCTTGGTCTCACCGGGACCACGCAGACCCACGCCGCCGCCGCTGCCGCCGGCACGCCCACCGGCCTGCCGCGACATCGATTCACCCCAACCGCGCAGCCGCGGCAGCATGTATTCCATCTGCGCCAGCGCGACCTGCGCCTTGCCTTCGCGGCTGGTGGCGTGCTGGGCAAAGATGTCGAGGATCAGCGCCGTGCGGTCGATGACCTTGACCTTGACGGCCTTCTCCAGCGCGGTCAGCTGCGCCGGTGACAGCTCGCCATCGCAGATGACGGTGTCGGCACCGGTAGCCAGCACCACCTCGCGCAGCTCCTGCGCCTTGCCCGAGCCGATGTAGGTCGAGGCATCCGGCTTACTGCGACGCTGGACCATGCCTTCGAGCACCTGCGAACCGGCGGTCTCGGCGAGTGCGGCCAGTTCGGCGAGGCTGGCGTCGGCATCCGCGGCGCTGCCCTCGGTCCACACGCCGACCAGCACGACCCGCTCGAGGCGCAGTTGCCGGTACTCGACCTCGGAAATATCGGCGAGTTCGGTGGATAGCCCGGCGACGCGGCGCAACGCCGAACGGTCGTCGAGAGCAAGTTCGCCCGTGCTGGGCGGCAATTGGTCGGGAAAATCTGGATACGTCATAGGTAATTAGATGGTGCACGCGAAAGCGGCGATATGCACGCGAATCAACGCTGGACTGCCCGCCACCATTCCTCGCTGAGTTCCCCGTGCGCCACCAGCACCGACGGCCCGCGCAGGTAGCTGGTGGCCTCGGTGATGGTGACGACGACATCGCCGCCCGGTATCCGCACGGTGAGCGTCCCGCTGGCCGCGCCGGCATAAGACAGTGCAGCCACCGCTGCGGCGACGGTTCCGGTTCCACACGAACGGGTTTCGCCGACGCCGCGCTCGTGCACCCGCATGTGGACCGAGCCGTCAGCCGGCGCGGTGAGGACCTCGACGTTGACCCCCTCCGGGAACTGCGCCTTGTCGAACGTTACCGGCGCCGCGACGTCCAGTGCCGCCAGCGCCTCGACGGTCAGCTCAGGGTCCACACATGCCAGGTGCGGATTGCCGACGTCGACGGCCAGCCCGCTGAAGGCGCGGCCACCGACTGTGACCTCAAAGGCCTCGCCCCCGCTGCCCAACGTGTTGGTCTTGCCCATGTCGACGCTGATGTCGGCGGTGGTCGCGTCGACGCGATGCAGCACCACGGGTCGCGGGCCGGCCAGTGACCCGACGACGAACTCGTCGCGGGATTCCCAGCCGCTGGCCCGCAGGTAATGAGCGAATACCCGCGCGCCGTTGCCACACATCTGCGCCATCGACCCGTCGGCGTTGCGGTAGTCCATGTACCAGTCGTCGGCGGTCACGCCGTCGGGCACGCGATCCAGCACCCCCGCAGCCAGCACGGCACCCGCCGTGGTGACCCGCAACACCCCGTCGGCGCCAAGCCCGCGGCGCCGATCGCACAACGCGGCCACCACCGCGGGGGTCAGCGTCAGCTTGGCATCCAGATCGGGCAGCAACACGAAGTCGTTCTGGGTGCCATGGCCTTTGGCGAAGATCATGTGCGCCACTCCTCGATCCCGGCTCTGCCGGGATCATCGTCGTCGGCGCGGATCACCTGCTCAGGATACGTGGCGCCAGGCGCGCAGCGCGGCGTCCGCATTGTCGGAGGCGCTGGCGTCGAGCCAATGGATGCGGTGGTCACGACGAAACCACGACCGTTGGCGCCGCACATACCGGCGGGTGCCGATGAACGTCGGTTCCCGCGCAGCGTCGCCATTGCCGCCGGCGTCAAGGTCGGCGATCACCTGCGAATAACCCAACGCCCGTGCCGCGGTGACGCCGTTACGCAGCCCGCATCCGAGCAGCCTGACCACTTCGTCGACCAGACCGTCATCAAACATCGTCTCGGTGCGTTCGGTCAGTCGCTGGTCGAGAAGCTCGGTGGCACCATCCAATCCGACGATCACAGTGTCCCAGCGCGGTGTGCCGATGACGGGTGCCGACGCGGCGAAAGGTTGACCGGTGAGTTCCACCACCTCCAGCGCGCGCACGATGCGCCGGCCGTCGGTCGGAAGGATCGACGCCGCGGCGGCCGGATCGCGGCCGGCCAATTCGGCGTGCAAACGGTCCACTCCGACCTCGGCAAGCCGCTGCTCCCACTTTGCCCGCACCGCCGGGTCGGTCGTCGGGAACGACCAGTCGTCGAGTAGCGATTGGATGTAGAGCATCGACCCACCGACCAGCACCGGCACACTCCCCCGCGCCGCGATCGCCTCGATGTCCGCGGCCGCGGCGCTCTGATAGCGGGCGACGGTCGCGGTCTCGGTGACGTCGAGGACGTCGAGCTGGTGATGCGGAATGCCGCGGCGTTGCGCGACAGGCAGTTTCGCGGTGCCGATGTCCATCCCGCGGTAGAACTGCATCGCGTCGGCGTTCACGATTTCTCCGCCGAGCCGTTCTGCGACGTCGAGGGCCAGCTGCGACTTCCCGGTGCCCGTCGGGCCGACGATCGCCAGCGGCCTCACGGCTGCCAGACACCGGCGAAGTACCCGACGCCGTAGGGCGCCGTCCGGTACAGCTCCTTGGCCGATCGCGGTGCCGGCTCGGCGAGGCCCGCGAGCACACCGAAGGCCACCCGCCCCACGACCTGATCGGGCAGCCGGCTCAGCGCGGGGACGTCGCCGCTACCCAGCGCGTCGTCCAGGGCAAGCTGAACATCAACGTCAGAGGGGTGATAACCACCCGGGGCGGCCGCTGTCAAGGTGTTCGCGCCGTCGGCAACCACCAACACACCAGTCGGCTCGCCCGCCGCGTCGATCTCGGCGCGCAGTCGCCTGCCGAGGGCCATCGCAGCGTCAGCCTCGTGGTTCGCGGCGTAGGCACGCACCTCGGCGCGAGCGTCTGGCTGAGCCTGATCCCGCATCCACCCGGCGATCAACGCGCAGAGCGGCAGCTCGACCGGCTGGCCGGTTGCCTGCTGCGAGAGCCGCACCACCAGGTCGACACCGAAACCCGCAAACGTCCCAACGCTTTCCGGGCCGACCACGACGTCGGTGGCCGCCGCCCCGACGACCACCCAGCGTGGCGGCAGGGCCGCGACAGCGGCGATCATGGCGGCCCGCAGCTCGGCCACCTCGTTGGCCGCCGCTCCGGCGAGCTCGGGGACCAGCACCGGCGCTGACGGAATGATCGCGATGGTGCTCAACACGCCATCAAACTAACGGTCCGACGGCGACAGGGGTTGCCCGATGGCCTTCAACCGCCCCGTGCCAAACTCCTCCATTGTCGCGGCCTCTCCCCTGGCCAGCGCCACGGTCGACACGATCATCACGATCGCCGCCGCCAACAGGACTAACAGCGTCCCGTCGTCGACACGCAGGTCCTCCGAGAGCACGGTGATTGCCAAGATCCATCCCACCACCGGTTTCGCCAAGGTCATTGTCGGCAACGACGCCGTGAGGTCGCCGGCGCGAAAAGACGCCTGTTGGAACACCATGCCGGCCAGCGCGACGGCGAGCCAGGCATACAGTTCGGGCGCGCGCAGCAGCGCCCCCACGCCGTCTTCGCTCGCTTCGACAACACCCTTTGTCAGCACCGCGAATAGTGCCAGCGACGAGCCGGCCACCACTGCCAGCAACACCGCGGCGACGGCACCCGACCAGATTCGGGCGCCCAGCACGCAGAACACCAATGCCGGGCCCATCACAACGGCCACCACCGCCCAGGTTTCCAGCGGGGCGCGCTGCTGGTCGGACGTCGGATTGCCGACCATGAGGATGACCGCCACCGCGACCGCCAGCGCCGCTGCCCAGAACCACTCCCGAGCTGTTACCCGGTGATGGGTGATCCGCGCGTTGATCGGCAACGCGAACAGCAACACCGTCACCTGCAGGGCTGTCACCAACATCACCGACCCCAGGCTCAGCGCCGCGGCCTGCAGAGCGTAATTGGCCACCGCGGCGACTGCGCCCCACCACCACCGGGTGTCACGCACCGACAGCAAGAACAGCTCCCACGCGCCGACCGGTTTGTCGACGATCTCGTGTGCAGAACGCTGCCGGATGACGGAGCCGATCGCCGATACCAGGGCGGCGCCCAAGGCCAGCAGTGCGGCGACGACATTGGCACTCGCCATGAGCGACCTCCTTACCGACTCTCGACAAACTGTTCCATGCACACGCTACTGAGTGGAGCAACGAAGACCTCGGCGTGCCGCGCCACAGCAAATGCCAAACTACTGGTTAACAGTAAATGTCCGGCATATAGCGAACGTTAAGACGGTGCCCTCTGAGCGACGATGACATCACGTCCGGCGCCGGCCGCGATGCTGGCCGCTTCGCCGCGAGCCAGCGCAATGGTCGAGACGATCACCACGACCGCGGCGGCGATCAGCACAAACAACTCGGGGCCGTCGGCATCCAACGTCTCGCCGAGCACCAGGACCCCGAGCAGCGACGCCACCACCGGCTTCGCCACCGTCACCGTCGGCAGCGAGGCGGTCAGCGCACCGGCTCTAAACGACGACTGTTGAAAGATCATCCCGGCCAGCGCCGCCGGTATCAGAGCAGTAGGCTTCGGGCGCGCGCAGCAATGCCCCGAAACCGCCGGAAACCGCCCCGACGGCGCCCTTGGTCAGCACCGCGAACAGCGCCAGCGACGAGCCCGCCACCACCGCCAGCAGCACCGGCGCGGCCGAACCGCCCGACCAGACCCGCGCGCCCAGCACGCACAACACCAACACCGGACCCATCACAACGGCCACGATCATCCAGGCTCCCAGCGAACCGCGCCAGTGGCCGCCACCTGGGTGGCCGACGGTCACCAGCACCGCCAATGCGGCAGCCAGCAGCACCGCCCACATCCACTCCGACCGCGTCACCCGGTGATGAGCCAGCCGCGCGTAGATCGGCAGTGCGAACAGCAGCGAGGTCACCTGCAGCGCCGTCACCAGCATCACCGAGCCCAGCGCCAGCGCGGCGGCCTGCAGGCTGTAGTTGGCGATAGCGCCAACGGCGCCCAGCCACCATCGGGTATCGCGCACCGACAACCGGAAAAGCTCGAGGTGGCCGACCTGCTTGTCGGTGATCTCCTGCGCCGACCGCTGGCGGACCACGTCGCCGATCGCGGACGCCAGCGCGGCGCACAGCGCGATCAACGCCGCAAGATCCACTTTCGACATGCGATCTCCTCGCCGAGGGCCAGCCCGTAATCGGCTACCTGAACCGACTTGTCACCATCAGTTTTCCAGGAATTCCCTTGAGGCGCCGGAGGCGTCAGCGCCGGCTACTGCGCTACTACGCCTCGACGCACGTTGCCACCAGCACTTCAGCGTGCGGGTCGGGAAATGCCGTGTGGCTCTCGCAGTCGGCGGCCATGGTTGCCGCTTCGCCGCGGGCCAATGCCGTCGTTGCGACAATCACCGCGGCCACCGCCGCCACCAGCACAAACATCTGCGGGCCGGGAGTGTTCAGCGTCTCGCCGAGCACGGTGACACCCAGCACCGATGCCACCACCGGCTCGGCGACCGTCATCGCGGGCAGCGAGGTTGTCAGCGTGCTGGCGCGGAACGCCGATTGCTGAAACACCGTCCCGACCAGCGCCGCCAAGATCCAGGCATACAGTTCGGGCGCCCGCAGCAACGCGCCGGGGCCGTCTCGAACCACCTCCATGACACCCTTGGTCAGCACCGCGAAGAGCGCCCATGACGACGCCGACACCACCGCCAGCAGCACAGCGGCGACCGCTCCCGACCAGATCCGCGCGCCCAGCACACAGAAGGCCAATGCCGGTCCCATCACGACGGCCACGACGATCCAGGTTTTCAGCGAGCCGCGCTGGTAGCCGGCCGCCGGGTCGCCGACGGTGATGAACACCGCCACCGCTGCGGCGAGCAAAACCGCCCATAGCCATTCCCAGCGGCTCACCGGGTGGCGAGTGAGACGCGCGTTTGTCGGCAACGCGAACAGCAGCGCCGTCACCTGCAGCGCCTGCACCAGCACCACGGACCCCAGCACCAGCGCGATGGCCTGCAGCCCGAAGCTGGCCACCGCCGCCAGGCCGCCCCACCACCAGCGGACGTCACGCAACGACAAGCGGAACAACTCGAAATGGCCGACTTGTTCGTCGGTGATCTCCTGCGCAGACCGCTGACGGATCACATCCCCAACCCCGGATATCAAGGCCGCGACCAACGCGAGCAACGCCGCGATTTCGACCTTCGCTATTGCGATACCCCCTCGTCATGTCCGGCCGGAATGCCGCTGTACACACATGCCAAGTGAGAAATTGTTTCATAAACAAGGGGTAATTCCGGTCAACGCCACGACCCAAGTTGGACTCCGAGGAAAACGGGCTGCAGTGCCAACTCGGAACGCACCGCCCAACAAGCTGCTTCAATACTCGTGAAGCACAGCGAATGCAGTTGACGGCGCCGCAATGCGCGGCAGGTGCGCGGCCAGCAACCGCGCGAAGGGTAGGTGACGGCACCCCATGACGCCTGAAGAACCACAGAACGAACCCCGGCCCACCCCACGGCCGATACCGCGGCCCGGGCCCAAACCGTCATCCCGTCCTCACCCTCATCCAGTCCCGGGGCCGCTGGCCAACGATCCCCATCGATTCGGACGCGTCGACGCCGACGGAACGGTATGGCTGATCAGCGCCGCCGGCGAACGGGTCATCGGGTCCTGGCAGGCCGGCGACGCCGAAGCCGCGTTCGCCCATTTCGGTCGACGATTCGACGACTTGAGTCACCGAAATCGCGCTGATGGAAGAGCGCCTGGCTTCCGGCACAGGCGACGCGCGCAAGATCAAAGGCGACCGCGGCCAGCCTGGCCGAGACGTTGCCGACGGCGCATGTGCTCGGGGACGTCGATGCGCTGGCCGCCCGGCTTGCCGGCATCGGTGAGCGAGCCGAAGCTGCTGCCGCCGCCGACCGCTCCCGCCGCGACGAGCATCGCGCGGCCCAAACCGCCCGCAAGGAGGCGCTGGCCGGCGAAGCCGAGGAGCTGGCCAACACCTCGACGCAGTGGAAAGCCGCCGGCGATCGGTTGCGCGCGATCCTCGACGAATGGAAGACGATCAGCGGTTTGGACCGCAAGACCGACGACGCGCTGTGGAATCGCTACTCGGCTGCGCGGGAAACCTTCAACCGGCGACGCGGATCCCATTTCGCCGAATTGGACCGCGAGCGAACGGGTGCCCGCGAGGCCAAGGAGCGGCTCTGCGTACAGGCCGAAGAGCTCGTCGATTCGACGGACTGGGGCGTGACCAGCGCCGACATTCCGCAACCTGCTGACCGAGTGGAAGGCCGCCGGGCGTGCGGCCCGCGATGTCGACGACGCGCTGTGGCAGCGCTTCAAGGCCGCTCAGGACACCTTCTTCAAGGCACGTAATGCCGCAACCGCCGAACGCGACAACGAACTGCACGCGAACGCCACCGCCAAGGAGAAGCTGCTTGTCGAAGCGGAAAAGCTCGACACCAGCAATCACGAGGCGGCCCGGTCAGCGCTGCGGTCGATCGCCGATAAGTGGGACGCGATCGGCAAGGTGCCGCGGGAGCGGTCGGCCGAGCTCGAGCGGCGACTGCGCGCGGTCGAAAAGAAGGTGCGTGACGCCGGCGAATCGGACTGGGCCGACCCCCAGGCTCAGGCCCGCGCCGAGCAGTTCCAGGCGCGTGCCGAGCAGTTCGAACGCCAAGCCCAGAAGGCCGAGGCGGCAGGGCGCAGCAAGGAAGCCGAAGAGGCCAAGGCCAATGCCGAGCAGTGGCGGCAATGGGCCGACGCCGCGGCGGATGCGCTGAGCCGTAAGCCCTAACCCGGTGACCCGTTGCCGTTGTTGTCGGGCGCCTGGGTCTGCTCGGGGTCGTCGAGAGTTTCGAGCAGCTTTCGGGACTGCTTGACCGCGGCCGCCCGACGACGCTGCTCCTCGGCAGCAAGTTGCACGATCGTGCGCGACCACACCACCCGCGCCCAGTGAAACGTCAACAAGATGATGGTGATCCAGGCCACCAGCAGACCAACACCGGGGCCGGGGTGACCGGCGGCGACGGTCTGCCGCGACCAAACGGCCAATAACCCGGCAGCGCTGGCCAACGCCGAGCCCGCCAAGGCCACCCAGGCCAACGCCCAGCGTCGGGTCAACAGCGCCAACATCGAGAAGCCGACGCCGAAAACCAAGGCCAGCCAGGCGAATACCCGTGAGGGCAGCGCCACTGCCGCCGCCCCGGAACCATGAGTGGAAAACAGCACATCCCATCCGCGGACGTGACCGGTATGCGGCAAGATGAACGACGCAATCAGCACGAAGATCAGGATGGCAACGACCAAAGCCCTTGCACCCGGATCGATTTCGCGGGCGATCCGTCGCTCTGCCGCTTCGATATCATCCCGGAAGGCGTCGAATTCGCCCTTGTTGCGTTCACTTTCACTCATCGAGTGCACCCCAACGGCTCCACCGCCGCAGCCGGTTGCCCGACGCCCGGCATGCCGAGACCGATGCCGCTGGGACGTTGCCCGCCCGTGTGAGCATCACCGGCGCGGGTGCGGCGGTGGGTAATGACGTCGCCGTCGGCGATGAGGTGATGCGGCGCGGCGTCGGTGACGATCGTCGTGACGATGTCGCCCGGGCGCACCTGCTGACCGCCCGGCGTGAAGTGCACCAGGCGACCGTCTCGCGCGCGTCCGCTCATCCGTGCGGTGCGGCTGTCCTTGCGGCCCTCGCCGGTGGCCACCAGCAACTCGACGGTCCGTCCGATCTGGTCGCGGTTTTCCTCCAGCGCGATCTGCTCCTGCAGCGCCACCAGGCGTTCATACCGTTCCTGGACGACGACTTTGGGCAGCTGACCGTCCAGTTCGGCGGCGGGAGTGCCGGGGCGCTTTGAGTACTGGAAGGTGAACGCACCGGAGAAGCGGGCCCGCCGAACGACATCCAACGTCGCGGCGAAGTCCTCCTCGGTTTCACCGGGGAAGCCGACGATCAGATCGGTGGTGATCGCCGCGTTCGGCATGGCCGCCCGCACCCGCTCGATGATGCCGAGATAACGTTCGGCGCGATACGACCGCCGCATCGCACGCAACATCCGGTCGGACCCGGACTGCAGCGGCATGTGCAGGGCGGGGCAGACGTTCGGCGTCTGCGCCATCGCGTCGATGACGTCGTCGGTGAACTCGGCCGGATGCGGCGAGGTGAACCGCACCCGCTCCAATCCGTCGATGCGTCCGCATTCGGTCAGCAGTTCGGCGAAGGCGCCGCGATTGCGCGGCTAACCGCGGGTCGGCGAACGAGACGCCGTATGCGTTGACGTTCTGGCCCAGCAGCGTGACTTCCAGCACGCCGGCCTCCACCAGCGAACGCACCTCGGCCAGGATGTCGGTCGGGCTGCGGTCGACCTCCTTGCCGCGCAACGACGGCACGATGCAGAAGGTGCAGCTGTTGTTGCAGCCAACCGAGATGGAAACCCAAGCGGCGTAGGCAGATTCGCGGGCAGCGGGCAGTGCCGACGGAAACTCCTGCAATGCCTCGGCGATTTCTACCTGGGCAACCTTGTTGTGCCGCGCCCGGTCCAGCAGCGCGGGCAACGATCCGATGTTATGGGTGCCGAAGACGACGTCGACCCACGGCGCCTTGCGCAGCACCGCGTCTTTGTCCTTCTGGGCCAGGCAGCCGCCCACCGCGATCTGCATGTCCGGGTCGCTGCGCTTACGCGGGGCCAGATGGCTGAGGTTGCCGTAGAGCTTGTTGTCGGCGTTCTCTCGCACCGCGCAGGTGTTGAAGACCACGACGTCGGCGTCGGCGCCGTCGGGAGCGCGCCGATAGCCGGCCGCCTCCAACAGGCCCGCCAACCGCTCCGAGTCGTGGACGTTCATCTGACATCCGTAGGTGCGGACCTCGTAGGTGCGCGCACGGCGCGACTCCCGCGGCGAGCGCTGCGCCGCCGCGTCCGAAACCACCGTCGAAGTCACGGGGCCATGGTACGGCGGATTCGCTGCGCGCCTAGACGCGCCTGCGCTCCCGTTCGGCGGCCAGCTCGACGCTGACCACGTCGTAGGCCATCGTCTGGCCGAACCCGCGGCGCGCCAGCATCGCCACCAGCCGGCGGCTCACCCGGGCGTCGGCGTCGTCGTCGCCCAGCTTCTCCCGCCGCAGCCTGGACCGCACCAGCTGCTCGGCGCGGCCGCGCTCGGCAGCGGGGTTGATGCCGCCGAGCACCGAGGTGATCACGTCGTTGTCGACGCCCTTGGTGTGCAGTTCAGCGGCCAACGCGCGCTTACCTTTTCCCGCGTTCGCCCGGCGGGAGTGCACCCACTGTTCGGCGAAGCCGGCGTCGTCCACCAACCCAACGTCAGTCAGCCGGTCCAGCACCCGGGCGCTGAGGTCGTCGGGATAACCGCGCTTGGCCAGCTGGCCGGCCAGCTCGGCGCGGGTGCGTGCCCGCGCGGTGAGCAGGCGCAGGCACAACGCCCGCGCCAGCTCCTCGCGAGACGGCTCAGAAATCGACGGGGGCGGGCAAGACGCTGTCATCGGTCAAGCCATCGGTCACCACCGCGCCAATGCCGAGCTTTTCCTTGATCTTCTTCTCGATCTCGTTGGCCACGTCGGCGTTCTCCATCAGGAAGTTGCGGGCGTTCTCCTTGCCCTGACCCAGCTGCTCGCCCTCGTAGGTGAACCAGGACCCGGACTTGCGGATGAAGCCCTGATCCACGCCCATGTCGATCAGCGAGCCTTCCCTGCTGATGCCCTTGCCGTAGAGGATGTCGAACTCGGCCTGCTTGAACGGCGGCGACACCTTGTTCTTGACGACCTTGACCCGGGTGCGGTTACCCACCGCGTCGGTGCCGTCCTTGAGCGTCTCGATCCGCCGCACATCCAGTCGCACCGAGGCGTAGAACTTCAAAGCCTTACCGCCCGTTGTGGTTTCGGGCGAGTTGTGCACCATCACACCGTCGACGAAGTAGTTGTGATTGCCCTCGACCTCGATGTCGAACCGATGCATCGACCCGGTCTGCGGTTTCGACATGTACGTCGAGCACCCTGGCTGGTACCAGCTGCTGCATGGGTCGGCGAACTCGGGCACCACGTTGCTCTGGTCCCGGAACCGCGGCAACAGCTTGTATTCCATCGACGGCGCCATATACGGCGCGACCAGCTCTTGGAACTTCGCTGTGGCCTTGGTCGAGAACACCAGCACCGCCTTACCCGCCGTACCGGCAGAACGCAACCGCACGTCGAGCCGATAGGTATCGCGCAGATAGTCGCGCAGACGCATCCGCGAACCCTCGCTCATCGCCTCGACGCAGATCTCGATCCGACCGCTACCGCCGCCGTCCGCTCCTGCAATCCCTTGGAGCGCAGCGCTGAATGAACCGTCGTCCATGTACCAGATCGCCAGAGCCAGTGGCGTGAGCGCTTTGATGAACTCCTCGGAGAGGAACTTCTTTCCATCACCCAGATACACGGCGCGTTGCAGCTCACGCGAGTTCGGCGCAGCAGAGTGAAGTCGACGAACTCTGCGCCCTTGTCGTTCACATGTGCCGAGTGCTCGATGTTGCCCAGCAGCGAAACCTTCCAATCCAGGTACTCCGCTGCTGCGCGCCGTGGCCCATCCGGAAGCGGACCCCGTTGCGGTCACGCCGATTCGGTGACAGGTTGCCATCACCCATCAGAGAACCGAGAACCACCTGAAACTGCTGCTCGCTCAGCCGGAACGTCTCATCGACAACACGCGATCACCGGCGATGATCTCGCCGGCGTCGGTCCAGCCACCTGGGGTACGGATGAGGTGATTAGGAGTCGCAGCAAACTGCGAACGACCATTGCCGCTCCGACTTCTCGACAGTGAACTGCAGGAAGTGATCGGTCGACCGTTGTCGAACCAATTCACGATGCGGGGCACAATCGCGATTCGTATCGGGGTCGTAGGACAGGACCTCGACGTCCATCTTCTGGTTGACGATCTTACCGATCTTCTCAGTGGTTCCGTCAGCCAACTGCACTCGGGTGCCGTAATTGAAGCACCCGAACATCACGCCGATCTTCTCGCGCAGCTGGTTGATGAAGATGGCGGTGGTGCCCGAATTGCTCAGCGCCCCGGTCATCTTGCGCAGCGCCTGGCTCATCAGCCGGGCCTGCAGGCCGACATGGCTGTCGCCCATCTCGCCTTCGATCTCCGCCCGCGGCACCAGCGCGGCCACCGAGTCGATGACGATGATGTCGAGCGCGCCGGAGCGGATCAGCATGTCGGCGATCTCCAGCGCCTGCTCGCCGGTGTCGGGCTGGCTGACCAGCAGCGAATCGGTGTCGACGCCCAGCTTCTTGGCGTAGTCGGGGTCGAGCGCGTGCTCGGCGTCGATGAACGCCGCGATGCCGCCGGCGGCCTGGGCGTTGGCCACCGCGTGCAGGGCGACGGTGGTCTTACCGGAGGACTCCGGGCCGTAGATCTCGACGATCCGGCCGCGCGGCAGGCCGCCGATGCCCAGGGCGACGTCCAGCGCGATCGACCCGGTCGGGATGACCGAGATCGGTTGGCGCACCTCGTCGCCGAGGCGCATCACCGCACCTTTGCCGTGACTCTTCTCGATCTGGGACATCGCCAGTTCGAGGGCCTTCTCGCGGTCAGGGGCTTGCGTCATAGTGCTACCTCTCGGTGTAGTCGTTGTTCGGTTGACCGGTATCGATCAGTTGGCCGCGACGCTAGAGGCAGGGTCTGACAAGCGCCCTGACCAGCATCTGACCGTCGAACACCGACCACATTAACGAACATGTGTTCGATGACAAGTAGGCGCGCCGTGTTGCCGGGCGCGCCGTGTTGCCTAGGCGCGCCGTGTGCCTGCGAGAAGCAGCGCCGGCTAGCCGCGGTACAGGTCCGGGAACGTCGACCTGAGCGCGTCCAACTTGGGCAAGTCGTTTTGGACGATGTACGGGTTGTTCGGATTCAAGTCGAAGAAGTTCTGGTGGTAGGCCTCCGCGGGAAGAACTGGGCTCCCGACGACACACTAGTGACGATCGGCGCGGGGAAGGCGCCCGCCTGGTTCAGCTGAGCGATGTAGGCATCCGCAATGTTCCGTTGGGTCGGGTCCTGGGCGAAGATCACCGAACGGTACGAGGGGCCCACGTCGGGTCCCTGACGGTTGAGTTCGGTCGGATCTTGCACGACGGCGAAAAAGATCTGCAACAGCCTGCCGTAGGTAACCTGGGTCGGGTCATAGCTGATGCGCACCGACTCGGCGTGCCCGGTGGGTCCGGTGCTGACTGCCTCTGAACCTCAGCTGTCGCCGCGTCTCCTCCCGCGTACCCGGACTCGGCCGAGTTCACCCCTTTGACGTGCTGGGTGACCGGCTCTCACACCCAAGAAACAGCCGCCGGCCAGGACCGCGGTCTCAGCCTTGGGGCGTCCGGTCGCCGGTTCGTCGACCGCAGGTGCCGGAATCGCGCTCGACGCACTCGCGGACGGCATCACGGGATATCGGACGAGGAAGACCGCCGCGGCAAGCCCCACCACTGCCAGCCCGGCCGCCAGGGGATCGCTCGCCGACGTAATAGTTGCCACATTCATGCCAGCCTCCACATTCGGTCGCCCACGATTGAGTACT
Organism: uncultured Actinomycetota bacterium; assembly: GCA_963791535.1. Taxonomy (GTDB): domain Bacteria; phylum Actinomycetota; class Actinomycetes; order Mycobacteriales; family Mycobacteriaceae; genus Mycobacterium. Next base: position 99 of record CAWBSW010000016.1, on the reverse strand, counting down.
TCGTACACGTAATACACGCATAAAGAGTTCGTCGCAGACGCAGCTTCGGGCCGGTGCCGACTCGATCGATGACAGCGCGGCAGGTCACCAACCGACGCT
>CAWBSW010000015.1:0-127665 GCA_963791535.1 uncultured Actinomycetota bacterium | reverse complement strand
GTGCCGATGGCTTTGGCCGCCGAGTAGACGTTGCGCATCGCCGGAATGTAGACCGTGGTGACGAACCGCAGCCGCGTTGTACCTGGGCAAGCGCACCGACCAGCACCCACGGGTCGGGCCACTCGGCTGAACGGTTGCCAGCGCCGCTGGCCGTCCTTGGTGTAGGGATACGGGGTGTTCAGGTTTTCCAGGTTGACGATGTGATCCGGGATCCCGATGCCGTCGTAGCCGAGGTCGTCGGCAGCCTTGGCCACCTCGACGATCTCCCAGGTATTCAGGAATGCGCTGCTGATGTAAAACTTCATCTGGCGTCCCGCGCCCACGCCGGCTTGATGAAAATTCCCTCCGCCTCGACGGTAATGCCCTCGGCATCGGAAAGGTGGCCGGACACAAAGGATTTGACTCCTTCGGTGCGCTCGACGCCGGCTTCGGCGCGAAGCCTGCCCAGCGGCGTGCCACGCACAAATCGCAGGGTAAGGGTTCCGGTGAACAGCGGTTTGGTCAGGCCCTGACTCGAGCTTCGCCGAGTACGTGGTCGAGCACCAGGGCACACATGCCGCCGTGCACCAGTCCGGGCGGCCCCTCGTAGGCCCCGTTGAGGGTGAACTCACTCCAGCATTGGGTGCCATCGTCGTTGTGGTGGATGGTCAGCGGCGGGGCGATCGGGTTGCGCATGCCGATCACCGCGTTGCTCCAGACGACGGGCCGATCGCCCACTGCGTAACGCACGACCTGCGTTTCATCACGCCGCCTGCTGCGCAACGCGTCCGTCGCGGCCCGGATCGCGGTCCTCGCGGCGCTGATGGCGTCCTCGTCGGCGTCGGTGCGGATGGTGGCGTCGATGAGCTCGCGCACCTCGTCGGTCAACGGACCATACAACCCTGGCTGAGCCGATCATGCTCGTCGGCGCTCATCACCTCAGGGGATCTCCACGTCAACCCGCCTCCTGGCCTAGTGGCGGGCGTTCTTGACTAGCCGGCCTATGCGCTTCTGAACACCGAACTGCATGACGGATTGCAGCCGGGGCCACTTCATTCGTCGAACACCTTGTGCACGACGGCTTTTGCGCGGCGAGTCAACCGGAGGTAGTGGTCCAGGAATTCGCCGCCGTCGCCGTTCTTTGCCCAGCCCGCGGCGACCGCGACGGTGTTGAGCTGGCGTCCGGGTCCGGGCAGCTGATCGGTCGGCTTACCCCGAACCAACACCAGCGCGTTGCGGGCACGCGTCACCGTCAGCCAAGCCTGCCGCAGCAGGTCCGTGTCCTCGGCGGGGATCAGCTCGGCGGCTTCGATGGCGTCCAGGCACTCCAGCGTGGAGGTGTTGTGCAGGGCCTCGATCTCGCTGGCGTATCGCAGCTGAAGCAACTGCACGGTCCACTCGATATCAGCCAGGCCCCCGCGGCCCAGCTTGGTGTGGGTCGTGGGGTCGGCGCCGCGCGGTAGCCGTGCCGGAGTCCACCCGGGCCTTCATCCGCCGGATCTCCAGCACCGCCTTTGCGGACACCCCACCGGCGGGATAACGCGTCTTATCCGCCATCAGCAGGAATCGCTGGCCGAGATCGGCGTCACCGGCGACCGCGTCCGCCCGCAGCAGCGCCTGGATTTCCCAGGGCTCCGCCCATTGCTCGTAGTAAGCGGCATACGACGCGAGCGTGCGGACAAGTGGGCCACTGCGGCCCTCGGGCCGCAGGTTGGCGTCGATCTCCAAGGGTGGATCGGCGCTCGGCGGTGCCGAACAGCGCCCGAACCTGCTCGGCCACCGACATGGCCCAGCGCACCGCCTGCGAATCCTCGGCTCCCGCAACCGGTTCGCAGACGAACAGCACGTCGGCGTCGGACCCGTAGCCGAGCTCGCGGCCGCCGAGGCGGCCCATCCCGATCACCGCGATGAGAGCCGGGGCTTCACCGCTATCGGGCAGGTTGGCGCGGATCACCGCATTGAGCGCGGCCTGCAGCACCGCGACCCACACCGACGTGAGCGCGACGCAGACGTCGGTGACCTCGAGCATGCCGAGCAGATCGGCTGAGGCGATGCGAGCCAGCTCACGCCGGCGCAGCGACCGGGCGACGGCAATGGCCTTGACCGGGTCGGTTTGTCGGCCCGCCGAGGCCACCAACGCGCCGGCCACCGTCTCGGGATCGACATCGAGCAGCTTCGGCCCCGAGTGCCCGTCGCTGTATTGCTGGATCGTCTCCGGGGCACGCATCAGCAGGTCGGGAACGTAGGCCGAGGTGCCGAGCACGTGCATCAGACGCTTGGCCACCGCCGGTTTGTCCCGCAGCGTGGACAGGTACCAGCGGTGGACAACCATCGCCTCACTGATCCGGCGGTAAGCCAGCAGCCCGCCATCCGGATCGGGGGTGTCGGACAGCCAGTCCAACAGCCGAGGCAACAGCACCGACTGCACCCGACCGCGCCGGCCGCTTTGGTTGATCAGCGCGGACAGGTGAGTCAGCGCGCTCTGCGGAGCCTCGTAGCCCAGGGCGGCCAGCTGGCGCTCGGCGGCCGTCGTCGTCATGCCGTGGGAGAACTCCAGATCCGCCGGCGCCAGCGATTCCAGCAGCGGTTGATAGAACAGCTTCGCGTGCAGCCGCGACACCCGCAGGTTGTGCCGTTTCAGCTCGTCGCGCAGCACCCCCAGCGCGTCGTGGCTGCCATCTGGCCGGATATGGGCCGCCCGCGCCAGCCAGCGCAGTGCCTCGTCGTCGTCGAAGGCGGGCAACATGTGAGTGCGTTTGAGGCGCTGTAGCTGCAGCCGGTGTTCGAGACAGCCGAAGGAACTCGTAGGAGGCGGTCAGATTGGCCGTGTGCGTCCCGCCCGACATAGCCACCGGCCCCGAGCGCGGCCAACGCGTCCACCGTGGACGCCACGTGCAGTGACTCGTCGTTGCGACCGTGCACCAGCTGCAGCAGCTGCACCGCGAACTCGACGTCCCGCAGCCCGCCGCTGCCCAGCTTGATCTCACGGCTTCGGACGTCGGCGGGCACCAGTTCCTCACCCGCCGCCGCATCTTCTGCACCTCGGTCACGAAATGTTCACGCTCGCAAGCGGTCCAGACCATCGGCATCAACGCGGCGATGTACTGCTTGCCCAATTCGGCGTCACCGGCGGCCGGCCGGGCTTTCAGCAGCGCCTGGAACTCCAGGTCTTGGCCCATTGCTGGTAGTAGGCGACGTGCGAGTCGAGGGTGCGGACCAGCTCGCCGTGGCGGCCCTCAGGTCGCAGTCCGGCGTCGACCTGGAAAAAGGCCTCGGAAGCCAACCGCATCATCTCGCCGGCCACGCGAGTGGAGACCGGGTCGGCGGGCTCGGCGACGAAGATCACGTCGACGTCGCTGACCGCGTAGTTCGAGTCGCGCGCCCCGCATTTGCCCATTGCGATGACCGCCAGCCGGGGTGGCGTGGCATCGCCGCAGACATTGGCCTCGGCCAGCGCCAGCGCAGCCGTCAACGCGGCGTCGGCTATGTCGGTCAGATGGGCACCGACGGCGTGAACCGACAGCACCGGCTCGTTCTCGACCGTCGGCGCGAGATCCAGGGCGGCCAGCACCAGCACTTGGTTGCGGTAGAGGATGCGCAACCGCAGCACCACCGAGCCTGGGCCATTTGAGGTTTCGCTGATGCACTCGGTAAAGGCAGTCCGCAGCTGCTCGGCCGTCGGCAGCTTCACATTGCCCCGCAGCAGCTTCCAGGCCTGTGGATTGGCGACCAGGTGATCCCCCAAAAGCGAGCGACGATCCGAGCACGGCGAACAGCCGACCGCGCAGGCCGCGGTCGGTCGTCAGGGCGGCATTGAGCTCGTCCCAGTCGTCGCCGAGCGCCTCGGCCAGCCGCACCATCGCGCATAGCGCGGCGTCGGCGTCGGGTGCGCGCGACAGTGACCACAACAGCTCGACATGGGCTTCGGTGTTCCAGCCCAGCTTCGCCAAGTTGGCACCCGCGTGGTCCTCGACCAACCCGAGCCGGCCGAGGCTGGAAATTCGGCCGCTCCGTCACGGGTTGATTCACGCCCACGACGGTAGCGCAGATTCCCTGGGACTTGGCTGTGCCCTCCAGTGAGCGGCACAAAGAAAGCTACAGAGCGGTTATAGAGACCGGTTATAGAGAGAGATAGGTCTTGAGCTCGTAAGGGTGACGTGGCGACGGTAGTTCGCCCACTCGGCGCGCTTGTTGCGCAGGAAGAAGTCGAAAACATGCTCCCCCAGGGCTTCTGCGACGAGCTCGGGAACTCTCCATCGCGCGAAGCGCTTCGTCGAGGCTGGACGGCAGCTCGCGGTAGCCCATGGCGCGGCGCTCCTCGGGCGTGAGGTCCCACACGTTGTCCTTGTCCTGCGGACCCAGGACGTAACCCTTCTCCACGCCGCGCAGTCCGGTCGCCAAGAGCACGGCGAATGCCAGATACGGATTGCAGGCCGAGTCGGGGCTGCGCACCTCGATACGCCGCGACGAGGTCTTGTTGGGGCTGTACATCGGAATCCGTACCAACGCCGACCGGTTCGCCGCGCGCCCACGACGCGGCGGTGGGTGCTTCGCCGCCGAGCACGAGCCGCTTGTAGGAGTTGACCCATTGGTTGGTGACCGCGCTGATTTCGCTTGCGTGCTCGAGCACCCGGTGATGAACGACTTGGCGACATCGGAGAGTTGCAACGGATCGTCCGGGCTGTGGAACGCGTTGACCTCGCCCTCGAACAGGCTCATGTGGGTATGCATGGCCGAGCCGGGGTACTGGCCGAATGGCTTGGGCATGAACGTCGCCCGCACGCCCTCTTCCAATGCGACCTCTTTGATGACGTAACGGAACGTCATCACGTTGTCGGCCATCGACAGCGCGTCGGCGAAGCGAAGGTCGATTTCTTGTTGACCGGGCGCGCCCTCGTGGTGGCTGAACTCCACCGAGATGCCCATGAACTCCAGGGCGTCGATCGCATGGCGGCGAAAGTCGGAGGCGACGTGAACGGCCTGGTCGAAGTAACCGGCATTGTCGGCCGGAACGGGTTCCGACCTGTCCTCCGGACCGGGCTCCAGCAGGAAGAACTCGATCTCGGGATGCACGTAGCAGGAGAAGCCGAGGTCGTTGGCTTTTCCTAGCTGCCGTCGCAGCACGTGCCGCGGGTCGGCCCACGACGGCGAGCCGTCCGGCATTGTGATGTCACAGAACATCCGCGCCGAGTGGTGATGGCCGGAGCGAGAGGTCCAGGGCAGCACTTGAAAGGTTGACGGGTCGGGGTGAGCCACCGTATCGGACTCGGAGACCCGGGCAAATCCCTCGATGGACGATCCGTCGAAGCCGATGCCTTCCTCGAAGGCGCCCTCGAGCTCGGCCGGGGCGATCGCGACCGACTTGAGGAAACCGAGGACGTCGGTGAACCACAGCCGGACGAACCGGATATCCCGTTCCTCCAGCGTGCGGAGCACGAATTCCTTTTGTCGATCCATACCGGGAACAATATGCAAAGCCAGTTACCTCTGTGTTACTACGACGCCGAACAGCGTAAGTTTCCGGGCGGCACCACCCCGTAGACGAAGTAGCCGACCACGGCGTTGTCGACGCATTGGTCACCGTTGAACACCACGGTGTGTTGGGTGCCCTCGAAGGTGATCAGCGGGGCGCCGAGCTCGCGCGCCAAGTCCACCCCGGCCTGATAGGGGGTGGCCGGGTCGTGGGTGGTCGACACGACGACCACTTTGCCCGGAGCGACGGGCGCCGCCGGCGCCGGCGTCGAGGTCGCGGGCTCCGGCCAGAGCGCGCACAGGTCGCGAGGCGCATACCCGGTGAACTGCCCGTAGGACAGAAACGGCGCGACCTGACGCATCCGGCGGTCGGCGTCCACCCAGGCTGCGGGATCCTTCGGCGCGGGTGCGTCCACGCAGCGGACCGCGTTGAATGCGTCCTGCGAGTTGTCGTAGTGGCCGTTATCGTCACGCTCGTAGTACTCGTCGGCCAGCATCAGCAGGTCACCGGGATCGGTGCCGCGCCGCAGCCCGAGCAGACCGCTGGTCAGGTACTTCCAGAACTGCGGCGTGTAGAGCGCATTGATGGTTCCCGTGGTCGCGTCGGCATAACCGAGTCCGCGTGGATCCGACGTCTTGGCGGGTTTGCTCACCAACGGGTCGATCAGTTGGTGGAACCGGTTGCCCCACTGGGCCGGGTCGGTGCCCAGCGGGCAGTCTGACGAGCGGGCGCAATCCGCCGCGTAATCGTTGAACGCGGTCTGAAATCCGGCCTGCTGGTTGAGGTTCTCATCGATGGGACCCACGGCCGGGTCGATGGCACCGTCCAACACCATCGCCCGAACGTGGTCGCCGAACCGCTCGACGTAGGCGGTGCCCAATTCGGTGCCGTAGCTGAAGCCGAGATAGTTGATCTGGTCGTCGCCGAGCGCCTGGCGCACCAGATCCATGTCACGTGCGACGGACGCCGTCCCGGCGTTCTCCAAGAAAGCCGGGCCATTTCGGTTCAGGCAGCGCTGGGCCAGCTGCCGATACACCTGTTCGATGTGTGCCACGCCGGCCTGGCTGTAGTCGACCATCGGGTCACGCCGGTAGGCGTCGAACTCCGCGTCGGTCTGGCAGCGCAGGGCCGGCGTGGAGTGGCCGACGCCGCGGATCGATGCCACCAGATCGAAGCGGCGGCTGATCTCGGAGCCCGCCAGCTCCGGTACCATCGCGGCGACGGCGTCGACCGCCGAGGCCCCGGGCCCGCCGGGATTGACCAGCAGCGCTCCGATCCGCGGACCGGTGGCCGGAATTCGGATCACCGCAAGCTGAGCTTGGCCGGCAGCGGGATTGTCATAGTCGATGGGGACCGGAACAGTCGTGCACTGCGCGGTGGGAACGTCGTCGGGGTGACTGAGGAACCGGCCGCAGTTGCCCCAGGTCAGTGTCGCGCCTGCTATCGGCGCTGACACCAGGGTCGCCACGGCTGCCACTATCGCGAGCACCAACGAAAGCAGCGCAGAGAACAACAGTCTCATGCGCCACATGGCTGCCAATCGTCCCACGCATCGGCCACAGGTGGTGATCCCAATGGTCACACCTTGGTCTCGTTATCTCCTGCGAGGTCTTTACATTTCGAGCCCGGCTTCTCCGGACCTAGCATTTCGCCCCCTTGGACGGCACAGTGCCGCTAACCAGATATTCCGTCGCGTAGTCGTCGACACAGCTGTTGCCTTGGAAGACAACCGTGTGCTGGGTGCCATCGAAGGTCAGCAGAGAGCCGTGCAGCTGGTTCGCCAGGTCGACGCCGGCCTGATACGGCGTCGCCGGATCACGTGTGGTCGACACCACCAGGGTCGGCGCCAGGCCGGGAGCGGAGATGGCGTGCGGCTTGCTGGTCGGCGGCACCGGCCAGAATGCACAGGTACCCAACGGCGCGTCGCCGGTGAACTTCCCGTAGCTCATGAACGGTGCAACCTGGCGTGATCGGCGGTCCTCGTCGATGACCTTGGCGCGATCCTTGACCGGCAGATCGTCGACGCAGTCGATCGCCACCCTGGCGTCGGTGGCGTCGGTGTAGTGACCGTTCTTGTCCCGGCGCATGTACATGTCGGCCAACTCAAGCAGCATGTCGCCGCGATGTTGGGCCAGCTCCGTCAGTCCCTCGGTCAAGTGATGCCAGAAGGTCGGCGAATACAGCGCCATGATCGTGCCGACGATGGCGTCCTGATAACTCAGACCGCGTGGGTCTTGGGTGCGCGCCGGCCTGCCGATCATCGGGTTGTTCTTGTCGACGAGCGGGTCGACCAAACTGTGGTAGACGTCAACGGATTTGGCCGGGTCTGTGCCCAGCGGACAACTGCGAGATTTGGCGCAGTCTTTCGCGAAGTCGTTGAATGCGTCCTGAAAACCCTTGGCCTGCCGCAGGTCTGCCTCAATGGAGCTGGTATTCGGGTCCACGGCACCGTCGAGGATCATCGCCCGGACGTGTTTTGGGTAGGCCTCCGCATAAGCAGCGCCCATTCGGGTTCCATACGAGTAGCCCAAGAACGTCAATTTGCGGTCGCCTACTGCTTCGCGGATGGCGTCGAGATCACGGGCGACATCAACGGTTCCGACGTGCGCCAGGAATTTCTTGCCCATCTTGTCGATGCAACGGCCGACGAACGCCTTGGTCTCGTTCTCGATGTGCGCCACCCCGGCCCGGCTGTAGTCGACCTGAGGCTCGGTGCGCAGCCGATCGTTGTCGGCGTCGGAGTTGCACCAGATCGCCGGCCGTGAGCCCGCCACCCCGCGTGGGTCAAACCCGACCAGGTCGAACCGTTCTCGGATCCGTGGTGGGAGCGACTGCAGGAGGCCCAGGGCAGCCTCGATACCGGACTCACCGGGTCCGCCTGGGTTGATGATCAGCGAGCCGATTTTGTTTCGAGTGGCCGGAAATTTGATCAACGCCAACGTCGTGGCGTCGTCGTCGGGGTGCTTGTAGTCGACCGGTACGGCGAGCTTGCCGCATTGCGCGCCACCTGGGAGCTTCATCACCGAGGTACCGCCACCGCCGGCGACACGACACGGTCCCCACTCCACCGGTTCACCGATTCTTGGCCCGGCCAGCACCGCACGCCCAGTGGTGACGTGGGTGCAGCTGGCCAGCGTCGCCACGACTACCGCCATCGCGGTCCAGATCAGCATCGAGCGCGCGATCTTGTCGCCGCGAGGGATCCCCATGCTTACCCATGCTGCCATGCGCCGACGCGAGGCTGATGTTGCCGCACGGCGACCGGGCGCTCTATCGGGTCGCGAGCAGCAGTTCTTCCATCCCGACGGCGAAGTCGTCGGCCAACTCCCACAGGTCCGGCACCAGCTCCGTGCACGCGATGAGGCCGACGTCGAGTTTGCCGTTCAACGACATCACCGTGATGTTCAGGCCCGAGCCGTGGAAGATCGGCCCCAGTGGATACATCGCTTTGACCTCGTTGCCCAGCATGTAGAGCGGCATCTGCGGACCTGGCACATTGGAAACCACCAGGTTGTGCACCGGCCGGCTCTTGGTCAGCCTGGTACGGGCGTATCCCCGCATAGCCAAACCGAACACCGCCGGCGCGGCGAACTGTGACCAGTCCTGCAGGAGCGTGGCGCCGATCGCCGAACTATGTTCCTTGGCAACTGAATTCGCTTCAGCAATGGCCTTCAGCCGTTCCGCCGGATCAGCGATCTGGGTTTCCAATCGGGAGAACATTCCCGAAACCTGGTTGCGCCCAGGGCGATCGGATCGTCCGTGCACCGACACCGGCACCATCGCCACCAACGACGAATCCGGCAGCTCGCCACGGTCAAGCAAAAACTGCCGTAGCACGCCGGACACCAGCGCCATCACCACATCGTTGACCTTGACGTCGAAATGACTCTTGACGACCTTGATGTCCTCGAGATCCAGCTGCGCATAGGCGACATTGCGGTGTGCGGTGATGCTGGCATTGAAGGTCGTCTGTGGTGCGGCGAACGGAGCAGCCATCGTCTGGCCGCTACGCGCGCGCAGCACCGTCTTGAACACCGAGGTCGCGGTATCCGTCAGCGCATTGGCAAGGCGCAGCGGCCTGGCCGCGAACTTCACGGCTCCGGTCAACGCGATCTCGATTTGGTTGGCGTCACCGGCGCCCTCGACCGGTTCGGGTGGCGGCGCGTCGGGTTCGGTGCTGCACAGCTGCGACATCAAATTCGCGCCGGTTACGCCGTCGACGCCGGCGTGATGCACTTTGGTCATCACCGCCAGACGACCACCTTGCTGGGCATCGGTGCCCGCGATGCCCTCGATGACCCACATCTCCCACAACGGCCGGGTGCGGTCCAGTGGCAAAGCGGCGATATGGCCGCAGATCTCGGACAGCTCCATCCGCCCACCCGGCGGCGGCAGCCCGATGCGGTGCAGATGCCGACTCACGTCGAAGTTGTTGTCGTCCACCCAGACCGGGTGATCCAGGTTCAGCGGGCTGTCGTAGAGCTTCTCGCGGAACTGCGGCATTGCCTTGATCCGGACCGCCAACTCGTCGCGGAGCCGATCGAAGGTATAGCCCCCCGGCATCGTCGACGTATCAAGCTCGAGAATCGAACAGACATGTAGCGGCTGCGATTGGGTCTCCAAATACAGAAAACTGGCGTCGAGTCCGCTGAGCCGCTGCATGCGCCGATGGTATGTCCGGGGCCGCAAGGCGGAGCGGGAATGGTCGGATGGGTACCGGTGTGAGGAAGTCCACTGAACCGGGTGTGCACTTGCCGGCCGGCAGGTGGCAGACTGGCAAGGTCAGACGAACCCGGGGACCCTGCTGGGCCACGAGGATCGACCCGACCATAACTAGGGACAATGATGTCTGAGCACGCTGTTTACGGGGCGCACCCCTCCCTGCCAAGTGATGCTGCCGCCGCGCCGCGGACCAAGGTTCGCGTCCACCACTTGCAGAAAATGAAGGCCGAAGGCCACAAGTGGGCCATGCTGACGGCTTACGACTACTCCACCGCCCGAGTCTTCGATGACGCCGGCATTCCGGTGCTGCTGGTCGGCGACTCGGCCGCCAACGTCGTTTACGGCTACGACACCACGGTGCCGATCTCGATCGACGAGCTGATCCCGCTGGTGCGCGGTGTGGTGCGAGGCGCACCGCACGCTCTGGTGGTGGCGGATCTACCGTTCGGCAGCTACGAGGCCGGGCCCGCCGCCGCGCTGAGCGCCGCGACCCGGTTCATGAAGGAAGCCGGCGCGCATGCGGTCAAACTGGAAGGCGGCGAACGAGTCGCTGAGCAGATCGCGACCCTGACCGCCGCCGGTATCCCGGTGATGGCTCACATCGGCTTCACCCCGCAAAGCGTCAACACCCTTGGTGGTTTCCGGGTGCAGGGCCGCGGTGACGCCGCCGAACAGACCATCGCCGACGCGATCGCCGTTGCCGAGGCCGGTGCGTTCTCCGTGGTGATGGAGATGGTGCCGGCCGAGCTGGCCACCCAGATCACCGGCAAGCTGACCATTCCTACCGTCGGCATCGGCGCCGGGCCCAATTGCGACGCCCAGGTGCTGGTTTGGCAGGACATGGCCGGACTCACCAGCGGCAAGACGGCCCGGTTCGTCAAGCGGTTCGGTGATGTCGCGGGCGAATTGCGCCGCGCGGCAACCCAATACGCGGGTGAAGTCGCCGCTGGGGCCTTTCCCGCTGAGGAGCACAGCTTCTAAAGCGTCCTTTAGACGCCGGTGAACCATCCCGATGTGGCACGCTGGGAACCAGCGGGTACCCAACACCCATGATTGCGACGAGGGAATCACCAGAGGCGACCATGCCTGCCGATACGCCGAGTCCGTCGCGTTACCTAGAGGTGGAGCGCAAGTTCGACGTCGGCGAGTCCACCAGCCCACCGTCGTTCGCCGGTATCGCGGATGTTCTTCGAGTGGAGCGGCTCCCGACACAAGCGCTGGACGCCGTCTACTACGACACCTCGGCACGTGATCTGGCGTCTCGGCGAATCACGTTGCGCCGTCGCACCGGTGGTGAAGATGCCGGTTGGCACCTCAAGCTGCCCGCGGGAGCCGACGCCCGCACCGAAGTTCGCCTGCCGCTGGGCGCGGTGAACGGCAGCGAGGACCACGACCACGAAGACGTGCCGACCCAGCTGGTGGACGTCGTGCTGGCGATTGTCCGGGACCGGCCGCTGAACCCGGTTGCGCGGATATCCACCACCCGGCACGTCCACGAGCTGTATGGCGCCGACGACGCGGCGCTCGCGGAATTCTGCGACGACCAGGTCACCGCGTCACGCGCCGCCACCCCCGATGCACCCGAAGTCGAGCAGCGGTGGCGCGAATGGGAGCTCGAACTCGCCCAGCCCGCGGCGAACCCCGAGCTGATGGACAAGCTGAGCGACCGGCTGCTTGGCGCCGGCGCCCAGCCCGCCGGGCACGGCTCCAAGCTGGCACGAGTGCTCGGCACCACGCCGAAGGACTTGGCTGCCGGCGCCGCCGACCCGCTACATCGGGCGGTCGCCGAGCAGGTCGACGCGCTGTTGGTGTGGGATCGCGCGGTGCGCGCCGAGGCCGACGACGCGGTGCACCAGATGCGGGTGACCACCCGCAAGATCCGCAGCCTGCTGCAAGCGTCGCCGGATTCGTTCGCCCTTCCCGACGGCCTCCTCGACGAACTGCGCGAGCTGGCCAACGTGTTGGGCGAGGCCCGCGACGCCGAAGTGCTGGCCGAGCGCTACCGCAGCGCTCTCGACAAGTTGCCACCGAAGCTGGCCCGCGGACCTATTCGGGATCGGCTGATCGACGGCGCGGAAGATCGATACCGGGCCGGGGTACAGCGTTCGTTGGCCGCCATGCGTTCACCGCGTTATTTCCGTCTACTCGACGCGCTCGAGGCGGTGGTCACGGCAACGCCGCCAACCGATAAGAGGTCCGGACCGGTCGCCGTCGCCGCCGCCGGCAAGAAGGTGCGGAAGGCCGCCAAGGCCGCAAGGCGCGCCGCCGACGAGGCCCTCGACGACGCGATGCATCGAATCCGTAAGCGCGCCAAACGGCTTCGCTACACCGCGGCGGCGATGGGCGCGAAGAAGGTCTCTAAGCGGGCGAAAAAAGTCCAGTCGTTGCTCGGCGATCACCAGGACTCCGTGGTCAGCCGCGAGCACCTGACAGAGCAGGCTGACGCCGCGAACACCGCGAACGAGGACGCGTTCACGTATGGGCTGCTCCACCAGCAGGACTCAGACCTGGCGCGCGAACGCCGTCAGCAGTTAGAGCCGGCGCTGCGGAAGCTCTTGAAAGCACTGCGCAAGCTTTCGAAGTAAGCCGGCAGGGCGGGCGAGTTGGCCTGTAAGCCGGATTCTGTTCCCTGGGTATTTGCACCGTTTGGCCACGTTGGCTGTCTTGCCTCACAGCAGGTCAAAGCGTTGGGTGTGTTGGCTAATGAAAGCCGGTGTCGATACTACTGCGGACGCACTGCGGACGGACTGGCCGGTGCCGGTCGCCTCTGAGCTGTCGACGCCGGCTACCTGGGAAACGAACTTGACGCCGCGGCCGCGCGAAAGCTGGCCCGAATGCTGATCGCGGCCGCCGACGAGCTTGACGGGTTGGAGGCGCAGCGATGAACGACATCCTGGCCTTGGTGCGCGGGCCGGCCACAGACCGGCTTACCCTCCTCATGGATCGGGTTAAGCCAGCGGACCTGACGCCGCAGGAGATCTTGGCGCTCCTCGCCGTGTTCGAGTCGGCCGACCAGCGGTTGAACGCACCCACAGCGCCGGTGCTCCAACTCATACCCACCTAAACAAACCGCAACCGATTCGGCCCGTCACCTTCTATTGTGGCGAGCCGAAATCAGTTATAGGGGAATAAGTTTCGCCAACCGTCGGGCTGGCTCCAGATAAGCACGCGCCTTGAGGAGGCCGGCGCCAACCACGGCCACCTCGTCGCGTCCGGGTTCTGTTCGGCCAGCCAGATCGGCCAGCGTCCAGGGGACAGCAAAGGTGACTTTTTAGCAGAATTCGAGGGGACGCGGCCATGACCATCACCGACACCCGCCCCACTCGCAGCACGGTGGGCCGCCAGCGCCATATCAAAGATCGAGCTGAAACTGCTCCAATCGGCGCATCCCGGTCCGCTCACCGGACCGGCCTCTTGCCCGAACCGCCCCGATCGATGCGCACTGAAACAATCTCTCGACTTCGCACTCACTCGGCTAAGGAGATGTCATGACTGCGACCAAGCCTTTTTCAGGCAGCCCGCTGGACGGCTATTGGGGAGGCGACAACAGCCAACACGTCAACTTCATCGGCGTCGACCGACACGTGCACGAGCTCTACATCGCCCCCGACACCGCCGGCTGGGTGGACAATGACCTGACTGCGTTGGCGGGACCGAATGCCTCGAACCCTAACTTGGTGCCTATGTCGCAGCTGCACGGGTTTTGGGGCGGCGACAACAGCCAGCATGTCAACTACGTCGGCGTCGACTTCCTCGTCCACATGCTCTACATCGAGCCGAACGGCCCCGGCTGGGTGGACGATGCGACCCCCGTGGGGGCCAGCATAAGTACGGCGCTGCCCGGCTATTGGGGTAGCGACGGCAGTCAGCACGTCTTCTTCGTCGCTGGCGGCTTCAGCGGCAATGGCCTGCACGAGCTCTACACCGCTCCCGGCGCCGTCGAGCCGAGCTGGGTGGACCATGACCTGAGCGCGTTGGCGGGGGCCGCGGCGCCCGCGGGGCTGGCGCTGGACGCCTATTGGGGTAGCGATAGCAGCCAGCATGTCAATTTCATCGGCACCGACGGCCACGTGCACGAGCTCTACATCGCCCCCGACACCCCCGGCTGGGTGGACCATGACCTGACCAAGTTGGCGGGGGCCGTGGCACCCGTGGGTGGGACGCCGCTGGACGGCTATTGGGGCAGCGACAGCAGCCAGCATGTCAACTACCTCGGCGTCGACGGCCACGTGCACGAGCTCTACATCGCCCCCGACGCCGCCGGCTGGGTGGACCATGACCTGACCAAGTTGGCGGGGGCCGTGGCGCCCGCGCCGGGCACCGCGCTGGACGGCTATTGGGGCAGCGATAGCAGCCAGCATGTCAACTTCATCGGCGTCGACGGCCACGTGCACGAGCTCTACATCGCCCCCGACGCCGCCGGCTGGGTGGACCATGACCTGACCAAGTTGGCGGGGGGCGTGGCGCCCGCGCCGGGCACCGCGCTGGACGGCTATTGGGGTAGCGATAGCAGCCAGCATGTCAATTTCATCGGCGTCGACGGCGATGTGCACGAGCTCTACATTGCCCCCAGCGCCACTGGCTGGCTGAACAATAATCTCACGGCACTCGCGTAGCTCGGAGACCAAGATGCCGCCAGCCAGAAAGATGGAGCGCCGGGGCGGGACCGCCGACGGCTCGGCCATGGGCCACGCGACCGCAAAGGTGACGAGATAGCAGAATTCACGACACGGCCATGACCATCGCCGCCCACCCCGCCATTCGCAGCACGGCGGGGCGCCAGCGCCATATTAAAGATCGAGCTAAGACTGCTCCAATCGGCGCATCCCGGTCCGCTCAGCGGACCGGACTCTTGCCCTAACCACCCCGATCGATGCGCAATGAAAACCATCTCTCCGTTTCGTACTCATTGAACCAACGGAAGGAAATGTCATGACCGCGACGAAACCTAAATCATTCAGCGCGCTGGACGGTTATTGGGGCAGCGACAGCAGCGTGCATGTCAACTTCATCGGCACCGACGGCCACGTGCACGAGCTCTACATCGCCCCCGGGCACAGTTGGGTGGACAATGACCTGACCGCGTTGGCGGGCGCCGAGCTGCCGGCGGTGGACACGGCGCTGGACGGTTATTGGGGCAGCGACAGCAGCCAGCATGTCAACTTCATCGGCGCGGACTTCCACGTGCACGAGCTCTACATAGCCCCCGGCGCCGCCGGGTGGGTGGACCATGACCTGACACTGACACCGGTTGCGGCCTCGGGGACGGCACTGGACGGCTATTGGGGCAGCGACAGCAGCCAGCATGTCAACTACTTCCGCTACGTCGGCACCCAATTCCAATTGCACGAGCTTTACATCGCCCCCGGCGCCGCCGGCTGGGTGGACAATGACCTGACAGCGTTGGCGGGGGCGGTGGCGCCCGGGGGGATTTCGCTGGCCGGCTATTGGGGCAGCGACAGCAGCGTGCATGTCAACTTCATCGGCACCGACAACCACGTGCACGAGCTCTACATCGCCCCCGGGCACAGTTGGGTGGACAATGACCTGACCGCGTTGGCCGGGGCGGTGGCGCCCCTTGATCCGGGGATTTCACTGGCCGGCTATTGGGGCAGCGACAGCAGCGTGCATGTCAACTTCATCGGCACCGACAACCACGTGCACGAGCTTTACATCGCCCCCGGGCACAGTTGGGTGGACAATGACCTGACCGCGTTGGCCGGGGCGGTGGCGCCCATTAATGCGGCGACGGCGCTGGCCGGCTATTGGGGCAGCGACAGCAGCGTGCATGTCAACTTCATCGGCACCGACAACCACGTGCACGAGCTCTACATCGCCCCCGGGCACAGTTGGGTGGACAATGACCTGACCGCGTTGGCGGGCGCCGAGTTGCCGGCGGTGGACACAGCGCTGGCCGGCTATTGGGGCAGCGACAGCAGCGTGCATGTCAACTTCCTCGGCACCGACGGCGACGTGCACGAGCTCTACATCGCCCCCGGCGCCAGCTGGGTAGACAACAATCTCACGGCACTCGCGTAGCTCGGAGCACTGGATCAAGATGAGCTACCTCGACGCTTCCGACTAGCACCTAATCGTTTCCTCCCGGTCCACTCAGCGGACCGCGCTCTTGATAGGGCTCCAGTTTGTCGTGCCTAATTGGCAGCGACAGGCGAACGCGGCCACTGAATCATCGCCACCAGCCAAGGGTATGAGACAAAGGCGAACGCCGAGAAGGGTATTGAGTCGGTGAAGTCGAACGCAGCCGGTGCCGCGGTGGTCGACCTCACCGAGTAGCCAACCGCGCGGCGAGGCGCGCCAACTCGCCCGCCACCTGCCGTCGATCACAAATTGGAGGGAGATTCCAGGATGGACACAATTGGCCGCTACTGGAAGGCGATCGTCGCGGCGTGCGGCGTTGCGCTGATGATCTGGAACGAGGTACAGCCCGGTCTCGCCGAAATCCTGCCCGCGTCTTGGTCGCACGGGATCACGACCGTGGTGGGTCTGCTGACGGTGATCGCCACGTGGGGCGTGCCCAACAGGACGCCGGCCGCCCAGCAGACGTGACCTGTTTGTGGCCGTGTCGCCGGCCGACAGGAGAAAAAAGACATGCAGCAAGGTCCGCCATCACGGGCGCAGCGTAGATCCTGACGGGCAGCCGTCGGGCTGTGAGTTAGCTCTTGCGCGTTGCCACGGGCCAAACGGGACGTGCAACATGCTGACGTGAAAATGCTCACCATCCTCGCGGCCATCGCCGCGAGCGTCGTGCTGGCAGGGTGCGGGACGACCACCGTTACCCAGGGCAGCAGCGGTAGCTCGGCCGCGCAGGCCGCACCCGGCATTGGTGCCCCCGTACGCGACGGCAAGTTTGAGTTCGTCGTGCTGGAGGTCGACCGGTCGAAAACAGCCGGACCGGCCGACGATCAGTCCACCGCGCAGGGCGACTACACCACCGTGCTGCTGTCGGTGAAGAACACCGGCAACGAAGCGCAAAGCTATTGGGCGCGGGATCAGCATTTGATCATCAACGGCAACAAGTTCGACGCCGCGCCGATCACGGGCGCGCCCGGTGACGGCGACAATATCAACCCAGGACTTGGGATCGCCAAAACGGTGGTGTCATTCGATGTGCCGGTCGGGGCGGCCCCAGAGGCTATCGAGTTGCACGACTCCGCTTTCAGCGGTGGCGTGAAGGTCAGCCTGGCTGGCTCGCCGCCCGCCTCCAACGGATAACCACAACCCAAGATGAAGGGCCTCGCGCCACTAATTGGCATCATCTTCCTCATCGCGCTGGCCATCAAGTACTGGTGGATCGTCCTGATCGCCATCGTCGTCGGCGCTGCCTACCTGATCATTAAGTCGGCAGCACCGCCGAAGGCAGCGCAGAACACGCCGGCAGGTAAGGCTCCGCCAAGGGCATCCGCACCGGTCTCACATCCGCGGAGGGCAGCCGCCGTACCAGTTTCACCACTGCGGCACGCGTTGCTTATGCGACGGCCGACACCCAACCCGGACGCGGGACGCGATTGACTCGGTGCTTGGATTTCCGGCGGACCAACTGCGGACCGAGGCGACACAAACTAGCTAAACACGCAGTTCAGAAGCCCAGGGCGGGCGAGTTGGCCTGTAAGCCGGATTCTGTTCCGCGTTACCAGGTAACGCGGCGGCGACCATCCATCTGGACACACCGTCACCGGGTGCCTCGAGCGGCCTACCCGCAGGCTCGGGCGAGCAGCCCTCGAGCGCCTGCGCGACCGCACCGTGGTGCGGTCTTCTTGGCCTTGCTTCGGGTGGGGTTTGCCGAGCCATTCCGGTCACCCGGAATGCTGGTGCGCTCTTACCGCACCGTTTCACCCTTACTACCAGGTAGCGGTTTGTTTTCTGTGGCACTTTCCCGCGAGTCACCTCGGATTGCCGTTAGCAATCACCCTGCTCTGTGAAGTCCGGACTTTCCTCGACTCAGCACTGAACCAGTGCGAGCCGCGGCCGCCCAGCCAACTCGTCCGCGCTAACACCGTACTCGCTGCACAATGCCGAGGCCAGCGACTTCCTAAGCGGCGTGTAAGTCCGAGATTGCTATCCCGACGGCGATTTCCATCTCGCTGATTTCCATCCGCACGGGCGCCCTCGGCAACGGAGGTGCCCCGGAGCGATACTGTGCACCCGTCGGAGTGGTGAATTCCGCTGCGTGCCTGTATGTTTCATCAACACTCGGTTCGACCCGCCAGCCGCCAGCATCTTTGACGTAATTGCATCGCTCGCATAATCCGAGCCCGTTACTCGCACTGGTCGCACCACCCCGGGCCCACGGGAGTGCATGGTCGCGATGGCGGATCGGCGCATCGCAGTAGGGCGTACGGCAGCGCTGATCCCGTAGCCCGATAAAAGCGGCCAATCCCCGGGGAAACAACCGGGCCCGGGATTCCATTGCCACCAATCCCCCGGAGCCCGGATGAGCGTAGAGCCGGCGAAGCGTTGCCCGCGACCGGGTATCGGTGACGGCGCCCAACACCAATCCGCGGGCGACCGCCGCCGGGATGGGACCGTAGCCGCCCATATCCGCTGGTGCGGTGGAACCGCCCAGCAGCGTTTCGTCCGACAGCACCAGGTTGACCGCGATCGGCGTCGCCACCGCAGCGTTTCGCCCGGTGACCCGCTCTACCAACGTGTCGGCCATCACCTGACCCCGTGAACGTCCATCAGCGCAGATATCGGCTTCTCGTCGCAGCGCGGCATATACCGAAACACCTTGGGCCACAGGCAACAATGCTGTCAGATATGTCATCGTATCGGGCGCTGGCCGAATGGTCACCGTCCGTTCGGTTTCGGCTTTGGCTGCCCGGTCGACCACCGCATGCGGATCGAGCCGATAAGCGATCGTCTTGGCAGCCGCCGCCACCCGCGCGTCGCCCATCCCGTCCAGGCCGGCTGGGTCAGCGCACAACTCAGCGTCGAGGGACCGCCGGTCCTCGACGTCCAGGCAGGCGCTTTCGCGCACGATCAGCGTGGCCCGCCACTCCGTCAGCGCTCCAACCTCCAGAGCGGCCAGGGTGTGCGGCATTTCGTGCACCAGGGCCTTGGCGAAGCCGAGGTGCCGATTACCCCGCGACGGCGAATCCCGTCGGGCCAGGGCGATCTCGCTGGCCACGCCGCGTCCGCGCCGTGCGGCCGGCACACCCGCGGCAGCGTCGGCGGCTCGGCGTGCCGCATCCAAGGCCGCCGCGGCTCGAGCCTGACCCGCCGCTGCCGCGGATTTGACCCGCTCAAGCTCGGCGATGCGCTCGACCAGCACCGATTCCGCACTGGCCGGATCCACCACCGCCAAACTATCGAACATACATTCGACCATACATGGCGGCGGCGACAAAATTGTCCTCACGTCGCAGGCATCCTTATCGTCTACAGAGCAGGGAGCGAAAGGAGGACGCAGCCGATGCCGGCCACCCGGTGGGGCAAACGAGTCGACGCCGCCGACTGGGACGCCGTGGCCGCGGCAGTCGACGAGTACGGCGGAGCGCTGCTGCCCCGGCTCCTGACGCCCACCGAGACTCGACGGCTGCGCAACCTGTACACCAGCGACCAACTGTTCCGCGCCACCATCGACATGGGTCCGCGTCGCTACGGCTCGGGGCAGTATCGGTATTTCCGCGCTCCCTATCCGGAACCGATCGAGCAGCTCAAGCAGGCGCTGTATCCACGGCTGTTGCCGATCGCCCGGGACTGGTGGGCCAAGCTGGGCCGAGCTGCTCCCTGGCCGGACAATCTCGACGAATGGCTCGATATGTGCCATGCCGCCGGGCAGACCAGATCGACGGCGCTTGTCCTCAAGTACGGGACGAACGATTGGAACGCGCTACACCGAGACTTGTACGGGGACTTGGTCTTTCCGCTCCAAGTGGTGATCAACCTGAGCAACGCGGACACCGATTACACCGGCGGGGAGTTCATGCTCGTCGAACAGCGGCCGCGAGCCCAATCACGCGGCACCACTACGCAATTGCCGCAGGCCCACGGTTACCTGTTCACCACCCGCGACCGGCCGGTGCGGTCGGCCCGCGGCTGGTCGGCGGCACCGGTGCGCCATGGCCTGTCTGTCGTGCGCTCGGGCGAGCGCTACGCGTTGGGGCTGATCTTTCACGACGCCACCTGACCGGCCCGGCGCTGCGTGTGCGGACCGGCCGCTGGCGTCTAGGTGTACCGAGCCATCAGGTTGGTAGCAGTCGGCTGATCGGTGGGAGGCCGCCGAGTGCGCTGTGGCGTCGTTGAGTGTTGTAGTTCTCGATCCAGGGTGCAAGGGCTGCGGCCCGTTCGTCGTTGCAGGTGAAGACCTGGCGGTAGGCCCATTCGGTTTGTAGCGTGCGGTTGAGGCGTTCTGCCTTGCCGTTCTGCCAGGGACAGTGGGGTTTGATGAAAATCTGTCGGGCACCCAACTCGTCACAGACTTCGCGGATTGACCAGCGGTAGGCCCAGGCGTTATCGGTCATGACTCGCTCGATGCGGTTGATGCCGTGGTCGCGGAAATACCCGGCGGCGCGACGTAGAAATGCCGCGCAGGTGGGGCCTTTTTCATCAGCCAGGATCTCGGAGTAGGCCAATCGGGAGTGGTCGTCGACGAGTGAGTGTACGTAGTCAAATCCCCTGCCCGCCTTGGGAGATCGGGCAATCTTGTCCCTGCCGAGGGCACGCCAGCCGCCGCCGTCAGGGATTCGACCCAGCTTTTTGACATCCATGTGCACCAGCTCGCCCGGGCGTTCTCTTTCGTAACGCAGCGCGGTGGTCTTAGAGGCGCGAATCAGGTCTCCGGTCATCGGGTCACAGTCGCGCAGATAGGGCACATTGCGGCGTCGCAGCACCCGCGACACCGTGCGGGCCGTCACGCCCAGCTCAGCGCTAATCGCCTCTGGGCCGCGGCGCTGAACCCGACGCAATGCCATGACCTGGTCCTCGACTGCGTCGGGGGTGCGGGTGGGCATGGTGTGTGGTCGCGACGAACGATCACGCAGGCCGGCTTCACCTTCGGCGTCATGCCGCGCGATCCACGTCCTGACACACTTTCGGGAAATACCCATCGCCGCGGCGATGTGAGCCTTCGGCCAACCATCGGCGAACCGCTCGACGATCAGCCTTCGGCCATGGAAAGTGGTGCGGGCATTACGGCGCCTCTCTGTGTCAAGGCTTCTGATTGCCGGTTGTATGGTGACGGTTGGCTGGCCCGGTGAGTGACTGGTCCGAAGTGCCGGCGAAGGGGTGTGAGCCGGCCGCGCTGGACGATAGAGCCGCCCCCTTGTGTCCCGCCGGGCCCGCCCCCATTGGTGGTGTGGCATCGTGCACCAGTTGTCGGTAGACGGCGTCGGAGAGCCGTCGTTTCAGGCACCGTAATGCTTCTTTGTGACTCTTCCCGGCGGATCGTTTCCGCAAGTAGTAGGCGCGCCCTGGCGTGTCGCGGGAGATTTGGGTGATCGCCATGGTGTGAAGGCAGCAGTTCAGTTGGCGATCCCCGGCGCGGGAAAGCCGATGGCGCACGATATCGCCGGAGGATGTCTCGATTGGTGCGGTGCCGGTGTAGGAGGCGAAAGCGGCGGCTGAGCGGAACCGGTGGATCGAGCCGGTGCGGGCGAGGATTTTGCCCGCGGTCAGTGTTCCGATTCCGCACAGTTCGGTCAGCCCGCTGCCAGATTCGGTGACGGCAACCTCGATGTCGTTGGCGGCCTTGGTGATCCGCCGATCCAGACCGCGCACCTCGGCGATGAGGTCGACAGCCAGACCGCGGAGGGTTTTACCGGCGAGGTCACGGGGCCGAACCGTGCGCAGCAGGTCGGCAGCCCGCTTGGCGCTGAGCCCGCGAGGCGCTCCAGCAGGGACGAGATGGGTCAACACGACATGGAGACGGTTGACGGTCTGAGTGCGGGTTTTCACCAGATCGTCGCGATGCTCAACAACGGCCCGCAACGCGGTGACCGCTGAGTCCATACGGGCGGTCGTGAGCCCGCGTGAGGTCAGCGCGGCGACCGCGACAGACATGGCATCAGCGTCGTCACTTTTATGGCCGTGGCCGGTAGAGAGCAGCCGTACCCGCGTCGCCAACTTAGCGGGAACGTCGACCACGTCCACCCCGTCGGCACTCAACCTATTTGTCAGCGGCGCGCCCAGGCCGGTCGCTCCCTCGACGGCCCAGCCCGCATCGCTCCAGCGCTGCGCGAAGCCTCGTAGCGACCGATATCCGCCGCGACTAACTGGCACCCGGATGGTACTCAGCACCTGCAGTGAGTTATCGACTGCTGCCGCGGTCCACGATGCCTTATGTGGGTCGACCGCAATCATCACCCGGCTCATCGGTCGGGCAGCTACATCGTTCATCAGCACTCCTCGCCTCGGATTCCTTTGGGCAGCGAGGAGGGCACACCAACTTTCGGCTTCGCAAGCCTCTCTTGAGCCACTCCCCGCCTACGGAGATGGCCGAGCCGCACGCCGTAATTAAGTCAACTCACACGGAGCGACAGGTGGGACATGAGCGTTGCCCGGCCACCGCCTCGGACATCATGGCTGCAGACCACGATTTCCTGGCCTACATCTAATAAGTTGGTGGGACACGAGAACCTCCGGACGGGTGATGGGCCTTCGACAAGCCACACCCCACCCGGGGGTTCTCTTCACATCAAGCCGACACGCCCGCTACCAACGTCATGTCCAGGTACACCTAGGCGGTTGAAGGCGCGTCCGATGCCGGCCGCGGGATTGCTGCCGTCGGATCGACGACCTGCGTTGTGCGAGGAACCGAGTCACGGCCCAGCGCGATCGTGGCCGCCGTCATCGCGGCAACTGCTACCGCCAGTATCAGCGCTCCGGCACCCCGGACGGCCAGATGCTCGCCGAGTATCACGACACCCAGCAGCACCGCCACGACGGGCTCACCGACCAGCATGATCGGTACCGACGCTTGCAGCGCGCCGGCATGAAAGGCCGACTGCTGCAACACCGTTACCGCGACGGCCAGCACGATGAGCAAATACGGCGCCGGCACCGTCAGTAGCCCACGCCACCCGTGCATGGCGAGGTGGTGAACGCTGACTTTCGTCAGAACCGCGATCATGCCCACTAACACAGCGACGGCGGTGGCCAACAGCATGGCACGCGTTCGACCAACGGTTCGATGGGCCGCCACCACGCAGAGGACTACCACCGGGACCGCGCCGGCCAGCGCCACGCTCCACGCGGGTACAGGCGGACGATAGTGGCCTTCCCGCGGCTGTCCGACAAGAACGAAAACAGCGAGCGCTGCGGTCAGCAGCACCGCCCAACACCAATCGGCTCCAGTCACATGCTGTTTAGAGAACTTCGCGCCCAGCGGCAGCACGAACAACAGTGCGGACACCAGCAGTGGCTGCACAAGCAGCAACGATCCATGCGCCAACGCGAGCGCCTGGAACCCATACCCGCCGACCGCAACCAGTGTTCCCGCCCACCATGCCGGCTGTCGAACCCACGACGTCACGATTGCGCTCGCGTCGTCCCGGTGGGCTGCCTCAGCTTGGATCGCGCGCTGCCGGATAACAATGCCCACCGCAGCAAAAAACGCAGCCAGCAGTGCCGATCCGATCGCCACCGCGTGATGTGTCGCCCACTCCATGAATGCCTGCCTACCCCGCTGTCCGCGACGCCTAACTTAGATAACCGGTCTGGTTCACCAGCCGCACCGATGATGCTCCGTCCGGGTAGAACTCGGCGATGCTTAACGACGCCAGGTCCAGATGCAGCCGGTAAAGGATGCTCGGCCCGGCGTCGAGCGCTTGGCGCAGCAGCATCTTGATCGGAGTTACGTGCGACACCACCAGCACCGTGGTGCCGCCATACTCTGCCACGATCCGGTCCCGCGCCCGGCAGACCCGCTGGTTCACATGATCGAAGCTTTCCCCGCCCGGAGGCTCGGTGCTGGTGTCGCGCAGCCATCGTCGATGCAACTCGGGATCGCGTTCGGCGGCCTCAGCGAACGTCAACCCTTCCCATGCGCCGAAATCGGTCTCGATCAGGTCGTCGTCGACGGTCATGTCCATGCCCAGCGCTTTGGCCGCCGTGGCCGCGGTGTCGTAACAACGCTGCAGGGGCGAACTGATCACAGCCGAGATCCCGCCCCGCTGTGCCAAATACCGGGCTGCCGCATCGGCCTGCTGCCAGCCAAGCTCGGTCAGGCCCGGGTTCCCGCGTCCCGAGTAGCGCCGCTGCACCGACAGCGCGGTCTGGCCGTGCCGCAGCAACAACAACCGGGTGGCGGTGCCACGCGCGCCGGTCCAGCCCGGCGGCGATGGGTTCTCACTTGCTTGGGCCGTCGTCGTAGAATTGTCGCTCTGCGGTTGCTCTTCCGCCGCAGCTGCGGCGTCCATCGCCTCATTGGCCAACCGATCGGCGTAGGAGTTCTCCGCTCGCGGAATCCATGCGTAGCTGACCCGCTCGAACCGCGAAGCCAGCGTGCGGGCCTTGGCGTTGAGTTCAGCGAGGTCGGGATGCTTGACCTTCCATCGCCCAGACATCTGCTCGACCACCAGCTTGGAGTCCATCGACACCGCGACCTCGGTGGCCTTCAGTTTGGCCGCCTCCTCCAAACCGGCTATCAGGCCCCGATATTCGGCGACGTTGTTGGTGGCGTGGCCGATCGCCTGCTTGCTCTCGGCCAACACGGTCGACCGGTCCGCTGTCCAGACCACCGATCCGTAGCCCGCCGGCCCCGGGTTACCGCGCGACCCGCCGTCGGCTTCGACAATTACCTTCAATACCATCACTGGCCAACGCCTTTGATTCGCAACAAGATTGCGCCGCACTCCGGACACCGCAGCACATCATCGTCCGCGGCCGCCGCGATCCTGGACAACTCGCCGCGGTCGATCTCGATCCGGCATGCCCCGCAACGACGACCCTGCAGTGCCCCCGCACCAGGCCCGCCGCCAGCACGTTGTCGCTCGTACAGCGCGATCAGCTCCGGATCCAACGCCGCGGTGAGTTCGTCACGTCGCGATGAGTATTGCCGTCGGGTTTGGTCGATTTCGTCGAGTGCGCCGTCAAGAGCCTGCTGCGCCGCGGCCAAATCACCTTGCAGTGCCTCAACCGCCGCCACCTCGGCGGACTGTTGCGCTTGCACCTGCTCGCGGTGCTCCATCACCTCCAACAGCGAATCCTCCAGGCTGGACTGGCGACGTTGCAGGGTCACCAACTCGTGCTGCAACTCCGATAGCTGCTTGGCGTCCGCCACCGATCGCAGCAGCGAATGATCCCGGTCCTCGCGTTGGCGCACCGCGTCGATCTCCGCCTCAAGGCGCGATACCTGAGCGTCCAAGTCTTCCAACGCGATCTGCAGCGCGCCCAGCCGGTCATTGGCTGCGACCTGATTGGTGTGCATTCGCTCGATGTCTTGGCGCTCGCGCAGGTGGCTGGCCCGGTGCGCGATCCTGGACAACTCAGCGTCCAACTCCACAACTTCGAGCAGCGAGCGCTGCTGCGCGACTGCGGCTTTCATCGCTGCTCACCCCCGCTGTCGACGTTCCACGGATCGGTACGGATGGAGCACACACGTACCGAGAGGGCGGCACCGAAGGCCGCCCGCAACACATCGGCAGCCTGTTCACACCAAGGGTATTCGCTGGCCCAATGCGCGACGTCAATCAACGCGACAGCAGAAGTGCGGAGGTGCTCATCTGCGGGGTGATGACGCAAGTCGGCTGTGACGTAAGCCTGCACCCCGGCGGCTGCTGTGGTCTCCAGCAGCGAGTCGCCGGCTCCTCCGCATACCGCGACACGGGACACGGTCATGTCCGGATCGCCTGCGGCGCGCACTCCCCACGACGTTTGCGGCAGCCGCGACTGGACTCGAGAAACGAACGCGCTCAATGACTCTGGCTGCGACAGCGAACCTATTCGCCCTAACCCGACGTCGGCGGGTGGGGGCGCCAAGGCGAAGATGTCAAATGCCGGTTCCTTGTATGGATGCGCGGCGCGAATCGCCGTCAGCACCTCCCGGCGCGCCCGCGCAGGTGCGATCACCTCGACTCGGTCCTCGACGACGCGCTCAACGGCGCCGATGCTGCCGATAGCCGGTGAAGCGCCGTCGCCCGGCAGGAACTGGCCGGTGCCGGTGACACTCCAACTGCATTGCGAATACTCGCCGATTCTGCCGGCGCCGGCCGCGAAAACCGCCGCCCGCACCGCGTCGGCGTTCTCCGCCGGGACGAAGATCACCCACTTGTCCAAATCAGGAAACGCAGGCGGTGACTCCAGCGGCTCGAGCACCGCCTCGACGGTCAGCCCGAGCGCGTGCGCCAACGCATCGGACACGCCCGGTGATGCCGAGTCGGCGTTGGTGTGTGCGGTGAACAGCGAACGGCCGGAACGGATCAGGCGGTGCACCAAAGCGCCCTTGGCGGTGCTGGCCGCCACCGTGTCCACGCCGCGCAACAGCAGCGGATGGTGTGCGAGCAGCAGACCACCGTCGGGCACCTCGTCGACCACCGCTACCGTGGCGTCCACCGCGGTCGTCACCGAGCTCAGCGCATCGTCGGGGTCGCCGCAGACCAACCCAACCGAATCCCACGACTGGGCAAGCCCGGGCGGGTAAGCGTCGTCCAGGACATCGATGACATCGGCCAGCCGCGTGGTCATCGCAGTACCCCGATCTTCGCGATGTCGGCGATCGCGTCAACGAGCAGCGGCCACTCGGGTCTCACCGCAGCCCGCAGATATCGCCCATCCAGGCCGACGAACGTGTCACATCGCCGCACGGCAATCCCTTTGGTGTGCAGGTGCTTTCGCATCAGCTCGGCATCCGGGACGCTGAACAAGACGAATGGCGCACAGCCGTCGACCGGTTCCACACCCGCCGACCGAAGACCAGACACCATCTCGCTGCGCAACGTCGCCAGCCGCCGGGCACCCGCCGCGGCTTCGGCCACGGCGTCGGGCGCGCAACAGGCCGCGATGGCCGTCAGTTGCAGCGTGCCCACCGGCCAGTGGGCCCGTGGAGCGGTCAGCCGAGCCAACACGTCCGGCGCACCGAGTGCGTAGCCGACCCGCAGGCCCGCCAGCGACCACGTCTTGGTCAGGCTGCGCAGCACCAACACGTCCGGTAACGGCTCGCCGGCCAACGATTCCGGCTCGCCGGGGATTGCGTCGACGAACGCCTCGTCCACCACCACGATCCGCCCGGGTCGGCGCAACGCGAGGATCTTTTCGCGGGAGTGCAAAACCGACGTCGGGTTCGTCGGATTGCCGACCACGACGAGATCGGCGTTGTCGGGCACCTGCGCGCCTGCCAGGCCGAACGGCCGCTCAAGCACGACGTGATGCACGCGGACGCCGGCCGACCTCAGCGCGACAGCCGGCTCGGTGAACGACGGCGCGATCACCGCCGCCAGCGTCGGGCGGAGGTTGGGAATCAGCGCGAATCCCTCGGCGGCTCCGTTCAACAGCGCGACGTCGTCACGGGCACGGCCGTGACGGGCCGCCACCGCCTGTATCGCCGCGCATTCGTCGGCGACATGGGGATAGCGCGCCAGGTCGGGCAACCTCGCGGCCAACCGCTGAATGAGCCAGGCCGGCGGTTGTGCATGACGGACGTTGATCGCGAAATCGAGCATGCCCGGTTCGGCAGCCTGATCGCCGTGGTAGCGCGCCGCCGCGAGCGGAATCGACGCGCTCGGATCCAGACTCGCCACGTCTGAAACCCTAACGACCGCGCGACGAGGCCGAGTATCGGGACACGGTCAATGGCAGGTCGCGCCATCGAGGACAATGGGGAGGTGACACGCACGGCCGCTGACCCGAAGCCCCAGCTGGTGATCTTTGACCTCGACGGCACCCTCACCGACTCGGCTGAGGGCATCGTGTCCAGCTTCCGGCACGCGCTGGGGCAGATCGGCGCTGCGGTGCCCGACGGCGACCTGGCCGGCCGGATCGTCGGCCCGCCGATGCACCACACCCTGGCCACCATGGGGCTGGGCGAGCACGCCGACGCCGCGATCGCCGCTTACCGCGCCGACTACACCACCCGTGGCTGGGCGATGAACAGCCTCTTCGACGGGATCAGGCTTTTGCTGGCCGACCTGCGCGCGGCGGGCATCCGGCTCGCCGTGGCCACCTCCAAGGCGGAGCCGACCGCACGCCGGATCCTGGCGCATTTCGGGCTTGACCAGCATTTCGAGGTCGTCGCGGGAGCCAGCGTCGACGGCACCCGCGCCACCAAGGCGGACGTGCTGGGCCACGCCCTGGCACAACTGCAGCCGCTTCCGGAACGCGTCCTGATGGTGGGCGACCGCCGCCACGACGTCGAAGGCGCGGCCGCACACGGCATCGACGCGGTGGTGGTCGGCTGGGGATACGGACAGGCCGACTTCGCCGACGCCGCCGCGACCGGCGGTCCGATGCACGTCGCGACGGTCGCCGAGCTGCGGAGGGCGTTGGGTGTCTGAGTCTGATTGCCCGACTCGCCCCCGCAAGCGGGAGGTGCCCCCACCTCAGGCCCTGACGGGCCTGCATCGTCGTCAGGCTGCGTCTGATTGCCCGACTCCTCCTCAGGCCCTGACGGGCCTGCATCGTCGTCAGGCTGCCCGGAGGCTGCACATCACATTCGTCTGCACCGGCAACATCTGCCGGTCGCCGATGGCCGAGAAGATGTTCGCCCACCAGATCTGCCAACGCGGACTGCACGACGCCGTGCGGGTCACCAGCGCGGGAACCGCCGGGTGGCACGTCGGCAAGACCGCCGACGAGCGGGCCAACCGGGTGCTACGCGAGCACGGCTACCCCACCGACCACTGCGCCGCGCAGATCGGCATCGACCACATCGAAGCCGACCTGGTGGTCGCGCTGGCACGCAACCACGTGTGGCTACTGCAGGAATTAGGCATCGACGACGACCGAATCCGAATGCTGCGGTCCTTCGACCCCCGCTCCGGTGCTTATGTCCTAGACGTCGACGACCCCTATTACGGGAACCACGACGACTTCGAAGCGGTCTTTGCCGCCATCGGGGCTTCGCTGCCGGGTCTGCACAACTGGGTTGACAAGCGCCTTGCCCAGGACGGACATCCCTAATGGGTCGCCTGACCTTCTTGCTGCGACCGGGCTGGGTGGCGCTGGCTGTGGTGGTGATCGCCTTCACCTATCTGTGTTTCAGCGTGCTCGCACCGTGGCAGCTCGGTAAGAACACCAAGACGTCGCGGGAGAACGATCAGATTCAACAATCCCTGACTACCGCACCTGTCGCACTGAAAACCCTTTTGCCGGACCAAGACTCATCGGCCCCCGACGCGCAATGGCGCAGAGTGACGGCAACTGGCCACTATCTGGCCGACAAGCAGCTGCTGGTCCGGCTGCGGGTGGCCGAAGGGGATCCCGCGCTGGAGGTGCTGGTCCCATTCATGGTCGACGGCGGGCCCAACGTTTTGGTCGACCGAGGCTACGTGCGGCCCGAGCAAGGGTCGCGGCTTCCGGCGATTCCGCCGCCACCGCACGACACGGTGACCATCACGGCGCGCCTGCGTGACTCCGAGCAACCGGTGCTCGACAAGCAGTCGTTCATCAGTGACGGTGTGCGGCAGGTGTATTCGATTAACGTAGGCCAGATAGCGGCACTGAGCGGGATCCCGCTGGCCGGGTCGTATCTGCAGTTGATCGACAACCAGCCCGGCGGGCTCGGCGTGATCGGGCTCCCCCACCTGGATGCCGGGCCGTTTTTGTCCTACGGCATCCAGTGGATCACGTTCGGCGTCGTCGCACCGATCCTGTTGGGTTATTTCGTCTACGCCGAGATCCGGGCGCGCCGCGCCGAGAAGACCCAGGCGTCGCCTGCAGCGCCCGCCGGACCTGCGACAGTCGAGGACAAACTCATCGACCGCTACGGACGGCGGCGCTGAGGGAAAGACACAGCACCGTCGCCGCTGCCTGCACGGCCCGGGAGAGCTGAACCGCGCGACGTAGGTCGGCCACCGACGGGGGCACTCCCTCGCCGAGGGTGGGCCGGATCTGCAATTCGTACTGGTAGGCAGTGGGCCCACCCAGGCGCACGCCCAGCGCCCCGGCGAATGCGGCCTCGACGACGCCGGCGTTGGGGCTGGGATGACGGGCGGCGTCACGATGCCAAGCACGCACCGCACCCGACGGCGATCCGCCGACGATCGGTGCGCACACCGCCACCAGCGCCGCGGTCACCCGCGCGGCGACGTAGTTGGCCCCATCATCCAGACGCGCTGCGGCCCAACCGAATCGGATATAGCGCGGCGAGCGGTGGCCGACCATCGAATCGAGCGTGTTGACGGCGCGGTAGCCGAGGACCGCGGGCACGCCGCCCACCGTCGCCCACAGCAGCGGCGCGACGTGTGCGTCAGAGGTGTTCTCGGCCACCGATTCCATCGCGGCGCGGGTCAGTCCCGCGGCGTCCAGCCGTGCCGGATCGCGCCCGCACAGCGAGGGCAACAGCCGTCGGGCGCCCTCGACGTCGTCGCGGCTCAACAGGTCACCCATCGCCATTCCCGTGCGTGCCAGCGACGTTCCGCCCAGCGCTATCCAGGTAGCCACCGCGGTCGCGGCAACGGACCACAGCGGCCCGCGCCGCCGCGCGTGCCGCTGCAGCGCGGCGCCAAGCAGGCTCACTGCGCCAACCAGCACGCCGACGTGGGCGGCGCCGCCGATTCGGGTGTCGCGGTAGCTGACCCGCTCCAACGCAGCCGCCGCGGCACCGAATCCCGCGACCGGATGACCCGCCCGCGGGTCCGCCAGCACGAGGTCGGCCAGGTAGCCGGCCAGCACACCGACGACCCGGGTGCGCCGCGTCGCGCCAAACACTCCGGCAGCGTCTCACACGTGGTCTACTCGGTTGATGCAGCCTTCTGGTGGGCTTTCTGGTGGGCACGAGCCGCGATGAAGCGGCACGCCACCCGGGTCGCCGACCTGCTCAACCCCGCGGCGGTGTTGTTACCCGCGGCGAATGTGATCATGCAGCTGTCGTTGCCGGGTGTCGGTTACGGCGTGCTGGAAAGCCCAGTCGATAGCGGCAACGTCTACAAGCACCCGTTCAAGCGGGCCCGCACCACCGGCACATATTTGGCCGCCGCGACCATCGGCACCGAGTCGGACCGCGAACTCATCCGCGCTGCCGTCGACACCGCGCACCGGCAAGTGCGGTCGACGTCGTCAAGCCCGGTGTCCTACAACGCGTTCGACCCCGCGCTGCAGCTGTGGGTGGCCGCCTGCCTGTATCGCTATTTCGTCGACCAGCACGAGTTTCTGTACGGTCCGCTCGACGAGGCCGCCGCGGATGCCGTTTACTCCGACGCCAAGCGGCTGGGCACGACCCTGCAAGTGCGCGAAGGCATGTGGCCACCCGATCGGGTCGCGTTCGACGACTACTGGAAGCGCTCCCTGGAAGAGCTGCGTATCGACCCGCCGGTCCGCAAGCACCTGCACGGGGTCGCGACGATGGCGTTCCTGCCGCGTCCGCTGCACGCGCTTGGCGGGCCGTTCAACCTGTTCGCGACGACGGGGTTCTTGGCTGCAGAGTTCCGCACGATGATGAAGCTGGATTGGGCAGAACCGCAGCAACGCCGATTTGAGTGGCTACTGGCCGCGCTACGGCTGGTCGATCGGCTGATTCCCCACCAAGCGTGGATCTTGGGCTATCGCCTCTACCTGTGGGACATGCGGTTTCGCGCCAGGCGCGGCTGGCGAATCGTCTAACGGCTAGCTGGTTACGACGACCAAGACGATGGCAACCATGCTCAGGATCGCCATCAAAAACCACGGCTGCAGAATCAGGGGCCGCTCGCGGGCCTCATCGGTCTTCGCCGGAAGGGAGGTCGTGCGCTCGGGCGTCAGCTGTGAAGTCATGTATCAAGCATGGCTAATTAGTCAACCGAAGTAAATGTGTTGCTCGCCTCACAGACCCCCATTTTGCGATCTAGGTCACACTGGCGCGCGACTCAGAAGGGAGCAGTGCCGTGACTTTCCCCGGACTCAACCACGTCGCAATCACCGTGCGCGACATGAAGATCAGCGGCCCATGGTATCGGACGCTGTTCGGCGCCGACCCGGTGCTCGACGAACACACCGACGCGGGGTTCCGGCACCTGGTGTGGCTGCTCGAGGGCGGCACGGTATTCGGCATCCACCAGCACGAGCTTTCGGCCCCCGATGAGCGGTTCAGCGAGTTCCGGGTGGGTCTGGACCACGTCGGGTTCGGCTGCGCCGGTCGCGCGGAGTTGGAGACGTGGATGGCCCGGCTCAACGAGCTCGGTGTCCAGCACGGCGGGATCGTGGACGCGCCCTATGGCTCGGGCTTGAGCTTTCGCGACCCCGACGGCATCGCGCTCGAGTTCTTCGCGCCGCCGAGCTGATGGCGAAAGGACGGACGTTCCCTATTCCCGTCGCGATGTGTCAGCATTACGACGTGAGCTCGCGCCGAATCGCGCACTTCCTGGCCGCCGCGCTGATCACCACCTGGGTGGCCCTGCTGAGCGCACCGATCAACATCGCCCCCGCTTCCGCTGCTCTTTGCCCCGACGTCGAGGTGACGTTTGCCCGCGCCACCACCGAACCGCCCGGCGTCGGCGTGGTAGGCCAGCAATTTATCGATTCACTGCGCTCGCAGGTTGGGGGCAGATCCGTCGGGGTGTATGCGGTGAACTACCCCGCCTCAGAGGATTTCGTGCCATCCACCAATGCGGGCACTAGTGATGCGAGCGCTCACGTCGAGTCCATGATCGCGAATTGCCCCAACACCAAGATGGTGCTCGGGGGATATTCCCAAGGCGCGATGGTGATCGATCAGATCACCATCGCCCAATTCCCGATCGCGGGCTTCGTCCCCGAGACGCTGTCGGCGGACCAGGCCGACCACGTTGCCGCGCTCGCCCTCTTCGGGAATCCGGCGGACAGATATCTGGGGGCGTCGGTAAGCACGGTCAGCCCGTGGTACGGGGCCAAGACCATTGACTTGTGCGCACCCGGCGATGCGATCTGCACCCCGGGCGCGGGCCTGTCGGTGCCGACGCACGACGAAATGTTCTCCGCGGCGCACCTTTCCTATTGGAATTCCGGAATGCCGGCTCAAGCCGCGAGTTTCGTCGCAAGTCACCTGTAGCCGATGCGCGCAGTCGTCATCACCAAGCACGGTCCCCCGTCGGTGCTTCAGGTGCAGGACCGCCCCGACCCGCCGCCGCCTGCGGCCGGCCAGGTACGTGTGTCGGTGCGCGCTGCGGGAGTGAACTTCGCCGACCACCTGGCTCGCGTCGGGCTTTATCCCGATGCGCCCAAGGTGCCGAGCGTCGTCGGTTACGAGGTGGCCGGGACGATCGAGGCGGTCGGAGACGGGGTCGACCCGGCGCGTATCGGCGAGCGGGTCTTGGCCGGAACGCGATTCGGCGGTTACGCCGAAATCGTCAACGCCTCCGCGGAGGACACGGTCGCGCTGCCGGAGTCGATGAGCTTCGAGCAGGGCGCCGCGGTCCCGGTCAACTACGCGACGGCTTGGGCAGCGCTGCATGGTTACGGCTCGCTGCGCGCCGGCGAGCTTGTGCTGGTGCATGCCGCGGCCGGGGGTGTCGGTATCGCGGCGGTCCAACTGGCCAAGGCCGCGGGTGCGGTCGTGCACGGCACCGCATCGCCGGGCAAGCACCGCCAGCTCGCCGCGCTGGGCGTCGACCGCGCTATCGACTATCACCGCGACGGGTGGTGGAAGGGCCTGGGACCGTACGACATCGTGCTGGATGCGTTGGGCGGCACGTCGTTGCGGCGGTCGTTCGACCTCTTGCGTCCGGGCGGACGGCTGGTGGCCTACGGCCTCTCGTCGCTGCAGCAGGGCGAGAAACGGTCGCTGCGGCGAGCCGCACCACAGGCGCTGGCGATGGTGCGCGGGTTTAACCTGATCAACCAGCTCAACGACTCCAAAACCGTCATCGGCCTCAACATGCTGCGCCTGTGGGACGATCGCGGCACGCTCGAACCATGGATTGGACCACTGTCAGCGGCGCTGTCCGACGGCACGGCAGCGCCGGTCGTGCATGCGGCGGTGCCGTTCGCCGAAGCCCCGGAAGCGCATCGGATCCTCGCGGCGCGAGAGAACGTCGGCAAGGTTGTCCTAGTGCCGTGAGCCGAGCACGTCCAGCGAGGATGGCACGCCCGTCCGGGCCGAGACCTAGGGTGCGCACCACGTCAAGATCGGTTTGCTCTCCTTGGGAAGTGGGGACGCAGAGCGGCGGCAAAGACGCGGTCGAGTGTTTGGTCGGGCAGGATGCGCGCCAAGCGGGTGAGCAGTGCGGCGTCGCGAGCCGGACGCTGAGCACTGTCGGCCATCAGCAAAGAGGCGCCCATCGTGAGATTCTAGGAATTGGTTTACCGGCGAACCGCCAAGGCGTCGCGTGATGCCGTCTCTGCTTCGGTGGCCGACCACGGTGGCGCATAATGCGCCTGGCATACTCGCCGCTGTGACTAGCACTCTCAGTCGGTACATCAAGGCCGTCGACCCTTTCCCGGGGTTGAAAATAGCCATGAACAAGTACTGGTACCCCTTCATTACCCGCCGGTGGGAAAACGAAGACATCACCTTTCTCAACTGGGGCTATGAGGAGGATCCGCCGCTGGGACTGCCGCTGGCCCCTGAGGATGAGCCCAACCGGTACTGCATCCAGCTCTACCACCGCACGGCGACCCAGGCGGATCTCGGCGGCAAACAAGTGCTGGAGGTCAGCTCCGGACACGGCGGTGGAGCCGCGTATCTGGTACGGACGTTGCGCCCGGCCTCCTACACCGGGCTGGACTACAACCCAGACGGCGTCGCATTCGCCCAAAAAAGACATCACCTACCGGGGCTGGATTTCGTGCACGGCAACGCCGAAAGCATGCCCTTTCCCGATGAGTCCTTCGACGCGGTGGTCAACGTCGAAGCCTCGCACGCCTACCCTCACTTTGACCGTTTCCTCCCCGAAATGGTGCGGGTGCTGCGTCCGGGAGGGCATTTCCTCTACGCCGATTTCCGCGGGTTCCTCGAATATGACGATTGGGATGCAGCCCTGGCCGACATGCCAATGCGGATGGTGTCGAAGCGGGAGATCAACACGGAGGTGCTGCGCGGGCTGGATAACAACTCGCAGCGCTACCTGGGCCTGGTCTCCGGCTATGTGCCCAAGTTCCTGCAGCCCTTCGGCCGCGTATTCGCCGGCGCGCCGGGCACGCTGACGTACAAGCAACTGCAAAGCGGGCGGCTTTCGTACCGGATGTACCACTTCATCAAAGATTGAGGCGGGAGCGGCATCCACTCACGCGGTGGGACGAAACCGCCGCGCGGGAGCGACTTGCACATGGTCTAGATCCGTGGGGCAGGTTGGCCACGACGTAAAGGGGCGAGGATCTTCGTGTGGGCTACGCGCTACGGCAGCAGCCCTCGGAGAATCGACCGTGTGTGCGAACCCGACTGGCAGATCGCCGTAGGGCGCTGACCTGCATAAACACTGGTGGGCGCGGACGGTATCGAACCGCCGACCGCTGGTGTGTAAAGGCGTTTCGAGAGGCTGGTAGATACCGCCACCGGGTATCTGAACTGCGGAAAGCCATCACAGTAGTTCATGCGAGTTATCTGTAACTGTGGGCAGATTGTGGGCACGGTGTGGGTGCGAAGCGTCATGGACCTATGCGGAACCGAATCGGCTTAGCCGCCGTCTGGCCCACTTATCGGCGATCTGATTCAGCCGGGACCGGTGCTGTAATCCCAATCGTCATACGCGCCGGGCACCGGACACAGGTCGTTGTATGCGGCCAGCACGAAATGAGCCGCTTGGTCGCTGGTCAGTGTCGGATAGTTCTTCTGCAAAGCCGAAGCCGCCTGAAAACCCGAGGCGTGCTGATTCCAAATTTGCCAGCACACGTTGTAGCCGTCGCCCAGCATCGCCGGGTCCGTTCCGGTGATACCCGCCGCCCGTACGGCGGCCAGGAAGTCCGGCACGGTGGGATGTGGCGGTACCGGGCTGGCACTGACCGGCGCGGCCACGCCTACGGAAATGACGGCTGCAGCGGCACCGACGAAACGCCACATGCGCCAGCGCCGACGAATGTTCTTCATGTGATCTCTCTCCGTTCATTGACACCAATCACAATGTCCGATCATTCTGATCGATTCCATCGGTTATCTCGATAGCTTGATAACCCGCGCCTATCGGCCCTGACCAGCGGTTATGCCAGTTGTGCCAGATGTGAGGAACACCACGCCGCTCACCAGTTGGCGCGGTCCTCTATGCGCCACTGCGGATACAGGGTGTAGGTGTAGCGCGGACCCAATGAAAGTGCGAGTTCTACACCCCCTTGTGTGGCTCCTACACCTGCTGCTGCAGGTGCGGTCGGCGCGCCAGACGTGGATGGAGGCCGGCCCCAAACAGACAATCGACCGTTCCGCCGGCACGTTGGCGCGACATGAGGGGCTGACTGAGCATCGCTTGGCGCGCCGCCTCGGGATCAGCCATGACCGTCTCGCAGACATGTCATTCCGGCTGTGGCAGCGCGCTTTTAGCGAGGAACGCGACCGACTCGCCGGGCCTGACGCCAGCAAGCAAAAGCGTGGTCAGGTATCGCGCACACTCCAGGCAGAACTCGAGGAGGCACTCGCCGATGGCAACGATTAGCCGATGCCAAACCGCAAG
The DNA here is from genome assembly GCA_963791535.1 of uncultured Actinomycetota bacterium. Taxonomy (GTDB): domain Bacteria; phylum Actinomycetota; class Actinomycetes; order Mycobacteriales; family Mycobacteriaceae; genus Mycobacterium. Next base: position 90,828 of record CAWBSW010000015.1, on the reverse strand, counting down.
CGGCGCAACGCTTTATCGCGTCCGCTACCGCAGACCGATAAGCGAGGCTTCAAGACGAAACGTGACGCCCAAGCGTTCGCCGAACAGATCGAAGTCGACAAGCGCCGCGGCCTGTACGTGGCACCGTCGGATGGTCGGGTCACGTTCGGTGACCTGGCGCGCGCGTGGCTCGACTCCAAGCACAACCTGAAGCGGTCGACCCGTGCCCGTTACGAAATCACTCTCACAGTGGCGCTGGCAGGTTTTCGTGACGTTGCCATCGCTGATATCAGCCGTCAGATGGTCCGGGCGCTGGTAGCTGATCTGGTGAACACAGGCGCGGCGGCGTCGTCGGTGCATAAGGCGGTCGGGGTGCTGCGACAGGTGCTCGCAACGGCGGTGGCTGACAATGTCATTGCCGTGAACCCGGCCGAAGGTACGGACCTGCCCACCGTTGGCATGACGGAACAGCGTTTCCTGACGACGGCTGAGCTGCACCGGTTGGCGCTCGCGGCCGGGGAGCACAGGAGCTCATACAGATATTGGTGGGCGGCAGGACTCGAACCCGCGACCAACGGATTCGCAAGCGGGGGTTTTCATAAAATCTCAGTGATTGCCGAATACGCTGTCCCCCAGGCTGACTCACTTATATTGCGAGAGTCAATGGCAAGCGTTGAGAGGCTCCAAAATCGGCCATACCCGCCGAATAAGCGCCGACCGCAACATGTTTGCCTGTTAACGCCCGGTCGAAACGCGCTCAACCAAGGCTTCTTCGAGATGCTGCTTTTCGGCGTAGACGTTCAATTTCGGCAGCCCACGTGGCGATGCGACGATCCCCAGGATGCGCAACGGTGGCTGCACCGTCAGCGGTTCGGGGATGAAAGGGGCGTCGATGTGGCGGACGAGTTGTTCATTCTGGCAGATATAGGCGTCAACCTCAGTGTCGTAGAGCGCCTCCCAGGGCTTCGCCGCCAGTTCCGGGGCGGCTAGTCGCAGCACAATCCGCAGGCTTTGTCCTCGCTCACGAGCCACAATCAGGCTCGCGCGGTACGTGGTGGCGACGGACCCTGAAAACAATGCTTCGAAGAGGTGCGATCCAAGCTGCCGCAGGGGCTTTTCCAGCTCCGGGACCATGGCACTTCGAGCCCGGGCGGCAGATGCGAGCACCGCCGTCTCCAAACTGCGGCTTTGTTTTCCGAAAGCGTCGATGTGCAGGGTGCAGGTCGACCGCGTTTCGCCGCCCCCAGCGGCGCGCAACACCTGGATGTCATACTCACCTGGCCGGGTTCCCCCGTCGATCTCGAGTTCGATCTCGGCGTTGGCCACCTCCGCCTCCAATGTCTGGCCCGAAAAGCCGGTTTGTGTAGGCCACCCGTGTGCTGGCTTTCATAATCGCGCCGTTGGCACGAATTGTCCGAAACAACGGCGGATTGCATTTTCGGAGCTCTCGCTAAGAATCACCGGTGATGCGGCCTCGGAGTGACGGAAGGAGCCAAAGAAGAAGGCCACAGCATAGGAAAATCCGTGGGAGGGTCGGCGCACCGGTTCGAGGAATGGCGCGGCACCTCACCGTTCGCGACGCCGTCGGCCAGGCACGGAGGTTGACAAGCAACCAGCGAATTCCACGAGAGGATGGGATCTTTGCCTCTATTCTAAGCCGAGGGAACTGGTCGGATCGACGGGAAGCCGTTGATGGGATAGCGCAAATCCAGGGGGCGACTATGCGTTGCGTACCAGCAATCGTGATACGCGCCTCGAGTTCAGTGCGTCAAGGGATTCGCCAGCTCGAACACGCCGCAGAGCCGGCCGGGGTGGTGCTGGTCCGAGAACACGACGGCGAGGTGCTCTATTACCTGTTCAGCGCGGCCGGGCTGCGCGCCCGCCTGTCCGGTGTCGAGCCGGACACCGACGTGGCGTCGGCGATCCATTTCGGTGAGTATCAGCCGGCGCCGGCCGGGCAGCTCGACTTGGCGGCGCCGCTCGGCAGCGTGGCGCTCGAGGGTCGGCAAGTCATCGGCGTCATGGTTGACGGCGGCGGTGAAGGCGGCGATTACCAACCGCCGCAGGCTGGTGCGGCGGTCGAAACGAAGGGGGAACGCCACCCACCCGGCTATCGTCCACCGCCACCGCTGACCCGCGGCGGCAGCACCACGCGGCGCCGAGGGTTCGGGACCGACGTGATCGGGGCCGACCCCTCTGAGGGACTGGCCCCACCGACCACCCGCGGAGGTGTCGTTGTGGCCGGGACGGGTCCTACATCGGCCCCTGACCTGTCCGAAGAACCGGGGGGCGGTCCCGCCGCAACCCCTACCCCACCACCTGGCCTGTTCCGCGCCTACCCCGATGTGGTGGCCCCAAGCCAGGTCGGTGCTGGGCAGACCTTCATCCTCAGCGTTGGTTTCTCCCTGGAGCCTTCTCCCTCGATGGTGGTGCAAGGACCACCCATCATTGTCCGCTCGGGGCCGAAGCCCGAATTCATCATCCAGGTGACCGGTTTCGGCTTCACCTTCCCCGACGGGATACGGAAAACCCTGGTTGCCGACCGCGAGAATCCGCAGCGCGAACGTGTCGATTTCACCGTCAGGGCCGACCCGTCAAACGTCGCCGCTCCGCGGTTCCTCGAAGTCAGTTACGAATTCGAAGGGGTCCCCGTCGGATACACGTGGGCCCAAGTACAGGTGGTGCCCGGCGCCGCCGAGACGGCCACACCGGCGTTGGTCGGCGGTAGCGGGGTGGTCAGCGCGATGGCCGCTGGTGAGGGTCCTCATTTGACCGTGGACATCATCAGCCGCGAAGGTGACCCCGAGTTGCGCTGGCTGTTCCATTGCCGCTATTCGGAGATCGACCGCCCGGACGCGGTGACGACCACGTTGGACGACGACTCAGCGCAGTCGTTCGCAGTGCAATTGATGCGGCAGGTACCCAACGTGCAGTCCGGGCCGCTTTTGCCCGCAACTATGCGGGGCGTCGGGAGGCTAGTCGCTGATGCGATGGCGCCCGAATTCTGGCCGATCTTCGAAGAGACCTGGAAGCGCGCTCGGGCAGACGGCGAGGAGCCGCAGCTCCAAATCACCACCACCGAGCCGTGGATTCCGTGGGAACTCGCATGGGTCGACAAAGACCACCTGCAGGAGCCGGATAAGTTGCTGCCCGACCCCCGAGGCGGCGCGTTGGGCCGACTGTGGCTCGTCGGCCGGTGGACGCCGCCGACCCGGTCTCTCCGCACCGGCGACATTCCGGCATCACCGCCGGCGTCAACGGTGGACGCCACCGACATGGCGGTCATCATCGGCAACTACCAAGGCGCTGCAGGTATCGCTGAACTTCCCAACGCGGTCGCGGAAGGCAACGAGATCGCGACGGACTACGGCGCTCTACCGCTACAGGTTTCCCACGCTGACGTGGCCACACTGATGACCACCGGTGCCCTGCACCGCGACGGCAAGCCGTTTGCGCCCACAGTGATCCATTTTGCTGGACATGGCCACACCGACGTCGCCAACCCGCAGTTCACCGGGCTGGTGCTCACCGGCGGAGATCGGCTTGATCCGTTGGCGGTCAGGGGCTTTGATCTGGTAGAACAGCAGCGGCCGTTTGTGTTCCTCAATGCATGTGAGGCCGGTGTTGGCGGGGAGACGCTCACCAAACTGGGTGGCTTGGTCGGCGCCTTCCTCGGCGAGGGGGCCCGTGGATTCGTCGCCCCGCTGTGGAAGGTCGACGACGTCGAAGCCAGCCTTATCGCCCTCGAATTCTACCGGCGCACTTTCGAAGACGGGCAGACGGTCGGCGAGGCGATGCGTGGAATACGTCAGCGCTACACCCCCGACTCGACTTCGGCGACCGCGCTCGCCTACGTGTTCTATGGCAACCCCAACCTTCGGCTGCAACGCGGTGCCGCATGACCGACCTCAACGGCAGCAGCGATCGAATCGCGTTGGCCGGTGACGTTTTCCTTCAGGCACCCGGACTTGTCGGCACTGTCGAACTGTTGGAGCCCAACCTGCTGGGCACCCGTGCCGGCGAGGAACGCGCCGCCCCGGCGCTGACCTCTGCCCTCGACAGGCAACAGTTCACCACCATGCACTCGTTCGAGATCAACGCACAGCTAGCGATGGGCCCGACAGCGCCACCCAACCGCGGCCCGGACGAGCGGCCGCTGTTGACCCCTCGAGGTGCCCGACATCGGGCCACAGCAGCCCCAGGTGGTGTTGTTGGCCGACGAAGAGGGCGTCGTCACTTGGCATTTCCCGCAGCCGGGGGCGCTGCCCAACACGGTGCGATTCGACGTCCCGGCAGACACCCTCACCACCTCCACGCCCGCGCCGACCGGCGAGCATCGCGGCCTGGTCTACCTCATCGGCAAGAAACTGTTGTCGGTGCTGGTGTTTCCGGCCCTGGAAGCCGGCCTGAAGGTCCTGGCCGAGCATCTGGCGAAGAAGTGGGAGGACACTCATCGCAAACCGGGTCTGCGCCGACTCGCCGGGCCTGACGACTGCGGAACCGTCAGGCCGCTCGACGGCGACGCGTGGACTCTGCTGAGGGGCGGTCCGGCGTTGTTGTTCGTCCACGGCACCTGCAGCACCAGTCAGGGCGGCTTCGGTGCGCTGCGCGCCGACGTGTGGGGGCAGCTCAGTCACCGCTACGGTGGTCGGCTGTTCGCCTACGACCACCCCACGCTCTCGGTGGATCCCCTGGCCAACGCCGACACCCTCGTGCGTCTGATTCCGGCTGGCGTTCGCCTCGACGTCGATATCGTCGCGCACAGCCGCGGCGGCCTGGTGGCCCGGGCGATCGCGTGCGCGGGCGTCGACACCTCATTTCCGTTGCGGGTCAACAAGGTTGTGCACGTGGGGGTGCCCAATGCCGGCACCGCGCTGGCCGACGTCGAACGGCACGGTCAATTCGTCAACCGGCTATCGACGCTGCTTAATCTGGCACCTGACGGCCCACTGTCAGTGGTGGCCGACATTCTCGATGGCGTGCTCACCGTCGTAAAAATCATCGGCTGCAACGGAGTCGGTGCTCTGCCCGGACTGCACGCCATGAATCCGGCAAGCGGGTGGCTCAGCGCGCTGGGCTCACGATCGGCTCCACCGCTGACCGGCCATGCAATAGACGCCGACTTCGCGCCCGCCGGCGGGCTACTCAAGCTGGTCCGCATACCCGACGGCGTGGCCGACCTGGTGTTCGGGTTAGCGCCAACGACATCATTGTCCCCGCCGGAGGCGTGTACGACGTGGGCTCGGCGTTCGGCTTCCCGATTCCACCAGAACGGCAATTGTCGTTCAGTAAGAGCGAACATGTCTGGCACTGTGCATATTTCAGTCAAGCCAAGACAGGCGAAGCACTGCTGCGGTGGTTGATGCCGCAGACCGGTCCGGTCGGACGGCACGAGAAGAAGGATGACCCGGACTGAACGGACGCGCTTCCTGCTAGTCCAACCCGGCATAGTCCGGGTGACCCGGAAGCCGAACGTGTAGCGCCATATAGATAATCGCCTGTCCGCTGGCCCGATCGCGGGCTCAGGCCGCCGGAATCCTCAACCGTGCAGCGGGGTCGCCGAACACCATGTAGTTCTGTGCGTCGCTACGAATGATCCATCTGTCGACGAACTTCGCCATGCTCTGCGGCGTCCAGGACAGGGCTCCGCGCTTCTCCTGATCGTATGCGTCGATCAGCATGGCGTTATACAAGGAGAAGCGGTTGTTCATGTCCTGCATCGCCAGGCCCGAGGGCTGCACTTGCAGCAGCCGCTCAACGGCGGCTACGAACGGTTCAATCCTGGTGTGCCATCGGTCCGCGATGCGCGGCTCGTTCTGGTTAGCGAATCCATGGAGAAACGCAGTATCCAAATGACCCACGTAGGCGACGGGCCCCCGAGGATGAGCGATCAGCCTTTTAGGCAATGTTGCAGTGAAGTCTTCGTCAGAGTATTTTTCGGGAACTCCGTCCAACCAATGCGCATAGTCGCTCTGCGCCGGCGTTCCGTACCCGAAGCAGGCGAATTGAAAGAACACCGAACCCTCCAGGAACGGCTCCGTCGATGGCACATCGTCGCCGGTGAAGAGATCCTGAAGTGTCAGCGCGCCTACGCTCTGGCAACAGATCGCCCCGTTGTAACGCTTCTGCTGCTCCAAAGCTCGATTAATCAAGCCGAGCCCATGGCTTGCCGTATACACGAGGGCAGGGCTTGCTTCGCGAAGCGCTTGCACCAGTTTTTGTTTCGTTGCGTCGTGTGCCGTCAGTGCCGTGGTGTGGAATCCCAAGTCATCTCTGATGTAATCGGTCAGAGGGTTCACCATGTATTCCCGGCTGAAGAATGTCGGATCTTTTGGGCCGCCATCTGGCGCGAATAACACGACCTCACGTTTCACTGTTGGATCTGGTGCGGTTTCCAACCGAATAATCTTGTCCACATAGTCAGCCAGATCGCTGGGTTGGTCGAAGTCGACTCGCCCGACATTGGCGAAGGTGTCCAACAGCGACTGCAGCTTGAAGGGGAGGGAAGTGGGATCCCCGGCCAAAAGGATGTACTGGGGAACCCGCTCTCCGGCTAGTGCCTTGGCGAAGAGATTGTCTTGCAACCAGTCGCCCCAATCCCCCTCCGCCGTGCCGGTGAAAGTGAGCGGCGCACTTGGGTTGCTCATGCCACGGTGAAGCGCCAGCGGCTTGAGGGCCTCGATGATCTGCTCCTTGCGCGGATCACCTTCAGCGACAAGAAATGTCCACCCCGCTTGCAGCGGGTCACCCGCATCGACCACCCGCCGGGTTACCTCATCTCTGAAAGCGACGGTGCTACGCGTCACGCGGGCCAGACTTCGCAGAGAGGACGCATTGCGTCCCAAGGCAGACACCAGCGAACCCGCGAATTGATCTTCATCTACCGGGGGAAACAGCAGACTGCCCGACATGTCCTTGCCGAATGCCATGATCCGCATGATGAACTCCTAGAGGTTGTTATTGGCCGATGGCGTGGCCGGTGAGCCGGTCGCCTGCCCGCTGAAGCGCGGGGCAGCGGCGGGCAGCAGGTCGTAGAGGGCCCGGCGATGTGCCGGTCGTATCCGGCTGGGGCCGTTGTCTTTTGGACCTTTTGTGCCCACAGTTCCGACGCCTTGGCGTCGGAGTTCTAGGGCGCGACCGACGCGGATATGCACGTTGGCGAGTATTTGAGTCCGGACGTATGGGGATGTCGGGTACCTGGACCTGCCACCGGGTCGCCAGTGTCGAGGTTCTGAATGTGGTTGTTCCCGAATCCCGCCGTGGCCCAATGTGGTCAGTTCTCTGGGACGGGCAGGTTGGGGCATAGCGTGATGTAGTCGATGGTCGATGCGGTCCAGTCGTGCCATTGTTGGTGGCTGATGTTGGACGTGAGTTTCGAGCACAGGGCTGCCACGGTGGCGTCGAGGCGGGTGGGCCACAACCGCAAGGTGGCGTCCATGCTGCCGGAGGCCAGGGTGTGCCCGTCAGGGCTGAACGCCACGCTGGTCACGGTGTCGGTGTGGGCCGCCAGGGGCTGGCCGAACGGTGCCGGGTGGGCCAGGTCGGTGAGATCCCACAACCGGACGGTGTGATCGTCGCTGCCGGAGGCCAGGGTGTGCCCGTCCGGGCTAAACGCCACACTCCTCACGGTGTTGGCGTGGCCGGTCAGGGGCTGGCCCAGTGGTGCCGGGTGGGCCGGGTCGGTCAGGTCCCACAACCGCACGGTGTGATCTAGGCTACCGCAGGCCAGGGTGTGCCCGTCGGGACTAAACGCCACACTGCTCACGCCGCCGCGAACCTGCAGGGGTTGGCCCAGCGGTCCCGGGTGGGCCGGGTCGATGAGGTCCCACAACCGCACAGTGTTATCGAAACTGCCGGAGGCCAGGGTGTGCCCGTCGGGGCTAAACGCCACACTGTCCACGATGCCGAGTCGGTTGCCGGTGTGGCCGGTAAGGGGCTGGCCCGAAGGTGTCGGGTGGGCCGGGTCGGTGAGATTCCACAACCGGATGTTGCCATACCGGACGTTGCCATCGACGTCGGCGGAGGTCAGGTCGGCGCCGCCGGAGGCCAGGGTGTGCCCGTCGGGACTGAACGCCACACTTTGCACGATGTCGGTGTGGCTGGTCAGGGGCTGGCCTAGCGGGGCGGGGTGGGCCGGGTCGGTGAGGTTCCACAACCGGATGTTGCCGTCGTCGCTGCCGGAGGCCAGGGTGTGCCCGTCGGGGCTGAACGCCACACTGTTCGCGGTGTGGCCGGTCAGGGGCTGGCCTAGCGGGGCAGCGTGGGACGGGTCGGTGAGGTTCCACAACCGGATGTTGCCGTCGTCGCTGCCGGAGGCCAGGGTCTGCCCGTCGGGACTGAACGCCACACTGTCCACGGGGCCGGTGTGGCCAAGCAGGGGTAGCGCGGTGTCAAGGTTCCACAACCGCACGGTGACGTCGAGGCTGCCGGAGGCCAGGGTGTGCCCGTCGGGGCTAAACGCCACACTGGCCACGCTGCCGGTGTGGCCCCGCAGGGCCACGCCCAGCGGGCCCGGGTGGGCCGGGTCGGTGAGGTTCCACAACCGCACAGCGTTATCGAAACTGCCGGAGGCCAGGGTGTGCCCGTCGGGACTGAACGCCACGCTGTTCACGGGGCCGGTGTGGCCGGTCAGGGGCTGGCCCAGCGGACCAGGATGAGCCGGGTCGACGAGGTTCCACAACCGGATGTTGCCGTCGGCGTCGGCGGAGGCCAGGGTGTGCCCGTCGAGGCTAAACGCCACAATGTTCACGCCGACGGCGAGTACGTTGCCATTGCCGTTGCGGGCCTCCAGGGGCTGGCCCAGCGGACCCAAGTGGCCCGGGTCGGTGAGATTCCACAACCGGATGGTGAAATCGTTGCTGCAGGAGGCCAGGGTGTGCCCGTCGGGACTGAACGCCACACTGGTCACGATGTCGGTGTGGCCGGTCAGGGGCTGGCCCAGCGGGCCCGGGTGGGGCGGGTCGATGAGGTTCCACAACCGGATCGTGTGATCGTCGCTGCCGGAGGCCAGGGTGTGCCCGTCGGGACTGAACGCCACACTGTACACGGGGCCGGCGTGGCCGGTCAGGGGCTGGCCCAGCGGGCCCGGGTGGGCCGGGTCGATGAGGTTCCACAACCGGATCGTGTGATCGTCGCTGCCGGAGGCCAGGGTGTGCCCGTCGGGACTGAACGCCACACTGTTCACGGGGCCGGCGTGGCCGGTCAGGGGCTGGCCTAACGGGCCAGGGTGGGCCGGGTCGGTGAGGTTCCACAACCGGATGTTGCCGTCGTCGCTGCCGGAGGCCAGGGTGTGCCCGTCGGGACTGAACGCCATGCTGTACAAGGCTGCCGGTGTGGGGATGATGACCCGCGTGGTGTTCAGCGCCGTGGTGGCGGTGTAGAACGCGCCGCGGCTGGCGGCGGGGTCCGACCGGATTCGTTGCGCGGCCAGAGTGTCGGCGAGCGCCCGAATGTCACTATCGCCGGTAGCCCCTGAAAACACCCCTGAGGCTTCGGTGTCGAGTTGGGCGGCCAGTGCGTCGTTCCGTTCGCGCACCGCCTTTCGTTGTTGAGCGAACGCGTACACGGCGGCAACAAGCGCGAGCACCGTCAAGCACACCAGTCCGGCGGCGGCGTAGCGGCGCAAGCGTTGGTAACGGCGCTGCTGTTCTCGCTGCCGCCGCTGCTCGGCCTCCCGCGCCGCTTTGCTTTCTGCGATGAACGCCCGCTGCTCGTCGGTCAACCGCGCGTCCGACTCGTGCTGGAAGTGTAGGGCGGTGTCGAGGTCGCGGCCGCGCAGCAGCTTGCCGGTGTCGCGGACACCGCCCTCGGCCGAATCCTCCTGCCACCGCTGGCGCTGCCGCTCCAACTCCTGCTGCCAGGTGAGAAACCGCCGATCCTCATCTAGCCAACGGCGAAGACGGTCCCACTCGCGCACTAGCGCGTCGTGGATCAGCTCGACGAGCTCTATTCCGCCGTCCCGGTCGTAGCTTGTGACGACAAGCCGCTCGTCCGCGAGCCGTCTGACGACCTCGGTCACCTGCGCCACCTCGCCGGGCTGCCTGGCCAGCGAGCTCAGCGGGCGCCGCCACCGGCTGTCAGGGATACCCTGCCGGTCGTCGCCTAGGTGCACCAGCCCGCTGAACACCGTGCGGACCCTGGGAAGGTCCGCCTCACCCATTCGATCCAGCGCATCCTCTGCCCAGGTGGCAATGCCGCCGGTCACCTTTCCGACCGCCTCGTAGCGGCTGTGGGTCATGACGCCGTCCTCGCGCTTCTCCCACAACTGCGCCAGCGTGAACTCCAGCAGCGGCAATACCGTGCTGGCCGCCGTACCCGCCTCGACGCCCGGCGCTGCGGCCACGGCGTCATTGACAATTCGCTCGACGAGGCCGTCGTCGAATCCGACCCCAACCAGCCGGGCGGGCTCGGCCACCATCTCAGCCAGGTCACGCCCGGTGAGGGTCGGCGGGACCAGGTGCAGCCAGTCCTGGAGCGCCCCCGTCAGCGACGGTGCCTGCTGCACCAGCTGGCTGAAGAACTCGTCGCGCATCGTCACAACCACCGTGGCCGGCGCTGTTGATGCCACCACGTCGCTGATCGATGCCAGCAGCCCGGCGCGGCGGTCGTCGTTGAGGTCGACGAACGCCTCTTCGAACTGGTCGATGACGAGCAGCAGCCTCGCGACACCGGGGCGTTCCTTCAGCCAGCGGCGCACCCCATCCGGCCCGCCTGACAGCGTCACGTCGGCCATCCCCGCCTGCAGGTCGGCGGGGCGGGTGACAACGATGCCCCAGCCGTCGCTGCCTCCCGCCTGGTCCTGCACAGCGGGGATCACTCCAGCGCGCACGAGCGACGACTTGCCGCTGCCGGAGGGCCCCAGCACCGCGAGGAAGCGCTGGCTGCGCCGCAGTTCGGCGACGATCCGCTTGACCGCGCCACTGCGCCCGAAGTACAACCAGGCGTCTTCCTTCTCGAACACGTCGAGTGCCTTGTAGGGCTTGACGTCGGAGGCCTTCAGGCCCGGGTCGATCCAAAGCAGGGTAGCGGCCGGGATGGCAAACGCGGTTTGCATTAGGCGGCCGTGGTCCCCTTTGGTGATGGCCACCACCATGCCCGCCACCCGCCGGGTCGCAAGGTCAAGGAGGGGGCCGCCGCTGAACCCGGGCACAATCTCGGTAGCCTCTCCCAGCTGAAAGGTCTCATAACCCTGCTCGTCACGGCCCCGCGCTTTCACAGTGCCGGTCCCGACCAGACCCCCCACGGGCTTGGCCGGCGGGAAGCCGAAGGTCCAGAACTCGTGGCCCACCGGTGAGGTTTTGTCCCCAAACACCACCTCGGTGGCCTCGGGCGGCAGATCGCCGTGCACCCGCAGCAGCGCGACGTCCTCCTCCCGCCGCCAGTAACCCTCCAAGACCTCTGCTGTGAGCTCCTGCCCGCTGTCGTGGTGGATTAGCCCGATCTCGCCTCCTGGCGGCACATCGGCGAATTCGACGACGTGCGCGCAGGTCACAACGAGTCGCCGATCACGGTCGACGACGAAGCCAGTCCCCGCCGTTCCCGCCGGGCCCAGGACCCGGACGATCGCGGCCAGGACCTCGGCGGTCACGGCGAGGTTTTCGACCACGTGAGCTTCACCGCGAAGTTCGAATCACCGCTGAGCTTTCCGACGGCGAAATTACCCAGCTCTCCTGTCGCCTTGACGGAGAATTCGATCTCCACCACATGGGGCGGCTCCTCGAGCGCCTTTATCGCCGGCACAAACGCGCCGGCGCTGCGGTCGATGACCGCTGCGACGGCGCTCTCCAGCGTCGACTGCGCTTTGAGTAGGCCGTCATTCAGCTTGTCCCCGATGCCGGCCTTGACGACGCCCGGGCGCACCTGCACCTCCTGCGGCGCGACCTCCACCAAAACCGCGCCGTCACCGTCGGGAAACTGTAGGTAGGGCATGGCCGTTCACCTCTGATGTGACTGCGGGTGCAGTTTGAGCAAAGTCTACGAGACGCACACCACGTGAGTGCCGCTTTCCACACCGCCGAAGCTCACCGATCCGCCTGGAGACTATGGACTCTGAGCTGCGATTGCTGGTTGCCGTTCGCCGGGCGCACCTGCGCGATGTGGGCAAGCCGCGACGGCTCGAGCACCGACGTCGACATCGCATATCACCTCATCGACAATGCCCTGCACCTCCGCGGTGGTGCTGGCCACGTAAACCCCTGGCCGGTGCGACAATTCGGTTCCCCACCGCGTCGAGGAGACCACGACATCGGTCAAGTTAATGATGACCACGTACATGTCTCGCTTCGGCAGCCGGCGGGTGAAAGTAGGTGCTTCCGCGCGGCCTCACATGGCTCGCCCACCATTTGATGTCGGCCTCGTTGACGAAGGTGGAGATGTCGCGGTCAGCGTCAAGGGTCGCGGGTTGTAAACGGCGCCGGGGAGCTTGCTTGGGTAGATGCCGTTTGCGGACATTGACTCAGCAACCCTGGTCGGGTGTGTTGGAGTACATGCAGGTCGCCGCGCGCAAACACTTGCCCGCCAGCGCCGGCAACAACTCAGCGACCCGCGCCCTAATCGCGCTGATTTCCCGCTCGCGCACCACCCGATCGATGGTGTCCGGCGTACAGGCGATCCCCTTGCGGGCGAAGCCGACTTTCACACCGCCCCGCGGTCCGTCGATCGCCGGTAAGCCGTATATGTGCCTGCCCGAGGCGTTCTCGTGGATGAAGATGGGGTGATCCTCGAACCTGCAAACACCGCCGATCCGGTCAGCCAGTACATCACCTGACGTTCCACCGTGATGGGAACACCCAACTGACCCAGCACCTGCGGGGCCCAGGCGCCCGGGCAGATCGCCAACTGCCCAGCGGTGTAGGACCCACGACCCGTAATGACCCGCATCCCCGCACGACTCTGGTTCCACTCCAGCACGGGTTCACCAAATTGCAGTGTGGCCCCCGCTTTTTCGGCGATCTCGAGATATGCGCGCACTGCCAGCTCCGGTCGCGCGAACCCGGCTTTGGCGTAGTAGAGCGCGATATCTTCGGGGCGGGGCGTGAAGTTCCGGAACCGGGCGGTGATCTCGGCGGCAGCAGCAGGAGGTGCCAGTGAAGCGCCGCCGGGCACTCGCCCGCTGAGCGATTTGGTACTCGGTACCAAAACTCACCGATCACGCAGTTACAGGTTGCGGTAGTCCTCGAGCTGCGCCACCGAGCCATGCTCTGCCGAATCCTCGTGCGGGGCAACATATCTCACGTGCAAGCTCTGTCTCGAAGCCCAGGTGACACCCATCTGCGCCTCACGGATACGCAGCTCGGCCGCCAGCGCCGCCGACTCGTTTTCGAAGAACCGGGCCGCGACGATACTGACCGAATCAGCGAGCGCCGTGCATCGGTCCACCGTTGGCCCACCGCCGCGCAGCACTCCGCCGGTTGGGACACTCTTGGGACAGTGGACACCTGGCAGACCTCGGCCCGTTCGCCTTCAACGACAGAATGTGGCTATGACCTGCAATAACATTGGTGGGCGCGGACGGTATCGAACCGCCGACCGCTGGTGTGTAAAACCAGAGCTCTACCACTGAGCTACGCGCCCGTGCCGCGCAAAGATACCGCCCCGACCACTTGGCGCCCAAAACGCCGACTCGCCGTTCAGCCCTTCAGCGCCGCCAGCGCGTCGGTCCAAAGTCGCTGATCGCGGACTTCACCGGGCTGCTTCATCTCGGCGAACCGAATCACCCCGGACCGGTCGATAACGAAGGTGCCGCGGTTGGAGATGCCGGCGTCGTCGTTGAACACACCGTAGGCCTGGCTGACCGCGCCGTGCGGCCAGAAGTCCGAGAGCACCGGGAACAGGAAACCGCTGTCGGCGGCCCACACCTTGTGCGTGGGCGGCGGTCCCACCGAAATGGCCAGCGCCACGCTGTCGTCGTTCTCGAAGACGGGCAGATGATCACGCAGCTGGTCAAGCTCACCTTGGCAGATGCCGGTAAACGCCAGCGGGAAGAACACCAGCAGCACGTTCTTGGTCCCGCGGTAATCGCTCAGGGTGACCGGTTGTCGGTTCTGGTCGCGCAGCGTGAAATCCGGTGCGGTGGAACCGACCGCCAACATCAGCGGCGGCCGGCGCGCGACTTCGGCTGCACCAGCCGGCTGGCGCTCCAGTCCCCCAGGTTGACCGACGACGTCGGCATCAGTCCCGCCGTCGGTGCCGACTCCGCGATCTCCGCGGGCAGCACGTGGCCGGGCCGGCCGGTCTTGGGCGTGAGCACCCAGATCACACCGTCGTCGGCCAGCGGCGCGATCGCGTCCATCAAGGTGTCCACCAGGTCGCCGTCGCCGTCACGCCACCACAGCAATACGACGTCGATGACTTCGTCGGTGTCTTCGTCGAGCAACTCGCCACCGCAGACATCCTCCACGTCGCCGCGGATATCGTCGTCGGTGTCCTCGTCCCATCCCCACTCTTGGACAACTTGCCCTCGTTGGATGCCCAGTTTGCGGGCATAGCTCGGGGCGTCATCCGCCGCCACCACCGTGCGATCCTCTCTTTCAGCTACCAGCCGGTCAGTTTTAAGCCACTCGAGCGTCAGCGCGCCGCGCGATGGCATTTATCGTCGCATAGCACGTAGCCTTGCACATCCGGCGACTCATAGGGACGCCCTGCACAGCTTGACCGCTTCGGTCTTGGTGTCGTTGAACTGATTGACGCGCTGATTGAACGCCTCCATATCCCCGTGGTTGCGGATGGCGACCGCGAGGTCGCGTGCCGCGTCAGCATAGGCGTTGAGCGCGTGGTGCAGATCCGCGGACAGCGGCCCACCGCTGTTCCCTTCGACCAGTTCGGCGCTGTGGTTGAGGGTATCGGCGGCGGGACCTTCGGCGGGGGTGGTGTCGTGGCCCTGGTTGTAAGCGGCGACAAAGTCATTCACCTTGTCGACGGCGTCTTTGCTGGTGGCGGCAAGCGACTCGCACGCGCGCACCACCGCCTGCGTCGTCAGCGATAGCTGACGCCGCGTCTCCTGCAGGCTTGACGTCGCGGCCGACGCCGAGACCGACGCGGATACCGATTCCCGGTACGCCGGGGCTATTGCGGTGTCGACGGTCGGCAGGCCATCCGTGACGCTGGTACACCCGACGATTGCGATCAGGATCGCCGCCGCGCAGCCGATCGCGCGCGCGCCGATCCGTAGTCGCCGCGCGGCCGGCGCGCGTTGTCCAGATTCCGGCTCTACACCGCGACGCCGTCCGATCAGCACAGGTTGTGACGTTACCGGGTCGCGGCTTGGGACAGCTTCGACGGGGACTACGCGGCACGGTCGAAGGTGCGGCACGATAAGGAATGGCCCGACTGGGCCGCAGGGCAGACCCAGCACCGACCGACGGCGAGATCAGCCACACGCAGACGAACCGTCAAACGAGGAGTAGCGAGTTGACTACCGAGTTCGTACGCCACGATCTGGCGCAAAACCCAACCGGCGCAGGCGAACCCGATCGGGTGCGGGTAATCCGCGAAGGTGTGGCGTCCTACCTGCCCGACATCGACCCGGAGGAAACCGCCGAGTGGCTGGAGTCCTTCGACGAGCTGCTGGAGCGATCCGGCCCCGCGCGTGCTCGCTACCTGATGCTGCGCCTGCTGGAACGTTCCCGTGAGAAGCGGGTCGCCATCCCGGCGCTGACGTCCACGGACTACGTCAACACCATCCCGACCGAGCTGGAGCCGTGGTTCCCCGGCGACGAGGACGTCGAACGCCGCTACCGGGCCTGGATCAGATGGAACGCCGCCATCATGGTGCACCGCGCCCAGCGTCCGGGAGTCGGCGTGGGCGGCCACATTTCGACCTACGCCTCGTCTGCGGCGCTCTACGAAGTCGGCTTCAACCATTTCTTCCGCGGGAAATCGCATCCCGGTGGCGGAGACCATGTCTTCATCCAGGGCCACGCCTCGCCCGGCATTTACGCGCGTGCCTTCCTGGAAGGCCGGCTGACCGCCGACCAGCTGGACGGGTTCCGTCAGGAGCACAGCCATCCCGGCGGTGGCCTGCCGTCCTACCCGCACCCGCGGCTGATGCCCGACTTCTGGGAATTCCCGACGGTGTCGATGGGCCTCGGCCCGATGAACGCGATCTATCAGGCCCGGTTCAACCACTATCTGCATGACCGGGGTATCAAGGACACCTCCGACCAGCACGTGTGGGCGTTCCTCGGCGACGGCGAGATGGACGAGCCGGAGAGCCGCGGCCTGGCCCACGTCGCCGCACTGGAGGCGTTGGACAACTTGACCTTCGTCGTGAACTGCAACCTGCAACGCCTCGACGGTCCGGTACGCGGTAACGGCAAGATCATCCAGGAGTTGGAGTCGTTCTTCCGCGGGGCCGGCTGGAACGTGATCAAAGTGGTCTGGGGACGCGAGTGGGACGCGTTGCTGCACGCCGACCGCGACGGCGCACTGGTGAACCTGATGAACACCACACCCGACGGCGACTACCAGACCTATAAGGCCAACGACGGCGCCTACGTGCGGGACCACTTCTTCGGACGCGACCCGCGCACCAAGGCACTCGTCGAGGACATGACCGATTCCGAGATCTGGAACCTCAAGCGTGGTGGCCACGACTACCGCAAGGTCTACGCGGCCTACCGCGCCGCCGTCGACCACACAGGACAGCCGACGGTGATCCTGGCCAAGACCATCAAGGGCTACTCGCTGGGCGCCCACTTCCAGGGCCGCAACGCGACGCACCAGATGAAAAAGCTCGCGCTGCAAGATCTCAAGGACTTCCGCGACGCCATCCGGATCCCGATCAACGATGCCCAGCTGGAGCAGGATCCCTACCTGCCTCCGTACTACCACCCCGGTCCCGAGGCGCCGGAGATCCGGTATCTGCTCGACCGGCGGCGCGCGCTGGGTGGTTTCGTGCCCGAGCGGCGGACCAAGTCCAAGGCGCTGGCGCTACCGGGCCGCGACACCTACAAGGCGCTCAAGCAGGGGTCGGGTCACCAGGAGGTGGCGACCACCATGGCGACGGTGCGCACCTTCAAGGAAATATTGCGCGACAAAGAAATTGGGCCCCGCATCGTGCCGATCATCCCCGACGAGGCACGCACGTTCGGGATGGACTCGTGGTTCCCGTCGTTGAAGATCTACAACCGCCTCGGCCAGCTGTACACCGCCGTCGACGCCGACCTGATGCTGGCGTACAAGGAAAGTGAAATCGGCCAGATCCTGCACGAGGGCATCAATGAGGCCGGATCCGTCGCCTCGTTCACCGCGGCCGGCACTTCGTATGCCACCCACAACGAGCCGATGATCCCGATCTACATCTTCTATTCGATGTTCGGGTTCCAGCGCACGGGCGATGGCCTGTGGGCCGCGGCCGACCAGATGACGCGTGGCTTCCTGCTCGGGGCCACCGCGGGACGCACCACGCTGACCGGCGAGGGCCTGCAGCACGCCGATGGCCACTCGCCGCTGCTGGCGGCCACCAATCCGGCGGTGGTCGCCTACGACCCCGCCTTCGCCTACGAGATCGCCTACATCATCGAAAGCGGCCTGGCCCGCATGTTCGGGGAAGACCCGGAGAACGTCTTCTTCTACTCGACCATCTACAACGAGCCGTATGTTCAACCGGCCGAGCCGGAGAACTTCGACCCCGAAGGCGTGCTGCGCGGCATCTACCGGTACCGGGCGGCGAAGGAAAGCCGTGCCAACACCGCCCACATCCTGGCTTCCGGAGTGGCGATGCCCTCGGCGCTGCAAGCCGCCGAGATGCTGGGCGCCGAATGGGACGTCGCCGCCGACGTGTGGTCGGTGACCAGCTGGGGCGAGCTGAATCGCGACGGCATCGCCGTCGAGAAGCAGAAGCTGCGCCACTCGGACCGTCCGGCGGGTCAGGCCTACGTCACGCGGGCCCTTTCGGGATGCTCGGGTCCGATCGTCGCGGTGTCGGACTGGATGCGGGCGGTGCCCGAACAGATCCGGCCGTGGGTCCCGGGCACCTATGTCACGCTGGGCACCGACGGCTTCGGCTTCTCCGACACCCGGCCGGCTGCCCGCCGCTACTTCAACACCGACGCCGAATCTCAGGTGGTCGCGGTGCTGGAAGCGCTGGCGCGTGATGGCCGGATCGACCCGTCGGTACCGGTCGCGGCCGCGCGCCAGTATCGGATCGATGACGTACAGGCCGCGCCAGAACAAACATCCGACCCCGGAGTCGCATAACGCAGAGTGTCTTTGGGTGAACCATCCACAAGACTGGCGTAGGTTTTAGAGGTGACTGACAAGAAGTTTGCGACACCGCGGTCGACGCTTGAGCTGCTGGACGGTGTTCCGGAGTCGCTGCTGCGGCGGTTGAAGCAGTACTCCGGTCGGTTCTCCACCCAGGCGGTGTCGGCGATGCAGGAAAGGTTGCCGTTCTTCGCCGAGCTGGAGGCATCCCAGCGGGCCAGCGTGGCGCTGGTGGTGCAGACCGCCGTCGCGAACTTCGTGGAGTGGATGACTGACCCGAGCAGCAACGTCAACTACACCGCCCGGGCGTTCGAGCTGATGCCGCAGGATCTGACCCGGCGGATGCCGTTGCGCCACTCGGTGGACATGGTGCGAGTCACCATGGAGTTCTTCGAAGAGGTCGCTCCGCTGCTGGCCCGCTCCGACGGGGCAGCTGACCGCGCTGACGGTGGGGATTCTCAAGTACAGCCGTGACCTCGCCTTCAGCGCCGCCACGGCCTACGCCGATGCGGCAGAGGCGCGCGGCACCTGGGACAGTCGAATGGAGGCCAGCGTCGTGGACGCGGTGGTGCGCGGCGACACTGGTCCCGAGCTGTTGTCCCGGGCGGCCGCGCTGAACTGGGACACCACCGCTCCGGCGACGGTGGTGGTGGGAACTCCGCCACCGGGCCGCGAAAGCCACGCCAGCCAAGATGTCCGGGATATCGCCATAAACCATGGCCGCGCCGCTCTCACCGACGTGCACGGCACCTATCTGGTGGCGATCGTGTCCGGCCAGCTGACGCCGACCGAGAAGGTCTTCGGCGGTCTGCTGGATGCGTTCTCCGACGGTCCGGTGGTGATCGGCCCGACGGCACCGATGCTGACCGCGGCCTACCACAGCGCCAGCGAGGCCATCTCCGGGATGAACGCCGTGGCCGGCTGGCGGGGTGCGCCACGGCCGGTGCTGGCGCGCGAACTACTGCCCGAGCGGGCCCTGATGGGCGACGCGTCGGCCATCGCGGCGTTGCACACCGACGTAATGCGGCCACTCGCCGACGCGGGTCCCACCCTCACCGAGACCCTCGACGCCTATCTCGACTGCGGCGGCGCGATCGAAGCCTGCGCCCGCAAGTTGTTCGTTCATCCAAACACCGTGCGCTACCGACTGCGGCGCATCGCCGACTTCACGGGCCGCGATCCCACCCAGCCGCGCGACGCCTATGTCCTCCGGGTGGCCGCGACCGTGGGCCACCTCGCGTACCAGGCCCAGCACGCCAGCGTTGCCAGCGACATTGTGACGCCTGTCACGCCGACGGTGGAAAAGGACCTGGTCGTGCCCTCGAACACGCTCGCCACCGGTTGACAGATTGCGGCAAGATATCGAATACGTCGCATCGCGTGCCTTTTTGTGGAGTTTCCACAAAAACCTAAGACAAGGTTCATAATCTGTTACACGGCGCAAACCCGTCTTCACAGTGTTCCCTTAAGAATGTGATTGCGTTGCTTGCACCCGGACAGGGATCGCAGACCCCCGGCATGCTGTCGCCGTGGCTGGAACTGCCCGGCGCCGCGGACCGGTTGGCGTCGTGGTCGACGGCCAGCGGTCTGGATCTCGCTCGCCTGGGCACCACCGCCTCGACCGAGGAGATCACCGACACCGCGATCGCCCAGCCGTTGATCGTTGCCGCCACGCTGCTGGCTCACCAGGAGCTGACCAGGCGGGGGCTGTTGGCCGACAAAGAGTTCGTCGTCGCCGGCCACTCCGTCGGTGAGATCGCGGCCTACGCGATCGCCGGTGTGATCTCCGCTGACGACGCCGTCGCTCTGGCCGCCACCCGCGGAGCGGAGATGGCCAAGGCCTGCGCCAACGAGCCGACGGGAATGTCCGCGGTTCTCGGCGGTGACGAAGCCGAGGTGCTGGCCCGCCTCGAACAGCTCGACCTGGTTCCCGCCAACCGCAACGCCGCCGGCCAGATCGTGGCCGCAGGTCGCCTGAGCGCGTTGGACAAGCTTGCCGAAGACCCACCGGCGAAGGCCCGGGTGCGTGCGCTGGGCGTCGCCGGAGCCTTCCACACCGAATTCATGGCGTCCGCCCTCGACGGCTATGCCACGGCGGTGCAGAACGTCGCGACCGCGGAACCGACCGCCGTGCTGTTGTCCAACCGCGACGGCCAGCCGGTATCGTCGGCCGGGGACGCCATAGAAAAGCTTGTCGCGCAGCTGACCCGCCCGGTGCGGTGGGATTTGTGCAGCGAGACTTTGCGTCAGCGAAACGTCAAAGCGATTGTCGAGTTCCCGCCTGCGGGCGCACTCAGCGGCATCGCCAAGCGTGAACTTCGCGGAGTACCGACGCATGCCGTCAAGACCCCCGCCGACCTGGATGGTTTGGCAGAGCTGTAAAACCCTGGTCGCAGCCACCCAGAATCAAAGCCGAACCGGTCCGCCCTACAACCGCATACGTACGTCAAATCAGCAGTAACACAACATATTACGAAGGGAACTGAACGTGACTGTCAGTCAGGAAGAAATCATCGCCGGTATCGCCGAGATCATCGAAGAGGTCACCGGTATCGAGCCCTCGGAGATCACCCCGGAGAAGTCGTTCGTCGACGACCTCGACATCGACTCGCTGTCGATGGTTGAGATCGCGGTGCAGACCGAGGACAAGTACGGCGTCAAGATCCCCGACGAGGACCTGGCCGGGCTCCGCACCGTCGGTGACGTTGTGAACTACATCCAGAAGCTCGAGGAAGAGAACCCCGAGGCCGCCCAGGCGCTGCGCGCGAAGCTCGAGACCGACAACCCCGAGGCCGTCGCCAACGTCAAGGCCAGGCTGGAAGCCGACCACCAGTGACCAGACCTTCCACTGCTAACGGCGGTTACCCCAATGTTGTGGTAACCGCCGTTGCGGCGACGACATCGATCGCGCCGGACATCGAGAGCACGTGGAAGGGCTTGCTGGCCGGGGAGAGCGGCATCCGCGTGCTCGAAGACGAGTTCGTGACCAAGTGGGACCTGCCCGTGAAGATCGGTGGGCACCTCAAGGAATCCGATCGACGACCACATGAGTCGACTGGACTTGCGCCGCATGTCCTACGTCCAGCGGCTGGCCAAGTGGCTCAGCGGTCAGCTCTGGGAGAACGCGGGTAGCCCCGAAGTGGACCCCGACCGTTTCGCCGTCGTTGTCGGCACGGGTCTTGGCGGCGCCGAGCGGATCGTCGAAAGCTACGACCTGATGAACGAGGGCGGCCCCCGCAAGGTGTCGCCCCTGGCCGTGCAGCAGATCATGCCCAACGGCGCCGCGGCGACGGTGGGCCTGCAGCTTGGAGCCCGCGCCGGAGTGATGACCCCGGTGTCGGCCTGTTCGTCTGGCTCGGAGGCCATCGCGCACGCGTGGCGGCAAATCGTCATGGGCGACGCCGACGTCGCCGTGTGCGGCGGTGTCGAGGGCCCAATTGAGGCCCTGCCCATCGCGGCGTTCTCGATGATGCGGGCGATGTCGACCCGCAACGACGACCCCGAAGGGGCATCGCGTCCGTTCGACAAGGACCGTGACGGCTTCGTGTTCGGCGAAGCCGGTGCGCTGATGGTCATCGAGACCGAGGAGCACGCCAAAGCCCGGGGCGCCAAGCCGCTGGCCCGGTTGATGGGTGCCGGCATCACGTCGGACGCCTTCCACATGGTGGCGCCGGCACCGGACGGCGTGCGCGCCGGACGGGCGATGACGCGCTCGCTGGAGCTGGCGGGCTTGTCACCCAAGGACATCGACCACGTCAACGCGCACGCGACCGCCACACCGATCGGCGACACGGCAGAAGCTAATGCGCTGCGGGTGGCCGGTTGCGAGCACGCCCCGGTCTACGCGCCGAAGTCGGCGCTGGGCCACTCCATCGGCGCGGTGGGTTCCCTGGAATCGGTGCTGACGGTGCTCACGCTGCGAGATGGCGTCATACCACCGACACTGAATTATCACACCCCTGACCCCGAGATCGACCTCGACGTCGTCGCGGGCGAGCCACGTTATGGCGACTACCAGTACGCCATCAACAACTCGTTCGGCTTTGGCGGACACAACGTCGCGCTGGTCTTCGGGCGGTACTGAGCCGGACAAGTAGGAAAGGAACGTTCGCGAGGACCCATGTCAACATCGTCAACGTTGGCTACGGGGAACGGTTTCCCCAACATCGTCGTCACTGGCATTGCCATGACGACCGCCCTGGCAACCGACGTGGAGACCACGTGGAAGTTGCTGCTGGACGGGCAAAGTGGGATCCGGTACGCTCGACGACCCGTTCGTCGAGGAGTACGACCTGCCGGTCCGCATCGGTGGGCATCTGCTCGAGGAGTTCGACAGCCAGTTGGACCGCGTCGAGAACCGCCGGATGGGCTACCTGCAGAAGATGGCCACGGTGCTGGGCCGGCGGGTGTGGGAGAACGCCGGGTCGCCCGAGGTGGATACCAACCGGTTGATGGTGTCCATCGGCACCGGCATGGGCTCCAGTGAGGAGCTGATCTTCGCCTACGACGGCATGCGCGCACGTGGTTTGAAGGCGGTCTCTCCGCTGGTCGTGCAGATGTACATGCCCAATGGCGCGGCCGCCGCGGTCGGGCTGGAACGGCACGCCAAGGCCGGGGTGATGACCGCGGTGTCGGCGTGCGCGTCCGGTTCGGAGGCCATCGCCCACGCCTGGCAGCAGATCGCGCTCGGCGAGGCCGACATCGCGATCTGCGGTGGCGTCGAGACCAAGATCGAGGCGGTGCCCATCGCGGGATTCGCCCAGATGCGCATCGTGTTGTCCACCAACAACGACGACCCTGCCGGCGCCTGCCGCCCGTTCGACAAGGACCGCAGCGGCTTCGTGTTCGGCGAAGCCGGCGCGCTGATGGTGATCGAGACCGAGGAGCACGCCAAGGCGCGCGGCGCCAACATCCTGGCCCGGATCATGGGGGCCAGCGTCACCTCGGACGGCTTCCACATGGTGGCACCGGATCCCAACGGCGAGCGGGCCGGGCACGCGATGACGCGGGCGATCCAGCTTGCCGGGCTCACGCCGGCCGACATCGACCACGTCAACGCCCACGCCACCGGCACCTCGGTCGGCGACCTGGCCGAGGGCAAGGCCATCAACAACGCTCTGGGCGCGCACGGCGGAAACGCGGCGGTGTACGCACCCAAGTCCGCGCTCGGTCACTCGGTCGGCGCGGTCGGCGCGGTGGAATCGATCTTGACCGTGCTGGCACTGCGCGACCAGGTCGTTCCGCCCACCCTGAACCTGGTGAACCTGGACCCGGAGATCGACCTCGACGTGGTGGCCGGCAAGCCGCGGGCGGGCGACTACCAGTACGCCATCAATAATTCGTTCGGATTTGGCGGTCACAACGTGGCGATCACCTTTGGCCGGTACTAACCGAAGTACGAACTGACACAGGAGAACTGCGATGACGACCCTGGCCCCGGACGCGGTTGACGAGTCGCTCGACCCGCGCGATCCGCTGCTGCGCCTCAGCAGGTTCTTCGACGACGGCAGCATCGAGCTCCTGCACGAGCGTGACCGCTCCGGTGTGCTGGCCGCCGGCGGAACCGTGAACGGCATGCGCACCATCGCGTTCTGCACCGACGGCACCGTGATGGGCGGTGCGATGGGTCTCGAGGGCTGCACCCACATCGTCAACGCCTACGACACCGCCATCGAAGAGCAGAGCCCGATCGTGGGCATCTGGCACTCCGGCGGCGCGCGGCTGGCCGAAGGCGTGCGGGCGCTGCACGCGGTCGGGCTGGTGTTCGAGGCGATGATCCGGGCGTCCGGATACATTCCGCAGATCTCGGTGGTGGTCGGATTCGCCGCCGGCGGCGCGGCCTACGGGCCGGCGCTGACCGACGTCGTCGTGATGGCACCGGACAGCAGGGTGTTCGTCACCGGGCCCGACGTCGTGCGCAGCGTCACCGGCGAAGACGTGGACATGGCCTCGCTGGGCGGTCCGGACACGCACCACAAGAAGTCCGGGGTGTGCCACATCGTCGCCGACGACGAGTCCGACGCCTACGAGCGTGGTCGCCGGTTGGTCGGATTGTTCTGCCAGCAAGGGCATTTCGATCGCAGTAAGGCCGAGGCGCACGACACCGACCTGCACGCGCTGTTGCCGGAATCGCCGCGACGCGCCTACGACGTGCACCCGCTCGTCGTCGCACTGCTCGACGATGACGCACCGTTCGACGAGTTCCAGGCCAAGTGGGCGCCGTCAATGGTGGTCGGCCTCGGTCGGTTGTCGGGCCGCACGGTCGGCGTGCTGGCCAACAACCCATTACGGCTCGGCGGCTGCCTCAACTCGGAAAGTGCCGAGAAGGCAGCGCGTTTCGTGCGTCTCTGCGATGCGTTCGGCATCCCGCTGATCGTGATCGTCGACGTTCCTGGCTACCTGCCCGGCGTCGACCAGGAATGGGGCGGCGTGGTGCGCCGCGGCGCTAAGCTGCTGCACGCGTTCGGCGAGGCCACCGTCCCGCGAGTCACCCTGGTTACCCGAAAGATCTACGGCGGGGCCTACATCGCGATGAACTCGCGTTCTTTGAACGCCACCAAGGTGTTCGCCTGGCCGGATGCCGAGGTCGCGGTGATGGGCGCCAAGGCAGCCGTCGGCATACTGCACAAGAAGAAGCTGGCCGCCGCGGCCGACGACGACCGCGAGGCGCTGCACGACGAGCTGGCCGCCGAACACGAGCGGCTCGCCGGCGGCGTGGACAACGCCATCGACATCGGTGTAGTCGACGAGAAGATCGACCCGGCGCACACTCGCAGCAAGCTCACCGAGGCGCTGGCCTCGGCGCCTCCTCGCCGCGGGCGCCACAAGAACATCCCGCTGTAATTTCAACGGCGAGCAGACGCAAAAGCCCCCGCACGCACGGCGTGTCGGGGGCTTTTGCGTCTGCTCGTCACTTAACGAGTGCCGAGATCAACGCCCTGCCGATTTTCGACGTGGCGCGGCTGCGAAGCCGGTACCAAGTATCGCCGACGGCCGCACGTGCGTTACCGCTGTCACCCGGCTGATTGTCAAGCTTCAGCAGATTCTCTGCGGTGCGGTGCGCGAACCGCTCCTTGTCGTCCGGGGACAGGTCGCACCGTTCGAGGAATTCCATCGCGGCGAAGTTGTCCTGGAATGGATGGTCGACGGAGAACATCAGGTTGTCCAGGCCCAACATCGCTCGGGCACAGTCGAACACCGGCACGTCGAACACCCCGCTGCTGGTGATGAATACGTTTTGCCGCAGGTAGTAGCCGACGCTGTTGCGCATCGGCGGGTGCGCTACGTCATTGCCGTCCGACTCGGCGTCCAGCAACCACCCGGCCATCGTCAGGCCGACGTTGAGCCTGGTGAAGCAGAACGGAAGCAGTTCTCCCATGTGCCCGACGATGATCTTCAAATTCGGATGACGATCGAACACGCCGGCGCAGATCAACCTGAGCAGATGCGTTCCGGTTTCCACCGGCCAGCCCCAGGTAGGTACCAGCGCCGGGTCGAAAGGCGCGTAGTAGCAATCTGTTACCGCCTGCGGCGGGTCAGTGGGATGAATGTAAATGGGCACGCCCAATGATTCGGCCCGGGCCAGCAGCACATCGAACGACGGGTCGTCGAGGTAACGCCCGTTGGTGTGTCCGTTGATCAGCGCGCCTTTGAAGCCGAGGTCGCGAACGGCGCGCTCCAGCTCGTCAGCGGCGTCAGCCGGCGACTGGGTCGGCAGCATGGCAAAGCCGGCGAACCGCGCGGGGTGCGCGGCGACGGCCTCGGCCAACCAATCGTTTACTTCGCGGCTGACCGCGATCGCCAACTCGGCCTGCTCATCGACGAGCACTTGGACACCGGGCTGGACGTGTGAGAGCACCTGCACGTCGATCCCCGCGGCGTCCATCAGACGGATGCGCTCGGCGCCGACATCGCTGAGCCGGGCCCGGACCGGCTGGTATTTCCGTTGCAGCGACTCGGGAAACAGCTCCCACACCCGCGGGTGAAGGAACGCCTCTTCCAGCGCCACCACTCGGGAGACCGACTTTGTCGTCACCGCATCAGCTCGGCTTGGTCGCGGTGACGGCGTAGGTGCGCAAGAACGGCAGCCCCCACCAGGCCCGCCAGCCAAGGTCTTGGCGGCGGACGTCTGCCATGCCACATTGCCGAAGCCGGTCGGCATACAGCCGGGTGAACCCGAGGTCGGCGATCACGACATGACCGCCGGGGCGCAGCACGCGGACGGCCTCGTCGATCGCCGACCGGCGCGCGTCGTCGTCCGGCAGATTGTGGATCGCGAGGTTACTCACGACGAGATCAAAAGACGCTTGCGGAAACCGAAGGTCGGTCATGTCCCGGGTGTGCAGGTCGACCCGGTCGGCGACGCCCTCGGCTTCGGCGTTCGCCAGTGTCGCCTGCATTGAGTTGCCGGTCTGGTCGGCCCGCCAGATGTCCACGCCCACCGCAGTTCCACGCGGCACCAGCTTGGCCGCCGTCAACAACACCGCGCCACGACCGCAGCCGAGGTCGAGCACCCGTTCATCGCCGCGCAGTCCTATCCCGGTCAGCAGGTGTGCCCACACTTCGAACTTTCCGCGTCGGCTGAACCGCCGCACGCTCAGGCCGGCGCCGACCAGAAGGACGGCAACCACGGCTACCCCGAGTCCCGATAGCGTTCGTCCGGTCGCCAACCAGAGGCCGGCCAAAAACGTTGCGGCAAGGCACAACAGCAGATAGCCGGCCAGCAAGACCGGCGCCGGAATCAGTCGGTAGTCCCCGTCCACGCCATACCGCCCGCGCGGGCGGGCGAGATCGGTTGCCAGTTCAGTCATCATGATCGCCTCCGTAGGTCGCCATCCGGTGGTCTCGGGCCAGCCGCTCTAAAATCGGGATAGCTTTGTTCGCAGCGCGTTTCATCGTGTCGCTGCTCGGTGCCTTGGTTGGCTCGAAAGCCCGGTGGATCGTGTCGGCGAGCTGATCGGCCTTCTGCGCCAGGGTGAGGTTGAGACTCGGCGGCAGAAACGGCTCCGCCCCAAAGAAACCGAAGACGATGGTGGGGAGGGTGTAGTCGAGATCCTTCAGATGCAGGTCCGGCCGCAACATCCCCTCCGCCGCGAGCACACCCAAATAGTCGCGGTTGACACCGAGCTTGCTTTCCTCCAGCCGGTGATGATGCGCCGCGGCAAGGAAAGTCCCGAGGGTGTCGGCGTCGCGAGTGTAAAGAGCACGCAGCACGGGACGATTCATCGCCTCGACGAACAGCCGTCGCAAGTAGCGGTGCAGTGCCACCTCCGCCGGATCATCGCGCACCGCGTCGACGATCGCGTCCGCCATCTCCGCCGCCTCGCGGGCGCTGACCGCGTGGAACACTTCCTCGCGAGAACGCCAGTGCAGGTAGATCGTGCCCTTACCGACACCGGCGCGACGCGCCAATTCGTCGATGGTCACCCGCCGATAGCCCCACGACAGCAACAGGTCACGGGCGGTATCGAGGATCCGATCAGCCCTTTCCTGCCGATCGACACCAGATCGTTCCGCCATCACACCGATAAATCTTATGACCAAAACACGATTCTGGTCAACGGTCATTACCGAGGCAGGGCGATGCCGTTGGGTCAGGTCCGGCCGAGGATCGCCGAAACCGCTTGGCGAAGCCCGCTTTCGGGGTCAGCCGGCAGCCGGTCCGCGCGCCAGCCGACGAAATCGTCCGGACGCACAAGCAGAGCCCCATCGGACGGCAGTCCGGTGACCTTCGCCCACTCGCCGTCGGGATCGCGGACGTCACCCGCAGGCCCGATCTGGTGGACCGCGATCGGCACGTCGAGGGCAGTTGACGCCGCGGTGGCGGCCTCGACCCAGGGGGCGCCGTCGTCGCTGGTGAGCAGGGTGAAGCCGGCACCGAGCAGGTCGAGGGTGGACACCCGGCGGCCGCCATGCTGCACCCACGCATGCGGGACCCGGGTGCCGGGTTGGCCATGCAGTTCGTCCACCAGAGACACGGCGTCCGGGTCGGCCGGAGCGGACTGGTCGGTCACGACCGCCGCCGATCGGTACTGGTAGCCGACCAGCAAGGAGAACATCGACGCCTCCTCCTCGGGCGGCAGCCCGGGGCCCTGGTCGTCCACATTGATCAAGGCGACTGTCGGCCCGGTCAGCGACTGGCGAGCGGCAAAACGCCCGACAGGGTGCCGCTCAGCGTGGAATGTGTTCAGCAGCGCCGGATCCGCCGTCCCGTCCAGGACTGCGGCCAGCTTCCAAGCCAGGTTATGGGCGCTTTGGATGGCGGTATTGGCTCCACCGGCCTTGAACGGCGGCATGGTGTGCGCGGAGTCACCAACGAGAAAGACTCGCCCATAACGAAATTGGTCAGCAACTTGCTCGTACGGTTGCCACGCCGCGACTTCGATGATCTCGATATCGATCGGCTCGCCGATGGCCTTGGTCAATAGCTCGCGGCAGTACTGCGGGGTGAATTGCGCCGCGGTCTCCCCCTTGCCGGGGAAGTAGGTGGTGATGAACATGCCGAGGTCGTCTTTGGCGACCAGGAAGATGCCGTCCGCGTCGGCATTTTTGACTTGTATGCCATCGCCATCGTTGAGGTGCGCCACGAACTTTCGCCACGGTGCGCGGAAGTAGAAGAAAACGACGTAGATCGGCAGCGCACCGTGTCCCGAGGTACTAAGGCCAAGCCGGTTACGGATCGGACTGTGGACACCGTCGGCCGCGACGAGGTACCCGGCGCGAACCGTCTGCGACTCGCCGGAATCTAAGTCGCGCAGCACCGCTGTGACGCCAGCGTCGTCCTGGTCGAAAGAGCACAATTCCGTCCCATAGCGCACTTCGCTGCCATGCCGGCGGGTTTCGGCGAGCAGCATCGGCTCCAGGCTGCTCTGCGGGCAGTACTGCACGGAAGGCTCGGGGCTCAGCTGATCCAGGCCGGCGAAGAAAGAGTCGATGTCAATGGCCAGCTTTTCGTCCGCGCTGTTCAGCGTCGGTTTGACGACCATGTCCGAGACGCGGTCGGCGACGGCATGGACCTGGTCGTCGAGACCCAGACCACGGAGAATTTCCAAGCTTCGAAAGCTCAGATTCCGGGCCTTCGGATAAATGAAGACTTCGCGGCGCTTTTCGACCACCAGCGATGCGACCTCGTGTTTGGCCAACAGAGCCGATGTGGCAAGCCCACCGGCGCCCGCCCCGACGATAAGAACCGGTACATCTGCTGCGCTAACCAGCTTCATGCTGGATCCACCGCCCTCCTGCGGAGTGAATAAAAGTAACAGTAACTACTATATAGTAGTAACTATCACTTTTGCGTCAGCATCTCCTCCGCCACGCCGATTACTCGCTGCCGATCGGCGGCTACCAAACCGATCCGGGTGCGGCGATCCACAATGTCGTCGACGGTCAGCGAACCCTCATGGGTGATGGCGTATTCGAACTCCGCCCGGGTCACGTCGATCCCTTCGGCCACCGGATCGACCGGCCGATCACACGTGGCAGCAGCGATCACGTTGGCCGCCTCGGCCCCGTAGCGCAGGACCAGCGACTCCGGCAAGCCGGCCATCGGCGCGACGCTCGAGCCCGGATTCGCCGGCGCACCAACCAACGGCAGGTTTCGGGTCCGGCACTCCCCGGCTGCGAGTTCCCGCAATTCGACAGCCCGGTCGAGGACGTTCTCGGCCATGTGCCGGTACTCGGTCAGCTTGCCACCGACCACGCTGATCACCCCGGACGGTGACTCGACCACGGCATGGTTGCGAGAGACGTCCGCGGTGCGGCCTGCCCCGGTGTCGATCAGCGGCCGCAGCCCCGCATAGGCGCCGATCACGTCGGCATCTTCCAAGGTGATACCCAGCGCAGTGTTCACGACGTCCAGCAGAAATTTCACCTCGGCCGAAGTCGGTTGTGGCACATCGGGAATCGGCCCAGGTGCTTCCTCGTCGGTCAATCCGAGGTAGACCCGCCCCAGCTGTTCGAGGCATGGCGAAAACGAAGCGATTGAGCTCGCCGGGTATCGGAATCGTCAGCGCCGCTGTGGGATTGCCGAGCGCTGCCGCATCGAAGACGAGGTGGGTGCCTCGGCTGGGGCGCAGCTTCAACGACGGGTCGATCTCCCCCGCCCACACCCCGGAGGCGTTGATGACGGCGCGAGCCGTGATATCGAACGATTCGCCGGTGCGTTGGTCGGTCAGCCGCAGCGACATGCCGGTGACGTCGGATGCGGCGGTGTAGGTCAGGATTCGGGCACCATGCTGCGCAGCGGTCCGCGCGACGGCGGCGACCAGTCGGGCATCGTCGATCAGCTGTCCGTCGTAGGCCAGCAAGCCACCGTCGAGGCCATCCCGTCGAACGGCCGGGGCCATCTCACTGACGCCCTGCGCGGAAATGCGGCGAGAGCCGGGCAGGATGGACGCCGGTGTGCCCGCCGTCTTACGCAATACGTCGCCGGCGAGGAACCCGGCCCGTACCAATGCCCGCTCCATTCGGCTCATCGAGGGCAACAACGGGACCAGTTGCGGCATAGCCCGGACCAGATGAGGAGCGTTGCGCGTCATCAGGATTCCGCGCTCGACCGCGCTTCGCCTGGCGATGCCGACATTGCCGCTCGCCAGATAGCGCAGCCCGCCGTGCACCAGCTTGGAGCTCCACCGGCTGGTGCCGAATGCGAGATCGTGCTTTTCCACCAACGTCACTCG
This sequence comes from uncultured Actinomycetota bacterium, assembly GCA_963791535.1. GTDB lineage: Bacteria > Actinomycetota > Actinomycetes > Mycobacteriales > Mycobacteriaceae > Mycobacterium. The sequence goes on along the minus strand of CAWBSW010000015.1, from coordinate 59,968 downwards.
CAGGCCTCGGGACGCGGCGTCCAGCGCGATGCCGGTGCCGGTGATGCCGCCACCGATCACGACGACGTCGGTCGGCTCGCCATCGGCCAGCGCCGTCAGGTCGGCGGTGCGGCGCGCTGCGTTCAGGGCGGTCGACGTCAAGACAAGTATCCGTTCAGCGAGTAGGCGAGTTCGGCGGCCAGCGCATCGGCGTCCAGGATCGGACGGACGATCTCGGCGGATTGAATGGTCGACTGGGTGATCAGCAGCACCATCGCCGCGAGCCGGCGCGGGTCGCCGGCGCGCACGCTGCCGTCGCGTTGGACTGCGCGCAGGTCGTTGGCGAGCGCGTCGATCAGCATCTGCTGGCTGCTGCCGAGCCGCTGGGCGATGTAGACGAGCGCCAGCTCCGACCGCAGCACCGCCATGACCAGCTCGTCGCGCCGCAGGTGTTCGGCCACCGCCACCACCCGGTCGACCAGCGCCTCGCGACCGCGTCCGCGCACCGGCACGTCATCCAACGCCGCGGTGATGTGCCTGGTCAGCAGGGCCGCCAGCACCGAACGGGTGTCCGGCCAGCGGCGATAGACGGTTGGACGGCTCACCCCCGCCCGCCGCGCTATCTCGGCCAGCGTCACGCGCTCGACGCCGAAATCGATCACACAGCTCGCGGCGGCCGCCAGGATCCGGTCCCCGGTCTCCACGGGTGCGTTACTGATTGACGGCATATGTAATACTGTAACGCATGCCTGTACAATTGTTGCCGCCGATGAAGTGGAACGGGTGGGGTGACCCGCGGGAAGCCAAACCCCTCTCGGAGGGCATCCGCTCGCTGTTGAAGCAGGCCCTGGGGGTGACGGACTCGCCCTCGGCCGAACTCGACCCAGATCAGGTCACGTTGCGCCCATCGCAGTTGGCGAACGACCACCGCGAAGCGCTGGCCGCCATCGTGGGGCCGGACTACTGTCGCGTCGGCGGCCGCGACCGACTGCTGCATGCCGGCGGCAAGTCGACGCTGGATCTGCTGCGGCGCAAAGAATCCGGCGTGCAAGACGCGCCCGACGCGGTGCTGCTGCCCGGCACTGACGACGAGGTTGCGGCGATCCTGCGGTACTGCTCGCAGCACGGCATCGCCGTCGTCCCGTTCGGCGGCGGCACCAGCGTCGTCGGTGGACTCGATCCCATCCGCGGCGAGTTCAGCGCCGCCGTGTCGCTGGATCTGCGGCGCTTCGACGCATTGCTCGCTTTTGACGCGGTATCCGGCGAGGCCGAGTTCGGTGCCGGCGTCACCGGTCCGCGGGCCGAGCAACTACTTGCCGAGCACGGGTTTTCGCTCGGGCATTTTCCGCAGAGCTTCGAATTCGCCAGCCTGGGCGGTTATGCCGCGACCCGATCGTCGGGCCAGGACTCGGCGGGATACGGCCGGTTCGACGACATGATTCGCGGGCTGCACGTCATCACGCCTGCGGGCGCGCTGCATCTGGGCCGCGCCCCGCAGTCGGCGGCCGGCCCGGACCTGCGGCAGCTGCTAATCGGGTCGGAGGGCGTCTTCGGCATCATCACCCGGGTGCGGCTTCGGGTGCATCCGGCGCCCGATGTCACGCGCTACGAGGCGTGGTCGTTCCCCGACTTCGCCACCGGCACGGCCGCATTGCGCGCCGTCACACAGAGCAGGCACCGGCCCGACCGTGATCCGACTCTCCGACGAAGCCGAGACCGGCGTCAACCTGGCCACCACCGAGGCCATCGGCGAAACCCAGATCACCGGCGGTTGCTTGGCGATCACGGTGTTCGAGGGCACCGCCGCGCATGCCGAAAGCAGGCACAGCGAAACCCGGGAGCTCATCACCGCTATGGGCGGCACGTCGCTGGGCGAAGCCCCGGCACGGGCCTGGGAGCATGGCCGGTTCGGCGCGCCGTACCTGCGCGATTCGCTGCTGGCCGCCGGCGCGCTCTGTGAGACGCTCGAGACGGCCACCGACTGGTCGAACATCCCGGCGCTGAAGGCCGCCGTCACCGACGCGCTGACGGCCGCGCTGGCCGAATCCGGCACGCCTGCGCTGGTGCTGTGTCACATTTCGCATGTGTATGCCACCGGCGCCTCGCTGTACTTCACCGTCGTCGCCGGGCAACGCGGTAACCCGATTGAGCAGTGGCGGGCCGCGAAGGCCGCGGCCTGCAATGCGATCGTCGCTGCCGGCGGGACGATCACCCATCACCACGCGGTCGGGGCCGATCATCGGCCCTGGATGCGCGACGAGGTCGGCGATGTGGGCGTACAGGTGTTGCGGGCGGTCAAAGCGACACTGGATCCCGCGGGAATTCTCAATCCCGGCAAGCTCATCCCGTGATCACGTGGCGCGACGATGCAGAGCAATAAAGCGATGTGGGGGCACGCCCCCTCGCCGCTGCGCGGCTGGGGGGACCCCCACCCGCTTGCGGGGGCGAGGAGCGGCGCCGTATGACCCGCCGCGAGATCGGCCGGGTGACCGTGCTGACCAATCCGGCGTCGGGACACGGAAACGCGCCACACGCCGCCGAAAAGGCGATCGAGCGATTGCAGCAGCGCGGCGTCGACGTCGTGGCAATCGTCGGCAGCGACGCCGAGCACGCACGTCGCCTGCTGCACGGTGCGGTGGAAAAGGGCACCGACGCGGTGGTGGTCACCGGCGGCGACGGAGTGATCTGCGATGCACTGCAAACCCTGGCCTGCACCGACATTCCGCTGGGAATCATTCCGGCCGGTACCGGCAACGATCATGCGCGCGAATTCGGTTTGCCCACAAAAGATCCCGTAGCCGCGGCCAATGTGGTCGCCGACGGCTGGACCGAAACCGTTGACCTGGGCAGGGTTCGCGACCGCAAGGGTGTCGCCACGTGGTTCGGCACCGTTGCTGCCGCAGGATTCGATTCGCTGGTCACCGATCGGGCCAACCGGATGCGCTGGCCGCGCGGTCGAATGCGCTACAACCTGGCGATGCTCGCCGAGCTTTCACAGCTGAGGCTACTGCCGTTCCGCCTGGTGCTCGACGGACGAGAAGAGATCGTCACCGACCTCACCCTTGCCGCGTTCGGCAACACCCGCAGCTACGGCGGCGGAATGCTGATCTGCCCCAACGCCGATCATGCCGACGGCCGACTCGACATCACCATGGTTCACTCGGCGTCGCGCACCCGGCTGATTCGTCTCTTCCCCACCGTCTACAAAGGCCGCCACGTCGATCTCGACGAGGTGACTACCGCGCGGGCGACTTCGGTCGACGTGGAATCACCGGGCATCAACGCCTACGCCGACGGCGAGTACATCTGCGCGCTGCCCGCCGAGATCTCCGCGGTGCCGGGTGCACTGCGGATTCTGCGACCTAAAGGTGGTGACCCGCTGCGCGCGGCTACGCCGCGCTTGCGATCACCACGGACCTAACCGACTCCCCGGCTGAGCCAGGACACCTCGGCGCCGTCACCGCCGTCGCGGTACACCTCGAGCGCCTCGTCCCAGGCGGTGCCCAACGCCGTATCCAGTTCGGCGGCCAGCGCGTCGGCGCCATCGGCCATCATCGACCGCAGCCGCATCTCGCCGATCATCACGTCGCCGTTGGCGCTCATCGCGCCGCTCCACAGTCCCAGCTGGGGCGTGTGGCTGAACCGCTGCCCGTCGATACCGGGACTGGGATCCTCGGTGACTTCAAACCGCAGCACCGACCAGGAACGCAAGGCGTTGGCCAGCCGGGCGCCGGTGCCCACCGGACCGACCCAGTTGGTCACCGCGCGCAACTGCCCGGGCATCGCCGGTTGCGGGGTCCATTTCAGGTTGGGACTGGCCGCCAGCGTCGACGACAACGCCCACTCGACATGCGGACACACCGCGGCGGGCGAGGCGTGGATGTACACCACGCCGGTCGTCACGTCGGCGAACTGGTTCGATGCACGCATCTGCTGCTCCTTCGGCTCCACGAGGGACGTCTTCCCCAACGACCTGTTGAACCGGACGAGCAGGATGCAACGATACTTTTGTGTCTTGCGTGTCTATTGTGCCTTGTGAGACCCCTGTTGCGCTAGTCCGCGCGGCACTCCGATATCACGGCGTCGGCAAGCACCGGCCACCTCGGCAGCGCCCACTCGCCGAAATCGCGGTCGGTGAGCACCACCAGCGCAAGCATGGCCTCCGGATCTGCCCAGATAAACGTGCCCGTTTGACCGAAATGGCCGAAGGTGCGCACCGAGTTCATCGCGCCGGTCCAGTGCGGTGATTTGGAGTCCCTGATCTCGAATCCCAACCCCCAGTCGTTGGGCCGCTGCACCCCGTATCCGGGTAATACCCCGTCCAAACCGGGAAACTGCACGGCGGTCGCCTCGGCGTGCATCTGCGCCGACACCGTCGCCGGACACAACAGGTCACCGGCGAAGGCTGCCAGGTCCGCGACCGTCGATGTCACCCCGAAGCCGGCCGCCCGCGCGCCGCCATCGAGCCTGGTGGCGGTCATTCCCAGCGGTTCGAACACCGCCTCGGTCAGGTAGCGACCGAACTCGATCCCGGATGCCTGCTGCACGGTCTCGGCCAGCACGGCGAAGCCGTAGTTGGAATACACCCGGCGGGTCCCGGGCCAGGCGAGCGTGTCATCGGACTCCATCGCCAATCCCGAGGCATGGGCCAGCAGATGCCGGACCGTCGAGCCGGGCGGCCCTGCGGCGCTATCCAAGTCGACGGCGCCTTCTTCGATCGCGATCTGCGCGGCCCGCGCCACCAGAAGCTTGGTCACCGACGCCAGCGCGAACTGCCGACCGGTGTCACCGTGACTGGCCAGCACGCCCGACGGACCGACCACTGCGGCGGCCGCGGCGGCGACCGGCCAGTCGTCGAGTTCATCAAGTGCGACCATCGCGCAGGAGCCTACCGACCAAGCACTAGGTTGACGGTATGGGTCAGACAGTGCGCGGCGTGATTTCGCGGAAAAAGGGTGAACCGGTCGAGCTGGTGGACATCGTCATCCCCGACCCCGGCCCGGGCGAGGTCGTCGTCGACGTGACCGCGTGCGGGGTGTGCCACACCGACCTGACCTACCGCGAGGGTGGGATCAACGACGAGTATCCGTTCCTGCTCGGCCATGAGGCCGCGGGCACCGTCGAAGCGGTGGGACCCGGCGTGACGGCGGTCGCAGCCGGGCGACTTCGTGATCCTGAATTGGCGCGCGGTGTGCGGCCAGTGCCGCGCTTGCAAACGCGGCCGACCCCAGCTCTGCTTCGACACTTTCAATGCCGAGCAGAAAATGACGCTCACCGACGGCACCGAGCTGACCCCGGCGCTGGGGATCGGCGCGTTTGCCGACAAGACGCTGGTGGCCGCCGGCCAGTGCACAAAGGTCGATCCCGAGGCCGACCCGGCGGTGGCGGGGCTGCTGGGCTGCGGGTTGATGGCAGGGCTGGGCGCGGCGATCAACACCGGCGCGGTCAACCGTGACGACACGGTCGCGGTGATCGGTTGCGGCGGCGTGGGCGATGCCGCGATCGCCGGGGCCGCGCTGGTCGGCGCCAGACGGATCATCGCCGTCGACACCGACAACACCAAACTGGATTGGGCCCGCAAGTTCGGCGCCACCCACACCATCAACGCCCGCGACCTCGATGTGGTCAAGACAATCCAGGACCTCACCGACGGGTTCGGCGTCAATGTGGTCATCGACGCGGTCGGGCGACCGGAAACCTGGAAGCAGGCATTCTATGCCCGCGATCTTGCGGGAACCGTTGTGCTGGTGGGTGTTCCGACGCCCGACATGCGCATCGACATGCCGCTGGTGGACTTCTTCTCGCACGGCGGTGCGTTGAAGTCGTCCTGGTACGGCGACTGCCTACCCGAACGCGACTTCCCCACCCTGATCGACCTCTACCTGCAGGGCCGGTTGCCGCTGGAGAAGTTCGTCTCTGAACGCATCGGCCTCGGCGATATCGAGGAGGCGTTTCACAAAATGCATGACGGCAAGGTGCTGCGCTCGGTGGTGATGCTCTGATGGCGGGCATCGAGCGCGTTGTTACCCACGGCACCTTCGAACTCGACGGTGGCAGTTGGGAAGTCGACAACAACATCTGGGTCGTGGGCGACGATTCCGACGTCGTGGTCTTCGACGCCGCGCACACGGCGGCGCCCATCGTAGCGGCCGTCGGGGGCCGGAATGTGGTGGCGGTGGTGTGCACCCACGGTCACAACGACCATGTGACCGTGGCCCCCGAACTCGGCGATGCGCTCGACGCGCCGGTGCTGCTGCATCCCGGCGATGACGTGCTGTGGCGGATGACTCACCCGGACAAGAACTTTCGGGCAGTGTCCGACGGTGACACGCTGACCGTCGGCGGCACCGAACTGCGAGCGCTGCACACTCCTGGACACTCCCCCGGGTCGGTCTGCTGGTACGCCCCCGACCTTGGGGCCGTGTTCAGCGGCGACACCTTATTTTCCGGCGGGCCCGGTGCAACCGGTCGCTCGTTCTCCGACTTCCCGACGATCCTGCAGTCGATCTCCGGCCGGCTAGGCAAACTCCCCGGCGACACCGTCGTCTACACCGGCCATGGCGACACCACCAGCATCGGCGACGAGATCGTCCACTACGACGAATGGGTGACCCGGGGCCACTAGGCCGACCGCGGCTAGCGGCCTCGAGGATGCTGCGCTTCTCGGCTTCAAACTCGGCCTCGGTCAGAGCTCCGGAATCCCGCAGCGACGCAATCGTTTTGAGTCGTTCTAGCCGGACACCCTCGCCTGGCTCGTGCGGTGAACTGGGGACTGTCGGCTTGATGACCGATTCGAAGGGCGCAATCGGAAACTGGTAGTCGGATGTCCCCGTCGCCGTGGCGGTCGCCTCCCTGCGGCGAACGCGACCCAGCCACTTCGACGCCGCGACCGCCCCGACAAGGCCGGCAACGAACATGCCGACGAACACCCACACCAGAAATCCGATCGGACTACCGTGGCCGAAGGCAAGGCGTGGGTCGATGTAACCGTTGACCTTTCCGTCGGTAGTGATGTTGTAGGTACCGTCGGCCGGTATCTGGGCTACCCAGACTCGCACGTGTGCGTCGTTGTTGACAGTCGTTGTGCTGCCGAAGTTTTCCGTCACTGCCGGCTGCGCAACGCCGCTTGGCGGGTCGATCGTGACGCCCAACGGCGGGACGGGCAGCCCGCCTCCGTTCGGGCCGCCGATTACCACGGTGTGCAGGCTGATGCTCACTTCGCCTTGGGGCAGGTGCAAGCTTGACGAACCGGGGACCGGCACTTCGCCGTACGCGTCGTAGTCGTCGAGGAAGAACGCGTTCAGCACCAGGGTGGCGATGAAGCCGGGCACCGCCACCACCATCAGCCAGATTGCAAGAGTGCGCGATAATCTTCGCGGGGCCTCCGCTGCTCATCCGTGAAGTGTGTCACTGCCGGTCACCAAGCGCACACTAGGATCAGGCGCCGGAGAAAAGGGAGACAAGCGGATGGCAAACAACCTCGTCGCGACCGTGCCGGACCTGTCCGGAAGACTGGCCGTCGTCACCGGATCCAACAGCGGCCTGGGATTCGGATTGGCCCGTCGGCTCTCCGCGGCCGGCGCCGATGTTGTCATGGCGATCCGCAACCGCGCCAAGGGCGAGGCCGCGATCGACGAGATCCGCGCGACGGTTCCGAAGGCCAAGCTGATCATCAAACACCTCGACCTGTCGTCACTGGCCGGCGTTGCCGCCCTCGGCGAGCAACTCAACGCCGACGGCCGCCCCATTGACATCCTGATCAACAACGCCGGCGTGATGACTCCGCCGAAACGCGACACCACCGCCGACGGATTCGAATTGCAGTTCGGGAGCAATCATCTCGGGCATTTCGCACTCACCGCACATCTGCTGCCGTTATTGCGTGCCGCCGACCACGCGCGGGTCGTTTCGCTGAGCAGTTTGGCTGCGCGCCGAGGCCGCATTCATTTCGACGATCCGCAGTTCGAAAAGTCGTACACCCCGATGCAGGCCTACGGGCAATCGAAACTGGCGGTGCTGATGTTCGCCCGCGAGTTGGACCGCCGCAGCAAAGAGGCCGGCTGGGGCATCGTCTCCAATGCCGCACACCCCGGCTTGACCAAGACCAACCTGCAGATCAGCGGCCCGTCGCACGGTCGGTCAAAACCGTCGACAATGGAACAGCTCTACAAGCTGTCGTGGCGGCTGACGCCGTTCCTGTGGCAGGAAATCGACGAAGGGATCCTTCCCGCGCTCTACGCGGCGACATCCCCGCAAGCCGAAGGCGCTGCCTTCTACGGGCCGCACGGCATCTACGAGGCTGACGGCGGCGGCGTGACTGCGGCGAAGGTGCCCGCGCGTGCTCGCGACGATGCCGATTGCCGTCAACTGTGGGAAATCTCCGAGCGATTGACCGGGGTCAACTATCCGAAACCGCGCTGACTCCCGCGCGCCGCAGTTTGGGCCAGTCCACAACGGGTAGCCCTCGGAGATAGCGCCGTCGGCAGGGCGTAAGTCTCGGCGGGAGGGAAAGGTTTTAATGAGCGCAAACGATAAAGACCAAACCACTGACGAAAACACGGGCGACGAGAAAAAGACCTCCTCCGAAACGCCTGAGCTCAGCGAGGAAGGCAAGGAAAAGGTCCGCCAGATGCAAGAGGCCTACGACGACGATCGGCCGACGGTAGCGCTGCCCGGTACCAACAACACCATCACCGGCGTTGCGATCAACGAGTGGCTTGACGACGAGGGCAACCCGAAATTTGGCAAGGACAAGCAGCAAGACGACAACGAAAACGACCGGTCGTCGGCTTAACGGAAACCCGGTTCCGGTTCGGGGAAGCCCCGCGGCCCTCGGGGAAATCTCGGAAAGCGCGGTGGCTCCGACCCCCGGGTCGTCGTGGGCGCTTCGGTGGTCGTCGGCACTGCGCTAGTTGTCGTGGGCGCTTCCGTGGTGGTGGTCGTCGTCGGCGCCTCGCTGGTTGTCGACGGCGGTGTCCCGGTGTCCGACTCGGTCGATGACGGCGGATTGGTCGCAGGCACCTGAGTGTCGGTTGCGCTCGACGGAGCAGGGCTTTGGTTCGACGGCGCAGGTGCGGTGCTGACGCCGGGTGCCGGCGTGGTCGGTGCGCTGCCGGAGGTGTGACGCAGGGTGAGCATGACCGCGGCGGCGACGGCTAGCAGCACAAGTGCGGTGCCGACCATGACCACCACCGGCCGGCGATACCAGGCGTCCGCAACCGCGCGGGTCGCGACCGCGCTGGAGTCGCGATCCGAACTCGCTTGCGGCCGCGGGGCGGTCAGCCCGGCGCCGCTGCTTGGTTCCGGATACTCACCGGGGCGGATCGGCATAATGCCGGAGTCGTCGTCTGCCTCCGACCAGGCCAGCGGCGGTGCGGGCCTGGGTTCCACCGGAATATCCGAGATCGTGGTGGCATCGGCGACCGGTCCGGCCGCGGTGGGCGCCCGGGCTGTTGCGCTGTCGCCCGGCCCGCGTGCGGCCCGTAATGCCGCGCCGATAGCGGCCGTCAGATGGGGTCGCGGTGCGGTAATGATCGGCGCGCCCAGCTGTTCCGAAAGGGTCATGGTGACCGTTGGGATGCTGGCGCCCCCACCCACCGAGGCGATCGCCACCAGATCTTCTGCGCGAATTCCATTGCGCTGCAACGTTTCGTGGACGACCGTCATGAACCCGTCCAGTGGCCCGCGGATCGCGTCATCGAGTTCGTCCCGGCCGACCCGGATGTCGCCACGGTATCCGGGCACGTCGGCGCTCAGTGTCGTCTCGATGGTCGACGAGAGCTCTTCCTTGGCGTGTCGGCAAGCGCCCCGCAGCCGAGTCAGTGAGCCGATCGCCGAGGTCGCCGACGTGTCGAACGATCCGGCCGACGAGAGTTCGGCGACGATGTGGGTCAGCAGCGCCTGATCGATCAGGTCACCGGAGAATTCAGCGTGCCGCACGGCAGGAGCGACCGCGTGGTAGCCGTCGGCGTCGAGCAAGGAGAGGGTGGTGCCGGTGCCGCCGAAATCGCAAACGGCGATGATTCCGCGGCTCGGCACCCCCGGGTTGGCCTGCAGCGCGATCAGCGCTGCCACGGAGTCCGGGACCAGCGTCAGTCGATCACCCGACCATTCGGATACCCGGCCCAAGGCGACCCGCACCGCATTGACCGCCTTCGGTCCCCAATGCGCGGGATGGGTAACCGCGACCGAATCCGGCAGTGCTCGTCCATCTGTGACGGCGTAGGACAGCGCCCGCAGCGCATCGGCGACCAGCGTCTCGCTGCGGTGCGACGTACCGTCGGCCGCCACGATGACGTCCGGGTCTGCCACCCGGTCAACGAAATCGGTGATGACCAGCCCCGGCTCGTTGAGCATCGGGTTCTCCGACGGCACACCGACTTCGGGTGGGCGTTGCCGATACAAGGTCAACACCGGCTTGCGGGTCACCGCCCGCTCCGCGGTCACGGCCGCCAAGTTGGTGGCCCCGACCGAGAGGCCTAACGCCGACCGTCCTACCTCAGCCATATCGTCCAATCCGCGAGCATCGGCCACCAATTTATAGGTGCCATCAGCGAATCGTGCCGACCCCCGCGATCAACGGCAGATCGAGCGGCGTGACCCAGCCCGGCGGGAGGTCGTTGACGGCCGGCACCGCGTTGAGCGCACGCATCCCGGTGGCCAGACAACCGGCCGCGGCGGCGTCGCGCCCGGAGCCGTCGGTGAACCGAAACGCGGTCTCCTGGGAGATGCTCGGCGTGCCCTCGATGTCGACCCGGTAGACGTCGTCTTTGACGCCTGCCGGCCAGTCCGGCGCAGCGTCAAGCCCGATGCGGTTGACGTGCTCGAGCTGGATGCGGGTCTGGCCTTTGTAGACGCCGTTGATGGTGAAGCGGACCGCGGCAACATGTCCGGGCGGGATGATGCCCTTGGCCGTCTTGCGCTCGTTGGGCGTCACCCATTTGTCCCAGGTGGTGGTGATCTCGTCGAGCATGATGCCGGCAGCGTGCGCGATCATCGGCACGGTGGCTCCCCACGCGAAGATCAGCACATCGCGGTTTTCCAGCATGGGGCGGAACTCGGGCTCGCGTCCGATGCCCATCTCGACTTCATAGTCGCCCTCGTAGTTGGTGTAATCCAGCAGCTCGGATGCGCGCACCGAACGCACCTCCGAACACAGGCCCATCAGCGTCATCGGGAACAGATCGTTAGCGAAGCCGGGGTCGATACCGGTGGTGAAGCACGACGACTCGCCCAACTCGCAAGCCTCGGTGATCGGCTGAATCCAGTTCGGCGGGTTGAGGTGCATGGTCGGCCAGACCCACGGCGTCATCGCCGTCGAGCACACGTCGATCCCCGCTCGCAGGAATCGCGTCATCAGCGAAATGTTCTCGTCGGCGTGCGCCGCGGTCGGGCCGTAATGGACCAGCGCATCGGGCCGCAGGGCGATCAGGGCGTCGACATCGTCGGTGGCGGTGATGCCGACCGGTTCGGCCAGCCCGCAGATCTCGCCGACGTCGCGACCGACTTTGTCCGGATTGCTGACGCCGACACCGACCAACTCGAACAGCGGATGTTTGACGATTTCGGCGATCACCATCTTGCCGACGAAACCGGTACCCCAAATCACGATCCGCTTAGCCATGCGCCACCTTTCCATCGAAGAGTTTTTCTCATCGCGGCGATCCTAGGACCGTACGGTCTCTCCTCGCGGCGATGTGGGCGGTTAATGCGGCGAATTTGTCTCTCCTTCGGCCACGGCCGGCGAGGTGGGAAACCGGCTGTGGACATGGGCGGTGGGCGTGTGATCGACCAGCAGGCTGAGCAATTCGGGACGGCTGTAGTGCCCGCTGGAGTCCATGAACGCCTTGCGCTTGTCAATCAGGCCAAAGTCAAGATCAGCGATCACCGCGCCTGCACCGGACCGCAGCGGATCACCGAGCAGTTCGCCTTGTGGGGTGATGATTGCGGTGAAGCAGCCACCCGATATCGGGCCCAGTGGGCAGCCGGTGTCGGCCATGATCTGTTGCTGCTGATCGGTATCCAGCCACGCCGTCGCGGCAACCACGAATACGCCCGACTCGAGCGCGTGGTTTCGCACCTGAATTTCGGTCTGTTGCGAGAACAAGTCGCCGAAGATCGATCCAGGGAACATCGCCGAATGGATCTGCTCGCCGTCGGCGATCAGCGCGTACCGGGCCAGCGGGTTGTAGTGCTCCCAACATGCCAACTGACCGACGCGACCCACCGCGCTGTCGACGGCGCGAAGGCCGCTGCCGTCGCCCTGTCCCCAAACCATGCGTTCGTGGTAGGTCGGGGTGATCTTGCGGCGACGCTGGATCAATGTTCCGTCGGCATCGAAAAGCAGCTGACTGTTGAACAGTGACCCACCATCGCGTTCGTTTATCCCGATGGAGACCACCATCTCGGCATGTCGTGCGGCGTCGCCGATCGCCTCGGTAGCCGCCGACGGCACCGTGACCGCCTGTCCCAACAACCGCATTTGCTCGGCCATCATTTCGTAAGGGCGTTGTACAAACGAAAAGTACGGGTAATACGGAACAACGGTTTCCGGAAAAACCGCGAATTGGACTTCCCGCTTTGCCAATTCGTCGATCTTCGCGACGACGCGGTCCACCGTGCCTTCACGGCTGTAGAGCACGGGGCTCAGTTGAACGGCCGCGGCTCGAATAGTGGTCACAGCGCCGTCCTCTCGTGGTGTGTTCTGCGATGAGAACAGTGTGTGCCTCGAGCCAGCCCTTCGGGTCAGTTGTGCGGCAATCCTTCACTCGGTTTGAAACCCTCCAAAAGGCTGCCTTCACGGCGGCGCGGACGGATAAACTCACCGACGGATTCCACGAGAGGCGCCGTATGACGTACATGGGGAAGCCCTATTACCCGTCGTGGTTAGACAACCTTGCCGAAGACGTCACCTTGGAGGCCGCGGCAATGGACGGCACGGCGCACGGCGCCGACGATGTCCGTTCCATCCTGACCAGTGCCCGGCAGCTCTACGACGCCCAGGAGTTCAATTACGCCGGCCCCTGCGGCGAAGACGGTTTCCTCGAGGACTATGCGAGTTCGGTCCGCGGCGTGCCCACCTACGTAGTCGTCCGGGTCACCTTCAACGCGGCCGGGCAGACCGAGCGTGTGGTGGTGAACCACCGGCCACGCAGCGCGATGCTGCAGTTTTCCCGCTTGATGCTGGAGAAGTTCGCCGGCACACCCCATGCGAGACATTGGGAAGATACGCCGTAGGAAGGCACAGCATGGCGTCGACATATTTGGGAAAGCCGTACTATCCGGCGTGGCTGGACAACCTCGCTGACGATGTGACCGGGGAAGGCCCGGCGTGGGACGGCACCATCCAGGGTGCGCAGGCGGTCCATGAAGTCGTGGTGGCCGCCCGCGAGATATACGAGTTTCAAGAGTTCCGGTACGCGGGTCCCTGCGGGCAGAGCAGTTTCCTCGAGGACTACACCTCAGCAGTGCGTAGCATGCCCCTCTTCGTGATCGTCCTGGTCGTTTTCAACGCCGCCGGGAAGGCACAACGACTCGTGGTAAACCACCGTCCGCGCAGCTCGGTGCTGCTGCTATCCCGGTTGATGCTCGACAGGTTTGCCGGAACACCGCTGGCCAAGCACTGGGAAGGCACACCTTAAGAAGCGAGCGCCGGTCCTCGACTGGATCAACGGCGACGGGCCAATCGGAAGGTCATCCGCTCGATCATCCGGTCGCGCAACGTCAGTGTGTGCAGCAGAACCGCGGAGATGTGCGCGGCGATAGCGGCCATCAGCGCATACGCGACGACCGAATGAGCTTGCCGCAGCACCCAAAACAACTGCGCGTCGAACGGTGCGATGCGCGGGAGCCGAAGTGAACCGAACACCACGACCGCTTCCCCGCCAGCTGAAACCATCGCCCAGCCGATCACCGGCTGGGCCAGCAGCAGCGCGTACAGCAATCGCTCGGATAGCACCACGATCTTGCCTTCCAGCCTCCCCACCGTCGGCGGCCACGGCGGAGGGTTATGGGTAAACCGGTTGACCACACGCACCAACATCACCGCGAGGATGGTGATGCCCAGCGTCCAGTGGATCAAGATCAGCGTGGCGTAGTCGCCCACCGAGTTCACCATCGCGAATCCGATGAACAGTGCGCAGAACACCAGGATGGCCGTTAACCAGTGCAGCACCCTGCTCAACGCCGTGAATCGGCCCGGTTCGGGCGCCGCGGTCACAGCACGACCTTGTCGACTTGTACCGCGGGTGGGCTTCCGGTCTCGCCGGTGCGGCGTCGGTACGACGCGGCGTAGACCGCCGATCGCGCGCTGAGCAGCGGATCGTCGGACGGCTCGATGCCGGGCGGCAACACCAGCGGATCGAAGTTGATGTCGCGGGCATTGCCCGCCGCCTCGGTTTCGACCGCGTCGAGCGTGAGTAACCCGGCGTCGACGCTGCGGCGTTCGGCGGGCCACGGCAGCGTCGCGTCGTGGGTAGGATCGGTCGCCGCACCGACGGTCAACACGAGACGCCAGCGCAGCGGGCCGGTCCGTAGCTGCCGGACGAGCGCATCGAACAGCGCATCCGGCCCCGACGAGGGTGCCAGCGCCTGCTGCAGCGGGGTCAGCGACCACCGCACCGGTGTCCGAGCGCCGGATTGGTTGACGAAGTAGAAGGCGTTCAACCCGCTGTAGACGCTGTCGGCGAAGCCGGGTGTCGGCGGATGCTGCTTGGCGATTTTCATTGCCCGGGCCGTCTCCGGATGTGCAGCCAGGAACCGTGCCATTGCCGCCGGATCGGGCTTGCCGGTGCCGGGAACCACGGCCGAGGCGATCAGCCGGTCGTAGAAGCCTTGCGGTGAATTGTCCAGGAAGACCGGAAGGTTCAGCGTTGCCATCCGCCATTGCTGTCCGCCCGGGAACCCGAACGCCAGGCCCAGCCCGCGGGCGGTCGACGACGCGTCAGCGGCGTGCGGGTTGCCGCCGGCCAACGAAAAGCGCCCGATCACCGGTGCGCGACCGCGTGCGAACACCGCCGCAGTCGACAACGTCTGGCCGTTGCCGTTGCTGTCGAAGTAACCGGTGACAGCGACACCCTTGGCGTGGTTCTTGCGGAAACCCGGTTGTCGGCCGAACACCTTGGCAAAACCGCCCAGGAAAACCCCCGGCGTCAATCGCGCGGGACCGATCCATTTGTTCGCGTACAGCAGCGCACCCAGGTCCACCGCCAGGAAGGCGCCGACCACCGCGGCACCCCGCAGCATGTCGCGCCGACTCGGACGCGCGGGCTGGTCAGTCATCACTAGCCTCTACGACGGTTACCTGAAATTGGTTCAAGCATGGCGGCCCAATGGTCGGTTCCAGCGGAAAAGACACGAAAACGTCCCACGCGCTTCACCGGAGTGACACCATGTCGCGTGAGATGACCATGACCATACGCCCGGTCAAGGCCCGCGAAGGGTCGTCGATCCTGTTCGCGATGCTGACTGCCGTCGCGACCACGGTAGGGATATGCGGCGTGGCAAACGCGACCGGCCCGCAGTCTCAAGTGACCTATCAATTGAGTGGCAGTGCGCCGGTCGCGGACTACATCTCGTATCAGACGGATAGCGGCCAGACCGGCCAGACTCAACAAGCGCACGTGCCATTGCCGTGGCAGACGCAGTTCGGCGTTACCGGTTCCAAAGTCTTCGTGCTCAGCGCGCAGAGCCCCGGCTCGATCACGTGCACGATCCTGATCGACGGCAAGGTGGTCAGCCAAGCGACCGCGAACGGCGCGCCTGCCCGCACCGTCTGCACGCACTGACGCTTCGACGGCGCGGGCAAATCACCGACCGGCGTCGACCGGCCTGCGCGGTTTGGGTGGTGGGTAGACGACGCGGGCGATGCTCGCCGACAGCCAGCCGATCGCCCACCCACCGGCGAACACCGCAAACGTGTGCCGGGTGGCATCGCCCGCGTGGGTGAACACCGTCGCCAGGATCACGGCCCAGACGATGCCACAGGCGATGCTGTAACCGACGTACGTACGAGAGTATTTGCGCAACAGACGGATTCGCTGCATCAGGCCAGATCGAAGCAGTGACATCCGGACGCGCCGCGGAAGCTTGTCGTTGCCATAGGTGTCGTCCAGCATGGCGATCAACTCCTCGCCGTATCGCCGCCGCCAGGTCGCCGGGTACCAGCGCATCACGCGCTTGGCGTCGCGGGGATTCACTGCGCCCACCCCGGGTCGGGGACATGCAACGCGATCCCGAGCCGTCGGGCACCCTCGGCCGCAATCGCCCCCAGACCGCGCACCGCCGTGGTCAATTCGGCCCGTCCGGCGGCGGTGAGCCGATACGGGCGCCTCCGCTCGTCGTGGCCCGCGGGTTCGATCAGCCCGTGTTCCTCCAGTGCGGTGATCGCGCCATAGAGCGTTCCCGGCCCCAGCGTCACGCCCGCGAACATCTCGATATCGCGTGCCAGCGCGTAGCCGTGCTTAGCGCCCGACGCGAGGCTGGTCAGGATCAGCACACCCGGGTCGTTGCGTCTGCCCAGCTTCCCAGCGGGTCGCGAACCACGTGCCATACTCGGCAACCTTAGTACGTATGCCGTAATACGCCAAGCGTAATATTAGGCAGGCCTCGATCACCAGATCCTCATCACGCAGCGAATTCCCGGCTTATTCGATAGCTTCCGTCACTTGATAGTGACTATCGCTATCGGCCGTCGTAAGGTGTGGTGACTGTGTCCACACCCGAAACCGTCGCCTGTCTGGGCTCGAGCACCACCGCCGCCAAAGGCACCTATAACTGGATCGATGAACTGGCCGGCCGACCGCAAAACAACCGGTTCCGATTCGTCAACTTCGGCGTGGGCGGCGATCTGTCGTTCAACATCGCCAGGCGGCTCGACCCAATACTGCGGGCAGCGCCGGACCGGGTCATCGTGCTGGTCGGGGGCAACGACATCCTGGCGAGCGTCTTTCCCAATTTCCGACGATTCACCCGCGCCTGGAAGCGGCTGTCTGAAGAGCCCTCGCCGGCACGCTTCAAGGAGAACCTCGAGCTGATCACCCACCGGCTGCAGCAGGCCACCCCCGCCAGGATCGCGCTGAGTTCTATGGCGCCCATCGGAGAAGCTCTTCGATCGAATAATGCCGTTCAGTCGCGGCTCAACGATCTGGTTGCCGCCTACAACGACATCATCGCCGACGTATCGCGCAGCAGCGGCAGCTACTACATTCCGTTTTACGAGGGCTTCCGTGATCAACTCGCCCGCTCGACGATCGACAAACCCTTTACCCGGTTCTCGTTCGCGGCGTTCTACCGCGACTACCTATTCCGCGAAATGATTCTGCGACGCAGCTTCGACCAGATCTCGCAGCGAAACGGCTGGGAATTTCACATCGACGGCGTCCACCTCAACACCAAAGGTGGCCGCATCCTGACCGAAGTCGTTCAGCAGTTCCTCGACTCGCCTTCAAGATCGGCAGCGGGCGGTTTAGGCTCGCGCGTGTAGCCCGCTCAACGACGAGGACGGTCGACATGGGCATTGCGACTCGAAAGAATGGCACGTCACCGCCCGAGGTTCCGCTGGCCGATGTTCACCTGGGCACGTGGGACTTCTGGGCACTCGATGACGATCTGCGCGATGGGGCGTTCGCCACGCTCCGGCGCGAGGCCCCGATCTCGTTCTGGCCCGAGCCCGTCCAAGAGGGCTTCCAAGCAGGTGACGGGCATTGGGCGCTGACCGCACTCGACGACGTGTTCTACGCCAGCCGCCACCCCGATATCTTCAGCTCCAGCCCGAACATCACGATCAACGACCAGACGCCGGAGGTATCCGAGTACTTCGGCTCGATGATCGTGCTCGACGATCCCCGGCATCAGCGGCTGCGGTCGATCGTCAGCCGGGCTTTCACCCCGAAGGTGGTGGCCCGCATCGAGCAATCGGTGCGCGAGCGCGCGCGCCGATTGGTCGCCTCGATGATCGCCGCTCATCCCGACGGCAACGGTGAGGCGGTCAGCGAGCTGGCCGGACCGCTACCGCTGCAGGTCATCTGCGACATGATGGGCATTCCGGAGGAGGATCATCAACGGATATTCCACTGGACCAACGTGATCCTCGGCTTCGGCGACCCCGATCTGACTTCCGAATTCGATGAGTTCGTTCAGGTTTCGATGGAGATCGGCGCCTACGCCAGCGCGTTGGCGGAGGATCGTCGCGTCAATCACCACGACGATCTGACGACCAGCCTGGTGGAAGCCGAGGTCGACGGCGAGCGCTTGACCTCGGCCGAGGTCGCGTCGTTCTTCATCCTGCTGGCAGTCGCCGGCAACGAGACGACGCGCAATGCGATCAGCCACGGCCTGCTCGCACTGACGCGGTATCCCGAGCAGCGCCAGACGTGGTGGGCCGACTTCGACGGTGTATCGCATTCGGCAGTCGAGGAAATTGTGCGGTGGGCATCGCCGGTGATCTATATGCGACGGACCCTCACCCAGGATTTCGAGCTGAGGGGGACGAAGATGGCTGCGGGCGACAAGGCGACGCTGTGGTACTGCTCGGCCAATCGCGACGAGTCGAAGTTCGCCGAGCCGTGGATGTTCGACGTCACTCGCAACCCGAATCCGCATGTCGGCTTCGGTGGCGGCGGCGCTCATTTCTGCCTGGGCGCCAACCTGGCTCGTCGCGAAATCCGGGTCATGTTCGAGGAACTGAACCGCGAGATACCCGATATCGTCGCGACCGAGGAGCCCGCACGGTTGCTGTCGCCGTTCATCCACGGCATCAAGACGCTTCCGATCGCCTGGACCCCGCCGGGCTGATTCCAGCCCGGCGGGCAACGTCAGAACCGTATAGTCGGCCCAAGCCCCCGGGCGAGGAACGGAGGAAACCCGTGAAGACCCCGAAAACCCTGGCAGTCGGCGTGGCGCTCACCGCGGTCGCGCTGGCTCTCGCGCCGAGCGCCGCAGCCGGGATGCTGATCGGCAACTACGAAGTCGAGACCCCGAGGGATCCGGGTCACTCCTGGCTCTGGAATGTCAGGAAATGCCAGGTTCAGACTCCGGACTGTGTCCATGTGAACGCCCAACCGAGACCCAACGGGCAAGCGGAGCCCTGGAACGCGGATGCACACTTGGCCAATGGTCGCTACACGTTGGTCATCGACATACCCGACGGAGTGCGCTGCACGGTGTATTTCCTTCCTTCTCATGACGTCTGGACATGGGATGCGGTGACGCTGGCCGGTTCGGTGGATTCCAGCTTCGACGCCGGCTGCGGTGGCGCACCGGGCGGGACCGTCACGTATCCGTTCTCGCTCCAGCGGTACTAGCGGCGCCCCGGGTCGGGTCCCGCGCACCGCCAATGCGATATGGCAATATCTGAGACGTGTGTGCCGTGAGTCATCTCTAGCGAGCGGCGAGACCGGGTGCCGGTTACGAGATGAAAGCGGGATTCGGCTTGGCGGCCTCGGTAGCCGCGCTGGTTCTGCTAGCAGCCTGCGGCACAACCGATCTCAAGCCGGGTGCCACTTCGACGAGCCCAACATCGAGGGCGCTGGGTACCACACCGGTAAGCACATCAACCGCTGCGGCTGCGTCGCCGACAACCCGAAATCCTCGCAGCGAGAAATGGATTGACTTGCAGCTCGGTGATTGTCTGGCCGAGCTTCCATCAACCGACCCGAGCGTGATCACAGTCAGCGTTGTCGACTGTGCGGCCGTGCACGCCGCGGAGGTGTATCTTCGCGGGCCGCTGGCGGTCAATGACGCCGTCGCCGACGTCGCCAATCAGCAGTGTGCTGCCGGTTTTTCCCAATACACGGGGCAATCCGTCGACGGCGGCCTATTCGCGGTGACCTACCTCATCGACTCCAATCAGGATCGAACCGCCGACAATCCCGCGCCGAGTACCGTCATCTGTCTGCTGCATGCCGCCGACGGTCACCCGCTGACGGAGTCTGCTCGGCGCTGA
Organism: uncultured Actinomycetota bacterium; assembly: GCA_963791535.1. Classification (GTDB taxonomy): domain Bacteria; phylum Actinomycetota; class Actinomycetes; order Mycobacteriales; family Mycobacteriaceae; genus Mycobacterium. The sequence goes on along the minus strand of CAWBSW010000015.1, from coordinate 40,047 downwards.
ACTACCCGGTCAGGGCCGAGTCGGCGAAGAGCTGACCCCATTCGTGACGCGCCGCGAACTCGGCGTCGACGGAGGTCTGAGCCGATATTTCGCCACCATTCGCGAGCTGCAACAGAGCGCCGGCCATCGCGAAGACCGGCATCCGGTGCCGCTGTGCCGCGCTGATCAACTCGTGAAAAGCCGTCTCTGAAGGACACCGGCGAAGGCCAATGAGAATGCCCTTCGCGGTGTCGAGGATCCGACCACCGTGCAAGTCCGCCGTCATGCTGTGCATACCTCCTGTTGAGCATGCGAATACCCGATCGCCTTCCGCCGATAGGGATATTTCGCGAGCGTGATCCATGATTTGCGTAACCGTGCGGCCGCGCCACGTCACAGTCTCGATCGGTATGCACCCGTGATCGTCTTGGTACACAACGCCGTTCCACGTCATCGCGGCGGCCAGTGCCATATGCCGTTCGAAACCAAACGAATCAGCCATGTCGCGATAGCCTTTCGTGTATTCGCGATAGGACGGACTAGAGCTTCTCCGAGCAATAGCTGAGATCGTCCGCCCGGTTGACTCGCGGTTTCCGCGCAGTGACGATTGGGGCAATGCGCCCCAACTCCGCCACCGAGCCAGCTCTGAATATCAAGCTGTCGATCGACGATCGTCAGGCTCTCAGGTCGGCGGCAGCGCGATTGCAGAACGAGTTCCCCGGCGCCTTCGACACGGAGGCCATCGAGCGGCTGGTGTACTGCTCGTACGAAACATTGGCCGCCCACACGACCGTTCACGAATCTTTGCCACTGCTGGCGGAGCGCTTCGGGCGCCAGCGACTGCACGCCGTGGCGAAAATCAATGGCCAATCAAACGATGATCACCTGGTCGTGTTGTTCCTCTGTAACCACAACGCGGGCCGATCCCAAATGGCCATGGGGTTTTCAACCATCTCGCCGGTGGCGGGGCGGTGGTGTGGTCCGGCGGTTCCGAGCCGAAGGGCGAGATCAACCCTGCTGCCGTCATCGCGATCTCCGGTGAATACCCCAAGCCGTGGACCGGTGAGATCATCCAGGCCGCCGACGTGATCGTCACGATGGGCTGCGGTGACGCCGGACCCGCCCTATCCGGCCGCCGATACGAAGACTCGGCCCTCGACGACCCGGCGGGCAACGGCCTGGCCGCCGTGCGGCCGATCCGCGACGAGATCGAACGCCGGGTGCGCCTGCTACTCGATGACCTGCGCATTCCCTACCGGTCCTGACCTCCGCCTGGTCTCGGTTGTGACTCGGCCGCGCTCGTACAGGATGATGTGCTGGTGTTCGGGCTTGTCGTAATCGTCGCGCTCTTTGCCACAGTGATCGTGGGCACGGTCATCGGCCGCCGTTACCGCGTGGGCCCGCCGGTTCTGCTGATCGTTCTCGGCGCTTTGTTGGGTTTGATCCCGCAGTTCGGCGGCGTGCGGCTCGATGGGGAGATCGTGCTGCTGCTGTTCTTGCCGGCGATCCTCTACTGGGAGAGCCTGAACACCAGCTTTCGCGAGATCCGCAAGAACCTCCGGGTGATCGCGTTTCTCAGCGTCGGCCTGGTGATTGTCACTGCGGTAGCGGTGACCTGGACGGCACGGGCGCTCGGAATGGAGTCACATGCGGCGTCGGTCCTCGGCGCCGTGCTCTCCCCCACTGACGCCGCCGCGGTAGCCGGCCTGGCGAAACAGCTACCACGCCGGACGGTCACCGTGCTGAAGGCGGAAAGCATCATCAACGACGGGACTGCACTCGTCCTGTTCGCCGTGGCCGTCTCTGTCGCGGTTGGCGGCGCTCCGGTCAGCCCGGCGGCCTTGACCGCCCGTTTCGTTGCCTCCTATGCGGGCGGCATCTGTGCCGGGCTGCTGGTCGGCATCGCGGTGACCCAGGTGCGCCGCAGAATCGATGCGCCGCAAGAGGAGGGCGCCCTGAGCATGCTGACGCCCTTCGCCGCCTTTTTGCTCGCCCAAACAATCCATTGCAGCGGCGTCGTCGCGGTTCTGGTGTCGGCCCTCGTCATTTCTTACGCGTCGCCGCACGTAATCCGCGCTCGGTCCCGCCTCCAGACATTTGCGTTCTGGGATCTCGCGACATTCCTGATCAACGGCTCGCTATGGGTGTTCGTCGGCACCCAAATGCCCCACGCGGTACGCGGTATAGCCGGCGTCGACGGCGGACTTCGCCACGCCGCATTCCTGGCCGTTGCCGTCACCGGCGTCATCATCGTGAGTCGGTTTGTCATTTCGGACCTTTTCACTTTTTTCCTTCGTGCCGTTGACAGGCGTGCGGTGCAGCGCACCCGTCGCATCGGCTGGCGCCAGCGGATGGTGTCGCGCTGGGCGGGCTTCCGCGGCGCGGTATCGCTGGCCGCGGCACTGGCGGTCCCGCTGACCACGCACAGCGGCGCCCCATTTCCGGACCGCAACCTCATAATCTTCGTCGTCTGCGTCGTGATTCTGGTGACCGTGCTCGTGCAGGGGGGCACGCTGCCCGACGTCGTTCGCTGGGCCCGGCTACCCGAAGACACAAGCCGCGCTGACGAATTGCAACTGGCACGATGTCGCGGCGTGCAGGCCGCCCTTGAAGCCTTGCCCGTCGTCGTCCGTGAAGTCGGCGGCAGCGACGAACTATTGAGGCGCCTGAAAAAGGAATACGAAGAACACGCGGCGCTGGTCGAAGCCGGCGGCGATGCTGCCGGACCGAACGAGGTGGCCGAGCGGAACGATCTGCTTCGGCGGGTGCGACTCGGCGTGCTCGAACGCAAACGCCGCGCCATCACCGAGCTGCGGGACCAAAATCGCATTGACGACGAAGTCTTGCGAGAGGTGCAGTCGGTGATGGATCTCGAGGAGGTGCGACTTCTCCAGCCTGCCGACTCCGAGTGACGCCGCAAAGGCCTTAGCGCATAGGCACTTTCACGGCGATCAGGTTGGCGATGTCGATGGCGGAGTTCTTCGGGTCGGGGCTGCAGGTGTTGACATCGACGATGACGTTGTTCTTGAGCGTTAGCGCGCGACCGCAGGCCCAACCGCCGGCCCGCGCATGCTGTTGGGTTGCAATCACGCTCAGTGCGCCGTTGGTATCCGATATCGGCCCCACGACCCACTCCGTTCCGGACTGGATGTGGGTATACCCGTGGCAGACCGGCCAACGCAGCGCCGACGAAATCAAGAAGACGCGGGCTTGTTTAACGGTGGGAAATAGCACCACCGCCTGCTCGGCGTAGTGCGTGAAATTATCGCCATCGTTGAGTGCCCGATCACGAACGGCGGTGTAGCCACTGGTGGCGTAGACCTGGGCTTGCGCCGCGCCATCGACGGCCAGGCATTCCGGGGGCCGCATCGTGGCGCTGTCGTCGGACATCGCATCGTGCCTTCTGGTGACCGCCATGTCCTTCGCGCCCATCACGGGGCTGATCTGTTCAGGGCTGAGCAGCAAGTCATCGAGCTCACGCTCAACAACAGGGCGCGGGATGAGCGACGTGGTGGTCATCGTGGATTTGACACTGGCTTGGTTGCCACCGCCGCCACAGCCGGCGCCGAGAACGCAAATGCCGGCAGCGGCGAATGTGGCCGCGAAATGGCGCACCTTTTCATCCCCATTCCCGCCGTAACCCCCAACCCATCACCGCGGCGCGATTGCCCTACGGGGTTGCCAGTCGAAATCGCGTGCGTTCAGCCTACCGTGAACCTCGCCGGGCAATACCAGGGAATTAAGCCAAATTTAGACTCCGCTCAGTGATTCCAAATAGGGCTGGAGACGGTTTGCGGTATTACTCTTCGCCGACGGCATGCTCGTCGACTGGATTGCGGCGGTTGACGATCAACGGGTCGGTCCTCGTGAAGGGGAAGTTCGGCAGGTCGTCGATATGCGTGTTGAAGGTCGCCGCGAGCACTTCGCGTGAGTAGGCGCTCGCCGACGCGCGGTAACCGATGTCGCCGGGCGTGGGCTGGTCGAAGAAGATGGTGAAGTGCCAGCCGGGAGATTCCACCACTTCGATGTGATGCGGGTAGGCGCGAGGGATGAAGTAGACGTCACCCTGCTTGAGGTACCACGTGTCCACCGTGCCGTCCGGGTCCATCACCGTCATCCGTCCTGAACCGCTTTGCACGTAACCCATTTCGGCGGTGATCGGATGCCAGTGCGGCTCGCGCATCCCGTCTTCACGGATCCGCAGCGAGTACATCGACAGGTCCTTCAATGCCGGCCAGAACTGCACCCGGGCCAACCGGGCGGAGCCGACAGCGATGCTGATCGGCGGTGACTGCGCCTCGACTTCGAATTTGTGCGGGTCACCGAAGTAGGCGGTACCCGGCACCACCGGCTCGCCGCGGCGCGCGGCCAGCGCGCGATCGGTGGTGCTGCGCCGAATGGCCGCGAAGTCCGACGCATCGACGTCGTACGTATTGCCCAGCACGGCGTCGGTCATGGCGCCAAAAGCAGCACCCAGCCCGAAGTCCTCGGGGCGCTCGTGGCGAAACGCAATGATGAACTCCGCGACGTCCTGCCCGATGTTCTCGATGTGATGCAGTGACCCCGAATCGATGTGGAACATATCGCCGGCGTTGATGATGAACGACGAGAACTTGCTGCCGGTGTCGAGCACCGAGACCAATGAGGTGCCCGAGACGCAGTAAGTCAGCTCGTTCGCGTTGGCATGCCAGTGCGGAGTCCGCATCGCACCTAGGTTGATCACAACCCGCTTGATCGACATGCCGTGCAGGATCGGAAAATTGTCGGCGGTGGCGCGTCGGATCGAACCCAGATCGGATTCCTCGACGATCTCGCCCTCGAGCAGCGAGATGGTGTGGTGGCTGGTGCGTTCGGTGACGATGGTCACGACATTTCCCCTTCCTCGGTGACCGCGGATGCCGGATTTCTACAACGTTGCCCCGCCGCGCGATCCACGTCCAAGATCCGCTTGCGATGGTCTGATAGCCGCCGTTTATCACTCGAGCAAACCGCGCATTGGGTACCGTCGACGCGTGCCTCTACGGCGGGAAAGCCCGATTCGCGGGCGGCGGATGCGACTTGATGAAGCGTTGATGGAGCGCGCCCTGATGAGTCCGGCCGGCTATCGGTACCTACTCGATGTGGCACCGCGTATCGACAAGGTGCTGATCCCTCGGACACGCGGGCGGCTCAGCTCGGCCGGAATCGACAGGGTGGGTCTCGTCACGACCACGGGCGCGAAGTCCGGGTTGCCGCGCACCCAACCACTGGTGCTGATCGACGACTCTGACGGGCTGCTTGCAATGGGCTCCAACTATGGTCGGCCGCCGCACCCGGCGTGGAGCACCAACCTGCTGGCGCACCCCGAGTGCACGGTCGAGTTCAAGGGTCCGCCCGCGCAATACCGCGCCGAACTGCTGAGCGGCGCCGCCCGCGCCTCGGCGTGGGCCGTGGCCACCGACTTCTATGCCGGCTACGAGCGCTACCGCGCCAGCTGCGCACCACGCGAGATCAGGCTCTTCCGCCTTCGGCCCATCGCCGCCTGACCACCCGCTCGAACGCCCTTAACGGCCGGGTCGCGGTTACGACAATGTTTCGTGCGCTCCTCGGTTCTTGGAGTTCATGGCTTGTTCAACCAACCGTCGATGTCAGATCGTTGACCGCACACAAGCGGCAGTTCTGCTGGGCGGTATGCGTGTCGTTCAGGTCGCCAACTTCTACGGACCTCGCTCCGGCGGCCTCCGTACCGCCGTGGACCGGCTGGGCGCGGAATACTGCACCGCGGGCCACGAGGTGTTTCTTATCGTGCCGGGTCGGCATGCTGAGCACACCCAGCTGCCCACGGGCGTAGTGCGAATCACCGTGCCCGCCAGGTTGATTCCGTTCACCGGCGGCTACCGCGCGGTGTTGCCGGGACCGGTGCGAGCACTGCTGGAAGCGCTGGGACCGGACACCTTGGAGGTCTCCGACCGGCTCACGCTGAGATCACTGGGCCGCTGGGGGCGCGAACACGGCGCGACCACGGTGATGATCTCCCACGAACGCCTTGATCGCCTTGCGGGCCAAGTACTTCCGCGTCGAACCGCGCGAAAGTTCGCCGACTTCGCCAATAGGCGCACCGCCGCCAACTACGACACCGTGGTGTGCACCACCGGGTTCGCGCGCGAAGAGTTCGACCGCATCGGGGCGACGAACACCGTCACCGTCCCACTGGGCGTGGACCTTGAGACGTTCCATCCATGCCGGCGCTCAGCTCTGGTACGTCAGCGCTGGGCCTCGCCGTCGCAGATCCTGCTGGTGCACTGCGGCCGGCTGTCGGTCGAGAAACGCGCCGACCGCAGCATCGACGCGGTCGCAGAGTTGTGTGCCGCGGGTGTCGAGGCCCGACTGGTCGTCGTGGGCGACGGCCCGTTGCGGGCCAGGTTGCAACGGCAGGCCGCTCGACTGCCGATCGACTTCACCGGCTTCATTTCCGATCGCTACACCGTCGCCGCGCTGCTGGCGTCGGCCGATGTCGCGCTGGCACCCGGGCCACACGAAACTTTCGGGCTGGCCGCGCTGGAATCGCTGGCATGTGGGACGCCGGCCGTGGTTTCCCGCACGTCGGCGCTCGGCGAGATCATCACCCCGGACAGCGGCGCACTGGCCGCCAACGACCCCGCGGCCATCGCACAAGCAGTCAGCGCGGTCGTCAGCCGGCCCGAAAACGACCGGCGCGCCGGCGCGCGGCGTCGTGCCGAGATGTTCACCTGGCAGCGTGCGGCAGTTGCAATGCTTAGCACCCTCGGGGCCGCCTCAGTCAACGACGAACTGGCGACTGACGAAAACACCGCATAGCGCCACGCGCTGCGGTGCCTAGCCCGGTTAGCCCTGCGGGCTTACGTTGGCCGGTCCCACCTGGCCGGTGAGCGGGTTGACCTGTACGGTCATCGGACCCCGTTGTCCTGCCGCGTTTGCTTTTCCGCGCTGCTGCGCTTGGGCTAGCGCGTTGATCACCGGGTTGTCCTTCAGGAGCTGTTTGCGGTCTTCGTCGGACAGCTCGTAAAACGCCCACAGGCCCCAAGCGGCAGGCCGGACATACAGCGTGACTTTCTGATGACGTCGCTTGTTCTGCGACAACACCGCAGGAATGGGCACCACCCGATCCAGCGTCGCGGAGCTCACCAGCTCTTGCGCGATCTTGTCCACATCCACCGCGTCCTGAAGCTCGTATACCAAGGACTGATGAGGTGAATGGGATGGGCCTTGCAGGGCCAGGAACCACGCCATCCGGCGTCTCCTTCGCTCGTCGTTTCAGCGCAACTGTAAAGGACGCGCTCGCCTCCAGCGGCAAGAACTCAGCTCGCGTTCAAACAGTTTCGCCGCTGCACAACGTCGGCGACTAACTGGGATCCGGAAACGCGACCGGGCTAGCAGGCGCCCCTCGTGCAACCACGACCGGCATCGACGTTGACGCGTTGGTACTCAGGATCGTGTGCACCACTTCGATGAGGTCTTCGACCGGCATCAACTTGCCCGGCATGCAGCCACGAGAAGACCACAGCGGAATGGCTTTCATGGCGAGGTCCATATCCCAACCCACATTCATTCCCGTCGCGGCGTCGCCCTCGCCGCCCCCGCACTCCCCCACGATCAGGCACGTGAAGCCGATATCGGGGTGTTCGGCTCGCCAGGCATCCACGAGTTGCTCGAGCGCGGCCTTGCTGACGCCATACGCGCCGAGGGCGGGCCAAGGCGGTCCGAAAGGACCTGCGTCGGAAGAGAGATACACCGCCTTGCCCGCCGACGCCGTCAAGTGCGGTACCGCCGCCGCCGTCACCAACGCCGCACCGATGACATTGGTATCGAAAACGCGGCGCCACGTTTCTGCATCGGTGTCGACCATCCGGACGAGTGGCCCTATCGCAGGGGTGTAGATCAGGTTGTCGATACCGCCGAGCGCATCGGCGGCATCGCTGATGGCCGACCGACACGACCCCTCATCGGTGACATCGCATTCGATGGCGACCGTGCCCGAGCCCGCCTCCTCGGCGGCAGCCTCGATGCGCGCGCGACGACGGGCGAGCAACGCGACCTGGCCGCCACGCTGCGCGAGGCCAACGCCAATGCAACGCCCAAGGCCACTCGAGGCGCCGACCACCACTGTCCTTGACATATTTGCCCTTTCTTGTAACGGTCCCGCTGCACAGCGTATCGGCCGCCATTTACGCCGGTAACCTCCGGCCATCGGCGCAACGCCTGTCCTCACCAGCAAGCGAGGGCTCGCGCGATTGGACCGGAATTCCAGGTACTTAGATGCGGCCTCCGGATAGCCGGTGGCCTGCGGATTTGTGAGTTTAGACACATCAATGGCGGGCTAATCCCGGCTGGCAAAGGGCGGGGGCACGCCCCGCGCGGGTAACTGAATTTCAGGAGCGTGATTCCGATGGGCATGGCCTCCTTCGCCGTAGCGGAGATGGGTCCCGACGAGCGTGACTACGACAACTGGCTAACCACCCTGACCCAGGCTTCTGTGCGCCTGGACGTCTTGCAGACCGTGGTCACCGAGCTCTGCCGGTTGTGTGAAAAAGAGCACGTCGTCCAAAGTCGCCAAGTCCTGGAGGTACTTGAACGGCACGGCGCGATACCAACGCCGCCTAGCCGAGTAGTTTCCTGCTCACTAACGTGAGCAGGATGAAGTATCTCGAGGTCGACGGCATCGGACGAGTCAGCCGGATCGGGCTGGGCACCTGGCAGTTCGGGTCGCGCGAGTGGGGCTACGGGGACAGCTACGCCTCGGGACCCGCGCGGGACATCGTGCATCGCGCCCGCGCCCTGGGGGTCACGCTGTTCGACACCGCCGAGATCTACGGGCTGGGTAAAAGCGAACGGATCCTCGGTGAAGCGCTCGGCGACGAGCGCACCGAGGTGGCGGTGGCCAGCAAGATCTTTCCGGTCGCGCCGTTCCCTGCCGTCGTCAAACAGCGTGAGCGCGCCAGTGCACGACGGCTGCAACTGGACCGCATCCCGCTCTACCAGATCCACCAGCCCAACCCGGTAGTTCCCGACTCGGTGATCATGCCGGGCATGCGCGACCTGCTCGACAGCGGCGCGATCGGCGCGGCCGGCGTCTCGAACTACTCGTTGTCGCGCTGGCATAAGGCCGATGCCGCGCTCGGACGACCCGTGATCAGCAACCAGGTGCTTTTCTCACTCGCCCGCCCTGGTGCGCTGGACGACCTCGTTCCGTTCGCCGAGCGGGAGAACCGCGTCGTGATCGCCTATAGCCCACTGGCACAAGGACTTTTGGGCGGCAAGTACGGCGTGGATAACCGACCCGGCGGGGTTCGCGCTATTAACTCACTTTTCGGCACCGAGAACCTGCGCCGGATCGAGCCGTTGCTGCAGACGTTGCGCGATGTCGCCAAGCAGGTCGACGCCAAGCCGGCACAGGTCGCGCTGGCCTGGCTGATCAGCCTGCCGAACGTGGTCGCCATTCCCGGCGCATCGAGCGTTGAGCAGCTCGAGTTCAACGTCGCCGCAGCCGATATCGAGCTGAGCGCAGAGTCCCGCAACGCGCTCACCGACGCGGCCCGCACTTTCCGGCCGGTGTCGTGGAGTCGATTCCTCACCGACACGGTCCGCGAGAAGCTGCAACGCCACTGACTGCCTCACCGACCTTTAGAGGACGTAGAGCATCTCCTGATAGGTGGGCAGCGGCCACAGATCGTCGGCCACGATGCCTTCGAGCGCGTCGGCGGCTGCCCGAATCGCCGCCATCGCCGGTAACAACTCTTCCTGTGCATGCTTGGCTTCATCAAGCGCCGATTCCGCTGAATGCTCGGACAGCGCCGCCTTCAGCTTTGCCAAACCCGCCTCAAGATCGGCGATGGGTGCCGAAACCGATTGCAGCGCAGCGGTGCTCGGCTTCCACGCCGGCGGCCTTTAACGCGGCGACGTTCTGGGCAAGCTCGGTCTGGTAGCGGATCCCGGCCGGCAGGATGATGGTCGAGCCGATCTCCAGTGCCAGCTTGGCCTCAACAGCGACGGTCAGCGCATACTGCTCCAGGCGGACCTCGTAGCGGCTGTGCAGCTCGCGCTCGCTGAACACCCCGTATTTCTCGAAGAGTTCGACCGCTTCGGGCTTGATCAGCTCCGGAACGGCGTCCAGCGTGGTCTTGAGGTTCGGCAAGCCTCGCTCAGCCGCCTCGATCTGCCACTTCTCCGAATAATTGTTGCCGTTGTACACCACGTCACCGTGTTCGGTGATGACCTCGGTGAGCAGTGTCTGCACTGCCTCGTCGAAGTCCTCCCCGTCGTCGACAGCCTTCTCCAGCACCGTGGCCATGTAGTCCAACGAGTCCGCCATGATCGTGTTGAGGACGATCAACGGCACGGCAACCGTCTGCCCGGAGCCGGGCGCCCGGAACTCGAACCGGTTGCCGGTGAACGCGAACGGGCTGGTGCGGTTGCGGTCACCCGGGTCGGTCGGCAGCGTGCGGCAGCGTGTCGACACCGATGATCATGGTGCCCTTGCCCTTTGACGACGTCGCGGCGCCCTTGGCGATCTGCTCGAACACGTCGGCGAGCTGTTCGCCGAGGAAGATCGAGATGATCGCCGGCGGTGCCTCGTTGGCGCCCAGGCGGTGGTCGTTGGTGGCAGACGCGACCGACACCCGAAGCAACCCGGAGAACTTGTGCACGGCGCGGATCACCGCGGCGCAGAACACCAGGAATTGGGCGTTCTCGTGCGGTGTGTCGCCGGGGACCAGCAGCGAGCCCAGCTCGGAGTTGCCCAACGAGAAGTTGACGTGCTTACCGGATCCGTTGACGCCGGCGAACGGCTTCTCGTGGAACAGGCATTCCATGCCGTGCTTCTTGGCGATCGTCTTGAAGACCGTCATCGTCAGCTGCTGGTGGTCAGAGGCGATGTTGGCCCGCTCGAACATCGGCGCCAGCTCGAACTGGCCGGGGGCCACCTCGTTGTGCCGGGTCTTGGCGGGAATACCGAGTTTGAACAGCTCGCGCTCGGTGTCCATCATGAAGCCGAGCACACGCTCGGGAACCGCACCGAAGTAGTGGTCGTCGAACTCCTGGCCCTTCGGCGGCTTGGTGCCGAACAAGGTGCGGCCGGCGTTGATCAGGTCCGGCCGCGCCAGGAAGAAGTGCCGATCGACCAGGAAGTACTCCTGCTCGGGGCCGCAGAACGACACGACGTGATTGAGGTCCTTGTGACCGAACAGCTTCAGGACGCGCTCGGCGTGCACGCCCATGGCCTGCTGGCTGCGCAGCAGCGGCGTCTTGAAGTCCAGCGCCTCACCGGTCATCGAGACGAACACCGTCGGGATGCACAGCGTGTTGCCGTTCGGGTTTTCCAGGATGTAGGCCGGGCTGGTGACGTCCCAGCCGGTGTAGCCGCGCGCCTCGAAGGTGCTGCGCAGCCCGCCGGACGGGAAGCTGGACGCGTCGGGCTCACCCTGGATGAGGGTCTTGCCGGCGAACTCGGCCAGCGTCTGCCCGTCGGAGACGGGCTCCAGGAAGCTGTCGTGCTTCTCGGCGGTCAGGCCGGTCATCGGGTAGAAGACGTGGGCGTAGTGGGTGGCGCCCTTCTCCAGCGCCCAGTCCTTCATCGCCGCTGCGACCGAGTCGGCGACGGCGGGGTCGAGCTTCACGCCCTTGTCGATCGTCGCCACGATGGACTTGTACACGGCTTTGGGTAGCCGTGCCTGCATCTCCGCCTTGGTGAAGACGTTGGAGCCGAAAATCTGGCCCGGCGTCTCGCCCGGATCGAAGCTGATCGCGGGAGGCACGTACGCCTCGACGTTGGTGATTGCCGCCAGGCGTACTGTGTTGCCGCTCAATGGAGTCCCTATCGCTGCGATGCGTTGCATCGATTTGTCGGTTGTTTGCTCGGCCGACAATAAGGACCGTCGATGGCGGAAATGTTACGCAGCCGTCAAACTATGATGGCGGCGAGGTTTGCTGGGTCAACATCGTGTTTCGGCCCGGCTAGGGCCGCGATTCCTCGGGGGTCCATGCGGGCGGCTGGCCGGGATGGTTGGGGAATAGATAGTCGATGAAAGCCGCAGCAGTGGGCTGTGGTTCGTGGTTGGCCAAGCCTGGTCGTTCGTTGGCTTCAATGAAGGCGTATTCCGTGCCGGTGATGTCCGGCACGAGCAGGTCGATGCCGGTCACGCGGATGCCGATCGCGTCGGCAGCGGCCACTGCGACCTCGCAGAGTTCTTGGTTCACGTCAGGGGTGACATCGTGAATCGTGCCGCCTTGGTGCAGGTTGGCGGTGTGCCGAACACGCAGCCGAGTTCCTCGGGGTAAGACGTCGTCCAACATCCAGCCGGCCTCCGCGACCGTCGCCTCGGTGACCTCGTCGAGTGGGATGCGTGACTCACCACCGGTGGCAGCTGAGCGGCGCCGGCTTTCGGCCGCGATCAAGTCCCGCACGGTGTGCTCACCGGTGCCGATGATCTCCGGCGGCAGCCGGAGCGCGGCCGCCACTACCCGACCGTCGATCACCACCAACCGGAGGTCGCTGCCCGCGATCCGCTGCTCGATGAGTACGTCCGGATGTTGCTCGCGCGCGCGTGCCACGGCGGCGGCGAGCTCGTCGGGACCGTGGTCCGCGACAACGCCCACGGTGATGCCCTTGCCCTGCTCACCGCGGGTTGGTTTGACGACGACCTCCCCGACTTCCTTGAGGAACGCAAAGTCGGCGTCGTCCATGGTCGCCAAGCGGGCACGAGGCACAACGATGCCGGCCTCGGAGACCAGGCGCCGGGTCAAGCGTTTGTCGTCGCACCGGCACATGGCGATCGCGGAGGTGAACTCGGACAACGATTCACGGGTGATCACGGTGCGGCCACCGTGGCTCAGTCGCATCTCACCGGCCCCGGCATCGAGAACCTCGACCCAGATACCGCGGCGCATCGCCTCGTCGGCGATGATCCGCGCGTAAGGATTGAGGTCGTCGACCGTCTCCGGAGGCGGGGCGAACAGCGGCTCGTTGATCGCGTTCTTGCGTTTGATCGCCAGCACCGGAACGCGGCGAAAGCCCAGCTTTTCGTAGAGGCCGATGGCCGCGGCGTTGTCGTGCGCGACGGAAAGGTCAAGGTAGGCCCGGCCCGCACAGCGGAAGTGCTCGGCCAGCGCCCGGGTCAGCGCTTCCCCGATTCCGGGAACTGCGGCGGCGGGGTCGACCGCCAGGGTCCACAAGCTGGACCCGTGCTCCGGGTCGTCGAAGAGCACTTCATGGTCAACACCGGTCACGGTGCCCACCACGGCGTTGTCATTGTCACGCACCGCGATCAGGTAGGTCACCGAGTCGGCATGCAGGTGGTTGTCCCAGATCGTCTCGACCGGTGACGGAACCATTCCGCAGCGCACAAACACGCGGTTCATGGCGTCGGCGTCGGCCGGGTCGTTCAGCGTCCGCACTGTCACACCGATCGGCGGCGGAGCCAGGCTTTCCTGGCTTTCGTCATCGGTGAAGCGCAACCGATAGGTGTGGCTGGGATCGATGAAAAGCTCGGTCGGAGCTCCGGCGACCACCACGTGAGACTCGCGCGCGTAAATACAGATATCGCGGCGCCCGGCCACTTCTCGTCGCAGCGCCTCGGTCAGCGTGGCGGCATCGGCGAAGGTCTGGCCGAAAATTAATTTGCCCCAACCCAATTCGAGCTCGACATCTTTGGCCATCGCGTCCACCATGTGCGGCGGGGACGCGTCGTGCAGGCCAAGCGTGATTGCCTCGGGATGGTCCTCTGACGGATCGATGGCGGTCATGCGGCCGGTCTCGTCGCGCCGTGGCGCTGCTGCCACGGCCATTCCCACGTCATAGCCATGTTGTCTACCCAACTCAACAGTTCGTCTATCAGCTTCCCTGTCGTATTCGAGGCCACAGCACTGGCCCCTAGTCTGGCACTGCCGGAATATCCGCGCACCACCGGCGACTGCCGGCGGCAGGTGTCGAGGGCTACCGCTTGAAACGCCCCGCGAACCCACGCAGCGGCAGGTCGGCGCTGGTGATCAGTCCTGGCCGCGCCGTCACCACCGATTTGATCGCGCTGAGTGCGGGCATGCCGGTGACGGTCATGCCGATGGAGGCGAAGTTCTCCGGATTGGACAGGTCCACGCCGGGCTTGGGGAAGATCATGTGCTTGTTGTAGACGCACGGGTCGCCGGTGATTTGGGTGATGTAGCAGCCTTTGATGTTCCAGTTCGGATCGGTGTGCGGGGTCATCTGCCACTCCAGATGCGTCTCGACCCGCGGCACGCCGTCCACCATGCCCTGATATTTGATGTAGTTACCGCCGAGCGAACCCTTGGGCAGCGTGTACCAGCCCAGGTCCACGTCCTTGGTGCAGGCGCCCAGCTCATAGCTGAACTTCACTTCATCGAGCGCCACATCGAAGCAGTCGGCCATCATCAGCACGCTGTCCGCGAAGACGCGGGTGTACTTCTCGAGCTTTGCCGGGATTTCCGGATCATCCACCGGCAGGCCGTACCCGACCTCGATCCAGGTGTCCTTGGAATGATGGCACGACACATCCACCGACTCGATGGTGGTGACGTTCTCGATTTCGGCGACGTCAGCCGAACACACCACGCCCAGAATCTGATTCAGCCCCGGGTTCATTCCGGTGCCGTAGAACGTGGCGCCGCCCTTTTCGCACGCCTCGGCCAGCAGCTGGGTCACCGGCTTGCCCGACGGATGCGGGTGATTCTTGTCGCGGTGCCACCCGGTGATCCAGTCCGCGGTGGTGACGATGTTGATTCCCGCCTCGAGCACTTTGACGTAGAGGTCCTCGTCGGGGAACACGCCGTGGAAGGTGAGGACGTCCGGCTTGGCCGCGATGATCTCCTCGATGCTGCCGGTCGCCTTGCACTCCGTTGGGAGCCAGGCCAACCAGCTCTCCGGTGTCCTTGCCGATCTTCTCCGGCGAGTAGCAGTGCACGCCAACGAGTTCTAGATCGGGCCGTGCCGCGATCCGCTTGATCATTTCCGAACCGACGTTTCCGGTGGCTACCTGAAACACGCGAATCGGTGTCGCGGGTGCGTTCATTCGGTTGCGCCTTTCTGGGATGCGCGGCGTAGACCTTCGGCGGCGCTGCCACCGATGCCGTCGGGATAGAACTGCCTGGCCCACTTGCGAATTGCGGTGAACCCCTCGTATTCGGCGGTGGCCAGCGCGGGTGGATCCGAGTAGCGCTGGTGCCCCCAGATGTGGACGTCCTGCTCGAACTGGCGGATCACTTCCTGCCCGAACTCCTGTGCCTTGCGCTCGGCTCGGGCCGGGTCCTTGCCAGGCGTTCGGCCGATGTAGACCATGAACCGGACGTCGGAGGTGGACTCGTCGACCGGGGTGATCGCGGAGATGGTGCGGTTGTCGACCATGCCCCAACTCTTGGTCACCGCGATTCCCAGGCCACCGTTGATGGCCTCGACCCGGCTGTCGATGTCCTCGATCTTCTGGTTGTCGTCACCTTCGAAGGTGATGGTGAAGTCGACAAAGGACACCGGTTCGTCGAAGTCGTGGCGGGTGAAGATCGGCACGATCGGGGTGTTGTGCACGTACTTGAAATGTGCGAAGTCCACACCGTTTTCGAGCACGTACTGCGGATGCATTTCCAGGCGTTCCCGATACAGCCGCTGCTGCGGGTAGTAGTCGTCGGAGCTGCTGCCGTCGTTGAATCCGGCGAAGATGTCCGGCGCCTCGAAGTACGGTTCACGACCCTGCGATGTCGTGCCAGATGTAGACCGACTCGTTGCGCTCGACGACCGGATAGGTGCGGATGCGCCGGCCACGATTGGGGCGGTCCTGGTAGGGGATGCAGACGTTGCGGCCCTGCTGGCTCCACTGCCAGCCGTGAAACGGACACTGCAAGACCTCGCCGACGACCTTGCCGCCGAAACCGAGGTGTGCGCCGAGATGTTCGCAGTAGGCGTTCATCACGGTGAGCTGACCGGACTCGGCCCGCCAGGCGACCATCTCCTGGTCGAAGTACTTCATCGTGTGGACGTCGCCGATGCCGATCTCGTCGGACCAGGCAACTTGGAACCAGCCGGTCGGTTTCATCGACAGCGGCGGTTTGGCCATGTCAGCGCGTCCTTCCTGCCGGTTCAGGGCGACGCCAGGAATGTTAGCGGCTCGACAGAAATTCATAGTGGGTCACTATGAAAATCTCGCAAAGCGGCTACCATCCAGTGCATGACTCCGGCGCAGGTGCATCAACGGCGCAGTAACAAGCGCGGCCTGGCCACCCGCGAAGCGATGCTGGACGCCGCGGTGCGCTCGTTGGCCTCGGGCGATCCGGGCGCGGTGTCGGCCAGTCGCATCGCCAAGGAGAGCGGCGCCACCTGGGGCGCGGTGCAGTATCAGTTCGGCGACGTGGACGGGTTCTGGGCAGCCGTGTTGCACCGCACCGCCGAGCGCCGTGATGCGACGTTGTCGGCATGGGCCAGTGTCAAACCGGACGCACCGCTGCGTGAGCGTGTTGGCGCGATCATCGACACCCTCTATCACGGTCTGGCGTCCGACGATTCCCGCGCGATCGAAAATCTGCGGGCCGCACTCCCCCGCGACCACCTCGAGCTGGAACGCCTCTATCCGCGCACCGCTGCCGAACTGTTCTCCTGGGGTAAGAGCTGGCAGGAAACCTGCCAGAATGCCTTCGCCGATCTTGGCGTCGATCCGCAGCGGGTCCGCGAAGTGGCCGCGCTGATTCCCGGGGCGATGCGTGGGCTGGTCTCCGAGCGCCAGCTGGGCTCGTATGCCGACCTCGATGAAGCCCGGCGAGGGCTAACCAACGCTCTGGCAACCTATCTCGAGCAATCGCGTCCGTCTTGAGTCGATCAGTCAGCGGACCGCGAGCTGCAGACGCTCTCGACGCCGGACCAGGATGCTGGGTAGCCAGTCCCCGACCTCGGCGGCGTCGATCCAGCTCGTGCGCTCCAGCAGCGTGCCCAACACGATTCGGGCTTCCAGGCGGGCCAACGCGGCCCCTACACAGAAGTGCACGCCCTTGCCGAACGTCAGGTGATCTTTGGCGCCGGTGCGGTCGAGGCGGAATTCGTTTGGCGCCTCGAAGTGCTCCGGATCGCGGTTGGCGGCTCCCCACATCAGCAACAGATGAGAATCGGCGGGCACCTCGACGCCGCCCAGGGTGGTGTCACGCCAGACATGCCGGTAGTGGCCGCGAAACGGCGATTCGAACCGCAACGTCTCTTCGATGAAAGCGCCTAGCAGTTCGGGATTCTCACGGAGCTGCTGTTGGATCTGCGGGGCGTTCGGCAAGAATCCCTGCCGCACTGCCCAAAAGCGACGCCGTCGACTCGCCGGCGGCGCTGAACAGGGTGATCATCATTCCCATTGCCGGGGTTTCGTCTAGCTCACCCGATGCGTACCGCGCGGCCATATCGGCGATCAGACCGTGTTCGTCGCTGGCGCTTGCGTTTTCGAAGTGCTCCAAGACATAGCCGGACAGTTCCATCGCTGCCATTCCGGCCGCTTGGAGTTGGTCGGGGGTGACGATCCCGTCCAGCAGCGTGGTGGCGGCGTAACCGAGCCGGATCAGCTTGTCGACGTCGTCGTCGGGTAGGCCGAGCAGCCGAGCGACCACCATCATGGGCAACCGGTTGGCCATGGCGCTCATCCACTCGATCTGCCCGTCATGCAGATTCTCCTCCCACAACCGGTCGGCGGTGGCAGCGGCAAAGTCTTCGATGATCTGCACGCGCCTGGCCGACAGGTGCGGCAGCAAGATTTTTCGGTGCCTCGCGTGCACCGGATCATCCGCGGTGGCCAAGGCGTGAGCAGGGTCTCCGGCCGGAAACATGTCGAACGGGGTGACCGTGCCGTCCTCGTGAAACACCATGGTCGCGGTGAGGTTCGACGAAAAATCATCCACTCGATCGAGCGCCTCCAGCACCGCACTCCAACCGCACACGGCGTAGAACGCCGAGTCACCGATGCGGTGCACGGGCGCTTCGGCGCGCATGCGGTCATACAGCGGATACGGATCCTGTAGCGCTGCGGCGCTGAAGAACTGGGTCGGATCATCCACGACCGTCATGGATTCAGGCTGAATGCCGCCGGGGTCGCAGTCAACGGGGCACGGCAAAGTTGAGGAACGGTTCCCGCCCGAGCCGACTGCGGACGGAATTGCCTGCACGGTGCCACCTGGGCTTTACTGTGAGAAAAATTAGTCAAAAATTCTCAGCATGAGAGAACCATTTCAGCGGGCTGCGACCGAGGGAGCTCAGTGGGATGCCACGCCACGACTGGCTGGTGGGACGGGATCGCCGAAGCGAAGCCGCGGAACGGATCTACGCCGCGGCCGCCGACCTGATTGCCCGCCGAGGATACGATGCCTTCACCATCGAGGACTTGGCCGCGCAGGTGCACTGCTCGCCCGCGACGATTTACCGTCACGCCGGCGGCAAAGCCGCCATCCGCGACGCCGTCGTCGCTATCCAAGCGGAGCGCATCGTCGACACGGCGCGTCAAGCCATTAGGGACCTCAGGGGCCCCGACCGGGTGGTGACGGCCACCATCGTCGCCCTGCAGGGTCTGCAATCGGATCCGCTGGCCCACTTGATGCAGTCGATGCACGCGACTCCCATCAGCGAATGGATCACCAGCTCATCCGCCGTTACCGGATTCGCCGCCGAAATGCTCGGCCTGGAAAACGATGACCCACTCGCCGCGCAATGGCTCATCCGGGTCTTCCTGGCGCTGTGGTGCTGGCCCGTCAAAGATCCCGCCGTCCAACGCGCCATGCTGCAACGCTTCCTCGGGCCGCCATACGGCAGCGACAACTGAACGGTGAACCCGCCCCGTTTGTTAAACAGAATCGGCGCTTCTCATTCATACAACGAGATAGTGTTTGTTCACCTCAAAAAGAATTGCCGCCGCAGCTGATTCGGCGATAAATTGTCGATCATGACTGAGACCAGCAGCGCGAAAATGATCATTGGCGGCGGCGGCGGCCGCATCTGGCGGCGGTGGCGGCCGCGCTGGTGGGGGCGGCGGTCGCAACGGTGGCGGTGGCGGCCGCGCGGTGGCGGCGGCGGCCGGTAGAGCCGAAAAACCGCTCTTTCCTTACGATTACGTCTCTTAGTTCCCACTGCGGGACTAAGGGGCGGTTGGCTAGGCGCTCATGCCGCGCGCGGGCGCCTTCCGTTGTTCAAGCGCAACGAACAACGGGACGGCGCCCAATCGAGGATGAAACACATACTGGTGCTGCGTCCTAAATTGTTGCGGTGTGCGTTATTTTCGCTGCTATTTGGCGAGGCGGCTGGATAGCGCTTGAAAATACGTCCAAAACGCTGTCGGCCGGCTTTCGGCGCTGATCGCGACAGCTTGTGTCGGACTGATCGCCGCCAGCACGCTCAGCGATGCTGGCTTCGAACGGCTGCTGCACGTTTCCGCAGTGTTGTTCTTCATCGTCGCGGCTCGTCGGCGCCGTCGTCACCACCAAGCTGACTGTTCCTGCTGAGCCGATACCCTGCGACGTCGCGCCATGTGCCGCGACCGCCACGACGCCCACCCCCATCTGGTCATCCATTCGTCACACCACGGCGGACTCTTTGCCGCTGACGATCCGGGCTCCTGAAACGGCTGGAAGACTACTGGCATGCAACCGATCGGCAGCGTTGTGCGTCCGGCTTCCCCGCAGGATGCGGCTGCGTGCGTGGCGATTTACCGGCCCTACGTCGAGAACACCGCAATCAGTTGGGAAATCGACGTCCCGACCGTCGACGAGATGGCCTCGCGTATCGCTGGACTGCGCGCCACCCATGAATGGCTAGTCCTGGAACGCGCTGATCGGATCGTCGGCTTCGCCTACGGGCAGCCGCTCAAGCGCCTGGCGACCTTCCAATGGACGACCGAGACGGGAATCTATCTGCACGTCGACCAGCACCGCACCGGTGGCGGCCGAGAGCTCTACACGCCACTGCTGCGCCGGCTCACCGAGCGTGGCTATCGGCAAGCCTTCGCCGGCATCACCCAACCGAACGAGGCCAGCAACGGATTCCATCGATCCTTCGGATTTCAGGAAGTAGGCCTATACCGGCGCGTCGAATGGAAACACGACGGCTGGCACGACGTCGCATGGATGCAACTCGATCTGCTCGGCGGTGCCGACCAAGGTGGACCGCCCGAGCCCATCGCTTGATGCCCGCTACGCCGGTCACACCTCACAGCAAGTGTCCAGGATTTGCATGGTGCAATACCAGCCATGACAGTCGTCAGCGGACGCCTAGCGGATTTCGTCGTCGATCGACGCATGTTGATGACGACGGCGATCGCGGTACCCGTGGGTGCGCTGTCGGCGGCCGCGGCATGGTGCCTGACTCCAGTTGATCGGGCTGGTCACCAACCTCGTCTTCTACCAACGATGGGCCGACCGCGCTGGTGGCGCCGGGAGCGGGGCATCATCCATGGTGGCTGATCCTGGGCGCCCCCGTCGCCGGCGGCCTGGTCGTCGGCGTGATGGCGCGGTTCGGCTCGGACAAGATTCGCGGTCACGGCATGCCCGAGGCGATCGAGGCCATTCTCACCCGACGGCAGCCGCATCGAACCCAACGTTGCCGTCCTCAAGCCCGTCTCGGCGGCGATCAGCATCGGCACCGGCGGCCCGTTCGGCGCTGAGGGGCCGATCATCATGACCGGCGGCGCGCTCGGCTCGATCCTCGCCCAACACCTGCACCTGACCGCGGACGAACGCAAGACCCTGCTCGTTGCCGGCGCCGCCGGCGGCATGGCGGCGACCTTCAACGCTCCGCTGGCATCCATCCTGCTGGCCGTCGAGCTGCTGCTGTTCGAGTGGCGACCTCGCAGCCTGGTTCCGGTCACGGCCGCAGTCGTCGTCGCGACCGTCGTGCGCGGATTCATCCTCGGGACCGGCCCGATCTTTCCGGTCGTCACCGACGTCACCGAAATCCGTTGGAACGTCGACCTGTTGGCCCTCGTCATCGGCCTGTGCGGCGCCGCGGTCGCGGTCGCCGCGACGCGGCTGGTGTACTTCGCCGAAGATATGTTCGCGCGGCTGCCGTTCCACTGGATGTGGTGGCCGGCAATCGGCGGTGTCATCATCGGCGTGGGCGGGCTGATCCAGCCCCGAGCTCTGGGCGTCGGCTACGACGTGATCAACGCGCTGCTCACCGGCCAGGCCGGCCTGGAGCTGATTGTCGGCATCCTTATCGTGAAGACTCTGATCTGGTCGCTGTCGCTGGGCTCGGGTACCTCTGGCGGCGTGCTCGCGCCGGTGTTCATGATCGGCGGCGCGCTCGGAGCCCTTGTCGGACTTGGACTTCCGCATGTATTTCCGGGATTCTGGGCGATCCTGGGCTTGGCCGCCGTGGTCGGCGGCGTCCTGGGCTCGCCGCTGACCGGAATCGTATTCACCCTTGAACTGACGCACGCCTGGCCGACGCTGTTTCCTCTCATCATTGCCGCGGTCACGGCCTATGCCGTATCGGTGCTGCTGCTCGACCGATCGGTCCTGACCGAGAAGATCGCGCGGCGCGGACTCCATGTGACTCGCGACTACACCACCGACCCGCTGGAAACCTTCTTCGTCGCCGACGTGATGCGGCCCGAGCCGCTCGAACGTTCCGGTGGGCGGCACCGTCAGCACCCGCGACACCTTGCGACATGCCGCGAATGTCCTCGCCGAAGGCGGCGGCCGCCCGCTGCGGGTGGTGTCAGCAGACGGGGCCGACGAAGGTCACGTCGAATGGCAGGACTTACTCGCCGCCCGGATGCATGACCTCACCGAGGACACCGAACGTACCCGTCACCTGATCGCCTTTGGTCGCAGGTCGGCCGGCCCGCCGGAGCTCCCTCAACGCCGACCGCGGCAGCGCGCCGTTCGTTTCCTGGCCGTAAGTTTCTCGTTAAGGGTCTGGACCGGACTGTCAAGAGACCGCTAGCGCTCGCGTCTGGGTAGCTAAGCCGGCGCACGCTCAATTGGTGTTAACCCTTCGTTCGCTCGCTGCCGCTATGAGGCCGCGCCTGATAGCCGTTTCGCGATACCGCGAACGGCCCCTACCCCGGTCGGTGCCAGCGTGCCCGATCCGCGGGCGATCTAGCGAACACGGAGGGTCGTCGTGAGGGCAGCGGAGATCGACGAGGAATTCCCGGTGGTGGACGTCGATTCGTCTGCCCTGGAAGCCGCGCGGTTGGTTGCCGAACGCAGGCCTGCCCGGAATCGTCGTACTAACTGTGGACGGACAGCTGTACGCGGTGCTGCCCGCCTCACAAGTCGTGCGCTTCATCGTGCCCAGTTACGTGCAGGACGATCCCCTGCTGGCCCGCGTGCTCGCGGAGTCGATAGCTGACCGGGCTGCGGAGAAGCTGCGCGGCAAGACGATTCGCGAGCTGCTGCCGCAGCACCAGTGCACGCTGCTCGCCGCCGACGCAGACGACACAATCATCGAAGTAGCCACAATCATGGGGAGGCTGCGAAGTCCCCTGATAGCCGTGATGAAGCAAGGCAAGCTGCACGGCGTGATCACGGCGTCGCGACTCTTGGCGATGGCACTGAAATGTGGATTGATCGATAAAAAACATTTTCGGGCTGTAGCCACGCCCCGACTGACTGGGTGGTCGGCGTAGGACTTGGGCGCGTGGTGCTCAGGCCGACATTTCCGACGAACTCACCTGCGCCGTCATCGAAATCGCAACGACCCCAATCTAATGCGCATAGCCGAGAATATTCGGAGATCGACTACGCACGCTCGGATGACTCTGCCTCTAGGTGAAATGCGTAAGAGGCCGCGACAACGAGGTGCCGTCGACAAAGATGTCGAGCTTCTCGTTATAGAAAGCAATCATGCCGGCGATCGGCGCGACATCGCGCAGCGGGTAGTCGTACGTCCACGCGAGGTCCGGATAGACCGTCTCACCAACTCGGACACTCCAGTACTGCGAGGTGATTCCTTTGTACGGACATATGGTTTGGGTTTCGCTTGTCTCCAAGTGCGAGAACGCGACGTCGGTGCGGTCGATGTAGTAGCGAGTCGGCAGCCCTGTCTCGAAAAGCAGGACCGGGCTGTGTGTCTCGGCCAGCACCACACCGTCGAGTTCGACCCTGATATGGCGGTGAGAGCGCAGCGCGTCGACCCGGACATAGGGATTGCGGGGATGACCGATAATCGGTTCGTCCTCCTCGAACCAGTCGAGTGCGTCCCATTCGAACCGGATGCTGCCTGCGACTGGACCGGAGTCGTACAGCCGCGCGGCCGACTTCTGCACGCGCTCAGCCGAATTCAATGAAAACAGCCGCGAAGAACCGAGCTGCAGTTTCTGAACATGGTCTTCGTCCTGCAGATGCTCCATACGGACATCGGCTACAGGAATGTAATACTGCGGGTAGTAGGCAATCTCCCAGACGTAATGGGCGCGGATCGTGTCGAACACGGGTGTGCCGTCGAAGTAACCGCGCACTCGCCGGGGGGCCGGCTCGACAAGGCCTCGCTTCCCCACCATCTGGGGATAGTCCCGATCAGGAGTCTGTGACTCGGGAATCGTCGGTCCCGATGAAGAGGATTGGGCGGACACGGTCATGTGCAATCTCCTTATTCGGATGCAGGCCCGAAAACTAACATCTGCGCTCGGTCAGGCCGAGCTGGAGGCTCGCGCGGCTGCCAGCGTGAGCCGGGCGATGCGTTTGGCCGTCATTGCCGAGGTGCGCGCGGGCTCGTCTGTGCCGGTGGTGGCCAGCGCCCCGTGATACAGGACGATAAGCGCCTCGGCCAGCGCTTCGGAGTCGGATACGCCCGTCTCAGCGGCCAGTTGACCAAACGAACGGCACAACCAGTTGCGATACTCCTTAAGCGCCAGCTGCTGGGCCTCGCCTGTCGGTGCTTCGGCAGCAGCGTTGTGGAACGGGCAGCCCCGATAGTCGGGAAGCGACACATAGTCGGCGATCGCATCGAAAACCGCCAGGATCTTCGCGTCCGGGTCGTCGACGCCGGCCTGCGCCGCCTCCACGAGCTGCCGCCATCTCTCCATGCGCCCACGCAGGTACGCAGCAACCAGTTCGTCCTTGCCGCCGAAGATGTAGTACAGCGAACCTTTGGCCACGCCCGCCTTCTCGATGACGGCGTCAATTCCTGTGGAGTTCACCCCGTCGCGGTAGAACAGCTCATCACAGGCTGCGAGCAGCCGTTCCCGCGGGGACGGCCGTTTCGCTGCTTGCTCCGGCACGCGGCCAGTGTATCAGACAGACTTGTCTGAAACTGGCTTCTACGACCTCCCGCAGACGACTTGTTCCGAAAAGGGACCTCAAACCCAGCTTGTCCGGCCCGCTCGGTCCGACCTCTCGAATCTCGGTACGCTTCAGCGGCACGCGGTGTCCCGATGGCCCGAATCCTGCGCGTCAACAGTCGCGTCAATGATGCAGCTCACAAGAACGCGCGCAGTGGCGACCTTGCATGTTCAGACCGATCGGTCTAAATTCATCCGTAGCAGATCAGACAGCTCAGTACAAAGACTCCAGGAGTGGTTATGGCAAGCCCCACCGCGGTTCGGGATCTGGAAGGCAAGGTCGCACTAGTGACTGGCGCGACGTCGGGAATCGGTCAGGCGGCGGCATTGCGGCTTGCCGTGCAAGGCGCCACGGTGATCGTGCACGGTCGTGACGCCAACCGGGGCGCGGCGGTCGTCGCCGAGATCGAATACATCGGTGGCACGGCTCGATTCGTGAGTGCAGACTTGACCGAACCGACGGAGGCGCTGCGGCTGGCCGAGGAGGTTGGCGACGTCGACATCTTGGTCAACAACGCCGGATTCGCCTGGTTCGGCCCATCGGCAAAGCTGCCCGTCGACACGCTGGATCAGTTGTTCGCCGCCAATGTGCAAGCCCCGTATCTGCTGGTGTCGGTGCTGGCTCCGAAAATGGCGGCCCGCGGGGACGGTGTGATCATCAACATCGCCAGCAGGGCCGGGATCGTCGGTCAGCCCAACACCGCCGCCTACGGCGCCACCAAAGCGGCTGTGGCCTCCTTCGCCCGATCCTGGGCGACCGAATACGGACCCGCCGGCGTGCGGGTCAACGCGATCTCACCCGGACCCGTTTACACCAACGCGGCCGAACGGGACCTGTTCGACGCCCTGGGCGAGACCACCGTGCTGGGCCGAGCCGCCGAACCGTCCGAGGTCGCTGAGGTCATCGGATTTTTGGCGTCCCCGCGGGCCTCCTACATCACCGGCGTCAACGTGCCCGTCGACGGCGGCCGCATGGGCCCAGTAACCCACCACAATCCGGACAGCCCGTCATGACGATCTCGGTATTGGCGATCAGCTTCGACACCCGACGAGCCCGTGCCACCCATCACAGAGGGAAAAGCCATGACTGAGACCGAGCAGCGCAACAAGGCGCTGGTGCTGGAGGCGTTCGAGACCCTGTTCAACAAACGGGATTACGCTGCTGCCCAACAATTCTGGTCAGCTGATTACATTCAGCACAGCGCACACATCCCACCGGGACGCGAGGGTCTGTTCGAGC
This sequence comes from uncultured Actinomycetota bacterium, assembly GCA_963791535.1. Classification (GTDB taxonomy): domain Bacteria; phylum Actinomycetota; class Actinomycetes; order Mycobacteriales; family Mycobacteriaceae; genus Mycobacterium. The sequence continues at coordinate 14,580 of CAWBSW010000015.1, read as the reverse complement.
TTGTCAAGGCCTCATCGCCCGACATGCGCTACGAGAATGGGTTGGTCACCGCCGACGGCGACTACGTGATGTTGCACGGTCGATTCTCCAACGTCGGCCAACCCGCCCACTGGATCGTGGCAGACATCGTACGAATCGAAGACGGCGTGCTCGCCGAACACTGGGACGTCATTCAAGACGAATGCACCGCCGGGGAGTCTCAAAGCGGGCTGCCGATGTTCGGCAACACCTTCCCTACCCGGGCGTGACGCAACCTGCCCGTCCAGCACTCACCATGAATTTGGAGGATCCACCGATGTCACGATTGAATGGCAAGGTCGCCGTAATCACAGGCGGCAGCAGCGGTATCGGTCTGGCGACCGCGCAGAGGTTCGTCAACGAAGGCGCTCACGTGTTCATCATGGGCCGGCGTCAAAGCGAGCTGGATAAGGCCAAAGCGTTGATCGGCGAGGGCCTGACCACCGTCGCAGGTGATGTCACCCGCGGCGCCGACTTGGACCGGCTGTTCGCGACGGTCAGCGACCAACAGGGCGGGCTGGACATCCTGATGATCAGTTCAGGCCGGGTGGAGCCCGAAGAGCTCGGAAGGATCACCGAGGCGAATTTCGATGCCACCTTCGCCGTCAACGCCCGCGCAACGCTGTTCACGGTGCAAAAAGCGCTGCCGCTGATCCGCAACGGCGGCTCGGTCATTCTGCTGGGCTCGATCGCGGGGTACGTGGGCGTGAACGGCTACAGCACCTACAGCGCCACCAAAGCCGCACTGCGTTCCTACACCCGCACCTGGACGAAAGAGTTCGGCGACCGCGGCATCCGGTTCAACACCTTGAGCCCGGGACCAATCGAGACCCCCATGTTCAACGGTCAAGCCGACTCGGAGGAGGCCGCCGACGAAATCAAGGCCCAGTTCGTCGCTGCAGTACCGCTCCACCGTTTGGGCCGCCCGGAAGAGATCGCCGCCGCCGCTTTGTTTTTGGCGTCCGACGACAGCAGCTTTGTGGCCGGCGCCGAACTGAGCGTCGATGGCGGCATGGCCCAGGTCTAGCCCGGGCATCACGAACGTGAAAGGCGGATCAGTCAAGGCGCTTCCCCTCTCCGGCGCGTAGGATCCCTATATGAGAAGGGCTTTCGTCGTTGCATTCGCGGTCGGATTGATGGTCGCAGTGTTCGGTCTGATCTGGGCGCTCCAGGGATTCGGAGTGCTTCTTGGCAGCCCGATGACCAACACTGCGACCTGGTCCCTTATTGGTCCCATCACGATGCTGGTCGGCATCGTGATTGCGGTATTCAGCTGGCGGCGACTGTCGTCGAAATAGTGCTTCACCGCTCCGACACGGTGAAGTCCACCGTGTGCCAGCCGGTGGCGCCGTCGGGAACGGTCCCAACATGATCTGCAGTTTGGGTAGCTCCAGAGTTGTCGGTGGCGCGCAAGGTGATTTCTAGCCTCCTACGTCACCGAGGAATTATCGTCACTGCGTGAGGCGTCGAACGGTGCTGAAGCTACCCCTGCTGGTGGCGGCAGGCCCTGCGCTCACCCAGGTACCCCGCGCCGTCGCGGAGCAAAGCCGATGGTCGCCTGATCGGGCCAACCGCTGGTATCAGGCCCAAGGTTGGCGAGTCGGCGCCAACTACATCACCTCAAACGCCATCAACCAGCTCGAGATGTTTCAGGCCGACACCTTCGACCCCCGGCGCATCGATACCGAGCTCGGCTGGGCGCAGTTACACGGGCTCAACACGGTGCGGGTCTTCCTCCATGATCAGCTCTGGGCCCAAGACCATCGAGGCTTCCAAAGCCGCTTGGCGCAGTTTGTCGACATTGCCGCGCGCCACCGCATCAAACCACTCTTCGTCTTGTTCGACTCATGTTGGGATCCATTCCCCAAACCGGGACGGCAGCGTGCGCCGAAGCCGGGTATCCATAACTCGGGTTGGGTGCAAAGCCCAGGTGCTGAACACCTCGATAACCTCGACTACCGTCGCACTCTGCTCGACTATGTCACGGGAGTGCTGACCCAATTCCGCACGGATGACCGCGTGTTGGGTTGGGACCTGTGGAATGAGCCCGACAATCCAGCCCGCGAGTATCGCAAGGTCGAGAGGAAAGACAAGCTGGACCGCGTCGCCGACCTGCTCTCGCTGGTGTTCGGGTGGGCACGTTCGGTTGATCCGAGTCAACCGCTAACGAGTGGCGTGTGGGACGGCGCGTGGGGAGATCCCCTGGGGCGTAGCGAGATCGCTGACATCCAACTGGATAACTCCGACGTGATCACCTTCCACTGCTATGACAAACCAGCGGCCTTCGAGGCCCGGATCACCGAACTGTCCACGTTGGGGCGGCCGATCCTCTGCACCGAGTACCTTGCACGGTCGCTGGGCAGCACGGTTGACGGGGTTCTGCCAGTTGCCAAGCGGCACAACGTTGGTGCGATCAATTGGGGGTTGGTCGCCGGTAAGACCCAGACCTACTTTCCATGGGACTCCTGGGATCACCCGTACTCGACGGCTCCGAAGCTCTGGTTTGCAGACCTGCTCCAACCCGATGGCCGGCCGTACCGGGACAGTGAAATTCAAACGATTAGCAAGCTGAGCAGGCTCTGATGTCACCTTTGTGTCCTCATCGACGTCGCAGTGGTAGCTCTCCGCGGCGTCGGACCGGTCTGACTGACGCTTGCCTACGCCCTAATTCCGGGCCATTCGCGATGACGATCGGTGACGCGACTGCGGGTTGAACCGTATCTCGATATCGTCGGACCGCGTCGCACGGTCATCGATGTCGGCGGTGACGCGGACGCTCACCGTCCGGCCAGTGTCGGCATCGACGAACGACAGTGGACCCTGGCCATTTTGCAGGTACTTGTCGCCCCACTGGATGAGCGACAGAAATACCGGAAGCAGATCCTCACCCGCCTCGGTCAGCCGGTACTCATCGTGGACGCGCTTCCCCGGCTCCTGATAGGGCACCCTTGCGACGATTTGCGCCGCCTCCAATTGTTTGAGCGCACGCGATACGGCGGGTGCCGAGGTTCCAATCCGCTCCATGAAGTCCTCAAACCGCGTTGTGCCGTAGAAGCATTCACGAACAACCAGAAACGCCGTCTTGGTGCTCAATAGGTCGAGCACCCTCGACACCGAACATGCATCGCCAACCGTCCACTGATGCCGGTCGCGCAGCCGCCCCTCAAACTCCATCGCCACATCCCCATTGTAACTAACGCTTGCATTACTCAGCTAGTGATTGTATCTTACTAACGTAATCGTTATCCAGCATGCATGGAGGAAGCAGAGATGGTCGCAGTAGCAGGCAAGGTGGTCGTGGTGACCGGCGGAAGGCGAGGATTGGGCGCGTCCCTCGTCGACGAGGTGCTGGCGCGGGGGGCGCGCAAGGTGTACTCGACGGCCCGGGCGGCCTACCGCGATGACCGCGAGGAAGTGGTCACCCACGAGCTCGAGGTGCGCTCCACGGATTCGGTTGCCGCGCTGGCGGAGATCGCAACCGACGCCGAAATCGTGTTCAACAACGCGGGCGTACTGCTGCCGGAGTCGCTACTGACCGGGAGCTTCGAGCATCTCACCGAGACGTTCGACGTCAACGTGTTCGGACCGCTGCGGGTAGCGCGCGCGTTCGCGCCGATCCTGGCCGCCAACGGCGGCGGCGCGATCGTCAATCTGCATTCGGTGCTGTCCTGGCTGGGTGGCGCTGGCGCCTACGGCGCTTCCAAGGCGGCGATATGGTCGGTCACAAATTCCCTTCGTGCCGAGTTGGAGCGGCAGAACACCCAGGTCGTGGGTGTGCACGCGGGGTTCATCGACACCGACATGGTCTCAGCCATGCCGATACCGAAGATGACCCCAGCCGACGTCGCCAAAAGCATCGTCGACGGGCTCGAAGACGGTGCCGTGGAGGTGCTCACCGATGACATCACCATCAACGCCAAGGCTGCGCTGTCCGGTCCGGTGGAGCGCCTGACCTTCGCATTGGCCCACTGATCACGGCGACCGAGGAGCACTGAACTGTCATGCCACTGTGGACGATTCATTACACGCCCGGCATCTTCAGCGGGGAGGAGAAACACCAGCTCGCATCGCGGATCACCGATCACTACGAGCAGATCGGGTTGCCACGGTTCTACGTGGTCACGATCTTCAACGAGACGCGACCCGAGGATTTCTATGTCGGAGGGGAACGGGTCCAGGTGGGGGTTCGCATCGTCATCGACCACATCGCCCGGCGCGGCAGCGATAAGGAAAGCCGAGAACAGATCACCCGCTGGATCAGGCGCATCCTGCGCCCCCACATGGAAAGGCATGAGGGACTGCACTGGGAGTTCCACGCAGACGAAACCAGCGAGGACCTCTGGATGATCAATGGGCTGGTGCCTCCCCCGGGCGGCTCGGAGGTTGAAAAAGCCTGGGCGACTGCGAACGTCGCCTCTCCCTACTGAGACTCGCCGGCTTCAGCCGAGCGCAACGCCAACAACGTCTCGCGCAGCTCTCCGAATCGGTGTTCTCCCAGAACATCGCGCCAACGCTTCTCCACATCCAGCGCGGTGGAACGCATCACGCGCAGTGCGTGGCGGCCTCGCGGCGTGAGCTCGATGATCCGCGCACGGGCGTCGGAGGGGTGAGGTGCTCGAACCACGTAGTCGTGCCGTTCCAGTGCGTCCACCGCCTGGGCCACCGCCTGCCGGCTGACCATGAGCCGGTCCGCCAGATCTGACGCGTGCAAACCGCCGGCCGCCAGCGGCACCAGCGCAACCGCCTGCGCGGGCCGGATGCCGTCGAGCCCGGCGGCCGCGAAAGCCGCCCTCAATCGGGGCGCTCCGGACCTGGCCACCTGATTCACCAGTGCCGGCACCGTGGGCTCCCACTTGGCGTCTTGAACACCTCGCATGGGTTTAGAGTCTGCCACTTCCGTCACAATTGACAAGTTACTTGTCAAATATCGATCGGACTGCCACGATGGGGACATGCGATCTCGTTACTTTCGGGCACTTGTCCTTTGCCTCCTCGGAGCCTTGCTCGTGGTGCTCGGCGGCTGCATCGGTGGCGGTCGCGCACTCGGAACACCGGGGGCACAGTCGATTCCGGTCGGGCAGTCCACACAGACCATCGACGTCGGCGGGGTCAGCCGGACATTCCATCTGTACCGCCCACAAGGCCTGAGCGACGGCGCGCCGCTGGTGGTGATGCTGCACGGCGGCTTCGGAACCGGTGCGCAAGCCGAGCGCTCCTACCACTGGGACAGCGAAGCCGACGCCGGGCATTTCCTGGTCGCCTACCCCGACGGACTCATGCGCGCCTGGAACGCCGGGTCCTGCTGTGGCGAGCCGCAGCGCACCAACACCGACGACGTCGGATTCATCACCGCCATGGTCGGCGCCATCGAGCAAGAGATGCCGATCGATCGGGCGCGCGTCTATGCCACCGGTATGTCGAACGGGGCCATGATGGCGCTTCGGTTGGGTTGTCAGACCGACACGTTCGCGGCGATCGCCCCCGTGGCGGGCACGCTGCTGACCGACTGCTCGGGAGCACGGCCGACATCGGTGCTGCAGATACATGGCACCGCCGACGACAGAGTCCCCTACAACGGCGGGCCGGGCAAGGCGTTTTCGCGCGACGGGACGGCGCGTGTCGACGGCCCTTCGGTGGAGGCCGTCAACGGGACGTGGCGTGGGATCGATGGGTGCGGACAACCCAACTCGACTACCGCCGGGGACGTGACGACCCAGACGGCCGGGTGCGCCGACGGGCGCACCGTGGAATTGATCTCGGTGAAGGGGGCGGGCCACCAGTGGCCCGGTGGTGACCCGAGCCCGCTCGCGCAATGGGTCGGCGACATCCCGGAACCGTCGACGGCGCTCAACGCCACCGACACCATCTGGCAGTTCTTCGCGCCGAACCATCGATAGGGGGACGGCGGCCGTCGGCGAGTGGCGCGCCATCACCTGCCGTCGCCGGTTGGCGCTCAATGCACTAACTTTCCTGAGGTGATGTTCTCAGCTGCTGGTGCAGTCGCGCGATGGATCGCCCCCTTCGTCACGGTTGCGGCCGTTGCCGCCGTGGGTTTTCTTCCCGGCCCGGTTCAAGTCGCTAACGGCCCGGCCGTGCGCTTGGTCGATGACGCCAACCTGTTGGCCGGCATGCCCTTTTACGTCAATCCCACCTCGGCGGCTATGCGCGCCGCGCAGCACGCCGATCCGCCGAGTCCTGAGTTGACCGCAATCGCCAACACGCCGCAGTCGTACTGGATCGTCCCGGGCTCTTCCGCAGCCACGGTCGCGAAGTACACCGGCGACGCGGCGGCTGCCGGCGCCATCCCGGTTCTGACGCTTTATGGAATCCCCCATCGCGACTGTGGCAGCTTCGCTGCGGGTGGCTTGGCAATGGCCGACGACTACCGCGCGTGGATCGACGGCATCGCATCCCAAGTGGGCGCTTCGCGGGCGGCGATCATCGTCGAACCCGATGCACTTGCCATGGCCGACTGCCTGTCGGCTGACCAGCGCCAAGAACGCTACGACTTGATTCGCTATGCCGTCGACACGCTGACTCGTAATCCGGCCACGGCCGTGTACGTCGACGGTGGTCACGTGCGCTGGCATAGCCCCGAGGACATGGCCGCCAGGCTCAACCAGGTCGATGTCGGCCGCGCGCGGGGTTTCAGCCTCAACGTTGCGAACTTCTTCACCACCGAGGACGAAATCGGTTACGGCGAGGCGATCTCGGGTCTCACCAAGGGTTCGCACTATGTGATCGACACGTCGCGCAACGGCGCCGGACCAGCGCCCGCCTCCAAGCTCGACTGGTGCAACCCCAGTGGCCGAGCACTCGGCACTCCGCCTACCGCGGCTACCGGCGGCGCGCACGCCGACGCCTACTTGTGGATCAAACGTCCCGGTGAATCCGACGGAACATGCGGCAAAGGTGATCCGCCGGCGGGCACCTTCGTGAATCAATACGCCGTCGATCTGGCCCGCTCCCCAGGCCCTGTCGATCTGGCCCACAGCACGGGCCATTAGGAGGGCCCGCAGTCCGGGCAGCGCGCAGTCAGCTACGGATCGCTCGTCAGTTGGATAGGTTGGGGCGATGCAGTTCGCTTGGGTGCGGTTACTTGCGGCGGTGCTCGTCTGTCTGCTGATAGTGGGGCACGGGCGCGGGCCGCTTCATGTGGCGTTGTTGGTCACCAGCCTCGTCGGCGTTGCGCTGACGGCATTCGCGGTGATTTGGAAGTGGCGGACTAATCCGCGAACCACAACCGGGCACAGTCCCCGCTAGCTGGGGAAGCGATCAGCAATGACGGGACTATCGGCCGCGACAGTCATGCTGGCGTATGTACTTGCGTTTAGCACCAGACGCCGAAGACCACACGGGCACCTCTTCGGCGGCATCGGGACGGCCCTCGGGGCTGCTGGCCTTGCCGCAGCCGGCGTCGGGGTGGTCGTCCTGGTGGCTGTCGTAGTTCTAGTGATATGGGTATACCGTCGCGCCAAGCGTCGGTAGCGGGATCAATTCTTCTTTCCCGGCGTAGCTGTCGTGACAGGGCTATTTACTGAAATGGGGATTTCTAGCGGGGCGGGCGGGGCTCGAACCCGCGACCAACGGATTCGCGATTTAGGATTCTCGTTTACTCCCGGAAGAGGCCGGTAACGCTTGTTAGACAAGGAACTTGGCTCACCGACGTGACCGACCAGACCTTACCGATTCCGGTCGATTCTCGATCATTATCGATGAATAAACGATGACTGCCATCGACCAAATTGGTGGCGTGATTCAATCCCGCTCCCGCCCTCGTCGCGTTTACCGGTTATGGGCGCCATTCGGATCCCCCCGCACTTGCACCGGCGCGGAATCAACCGCTGACCTTCCGCTTTTCAGGCGGACTTGCGGTCGCGTGGGAGTTGTTTGCGCTGGTCAGGCTGACCGCGCGGCCTGCGATCGGACGTGTCGGATCAGCTCGTCTGAGTCGTTGGCCCCATCTTGGCCCCATGAAATGACCTGCCGCCACGGGGTCAAAATTCAGATGCCGTCGACACCGACAGGGTGTGTCACCTGGCCTCCCGTCCAGTTCAATCCCAGTATCGCGCACTAGTGTTTGCGCACTTCAACCTAAATTTCTGAAGTTTTTCCGATGGCTTGCACCACCTATGCACCACATCGAATCGGATGTCGAGCAGTGTCCCGGCGTGTCGCCGTGAACTCTGACCTACTCAAACACCAGCAGGAAATGTAGTTGACTTGCGTCGATTTGAGTGAAACCACGGCTGCTTGTGTGAGGGCCGATCGATTCCCACGCAGACTGCGCCGCTCGCGCACTGATCGGAACAAGGCTAGAGACCTGCTTCGGCCGTGTGACAACGTTGTCGATAGCAGCTGCGACCCGGAGGTGTAGTGACGGCGTCATCAATCGATCTCAGTTACGACGCGACCCTGCGTGAGATACCAACCCCCGACGGCATCTTGCGTAATCACGAGGCCGGAGAAGGCACGCCGCTGCTGTTCCTGCACGGATCGGGACCCGGGGTCACCGGATGGCGCAATTTTCGCGGTGTTCTCTCCTCCTTCGCCGAGCGCTTTCGCTGTCTCGTCCTGGAGTTCCCCGGATACGGCGTCAGCGACGACTTCGGTGGTCACCCGGTGCTCACTGCGCAGGGCGCGGTGGTGTCCTTCGTCGAGGAACTGGGCCTGGAGCGGGTCGACATCATCGGCAACTCGATGGGCGGCGGAGTCGGCATCAACTTCGCCACAATCCACCCGGACAAGGTTGGCCGGCGGGTGACAATCGGCGGGATCGGCAGCAACATCTTCAGCCCCGGACCCAGCGAGGGCATCAGGCTGCTTCAGAAGTTCGTCGAGGAACCCGCCCGGCAGCGGCTGATCGACTGGTTGAAATCGATGGTGTACAACCCGGCGCTGGTGACGGACGAACTCATCGAGGAGCGCTGGCAGCTGGCCACCGACCCGGAGACGCTCGCGGCCGCCCGCCGGATGTACGGCAAGGCGGCGTTCACGCGGATGATGGCGGCGATGCAGGCATCCGATGCTCCGATGCCCTGGGCCGTGATGCACAAACTTACGACCCCGACGCTGCTGACCTGGGGCGCGATGACCGTGTCAGCCCACTGGACATGGCGTTGATACCGATGCGGACGATCCCCAACGCCGAACTTCACGTGTTCCCCAACTGCGGGCACTGGGCAATGATCGAGGCCAAGGAGGCGTTCGAAAGCGCGGTGCTGGCCTTCCTGACGCGAAAAGCATCGCCGTAGAAGTTTCGTTCCAATCAGCGGGAATGGCGACGCATCTAACACAACAGTCTTTGTAGGGTCCGCTCATACTCGCCCGACCCGCGGAGAACTACGTTGCTCGAGTCTGCCGACCATCGTGCTTGGGGGAGCTTGCTTCGGCAAGCTCTCGAGTTGGCCCCATGGAATTGACCACCGAGCGCAACGCCACCGATGGGCGATTGGAAACCCGAATACGACAGTGAATTCCACGCCCCGTTCGCGTTCCTCACTGCTGACCGTGGCAAAGGTCATCGAAGAGACCGACGACGCTCGCTCAATCGTTTTCGAGGTCCCAAATGAGCTGCGCGATCGATTCTCGTACAAGCCAGGGCAGTTCTTGACGTTGCGGATTCCCAGCACCCGCACGGGACCCGTAGCACGGTGCTATTCGTTGGCGAGCTCACCCCACACCGACGTCGAGCCGAAAGTGACGATCAAGCGCACCGTTGGCGGCTACGGGTCAAACTGGTTGTGCGACAACGTCCGTGTGGGCGACACCATTGAGGTCTTGCCGCCCGCCGGCCTTTTCACCCCCAGGCATCTCGACCACGATTTCCTGTTGTGGGCCGCCGGCAGTGGCATCACGCCGGTGATGTCGATCCTGAAATCGGCACTGACCGACGGCGTGGGCCGCGTGGTGCTGATATATGCCAACCGCGACGAGCGATCCGTGATCTTCGCTGACGAACTTCGTTGCCTGGTGAGCCGATACCCCGAAAGGTTAACAGTGATCCACTGGCTGGAATCGCTACAGGGACTGCCGTCCGCCGCGCAGTTCGTCAGGTTTGCCTCGGCGTTCGAAGACTCCGAATCGTTTCTCTGCGGGCCTAAACCTTTCATGGACGCCGTTGCCCAGGCCTTGTCCGCCGCAGGCGTTCCGGGCGACCGCACACACTCGGAGATCTTCACATCGTTGACGGGTGATCCATTCGCCGAAGTTGCTGCCGAGGAACCCGCGGACGACGAAATCGACGCGGCCCGGACCGAAATCGAGCTCGACGGCCAGTGCCACGTCTTGCGCTGGCCGCGCACGCAGACGCTCGTCGAGGCCATGGTTGCCCAGGGAATCGACGTGCCATATTCATGCCGGGAAGGTCAATGCGGCTCGTGCGCATGCACGTTGCTCGCGGGTGAGGTCGACAGAGGCAACGCGGCAATCCTGGAACAACAGGACATCGACGCCGGCCTGATCTTGGGATGTCAAGCTCGGCCGGTCAGCGACGACGTCAAGATCGAGTTCTGAGTCGCTTGGCGCAGACCACGCACGCCGCCGCTCCAGACTCAGGCCAGCGGCGACAAGACCTCGGCCAGTGCGTAGTAGATGTCGCGCCGCCGGATCGGCTCGCGCATCGACCTATCCGAGAAGATCACTTCGTCGACTCCCTCATCGCGCCAGGTCGCTACGGCATCGGCGATACGCGCCGGGGGCCCGTAGATCACGGGAAGTGCCAACCGCTCCGCGGCCCGCGCGGCACGGGCTTCCTCCTCCGGGGACTGTGTGACGATCGTCAGCGCCTGCGTCGACCGCCAGATTGACGACGGGTCCCGGCCTACCGTTTCACAGGCCAGGTCGAGCCTGTCGGCGGTCTCGCGAAACCGCCCGGGCGCCGACCAATGATTCCACTCCTGCGCGTGGCGCGCGATCAGCCGCAGCATCCGCGAGCCACCGCCGGCGACCAGCAACGGCAGCGGCGACTGCACGGGTTTCGGGTCGCAGCTCGCGTCGGTGAGTTGGTAGTAGTGACCACGAAACGTGGTCGTTGTCTCGGTCAGCAGACCGCTGATGACAACTAGGGCTTCGGCGAACCTGTCCACCCGTTCGCTACGCCGGCCCAATTCCAGCCCGTACTGCCGGTGTTCGTTCCCCTGCCAACCCGTGCCTAGGCCAAGCGTCAGTCGGCCGTCGCTGACATGGTCGACTGTGGCCGCCCAGTTGGCGAGGACCGAAGGGTGGCGATAGGTGATGGACAGCACCAGGTTGGCCAGTCGGACCCGAGTCGTCGCACTGGCTAGCGCGGCCAGCACACCGGTGCCCTCGAGGATCCCGTCCTCCGGGCGGTCGGTATTGGGCAGGAAAGAATTCGCCATGAAGTGGTCGGCCACATACACGCAATGCCAGAACCCTTCGTCTGCCTGGCGTGCAAGGGCGAGCAGTCCGGACCACGGTTGCGCGGCGCCCGGCCACACCGAAAAGCGCATATCATTCCCAATCTATGAACCAGCCGCCGCGCTCGCCTGGCCGGGAACGGACTTGGCTTGAATCATTGGACGTGAATATGGCGTGTTCGCCTCCACTGGCCCGTATTGCTGGCCCGGATCGAGCACACAATGGGTGCGACGAAACACTGTCACCATGCACTTGTTGTTGTGGTTGCAGCGACTCTGCACGCCGGGATCAAACTGGAGGCGATTGATCAGGTCGGGCTCGCGAAGGAGCGCTCGAGCCATGGCGACGAAGCCGAAACCCTCCCGCATGGCGGTGAGCATGTGATCACGGTTGGTAATGCCGCCGAGCAGAATCAACGCGCTGTTCTTCACCACCGGGATGAACTGGCGCGCGGATTCCAACATGTACAGATCGCGATACGGATAGTTGCCCAGCACCTTCTTGCCGAACAACCGGATGCCGGTGCCCAGCGGCTGGGGGAACATCTTGGCGAACTCGTCGGTTGGGGTGTCACCGCGGAACAGATACATCGGCTTGTAGGCCGACGAGCCCTGGGTGAGTTCGATGGCGTCGACATTGCCGTCGGCGTCTAGCAATTGCGCTGTACGCAACGACTCGTCCAGCCAGATGCCGCCGCGGATGCCGTCGTCCATGTCGAGCTTCGCGGTGACCGCCATGCGGTCACCGACGACTTCACGCACCCGGACGGCAATCTCACGCACGAAACGCGACCGGTTCTCGATACTTCCGCCGTACTCGTCGTCACGGCGGTTGAGCAACGGACTCAGAAACGAACTCGGCAGGTACAGATGAGCGAAATGCAACTCGATCGCGTCGAATCCGGCCGACGCCGCCACGTCGGCGGCGGCCCCGAACTGTTCGACGACGCGGACGATTTCGTGGCGTTGTATCGGGCGGCAGTAGTCGAACGTGATCGGATTGAAGAATCTGCTCGGCGCCACCGGGGCGACCCCGGTGAGCTTGCGGGAGGCGACGACACCGGCATGGCCGAGTTGGGCCGAGATCGCCGCGCCGGCCTCATGGACGGCGTCGGTCAACGTCCGCAAGCCGGGCAGCGCTTTGCGGGTCATCACGATCTGCCCCGGAGCGCTAGCGCCTTCCTTTGAGACACAGCAGTACGCCACCGTCGTCATGCCGACTCCGCCGCGTGCGACGCGGCGATGGAAGTCGATCAGGTCTTCTGTGACCTCACCGCGCGGGGAGCGGCCCTCGGAGGTGGCGGCTTTGATGATCCTGTTGCGCAACCGCAACGGTCCCAGCGTCGTGGGGGAGAACGGGTCCGGCACCGGGGGGACATTTGATGCAGCGTCCATCACGCAGTCCTTCCCGTCGGTGCGTCGGTCATAAGAGAACGTGCATGGTGCGGTGATTGGGGTCAAGCGCAGCGTCCGGTCAGTGGTATGTCGAGTTGTGAGCTTGCTCATCGCTTGCCGGGATGCGCAGGCCAGTCTTCCGGTGGGAGGAAATCATCATCGCCCGCCCCGTTTCGCGGCCCTAGCGTCGAATGGTCGAGGCCGGCCACGAGCGGTGACAACCGTGCGAATCGGCATGGACGGAAAGGTGCGACGAGACTGGTGACGACGGATGGGACTCAATCATCTGAGCGGATAGACGTGGGCCTGCTAGTGGTCGGATCAGGGACCGGGATGGCGGCCGCTCTTGCGGCCAGTGAACTTGGTTTGTCTTCCCTGATCGTGGAAAAGACCGAGTACGTCGGTGGCTCCACACGCACGGTCTGGGGGCCGCTGGTTGCCGGCTAATCCGTACTGCAGAAGGCTGGCTCCGGCGATTCGTTGGATGACGCCGGCACGTATCTGCAGTTGGAGCCGATCCGGCCGACACCGCAGCGCCGGAGCGCCGTGACAGCTTTCTCGAACACTCGACTGCAACCGTCGAGATGCTGCGGCGCACCACCCCAATGAAATTCATGTGGACCAAGGGATACTCCGACTATCACCCGGAGCAACCCGGCGGCTCGGTGCTAGGGCGCACCTGTGAGTGTCGTCCCTTCAACACCCGCCGGTTGGGCGCTCACGAGACCCAAGTTCGCCCAGGCGTGATGAAACCGCCGTTTCCGATGCCGACGACAGGAGCCGATTACCGCTGGGTGAACCTCGTCGCGCGGGTGCCGGCTAAAGGCGTGCCCCGTATCATGCGGCGGGCGGCGCGGGTCTGGGCGGGCTACTGGTGGGCCGCCATTACGTTGCCGGTGGCCAGGCCCTGACCGCCGGACTGTTCGCCGGGGTTTTGCGTGCCGGCATCCCCGTCTGGACAGCAACATCTCTGCGGCGGCTCACGACGAACGGGCACCGCGTGACCGGCGCATCGTCGACCGCGGCGGACATTCTGTTGAAATTCTGGCGCGGCGCGGCGTCGTGTTGGCCGCCGGCGGATTTGATCACCACATGGATTGGCGGTGGAAGTTCCAGTCGGAATCGCTTATACCACAAGCCAGCTTGGTCAGCGAAGGCAATACCGGCGACGCAATCCGTATCGCCCAGGACATCGGCGCGGGGATCGATCTGATGGACCAAGCGTGGTGGTTCCCGGCGTTCGCTCCGCTGCCGGGCCGCAAACCGAAAGTCATGCTGGCCGAGCGCTCCCTTCCGGGGTCGCTTGTTGTCGATCACACCGGCCGCCGATTCGTCAACGAAGCGACCGACTACATGTCCTTCGGCCAGAGCGTACTTGAGCGCGAGCGAGCTGGTGACCCGGTCGAAGCGATGTGGATTGTGTTCGATCAGCGATACCGAAACAGTTATCTTCTTGCTGGGGAACTGTTTCCCCGGACGGCGATCCCGAAACGTTGGTATGGCGCGGGCATCGCTCATCGCAACGACAGCCTCGCCGGGTTGGCGCGCGCCATCGGCGTTCCCGTCGATGGCTTCGCATCGACGATGGAGCGTTTCAACGAGATGGCCAGGGGCGGTGAGGATTACGACTTCCGTCGCGGAGATAGCGCCTATGACCGCTATTATGGCGACCCGACGATTTCTCCCAATCCCAATTTGCGTCCGCTGACGCACGGGCCCTTCTACGCCGTCAAAGTGGTTCTCAGCGACCTCGGCACCTGCGGTGGCCTGCGGGCAGACGGGCGGGCAC
>CAWBSW010000014.1:0-131746 GCA_963791535.1 uncultured Actinomycetota bacterium | reverse complement strand
AATCAACGCGGCTCGTTTCGGCACCGTGCTGCCGATAGAATTCGAACATGCATTCGAGTAGCCGCGAGGAGATCGTCGAGGCCTTCGACGCACTCGAGGCCGACCTCGAGCGCGCCTTGAGTTTGTCGTTTGATGTGCTGACGACCCCCGAGCGGCTAGACATGCTGGCTCGCTGCGAGGGATTTCGCCGCCGCCTACCCGCTGTCGAGCATCCGTTGATCAACCAGGTCGGCGAGCAGGCCGACGCGACGGAGTTGGGCGGCAAGTTGCCGTCTGCCCTGGCGGACCGGCTGCGGATCACCCGCGCGGAAGCATCGCGGCGCATTCACGACGCCGCCGATCTCGGCGAGCGCAAAGCGATCACCGGCGACGCACTGCCGCCATTGCTGACCGCCACCGCCGAGGCGCAGCGGGCCGGATGCATCGGGCCGGCCCACGTGGCGGTTATTCGCGGCTTCGTGCACCGACTGCCGGACTTCGTCGACGTCGAAACTCGCCAGAAGGCCGAGGCGCAGCTTGCCCGGTTGGGCGGCGAGCATCGCCCGGACGAGCTCGGCAGGCTCGCCGACAAACTCACCGACTGCCTCAACCCCGACGGCAATTTCACCGATGACGACCGTGCCCGCCGACGGGGCATCACCATCGGTAACCAAGGCTTCGACGGCATGAGCCCGATCAGCGGGTATCTGACCCCGGAAGCTCGCGCCACCCTGGATGCCGTCTTCGCGAAATTGGCCGCTCCCGGCATGTGCAATCCGGTCGACCAAGAGCCCGTCGTGGATGGCCAACCGTCGCAGAAAACGATCGACGCTGACACCCGCAGCGCCGCTCAACGCAACCACGACGCGCTCAACGCCGCCGGGCGTGCCCTGCTGGCCTCCGGTGATCTGGGTCAACACAACGGGCTGCCGGCCACCATCATCGTCACCACCACCTTGCGCGAACTGGAGGCCAAGGCCGGTCGAGGGCTCACCGGCGGCGGCACCCTGCTGCCGATGAGCGACGTGATTCGGCTGGCCTCCCATGCACATCACTACTTGTGCATCTTCGACAAAGGTAAAGCGATCGCGCTCTACCACACCAAGCGGCTAGCCTCACCCTGGTCAGCGAATAGTGTTGTACGCCAAGGACCGCGGGTGTCCACATCCGGTTGCGACGTGCCGGGCTATTACCTCGAAGTCCATCACTGCACGCCCTACGCCAAATGCCATACCAGCGACGTCAACGACCAGACGTTCGGCTGCGGTGGCCATCACCCACTTGCCGAAAAAGGCTGGACGACGCGAAAAAACCAGCACGGCGACACCGAGTGGATCCCACCTCCGCACCTGGACCACGGTCAACCCCGGAACTCTGAAGTACTCTCTAGGCATGGACGCAGCCGTATACCTCCGAATCTCCGAAGACCGCTCGGGCGAGCAACTCGGCGTCACCCGACAGCGCGAGGACTGCCTCGCGCTATGCCAGTCGAAGGGTTGGACGCCGGTCGAATATTTGGACAACGACACCTCCGCGACCAACGGCAAGCCACGGCGTGCCTACGAGCGGATGCTGGCCGACGCCCGAGAGGGCCGGGTGGGCGCGGTCGTCGTCTGGGACCTCGACCGGCTGCACCGCCGCCCGATCGAATTGGAAGCGTTCATGTCCTTGGCCGACGAGAAGCACCTGGCGCTGGGTACCGTGTCCGGCGATGTGGACCTCTCCACGGCGCAAGGCCGCTTGGTGGCCCGGCTGAAAGGCAGCGTCGCCGCCCATGAGGGTGAACACCGCAAAGCCCGCCAGCTGCGTGCCACCCGCCAGCTGGCCGAGCGCGGTGTGCCGAACTGGACGCGGGCATTCGGGTATCTCGGCGACACCCGCCAGCCGGACCCGGTAACCGCGCCGCTGGTGAAGCAGGCCTACGCGGCGGTGCTGGCCGGGGCCAGCCTGGGCGATGTATGTCGGTTGTTCAACGAGGCCGGCGCAATAACCGTCAACGGAAAGCCCTGGACGCCAACCGTTGTGTCGAAGTTCCTGCGTAAGCCGCGCAACGCCGGTCTGCGAACCTACGGGGTGCGCTACGGCCGGGTCACCCGCGATGACGTTGTGGGCAAGGGTAATTGGCCCGAGCTAGTAGACGAAAACACGTTCTGGGCGGCGCAGGCCGTGCTCGACGCTCCCGGTCGCGCTCCGGGCCGCAAGAGCGTCCGCAAGCACCTGCTGACCGGCGTGCTGGGCTGCGGGCGCTGCGGGCCACCGCACTACCTGTCCGGCATTCGCAACCCTCGCGGCAAGCTGATTTATCGCTGCAAAACCTGCCTGAGCCTGAGCATCTCCGCCGAGCACATAGAACCGCTGCTGTTGGACATCGTTGGGGGGCGGCTGGCGATGGCCGATGCCGTGGACCTGCTCAAGGCCGAGCAGCACGACACCGAACAAGCGGAGTCGCTACGCGCACAAGCGAATTCGCTGATGATCCGGTTAGACGAGATCGCCGACGAACGCGCCGATGGCCTGCTGACCGGCAAGCAAGCCCACCGCGCTACCGAGCGCATCAACGCCAAGCTCGCCGCCATCGAACACCAACAGCAAGACGCCGAACGTCTGCGGGTGTTCCGGGACCTCCCCCTAGGCACCCCGGAGGCGGTCGAGGCAGTGCGCCAGTTGTCCCCGGACCGCCTCCGCGCTGTGGTGGCCGTGCTGCTGACCGTGACCGTGGCCCCTGTCGGTAAGAGCGGGCGGGTGTTCAACCCCGAACGGGTACAGGTCAATTGGCGATGAGTGAGCAGAAGACAATCACGGTATATTGCGCGGCCGAATCTCACCCGTTGTGGGAGCGCACCTACTCGCGATGCGACGACGACGACTTTTGGACGCCGGACCCGTGGGATCGCTTTGACGGGGAGCGCGCCAAGGTGTCCCGCCGTGGGGGCGGGGTGGAGTTCATTGATGCGACTGGACGCGTGATCCCTTCTTGGGATTCCGGCCGTAGCACGGGTGGCTTCGACCCACAGAAGATCACACGGATTACGGCCGATATTGATCGCGCCCGTCAGGCTGCCGCCCTCAGCGACGATGCCGCCCTTCCGGTCGGTCGGCGTTACCGTATCCGCTGCCCGCTTTGTGGCGATGGGGTCCGCCGTAGCGACTCCTCAGCCGATGCGGAGTTCAATTTGCTTTGGGAAAAAGGGATTACACGTATCTCCCTCGACGGCCTGCGAAACCTGCGAAAGCGACCCGGCCTGTCCTAACGGCTTCCGTACAAGCTTTGAGGTACCTTGTACCGAAGCGAGCCGGATGTCCCTCCGGCCGGAGCCTCCGAAGAAGGTGTGGTTTCTCACGCCTAAAATTCGGAGGCCTTTTCAATGGCACTCACCCCGGCCGAACGTTCACTACAAGGCAAGCGGGCTGTCGAAACATCCTGGGTCAATACCCAGGATCGCCCCGCTCGAACAGCCCCAGCCCGCCAGGCATTTCACGACAAATTCCTTAAGGAGGCCGGCGGTGATCCGGACCGCGCTGAGTACCTCCGCAAGGCGTTCTACGCACGCCTAGCGCTGAAATCCGTTCAGGCCCGTCGCCGTCGCAGCGGTGCAGCATGACCGCCGGGACGGGTCCGCCTGAAACCGGCGACTACGTTGCCCGCGTCCTAGCCAAATCCAAGCCGCTGACCTCTGAGCAAAGAGCGAAGCTGGCTGAGTTGCTGAGGCCTGTCCGGCGCGAGGCAGGTGCGTCGTGATGCCGCGTGAAGGCCCCCTGGAAAGAGTCAAGGGCCGACATGAGAGCCGACCCTCGACCACCAACGGCGACCGGGAAGAAGCCGATAGCACCGATTCTAGTGGCACGCGGGCACATCGGGCTACCGCGACAGGCGGTGCGTGATGAAGTTCGACAAATTCGCATGGCTCAAAGCCGTCTACGCCGACCCCCGTTTTCCTCCTGGGGAGAAAGCCGTGCTGGCCTACGTGTCGGTATTCAGCGTGCTCCACGGTGAGTCATCTTTCCGGGTCCGGCAAGCCACCGTTGCCGATGCGGCACATTCCGGGATATCCCGTCAGACAGTCGGTTCCGCGATTCGGCGGGCCAAGCGACACGGCTACCTGGCCGTCGTCAGCCCGCATGCGCCCGGACGGACACGCCACACCGCCGAAAAGCTACAGCTGTTCCTACCTGCGAAAAGTAAAGAGGCTTTACACGATTCGCGCAAGCAACCTGCCCGACCTGCGAAAAGTACAGATGCTTTACGCGATTCGGAGGCGGCGGAATCAGGTAAAGCAAACGGGGCCAATGGTGTAAAGCAAACGGCCGAATCGTGTAAAGCAGCCAACCCGTCTGCCAGCGAAAACGGCACCCCTACCAGTTCTTCAACCAGTTCTCTCTCTCCAGGTACGGAAAACGAAAACCCCCGAACCACAACCGAAGAACAACTACACGCGCCTAACGGCGCGAGCCTGGACGAGAAGAAACCGCGACCACAGTTCGCCGGGAAGTTCCACAGGGTGCTCAAGTCAACGAACATCTCTCAAGCTGGCCGCCCTGCCTCGCCCAAGCAAAACGACAACGTAGGGGACAACGGCGTTGTACGGGAAGGGCGCGAAAACCAGCTGTTCCAGGTTCGCCTAGCCGGTATCAGCGAGTGCGATGCCTGCGACAAGGACGGTTACCTACCCGACGACACGCAGTGCTGGCACGGAAAGGACCAGCCCGCATGAGCACTCAGCAGACCGCCGAAAGTGCCGCAGCGTTCGACACAGCCGCAGCAACCGATGCCCCAGACCGCACAGTGGGTTACCGGGGAGCGCACATGCGGGTGGTGGCCGCGAGGGGCCACGCGTCGTCCTACCTGTGTGCCGATTGCGGTCGGCCAGCAGCAGAGTGGGCGTATCAGCACGGCGACCCTGACGAACTGGTCGCCGCCGTCAACGGTAAACCGCGCCACTACAGCCTCGACTCTGACCGGTATGCGCCGATGTGCCGGCCATGCCATCGCCGCCTTGACACCGCCCAGCGCGTACTGCGCATCTTCGCAAGCTGGTAGCCCCACAACCCCGAGAGGAAACACGCAAATGATCGATGACGACGACGATTTCTGGGACGGCGTGAACGACGAGGAGCGCCACCAGGTCGAAGATTTGGCCCACCTCATCGCGACTATCGACCGGCATCAGGTCGCGCTTGAGCGGCTGGTCGATCGGGACCCCGTAGGCGCGGTGTGGTTCGGCGAGTATCCCCGCGCCGCCGACGCGGACGAGTGGATCGACAAGCACCTGAACGGGGAAACGCCAAAATGACGGGCTCCTGGGCTTTGTCGGTGACGCGATGTAACATCGGATTTGCGATTTCGCCCGGTGTCTCCGGAAGGGGACAACGTAGGGGTCCCCCGGAGGGGACAACGCCATCACGACGAATTCGCATTTCGCCCCCGCAGCAGGTGGGGGATTCTGGATGGATAGCACGCACGGGTGTCCCCGCTCTGCCGTGGGCGGGGCACACGCCCACCGTCGCATCCACCTATTCACCAAATACTTTGCCCGCTATAGCCGTAACTAAGGACATCTAATGAACATAATGAACCTAACCCGGCCCGCTGCCATCGACCGGATGGAGTCCATTCACGAAAGATTCGAGCAGCTTGCCGCTAAGCCCCAAATGAGCAGAGCGGACGGCATCGAACAAACCGAGTTGGGCAAGGAATTCGACGCCTTGACCGCCCACGTCGAAAAGCTGGACAGGGCAGCACAGATCGCGGCGTGCGCCAGGGAAGGCGGATGGCGGCGGGCTACGGATCGAGCACGGAGAGTCAGCGCGAGACCCGTGCTCCGCAACACCGCGACGGTGCCATGAGGACCCTAAACGGGCTGGTGAGTTCCAACCTGCTGCCGGCTCGCGCGGCCGAAACCGTTGAGTCATTGACTAAGACCGGCTCCCGTATGGAGCAGGGATGGGCTGCGCGGATGGTGGAAGCGACCGGCGACGGCGCATACCTGCGGGCCTTTTGCAAGGTCATGGCCGACTCTGAGCGCGGCCATTTGCTGTGGGATGCCGAAGAGCAACAGGCCTTTCAGCGCGTTCAAAGCCTGCGGCAAGAGATGCGGTCGATGAACAGTACTGACGATCAGGGCGGGTTTCTGGCCCCGGTGGTCATCGACCCCAGCATTCAGATCAGCAGCGCCGGCAACATCAACCCGATCCGGCAGCTGGCGCGCAACGTGCAAACCATCAGCGACAGCTGGCGGGGAATCACGTCGGCCGGTGTGACTGCCCACTGGCTCCCTGAAGAGGCCGAGGTGTCCGACGACAGCCCTACGTTGGCCGAGGAAAACATACCCGTGTGGAAGGCGGCTGCATTCGTGCCAGCCAGCTTTGAGATCATCCAGGACGGAACGAACTTCGTCTCCGAGGTGTCCAAGCTGCTGTTGGATGGGTTAGACCAGCTGACCGCTACAGCATTCACCACGGGATCGGGCACCGGCCAACCTACGGGCATCATTTCAGCCCTGGCCGGCGGCAGCAGCGTGGTGGCCACGGCTACCGCTGACGCGCTGGTGCCCGGTGACGTCTACAACCTGCAAAACCAGCTGCCGCCAAGGTTCCAGGCCACGCTGATCGGCGGCCAACCTGGCGATCATCAACCGCTGGCCCAATTCCAAACTGCCAACGGCAGTTTGACGTTCCCGTCGCTTCAGAGCACGCCGAGAACGCTGCTGGGGCGTCCTGTCAGCGAGATAAGCAACATGGACGGCATGCTTGGCGGCGGGGCCGGCAACGACCCTGTGATTGTCTACGGGGACTGGAGTCAATTCGTCATCGTGGACCGTTGGCCCTCAGCGCTTGAGGTGGTGCCCCACCTGTTTGGGCCGAACCGGCGTCCGACCGGCCAGCGCGGGTTCTTGCTGTATTCCCGTGTGGGTTCCGACGTTTTGGTGGACAACGCATTTCGGGTCTTGACCGCCTGATGACTCCCGTGGGCGGGGCAAAGTTGCGGCACGTCAACAGAGGCGGCGATGGCGGCGACTTAAGTCAAGTCGAACGCCAGCTTGAGCGCTGCACCAATTTTCGCCATGGTGTCCCGCGACAGAGCGCCGGATGGCGAGTGTGGCAGTTCGTCGTCCCACAGCGTGTCAATGTTGTCGGCCACGACCCAGCCGGTTACCGAGTCCAGATGCGACAGCTGGACTGCGGTAGCGATGCGGGATTTGTCGGTGGTCGTCACCATCAACGCAAGGACCGACTTGAGCACCCGGTTTCGCCCGTTGTTTGAGACGACTACGTAGTGGTGCAAGCCACGTACCGATGTCTAGGTAGAAGACCTGGCCACGGCTGGCGGTCGTCATAAGGCGCGGAGGGTGCGGCCCCGATCACGCCGAGCGCGGCGGTCAGCGTCGATAGCTTTTTCGTCGTCACTTTCGCTCTGGGCAGCCAGCTTGAGGTAGCCGGCCACGAGACCGACTGCTGTGCTTATGTATGCACTCGACCCCTCGGGGCCCTGGTCCCATGTCCAGTAGTAGCCCCGTACGGGCTGGGCGATGCCAGCCACGGAGATTGTCGAGCCGCCCGCTGCCATTGGACGGCTGAGGACCAACGGCGCTGTCACTTTGGCAGCTTCCCGATGTGTTTGCCGAGCGCTTCCCAGAGCTCTTCTGCACGGGTGCGGCTCAGGATGAAGCTGCCCTGGGCGGCGATGGGAAGGGAACCGCCGACGAGGTCCAGCCTTTCCGCGGCCACCTCGGGGGTGAGCCACGGCGGCGGCGCGATGTGACCGAGGTACATATAGACAACGTCAGGTATCAGCTGGTCGTAGGAGAACACGACCTGGTTTACCGGCAGGGCGTTGGCTCCAATATCGTCTGGCCAGCGCACCTGGACGTCAGTCGCCATTGGCTCAGGGGGTGGACCCGCGCTGGGTTGCGTCATACCCCCATTTTGGCAGAGCCGGGCCACCCATCGCCGTGGAACCAACTGACCTGCCGCGCCGCCGCAGCGAGCCCATGGTGACAGGGGGGGTGGCGCACACGTCGTGAACGCGTCTGCCAAAACACTTCCCCCGGCTGGGTATATCTCCCCCGAGTGAAACCGAAGATTTTTCGGACTGTGGAAGTCGTGGTGCAGCAGGTGTTTCCACAGGTCAGGGGGTGGTGGGAAGCGTGGCTCCCCGAATCCAAAAACGAAAAAGTGAACCCCCCCGGCGCAGGCGCTTTTGTCGAAACAGGTTTACATCGCCACGACGGGCACGGCGCGGCCCTGCCGCACAGGTCATCGCCTGAGCTGCGCGGCACCGAGGAGGCGACACGGGGCGCTGCCACGTCCAAACAGCGAGCCGCCGACGCGCTACCTCGTTCTAATCTCTTGGTGTGAACGCGGGGAATTGGATCAGTCTGGGCAGCTTTGTGTCGGCGGCCGTCTCAGCGGTTGTAGCGGTGGTGCAGGCCAAACGCGCCACGGCATCCAAGCGCGCTGCTGAGCATTATAGAGGCCAGGGCCGAACAGAACGCTGAACGGGCCACCAAGGCCGCCGAGGAGGCCGCTGCCTGGCAGCGCCAAGCCGCCGACGCAGCACAGCGAGCCGCAGACGCCCTCGAAAGACAGAACCAAATGGCCGAACAACTTGTAAAGGCGGCCGAGGAAGTGCCTTGGCGACTTGAGCATAAATCGGGCGCCGTATGGCGACTGCGGAACATCACTGACTACCCGAAGTTCAAAATAACGATTGCTGGCCCAGGTGTGAGCAAGAACCGTGGGCCCAAAGTGATCGACCGTATAGATGGTCAAAGCCCGAAGAGTTCTGGGGTAACACTTTTTGGGGGTCGGAGTTGCGCGCAACGGTGACTTGGCATAGCCAAGAAGATGCACAAGACGAGCCACGATCTTGGACGGACGTGATGCCTCCGGGTGATTAGCGCGCCCGCCGAGATGTCAACAGTGGGAGGGAACCAGCAGTGTCAGATCCAACGAAAGGCGTTGCTAAGACCATCAGCTTTGGTTTCGTTGGCTTCGGCACCCTATTAGCAGTCACCGGGTTCCTGGCATCACGCCACTGGGCCACTCCGACGACGACCTGGACCGCGATGGGATCGATCGCTACCGTCACAGCCGCGACCGTCGCGATATGGACTCTTGTCGCGCTGAGGCGAGATAGCCGTGATCGAACCAGGCCTGTGATGATCGCCGAAATTCGCCCTGGCGTGTTATCTGATGTGGCGGAGCTGATTGTTCGGAATGTCGGGCCCTCAGTCGCCAAGAACGTCACGTTCAAGTTCGACCCTGAACTTCCGGTATTGGAAGGCGCGGAAGCAGCTGGGATGACGACGCCATACCTTCAGCGGAGGTATAGCCGCACGATTCCGACCTTTGGGCCTGGTATGACGATGCACGACGTCTATCAGAGCGCTGGCGAGCCTTTTGAACCCGTGCCCGAAGAGTTCACTGTGACGATCAACTACTTCGACATACATGACCGGGTATACACCGACTCGTATGAACTGTCGGTCCTTACGCTCCGCGATCACACCTATACGCAGCCGGGGGACACCGACGAAGAGGCGATGCGGCGTCGCGTCGCAGAAGCGCTCGAAGCTGTCGCTCGAGGCGTCGGTCGAAGGTGAGGCTGCCGGGCATACCCGTTGTCTTCGGGCCGCGATGGGTCATTCCTCGAAAGCTTCTTCGTCAATCTGCTTCAACTCGAACGTCTCACGTACTTGGACGCCAACGTTGTACCGGACCATATCCAGTTCGGTCAGTTCCATGCCGTCGATGAGCCGAAGACGCATGGCGACGTTCTCTGCAAACTGCTTAGCCCCCTGTGAGAACTTCCCTGTCGTGACGAACACGCCTCGACTTGTCTGCGCACCCTGCAAAGCCCCGACGAACGCCTGAATGTCTGGACGCCCAACGGTGCTGTCCTTGTCGTACCGCTTGGCCTGAACACGACCAAATCAAGCCCAAGAGCATCTTGGCGCACCACCCCATCGAGTCCACTGTCTCCCGGCTTGCCGGTGTGCTCCAACAGCGACTCGCGGCCCCCGTAACCCATCGCACGTAGAAGCTTCAACGCTAAGGTCTCCAAGAAGGCGGGCGGCTGCAGCAAGATGCGGTCGAGCAGTTCCGCCGCCAGCGTGTCGTACGAGTCCTCCACGAGCGCACCGACCGCCTCGCTCGGCGATAACTCATCGGAGACCACCACGGTCACCGACTTCTGCTCGCTTTTCTCCCTCTTGCGAGTCCGGAATTCCTGGTACTCAGGAAACCCCTGTAGGACACGCAAGTCCACTCTGTCGGGATGCTCTTGGAGCACCTTCTTGCCGCGCTCGGACAGCAGATACCGTCCACGTTCTGGGCGGTTGAACAAGCCGGCTTGGGCCATGTGGGTTATTGCCCAAGCGACCCTGTTCGTATACAGCGCCTGCTTACCGCTTGGCAGCATCAGCTGCCTATCCTCGTCTGAGACATTCAGCGCAGCTGCAACGATGTCCCGGATCTCCGCAGGCGACTTCGGCTCATCGCCCTGGATTGCGACCAGGACTGGGCGCATGAGTGTCTGGAAGTCAGGAACCGGCACAGAGCATGACACTAGCCACCACTTGGCATCCCCTACTGAGAAGTCCCAGCATTCTGGATGACGATGAAGGCGCGTCTTCACCGACTAGTCTGGCTGCCGATGCTGCGCTAAGCAAATCTACCGAATCACATACCCAACGGGAAGATCTACGTCGGCATGGACCTCACCGGGGACGCTGCTGTACATGGGAAGCCGAGCGCGCCGACAAGCAAATCGCCGCAGACCTCGGACTGGAACCCGACGGTCCGATGTGACCCTACGGAAGGAGATCCTGGGGAGTCCGAAACGGCGACCGATTCCGAAGTTCGGGCCATGGAGACGAAGTTGATCAAGGAGAACGGTCGAACAATCCGCGATTGGTCAACGTCATGCCGAGATGGAAACGGGAATGACACGCTACGTGACGGGTGAAGGTTGCCTACCACACCCAAAGGGACTTAAGCGGTTCGCGGTCAGCCCCGCGTCAACACGTTCCATCACCCCGAGAAGCTGCTGCGCGAGGACGACGACGACCACCCGACGTAGTGACGGCGAGCGAACTCGCGGCGCCCGCTGCGGGCGTGCGGAACCGTGCTATTCCCCGGTGAACTGTGGCGGGCGTTTGGCGAAGGTCGCCGAGATCCCTTCGGACAGATCCTTGGACGGCAGGAACGCCGCATTCCATGCCGCCACGTAGCGCAGACTCGCCGAAACCGCCGAAATCCGTTGCTGGTCAAGCACATCCTTGATGCCGCGGACGGTCAGCGGCGGGTTGGCGGCGATCTCGGCGGCGGTGGCGTGCGCGGCCTCCAGGGTGGCATCGGCGTCGGCGAATACGTCGTTGACCAAACCGATCTTCTCGGCGCGGGGCGCGTCAATGTCCTTGCCGGTCAGCGCCAATTCGCGCAGGTGCCCGTCGGAAAGGATCAGCGGCAGCCGGGCCAGGCTGCCGACATCGGCGACGATCGCCAGCTTGACCTCGCGGACCGAGAACTTGGCGTCGGCGCTTGCATACCGGATGTCCACCGCGGAGATCAGGTCGACGCCTCCGCCGACGCACCAGCCGTGCACCGACGCGATTGTCGGGGTGCGACAGTCGGCGACGGCGCTGATGGTGTTTTGCATGCGCAGCACCTCGGTGTGGAATTCGGTGCGCGGCCCGGCCAACGCGCCGTCGGCCAGCACCGGGGCCATCGTCCCGCCCATCGCCGGCAGGTCCAGGCCATAGCTGAAGTTGCGGCCGGACCCGGTGATGACGATGGCCCGTATGTCAGGGTCGGCGTCCAGAGCGGCGAACAGCTCCGGTAGTTCCGACCAGAACGCCGGGCCCATCGCATTGCCCTTGCCCGGTCCGATCAACGTCACCTGCGCGACGTTGTCTTTCGTCTCAACGATGACGGATTCGTATGGCTGGCCCATGTCGAGACCGTACCGTGGACGTCATGTCTTCTGACCTGCGGCCCGGACCCGACTCCCCACCCACCGACGAGCTGGCCGGCGCGGAAGCCGCGCTCGGCGCCCTGCAGCATGTCCTGCATCCGATCTCGCGCGACGAGTTGTCCAAATCCACACCATGCTCGAAATACGACGTGATGGCGCTGACCGACCATCTGCTGAACGCCATTACCCTGCTCGGTGGCGCGGCGGGCGCACAGCTGCCGGAGCGCGACAGCGACGACTCGGTGGAACGCCAGGTTGTCGGCGCGGCCCGGCCGGCCCTCGACGCTTGGCACCGCCGCGGCCTGGACGGCACGGTGACCTTGGGCCCCAATGAGGTACCCGCGACGTTCGCCGCCAGCATCCTGACACTCGAATTCCTGGTCCATGGCTGGGATTACGCGGCCGCGACCAAACACCCGATGAACGTCACCGAGTCGCTGGCCGATTACACGCTGGGCCTTGCCAAGAAAGTCATCAACCCGCAATCACGGGCTGCAGTGGGATTCGCCGATCCGATAACCGTGCCCGACGGTGCGCCCGCCCTCGACCAGCTGATCGCCTACACGGGCCGCAATCCCGCGGCGGCCCAGACCTAGACGCGTTCCAGATAGAAGTAGAAGTACCGGCTCACTCCGTCCTGGAAATCCACTACCCCCTTGCCGTTCATGATGCCCATCACGGCGTTGTCGTCGATCGTCTTGAAGTGATCGTGGACTGGTTGACCGTCGTAGACCATTGTGGCGGTGACTTCGCCGCGAAACTCCTCCAGCCACAGGCTGGCTTCGCCCTTGCCCATTTTGATGTTGTAGAACCGGTTTCCGTTCTCGTCGAGACACACCAACGGCTGCACGTCGGTGGGCGAGTTGAACGTCTTGCCGAACCAGCGGGCCTTCTCGAGTCGACCGTTCATCGGGTGGCCGGTGACGAACTCGCCGCCCTTCCACTCGCCGAGCATGCCGTCGATGGTGGCGGGCTGCAAGCTCGCCCAGTAGTCGTCGAGCTCGGCGTCGCTGAGGGCGCCGGTCCGCTCCTTGTATTCGGTGAACTTCTTACAGGCCAGCGCGTTGCTCATGGTGTTCTCTTTCGTTCGATGGCCCGGCTCCTCCTCGGGCCGCTACGCGGCCCGCATCGTCGCCGCGCGAGATCCAGCCCTTGGCGAATTGCAGCAGGGCGTCGTTTTCCTGCGGCGCACCGATGGTGACCCGGACACCGTCAGCGCCGTACGGGCGAACGACAATGCGTGCGTCGGCTGCCTGGTCGACGAAGTCCAGCGTCCGCATCCCCAACGGCAGCCAGACGAAATTCGCCTGCGAGGGCGGCACGGTGAATCCGGCCTTGCGCAGCGTTGCGCTCACCCGAGTACGTTCGGCGACCACAGCATCGGTGCGGGCGAGCAGTTCATCGGCGGCTTCCAGCGAGGCGATTGCGGCGGCCTGCGACACGTTGGTCGTGGTGAACGGAACCGAAACCTTGTTCAGCGCGGTGATCACCTGCGGGTCGCCGACCGCGTATCCAACCCGCAGACCGGCGAGCCCGTAGGCCTTCGAAAACGTCCGCAGCACAACGACATTGCTGTGGGAGCGAACCAGCCCCAGGCTGTCGGGCAGCATGCCGTCGCGGATGTACTCGACGTAGGCCTCGTCGATCGCGATCAGGATGTCAGACGGCACCGCTTCGACGAACGACGCCAGCGCCGCCGGCTCGACGACGGTGGAGGTCGGGTTGTTCGGATTACACACGAAGATCAGCCGGGTGCGGTCGGTGACGGCCGCGAGCATGGCGTACAGGTCGAAGGTCTCGTCGCGCAGCGGGACCTGGATCGGGGTGGCGCCGGCGACCCGCACCTGCAACGGATACATCTCAAAGCTGCGCCAGCCGTAGAGCACCTCGTCACCCACCGACGCGGTGGCCTGCACGAGCCGCTGGCACAGATTCACCGAACCACCGCCGACGGCGACGTGCTCGGGGGCGAAGCTTCCGTCGACCTCGGCGTTCAGGTGCTGCGCCAGCCGCGACTTCAGCTCCGTGTTGTGGTTGTCCGGGTAGCGGTTGACCGCGCCGATCGCCCGGTCGATCGCCGCACGCACACTGGGCAGCGGTCCATGTACCGTCTCGTTGCTGGCCAGCTTGATCGCGCCGGCAATCGTCTTGCCCTCGACGTAGGCAGGCAGCTCGGCCAACTCGGGGCGCAGGCGAGCGGTCATTTCGACAGCATATGTCCGGCCTGTGTACGCTGTGCTCCGCGGCGGTTCCGGAAGTCCGGTTGAACTTTTTGGCCGGGGAGCGTCCGGTACCCTCAGGAAATCCAAGGAGGCGTGCCAGAGCGGCCGAATGGGACTCACTGCTAATGAGTTGTCCCCTTACCGGGGACCGGAGGTTCAAATCCTCTCGCCTCCGCCAGCTAGATAACTGAACACATGCGCCCGTAGCTCAACGGATAGAGCATCTGACTACGGATCAGAAGGTTGGGAGTTCGAATCTCTTCGGGCGCGCTCTCATAAGGTTCGCTTAGCTGCACTTATACAAAGCGGCCTACGAGCCGGCAACGCCTCTGAGACCCGTGCGACCGTTTACCGCGTTCTCGCGAACCGAGACGAGTGATTCGAACTCAGGCGTCGGCTATCTCGCCGGTCGCCTGAAAAATAACGCGACGCCCAATCTCAACCGCGTGGTCAGCGAAGCGTTCATAAAATCGGCCCAGCAGCGCAACATCTACGGCTGACTCCACGCCGTGCGTCCATTCCTGTTCTTTGAGCAGAGTGAACAGGTGCTGGTGAAGTTCGTCCATGATTTCATCGTCACGGCTGATCTGTGCTGCCCGTTCGGGGTCACGCGATAGAACAACGTCTTTGGCGCTGTTGCCCAAGTCCACGGCGATCCTGCCCATCTCGGCGAAGCAGTTATTCACCTCGGCGGGCAGCGTGCGGTCGGGGTGTCGGCGACGGACGATCTCAGCAACGTGTCGTGCCAGGCCGCCCATCCTTCCGGCGTCGGCCACGTTCTGCATCGACCCCACGACGATTCGCAGGTCCGCTGCCACCGGAGCTTGCAAGGCCAGCAGCACAAAAGCAGCCTCCTCGGCAGCCGTCTGCATCTGCGCCAGGCGTTCATGGTCGGCGATCACCGTCTCGGCAAGATTCAAGTCGGCTTGCAGCAGCGCGTGCGTGGCCTGTTCCATCGCTAAGCCGGCCAGTCCGCACATCTCGCTCAACGTCTCGATCAGCGAATCAAGCCGCCCGTGGAACACAGTCCTCATCAGGCAACGATAGAACGCCGTAGTGTCGGCGCAGAAAGCATGCCTGGACGCGCCGTAAACAGGTCATTGCCGATCGGTGAAAAGGGTTCCTCGCGAAAGATCGGTCAGCCAAGCTAATTAGTCAGGCAGTTCAGAGTGAGGGGATCATGGCGCTGTCGGACGTGCTGATGCGGGTTGTCGGCTTTCTGCGTGCCGGATACCCCGAGGGCGTTCCTGCCCATGACTACATCCCGTTGCTGGCTCTGCTCCGCCGCCGCCTTTCCGACGACGAGGTGATGGCAGTTGCCGCCGAACTGACTTCTGATGGGAGCGTGACCCCGATTGGTGGTGCCGACGTGGGGGTTGCCATCACCAAGCTGACCGACGAGATGCCGTCTTCGGAAGACACCGAGCGCGTCAAACAACGACTGGCGGCAGTTGGCTGGCCATTGACAGACGGCTTCGACACGTCGGGATAGGCGCGAGCGATGACTAGGCACGACGACGAGAAAGCTCGGCAATCCCGCCGTCCCGCCGACACTGAGAAGGCTCAGGCCAAACGCTTCGCGAAAATCCTGCGCGCCGAACTGGCCGACATGAACGAGAAGGTCATCGCAGCAGAAGTCGAATGGCATCTGCGTTGCGAGTCCGAAGGCTACGTCGATCCACCGGAGCGCCTTGTGACAGTCCAAGGGCGCATTGCGGACCTTAAAAGGATGCTCAAGGCACTGAGCGCACGGTTCCCCCGTATCTAAGCGCCATATTCTTAGACCCCTGGGGGGTGGCCCCCCAGCGCACTGCGGCCCGCCTCGAACGGCCCAGCGCCTTCTCTCTCTCCCGGTGTTGAACGACGGTCTTCCGTCCGCAGTGCGTCCGCAGTAGATCCACCAAGGGTCTGCAATAGCCAACGCTTTCAACCATTTGAACTGCGGCTTTACACCACCGCCAGCGCGATCAACCGCCGCAAACGCCCAAGTTGACTCGTTCGCATCGAGTAGGTCATAGAAGGCGGACGCTTCGCCCGCAGGCTCCCGCTGTGTCGAAAGCTGTTCTGGCGCATCGGATGCACGCCAGTGGTGAATCGGCGAACACTATCGCCGCGACGTTAGCTGTGAGCCGCGCAACCGTCTACCGAGTGCTGGCCGACCAGATCGACGACACGGGCACCCGTGAGCGGATAGGCTGACCGATTTCGCGCCAGGCTTGTGTGTCGCAGCCCGGATTCCACCGGCGCAATTGCCACGGTTTATGGGTCAGGCCAAGGTACCTGGGATGTCTAGCCGTCTAGTAGCACCGGCTCAGGGGCCATCTCGGCGGCAACCGCCACTGACCGCGCGAGTTGGCGCCCGCGCCAGCGCCGCACCGCCCAGTGCGCCGCTAGCGCACCCAACGTTCCGACCAGCGGCGCGGCCACCAACGACACCCCGATGTTGACCAGCATCAGGTAACCGAACGCGCCGCCGACCGCCAGCAGCGCGAACCGCACGCGTGTCCACTGCACGACCGAGCGGAACCGCATCGACAACAGCATCCCGAGCGTCAAGGCGACGAAATGGCCGGTGTTGGTGAAGTGGTCGCCAAGCCAGACCACCAGCAATCCGATCGCCAGCCACCAGCCGATCCACGCCGGCCGGCACCGCGGCGGTATCGCGGCGGTGAGCGCACCCAGCACGGCCGCCGCGCCGTAGCTGATCCCGACGTCGCTGGCATGCGCCACCGAGACGGGCAGCCAGCCGAACTGGATGGCCGCGGTCAGCTCGACCGCGACGATCAACGTGGCACCGATGTGCCCGAGCGTGAACGTCACGATCAGGCGGCCGCTGTGCCACAGCAGCTCGGCGAGCGCGAGCAGGCACACCAGGCCCGGTAACCACACCCAGATCGGCCCCTCGGCGGCGACGAACGCGCTGCCCACCGCCGTTTCCAGGTGGCCATGCTCCAGGTTGTGCAGGTTGGTGCTCATGTGGCGGATCACCACGTCTTGTATGTGCGGACCGAGAATGAGCAGCGTCATCGCGACCGCAACAAGCATCACGGCATAGATGAGAGTCACCCGCAACCGGGTCACCGTGATGAGCATTCGCGACAGCATCTCGAGATAACTGAAGTGCTGTGGGTAGTGTCGTCGCGCGGGGGGGTGTAAGGCGGCGCGGACAACTCGAATCGCGTCGATCAATCGGCGGGTGAACTTCCTGGGCCGCAACGGAATGGCCGCCGCGGTGCCGAACCCGACCTCCTGCTCGGTGACCAGAACGAGTGCGTGAGACACCGCGTCCTGCACCCGAGTCGGCTCAGCGGCTTGGATGACATCCGGCGTCGCGTCTTGGACGACGCTAGGCGTCGCCATGGATGTCGTTGGCGATTCCGACATGTCGTCTCCTCGCCATGTGGGGGCTGTTGATCCCAGGAACATATGGCCGCCGACCATTCTGAAGCACGAGTAGCCGACTACTTGTCTTCTGCGGGTATCTCACGCGGGCTGTAAAGGACAGGATTACAACGTGTTCCAGCTCTTCCTTCAGCTGTTCAGCAGGAACCGGGACTGACAGCTTACGGCCCTACGAACGAAGAGCCTGACTGACGATCTCGGCGGCCATGGTGTCACGACGATGTCACAACTCATCGAAAACTCGCCGTCCAGACTCCATGGACAGCGTCGGACTGCAATGGACTTCTTCGGACTGACGCCGCAGGTCAGGGCGGATATTGTGGGTTCAGCTGCAGCACAAGGGTGGACGGCGATAGACCGCCACAGACGGCCCTGGGCTGCCTACGGATCAGAAGGTTGGGAGTTCGAATCTCTTCGGGCGCGCAAAGCTCAGAGGCTATTGCGGGCGTCCCACGGCTAGCCTGGAAGGCTCGCCGTCAGCAAAGCGCGTGGAGCCGAATTCTTTGAGATTCCCGCCGACGACGTGGCGCACGTCGAGGTTTGCGCACGTTGGCTGAAGTTGTAGCTATTTTCGCAGGGCAAGGCCAGTTTTTGATATCGCCTTGGGCGACGTGGCCAGCTCACGCGCTCGCAATGTGTACTTTTTTGCCTTCCAGACAGCCGTCTGGCGGGGGTGCTGGAGGAGTACGGAGGTGCGGGCGCGCCACCAGTAGTTGATCGACATGTTCTGCTCAATGCCCCAGACGGAATGCCACCAGTGGACGGGGATGAAGAGCATGTCGCCAGGGCCGAGCTCGAGGAGAGCGCGGTCGGCGTGGGCCCAATCGGGGAACCGGGTCAGATCCGGGGAGAGGACGTTGACCTGGGAGAAGTGGTTGGCACCGTAGCTAAAGGGGTCGGCAGTGAAGCTGAAGGGGAAGGGGTAGAGGCGGGCGATCTCCCGAGGTGGGCAGAGGATCACCTGCTTTCGGCCGCGGATCTGCGCGAGGAAGTTGTCGTTGGCGTCGTAATGGAGCGGGGTGAAGTTGTTGCCGGGGCCGAACCAGAAATTGACCTGGAGGTACTTGTCCTCGTCGACGTAGGCGGGAAAGCGGATATCGGGCCAGAGCTCGGGCAGACTGGTTCTGATCGGCAATATGGCGACGTAGAGCTGGCCATCGGAGATGGTGTCGCCCGCGAGCAGATCGAAGTACTCGGCGAACTTCATCGGCGGCGTGTCGCTGTTCCCCTTCTTCGCTTCGACCATGTCGGTCTTCTGCCAGGGGCGGAAGGTGCGGGCGCCGACTTTCTCCGTGAGGTAGTCGTTGGTCCACCGCTGCAGCGCGGGCCAGTCCTCCATCGCGCCGGAGATGATCACCGGGCGCTGCGGGAAGAGGAAGCGCTCCTCGAACTCCCGGCGGCTCGGGCGGTCCACCCTCGGGACCTCAAACGTACTTTTGACGTGGTCGAACACGAGGCCCTCCTTCGACCGCGGTGACATCCGAGGTGCACGGATGTTCGTAGCGGACCAGCAGACTACAAGTCTGGCATATCGTATCTCACCAATCGATTAGTATGTAAGGGGCTAATTTCAGTGACTGTCGGCATGGTGTACTCAAGTGCCGCCGCTCAAGCCCCCAGGCTTGATGCTGATCTGCCTACCGCCGACGGCGAACTCCGGTTGGGGAGGTACCTGCCGAGGCCGGGGGGTTTCGGTCCCGACTCGTGCTGATCGCCGCTCGCGGCAACCAGCCGCACCGCGCGCTCACGCAGGTCAGGCGACTATTTGTCCGAGAAACTGGACAAACCCCGCGGTTTGTTTAACCCGCGCTCTTCCGGGGAAGCTGATGCTTTCTGCACTCATGCCGACTAAAAATCGGCGATGTGCTTCTATTGCAGTCAGATAGTATGTAAACTACAGCTTCGCTACATCCTCGGTATATGCCGACCCGCGCTCGCAAGCGTCAGCGTAACAACCCCGGGTTGGCCTGCTTCGGTTAGGAGGAGCACATGTCGTTGGTGACCACACAGGCAGAAATGCCGGCGTTGACGGCTGCAGACCCCGGGTCGCTCGCGCACGGCTCTGTCGTCAATCGCTCCTTCACCAGCGACAACACCGCCGGCGGTGCACCCGAGATCATCGCGGCGGTTGCAGCGGCAGCCTCCGGGCAGGCACAGCCCTATGGCACCGATAGTTGGACTTCGAGCGCACGACGCCGCTTCAGCGAGATCTTTGATTGCGACGTCGATCTGCTCCCCGTTTCCACCGGCTCGGCGGCGAACGCATTGAGCTTGGCCGCCCTGACCCCACCATGGGGCAGCGTGTTGTGCCACCGCGACAGCCATATCAACAACGACGAGTGCGGCGCACCGGAGTTCTTCACCGGAGGTGCCAAACTCGTCGCCCTGGGTGGGGAAAACGCCAAGATCGACGCCGACGAGTTGCAAGCCGCGGTGCACTGCAAGGTCGGCGACGTGCACAGCGTGCAACCCTCCGTGTTGAGCCTCACCCAGGCAACCGAGACCGGCGCGGTGTACACCCCCGCCGAGATCGGACAGCTGGCCCGCATTGCGAAGCATGCGGGCCTACGCGTTCACATGGATGGCGCCCGCCTCGCCAACGCCGTGGCCGCATTGGGCTGCGGCCCCGCCGAGCTGACCTGGCTCGCCGGCGTGGACATGCTGTCCTTTGGTGCCATCAAGAACGGAGGCATGACCGCCGATGCGATCGTCGTCTTCGACCGCTCCCTGACCACCGAGCTCAGCTTCCGGGTTAAGCGTGCCGGACAACTCGCCGCCAAGATGCGTTTCGCCGCCGCTCAACTCGACGCCTACCTTGCCGATGATCTGTGGCTGCGCAACGCCAGCCACGCCAATGCCATGACCGCGCGGCTCGAAGAGGGGTTGAAGTCCATTCCCGGCGCTCGCCTTGCAGGCACGCCAGAGGCGAACATCGTTTTCTGTCGGCTGCCCCAGCAGGTCATCGACGGACTTCTGGACCAGGGTTACGACTTTTACCACGGCCGTTGGAAGCCAGGCGTCGTCCGTTTCGTCACCTCCTTTGCCACCACGACCGCCGATGTCGACGAGCTGGTACACGCGGTCCGCCGACTCACCACCGCCGCGATCGAAAAAAGCCGGTGTAAAAGCGCTCAAACGCGGAGATCAGCCGGCGGCCGCCGATCCGAGGTGGCGTATATAGGACGCGTCTCATGATCGAGATGGCCATCGTCGGGCTCGGCTCGTGGGGTCTGTGCGTCATGGAGCGGACGGTGAGCCGGGCACGGCGGGTAGGGACGCCGGTGCGGCTGCACGTGATCGAGCCCGCTCAGCTCGGAGGCGGGGTTTACTCCGCCGAGCAGCCGGACTTCCTGGTGCTCAACAACGCCTGCGGTCAGCTCTCCCTCTACGCCGCCCCCGACGGGGACGCCCTCCCCCCGTACGCCGTGGGCCTGCACCAGTGGGCGGTGTGCCGCGGCTACCGCTGGGTGGGTTACGAATGCCGCATCGGCGCCGGGGGGGACCCGATCCTGCCCACCGACTACCTGCCCCGGCGGTTGATGGGCGAGTACCTGGTCTGGTTCTACGACACGCTGGTGGACTGGGCCCCACCCAACCTCGAGATCGTCCGGCACTACGCGGCGGCCGTCGACATCTCGCCGGCCTTCCAGGGGCGCGAGGAGGTGCTGCTCGACAACGGCGCCACTCTCACGGTCGACCACGTGGTGCTGACCTCGGGGCACACCTGGAACCACGAGCGCGGGGCCGACGGGGGCGTGCGCTACCAGCAGGCCTACCCTATCGAGTGCCTCGACCAAAGCGTTCCGGCCGGATCTTCGCTGGCCGTGGCCGGCATGGGCCTGGTCGGCTACGACGTCCTCACCGCCCTCACCATCGGACGAGGCGGGACCTTCGAGGACCGGTGCGACCGGGCCGACCGCCTGCGGTACGTGCCCTCGGGCCGGGAGCCGACCATCACCCTCTACTCGCGCTCGGGCGCGCCGTACTGCGCCAAATCGGCCACCGGCGTCGACCCCTACGGCCAGTACCAGCCGGTGGTGTGCACCCCCGAGGAGTTCGCGGCGCTCACCAATCCGGGCGGGTCGCCGGTGCGGCGGCACGTGGACTTCCGGGCTGAGCTTCTCCCCCTCATCTTCGCCGAGATGCAGGCGCGCTACTACATACACGCCGCCTTGCTGGCCGGGGGCGACGTGAAGTCGACCGAGGTCCGCGCCGTCCTCCGCCAAGGCTGGGTCGACGGGTACTACGAGAAGGCCGTCGACGTTCTCGAGCCGCGCTACGGCCGCTTCGACCCGGCCACCCACCTCTTCGCCGGGACAGACCGCCACTACACGTCGGCCGCCGACTACCAGGGCCAGGTCTACGACATGATCGAGGACGACCTCACCGAGGCCCTGCGACCCGGGGGCAGCCCGGTCAAGGCGGCCCAGGAGGTGCTGCGCATCCTCCGGGACCAGCTGCGTTCGGTCATCGAGTTCGGTGGTCTCTCCCTCGACTCCTACGTCGAGTTCCAGTCCAACGTCCGGGGCCGCATCAACCGGCTGGAGGCGGGCGTGCCACCCATGCGCTCCCAGCAGCTGCTGGGGCTGCTCGACGCCGGAGTGGTGCGCATCCCGCTCGGACCGAACCCGGAGCTGGCCGCCTGCCCCGACGGCGTTCGCCTGAGCTCGACGGCCCTCGACGAGCCGACGGCCGTGACGGTCGACGGGGTGGTGCGGGGCTATCTCGACATGCCCTCGCTGGCCCGGTCGGGCTCCCCGCTGCTCAAGCGTCTCTACGCCAAGGGAAGGCTGACCCAGCTCAGCTACGGTGACACGCCCGTCGGCAGCGTGGCCATCAACGAGGACTTCCACCCCTACGACACCGAGGGCCGGCTCACGCCCAACCTCTCCGTGCTGGGCGTGCTCACCGAGGGAGTGCGCTATTTCACCCACTACCTGCCCTCGCCACGCAGCCGCCTCCGCGCCGTCTACGACGCCCAGGCCTGCGTCGAGGCCGTGATCGGCTGAGCACATGACCGATTCCACGACCGGACGGGCCCGGCCATTGGTGGCCGTGGGCTATGGGCCGCGTTGCGTTCCCGTGATGCAGCTGGCCGAAGCGGCCACCAGCCTCTGCGACCTGCTGTGGCTGATCGACACGTCCGTGCCGGGGATGGGCGAGATGGCCGATCTCCTCAACCGGTTCGGCGCCGTCGTCGACCTCGAAGGCATGAGCACCGAGCAGGCAGTCAAGACCCTGGCCGACTGGGAGCCCAATGGCATCACCACCTACCTCGACGCTGGCATGGTCGAACTGGCCTGTGTGGCAGAGGATTTGGGCCTCCCCTTCCACAGTCCGGCGACCGCCGCCGCCCTCACCGACAAGGCCCGCCAGCGCCGGGCCCTGGCCAACGCCGGCCTCGACATGCCCCCCTGCCACCTCGTCCGCCCCTACCAGTCCGCGCGCGAGCTCTCGGCCGTCGAGGCCGAGGTGGGGTGGCCCGCCGTCCTCAAACCCCGCTCGGCCCAGGGCAGCCGCTACACCTTCCTGGCCCGCGACGGTGCCGAGCTCGAGAATCTGCTCCTAGCCCTCGGACCGGGCCGCCCCGACATGGTCCTCGAGGGTTACCTGCCCGATGATCCGTCCCGGGACGGCAACCCCTACGCCGGCTACGTGTCGGTCGAGAGCGTGGTCGCCGACGGCGCCATCAGCCACCTGGCCCTGACCGGCCGCTTCCCGCCGGCCGAAAACTTCCGTGAGACCGGGTTTTTCATCCCCGCCGCCCTCGACGCGGGGAGCCGCTCGGCCGTCCTGGACCTCGCCAGCCGGGCCATCGACGCCCTTGCGGTACGCACCGGGTGCCTGCACACCGAGGTCAAGTTCACACCCGACGGGCCGCGCATCATCGAGGTCAACGGACGGCTCGGCGGCGGTGTGCCCGAGATGCTGGAGCGTGCCGCCGGCGTCAGCCTGCTCGACCTCACCCTGCGGGTGGCCCTGGGCGAGCCGGTTTCCATCGACGGGCCGGTGGCCACCGACCGCATCGGCTACCGCTTCTTCCTCCAGCCGCCGACCGTCTCGGCCACGGTGACGGCCATCGAGGGCATCAACGACTTCAGCGACCGCGCCGAGGTGGACACGGTGAGCGTCCACCAGGCTCCGGGGGCCGCGCTCGACTGGCGGGACGGATCCGGCAACCACATCGTGGCCGTGGTCGGCTCGACCGACGACGAGGAGCAGTTGCGAGCGGCCTACCGGCTCCTGCACCAAGAGGTCACCGTCACCTACACCGACGTGAGGCATTGAGGTGGGCGTTCGACTGGCCGGGGCCGTTGACCCGGGGGCGGCGCCGGACCGGGCCGAGGGACCGGTGCAGTGGACGTGCGCCCTGGTCAACAACATGCCCGACGCCGCCTTCGGCGCCACCGAGCGACAGTTCGTGGGCCTTCTGGACGCCGGGTCCGGGTGTGAGACGGTCGCCCTGACCCGCTACTTCATGGCCGGGGTGCCCCGGGGCGAGCGGATCCGGGCTCGTATCGCCGCCGAGTACCGTCCCATCGACGACATCACGGCGGACCCCCCCGACCTGCTGGTGGTGACGGGCTCCAACCCGATCGAGTCCCGCATCGAGAACGAGCCCTACTGGTCCGATCTGCACGGCCTGCTGAAGTGGGGAAGCGAGAACGTGTCGGCCATGGTGCTGTCCTGCCTGTCGGCCCACGCCGCCCTGGCCGTCTTCGACGGCGTCGAACGGACCACCCTGCCGGCCAAGTGCACGGGCGTCTTCGCCCAGGACGCCGACCCGACCCACCCGCTGGCCGCCGGGATGTCTGACATGGGACCGTCGTCCTGCCCCACTCGCGGCTGAACACCGTGCCCGCGGAGGCGGTGGCCGCCGCCGGCTACGCGGTGGCCCTGCAGTCCGAGGAGGTGGGGTGGAGCGTGGTCACGAAGACAGTGGGCCGGTCCGACGTCGTGCTGGTGCAGGCCCATCCCGAGTACGATCCCTCGAGTCTGGTGCGCGAGTACGTCCGGGACGTGCGGCGCTACGCCGGCCACGAGCGTCGACGAACTGCCCTGTCTTCCCCGGGACTGCGTGGCCGGCCCGGACTGGGACGGGCTCCGCCGGCTGCACGAGCGGGTGGTCGGCGGCGAGCGGGACCCGGACCTGGTGGCCGCCTTCCCGTTCGACGAGATCGGCGCCCGCGCCCCCTGGCCGTGGCGGGGCGCGGCGCTGCGTCTGTACGCCAACCTGTTGGGCACCATCCCGAAAAGGAGCGCCTGAGTCCATGCACGACGAGACCATCGCCATCCACGGTGGCTACACACCCGACGGGACACGGGCCGTGGCCGTGCCCATCTACCAGACGGTGGCCCACGACTTCATCGACGCCGCCCACGCCGGTGCCGTGCTCGACCTGGAGACGCCCGGCTTCCACTACAACCGGCTCAACAACCCGACCCTCGACGTCCTCGAGCAGCGCATCTGCGCCCTCGAAGGGGGGACGGCGGCCCTGGTGGTGGCTTCGGGCATGGCCGCCGTCAGCTACGCCATCCTGACGGTGGCCACTGCCGGCTCGAACATCGTGGTGGCCCCGCAGCTCTACGGGGCCACCTTCACCTACTTCGCCCACGTGCTGCCCACCCTGGGCATCGAGGCCCGCTTCGCCGTCGACGACCGAGCCGAGTCGATCGCCCCCCTCATCGACGAGAACACCCGCGCCGTCTTCTGCGAGACCATCGGCAACCCGGCCGGCAACATCGTGGACCTCGAGGCCGTCGCCGCCGTGGCCCACGCGGCCGGCGTGCCCCTCATCGTGGACAACACGGTGGCCACCCCGCTCATGCTCAAGCCCTTCGAGCACGGGGCCGATGTGGTCGTCCACTCGCTGACCAAGTTCGTGGGCGGCCACGGCACCACCCTCGGTGGGGCCATCGTGGACGGCGGCCGGTTCCCGTGGGCCGACCATCCCGACCGCTTCCCGATGTTCAACCAGCCCGAGCCCGCCTTCCACGGCGTCGTCTTCGCCCGCGACTTTCCCGAGCGGCCCTTCACCGTGCGGGCCCGCTCCACCCAGCTGCGCAACAGCGGCGCCACCCTGTCGCCCTTCAACGCCTTCCTGCTCCTCCAGGGCCTCGAGACGATGGCCGTCCGGCTCGAGCGCCACGAGGCCAACGCCCGGGCCGTGGCCGACTACCTGGCCGCCGACCCCCGGGTGGCCTGGGTGAGCTTCGCCGGGCTTCCCCGACCATCCCTACCACCACCTGGTCGATCGCTACCTGCACGGGCGCGTGCCGTCCATCGTCACCTTCGGGGCCGAGGGGGGCTACGAGGCGGGACTGGCCTTCTTCGATGCGCTCCAGCTCGTCAAGCGGCTGCTCAATCTGGGCGACGCCAAGACCCTGGCCATCCATCCGGCCTCCACCACCCACCGCCAGCTGTCCGACGAGGAGCTGGTGAAGGCCGGTATCCGGCCGGAGACGATCCGGCTGTCCATCGGGATCGAGCACATCGACGACATCATCGACGACATCGACCAGGCCCTGGCCAAGGCCATGGTCGGCCCTAGGACGGCTGAGCGCAACATGCCGTTGACGACGACAGAGGTGCCGACATTTTTCGGACCGTCTGATTCGCCATTGTTCGGCGTGCTTCATCTGCCGGTCGATAACCAGATCAGGGGCGGGGTACTGATCTGTGGTTCGCTCGGAAAGGAGGGGATGGACAGTGTCCGACTACACCGGATCCTCGCCGACGGACTTGGCGCGCCGCGGTTTCGGCGTGCTGCGTTTTGACTATCTGGGCTTGGGTGATTCTGCATACGCTCAGGTCCGTGATGACGCGGTGGCCAACTGGGTGGCAAGCGTGGGCCACGCGCTCGACTACCTCACGTTGATCGGCGCGGAGTCGGCGACCGCTATCGGCATACGTGCCGGGTGCCTGATCCTCAACGAGTACCTGGCCCGATCCAATGCCCAATCCCACACGGTCGACCGTGTGGTCTACCTCGATCCCGCTGGAACGGGCAGGCGTTACCTTCGGGAACACACCACGCTGTTCCGGTTGTCGGTGGGCGAGGACGCTGCTACGCCCGGCGAAGTGTCAATCATCGGCGGGCGGTTGAGCGACCACGCCGCCGCAGAATTCGCCGCGCTGCGGATGGGTGCCAATCCAGTCAGCGCCCATGGCGTCGACGACGTACTTCTGGTGGGACGACCGGCCGAGACCGACAAGCACGTCACCGCCCTGGCGTCGGCCGAGGGAGTTGATTCGATCATTACCGGCGGTCTGCCGGAATGCGCCCATCGCGCAGGATGTGTTGTTACCGATCCCTTTCACCGCGGTCGATTCGATCATCGAGTGGATCGACGGAAACGTTCCCACTCGCACCCATCGCGCCGTACCCCAATACCTGACAACGGTGACGATGCCGGCCGAAGGGCCCGACGGGGTCGACGTTGTCGAGAGCATCGAACGAATCGAGCCGAACGGCCTATTCGCCATCCGCACGCTGCCTCGACGCCGTAGTCCCGCGCCCGCAAAGACCGTGTTGTTCTTCGTGACGGCCAACGACTTGCACGTAGGACCCGCCCGGGAGTGGGTCGAATTGTCACGTCGCATTGCAGCGGCCGGGTCACAGGCGGTGCGCTGGGACCCGGCAGGAATGGGCTTGTCGGGCCAGATCCGCC
The DNA here is from genome assembly GCA_963791535.1 of uncultured Actinomycetota bacterium. GTDB lineage: Bacteria > Actinomycetota > Actinomycetes > Mycobacteriales > Mycobacteriaceae > Mycobacterium. The sequence goes on along the minus strand of CAWBSW010000014.1, from coordinate 104,497 downwards.
GGGACCCTTTCCGCAGGGTGTATTCCAAGGCTGACATCACCGACTCGATAGCGGTGGCCAGACATGCGTGCCAAGACGCCGGCGAACTCGAGCTTGTCGGTATCTGCTCCGGCTCGTGGTACGCCGCTCATGCCGCCCGCAAAATCGGTGCACGGTCGGCGATCCTGGTCAACCTGGTGGTGTGGAATTGGCGCGTCACCCCCACCTTGCTGTAGCAGTGGGACGCTTTCGGAAGAAAACGCTACAAACGTCCAACGCGGCTAGTGACACGGGCGGCGGCCCCTCCGAATCCAGGACAAACGCGCCTCAAAGCACTTCTCAACCCGGTTCGGGAGCCGACGAAGAGCTTTATGCACAACCACCTCCCGCGATACGTCCTGCGGGTGTTGAGCTGGGTCGGACTCGTGTGGCTGCCGGAGGATGTTCTGACAACGCTTGCCCACCGTGGAACCGACGTGACGCTGATTGCCTCGCCCGAGGATGCGGAGCAGTTCGCTGCCAAAGGCGGTCGGGCAGCCCTTGACCGGCTGCAATGGACGTCGCAGCCGCCCCGCCTGATCGCCACACCCACCGGCGATCATTCCGCCCATCACCCGGCGATATTGGCGGCGATCCGCAACGCGGTGTTGCCGGTAGCGGCTGACAGCGTCCAGTCCTGAGCGCGATCATCACCAGGCAGGAGTTGGCGCGTGACCGACGACGCGATCAGCATCGGAGGTGTCGACCTCGCCGATCCGGACACATACGCGTCGGGAATGCCCTTCGATGCGTTCCGGAAGCTCCGCGAGTCCGCACCCGTGGCATGGCACCCGTACAAGGATGGGCCTGGGTTCCTCGCGCTCACCGGCTACGACGAGGTCTATGCCGTGTCCCGCGACAGCGCCACGTGGTCGTCGGAGGCGACGGGGGTGTACTTCGACGTGCCCGGTCCCGACGACATCGCCGACCAGCGGGGCGTGATGATGTTGACGATGGACCCGCCGCGGCACACCGCGCTGCGCGCTCTGGTCAGCAAGGGCTTCAGGCCGCGCCAGGTAGCGAAGCTCAACGAGCGCATCACGGACATGGCGCGCGACGTGGTCGACAGCGTCATCGAGCGGGGCGAGTGCGACTTCGTCACCGACGTCGCCGGGGCGCTGCCCTCATACGTCATCGCCGAACTGCTGGGCATTCCGCTGGAAGACGGCTACCGGCTTTACGAGCTGACCGAGATCATGAACACCGGTGCGATAGGCGGCTCGCGCGCCATCAGGGCGGGCGCCGAGATGTTTCGGTACTCAACGGAACTGGTGGCCCGCAAACGTGCGGATCCTTGCGATGACATCGCGACATCGCTGCTGCATGCCGAGGTCGACGGACAGCGCCTCACCGAAAGGGAGTTCAACTTCTTGTTCATGCTGCTGATCAATGCGGGCGGCGACACGACCCGTAACCTGGTCGCCGGCGGCATGTGCGCGCTGATGGACCATCCGGAGGAGCGGGTCAAGCTGGAGGCGGATCCGTCGCTGCTGCCGAGCGCGGTTGAAGAAATGCTCCGCTACGTCACCACGTTCATCGCGTTCTTCCGCACGGCCACGAAGGACACCGAACTACGCGGGGTGCCCGTGAAGGAGGGCGACCGGGTGGCGATGTTCTACCCGTCGGCCAATCGGGACGAGGCCCACTTCGTCGATCCCGAACGCTTCGATGTGACTCGTAAGCCCAACCCGCACTTGGCATTTGGCGGTGGCGGCGCCCATTTCTGCCTCGGCGCGAACCTGGCCCGGGTGGAGGCGGCGGCCCTCGTATCGGAGGTGCTGAGCCGGATGAAGAACATGGAGTTGGCGGGGCCGATCGAGCGCATGCCGTCGACACTGATCAACGGCATCCACTCCATGCCTGTCCGGTTCACGCCCGCTCGACGTGTGGGCGCTTAGTGATCGCGCGAGATCAGGTGCGTCAGGCCGTGGCGGAACGCAAGCCGAAGCGCTGGCGAAGAAACGCGGCAAGGCGCAGCGGGATTGCAATAAGGCTCAACAAGGCGAACGGCTGATATTCGGCGGCGTAGCGCCATCCGCTGTGTCTTCTGGTCGAGTGCGCCCAGCACAAAATCCCGGCCGAAGGCGATCAGAATGTAAGTCGTGCCCAGGAAGAGCAGTGGCCGCCACAGAACGTCCCAGGTTGCGTACTCCGATTCCGAAGGACAACAGCACCAGCAGATAGGTGCAGAACAGTGCGACCAGGAAGAACCACAAGATGCGGCCCCGCAGCGGAATCTGGCCGATCACGACGCCCAGCCAGATGACCAATCCGATATGGACCTGAAGCGCGGTGGCGAACGCCAGGCCGAAGGCTCGCGCCCGGCGCGCCAGCCCGGCAAAGACTGGGCCGAACAGGATGGCCATCGCGCCGCCGGCATAGGAAAGCCAGAAAAAAAGGAACGACCAGCGCGCCGTGTACGCGCACCGCCTGCCCGAGGCCATCGGGACCGGTGCCGTAATCGGCCAGACGGCCCCGGCAAGCGCGAGCGCACCGCCCAACGCGCCGATCATCCAAACCCATGTCGGATCATGTCTGCGCGTCATCGCGCGGTCGCCCCGGCGTCGCCGTCATTAACCGGACTGCAGACCACGAGAACGACGGCCATTGCGTGGCAATCGGCGTGCGAAAGCGACAAAGACGAGCTGAGCCAGCCTTGGTGTTGTGCCCGCTCGGCGAGCGTTCCGCTCAGACGAAGCAGAGGCAGCGGACCGTCCCGTGTTACCTCGATCTCGCGCCAGGGAAACGGCATGTCGGGTTCTGCGAATGCCTTGATCACTGCTTCCTTGGCCGCGAACCGGGCCGCCAGTCTGTGCACCCGGTTGCTGCCCTGGCAGTCGTTGATTTCGCTCGCCGTAAAAACTTTGCGCAGGTACCGGTCCCCGAACGCCGCCAGCGAGTCCTGGACGTCCGTCAATGGATCACGACATCGCATCCGACGCGGACGCGGTGCCCGTCAACCTCGCCCGGCAAGGAGATCACGCCACCGCTTTGACTAGGCCTTCGACTACCTGCGCGATGTTGTGTACGGAAGCGAAGGTGGACTTCTTGAGCACTTCATCGGGGAATTCGATGTCGAATGCATCCTCAAGCGCAAGCATGACATCGACCGACGCATGCGACGTCAGGCCGAGCTCGTAGAGGTCGGCCTGATCGTCCACCTCGCGTGGATCGACCGCCATACGGCCATGAGCAACTAAGACGTCACGAATCTGGTCCTGCATCACTTTCCTCACCTTTCCGCGTGGTTCAACTTGTTTAGTTGGACTTGGCCGCTTCGGGGCTAAGACTCCGTGGGCGGAACGTAGTTCCCGGTCGCCTTGAGCCGCTTGCGAGCGGCGCGGCGGTAACCGTAGAAGTCCGAAATCATCGCCGGGCTGTCGTACAGCCAGTCCAGCGGTTCTCGCATGTCGTCCACGTAGCCGATGGAGTAGGAGCCGCGCTGGTAGCCCATCAGCCTGAGCAGCCCCTCGGGGAGGGTGCGGGCGATCTCGGGCGGGCAGGCGAGATATTGGTTTTCCTCCTGCCGCAGCCACCCGAGCGAGTAGCCCACGTTCATCCCGATCCGGGTGGTCTTGGTGGTGTTGGCGCCCCCGCCGTGGAATATCGAGCCCGTGTACAAGAGGACCGAACCCTTGGTCATGACCGCTGGGGAGGACAGCGCGGGGTCCACGTCGTCGGGATCGTCCTCCCACCGGTGGCTGCCCACCACCATCCGGGTCGCACCCATCTCTTCGGTGAAGTCGGTCACGGCCCACATGGTGGCGACTTCGGCTTCGAAGCCCCTCGGGAACTGGTAGCGATCGAACGACCACTGATCCCGATGAATCATCTGCGCCGGCTCACCGGGTCCGATGGTCACCAGCTGGGTCAGGTCGATCTGGAAGGTGCTGGCGTGGTCGCCCAACACGAGGTCGAGCGTGTCGATGATCGTCGGGTGGGTGATGAGTGAGCGAGAGGTCGGCGAACGGGCGATCAGGGCGCCGGTACGGCGGGTGGTTTCGCCCAGGAAGTCAGTGTTGCCTCCGCCGGTGGCAGCGAGGTACGGCTCGAGCTCGGCCCGTATCTGATCCATCGTCTCGGGTGATGCGAGGTCGGCGATGACCACACACCCGTCTTCGTTGAGCAGCTTCGCAATGTCCGACGGCGAGGTATCCGAACCGACTGTCCGTACTGCTATTGGCATAACGCGTACTATACGGGATGATATGACGATAATTCAATGACTATCAGTCGGTTACGAGACCGGCTTTCATGACCGAGGCAGTGGAGGTGCGACGACAGATGCTCCCATTTCGATTCGGCGTGTACGCCGCGGTCGCGCCAACCATGTCGGCTTGGCGGGACCAGGCCCGTATGGCCGAGGATCTCGGTTACTCGACCCTGTACGTTTCTGACCACCTTGACGCCCAGTTCGGGCCTCTCGTAGCCACGACCGTGGCCGCCGAAGCGACCTCCACCCTCCACGTGGGGTCCTTCGTGTTGAACAACGACCTCCGCCACCCGGTGGTCTTGGCCAAGGAGATCGCCACGCTCGGCTTGGCGGCCGAAGGGCGGGTCGAGGTGGGTCTTGGAGCGGGCTGGCTCCGGAGCGATTACGAGCAAGCGGGGATCGAGTTCGACGAATTGGCTGTCCGCGTGGACCGGCTGGCCGAGAGCCTCACTGTCATGAAGAGGCTGTGGAGTGAGGGGAAGGCGACATTCGCAGGGCGCTATTACACGGTGCGCGACGCCCACTGTGATCCTCGCCCCGCTTCGCCACCTCGCGTCATGGTCGGCGGTGGGAGCAAGCGAATGCTCACGCTTGCGGCCCGGGAGGCGGACACCGTTGGGATCAACACGAGCCTGAGCGTCGGGCGACGACAGCGGTGGCACCGACGAGCCAGGCCACCTCGATCGCTACGACCGTTGCCTGACCTGGGTACGAGAAGCGGCGCCGGATCGGTTCGATTCGATCGAGTTCCAGATCGTGGCCTTCGCCACCAGAATCGTCGCCAGCCGCCGCGCGGCCGTGCGCACCGCAACCATGCTCGGCCTTCCGGGTGAGGACGCGCTCGAGCTTCCGATCGTCCTGATCGGCACCGTCGGACGAATTGTGTGAGCGGCTTCTGGAGCGCCGCGAGAGGTGGGGCTTCACCAACATCGTGGTGCCGGCCGAGGCGATGGAGTCCTTCGCCCCTGTGGTCGCCCAGCTCGCGGGCACCTAAGCAGCGACCGAAATGTTGAGCGTGCATGCACCGCAGAAGGCGTGACCGACCGCGGCGTGCTCGGTGCGGTGCTGGACCACGCCGATCGAGCCCCGGATCGGCCCGCTGTCAAGGACCTGGATCGCGCGTTGACCCGCGGCGAATTGCGCGCCGCAGCTGGGAGAGTGGCCGCCGGCTTGCGTCAGAAAGGCGTCGAGCCCGGGGATCGGGTTGCCCTGCTGATCGGCAATTCGGTGGACTTCGTGGTGGCGGCGCTGGGCTGTCTGTGGGCGGGGGTCACGTTCGTTCCGCTGGCGATCAGCGATCCAGATATCCGCCGTGAACAGATCGTGGCTGACTGCCGGCCCGCGCAGGTGATCACCGCAGGCTCGGACCAGACGGCGCCATCGGGGCTTCCCGTCGGCACGCGCTGGACCTCCCTTTCGGCGTTGAGCGCCGCAGATGGGCCCACGCCACCACCCGTCACGGGCCCCGTCGCCTACATCATTTACACGTCGGGGACGACCGGTATCCCCAAGGGCGTGCAGATTTCCCCGGCAGGCCTTTTTCGCCGCAGCCGAAGCATGTGCCGACGCCATGGGACTCACCGCGGACGACCGCTACCTGTGCGTCTCGCCCGTGCACTTCGACGGGTCCTTCTCTGCCATCTTCCCTCCGCTCGTGCGCGGCGTTCCCCTCGTCATCCCCGACCGGGAAGCCCTGCTGTTCCCACGCAGGTTCTTCTCGATTGTCGCCAGCGAGGGGATCACGGCAACCAGCTTCTCTCCCAGCTACCTCCGGTTGCTCCGGTCCAGCGGCCGTCTGGCGCGGTTGGCCGACACCCCGCTGCGAGTGATGGCGCTGGGCGGCGAAGCGCCGTCCACGGCCGATATCAAGGCGGTGTGGGCCGCCAGTCCGGGACTGCGGGTGGTGAACCGGTACGGCCCGACCGAGACGACCATCGCCGTCGCCCATCTGGAACTGACGCCCGAGTTGCTCGACGCGGGGCCGGTACCGATCGGTCATCCTCATCCCGGGAGCTCGTTCCACCTCGTCGATGAGCACGGAAGGCTGGTGGATCGTCCTGGAGTGGTCGGCGAGCTGTACATCGGCGGACTGCAGCTCATGGCTGGATATCTGAACGACCCGGCGCTGAGCGCAGCTGTGCTACGGACGGACGTCGTCGAAGGAACCACCCTCTACCGCACCGGTGACCTCGTCTTCCGCGACGACCGGGGCAACTACGTGTACGTGGGGCGTTCGGACCGCGTCATCAAGCGACATGGTGTGAGGATGTCGCTGGTCGAGGTGACCGAGGCGCTCGGTGGTATCGACGGGGTCGCATCCGCGGCGTGCACGACCTTCGACCTGGAGGGCGGTCTGGGGGTCGTCGCATTCGTGGTGCCGGACGGCGAGCTCACCCCTCTCGCCGTCCGCCAGGCCGCCAGCGAACGGCTCCCGGAAACGATGCTGCCCGATCAATTCGTCTTGGTGGCCGACTTGCCCCTGACGTCTTCCAGCAAGGTCGACGAGCGACGGCTGCTGAAGGAGGCTGGCTTGTCGGCGCCAGCCGAATGAAAACGAAGGAGGCTGAACGTGAGCTTAGGACACAGGAATCCCCGTATGCAACGAGGACAACTGGCGTAACGTCGGACGGACATTACGAGCAGCTGGTCCGGCGCCAGCGTGCCGAATTGCAAGATGCGTACATGAAGGGGGTGCGCCGGCTGCGATGGGACGCAGGGCGTCTCGCCGCAGAACGCGAACGGCGTCTTCGGGAGCTGCTGGTGTAGGCCGCCGATCGTTCGCCGTTCTGGCGGGAACGACTGGCAGGCCGCGATCTGGCGAATTTCACCGAGTCCGACCTCCCCTCGCTGCCGATCCTGACCAGAGCCGAGATGATGGCGGAGTTCGACCGGGTGGTCACGGTCCCCGGGTTGACACTTGCCCGGGTCCAACAACACCTCGATCAGTGGACGGAGACCGCGGGTACCTGGACGACGAGTACCAGGCAATCGTCACGTCTGGATATATCGGAACCGCAGGCAGTCCACGTCTACGGCTGGGACGCGTTCGTCACCTTCGTGATGCAGGGCTCGCGCTGGACCGGGCGACGCGGCGAAGACCCGGACGCGGTGCTGGCGCAGGCCTTCGCTACCAGCGCCCGGCATGAGTCGGGGATATTTCACGCCTTCAGCACCTTCGAAAGCGGAGGGCCGGCATCGCACTGCTTCGGCGGCACGCTACCCCTGGACGAGATTGTCGACGGTCTCAACAACGCGCGTCCCGCGGTGCAGGCTCTCCAAGCGTGGCCGAGCCTCATGCGGGAGCTGGCTTTAGAGGCGATCGCAGGACGACTCACCATCAAACCGACCTGGGTCAGCGTCGCGGGCGAGATCTGCACCCCGCCCGTCCGGGAGGCGGTTCGGTCCGCGTGGGGGATCGAGACTTCGGAGTTCTGGGGCTGCTCAGAGGGGACCTATGCCTTTCCATGCGGCGTTGGAGAAGGCATGCACGTCGCCGACGATCTGGTCATTCTCGAGCCGGCGGATGCCGATGGCAACGTCGTACCCTATGGGCAACCTGCGGAACGGCTGCTGTTGACCAACCTGTTCAACCTGGCGCAGCCGCTGATCCGCTATGACCTGGTAGACGCGGTGACGATGTCCGACGAGCCGTGTCCGTGCGGTTGTGCTCATCGCCGCATCACAGCGGTCAGCGGTCGGATCGACGGAGCCTTCGAGTACGAAAGTGGTGCTCTGGTGCCCCGGGCGGCCTTTGAGCAGACCGTCCTTGCCACTCCCGGCGTCGCCAACTTCTTCGTAGGCCAGACGCGCGGTGGTGTCGACGTGTCCGTGGTGACCGACGGTTCATCCGACCTCCAGCAGCTGCGGACGGAACTGATCGACGTGCTCCGCCGGCACGGCGGGCCAGAGTCGGACGTCGATGTGCAAGAGGTCGGTTCTATAGACCGACTGTGGTCGGGAAAGTCGAAGCAGTTCGACGCCAGGTGATTAGCGAGGTGCTCGCGGGGACGTCTCACCGGCCGCTATTGCATCAGCGACCAGGCCTCTACACGGCCATACGGCTATCAGGCTCAGAGTTGTGACGCTATCTTTGGTTCACGCGCGGGGTGAGAATTGCCTTACCAAGAGACGAGTCGTTTGAAGCCACCGGGTTACCGCGACCAGGTCATTAGGTCCAGTGCCGGGTTTGCTCGATCTACTGATCGATCACCGCCCTAATACCGCCGTGTCGGGAGCAGGCACCATGAGATGTATCGGCGGCGCCCAAGAGAACCAGCTGTACCAGGCGAAAGAAGGACGGCGGATACCAAAGACGCCGGCCTTCGGGCGAAAGCAGCCACGAACGGACTTCAGCACGGGCGGCCTAGCGTCGCACAGTGATCCGATCCCATCCCGATAGCTCGCACGGCGCGCGACGCCCGGTAGCGATCTAACCCCGTCGGTTGCGACACGGTCACGGATGCATACCTATTGAAAACTCGGCAGCAACGTCAGCCACATCGACCACTATCGTCACATAAGCCAACTGCGGACGTCAATGCGACGGCTCGCCCCTGGAGAGGTGGGATATGTCGGCGACTCGTCGAATCGTTTCAATATCGGTGGCGTCGGCGACCGTTTTCGGCCTCGTTGTGCCGGTTGGCTTCGCACCGCCGGCGATCGCCACACCGTGCTCGGCCCCGGAAGCCAACGTCCCTGCTCCTGCCGCGCTACCGGATATGCCCGCGCCCGCACCGGTCGTCGCACCACCGACCGGGCGCAGGCCGCGGGGTACGAACGAGAATGCGCCACTGCCCAAACTGGGTCCGCTGATCCAGTCCTTCGGTTCCCTCCTCAAACCCCTGACCCAGGCCCAAAAGCAGGCGCAACTGCAGGCGGCGGTGACACCGGCGCCCACTCCTCCCGGCGCGGCGTTCCAGCAACCCCCGAACGTTAATCAGGCGGTTCCGGAGGCCGTCCCGGCACCTCCGCCGCCTGCCCAGGTCGCGGGGGCTCCGACCTCGCTCGTGGACTATGTGACCGGGCCGAATAGCCCGAACAAAACTCTCGAACGTTTCGGCATCTCCGGGACTGACCTCGGGATCCCTTGGGATAACGGTGATCCCGGCAATCATCAGGTCCTGATGGCCTTCGGTGACACCTTCGGCTATTGCAGCGTCCACGGCCAACAGTGGCGATACAACGTACTTTTCCGCAGCCAAGACCGCGATCTGTCTCGCGGACTCCACGTCGCCGACGGGCTGCCGAACAACCCCTACTCCGGGTCACCGGTATGGGCGCCAGGCCTTTCCAAACAGGTCCTCAACAGCATCCATAAGGCGTCGCACGAGACCGGAATCATTCCGACCTCCGCGGTCTCGCTTGGCAGAACCCAATACATGAACTTCATGTCCATCAAGAACTGGGGTCGCGACGGGGAATGGTCGACGAACTACTCGGGAATCGCGAGATCCGTTGACAATGGCCAGAGCTGGGGCATCTTCCCCGGCACCATCCGCCTGGCCTCAGCGGACACCGTCCCGGGTGGCCACTACTTTCCCGGCAATGAGAACTTCCAGATGGGGGCGTTCATGAAGGGTAGGGACGGCTATCTCTACTCATTCGGTACCCCGTCCGGACGCGGCGGTCCAGCGTTTCTGTCGCGAGTCCCACCGGGCCAACTGCCCGACCTGACCAAGTACCAGTATTGGAACGGCGAGGGGAAGGGCTGGGTTCCGATGGACCCGGGCGCGGCCACGCCGATCTTCCCGGGCCCGGTCGGCGAAATGTCAGCGCAGTACAACAACTACCTCAAGCAGTACCTGGTGCTCTACACCAACGGCGGCAGCAACGACGTCGTGGCGCGGACCGCGCCGTCTCCGCAAGGGCCATGGAGCCCGGAACAACCGCTGGTGTCATCGTTCTCGATGCCCGGTGGTATTTACGCGCCGATGATTCATCCTTGGTCGTCGGGTAGAGACTTGTACTTCAACCTGTCGCTGTGGTCGGCATACGACGTGATGTTGATGCACACCGTGCTGCCGTAGCTCTCGATGTCACGGCGTCGGCGCCGGCAACCGGAAGCTCATCTTCACCGTGGTGCCCGACGGAGTGCAGTCCATCTCGAGCCAGTCGCTGACCGCTCGGATCAGCAGCAGTCCGCGTCCGCGGACGCCGGGGTCGGCCGACGCCGGCTTCCATGAACCTTTGTCGGTGATCCTCACATGCACTCTGGCGCCGTCGTTTTCGCCTTCGATCCGAACCTTGCCCGGTTTATGCCCTCGGTAGGCGTGCTCAATGCTGTTGGCGGCTGCCTCGTTGACCGCCAAGATGATGTCGGCGACCGTCCCCTCCGGAATCGCAGCGGCCCGCATCCAGGCGGCAAGCTGATTTCGAATATCGCTTAATTGCTTGGCCAACGCGGCTTTTTCAATCGCCAACGGGGCGTACGGTTGCCGGTAGATGACGATCGCGATGTCGTCGTTGTAGCCCGCGGGCGGTGCCATCTCGCCGAGCACCGCGTCCGCGACGGCATCGACGGACAGATTCATGCCGTCGGCCACCGTTGCACTAACCCGCGCGATCCCGTCGTCGATGGAGACCTCGCGCCGCTCAACCAGCCCGTCGGTGTACAGCATCAACGTCGAGCCGGGCGGCAGGACAACAGCCGTTTGCGGGCGAGAAGCCTTGCGGTGCACCGCCAGCGGCACTGAGCGAGCGTCGGACAGCAGCGTCGGCTCGGACCGCGGCGCGGCCAGCACAGCGGGCAGATGTCCGGCGCAGCTGTAACAGAATTGACCGGATTCGGTATCCAGGATCGCCAGAAAAACCGTGGTGCAAAAGGCATCTGGGATCAGCTCGGCCACGGCATCAAGTTCTTCCAGCAGCTTCGCGGGCTCGGCACCGGTGAGCAGCAGCGCACGCGCGGAGCTGCGAAGCTGACCCATCACTGCCGCCGCGGAGAGGCCACGTCCCACACAGTCGCCGACGATGATGCCGATCCGATGGTCGCCGACCCGCAGCACGTCGTACCAGTCGCCGCCGATCTCCAAGGGTGAAACTGCGGGTTCGTAGCGGACCGCGAAGCCGGGCGGCAGCTCCGTTGGCGCCAGCATCGCGTGCTGCAGCGTCAGCGACGTCTCCCGCGCGGTCTCGAACTGGCGCACATGCTGTATTGCCAGCCCTAGGTGGCCGACGAGGACGGTGACCAGCAGACGATCTTCCGCGCTGACCCGGCGAGGCACCCGGAGCTCCAGCCACAACGCGACGTCCCCGCCGCCGGTGAGGACTGCGACGATCCCGTGAGCCGTGCCCGGGGCGTCCGGCCATTCGATCGGCTGGACCGTGAGCGGCAATTGATGACGCGCCTGCTGAAATATCTGGTGCAGCACCGGATCCAGTTGGCGCCAGGGCAATGTGGCCTTCTCTCCGGCCACTTGAATCGTCGGGTCACCACCGTGCGTCGGCCACACCGCGGCCACCACCCGGTGCACGTCGAGCGCGAGGCGGCACTCGTCCAGGGTGATCGAGAGCATCTCGGCCACGCTTTTGGCCACCCCGACTGCCGTGGCCAGGCGCAGGACCGCGCTTTCCCGCGCGGCAAAAGCCCGCTCGGCGGTGATGTCGCGAACCGTTCCGACGTACACGTCGCTGTCCGCGGCATCTGTCGTGACCCGGTTGATGTTGGCCGTCACCCACACCAGTCGGCCATCGCGATGCCGAATCGGTGTCTCGTATTGGACCTGGTTTTCTTGGCCGAGCCTGGATTGTTGGAGCCGCGCGGCCTTTTCGTCGACCAACCACGGGTGCGGCCACCGATAGGGGATGCCGTGCGCCGGATAGCCGGTGATCTTGGTGAAGGCGTCGTTGAGCTCGACGACCGCGCCGGCGCGATCGGCAACGAAGAATCCCTCCTGCAGCGAATTCACCAGGGCATTGCGGAACTCATCGCGATCGGCGAGATCTTCGGCGCGGGCCCGTTGTTCCTCGTAACGCCTTGTGCCGTCCAGGAATCCGCGAGTCGCGACATCGAGTGGGGCCAGCATCTGTAACAGGAAGGCAAGGGCCGCCGCCCCGTCGAAGACCGGTTCCTGCGCGAAGTCGTCGACTAGCCGGAAGTGATTCTCGATGACGTCCAGCATGCTGATGCCTTCTTGTAGGGCTCGACGCCCTAGCTCGTGGCCGACGGCAAGCTCTTCTTCGCCGCGCGCTTCCAGGTAGGTACGCAGCGCCGCGGCGTACTCGACATGGAAGTCGCGAGTCATCCCGACGCGCCGCGGTGACGTGCGGTAAGCACCAGCGCGTCGTCGTTGTCTTTGGCGTGTCTGTGCAGGATCTGGTCGGCGATCGTCAACGACGATGCGGAGAAGTCGATGTCGTCCAGGTGGTCTTCGACGATGCCATCGCTGGTAATCACCAGCAGGTCGCCGGGCCGGATCGGAACTTTCTGCGGCGTCAGGGCTTCGGGTATCCGGTAGCCGACGATGCCACCGGCAAGACGCGCAGAGGACCGTACCTCGACACCGGCCGGGTGTTTGGCGACAAGGTCGGCGGCGACATTGCCGACCCCGACCCAACTCAGTGTATCGGTCCGAAAATCGATGCGCGCCAATGTCATCGCTGCCCCTCTAGTACCCGACAGGGCACGGTGACAGCGCTGAACGAGCACATCGAGTGGCTCAGCACGGGCAGCGCGCAGCGCGTCCACGCCGCAGTTCGCCGCCGCGGCGGCTTCCGCGCCGTGGCCGAGACCGTCGAGCACACCGATGAGGGCGCCGGTGCCGTCCACGTCGACTGCGATCAGCCGGTCGCCGCAAACGCTTTCACCCGGTCGCGGGCGCGACTCGGCAGCCCATTCGATCGGACCCAGCCAACCGTGCTCAGCCATTGCGCGGAATCCACTTCCACATCTCGACAACTGTTCCATGGCCTGGTGTGGACTCCACGACCATGCGGTCCATCAACCGGCGCGCGCCGGGCAGGCCGAGTCCCAGGCCCCGGCCCGTCGAAAAGCCGTCCTCCATTGCCCTTTCGATGTTAGCGATCCCGGGACCGTCGTCCTCGGCACGCACTACCAGCGCTTGCCGGCCCTCTTTGTCCTGTACCGCAACCCGAATCGCGCCGTAACCGGCGTAGCTGGTGATGTTGCGGGCGACTTCCGAGATCGCTGTGGCAATCATCGTGACATCGGTCAGCGAGAAACCCAGCTTGCGGGCCAGCTGATGGCCCGCCTGACGTGCCGTGACGATGTCATCGGGATTGTTGACATCCACGATGACGTCATCCGCCACCGTCGAGTCCGATCGACTTTCCGAGTCCTAGTTGTCGATTCAGCAGCGCCAAGCCCTCTTCGAGATCCAGCGCTGTATACATATCGTCAAACATCAACCCCAGCTGGACCATGGCAAACGCCACCTCTGGCTGCAGGCCGACGATCACGGTGTCCGCGCCACGCAGCCGCGTCATGTGCGCAATCGTGCGTAGCGACCTGGCGGCGAACGAGTCCATCACATCGATGGCGGTGACGTCGACGATGATCCCCTGTGCGCGGTAGCGGCTGACCCGCTCCATGAGGTCGTAGCGGAGCCGCTCGGTGTCGGAGTCGGTCAGCGCCGCCTGCACCGACGCTATGAGGATTGGGCCCTGCTTCAGGATCGGTACTGGCATGGCGCGCTCGTATTAGCTCTCAACGAATTTACTTTTATCCGCCCGTTTCGCCGGTGCGGGTGACCTCGTAGCCCAGCAGACGTTCGGCTTCTTCGATACCGCCCTGCAGGTCACCGACGGCGTTCATCTTGGAAAGGTCGAGCCCGATCGTCACGAGGGTGAGCGCGATCTCCGACGACAGGCCGGTGATGATCACGCTGGCGCCCATCAGGCCCGACGCGTCGACGGTCTGCACCAGGTGGTTCGCCACGGTGGAGTCGATGGTGGGCACACCGGTGATGTCGATGACGACGACCTTGGCGCGGTTGGCGCGAATAGCCCGCAGCAGCTGCTCGGTGACCTGCCGGGCGCGCTGATTGTCCAGCACACCGATGATCGGCAAGATCAGCAACTGCTCGCGCACCTGCAGCACCGGCGTGGACAGCTCGCGGATGGCCTCCTGCTGCTGGCGGATGATGCGCTCGCGTTCCTGCACGAAGCCGACGGCGACGGTGTTGGCGATCCGGTTGGCGGCGGGCTCGTAGGCGTCGAGCACCCGGTTCAGCAGGTCGAAGTCCGTCTGGTACTTCTCGAACAGCGAGCGGGCCAGCACGTCGCGCAGCAACAACACGATGCCGACGACCTCATTGGTTTCCACACCACGGGGAATGATGCGCTCGGACAGGTCGCGTGCGTAGTCCTGCAGCGCCTCGACGCTACCGGTCTCGAGCACCTCGACGTAGCTGTCGTACACGGTCGTCGCCTCGGAGAAGATCTCCTCGGGCGACATCGCGGTGAGCAATTCGGCTTCGGTGATCCTGCGGGCCCATTCCTCGCGCAACGCCGTTCGGTTCTGGCGTAAGTGCTGCACTAGCTGTGGCAGCAGCAAACCCTCGCTCGAGATCGCCGGCGCCTGATTGACGACGCCCGTTCCCGACAAATCCATGGTTTGATCCGACATCGAACCTCCCGGCACTTCCCAGCGTGCTTAAGCCCCGCGGCCAAGACTAACCGAGCCTCGCCGGACGAGGAGTTGAAGTAATATTTCTGCCAGTTTGCGACGGCGGCACCGGGTCGGCACCAGGTCCGCCACGCGCGATAGCACACCCGATTAAGGATGATCGTTTGTCAGCTGCGGGCCCCATCACCACCTCCGTCGCGCATCGCGAAGGGGTCGCCGTGGTAAGCATCGGCGGCGAAATCGATTTGAGCACCGCGCCGGCTTTTGAAGCGGCAATCACCGGAGCGCTTGACGACGATCCACCGGTTCTCGTCATTGAACTTTCCGAAGTGAGCTTTATGGCATCGGTAGGCCTGCGGATCCTGGCGGACACGCACGAAAAGGTCGGCAAATCAGCTCAGGTCGCGATAGTGGCCAACAATCTGGCGACAAGCAGACCGATGCAATTGACCGGCCTCGACAAAGTCATGTCGATGTACCCGACACTGGACGACGCATTGTCCGCGGTAGGTACCGGCCCTAGTAACTAGACCGCCCGCAGCACCTGGCGGGCGATCGCGTACTTGTGCACTTCGGTCGGGCCGTCGTAGAGCCGGAAGGCGCGCATGTCCGAGAAGATCATCCCGACCGGCGTCTCGTCGGAGATGCCGATGCCGCCGAGGATCTGCACGCAGCGGTCGGCGACCTTGAACAACTCCTCCGACACGTAGGCCTTCACCATCGAGCTTTCGTGGCGGCCGGTGCCCCGATCGCCCTTGTCCAGGGTCCAGCACGCCCACCAGATCGCGAGTCGGCATTGCTGCAAAGCGATTTCGTTGTCGGCGATCATGAAACTCACGCCTTGGTGTTCCCCCAACGGCTTGCCGAACGCGGTGCGTTCCCGGGCATGCTGCACCGCGATCGACTGCGCGCGCGAGGCCGCCCCCAGCCAGCGCATGCAGTGCGTCAGGCGTGCCGGTGCCAACCGCAACTGCGCGTAGCGCAGGGCTTGGCCGACCTCGCCGAGCACCGCTGACGACGCCAGCCGTAGGTCTGTCAACCGCACAACGCCATGGCCTTCGACATAGTTGCGGTCCATCGTGTTCATCACACGCTCGATCTCGATGCCCGGAGTCGCGCCGTCGCATAAGAACAGCGTCGGCCCGTCAGCGCCGTACGGGTTGGGCGCGACGCGCGCCATGATGATCCACGTCCGGGCGCCGTGCGCACCGGTGATCAACCACTTGCGCCCGTTGATGACGTAGTCGGTCCCGTCGAACTTCGCCTCGGTGGTTAGCTGGTTGGGATCCGAACCGGCGCCGCCGGGTTCCGTCATCGCGAACACCGACCGCTGCCGACCGTCGATGACCGGGAGAAGGAATTGATCAACCTGCTCGGCGTTCGCGACCTTTCCCAGCAGGAACATGTTGCCCTCGTCGGGCGCGGCGCAGTTGAGCGCCACCGGGCCCAGCGTCGACCAACCGGCCGCCTCGAACAAGACCGCTTGCTCACGGTGCGACGGCTCCCGGCCACCAAAACGCTTGGGCGCCTGGAAGGTTAGTAGCCCCGCCCTACGGGCCAGCTCCACCAGCTCGGCTCGCAGCCCGTCGTCGGGGCCGTGTCGAGTAAGTCGAGGATCGGCCTCGTACGGCACGATCTGCTCGGCGACAAACGCACGGATCTCGTCGCGCAGCGCCGCCAGGTCCGCGGGTATGTCGAAATCGATCACGCGCTCTCCATCAGCTCGCACGCCTGCTCAAACAGACTCACCGTGGCCGCATGCAATAGTTCGCCGACTTCCTTGGGCGCTTTACCGGCGCTGGCCCTCGCCTGCGTCCCTTCCAGCACAATGCCGAGCTTGAAACAGGCCAGCACCGTGTACCAGGTGATGTGTGACAGGTCGCGGGTGGTGTTGCGCCCGTACTGCTCCACCAGGTCGGAGGTGCTGGCCAATCCGCCCTTGTCAAACAGGGTGCCGCCGAACGCGCTGGATGCGTCGGATGGTCGCCAGGTGGCCAGCAACCAGCCGAGGTCCAGCAGCGGGTCACCGATCGTGCACATCTCCCAGTCGACGATCGCGACGACCTCAGGACCGGTGCGGGAGAACATCACGTTGGCAACGTGATAGTCGCCGTGCATGATGCCCGGCGTCCACACCGGCGGGCGCCCTTGCTCGAGCCACTTGGCGACGTCGTCCACCCCGGGAATGTCCGGTCCGGGATAGTTTTCGAACTCCCGATACGATTCCAGCTCCGAAAGCCAGCGTGGCACTTGACGTTCCAGGAAACCGTCCGGCTTGCCGAAATCGCCGAGCCCGACGGCGAGGTAGTCGACGGCGCCGAGCTTGGCCAGCGCATCGGCCATCGACAGTCCCATCCGGAACCGCACAGCCGGGTCGCCGGAATGCAACGCGGGCAGCTCTTCACCGGCGTTGAACCCGTCGACGGGTTCCATCAGATAGAAGACCGCGTCGCCGAGCACGCCCGGGTCATCGCAGCTGGCGATCAGGTGCGGATGCGGCACGTCGGTGCCGGCCAGCGCGGCCAGCACCTGGGTCTCCCGAATGATCACGGTGTTGCTGCGCGGACGCAGGTGTTTTGGCCCGCGTCGCAGCACGTACGATCGGCCCGATCTGGTGAACCGCAACATGATGTTCTGCGTTCCGCCGCTGATCTTCGACACGTCCTGCAGCGGGCCATCGCCTAACCCGTGCTGCGACATCCACTCGGCCACGGCGGCTAGGGCTTCTATGGCTTCTGGGTCGGCTGGGTTGTTCACGTTGCTGAAGCTACCGTCTGCAAGGATCAGGCCATGACGCCACCAGTGATTCAGCGCTGGATCTCGATCATCGAGAACGGCCGTACCGACGAACTTGACGCTCTGCTCGCCGACGACGCCGTGTTCTTCTCGCCCGCGGTCTTCACCCCGCAGGAAGGCCGACACAAGACCTTGATGTACCTGACGGCGGCTGCGAAAGTGTTCGGCGCCACCGATTTTCATTACATCGAGCAGTGGTACAACGACCAATCCGCGATCCTCGAGTTCGCCGCGACGATTGACGGGATCTACGTCAACGGGATCGACATGATCCACTGGAACGACCGGGAGCGGATCGTGTCGTTCAAGGTCATGCTGCGACCGCTGAAAGCGTTGCAGACGATCATCCCGGCGATGGCTGAGTTGTTGCAGCAAGGCACATGACCGACCGGCCCGCTCGACCGAGCGACGTCCATGAGATCGCCGCCGCGATGCCGTATGCGCGGCGCATCGAAGGACCGAAGGGCAACGCGATCTACCAGGTCGGCGGCAAGTCGTTCGTCTTCTTCCGCACCCCTCAGCCTGACGCCGTCGACCCCGATACGGGCGCGCGGTTAGGGGACGTGATCATGATCTGGGTGGAATCCGAGAGCGATAAGTTGGCGTTGGTGCAGGACCCGAATTCGCCCTTCTTCACCACCGATCGATTCGACGACCATCCGTCGGTGCTGATCCGGGCCAGCCGGTTGGCCGATGTCAGCAGAACAGAGCTGGCCGAGCTCATCCAAGATGGATGGCTGTCGCGCGCGTCGAATCGTCGCGCGGCCGAGTGGCTCGCCGCGAACCGCCCGTAGGCGCCTGAGCCCAGGGCCTTCTCAGGCAGGCGGCGTACTGTCCGGTGCTGGCCGGAGACGGAAGGAACAACGATGCCGCGAACCGACAACGATTCCTGGGACATCACCGAAAGCGTGGGATCGACGGCGCTCGGGGTTGCCGCGGCTCGCGCCGCCGAAACCGAAAGCGAGAACCCGCTCATCCAGGATCCCTTCGCGCGGGTATTTCTCGAGGCGGCCGGCCACGGCATGTGGAGCCTGATGGCGAATCCGACCAAAGCGGCCGAACTCACGGATGACCGGGATCTGCTGGCCCACCTACAGGTGATGATCGACTTCATGGCCGTGCGGACGGCGTTTTTCGATGAGTACTTCCTCAACGCGGCGGCGTCCGGCGTTCGGCAGGTGGTGATCCTGGCGGCCGGTTTGGACGCCCGCGCGTGGCGGCTGCCGTGGCCCGACGGGACCACCGTCTACGAGCTGGATCAGGCCAAGGTTCTGGAGTTCAAGTCGACCGCCCTGCAGGCGCGGGGCGGGCGGCCGACGTCGAGGCTGGTGAGCATCGCGGTAGACCTGCGACAGGACTGGCCAACAGCGTTGCAGGAAGCAGACTTTGACCCATCGCGGCCGACCGCGTGGTCGGCCGAGGGGCTACTCCGCTACCTGCCGGCGCAGGCCCAGGATCTGCTGTTCGAGCGCATTCACGCGTTGAGTCCGGCCGGCAGTTGGCTGGCTACCAACGCGCCCGCAGCGAGCGCGCTGGATCCCGAGCGGTTGGCCCGCCAGCGTGAACAATCGCACCGTCTGCGCGCCGCGGCCGCCCGGGTTCTCGACGCCGAGGTACCCGCGGATGAAGACCTGTGGTACCCCGAGGAGCGCACCGAGGTGACGGACTGGCTGCGTGTACACGGCTGGGACGCGTCGGCAATCACCATGAGCGAGATGCTGAGCCGATACGGGCGCAACGTCCCAGGGGACGACTTGGTACCGCCGACCGTGTTCGTGTCTGCGCAACGAGCCTGACCGCGGCCGGCGGCGACCGCGTCTCAATGTTGCTGTATCGCAGCGCTAGTGGCTGTCCGAACGGTGCGGAACGTTCGCTGTCAGTTATTCAGATGTTATGTCCAGATGTTTGGACGTTTGCCGCCGTGGGTACGTTAGCTGTGCTCTGCGGTTTTCTTTTCCCACATTGATGGAGGCCAGGATGCGCGGCGGAGGTTTAATCAGTGCAATTGTGGTGGTCTGGTTGGTAATCGGCGTGGTTGCCGCATTCCAACGGGGCTACTTGAAGAACACCGACCAAAATTGTGCCTCATTGGGCACTATCGCGGTCACGGTGCTGGTGGGTCCCCTGAATTACGCGGGTGTCAATCCGAAGGTGGGCGATTGTCATTTGCCGCAACCAAGTTCGATGCCCGTCATGGACATCGAGCAGCTGATCGGAGTGGAGGCGTCATGATTGTCTTGGGCATCATCCTGCTGGTATTGGGATATTTCCTCAAGGTGTATGTCCTGGAAACGATCGGCATCATCTTGCTGGTCATCGGTGCCGTGCTATGGGTTCTGGGCTCTGTCGGTCGCCCGGTGGGTGGCAGGCGCTACTGGTACTGATGCGAATCACTAGGAAAAGCCAAACCCAAAAGATCTGGAATTGACTGGAATGGAGTTGTCATGATCGTCCTCGGAATTATCTTGCTCGTCCTCGGTTATGTGCTGCCAGTGCCACTGCTGGCTACCCTCGGATGGATTCTGGTGGTCATAGGCGTGGTGTTCTTCATCTTGGGCAGTGTCGGTCGCCCAGTCGCAGGACGAAAAGTCTGGTTCTGATCGCGAACCTGCCGTGGGGTCGGTTCACAGCCGACACATAGGAACGCCATAGCAACGACTAATCGTGCTGGGCATACTTTAAAAGTGTGAGCCAACCCCATGCACCCGTCGAGCGGGTCGTTATGCGCCGCGCCGACGGGAACCCGATCAATGTGCTGGTGGTCGACGACGAAGCCGTCCTCGCCGAGATGGTGTCGATGGCACTTCGCTACGAAGGCTGGAACATCGCCACCGCTGGCGACGGCGCAGCAGCGCTGGAGTCCGCGCGGTCGCAGCGGCCCGATGTAGTCGTCCTCGACGTGATGCTGCCCGATATGAGCGGGCTTGATGTGCTACGGAAACTGCGCGAACAGAATCCGCAACTGCCGGTGCTGCTGCTCACGGCGAAGGATGCGGTGGAAGATCGCATCGCCGGCCTCACCGCCGGTGGCGACGACTACGTCACCAAACCGTTCAGCCTCGAAGAGGTGGTGTTGAGGCTGCGAGCGCTGCTGCGGCGCACCGGGGTGACAACGGAGGACAGCGGCGCGCAGATCGTCGTCGGCGACCTGGTGCTCAACGAGGACAGCCACGAGGTGACCCGCGCCGGTGAGCCAATCTCGTTGACGTCCACCGAGTTCGAGCTACTGCGATTCATGATGCGCAACGCCAAGCGGGTACTGAGCAAGGCACAGATCTTGGACCGGGTATGGAGTTACGACTTCGGCGGCCGGTCCAACATCGTCGAGCTGTACATCTCCTATCTGCGCAAGAAAATCGACAACGGGCGCGACCCGATGATCCATACGCTGCGTGGCGCCGGCTACGTACTCAAACCGGCCCCCTAGCATGGGCGGGACTTGGTCCCTTCGGCTTCGGCTGTTGATCGGGCAGGTCGTGGTGCTCGCCATCGTGTGCGTCGGGATCGGCGCGGTGACCGAGCTCGCGTTGTACCGATACCTGGTCGGACAGCTCGACACCGAAGTGCAGGACGCTTCGCATCGCTCGGTGCGGATATTCGGTGAGCCGCCGTCGGCGCCGTGGCGCCATCATCTGCGGCCTTTTCCGCGACCCGGCCCGGGCCCGGTCTTCCTTGACGCGCCGGCCCAGCCGGTGGGGATGGTCGCGGCGGTGATCGACAACGGCGGGTCGATCGAAGCCGGATACCTGACCAGCGCGGGCAGCCGCGCCGCGTTGACCGACGCAGCCACGGCCCAGCTGAAGGCGATTCCGATCAACCGCACGCCGGTGACCCGAGATCTCAACGGGCTGGGCCGGTATCGCGTCATTGCGGCGCCCGCCCGACAAAGCGGCGACATCATCGTCACCGGCCTGTCGATGTCGGATGTCGACGCCACGATGATCCGCGTCCTGCTGATCTTCGCGGTAGTCACCGTGATCGCCGTCGCGGCCGCCACCACGGCCGGCATTGTGATCATCCGGCGAGCGCTGGCGCCGCTGCGCCGCGTCGCGCAGACCGCCGGCGAGGTGGTCGCTCTACCGTTGGATCGCGGCGAAGTCGCGCTGCCGGTTCGGGTGCTCGAGGCGGACGCCAACCCGCGCACCGAAGTGGGGCAGCTCGGGTCGGCCGTGAACCGGATGCTCGACCACATCGCGGCCGCGTTGTCGACCCGGCAGGCCAGCGAGACCCGGGTACGCCAGTTCGTCGCCGACGCCAGTCACGAACTACGCACGCCGCTGGCCGCGATCCGCGGTTACACCGAGCTGGCACAACGAATGGGTGACGACCGCGATGCGGTGACGCATGCGATGCAGCGCGTGAATTCCGAAACCCAGCGGATGACCCACCTCGTCGAGGATCTGCTGCTGCTCGCCCGGTTGGACTCCGGGCGGCCACTGGAACGCGAATCGGTGGATCTGTCGCGGGTGGCCGTCGACGCGGTCAGCGATGCACACGTCGCCGGGCCGGATCATCAGTGGGAGCTCGACTTGCCCGATGAGCCCGTGATGGTCTGCGGCGACGCCGCCCGGCTGCATCAGGTGGTGACCAATCTGCTGGCCAACGCCCGCGTGCACACCAGCCCGGGAACCGTCGTGACCACGCGATTGACTTCCGACCCGATGCATGCGGTGCTGAGCGTGGTCGACAACGGGCCCGGGATCCCACAGCAGTTGCAGTCGGAGGTGTTCGAGCGGTTCGCGCGCGGTGACACTTCCCGATCCCGTAAGGGCGGCAGCACCGGCCTGGGCCTGGCGATCGTCTCGGCGGTGATCAAGGCCCATGACGGCACGATCTCGCTGGATAGCGCGCCGGGCCACACCGACTTCACGGTGCGGTTGCCGCTGACGTCCGACGCATAGCGTCGCGGCTCACAGCGCGGACATAACGTCAACAAATTCGAAACTTAGCACCGGGCAACACTATTAAAGGATGACGATTCTCGAGGTGCCTGGTGATGTGGCCCGCGATGAATTCGTCGTTGCACCGCTGGCGTATTCGCGGCGGCCACGCTGGATACGGCCCGCGCTGTGGGCGCTACTGGGCGCGACCGCATTGCTCTACCTGTGGGACTTGAGCGCATCGGGCTACGCCAACCAGTCTTATGCCGCTGCGATACAGGCCGGCACGCAGAGTTGGAAGGCGTTGTTGTTCGGTTCGCTGGATCCCGGCAACGCCATCACGGTCGACAAACCGCCCGCCGCGATGTGGGTGATGGGCCTGTCGGCTCGGCTGTTCGGCTTTGGCCCCTTGGCGATGTTGGTGCCGCAGGCTCTGATGGGCGTCGGCTCGGTGGCACTGCTTTACGGTGCGGTGCGACGCTCCAGCGGGCCGATCGCCGGTCTGCTCGCCGGTGCGCTGCTGGCGCTAACGCCGTTGGCGGCCTTGATGTTTCGATACAACAACCCCGACGCTCTGTTAGTGCTGCTGCTGGTTGCTGCCGGTTACTGCACCGTTCGCGCCTTGGACAGCGCGTCGGGTCGTTGGCTCGCACTCGCAGGCATTGCAATGGGATTCGCCTATCTCACCACGATGGCGGAAGCCTTTGTCGTGATCCCGACGATCGTGCTGGTGGTATTGGTCGCCGCTCCCGGAAACATGCGCACCAGGATCCGCAACCTGCTGATCGGGTTGGCGACGACCCTGGTCTCCGCCGGTTGGTTCCTTGCGCTGGTGGCGATTTGGCCGGCGGATTCCCGGCCCTATATCGGTGGTTCCGCCGACAACAGCCTGTTGCACCTGACGCTTGCGCACCACGGTGTGGGCCGGGTGCTGGGCGGAGACGGAAACCACAGCTCATGGCTGCTGCCCGCGGCTCTGATCGGCCTGATCGCGATGCTCTGGTTCACCCGGTCGACACCGCGGACCAACCGGATGCGGGCCAGCCTGCTGTTCTGGGGTGCCTGGTTGGTGGGGTCGGGGCTGGTTTTCAGCTACGCGATTGCGGTAGCACCTGCGGTTGCGGCGGTCACGGCCATCTCGGCTCGAGAGCTGTGGCGTGGCAGGCAATTTGCCTCGTCACGGGGAGCCCTGGCGCTGATGCTGGTGGCGACTGCCGGGTGGAATTTCGTCCTGCTCAGCCGCACGCCGGACTGGCTGCCGTGGCTGCGGTGGACGATGCTGCTCGGTGCTGTCGTCGTACCTGCATTAGTGCTCACCAGGGGTCAGCTAGTCGGCCGGGGTATCGCGGCATTGTGCGTCGGCGGACTGCTGTTCGGGTTTGGCGGCATCGCGGCTTACACCATCCACGCGGTCGCGGTGTACCACGGCGATTCCATCCGCGTCGGCGCCTACGAGGCGCAGGCCGGCGACAACAGGGCGCTCGCCGCACTACTGGTTGGAACCGACAACCGTTGGGCGGCAGCAACTCTCGGCTCACACACCGCGGCCGGCCTCGAGTTGAGCACCGGCAAGTCGGTGATGGCGATCGGCGGATTCAGCGGCACTGACAACTCGCCGACGCTGGCGCAGTTCCGGCGCTATGTCGCCGACGGCCAGATCGGCTACTTCATTCGCGACGACAGCGACGGACCGGGTGCACATTACGGCGATCAGAGTTCAGCGTCCGGCGCGGCCGGCCAGATCGCCAGATGGGTGGCCGCGAACTTCGTCCCGCAGCAGGTTGGCGACATGACGGTCTACGACCTCGCCCGCTGACCGGCTCGGGCGCACGCAACGACGGCGACGCCGTGGGGAGCGTCGCCGTCGTCTGCGTTGTGGTTACTTCAGGATCGGGTCGCTAGGGGCAGGTGACGTCAATCTCGAAGGACTTGTTCACCGGCTGCATCGGGTTGGACATGTCCACCCCGGTCGCCGTCCCGGAGATCTTGTATTTACTGCCGTCCTTGGTCGCGCTGGCGTTGCCCTGACCCGTACCCGGGGTGTAGCCCAGCGTGACGCCATTGACGTTGCCGAGTCCGACCGACTTCACCGCGGGCGGGCTGGCGTCAGTGAGCACGGCGCCAATGCCGGTGGACGCCCCGCCGATGGCGATGTTGACGTTGCCGGCCATCGAAGTGCAGGCGACGGTGCCTTGGACGTTCTGGTCTTTGCCGTCGATGGTGACTTTCGCAACGGATGAGCCGCTCGAACCGGCCGCCGCCGCGCTTGTCTGGCCAGACGATGAGCCGCTACTGCTGGTCGATGACTTGTTACTCGAACATCCGGACAGACCTACGACGACGATCGCCGTCGCTGCTGCAGCGACCGTAACTGAACGCTTCACTCGTGCTCCTTTGCCGTTGTGGCGGTCCACAGGTACTTCACAGACCGTTTCGGCAGTATGCAGCGTTACCGAATGCTCGGTATCGAATTCGCCAAAAATTAGGCTTCTGGTCAACGCGGCTCATCCGAATACGGCAAAGATTTTGCTGGTCGATCGGATGGATCTCATCCGACGCGGCTGAATGGATGGGAGTGTCAGATTGTGAATGAGAACCCTTCGACCGACGTTATTTCACCGTTTGAGGACACGACGGATTTCGCCGACGCCGACCGCGGATTCATTGCTGCGCTGACACCCTGCGTCGTCAAAGCCGCCGACGGACGGGTGGTGTGGGATAACGACGCGTATTCGTTCATCACCGGCGACCCGCCGCCATCGGTGAATCCCAGCCTGTGGCGGCAGTGCATGCTGACCGCCAAACAAGGTCTCTACGAGGTGGTCCCGGGTATCTACCAGGTCCGCGGTCTGGATATCTCCAACATCAGCTTCATCGAGGGCGACACCGGTCTGATCGTCATCGACCCGCTGGTCTCCACCGAGATGGCGGCCGCGGCGCTGCAGCTGTACCGCACCCACCGCGGTGACCGGCCCGTCGTCGCCGTGATCTATACCCACAGCCATGTCGACCATTTCGGT
Source organism: uncultured Actinomycetota bacterium (assembly GCA_963791535.1). Taxonomy (GTDB): domain Bacteria; phylum Actinomycetota; class Actinomycetes; order Mycobacteriales; family Mycobacteriaceae; genus Mycobacterium. The sequence continues at coordinate 78,985 of CAWBSW010000014.1, read as the reverse complement.
GGCGTGCTGGGCGTCACCTCGCAGGCGGACGTGGACGCCGGAAGGGTGGCGGTGCTGGCGCCCGAAGGATTCACCGAGCACGCCGTGCAGGAGAACGTCTACGCCGGAACGGCCATGGCGCGTCGCGCCACCTACATGTACGGCAGCCGGCTGGCGCGCGGCCCGCAGGGACACGTCGGTTGTGGCCTGGGCCAGGGGCCGTCTCTTGGCGAGATTGCCCTGATCGTCCCGACCGTCGACATCTCGACCACGGGCGAAACCCACACCATCGACGGGGTGGAGATCGAATTCCAGATGGCACCGGGCACCGAAGCCCCGGCCGAAATGCACTTCTATTTCCCGCGATTCCGCGCACTGTGTATGGCCGAGAACGCCACCCACAACCTGCACAACCTGTTGACGCTTCGCGGCGCGCTGGTTCGCGACCCGCATGCCTGGTCGGGCTATCTGACCGAGGCGATCGACAAGTTCACCGACCGCACCGACGTCGTGTTCGCGTCTCACCACTGGCCAACCTGGGGACATGAGCGCGTCGTCGAGTTTCTGTCGTTGCAACGCGACCTGTACGCCTATTTGCATGACCAGACGCTGCGGCTGCTCAACCAAGGCCACACGGGTGCCGAGATCGCCGAAATGTTCCAGATGCCACCGGCGTTGGACAAGGCGTGGCACACCCACGGCTACTACGGCTCGGTCAGCCACAACGTCAAGGCGATCTACCAGCGCTACATGGGCTGGTTCGACGGCAACCCGGCGCGGCTGTGGCCACACCCGCCAGAAGCACTCGCCACCCGCTACGTCGACGCGCATGGGCGGCATCGACCGTGTCGTCGAACTCGCTCAAGCAGGCCTTCGATTCCGGGGATTTCCGTTGGGCTGCAACGCTGCTCGATCACGCGGTGTTTGCCGATAGCACCCATGCCGCCGCCCGTGCCCTGCTCGCCGATACTTTCGAACAGTTGGCCTACGGCGCCGAGAATGCGACCTGGCGCAACTTCTTCCTATCCGGCGCGGTCGAATTGCGCGACGGCAACTTCGGTACCGCGGCCCAAACCACCTCGCTGACGTTGATGTCTGCGCTGACGCCGGAGCAGATCTTCGACGGCCTGGCCATCACCGTCAACGGACCCCGCGCCTGGGACTTGGATCTCGCCGTCGACATCACCTTGACCGACGTGCACACCAATTACCGGCTCGCGCTGCGTAACGGCGTGCTGGTGCACCGCAAAGTGCCCGCCGATTCCGCCACCGCGAACGTCACCGTCACGGTGGACAACACGATTCGCCTTCTCATGGTGGTCATGGGCTTGGGAATGGAAGGAGTCGGCTCACCGGGGCCGGAGATAGCCGGCGACCGGGCGGCCCTGCAGCAGCTGCTGGGTGTCCTCGACAAGCCCGATCCGGCGTTCAACATTGTCACGCCGTGACGAGCAGCACTGGTCGCATCAGTCGCAGCAGTCTCCGGCAGACAGGGCGTCGGCAATTTGCCCGTCTCTGAGCGATTACAGCCTGTGCGACGGTAGTTTTCGCTCTGAGGTGGGCAGATTGGATGTCCGGCTGCGCAGCGACTCCTGTGGCGGATGAGAATGTGGGCCAGCGTTATGCGACGTCGATGACCACCTTGCCGACCGCCTTACGCTCGGCGACATGCCGTAACGCGGTCGCGGCGTCGGCCAATGGGAACCGGGCCCCGATATACGGCTGGATCCGGCCGTCGGCGAACATCTGCTGCAGCTCTCGGATGTCGCGCGCGGCGTCGTCGGGGTGATCGGCGGTGAAGGTGCGGATCTCCATGCCGCGGATGGTGATGTCTTTGAGCAGAACCAGATTGAGCGGAATGGCGGGAATCGTGCCCGCGGCGTAGCCGAGGGTGATGAACATTCCGCCGCGGGCCAGACCACGCAGCGCCGGCTCCGCGTAGCGTCCGCCGACCGGATCGATGACGACGCGCGCGCCGCCACCGGTGAGCTCGCGGATGGCCGTCTTCAGGTCGTCGCGGTCGTAGGCGACGGTCGCCTCGGCGCCCCGCTGCCGGCAGACGTCGAGCTTGTCCTCGGTCGACGCCGCGGCCAGTACCCGGGCCTTCATGCCGACCGCCAGGTCGAGCGCGGCCTGGCCGACGCCGCCCGCCGCGCCGAGGACCACCACCCAATCCCCTTCTGCGACTTGGGCAACCGATCGCAGGGCGTGATACGCGGTTCGGTAGGTGACGCCGAACGCCGCCGCGGGGGCGAAGTCGACGCCGTCGGGGATCGCCGACACCTGATTCGCATCGAGCAGAGCCAGCTCGGCGAACGCACCGATCGGGGTGGTTCCGAACACCCGGTCGCCCGGCCGAAACCGCGCACCGTCCCCGGCGGCCACCACCTCGCCGGCCAGTTCGCTGCCCGGCGTGAACGGGACCGGAATCTTGACCTGGTACTTGCCGGCGATCAGCAGCACGTCGGGAAAGTTGACCGCCGCGGCGTGCACCCGAACCAGCAGCTGGCCCGGACCCGGCGTCGGATCGGCGACGTCGTCGACTATCAGATCTTCTGGGGGACCGTAGGAGTGGCAGACGACGGCGCGCATCAGCCGGGCCCCAGCCCGCGTAAACAGAACCGCACCAGGTGATCGATGTCGTCGGGGCCGGGCCGGTCGCCCGAATCCAGGTGCCGTCGCATGGTCGCCGTCGTGCAGTGGAAGACGGTGTCGGCATCGCGGCGGACATCCGTGCTGCCCACTGCGGCGATCGGCTCGATGAGCAGATCGCGCATCGGTCGCATGATCTCGTCGTCGGCGGCCCGCCAGTTGGCGGTGGCCGAAATCTGCCCGGCCGCAGCGCGGCTCATGCTGATCAGGTGTGGATCGGCGACCTGCGCGAGCGCGCCCTCGATCCAGCGCCGCACCTTGCCCGCCGGCGTGCGCTCCTTGGCCATCTGATGCTGCAGATAAGAGACGACGATCGCGACACCGCGTTCCATCACCGCCAGAATGACGTCGTCTTTGCCGGCGAAGTACCGGTAGAACGCCTTGTTCGACGAGCCGGCCTCGGCGACGATGTCGCTGACTCGAGGCGGTTCAGGGGCAACCCGTTCCATGACCCGAACGGCGGCGGCGAGGATGCGTTCGACTTCCTCGGTCGCCTCCCGTTGTCGGTCGTCGAGGGCACGCTCGACAGCCGCGGTGACCCGGCTATTGGTCAACGAGCTCACCGTATTTGGCGCGGACAGCCTCGCGGCGGACGTCCAGCATTTCGCTGGGCCAATCGCCTTCTTCGGCCTCGTAGCCCTTGAGCAGCATACGGGCCAGGTTGACCTTGTGTGCCTCGGTCGGCCCGTCGGCCAGACCGAGCGCGATACCGCCGAGCAGGACATTGACCAGCGGCAGCTGATCGGTGAGCCCGAGCGCTCCGTGCACCTGGATCGCCCGCAGCGCAATCGATTTCAGCACCTGCGACGCCAAGATCTTGCAGGTGGCGATCTCGGCGCGGGCGGCATACTCGTCGCCGCTGTCAAGCAGCCATGCGGCGTGCAGCACCGTCAGCCGAAACGGTGTCAGCTCAGTGTAGGAGTCGGCGATGAACTCCTGCACCAGCTGCTTATCGGCGAGCAAAGTACCTTGAGTGAAACGACTTTTCGCGCGCTTGGACATCATCTCGACCGTGCGTTGCGCCATGCCGATCGAGCGCATTGCGTGATGCAGCCGTCCGCCCGCCAACCGGGTCTGCAGGATCAGGAAGCCCTGGCCCGGTTCACCGAGCAATGCGTCCGACGGCACTCGCACTCCGTCGTAGTGCACGAGGGAATGACCCGGTTCGTGTGGATCCGCGCCGACCAGATGGTGGTTGGCTGCTACCTTCAGGCCCGCGGTGCCCGCCGGAACCAGGAACGTCGACGCGCCGTGATGCACAGCCACATCGGGGTTGGTGATTGCCACGACAATGAAGAAGGACGCGACGGCTGCGTTGGAGGAGAAGTACTTTCGTCCGGTGATCACCCAGTCGTCGCCGTCGCGGACCGCGCGGGTGGTGAAGACGCGCGGGTCGGCACCACCCTGCGGCTCGGTCATCGAGAAGCAGGAGAAGATCTCGCCGGACAGCAGCCCGTTCAGATAGCGGTCCTTCTGGTCCTGGGTGCCGAAGCGGGCGATGATCTCGGCATTGCCGGTGTCGGGTGCCTGTGTGCCGAAGACGATGGGCGCCCACGGGCTGCGGCCCAGGATCTCGTTGATCAGCGTCAGCTTGACCGCGCCGAAGCCTTGCCCGCCGAGTTCCGGGCCGAGGTGCGGCGCCCACAGTCCTTGGTCGCGAACCTGTTGTTTGAGCGGGTCGACGATTTTGCGGCGCTCGTCGTTCAACGGTAGGAACTCGCAACCGGGGAACAGCACCTCCAGCGGCTCGACCTCTTCGCGGACGAATTCGCGGATCCAGTCCAGCTTCTTCTCGAACTCCGGTTCGGTGGAGAAGTCCCATGCCATATCGAATACTCCTTTGTTCATTCGCGGCGACCCACTGCACCCGGCTCCGCCGCGCTTGCGATCGCCGCTACGGAATGCCGCCGTCGGCCCGCAGAATCGAGCCGGTGGTGAAGCTTGACGCGTCGGAGGCCAGAAACAATGCGGCACCGACGATTTCGGCCGGATCACCGGCGCGTTGCAGTGACAGATGGGCGAATGGGTTATGCGTCGCCTGGTCTAGATGCCAGGCCTTGCTGACGTCGGTGAGGAACGGCCCGGCCATCAATGTGTTGACCCGCACCGTCGGGCCGAACGCTCGCGCCAGGCCTTCGGTCATCGCATTGAGACCGGCCTTCGATGCCGCGTAGGGAATGATGTCGGGTGCCGGGCGCAGCGACCCGGCGGTGCTGACGTTGATGATCGAGCCCCGCCCGGCCGCCACCATCCGCTCACCGACCAACGCCGACAACCGGAACGGGCCCTTGAGGTTGAGGTTGACCACCGCGTCGAACAGCTTCTCGGTGACGTCGGTCAGCTTGTCGTAGACCGGTGACATGCCGGCGTTGTTGATCAGACGTGTCGAGTTTGCCGAACCGTTCGTAGGTCGCCTCGACGAGGCCGTCGAGCTGATCCCATCGCCCAACATGGACCTGATATGGCATTGCCGCGCGGCCGGTTTCATGCTCGATCTGCTCGGCGGTGGCGACGCAGTTCTCCATCTTGCGGCTGGCGATCACCACGTCGGCGCCGCACCGGGCGGCGCCGAACGCCATTTCCCGGCCCAGCCCCCGGCTGCCGCCGGTAATCAGCACCACCTGGCCGGTCAGGTCGAAAAGATCGTCAGCGTAACCCATTTCACGAAGCATTCGTTGGCAGCGACCGGGCCAGTTCGGCGGCGGTGGCGATCAGCTGCGGGATCATCGCCCCGAACGCGTCCTGGATCTTGGGGTCGACTTTGCCGGTCCGCACCCCGGCGGCGTAGGTCTTTTCCAAGACGATGCCGAGTTTCCAGTTGGCCAATACCAGGTAGTAGTCGATGTTTTCGCATGACAGCCCGCTGGTCTTCTCGTAGCGCTCGAGCAACTCGCTGCGCGTCGGCATGCCCTTCATGTCGAGATAAAAGCCGTCCTGCCGCGGATTCTCTCCGTCGTATCCCAGCAGGCACCAGGCCAAGTCCAGCAGCGGATCGCCGACCGTGGTCATCTCCCAGTCGACGATCGCGGCGAGCCGGGCCGGCTCGCCGTGCGCGAACATCACATTGGCGAACTGGTAGTCGCCGTGCATGATGCCCGGCGTGTAGTGACCGGGCCGGTTGCGGCGCAGCCAGTCGGCGGCCTCGTCCAGGCCGGGAAGCTCACGCACCCGGTAGGCTGTCCAGGAACGCCAGCCAGCGGTCGACTTGCCGCTCGTGGAATCCATCGGGACGGCCGAAGCCTTCCAGCCCCTGGGCGCGCCAGTCCACCCGCCCGAGCTTGGCGGCGCCGTCGACGAGCTCGAATGCCAAGCCGCCGCGTGCGGTCAGGTCGGTGTCGAACGGCGTCGCCCAGCCGCCGTCCATCGGACTCCATCCGTCGATGGCCCGCATGACGTAGAAGGGCATGCCGAGCAGATCGCCGGCGTCGTTGGCGGCGATCAGCTCGGCATGCGGCACGTCGGTGCCGCGCAGCGCGCGCACCAGCCGGATCTCGCGCAGCAGCCCATCGATGCGGGCCGCGTCGGCCCGGGCGCCGGGCATCCGCAGCACCATGCGCTCGTCGCCACGGTGGATCAGATAGAGCGTGTTCTGTGAGCCCCCGGACAGCTGTTCGACGACGGGCTCTTCGCCTGCGCCGGGGGCGCCGTTCGCGTCCAGCCAACGTCCCAGCACGCCCGCATCAAGCATCTGCACACCCCAATCTCTATCCGGAGAATAGCATTCTCCGCCGAGATGACAAGGGCCGCGCACCGCATGCGAGGCTGTGCGCATGCAGTTGCTTCTGGTCCGGCATGCGTTGCCGCTCCGCAGCGAACCCGGGCCCATGAAACAAGAACGTGCCGACCCCGACCTCTCCGACGAGGGGCGGGCGCAGGTCGCGCGGCTCCCGACGCGCTGGCCAGGTTTCCGATCACCCGGGTGGTGAGCAGCCCGCAGCGTCGCGCGATCCAGACCGCGGAACCGGTCGCCGTCGCGCGCGGGCTCGCCGTCGAGATCGATGACCGCTGGGCCGAATACGACCGTGATCTGCCGGTGTATGTCCCGATCGAGCACATCCGTGACGAGAACCCGCAAGAGTGGGCCCGCATGGCGGCGGGACACCTGCCCAGCGCGGTCGACGAAGACGCATTCCGGGCGCGGGTGCGTGCCGCCGTCGACGACGTCGCCGCCGGCGCGGAGCATGAGGACACCATCGTGGTATTCAGCCACGGCGGGGTGATCAACGTGGTGCTGCACGAGATTCTGGGAACCAAGCGGGTGCTGTCGTTCCCCATCGACTACGTGTCGGTGACCCGGCTGCTGTTCTCCCGATCCGGTCAAGCGAGCGTGGTGACGGTCAACGGCACCGAGCATGTGTGGGATCTGCTGCCGCGCAACCAGCGCGCCCGGTGACGAGTGGTAAACAAGTCCGGTGACTACCGCGCCGCTTGACGGCCTTGACCTGGTCGCGCTGGACGGGTATCTGCGCTCGGCCGGCGTCGGCCGGGACGGGGAGCTGCGGGCGCAGCTGATCTCCGGCGGCCGGTCCAACCTGACCTTCCTGGTCGCCGATGACTCATCGAAGTGGGTGCTGCGACGCCCGCCATTGCACGGGCTGACGCCGTCGGCCCACGACATGGCGCGCGAATACAAAGTGGTCGCGGCGCTCGCCGACACCGCGGTCCCGGTGGCCCGCGCGGTCGCACTCTGCGACGACGACTCAGTGCTCGGCGCGCCGTTCCAAATGGTCGAATACGTTGCCGGGCAAGTGGTCCGCAGTCGCGCCGAACTCGAGGCGTTGGGCGACGAGCACGTCATCGAAGGCTGCGTCGACGCGCTGATCCGGGTGCTGGCGGATCTGCACGCGGTCGACCCGGCCGCCGTCGGACTCGCCGATTTCGGCAAACCGAGCGGATATCTGGAACGCCAGGTCCGCCGATGGGGTTCGCAGTGGGAACTCGTGCGCCTTCCCGACGACGACCGCGACGCCGACGTTGCAGCGGCTGCATTCGGCGCTGCAGCAGTCGATTCCGCAGCAGAGCCGCACGTCGATCGTGCACGGCGACTATCGAATCGACAACACCATCCTGGACGCCGATCGATCCCGCGCAGGTGCGCGCCGTCGTGGATTGGGAGCTCTCCACGCTCGGCGACCCGATCAGCGACGCGGCGCTGATGTGCGTCTACCGCGACCCGTCGCTGGACCTGATCATCAACACGCACGCGGCCTGGACGTCGCCGCAATTGCCGGTCGCCGACGAGCTCGCACACCGGTACTCGGTCATCTCCGGACAGCCGTTGGCGCACTGGAACTTCTACATGGCGCTGGCCTACTTCAAGCTGGCGATCATCGCGGCAGGCATCGATTTCCGCAGACGTATGTCGGGTGGTGCGGACGATGTTGACGCATCCGATCGGGTTGGGGAGACCGTGGGGCCGTTGATCGCCCGAGGGCTCACCCAGCTGCGGACGTGACGATCGCTAGCTGTCGACGCTGCGGAAGTGAACGACGGTTTCCCATCGGTTTCCGCTCGCCGCGACGAACTCGAAGTGCTCCGGTTCGACGAGGTCACGCAACTCCCGCACGCTGAGCCGGTCGGGATCGGGAAACATCTCGACGAACACCAGCCGCCCGCCGGGCTTCAACACGTGGCCAAGCGAACGTAGGCAGGCCTGCTTATCGGGCACCTCCCCGATCACCGCGGCCAAGAAAGCGACGTCAAACGTGTTGTCCGGGAAGGGAAGCCCGTCGCTTGCCTGTCCCGCGGTGAAGCCGACATTGGACAGCCCGGCCCGCTCGAGTTGGTGCCGGGCCTTGTCGAGCATCTCCGGTTGGATGTCGAACAATTCCAGCCGGCCGTCGGTGAGCCGACCGGCAATCTCCACGCTGAAGAAACCCGGGCCCGGCCCGAGTTCCAGAACATGCTCAGCGGCCGTGAGGCCGAGCTTGTCGACGATGCGCGCCGGCTTGAGCAGCGCTCGACGAATCGGATTGTCGATCAGAAACGCCGCCTGGTACGGGAACGGCGACTCTCCTTGTTGACGCGACTTGTGCAGCAGCGCGCCTACCCACGTTGATGACATAGAGCCTCCTCACTCGTGCAAGTTAGGGTACCCTAAGTCAGCGACGGTCGGGTGGCTACGGTCGCCTATCGGCCGGCGGCGAGGTTCTTCTTCGCCGCGCGCCGCAACTGGTATATCCGTGCCGTGCCGGCCAGCACGGTGATCAGCCCGCCGCACACCGCCGCCAGCAGAATCGCCACCCCCAGCGGCAGGGTCCAGCGCAAGTTGAGGAACGCGAACTGCGCCGACTCGGTGTTCTGAGTGATGAAGATCAGCAGCACGATGAGAATCAGGAAGCCCGCAGTCAGCGACGACCATAGGCTGGCCGCGCGGGTGTACTTCACCGCCGATTCCGGCGGTGCCGCGTTGTCTTGGGCCGGCGTGGTGGTTTCAGGTGGCTGATCGGGCGATACAGACGAATCGCTGCTCATGCTGTCATCTTTACCCTTTCAGGCGCGGAAAGAAGCCGAACCACGGCGAAACGTCGGCGATGTGGCTCGCGTGCCGTGCGGACGCCCTGTGCCGGTGGGCGATAGTGTCGGTTGCTATGGGCATGCTGCGACGGCGCGGATATCGCGCGGCGGCGTGGCTTGCGGGCTTGTGTGTCTTTGTCGCGGCGTGCGGCAGCGCGAATCCGCTCGGCGGGGCGTCGGGCAATATCAACTCGATCGTGGTCGGGTCCGCCGGCTTTCCGGAATCGAAGATCATCGCCGAAATCTATGCACAAGCCTTGCAGACCAACGGTTTCAATGTCGGACGACGGCTGGGGATCGGCAGCCGCGAAACGTATGTCCCTGCGCTGAAAGACCATTCGATCGATCTGGTGCCCGAGTACATCGGCAACCTGCTGCTGTACTTTGAGCCGAACGAGACAATGACCATGCTCGACGCCGTCGAGTTGGAACTCTACAAACGGCTGCCCGGTGATCTGTCGGTTCTGACCCCGTCACTCGCCGCGGACACCGACACGGTCACCGTCACCGCCGAGACGGCTGCCAAGTGGAACCTGAAGACGATCGCCGACCTGGCGGCACACTCACCAGAGGTGAAGTTCGCCGCGCCGTCGGACTTTCAAACCCGGTCGTCGGGTTTGGTCGGGCTGCGCGCGCGATACGGGCTCGACATCGCGCCCGGCAACTTCGTCGCGATCAGCGACGACGGCGGAGCGGTCACCGTTCGCGCGCTGGTGCAGGGTACGGTCAACGCCGCCAACATCTTCAGCACGTCACCTGCCATCATGCAGAACCATCTGGTGGTGCTCGACGATCCGGAACACAATTTCCTGGCCGGCAACATTGTGCCGCTGGTGAATTCGCAAAAGAAATCCGATCGCCTCAAAAATGTGCTGGACGCCGTGTCGGCCAAAATGACCACCCACGGTCTGGCTGATCTCAACGCCTCGGTGGCCGGCAATTCCGGCATCGACCCCGACGAGGCGGCACGCAACTGGTTGCGGGACAACGGCTTCGATCATCCGATCGGAAGCTGAGGCTTGGCTTGATCAGCTTCGACAACGTATGCAAGGTCTACGCCGACGGCACCGTCGCCGTCGACAACCTGACCCTGGATGTACCCGAGGGCACGCTGACCGTCTTCGTCGGGCCATCCGGCTGCGGCAAAACCACGTCGATGCGGATGATCAACCGGATGGCCGAGCCGACGTCGGGCACCGTCGAGGTCGACGGCGCCGACGTTGCGGGTGTCGACCCGGTGCAACTGCGACTCGGCATCGGCTACGTGATCCAGGGCGCGGGCCTGATGCCCCACCAACGGGTGATCGACAACGTCGCGACGGTGCCGGTGCTCAAAGGCCAATCGCGCCGGTCGGCCCGCAAGGCCGCCTACCACGTGTTGGAGCGGGTCGGGTTGGACGCCAAGTTGGCAAGCCGGTATCCCGCGCAGCTCTCCGGCGGTGAGCAGCAGCGGGTCGGCGTAGCCCGGGCGCTGGCCGCCGATCCGCCGATTCTGTTGATGGACGAGCCTTTTTCGGCTGTTGACCCGATAGTCCGCCACGAGCTGCAGCGCGAAATACTGCGGCTGCAAGCCGAATTGCACAAAACCATCGTGTTCGTCACGCACGACATCGACGAGGCCGTCCGGCTCGCCGACCGGGTCGCGGTGTTCGGTCCGGGTGGTTCACTGCAGCAGTACGAGGAACCCGCGCGGCTGCTGTCCCGTCCGGCCAACGATTTCGTGTCGAGGATGATCGGTGCCGGTCGCGGCTATCGTTGGCTGCAGTTCTTGGACGCGGCACAACTGCCGGTGCACGACATTGCGCCGATCGCCGAGTCGGCTATCGGAGATGCGCAACTTCGCGACGGCTGGACGTTGGTCGTCAAAGGCGATGGCGCGCCGTTGGGTTGGATCGACGCCGGCGGCGTGCGCAAGCACCGCGGCGGCGCGTCGTTGCGGGACAGCGTGACCGTCGGTCGGGTCACTCTTCCGCCCGGGCGCCAACCTGAGCCAGGCGTTGGATGCGGCGTTGTCGTCGCCGGCAGCGATGGGGGTGGCCGTCGACCAAGGCGGGCAAGGTCATCGGGGGAGTGCGGGCCGGCGACGTGCTGGCCGCGCTGGAATCCCGGCAGCAGGACTAGGCGTGCATTACCTGCTCGCTCACCTCCCGGCGGCGTGGATGCTGACCGTGATCCATCTACGCCTGTCGCTGGTGCCGGTGCTGGCCGGGCTGGCGATCGCGCTGCCGTGGGGGGTGCTGGCGCGGCGCAGAGCCGTGCTGCGACGACTGACCACGGTGACCGCCAGCGTGGTGTTCACCATCCCGTCGCTGGCGCTGTTCGTGGTGTTGCCGCTGATCATTCCGACCCGGATCCTGGACGAGGCCAACGTCATCGTCGCGTTGACGCTGTACACCACTGCGCTTTTGGTGCGGGCGGTATTCGAGGCGCTGGACGCGGTGCCGTCGCAGGTGCGTGACGCTGCCAGCGCAATTGGTTACCGGCCAATCATGCGGGTGCTCAAAGTTGAACTGCCGCTGTCGATTCCGGTGCTGGTTGCCGGGCTACGAGTGGTAGTGGTGACCAACATCTCGATGGTCTCGGTGGGTGCGGTGATCGGGATCGGCGGCCTGGGCACCTGGTTCACCGAGGGCTACCAGGCGAACAAGAGCGACCAGATCGTCGCGGGGATCATCGCCATCCTGGTGCTGGCGTTCGTCGTCGACATGCTGATCCTGTCGGCCGGATGGCTGGCGACGCCGTGGAACCGTGCGTCGCGCCCCGGCCGCCGACTGCTGATGGCTCCGGTGGTGGGGGGCTCGCGATGAACTTCCTCGAACAGGCGCTGTCGTATCTGTTCACCGCCGCCAACTGGACCGGCCCGGTCGGGCTGGCGGCCCGCACGTTGGAGCACCTGCAGTACACGGCGGTGGCGGTGGCCTTTTCGGCGCTGGTCGCCATCCCGGTGGGCTTGATAATCGGCCATACCGGTCGCGGCACGCTCGTGGTGGTGAGCCTGGTCAACGCGCTGCGCGCGCTGCCGACGCTCGGCGTGCTGCTGTTGGCCGTGTTGCTGTGGGGGCTGGGCTTGGTGCCCCCGATTGTGGCGCTGATGCTGCTGGGCATCCCACCGCTGCTGGCCGGCACGTACGCCGGCATTGCCGCCGTGGACCGCACCGTCGTCGATGCCGCCCGCTCGATGGGGATGGGCGAGATGCGGGTGCTCTTACAAGTCGAGGTGCCCAACGCGTTGCCGCTGATTTTGGGTGGACTGCGCACCGCGACGTTGCAGGTGGTCGCCACCGCGACGGTCGCTGCCTACGCCAGCTTGGGTGGGCTGGGCCGGTATCTGATCGACGGCATCAAGGTGCGCCAATTCCACATCGCCCTGGTTGGTGCGCTGATGGTGGCCGCGCTGGCGTTGCTCCTTGACGCCGCGATGGCATTCGCGATCTGGGCCTCGGCGCCCGGTACCGGTCGGCTGCGCCGCAAGCCACCGAGTGACTCGAACGTGACGGAATACGCCTCGAAATCACCCGAGCCGTCGCATAACGTAGACCCGTGAGCCCAGCCCCCTCAGAAGCGACGTCGAACTCCTGGTCGACCATTTTGACCTGGCGCGCACACGACGCCAGGCGGATGGAATCGGTACGAGTGCAGTTGTCCGGCAAGCGAATCAAGGCCAACGGCCGCATCGTGGCCGCGGCCGCCGACACCAACCCGGCGTTCGCCGCCTACTACGACCTGCAGACCGACGATCGCGGCGCCACCAAGCGACTGGGGATGACGGTCACGCTGGCCGAGCGGGAACGCCAGCTCGCGGTAGCCCGTGACGAGGAAAACATGTGGATGGTCACCGACCATCACGGTGAGTCTCGGGCGGCCTACGACGGCGCGCTCGACGTCGACGTGGTGTTCAGCCCGTTTTTCAACGCCTTGCCGATCCGCCGCTGCGGCCTGATGGAGCGGGCCGACTCGATCACGGTGCCGACCATTTACGTGCGGCTGCCGGAGATGTCGGTGGCCTCGGCGATCGTCAGCTACAGCAGTCCACCGCCGGGATCTGACGAGGGGATCACGGTGCACTCGCCGGTATCCGAGGTCACGCTGGCCGTCGACACCGACGGGTTCATCGTGCACTATCCAGGCTTGGCAGAGCGGATCTGATCACCCCGCCGGCGCGACCGGCGGCGGCCAACTCTTCGCGCCATTTCTCCGCGCCGACGAACACCGTGACGATCTCGGGTCGCGAGAAACTGTCGTAGCGGGTGCGTGCGGCATGCCCGGCCTCGACAAGCTCGGCGACGGAGTTGTTGTGCGCCAGCGAGTCCCGGGCTTCGGTGAGCAATGCGATGGCCCGGTCCACCGTCGGCAGCAGTTGGCCCGAGTTGGCTTCGCACATGGCCCGTACCAGATCCGGCGCGCTGCCCGCCACCCGGGTGCCGTCCCGGAAGGACCCCGCGGCCAGTGCGAACGCCAGCGGCACCTCCGACGCGGTGACCGCCAGTGCTTCGGCGAGCAGATGCGGCAGGTGCGAAATAGCCGCCGCGGCGGCATCGTGTTCGTCGGATCTGGCCGGTACGACCACCGACCCGCAGTCCAGCGCCAGCTCCATCACCAGTGACCAGACGGCAGGGTCGACGTGGTCGTCCACGCTGATCACCCACGGGGCACCGGTGAACAGCCGGGCATGGCCGGCGGCCCAACCCGAATGCGCCGTCCCCGTCATCGGATGCCCGCCGACGAAGCGCCGCTGCAGACCTGCGGCGATCACCTCGTCGAGCACCGCGCTTTTGACGCTGGTGACGTCGGTCAGCGGACAGTCCGGCGCCAACTCGCTGATGTGGGCGAGCAGGATCGGCAACGCCGGCATCGGGACGGCCAGCACGATCAGCGCGCCGATATCGGCGGCGCGGGTCAGCGCCTCGGTGAGGTCGGTGGTGGCGTCGAAGCCGTCGAACCGGGCCGCCTGGGCCCCTTCGACCGACCGGTTGTATCCGAAGGCCTCGCGGCCGGCCGTCGTCGCCGCACGCAGTAACGAGCCCCCGATCAGTCCCAGGCCCAGCACGCACACCGGTGTCTTCAAAACAGGGCTAGCCACCCCACAAGGTTGGCACATTCGCCTGGGAGATCCGACGCCCGATATGCGGCCGACGCGACGCCGATCTGCTGGTCAACGGACTGGAGGGGGACTAGCGTAGGCGCCCATGGGAGCACAGCGGGCTTCCGCGCAGGCGGACACACCGGACGGATTCGGTGTGGCCGTGGTGCGCGAGGACGGTAAATGGCGTTGTTCTGCCATGCCAGCAAAAGCCCTGACCAGCTTGACGGCCGCAGAAACCGAACTGCGCGAGTTGCGTAGCGCCGGCGCGGTTTTCGGATTGCTCGACATCGACGACGAGTTCTTCGTCATCGTGCGGCCGGCCCCGTCGGGAACCCGGCTGTTGCTGTCCGACGCCACCGCGGCGCTGGACTACGACATCGCCGCCGAGGTGCTGGACAACCTCGACGCCGACATCGATCCCGAGGACCTGGAGGACGCCGACCCGTTCGAGGAGGGTGATCTCGGGTTGCTCTCCGACGTCGGGCTGCCCGAGGCAGTGCTGGGCGTCATTCTCGACGAGACCGATCTCTACGCCGACGAGCAGCTCGGGCGCATCGCGCGGGAGATGGGCTTCGCCGAGGAACTGTCGGCAGTGCTCGACCGTCTCGGACGGTGAGCTCCGACGAAGACCTGATCCGTGCCGCCCTGTCGGTCGCCGCGACCGCGGGCCCACGTGACGTCCCGGTGGGTGCGGTCGTGGTCAGCGCCGACGGAACCGAGTTGGCCCGCGCGGTCAATGCCCGCGAGGCCTTGGGTGATCCGACCGCCCACGCCGAGATCCTGGCCATGCGGACTGCCGCCAGCGCGCTCGGCGACGGGTGGCGGCTGGCCGGCGCGACGCTGGCGGTCACTCTCGAGCCATGCACGATGTGCGCGGGCGCGCTGGTGATGGCGCGGGTTGACCGCCTGGTGTTCGGGGCCTGGGAGCCCAAGACCGGAGCGGTCGGCTCGCTGTGGGATGTTGTCCGCGACCGCCGGCTCAACCACCGTCCGGCCGTGCGCGGCGGGGTGCTGGCCGACGAATGCGCTGCTCTGCTGGAGGCCTTCTTCGCCCGCCAGCGATTGGGGTGAGACAGGCGCCGTTGGGTAAGCTGTCCGGCGGTGGCGTGTCCGAGCGGCCTAAGGAGCACGCCTCGAAAGCGTGTGACGGGTAACCCCCGTCCGAGGGTTCAAATCCCTCCGCCACCGCCAAGTTCCGAGGGTTACACCGGCTGTGACCTGCGGAATAACATCTGATGTGGTTCGCTGGGATTGCCTTGTTTTGTGCCCAAGTGTGCCCAAAATGTGCCCACGGGCGCGGGGTCGTCGGTCCCGCCATACCGGCGGCGTCCCAGCGTTTGACCCAGCCGCCTGGGCAACGTTCCGCAAGACGTAATCCGTTAGCCGGTGCGTCGGTCGCCGGCCTGTTCGAAGGTTACCTACGACTCCCTTAACGACACGGTGGACTTCTCGGAGTCGTCGGACGATCGCGCCGGCCGGGCAGTCGTGAAGTACGGCTACGCGCAGCGGATCAACCTCCAGCCCGGAGCATGACCGCCCGAAACCGTCAATCCGCTGGGCACCACGCAGAGCCTGCCCGAATCGTCCTAATTTGAAAAGGAGTCTTACCCGATCAGCATGGAGGAGAAGCGATGGGCGTAATCACTCGTGTCGCCGGGACCGGCACCCGAGGTAACAGCGGCGATGACGGTCCAGCCACCAACGCCGAACTCAATCTGCCCGCAGGGGTGGCGGTGACCGCCGACGGGGGGTTCCTGATCGCCGACACCAACAACAACGTGGTGCGCAAGGTGTCATCAGCGGGCGTGATCACTCGTGTCGCCGGGACCGGCACCCAGGGTAAAAGCGGCGATGACGGTCCAGCCACCGACGCCGAACTCTTTGGGCCCCAAGGGGTGGCGGTGACCGCCGACGGGGGGTTCCTGATCGCCGACTCCGACAACAACGTGGTGCGCAAGGTGTCATCAGCGGGCGTGATCACTCGTGTCGCCGGGACCGGCACCCAGGGTAAAAGTGGCGATGACGGTCCAGCCACCGACGCCGAACTCAATCTGCCCGTAGGGGTGGCGGTGACCGCCGACGGGGGGTTCCTGATCGCCGACTCCGACAACAACGTGGTGCGCAAGGTGTCATCAGCGGGCGTGATCACTCGTGTCGCCGGGACCGGCACCCAGGGTAAAAGCGGCGATGACGGTCCAGCCACCGACGCCGAACTCAATCTGCCCGTAGGGGTGGCGGTGACCGCCGACGGGGGGTTCCTGATCGCCGACCCCGACAACAACGTGGTGCGCAAGGTGTCATCAGCGGGCGTGATCACTCGTGTCGCCGGGACCGGCACCCAGGGTAAAAGCGGCGATGACGGTCCAGCCACCGACGCCGAACTCAATGTGCCCCAAGGGGTGGCGGTGACCGCCGACGGGGGGTTCCTGATCGCCGACACCGGCAACAACGTGGTGCGCAAGGTGTCATCAGCGGGCGTGATCACTCGTGTCGCCGGGACCGGCACCGCGGGTAACAGCGGCGATGACGGTCCAGCCACCGACGCCGACCTCAATTTTCCCGTAGGGGTGGCGGTGACCGCCGACGGGGGGTTCCTGATCGCCGACCCCAATAACCAGGTGGTGCGCAAGGTTGCGCTCCTGGCGCCCCCTAGCCAACCTCTCATTGCGTGAGTTTTTAGTGTTTGGCCGGGCGACTAGGATCTGTGGCTTTTGGTGGCACGGTTGTGACTGCGGTGCTCGGGCCCGCGGTACACGCTGCGATCGCGGTCATCGTGCCCAAGATCCCATGCGTCACCCGGAGCGATCAGCTCACCGCAGCGCCAGCAGGTGACGGCGCCGGCCTCGACGAGTGGCCGGTAGTGGTCACGCAGCGCCCGGTAATCGGCGCCATAGCCGCGTTGCGTGGTGGTGCGACGGCCGCGCCAGAATGCTCGCCGGCAGTCGGGACACCGGAGCTGATCGCGATCGACGCGCAGCTGTGCCGCAAATCGTGCGGCGTGATCTTCTGCACCTTGGCACGCTTCACGGCCCCGGCGAACCATCCATCGAGCGACTTCGGCCAGTACGAGATGGTTCCCCCTCGCTCGACCTTGTTACCCGGCCAGCTCAAGCCAGCGTGCCCGTCAACCGCACATACCGCGGGCAGTACACCTCGATAGCCGCGTCGATATAGGCGATTTCATCGGTGCGGGTCATCGTCGAGTTATTCCGCAAACCCTGCTCGAGGGCCTCCTCTGCATCGTGGCCAGCCGCGAGGTAAGCGCAGGTGTCCCTGGCGCCCGCAATCGCCGTACGCACGTCGGCGACCCGCAGCCCGGCGCGTGCCAGCTCGGCGAGGAATTGCCCATCACGGGCCGGTGTGGAGGGCAGGGACGGCTGGAGCTGCTGCACGGTCGGATCGGCGGCGGCCGGGACAGCCGCGACGAGAACAGCAGCGGCCGCGGCGATAAAGGCGCCGGCCAGATTACGTCGTTTCATTGGTGAGCCTTTCACCGGGAGCATCCCAGGTGGCTCCGACACGGGTGGCGAGGTGCAGCACCGGCGCGGTGCGCGCATTCACGCGAAGATCTGCGGCCTCAAAAACGGCGACCAAGGCCACGACTTCCGGCGTGGTCAGGTCGACCAGCTTCACCCGGCCCACGAAGCCAGCAAAGCCCGCGAGTGGATCGCAGGGGCGTAGTACCCACCAACCCGACATTCCCAACCACCGAGTAGACGCGCGCTTGGTCGGAAACGGTTTCGTGGTCCGCTGAGCGGACCGGGGCCTTGCCGCGGCGGTCACCGCGGGCAATAAAATACACGCGCACTAGCTAGTAAGTAATTTGTAGGCCACCTGATGTCGACATAAGAAAGGACGCCTAGCATGGCTCTATGGCATTGGGAACTCTCGGCGTTTGAAACCGGCGGTAACAACTTCACCGAGAGTGCCAACGTTAACTTCGGTAGCCCGCAGAATATCTACGTTTCCTGCGCGTTATCGAAATACAATGGTAATGGTGGTTCGCCACAAGCCGATTTCTACATCACCGGTTGGGTTCAAAACGGTGAATTGGTAACTAACCAGCACGTTTATGATCTCGATGCCAACGGTATCAGCGAGGTCAGCTTAGCGCTCACGGTCAACAACGCCACGGCACAGGGAGTAATGACTGCGACCACGAATAAGTAAGAACTATGAACAGCGCAGCCACAAGCCGCTGGTTGCGTTGCAGAGATGGCTGTCTAGTGGGGACCGGTGGCCTCACCCTCCCGCGGTTTCCGAGCAGGCACAGCCGCTCTGCGGCCGGCCCGCGCAGCAATGCCAGGAGGTCGTGTAGTTCGGGGATACTCGTCATGTCAGCTCCTTACAGCTGGCGATACCCCGGCGGCTGTTCGCGCAGCCGTCGGGGCCTTCCGCAGGGTTGCGGGAAGTCTTGGATGGGGTGGTGCCACGGGGGAGCCGTGGGCACAATCTGGGCACACTTTGGGCACAAACCGGGGGAATCCCAGCGAACTAAATCCAATGTTATTTCGCAGGTAAATGGTGTTTCGGCGCTCTGACCTGGGTCACGCCGAGGGTTCAAATCCCTCCGCCACCGCCAATGCGATGTCTCGGGACATCGTGCACATGTGTCTTGGGACATCGTTCACGGTTTGGCTTGTGGTTGGTAGTCCTTGGTCGGGTCGAGGTGAAGTTCTCGCAGTAGTTGCCCGTCGGTGGTGGTGATCCGGATGTGTAGGTCGTGAACGAGGATCAAGACGTTGGTGCCGGCGTAGCGACGCCCCATCCCGATGTGGTGTAGGCGGCTGTTGTGTCGCAGGGTGAGTTTGCCGTTGCTGTCGATGCGGTCGTGGCGGATGCGGTAGGCGCCGGTGTGTAGTGGGGTGCCGGTTGGGGTTGCTTTGGGTCGGGCGAGGTAGGCCTGTTGTGGGGTGCGACGGCTAAGTGCGCGGTGCGGGCGCACGGTGTTGTAGTAGGCGCCGAAGGTGTCCAGCTGGGCTTGTAGCTGGGCGACGTTGTGGGCGGGTATCTGGTGGATGAGCCATTTTTTGAGGGTTTGGTGGAAGCGTTCTACTTTGCCGCAGGTTTGCGGATGGTAGGGGCGGCAGTGTTGGAATCTGATGCCGCAGCTGTGCAGGGTGACTTCGAGGGCGACCCGGCCGGTACCGCGATAGCGGCCGGTGAAAACAGCTCCGTTGTCGCTGAGCAGGCTCGCCGGATTGCCATAGGCGGCAACGGCTTTGCTGAAGCTGTTATTGACGTCACGGGCCTTAAAGACGGGTAACGTGTCGCTGCCTAAACACAGCCGGGAGTGGTCATCGATGATGTTGAGGATCTCGACGTCGGTGCGGTCGGCTAGTTGCCAATGGGTGATGTCGAGTTGCCAGCGCTCGTTGGGCTGCTCGGCCTGGAAGCGGATGTAGCTGCTTTTGGGGCGTTTGTGCGGCTGGGGGGTAACGAAGCCTCGCGCGGAGAGGATCCGCCAGATCGTGGACACCGCCGGGCTGGCACCGTGGTGCCGCTGAAGGTGAAAAGCGATCGTGGCCGCCCCGGCCTCATGCCCATCACGCTCCAGCTCCTTACGTAACGCGATGACCTGGTCTTCGATGTCTTTGGCGGTGCGGTTGGGGCTGCGAAACGGCCTACGTGGGCGTGGCTGCAGGCCCGCGTCGCCCTCGGCCAAGTAACGCTGGACGAGGGTAATCACCCACCGCCGAGAAACCCCGTACTCGCGGGCAACCTCACTTCTACTGCGTCCTTCGACCAGCACGGCCGTGACCACCAGCTGCGGCATTCCCATCGCTCAACCCTTGTCGTCGGGTGTAAACGATGTCCCGAGACAGCTGTGAACGATGTCGTGAACTCACACACCTCCGCCACCGCCAAATCTCGTCGACGCACTGGCCGCCGGGACGTAATTCATTGGTGTCAAACGAAGTTGGCAGCCACGGCAGTTCCGCGGGCGCCAGCCTCGAAATGCCGAATTCGGCTCAGACCTTGTTTTCTGAGAAATTCTCAGCGAGAGTTGAGCGGCAACTCATCTCGCCGGGTGTCACCGTGAGGATTAGTCGACAGTATTGCCGCTCGCTGCTCATCGGCCTGTTGGCCGGCGCTTCGGTGCTGCTGCTCGGATTGATGTCGATGGTCTCGGTCCCGATCGCGCGAGCAGACAACCCTGACGACCCATTGAACGCGTTGATGATGGGCGGCACGACCATGCCGACTCCCAGCATTGAGTGGCAGGACCGGATCATCACCGACTACATCGACCCTGCCACCGGCGTCAACTACACCCCGGTCCTGGTCCCCACGCCCGAATCTCTGGCCACCACCTCGGTTCCGGATGGCCTGGCCGACCTGCAGGCCGCGATGGCTCAGCAGCAAGCAGCCGATCCCGGCCAGCCCTACCTCGTCGAGGGAATTTCGCAGAGCGCGCAGATTGCGGTCGACGAGAAGATCGTGCTCATGCAGGCGGGACAGCACCCTGACGTCACTTTCCTGGTGCTCGGCGACCCTAACCGGCCCGACGGTGGTATCGACGAGCGGTTCGACGGGTTGGACACCCCTGGGTTGGGGGAGGGCGACCTTACTGGCGCCGAGCCGACCGATGCCGGTATCCCCAGCATCGACATCGCCAACCAGTACGACCCAGTCGCTGATTACCCGCAATTTCCGATCGATCCGGTGTCCGACTTGAACTCGCTCCTTGGCCTCATCTACGCGCATGGCGCCTACGGGGCTGGCATATTTCCGGAGGAAATACCCGCCCTGTGGCCGCCCTCGTCACCTGCCTCGGCACCACTAGAAGGGCCGTTCGCCAGCGAGTACGTGCTCGGGTCCACCGAAATCGTCAAGCAGGTCGACGGGGACACCACGTTCTACTTCATCCCGACCACAGAGCTGCCCTTGCTCGATCCGCTGCGGAGTCTGGGCGTGCCCGAATCCGTCCTCAACATCTTCCAGCCGGCGCTGCAGGTGATCGTCGAAGCCGGCTACGACCGATCCATTCCGTTCGGCGACCCGACGCCGGCCGAGCTCATTCCGACCATCGACCCGGTCACCTTCCTCCTTGAGTTGGCCAATGGCGTGGTGCAGGGCGCCGACAACGCCTTCGAGCTTTTCGGTTCCCAGCTGCCCGGATTCACCGACCTGGAAAGCTTTTTCACTTCGGCGGAGACGTGGTCGGAAGCAAACGTCGGCGTGCCCTACGACCAAGTCGTGACCGAACTCAACAACGACTTTGACCCGTTCACCCTCTTCGCTGCCGTCGAGGGCCCGATAGGGCAAGACATCCAGACCCTCCTGGACGACACCGGCATTCAGCAGGATCTGCTCGACCCCATCCTCGGGCTCCTCGGACCGCTCGGCGGACTGTTTACCAGCTGAGGAACCTGGTCCGGTTGCGCCAGCGAGTAGGGTCGTACCATTGGGGCCGCCGGGGGGTCTTTGTTGCGGATGACCGCACAAGTGCTGGGGAGGAGTTGTGGATCTCGTACTCGGGATGTCGATGGCACCGTCGACAGTCCGGATGGTGCTGGTCGAAGGCAAGAACGGTGACGGCGCCACCGTCGACCAGGACGGTTTCCCGGTTGCCACCGCCGCAAATACCAGCAACGCGGCAACCCTGACCGCGGCCAATCAGGTAATGGCCGCGATCCTGGGCACCCGAGAAAGCGCCACTCAAGGCGGCTATCGGTTGGCAGCGACCGGCGTGACCTGTGCTGATCCGGTCGAGGCCGGTGCGTTGCGCGATATGTTGGCTGCCCACCAGGTGGAAAACATCATGCTGGTCTCGGCTTTTCTGGCCGCGGCCGCGTTGGCCCAGTCGTTCGGCACCACCATCGGCTACGCCCATACCGGGTTGCTTTTCATCGAGCCGGAGTGCGCGACGCTGGCTGTGGTCGACTCCACCGACGGTTCGATCACCGATGTGCGCCGAGCGTCCCTGCCGGATGATGACACGGATGCCGTGGCTGAGCTCACCGCGCTGGCGGCCGACGCGGTCAGGCTGCAACCCTGTCCACAAGGCCTGTTCGTCGTGGGCTCGAACGGTGTTGACGTCGGGATGATCAAGGCCGCGCTCGAGGCCGCGTCTCCGCTTACCGTCAGCGCGCCCACCGAGCCCGAATCGGCGCTGGCCCGGGGTGCGGCGCTGGCCTCGGCGCACGCGCCGCTGTTCGATTGGTCGACCTCCGCCCTGGCGTATGCCCAGGATCCCGGCACCGGAGCGGCCGACCCGGTCGTGCCGGTTTACGACCCCGCTGAAGGGACCGACAGCCAACAACGGGCTTACAGCGCTGCGCCGGACGACACCAACTCTTATCCGGCTGTCGGAGACGCGGAATTTCTGGCCGACGAGACCGAGCTGGGCCGTCGGCCGTTCCTGGTCGCCCTCGGGGTACTGATGATTTTCGTCTTCGGTGTTGCGGCGCTGACGATCTCGCTGGCGCTCGACATCCGTCCATCGGTCGATAAGCGGCCCAGCCTCGGGAGAAGTGTTGTGGTTCCGGCCAGGCCGGCGCCACTGCCGGCACCTGCACCGGCCGCTCCGATGATCGCGCCCGCTGCCCCAGCGGCGCCGGCGCCTGCCCCAGCCGCTCCGCCACCGGCGGTGGTTGCGCCGGTGATACCGGCACCGATTGCTCCGATCCCTGGGCCCGGACCGCTGGCCCCGGGCCCGCCGCCTCCTATGCCCGGGCCGTGGGGTCCGGGACCTGGGCCCGGACCGCTGGCCCCAGGTCACGGGCCAGGGCCGCCGGGTCCTGGTCCCATGCCGGGCATCCCGCACGGCCCGGGTCCGGGCTTCCCGGGCATCCCGCACGGCCCGGGGCCTGGCCTCCCGCACCTTCCGGGTCTGCCGGGCTTTCACCTCTGATGCGGTGAGGCCCCGAGCGGTCTGCGTGCAATCGGCCGAATCCGCTTCATGTCAGGGCTTTAATGGGGCGATGGAGCTGATGTCGCCCACCGACTCGATTTTCCTGCTGACCGAATCCCGCGAGCACCCCATGCATGTCGGCGGTCTGCAGCTGTTCAACCCGCCGGAGGGGGCCGGGCCGGAATTCGTCCGAGAGCTCTGCGACGCTCTGGTCGCCAATCGCGAATTCCAACCCACCTTTCGCAAGCGACCCGCCTGGGTTGTCGGCGGACTCGCCAACGTCGCGTGGGCTTACGACGACCCCGATGACGTCGACATCGACTATCACCTACGGCGCTCGGCGCTGGCGTCGCCGGGCCGGGTCCGCGAGCTACTCGAGCTGACGTCGCGGCTGCACAGCAGCCTGCTCGACCGGCATCGCCCGCTGTGGGAGGCCTACGTCGTGGAGGGGTTGACCGACGGCCGGTTCGCCGTTTACAGCAAGTTCCACCATTCCTTGATCGACGGCGTCTCGGCGCTGAAGCTGATGCAGCGCACGCTGTCGACCGACGCGGATGATCCGGAGCTGCGGGCGATTTGGAGTCTGCCTCGACGTCGTCGCCCTTCGGCCGAGCGTTCCCGATGGCAGGCGCTGCGGCAGCTAGCGGGATCCGTTGCGGCCTTTGGTCCCTCGACGTGGACCCTGGCCCGCGCCGCGCTGGTGGAACAGCAATTGACCTTGCCGTTCGCCGCACCGCGCACCATGTTCAACGTTCCCATCGGCGGTGCGCGGCGCGTGGCCGCCCAGTCCTGGTCGCTGGACCGGGTCAAGAGCATCAAGCAGGCCGCCGGAGTGACCGTCAACGACGTCATCCTCGCGATGTGTTCCGGCGCGCTGCGCTCCTACCTGCTGGATGAGCATGCGCTGCCGGACACGCCACTGATTGCGATGGTCCCGGTGAGCCTGCGTACGGCGGAAGAGGCCGACGCCGGCGGCAACATGGTCGGCAGCATCTTGTGCAACCTGGCCACCCACGTGGACGATCCGGCGAAGCGGCTGCAGACGATCAGCGGATCGATGCGGGGCAACAAGAAGGTTTTCTCCGAACTGCCTCGGCTGCAAGCGTTTGCGTTATCGGCTTTCCTGATGGCGCCGCTGGGTCTCGCCGCGGTTCCGGGCTTCGTCTCGTCGGCGCCGCCGCCGTTCAACATCGTCATCTCCAACGTGCCGGGGCCGACCGAGCCGATGTACTGGGGCGGTGCCCGGCTCGACGGCAACTATCCGTTGTCGATCGCGCTGGACGGGCAGGCTTTGAACATCACCCTGACCAACAACGCCGGCAATATCGATTTCGGCCTGGTCGGATGCCGGCGAAGTGTGCCGCACCTGCAGCGGCTACTCGGTCACCTGGAGAGCTCGCTGAAAGATTTGGAACGCGCGGTCGGAGTTTGAGCCGCGATGCCCAAGCTGAGCGCGGGGCTGCTGCTGTATCGGGTTCGCGACGACATTGTCGAAGTCCTGATCGGGCACCCGGGTGGGCCATTTTGGGCTCGCAAGGATGACGGCGTCTGGTCGATTCCCAAGGGCGAGTACGCCGACGGCGAAGATCCGTGGGCAGCCGCGCAGCGCGAATTCGAGGAGGAGATCGGCCAGCCGCCGCCAGTGGGGCCGCGGATCGAGTTCGCAGCGCTGAAACAGCCCAGCGGCAAGGTCGTCACCGCGTTCGCCGTGCGGGGCGATCTCGACCTCGCCGATGCGCACAGCAATACCTTCGAACTCGAATGGCCCAAAGGCTCCGGGCGGGTTCAGGCCTTCCCCGAGGTCGACCGGGTCGGCTGGTTCTCGGTGGCGCAAGCCAGGGCCAAGCTCCTCAAGGGCCACCGTCCGTTTCTGGATCGATTGATGGCGGATCCGACCCTGGCCGATCTACGCGAAGGCGAATGAACCTGGCGTATGTTCACAGTCATGCAGACGCTGCGAACACCCGACGACCGGTTCCACGATCTACCCGATTTCCCTTATACACCAAGCTATTCCGAAGTCTCAGACGACGACGGTGGCACACTGCGGATGGCCTGGGTGGAAGACGGCCCGGCCGACGCCGACCCGGTGCTGATGCTGCACGGCGAGCCGTCGTGGTCCTTCCTGTACCGCAAGATGATTCCGGTGCTGACCACGGCCGGCCATCGCGTCATCTGCCCGGACTTGGTCGGTTTCGGTCGTTCCGACAAGCCGGCTGGCATCACAGACCACAGCTACGCGCGCCATGTCGAATGGGTACGGGAACTGGTCTTCGACGTCTTGGATCTGCACCGCGTCACCCTGGTCGGGCAGGACTGGGGTGGATTGATCGGATTGCGTTTGGCCGCCGAGCATCCCGACCGCTTCAGCAAGCTCGTCGTCGCCAACACCGGGCTGCCGACCGGAGACATCCCGATGCCGGAGATCTGGTGGCGGTTCCGCGAGGCGATCCAGAAAGCGCCGTCGATCGACGTGGGCCGGTTCGTGCAGGGCGGCTGTCGCCGGCCGATGAGCGACGAGGTGCGCGCGGCCTACGACGCGCCGTTCCCCGACGACAGCTATTGCGCCGCGCCGCGTGCCATGCCCGGGTTGGTGCCGACGTCACCGGATGACCCCGCGGCACCGGCCAACCGCGCGGCATGGGCCACGCTCTGCGCGAGTTCGACGCCGATGCTGGTCGCCTTCAGCGACGGCGATCCGATCACCGGCGGGATGGCGCCGATCTTGAAGCGCGAGATGCCCGGCGCACAGGGGATCGAGCACCCGGTCGTGCACGAAGCCGGGCACTTTCTCCAAGAAGACGCTGGGGAAGAACTCGCCGGCTATATCGTCGAATTCCTGCGTAGCTGACCAGCGTCAGCAGGACACTCGCAGCTCGAAGGGCGCTGTCGTCCGTTCGGTCGGCTTGTTGCTGGCGTAGCCGACCGCGGTACCGGCGATGCGGTAAGTGGGACCGGTCATCGCGACCGCGGCATCACCTTGCAAATGGCGGTCGTAGCTGCCGGTGAAACCGTCGAAGTCACGGAACCGGACGAATTCGGCGACCAGCTTGTTTGCGTTGGAGAGCATTACGGTCACACCCGCGTCCTCGTCGCCGGTCTTGATCGTCCGCAACCAGTCGATGGCCTCACATTGCACCGAGTGAGTGACCCGTGCGGTGCCGCCGTTCACGCTGAGTTCGGCGGTCCCGGCCGCCAAGGTGCCGGGTGCGGCCTTGATCGCTGGGTGTGAGGAACAGCCGACGCCGCCGATCATCACGACTGCCAGCGCGACGACAAGCGATCTAGCCTTCATAAGGGGAATCTAGCGGCGCGGAACACTTTGTGAAAACTGGCCATCGCCGAACTCCTGCACAATGTGTTCATGACGAGTGTGTCGAGTGTCGCCGGGCCGCAGGCACTCCTGCTGCAGCTACTGGACCCGGCCAACCGGGCCGACCCGAATCCGGTGTACAAGCAGTTCCGGGACAACGGGCCAATCCAGCTGCCGGAAGCCAACCTGCACGTCTTCTCGGCGTATCGCGACTGCGACGAGGTGCTGCGGCACCCGTCGTCGTCGGTCGACCGGCTCAAGTCGACGGTGGCTCAACGCATGCTCGCCGACGGCGCGACTGCGCGCCCGATGGGACCCCCCGGCTTCCTGTTTCTCGATCCGCCCGATCACACTAGGCTGCGCAAACTGGTCAGCAAGGCGTTCGTGCCCAAGGTCGTCAACGAGCTGCAACCAGAGATCGCCGGGCTGGTCGACGGGCTGCTCGACCACATCGCCGAAAGGGGTCGGTTCGACGTCGTCAGTGACCTGGCCCACCCGCTACCGGTGGCCGTCATCTGCCGGCTGTTGGGAGTTCCGCTGAAGGACGAGCCGGAATTCGGCCGCGCATCGGCGATGTTGGCGCAGGCGCTGGACCCGTTCTTCGCAATCACCGGCGAGCCTGCAGAAGGCATGCAGGAGCGCATTCGCGCCGGTCAGTGGCTGCGCGAATATCTGCACGACTTGATTGACCAGCGCCGCTCGCAACCCGGCGATGACCTGATGTCGCGGTTGATCGCCGTCAAGGAGTCCGGCGACCAGCTGGCCGAAGACGAGGTCGTCTCGACCTGCAGCTTGCTGCTGATCGCTGGGCACGAGACCACCGTGAACCTGATCGCCAACGCGATCTTGGCGATGTTGCGGCACCCCGCGCAGTGGGCCGCGCTCGGCGCCGATGCGGATCGAGCACCGGCGGTCATCGAGGAAACGCTGCGCTACGACCCGCCCGTGCAATTGGTAGCCCGAATTGCCACTGACGACATGACGATTGGGGATACCCGGGTAGAAAAGGGCGACTCCATGATGCTGCTGCTGGCCGCGGCTCATCATGACGAGGAAGAGTTCGAGCGGCCGGAAACCTTCGACCCAGATCGAAACGCATTCCGGCACTTGGCATTCGGAAAGGGTCTGCACTACTGTCTGGGCGCTCCGCTGGCTCGGCTGGAGGCCGCTGTCGCGCTGTCGGCGGTGACGGCACGATTCCCCGAAGCGCGGCTGGACGGTGAACCGGCCTACAAGCCGAACGTCACGCTACGAGGAATGTCGTCACTAGCCGTGGCGGTGTGAACATTCGCCGAATGTCTACTTAGTGCACGTTTTTCGCAAATTCGCGGGCCATAGGTGGCCGCTCGACGGATAGACTTGGCGGCGCATGTCGAGGAGGTGGTGCTGCGCCTCATGCATCGTGTGCATTGCGACCCACCGCAGCGAGCGTTCGCAAGTTTCTGGGTAGTGGTAAATCACTGTGCGATCCCAATCGTCGGCGCTCAGTCGGGCGAGGACATTGCTGAACATCTGTGCGGCGTCCGCGAGCTGACGGGCCACATCCTCCGGCTCCTGTTCGGCATATCCATCGTGCGCGACCCGCTCGTCACGTCCCGACGGGGGGCAGTCCGGCTGATCCATGCGGCGGGCCGCGAGTACCCGCTCGCGCTGCACAAGCAGCGTGTCCCGCAGATGGCAGCCATACTCCAACGGCGACCACACACCGGGCTGGCGCCGGGATCGCAGGTTGATGTCGCGGACGCGCAAGATTGCCACGACCTCGGCGACGTACTCGCGGATATTCCGCTCGACCGCAGCTGACCGACTCAGGTTGTAAATGAAACCGCAGTCCGCGCATTGGTCTGGCACTCCACCATCATCCGCCAACGCGTCGGCCGAGCCCAGAGACGATGTCGCCGAGACGAAAGGTGACCGGGGTTTCCAGTTGAGAATACGTACATGACCGCGGATCGCGGTCAGGGCGCCAACGGTTGAATTGGGCGGTGTGGCGGAACCTTTCGCCTTCCATGTGGTCGTAACGGACTTCCACCACCCGTTCGGGTCGCAGCGGCACGAACGAGAGGTCTTTGCCGGCGTTCCAGCGGGAGAATTCGTTCTTACGTGGTGTGCGTTCGCCCGCTTCGTGGGCAGCCCAATTCCACGGGTGGCCATCGAAGCTGACGACGAGCGGCTGCAGCTCGGTGAATAGCCGCTGCCGCTCGGCCATCGGAAAAGCGCCGATGACGCCGACCGATGCGAGCGTACCGTCTTCCTTGTACAGCCCGAGCAGCAGCGAGCCGATCGCCTCGCCGCCCGACTTGTGCACTCGATAACCGGCGACCACGCAGTCTGCCGTGCGCTCGTGTTTGATCTTGAACATGACGCGCTTGTCCGGCTGATAGGTGATGCCCAGCGGCTTGGCGACAACACCGTCGAGGCCGGCTCCCTCGAACTCGTCGAACCAGCGCTGCGCGGTCGCCAGATCGGTGGTCGCGGGCGTGACGTGCCACGATGGGCCTGACCTGGCAAGCGCGTCGACCAAGGCGGCGCGCCGCTCGGAAAAGGGCCGCGCGGTGTAGTCGTCATCGCCAAGGGCCAGCAAGTCGAACGCGATGAAGGAAGCCGGCGTCTTCTCGGCGAGCATCCGTACTCGCGAATCGGCCGGGTGGATGCGCTGTTGCAGCGCCTCGAAGTCCAAGCCGCGGTCGGTGGCGATGACGATCTCGCCGTCGATCACGCAGCGTTCGGGCAACTCGGCCTTGGCCGCCGCGACCAGTTCGGGAAAATAGCGGGTCATCGGCCGCTCGTTGCGGCTGCCCAGCTCGACCTGATCGGCGTCGCGGAAGCAGATGGACCGGAATCCGTCCCACTTCGGCTCGTAGGACGAATCGGGCGGGATGGATTTGACCGATTTCGCCAGCATCGGCGAAACCGGCGGCATGACAGGCAAGTCCATCAGCACATTGTGCTGGAATCGGGGTGTGGCAGCTGCAGCGGAGGAACTCGACGTCGACGGGATCGGGGTTCGGTTCACGAATCCGGACAAGGTGTATTTCCCCAAGCTGGGATCCAAGGGAACGAAACGCACCCTCGTCGAGTACTACCTCGCGGTCGCGCGCGGGCCGATGCTCACCGCGCTGCGGGACCGCCCGACCCATCTGCAGCGCTTCCCCGACGGCATCGACGGCGAGGAGATCTACCAGAAGCGGATCCCGCAGCACCACCCCGACTACCTGGAAACCTGCCAAGTCACGTTTCCGTCCGGGCGGACCGCCGACGCGCTGAAGGTGACCCACCCGGCGTGCCATCGTGTGGGCGGCGCAGATGGGCACCGTCACCCTGCATCCGTGGCAGGTCCGCTGCCCGGACACCGAGCACCCCGACGAGTTGCGCATCGACCTGGATCCGCAGCCCGGCACCGGCTTTGAACAGGCCCGGTCCGTCGCTGTCGACGTGCTTCGGCCGCTGCTCGACGAACTCGGACTGGTGGGCTACCCGAAGACGTCAGGGGGCCGCGGTATCCACGTGTTCCTGCGGATCAAAACCGACTGGGATTTCATCGCCGTGCGCCGTGCCGGCATCGCACTGGCCCGCGAGGTCGAGCGCCGTGCACCGGACGCGGTGACGACCTCGTGGTGGAAGGAAGAACGGGGCAAGCGCATCTTCATCGACTTCAACCAGAATGCCCGCGACCGCACATTCGCGTCGGCCTACTCGGTGCGACGCACCCAAATCGCGACGGTGTCGACGCCGCTGACGTGGGACGAGCTGGCAACCGCGGACCCCGACGACTACACCATGGCGACCGTGCCGGGCCTGGTAGCCCGCCGCGACGACCCTTGGGCCGACATGGATTCGGTGGATCAGTCAATTGCGGCCCTGCTCAAGATGGTCGAGGCCGACGAAGAACGCGGTCTCGGCGATCTGCCATATCCGCCCAACTACCCGAAGATGCCGGGGGAGCCCAAACGGGTTCAGCCGAGCCGGGATACAGATCCGACGAGGAGAAATAAGCGGACTTGAGGTTGGGCATCGTTGACGGTTGCAACGGTCAACGAGCGCGGCCATCACGGTGACCGCGCCAGCGATCGGCTCGAAGTCGGGCCGGGGTTCAGGTAGCTCCGTTTCGCCCAGCAGCTCGGTGCGGTTGGCGACCGCAATCGCGTTCGGAGTCATCCTCGTCGCGCTGCGCGCCGCCAACGAGGAGGGCACCCTTCGGGCCGATGACCCCGAGATCGTCACCAGGTTTCTGCTGGGCGCGCTCAGGCGAGGCGCGATCTTGGTGGCGACCTCCCCGAACCCGTAGGCACCCGCGACGCCGTTTCCCTCGATGCGTGCGTTGGTGTGGGGCTATGCTGCGACTCGTCCGGGTAGTAAGGCAGTCCAATGAACCTGGTAGCCAAGGCTGTCGACAAGATCGCCAATCCACCGCGAGTGTCGGATCCGGATCGGCTGCGCGCCGCGGTGTCCGGCAAGACGGTGCTGGTCACCGGTGCCTCCTACGGACTCGGCGAGGCCACCGCGCGCAAGCTCGGGGCGGCCGGGGCGACCGTGCTGCTGGTCGCACGCTCTGCGGACAGGCTGGCAGCCCTCGAAGCGTCAATCAACGCGGGCGGCGGCCGCGCGGCCGCGTACCCGGCCGATCTGACCGACCTGACAGCGGTCGCCGCTCTGGCGAAGGGGCTCACCGAAAACCACGGCCCGATGGACGTCGTCGTCAGTAACGCCGGCAAGTCCATCCGGCGGTCGCTGCATCTGCAGTACGACCGGCCGCAGGATTTCGAGCGCACGATCGGCGTCAACTACCTCGGCCCGGTCCGGTTGCTGCTGGGGCTGCTTCCCGCGATGAGGGGCCGCGGCAGCGGGCACATCGTGAGCATTTCGACGATCGGTGTGCGCACCGCACCAGGCCCGCGCTGGGGCACCTACCTGGCGTCC
The DNA here is from genome assembly GCA_963791535.1 of uncultured Actinomycetota bacterium. Classification (GTDB taxonomy): domain Bacteria; phylum Actinomycetota; class Actinomycetes; order Mycobacteriales; family Mycobacteriaceae; genus Mycobacterium. Next base: position 47,665 of record CAWBSW010000014.1, on the reverse strand, counting down.
AAGAGCGCGTTCGATGTGTGGCTGCGCAGCGTGGAACCGGAACTGCGCGCCGACGGCGTGCACGTCACCTCGGTGTATATGACGTTGGTGCACACCCCCATGAGCGATCCCACGCCGATCCTGCGCAGAATGCCGGGTCTGTCTGCGGAGCAGGCCGCCGACATCGTCGCCAAGGCGATCATCGACCGGCCCGGCAGGGTGCAGCCGTGGTGGGTGTGGCCGATCGAAATCAGCTCGATGCTGCTGCCCGGGCCGCTGGGGGTCGGGATGGGACTGATGTATCGGTTCTCCACCGATTCCCCAAGCGCTCGGGGGATTCAGCAATGACGGCCGCGACCATCGTGACCAGCGCGGCCCGGGTGGTGCTGCGATCGGGATTGTTTGCGCCCGCTGGGCCGCTGACTGTGTTCCGCATCGTGCGCGAGGCGGTTCGAGGCGGTGCGAACCTGGCTACTGTGATGGCGATCGCGGCGGCTCGCTGGCCGGACCGGACCGCGGTGATCGACGACGACGGAGCGCTGAGCTACGGCCAGCTACGGTCCCGCACTGAATCCCTGGCGGCCGCGCTGGTCTACCGCCACGGCATCGGACCCGGGGTCTCGGTCGGCATCCTGTGCCGCAACGGGCGCGCCTTCATGCAGTCGATGTTCGCGGTGGCGTCGGTCGGTGCCGACGTGGTGTTGCTCAACACCGAGTTCCGCACCGACGCGCTGGCGTACGCCTTGGGCGCGCACCGGATCCAAACCGTGATTTGTGACGACGAATTCGCCGACCGGGTGCATGCGGCAGACGAGGCGGTCGCCGTCGTCGATCTCGCGGCGCTTGAGATCGACGAGCGCGAGCCACGGCCGAAGGCTGGGCCGGGCGGTCGAATCGTGCTCCTGACGTCCGGCACGACGGGCACGCCCAAGGGTGTGCCGCGCACACCCAGTTTCACCCCGGCACTGGGTGTTGGAGCCGTGTTCCTCGACCGCGTCGGGCTGCGCGCTGGAAGCCGAATTGCCGTGTCGGTGCCCATGTTTCACGCGTTCGGGTTCGGGATGGTGTTGCTCACGGTGATCCTCGGCGGCACGGTTCTGACAAGACGCCGGTTCGACGCCGAAGCAACGCTCGCGCAGGCGTCGTTGCATCGCGCGGACGTGCTCGCCGCGGTCCCGGCCATGCTCGCCCGGATTCTCGACCTTCCGGGCGAGGTGCGGGCGCGAAACCCGGTTCCGTCGCTGCGCGTGGTGATCACCGCCGGGGCACGCCTGGATCCGAGCCTGGCGCAGCGGTTCATGGACGCCTACGGCGAGATCCTCTACAACGGCTACGGCTCCTCGGAGGTCGCCATGGGGTCGCTTGCGACGCCCGCCGATCTACGGGAGGCGCCGGAAACGGTTGGCAGGCCGGTTCCTGGCTGTCCGGTCGTAATTCTCGACGAGAACGACAGTCCGGTCGGGCCGCACGTCACCGGGCGGGTGTTCGTGGGTGGTGGCATGACGTTCGACGGCTACACCGGCGGCGGTGGCAAGGATGTGGTCGCCAAGATGACAGACACCGGGGACATGGGCTACTTCGACGAGGCGGGGCGGCTGTTCATCGCCGGCCGCGCAGATGACATGATCGTCTCCGGCGGCGAGAACGTCTACCCCCGCGCGGTTGAGAACGCCCTTGGTGAACATCCCGACGTGGCCGACAACGCGGTGATCGGTGTGTCGGATGAGGACTTCGGGCAGCGGCTCGCTGCATTCGTCGTTCCCCGCCCAGGCGCCGAAATCGACGAAGCCGAACTGCGGGAGTACTTGAAGGACAAGGTGTCTCGCTTTGAACAACCGCGGGACATCACCGTCGTCGCCGCGATCCCGCGTAATCCCACCGGCAAGGTGTTGCGAAAGGAACTGGGTCACGATCAACCGCACCGCCCCACACCTCCCCGTGCAAAGCGTCGAAAGGGCCAGATCCTCGACCGTGGCGGCCGCGCCGGTCCAGAGGCATTAGGCTGACTGACACCCGATCTCGTGCCCAGGCCTATCCAATGAAGTAGAGGCTAGATGCAGGACATCGAACATATAGGCGCCTCGGCTGCCGTAGCAGACGATGCCGACTTAGGACGGGACCCGCGCCGCGCTAGTGCCAATCCGCTGTCGCAGGTGCTGGGGCTATTCACCCGGACCGGCGGCTTCTACGCCCGGTCCTGGGGCGCCTATCTGGATCGTGAGCCCGGCGAGCTTCCGGTGGCACGGCCCACCCTCGCGCTGGCGACGGAGGCGTTCTTCGACGAAATCGTGCTGACCGGGTTTCGCCTGCTGCGGTCGGCCCCCGACGCGACGAGACTCGAATGGATCACTCGCGAGGTCTCTGCGGCACTAGAGTTCTACGGCCAGCAGGGCTGGCTGGAAAAGCCCGAGGGGTTCTTCGCCGCATCCCCGGCGCTCACCGATGTCACGGTCAGGACTGTGAACAACATGGGCCGCACATACGAGCGCCTGTTCTTCGACAGTGGCTATGAGCCCCATGCAGGTGAACCGGGCCGGGAACGATGGCTGAGCTACACCGGCAACAACCGCGAGTACGGGCTGATGTTGCGACACCGCCAGCCGCGACCCTGGCTGGTGTGCGTGCACGGCGCGGAGATGGGACGGGCTGCGCTGGACCCCACGCTGTTTCGTGCCTGGCATCTGCACTCCGATCTCGGCCTGAATGTCGTGCTTCCCGTCCTTCCCATGCACGGGCCTCGCGCGCGGGGCCTGCCGAAGGGCGCCGCGTTCCCCAGTGAGGACGTGCTCAACGACGTCCACGGTGCGGCTCAGGCGGTGTGGGATATCCGGCGCCTGCTGTCCTGGATCCGCTCCCAGCAACCCGAGGCGATGATCGGGCTGAACGGCATCTCCCTCGGCGGTTACCTCACGTCGCTGGTCGCCAGCCTCGACGACGGCCTCATCTGTGCGATTCTGGGCGTCCCAGCCGTCGATCTGGTCGAGCTGGTCGGCCGCCATGCCGGCCTGAGCGGTCACGATGCCCTGGGTCAGACGATGAGATTGGCCAAGCCCATCGGCCGGATGATCTCCCCATTTGCACTGACTCCCCGCGTGCCGATGCAGGGCCGCTTCATCTACGCCGGCATCGCCGACAGGTTGGTGCACCCACGCGACCAGGTCACCCGGCTCTGGGAGCACTGGGGCAGACCCCAGATCCACTGGTACTCCGGCGGCCACACCGGGTTCTTCCGCTCCCGGCCGGTACAGCGATTCATCGACGACGCGCTGGTGCAGTCGGGGCTTGTCGACCCGTCACGGATACGTCGCAGACGCTGACGTAACCGGCGAGTGGGCCTCGACGTCACGTCCGACCCCGGCCCGGGCTCTCGGCGTCGCTTCGGACCTCCGGTCAGGTTTGTTTCTTGTTCTGTCGTTCAGGAAGATGCCCGCTGCGGACCCGCCGGTTGCAGTCCCGCCGCCTCTTTCAGCTCCTCGTACGCCTGCCTCGCGCAGCGAGCCAGTTGCGGTAGGTCATCGAACGCCGCGCTGTTGCCGACGAACCCGAAGTCCATGTTGTCGTGGTAGGACGCCAACGTGGCGTTGAGCCCAATCGAGGCGGCGAGGGCGGAGACCGGGTAGATGCCAAGGAGGCGTGCACCGTTGAGGTATCGCGTCTCCTTGGCGCCCGCCACGTTGGATATGACCAGGTTGCACGCCGGGTGCGCGACGCGGTCCAGGTGGGTGGAGGCCCCCAGGCCGGCGAGCGTGACGAGCCCGACGGCGTAGGTCATCGCCGCCTCGTTGGACAAGTGGCCGAGCTCCTTCTTGCACGTGGCGACCGAGTCCACCACTTGGCGGATGCGTTCCGAGACACTCGCGCCCGGCCCGCCACATGGAGAGGGTGTGGCGGGCCGACAACTATTCAGATGTGGGTAAGGGCGAGATGACTCTTTCCCCGCCGCGCGCAGCTCCCAACTCGCCGCGCAGCGGGAAGACTAAATGCTAATCCACTACCGCTTACTGTTGCGGGGCGTGAGGAGCGGCCGGGGCGTGAGGAGCGGCCGGGGCGTCAGGAGCGGCCGGGGCGTCAGGAGCGGCCGGGACGACAGGCGCGGCCGGACCGGCAGGCGCGGCCGGACCGGCAGGCGCGGCCGGGACGACAGGCGCGGCCGGGACGACAGGCGCGGCCGGGACGACAGGCGCGGCCGGGACGACAGGCGGCGGTGCCAGGACGGGAGGCGGCGGTGCCAGGAGGACGGCAGGATCGGCCGGGACGACAGGCGCGGCAGGCGGTGCCGGGACGGCAGGCGGTGCCGGCGCCGGTGGTGAAGGGGGCGGGTCAGCATTTGCCGTGCCCATACCAAGTCCGACGGCGGTCAAGCCTAAGCCACCGGCAAACATTGCTTTGGCGATGAATTGTTCGAGCTTCACAGCACATCTCCTCGTCCCGTTGACGTTGAACGTGATTGCCTCGCCAGCTGGCGGGTCATTTCGTGCAGTTGATCGGACAACGCGCGACCAGCTCCACGGCTTGGGCGGCATTGCGTTGGTCCACGGTGGAATCATCGCATCACTGGCCTCGTCCTGAAGGCGAAATGGCCCGGCCGACAACTCACTCGTCCCCGAGGGAAGCGCAGGGGCGGCCCGATCAACTATTCAGACGGCGGCGGCGCGTTCCAGGTTCCGGTGGCGGGGTCGTATTCGAATCCGCAGGCGCGCATGTTCCGCAAGCACCGCGGCGGGTGCACTTGGGTGCCGGGGAACTCCGGCCCTGACGGCCCCGGTATCTGGTAGCCGGGCGTAGGTGGTGGTGTCGGGTCCGCGCCGGCGGTACCGGCCGACGCGACTACCATGGCCGCCACGGCCAGCAGCGCAGCGATGGGCTTGCTCATTGGCCGATGCTCGCAGCGGGGTCCGACAAGCTGTCCATCTCGTCAGCGTCGTAGACCTCCTCCGCGCCAGCGGGCAGGGGGAACTGGTTGGTGGTGGTGCAGGCAGGGGCGAGAACTCGCCCGATAACTGGCCGCACAACATTCACAGCCGACCTGTATTTCCCCTGGTCAGCACAACGCTTAACTGTGCGGCACCCCGAAGATGCCGGGGGAGCCCAAACGGGTGCAGCCGAGCAAAAATAGGGATCTGACCAGCAAGAATAATCCTGATTGACGCCGGGTGCTGGTTAGCATGGTCACGCCTCGGCTGGCGTCGTGGAACAAGGCCGACGACGGGCTCGGCTCGACATGGCGGAGGCGGCGGCCTAGTAGGCGACCGCGATCGCCGTCGTGGCGGGGTTCTTGTCCAGCTCCTGCCAGCCGGTGATCGGCGGGCCGGTGTAGAGCCAGATCGAGCCGTCGCCGTGCAGCTGGTAGACCCCCTCGTCGCCGGCGAACGCCCGCGCCGCCGGATTGTCGTCGATCCGCAGCCAGCCGGTGAGCGGCGGACCCGTGTACTGCCAGATCGAGCCGTCGCCGTGCAGCTGGTAGAGGCCGCTGCTGGTCGCCAGGATCTCCGTCGTCGCCGGGTTGTTGTCGAGCTGCTGCCAGCCGCTGAGCGGCGTGCCGGTGTAGACCCAGATCGTGCCGTCCTCGTGCAGCTGGTAGAGCGCCCCGGCGGCCGCCGCGATCGCGATGGTCTCCGGGTTGGTGTCCAGTTGCTGCCAACCGGTGAGCGGCGTGCCGGTGTAGACCCAGATCGTCCCGTCGTGGTGCAGCTGGTAGAGCCGGTCGCCGGCGGCGATCGCCTGGGCGGCCGGGTTGTTGTCCAGCTGCTGCCAGCCGGTGAACGGGGTGCCGGTGTAGCGCCAGATCGAGCCGTCACTGTGCAGCTGGTAGAGCTGGTTGCCGGACGCGGCGATGGCGCGGGCGCGGATGTTGTTGTCCAGCTCCTGCCAGCCGGTGATCGGCGGGCCGGTGTAGAGCCAGATCGAGCCGTCGCCGTGCAGCTGGTAGAGGTGCGGACCGTCCGCGGCGATGGCCCGGGCCCTGGGATTGTCGTCCACTTGCTGCCAGCCGGTGATCGGCGTGCCGGTGTAGGTCCAGATCGTGCCGTCGCCGTGCATCTGGTAGAGCCGCTCGGCGAACGGGTTGTCCGACTTGACGCCCAGCGGCTTGACCGCGGCCAGCAGGTCCGCCAGCGCCGTCGTCTTGCCGGTCAGGGTCTGGTAGTTGGCCGCGAGGGTCGCGCCGCCCGCCTGCACGATCTGCGAGACTGTGTAGCCCAGCGACCGCATCCAGTAGATGTAGACGATCGAGCAGCCGGTCGAGACGTAGTCCTGGTCGGTGCCTTCGGTCTTGGTCACCCAGTCCGGGTAGCCGGCGCCCGCCCAGCTCGGCCCGGTCACGCCCCACGAAGGAAAGGCGCTCGGCGCCGAGTTCTCGGCCAGGAAGCGCGACAGGCCCTCGCCGTTGCTGGACCCGCAACCCCAGCCGCGGCCCTGCGCGCCCATGCAGCATTCGGACAGCTCGGCGATGTACAGCGACACCTCCAGGTCCAGCGGGTTGGCCGTGGTGTTGGCGAAGGTGGCATCCAGGTAGAGCACCCCGCCCGAGGTGAAATCGCAGCCGTGGTGATAGGCGCCGCCGGAGCCGTCGTTCTTGGTGCTGAGCGGCACGACGATGACGGTGACCGGGCCGCCGGTGATGCCGAAGACCGACATCATCTGCTGGTAAGGCGCTGCGACGACCTTGAGCAGGTTCTGCGCCAGCGCCAGGCCGCTGGCGCCCAGCGAAGGATCGTACGACACCGTGACCGGGCCGGAGACGCCCACCTGGGTGGCCGGATAGTCGAAGCCGAACGGCTGCGCGGCGGCGATCTGCTCGGCCGTGCGGGCCGGTCGGACCATGTCCGGTGGCAGGAACTCGCGCGGCGATGTCGGCTCGACAACTGCTTTCTTCTTGGCGGCCATGACAGTTCCTTCCATTGGTCGAATGAGTGACTAAGCAGAGACACCGTTTTCATTGCGCCCCCATCGGGCTGGAAAGGCAAGAGCGCGGTCCGCTCAGCGGACCGGGCATCCGGCCGGCGGCAATGGATTCCTGGAATTAACTCAGTCCTAGAACTGAATCGCGTCATGCGGCCGGACCATCGCGGCGGGAGGCCGATCCCCGACTGGGCTTGCCGGGCGGCATGCTCATCGATCGCCGCTTTAGGGGTTAGGCGGCTTGGAGGATCTGGGTGTTTGCTCCGCAGCAGCCGGCATGCGCTGTAGGGTCGGTGGGGTGATCGGGGGCGGTGATGTCCACCGCGGCGGGGTTCCCGATGCGGGCAGCTTATCCAGTCTGTTCGGGCGGCATCCAAGCACCAAATTCGCGCCGCTACGAAGCGGCCAGTGACTCGGCGCAAGGTCTGGTCCGGTGAGCGGACCGCGGGGATGGCGCATTGAGTCGACGGTAAATGGCTGCAGACGGTCATGACCTCACGCGCCCGGGTCACAGCACACGTCACAGTCTGACGCAGAAGGGATGTAGTTGCGGCACAGCCCAGGTGGCCACTAAGTGGTCAGCCCGGCGCAGGTCAAACCGTCGACTCGCGATCGGAAACGGGCGAAAACTCGCCCGATAACATGCCGCATGGCTGATGCCCGCGTGCTGCATCTATGCAGCTGAGCATGATCATCAGCACGGTGACACCCCGAAGATGCCGGGGGAGCCCAAACGGGTGCAGCCGAGCCGCGACACGGATCGGAAAAAGTAGCGCTAGAGCTTTTGCGCCACGAACGCCGCGGCCTGGTTGGTCGCCCCGGGAACATAGCCCAGATGCGCGATGATGCTTCCGCCCTCGGCGCAGATGTTGTCATCGGGTAAACAGATGTCGATGGTCCTCGGGCTGTAGCCCGGGTCGATGGCCGGAATCTGACTGTCCGACAACTGCTTTGCGTAGCCGCTCTGCGGATTCCCGAACAGGGCAACGGCGGCAACGTGATTGGCGACCTGCGGGGACAGCTGGTGGCTGGTCATGTCCATGACGCCCGCGCCCTGCGAATATCCGCCCAGCACGATTTTGGTCTTCGGGCAGTTCGCCGCGGTCCCTTGTACGTGGGCGACCGCGTCGGCGGCACCGACGTGGGCGCTATCGACGTAGTCGTTGGTCGACGGATAGTTGACCGGGTAGAGATTCACCGTCTTTCCGGGAAGCTGGCCGGTCAGCGAGTCGAAGAAGGCCTGGCCTGGCCCGCCTGGGCCGACGGGTTCACCGGTGCCGCGAGCGAACACGACCTCGGCGTCGGGACACTGATCGGCAACGGCAACCCGAATGCCCAGGGGTGCGATCGGCAAGGCCAACATCATGGCCAGTGCAGTACCAACGATGCGAGCAATGAGGCGTCTACTCATCTTTGCAATGCTGCCATCTCGTCGGAGTCCGAGTAATAGCATCACGCCCATGCTCGGATCGCAGCGCGGCGATGCAGGTCAGCCACGGGCTGCACGGTAGCACCGTGGCCCAGGTATCCCTTCTCGAACCCGACAACGGCCTGCCGCGCGGCGTCTGCGGGGCCGCCGACCCGCGGTTCGCCAGTGTGATCCGGTTGTTCGCCGGGCTGTTTCCCGGTCGACGGTTCGGTGGCGGGACCCTGTGCGTTTACATCGACGGCAACCCGGTCGTCGACGTGTGGACGGGGTGGTCAGACCGGGCCGGGGAGGCGCCGTGGACGGCCGACACCGGCGCAATGGTGTTCTCCGCGACGAAGGGCGTCGCGTCCACGGTGATTCACCGGTTGGTGGACCGGGGGTTGCTGTCCTACGACTCGCCCGTTGCCGAGTATTGGCCGGAGTTCGGGGCCAACGGCAAATCCGACATCACGGTCCGCGACGTCTTGCGGCATCGATCCGGTCTGTCGCATCTGAAGGGCGTCAGCAAGACGGAATTGATGGATCACCGCCTGATGGAGGAGCGGCTGGCCGCTGCACCGGTCGACCACCTGCGGGGCGCCCCGGCTTATCACGCGCTCACCTACGGTTGGCTGCTTTCGGGTCTGGCCCGGGCGGTGACCGGTACGGGCATGCGCGAGCTGGTTCGCGCTGAGCTTGCTCAACCGCTCAACACCGACGGCCTACATCTGGGCCGACCTCCGGCCGGCGCACCGACCAAGGTCGCGCAGATTCTGGCCCCGCAGAGTAATCGGCCCAATCCGGTGTTCAACTTCGTCGCACCACGGGTGGCCGGTCTGCCATTCTCGGGAGCCTTGGGCGCAATGTATTTCCCTGGCATCAAATCGCTTGTGCAGGGCGATATCCCGTTTCTGGACGGCGAGGTTCCCGCCGCCAACGGTGTTGTCACCGGCCGCGGATTGGCGAAGATGTACGCCGCACTGGCCAACGGCGGCCGCATCGACGGAACGCAGTTCCTGTCGTCGGAGTTGGTCGACGGCCTGGCCGGCAAGCCGCGGGTGCGACCTGATCTGAACATAATGGTGCCGATGCCCTTTCACCTCGGCTACCACGAATCGCCGATTCCCGGCATGCTCAAGGGGTTCGGCCACATCGGCCTGGGGGGAACCCTCGGATGGGCCGATCCAGAGACCGCCAGCGCGTTCGGTTATGTGCACAATCGACTGCTGACGCCAATGCTGTTCGACATGGCGTCGTTCGCGGGCTTGGCCCGTCCGCTGCGCAGTGCCATCAGCGCCGCCCGTCACGCCGGCCCGCTCGAGGTGCCGCAGTTCGGCGCAACCTACCGCCAAACCCGACAACGCAAGCGGGCGGTATCGGGGAGGCGTTAGACCCGATTGTCCGGCTCGCCCCCTCGCCGCTGCGCGGCTGGGGGTACCCCCACAGCGGGCCGTTCCGGGCCGCATCGTCGCCGAACTAAGGCTGGTCTAGCAGCCGCAGTGGGTGCAGGCCGTCGACCGCGCCGACGAACGGCGGATGGATGCTGTAGCCGAGCATGCGGCGAATGTCGTCGGAGACCGTTCGAGCGATCTCGCGCGAAATCGACAGCGTGAACGCCTCCATCGGCCGCAGCCACGGTTGGCAGTATTGGGCGGTGACGGCAAGCCGGTCGTGGGCCGTCGTGTTGGCCCCTCCGCCGTGCCAAAGGGTGCCGACGAACAAGACGCACGAGCCCGCGGGCATCACCACGGGTAGCGACTGATCGTCCGGACCCGGTCGACGCTTGCCCCATCGGTGGCTGCCAGGTAGGAGCACCGTGGCGCCATTGTCGGCGGTGAAGTCGTCGATCGCCCAAATCGTCGCGGCAGCCAACGGCGCCCGCGGACGCGGAACCGGGTAGAAGCCGTCGTCATGGTGAGCCAGTTGCGCGGCTTCCCCGGGCTGAATGTTGATGGCCTGCAACGCCGAAAGCAGATAGTTGGGCATCAGCAACCGGTCCAGCACCGCCAGCACCCGCGGATGATCGACCACCCGGTCACACACCCGCGTCCTGCTCAGCACGCTGTAGATGCGCTGCGTGCGCCGCCCCTCGAACGAGTTGCGGCCGGTATGCCCCAGCCACGGGCGCACAACGTCACGGATCTGCCGACAGTCCTCGGCACTGAGCAGGTTCTCCCAAATGACGAAGCCGTCGCGGTCGAGGGCTGCCATGTCGGCCTCGACGATCCCGGGGTCGACCGCGGCCCCGCTGGTGGGTGTCCGCTTGTAGCGGAGCGCCAAGTCGCCCCTGAGGTCTTCCAGAGTTGTGACGGACTCGTCGTTGGTGTTCATCTGCACTCGTCCTTACCTGGCTATGACCACACCCTAACTCGGCCAACAACCCCACGGGCAGCGGTCGAGCGCTCTATCCTGGCAGTTCGGGGAAATCGAGGGTCGAGCGGCGGAGGGTCGGATGACGGCCACAACGGTATGCCGCATGTGCGGGACCGAACGCCGCAAGGACGCGCGGTTCTGTGACGCATGTGGCTCGCCGATTGCCGTCGACGCTCATGCCTCGGATCCGCAGGCGACGGGCTTGTTCGCCGATGTCTACGTGGCGCGGGAGAGGGCCCGGCAGGGCGATCGCGATGGCGCGATACCCGTGATGCGCGCCGGCGTCGACCATCTGCTCCGCGAACAACGATCGCGGGAGTGGGGCATTCCAGCGACGGGTGTGCTGGTGGAGACGCTGCTGGAACGCGGCACCGAGAGCGACGTCGTGGAAGCCGAGGCCGCGATCGAGCGGTTAGCGGCGGCACCGGCCGACGACGATACGGCTTTGCGCGACATCTGGCTGTTGCGGTTACGCGCCCTGTTAGCGCGAGCACGCGGTGAAGGTGTGAAATACCTGGACTTCCTGAATCGCTACCGCAACATGGCGACATCGCTTGGCTTCGAAGGCCATATCGCCTGGGCCGAGGCGATGCCATGACGCCCGCCGGGCGTGGAAACATGGTCAAACCCGGCCCAAAAACGCCTGGTCATCGGTAACCGCTGGCAGATCACGTCATCGAGATGGTACCTGCGCTCTCATCGACGAACCGGCCACCCGAAACGGTCCACCTGATCGCCGGGGAGGTGCTCTTCAAGCAGTGCACGATGGGCGAATTGATCTACGTCGTCTCCGAGGGCGAGTTCGACATTGTGCGCGAATTGGCCGACGGCGGTGAGGAATTGGTGAAGGTAGCCGGAGAGGGTGACTACTTCGGCGAATCGGTGTGTTGTTCAACCTGCCGCGCTCGGCGACCGTGCGGGCCCGGACCGACGCGACGGCCGTGGGCTACACGGCGCAAGCGTTCCGCGAGCGGCTCGGTGTCAAGGGTCTGACCGACGTGATCGAGCGTCGCGAGCTTGCCAACGACTGATCGCGCGCTGCCATCACCGCCGCGGCCGGATATAAAGAAAAGCGTGGCTCTCACGTTTCAGGACGTCATCCAGTCCAAGTACCTGCTGCTGACCACCTTCACCAAGGATGGCCGTCCTAAGCCGACAGCGATCTGGGGTGCCCCGGAGGGCGACAAGCTGCTGGTCATCACCGACGACGGGTCGTGGAAAACCAAGCGAATCAACAACACACCGAGGGTGACGCTCGCAAAGAGCACTGCATTGGGCAAACCCAAGGGCGAAGAGGTCGAGGGCATCGCGCGGGTGCTACCCAAGTCGGAGACCCGGCGGGTCTACAACGCCGTCCTCAAGCGGTACTGGTATCACGCGTGGTGGTTCTATGCACACTCGATCGTGCGTGGCGGCGTCGACAAGGTGCACGTCGGGCTGGAAATCAAGCCCGCCGGCTAGCGACGATCCAGGTCTCTAGGGAGGCTAAGCACAGCCTTTACGAAAGCGTTATAGTAGCCGCATGCGTCCTTCCCGCCTGAGCACCGCCGTCCGCGTCGGCGTTGCCGTGCTCGCCCTCGGTGCCACCGCCAGTGCCTTCCCGCGGGTCGCCGCGGCCGATCCCGGGCCTGGGTTCCAACCGTGCGACGGCTGCTCGTCCAACGACTCCACCGACGACTTCCCGATCCCCCGAAGAATGATCTCGACGACCTGCACCGCGGAGCAACTCATGGCTGCCGCACGGGATTTCGAACCGGTGTACTACCAGCGGTACATGACGGATTACGACAACCATCCGAACGTTCAGCAGGACACCCAAAACAAGGTGCACTGGTTCTATTCGTTGTCGCCGGCGGATCGCAGGGCCTATTCGGCAAACTTTTATGCACCACAGATCAATCCGCTGAACTTGGCCTGGCCCAACCACATGAAGCTCTTCTTCAACAACAAGGGCGTCGTCGCCAAGGAGACCGAGAACTGCCAGAACTACCCGCCCAACGACATGTCGGTGTGGAACTGGTAGGTCGTTCCCTCGGGGCGATCAGCCGTGATTTGACCGCCGCGGCTCGGCCATCAGGCCCACACAGGTGGCCGTGATCAACCGCGTCAGCGCGGATGTGAAGTCGATGTTCCAGTCCGGGGGCAAGTCCGTTGCCTTTGCCTCCGCGTAGGCCTCGGCCAGCTTTTTCGGCGGGTTAGCGACCTGCCACAACGGCGCAGCCAGGGAGTAGGCGGCGAGGATAACGTCGTATGCGCCCGCGCGTCCGAGTCCCGGCAGCGCATCCTCGATCGCATCGGCGAGCGACGTCACCGCATCCGTGCTGATCTGCTTGACTTCGAGGACCCGCTCGATTTCCACCTCGTGCTCGAGGTGAAGATGCAGGTTGGCCAGGAGGTCGCAGAACAGCGGGTCGGCGGCCAGACCGCCGGCTAGTGCCTCGGCGACCCGCGACGGGGACATCGGACCGGGCTCGCGCAACTTCTCACACACCGTGTTCGACCACCGCACCCAGCCTTCGGCGGCCAGGTGCAGCAGCACCTCTTTGTGGGAGGTGAAGTAGCGGCGCACCGCGGAATAGTGCACGCCGGCGCGGCTGGCGACATCGGTCAAGGTCACCGACGCGACACCGGACTCCAGCGCCAGCGAGCGTGCGGCCTCGACCAGCGCTGCGGCACGTTGGCGCTTCTTGTCCTCGCTACGGGCGCGCTGGAACGTGAGCTGCGGCACCGCGCGAGAATAGCGCACGTCAGCGCATTGCGGGTGGGCCTTGAACGCGGTAGCGTCCGTTTACGCACGTGGCATGCGTTACAGTCGCCCGCGCCCGCGGTGCGCTGAAGCGCTATGGGAAGGAGTCAACAATCCGGGCGAAGGGCATGGTTTACTCGTCAAGGTTCGGTGGTGTCTCCTCGCCGCCGTCGCTCCGTCGAGGTGACTGTGAGGCAGGCACCCTGAGACGCCCCGCCGCGTTCGATGTGCCGACGGGTGGCGTGGCTCGCCGATCGGTAGGTGGGATGTCGCCGATCAGAAAGACGGCAACAGGTGAAGGGGATTTCGATTTTCAGGGTTCTGGCGCGGTCCTGGATTCCGCTCGTGATAGTGATGGTCGTCGGCATCGGTGGGTTCACGGTGTGGCGGATTCACGGCATTTTCGGCTCTGATAAGCGCCCTTCCTATTCGGACAGCGCGACCGACAAGAGTAAGCCCTTCAATCCCAAGCGACTGACTTACGAGGTTTTCGGTCCCCCCGGCACCGTGGCGGACATCAGTTACTTCGATGTCGACGGCGATCCGAAGCGGGTTGATGGAGCGCAGTTGCCGTGGACCTTGAACCTCACGACGACGTCGCCGGCGGTTATGGGAAACATTGTGGCACAGGGCAATAGCAACAGCATCGGCTGCCGGATCGTGGTGGACGATGTGGTCAAAGCCGAAAAAACGACGAATGAAACCAACGCCTTCACCTACTGCGTTCTGAAGGGCGCATGATTAGCGAGCAGAGGAGCGGCGAACACTCCAAACCGCCATTGGTGCCGAGGACGATCCATCGGCTGGCGGTTCCCATCATCCTCGGGTGGTTGGCCGTTGTTTTCCTGGTGAGCACCGCCGTTCCACCGCTGGAGCAGGTCGCGACGGCACGTGCGGTATCAATGAGCCCCAAAGATGCACCGTCGGTCCAGGCGATGACGGTCATGGGCCAGAAATTCAAGGAATCTGATTCCGACAGTTTCGCGATGATCGTCTTGGAGAGCGACAAAAAGCTCGGTGACGACGCCCATCGCTACTACAACAGCCTGGTTCGCCAGCTAAGAGACGATCCGACGCACGTCCAGCACGTCCAGGATTTTTGGGGTGATCCGCTCACCGCTCCGGGCGCACAAAGCCCCGACGGCAAATGCGTGTATGTCCAACTCAATCTCGCCGGTCTCTCAGGGACGGAGCTGGGGGACGATTCGGTCACCGCCGTCCGGAAAATCGTGAACCGGACGCCCCCGCCACCCGGGGTGACCGCCTATGTCACCGGCCCGGCGGCGCTGGTGGCGGATATGCACCACAGCGGCGACCGCACCCTCTTGAAAATCACCGTGGTGACCATGCTGGTGATTTTCACCATGTTGCTTCTGGTGTACCGCTCCATCATCACGGTGGTGCTGCTGCTGATCATGGTTGGCATCGAATTGTCCGCGGCACGAGGCATTGTCGCGTTTCTCGGGTATCACGGGCTTATCGGGCTCTCCACCTTTGCCGTCAATCTTCTGGTCTCCCTTGGCATTGCGGCCGGGACAGATTACGGCATTTTCTTTTTCGGCCGCTATCAAGAGGCGCGCCAAGTCGGTGAGGACCGCGAGACCGCCTTCTACACGACGTATCGCGGCGTTGCTCACGTGGTCCTGGCGTCCGGTTTGACGATCGCCGGCGCAACGTATTGCCTCAGCTTCTGCCGGATGCCGTATTTCCAAACCTTGGGCGTGCCCTGCGCGGTGGGCATGCTCGTCGCGGTCGCGGTGGCGCTGACACTGGTTCCGGCCGTCATCGTCGTCGGCGGACGCTTTGGTCTGTTCGATCCCAGACGCAAGATGCTGGTCCGTGGATGGCGGCGGATAGGCACTGCCATCGTGCGCTGGCCACTGCCCATTCTCGCCGGAGCATTCGCGGTCGCGCTCGTCGGCCTGGTGGCGCTGCTGGGGTATCAAACCAGCTACAACGACCGGCTCTACATACCGCACAACATCAATGCCAACAAAGGATATGACGTCGCGGAGCGGCACTTTTCGCAGGCACGAATGATGCCCGAAGTGATGATGGTCGAAGCGGACCACGATCTGCGGAATCCGGCAGACTTCCTCGTCCTCGACAAACTGGCCAAAGGCCTCTTGCATGTTCCAGGTGTCTCCAGAGTTCAAGCCATCACTCGCCCCGAGGGCACGGCGATGGAGCATACGTCGATTCCGTTCCAGCTCAGCATGCAAAATGCCGGGCAGGTGCAGACGATGAAGTTCCAAAAAGCCCGTATGGACGACATGCTCAAGCAGGCTGATGAGCTCGAGGACACCATGAATCGGATGAGGCGTATGTACGCCCTCATGGTGCAGCTCACCAACACAACACACAAGATGGTCGGCGAGACAAAGGAAATGCAGGCTGTCACAGAGGAATTGCGGGACGACATCGCAAACTTCGAGGACACCTGGCGGCCCATCCGCAGCTACTTCTACTGGGAAAAACACTGCTACGACATCCCGATATGCTTCTCGCTGCGATCTGTATTCGAGACCGTTGACGGTGTCGACGAGATCGACGACAAGTTCCAAGTTCTCACCAAAGACTTCGATCAACTGGACAGTCTGATGCCGCAGATGATCGCCGAATTCCCGCCGATGATCGCAAGCATGGAGTCCATGCGGACGATGATGCTGACCATGCACAGCACCATGTCCGGGATCTTCGGGCAGATGGACGAGCTGAGCGACAACGCGACAGCCATGGGCAAAGCCTTCGACCGCGCCAAAAACGACGACTCGTTCTACTTGCCGCCGGAGGTCTTCAAGAACCCGGACTTCAAACGTGCGCTGAACAATTTCTTCTCGCCGGACGGCAAGGCGGTACGGTTGATCATCTCGCATCGGGGCGATCCCGCGACGCCGGAAGGCATTGCGCGGGTTGACTCGATCAAACAGGCGGCCGAGGAGTCGCTGAAGGCAACTCCTCTCGAGGACTCCAAGATCTACCTGGCCGGCACCGCGGCCACCTTCAAGGACTGGAAGGACGGCTCGAAATACGATCTTTGGATCGCCGGGATCGGGTCGCTCTGCCTGATTTTCATCATCATGCTGATCATCACCCGAAGCCTGATTGCCTCGCTGGTTATCGTTGGCACGGTTGCGATTTCGTTGGGCGCGTCCTTCGGACTCTCCGTGCTCGTTTGGCAGTACGTCCTGGGGATCAAACTGCACTGGATGGTGCTGGCGATGTCGATCATCGTGCTGTTAGCGGTGGGGTCTGACTACAACCTGCTGCTGGTCTCGCGGTTCAAAGAAGAAATCCACGCGGGCCTGAAAACCGGCATCATCCGCGCGATGGGCGGCACCGGCAAGGTGGTGACGTCCGCCGGCCTGGTGTTCGCCTTCACCATGGGCTCCATGGTGGTCAGCGACCTGCGGATCATCGGCCAGGTCGGTACCACCATTGGTCTCGGTTTGCTGTTCGACACGTTGGTGGTCCGTTCGTTCATGACGCCGTCCATCGCCGCGCTGCTGGGACGCTGGTTCTGGTGGCCGATCAAGGTCCGGCCGCGCCCGGCCAGCACGATGCTGCGGCCCACCGGGCCTCGGCCGGCCGTTCGTGAGCTGCTGGGCGAAAGCGACGGCGAGGTGACCAGGACGGTGCTGAGCGACGGCGAGGCCAAGACAGCCCCGTTGCCGAAGCCGTCATCCGGGGAGGCAGCGGCTCGCGAACGGCATTCGCCGGTACCACCAAATTAGCGGTACAGCAATGCAATTAGCGCTGTTGCACTAGTGCGCTCGGCGGGCTTTCGTCAGCATCCGTGTGCAGCAGCTCACGAACCGCAGGGCGTGTTCCGGTGGACCGAAGCATCGTGCTGGCAGGCCGCAGCCGGACATGCTGTGGCCACCAGAACCAACGCCCGAGCAGGGTCGCCACCGATGGTGTCATGAACGACCGCACGATCAGGGTGTCGAACAACAGACCCAGCGCGATCGTGGTGCCCACCTGGGCCATAACCCGCAACGGGCCGAACACGAACGAGGCCATGGTGGCGGCGAACACCAGACCGGCAGCGGTCACCACCGAACCGGAGCCGGCCATGGCGCGGATGGTGCCCGTCTTCAGCCCGGCGTGAATCTCTTCCTTGAACCGGGATATCAGCAACAAGTTGTAGTCCGACCCGACCGCCAACAGCAGGATGATCGCCATCGCCAGCACCATCCAGTGCAGTCTGATGCCGAGAAGGTACTGCCACACGAGCACCGAGAGGCCGAAGGAGGCGCCCAGCGAAAGCAACACGGTCCCCACGATGACCAGGGCCGCGACAACGCTTCGGGTGATGATCAACATGATGATGAAAATCAAAGTGGCCGCGGCTATTCCGGCGATCATCAGGTCGACGTTGGAGGCGTCACGCATGTCCTTGTACAGCGCCGCGGTCCCGCCGAGATAGACCTTGGCGCCCTCCCAGGGGGTGCCCTTGATCGCCTCGTGCACCGCCTGCTTGATCGGGTCGATGTGAGCGATGCCTTCAGGGGTTGCCGGATCGCCTTCGTGCGAGATGATCAAACGAACAGCGTGGCCATCGGGTGACATGAACTGTTTCAGACCCCGCTTGAAATCCGGGCTTTTGAAGGCCTCCGGCGGCAGATAGAACGTGTCGTCGTTCTTGGCTTTGTCGAAGGCCTCTCCCATGGCCGTGGCGTTGTCGGACAACGCCTCCTGTTGGTCGTTGAGACCTTTCGTCGTCGCGTAGTTCGACATTATTGTTTGGAGATTTGCTTCCTGGCTGGCAATCTGTGGTGGTATCAGCGCCACCAGTTCCGGCTGAATCTGGTCCAGCTTGTCGAGATTGGCGCTGAGTGCCTCAATGTTCTCACTCGCTTGGTCGATGCCGTCGAGTGCGTTGAAGATCGACCGCAGCGTCCAGCAGGCCGGGATGTCGAAACAGTGCTTCTCCCAGTAGAAGTAGCTACGAATCGGCCTGAAGAAATCATCGAAGTTCGCGATGTCGTCTCGCAATGCGGCCAGAATTTCGACGGTTTGCTTCGTGAGAATCACAGTTTGATGCGTCGTGTTGCTCAGATCCTGGGTGACTTCCATCTGCCGGTGCAGAGTTGCCATTGTTTTCCGGAGCTCGTCCGCTTGCTTCAGCAGGTTCTTCGCCTGCTCCTCCTGGTAATGCTGGGTCTGGATCCGGCCGGCGCTCTGCGCGCTCAGCAGAAAAGCCAGGGTCGCGTGGTCGAGCGGAGTGCCCAGGGGCCGGGTGATGGTCTGCACCCGGCCGATACCGGGGATGTGGAAGATAGCCTTTGCCACCTTGTCCAGCACGAGAAAGTCGGCCGGATTGCGCATGTCGTGATCCGTCTCGATCATCAACAGCTCGGGATTCAGCCGGGCCTGGTTGAAATGCCGGTCGGCGGCAGCATATCCGACGTTGGCCGGGGTGTCGGACGGCAGGTAGTGGCGGTTGTCGTAGTCGGTTGTATATCCGGGCAGGGCGAGCAGGCCGACAAGGGCGATGGCGATCGTCACCGCGAGAATCGGCGCGGGCCAACGGACGATCGCGGTGCCGATCCGTCGCCATCCCCGGGTTTGCAATATTCGCTTCGGATCCAGGAGCTTGAAGAAGCTGGCCACCGCGAGCACCGCCGGGCCCAGGGTCAACGCTGCGAACACCGCGACCAGCAAGCCGACTGCGCAAGGCACACCCATAGTCTGGAACCACGGCAACCGGGTGAAGCTGAGGCAATACATCGCGCCGGCGACGGTCAGCCCCGAGCCCAGCACGACATGTGCGGTGCCGTGAAACATGGTGTAGAAGGCCTGTTCTCGGTCCTCGCCTATGCCACGGGCCTCGTGATATCGGCCCATCACGAATATTGCGTAGTCCGTTCCGGCGGCGATCGCCAATAACACCAGCAAGTTGTTGGCGAAGGTGGACAGCCCGATGATCCCGTAATTCCCCAGGAACGCGACAACACCCCGGGCCGCGGCCACTTCGACCATCACGATGAACAGCACAATGAAAACAGTGCTCACCGAGCGGTAGACGAAAAGCAGCATCACAATGATCACCAGAAAGGTGATGAGGGTGACCGTCTTTACGCCTTTCTCGCCCGCATGAGACTGATCGGCGATCAGCGCACCGGCGCCGGTGACATAGGCCTTAACCCCCGGTGGCGCGGGCACTGAGTTGACGATCTTGCGGACCGCTTCGACGGACTCGGTGGACAAGCTCTCACCCATGTTGCCGGCGAGGTAGGCCTGAACATAGGCCGCTTTTCCATC
The DNA here is from genome assembly GCA_963791535.1 of uncultured Actinomycetota bacterium. Classification (GTDB taxonomy): domain Bacteria; phylum Actinomycetota; class Actinomycetes; order Mycobacteriales; family Mycobacteriaceae; genus Mycobacterium. Next base: position 27,992 of record CAWBSW010000014.1, on the reverse strand, counting down.
CGGGCTTTGCGAGCCCGCAGCAGTCAGCGGGTCATTCCAGAAATCCTGGATGTGCTGAACGTGCTTGGTGTCCTGCTCGAGTCGCTTGACGATCTCGCCGTAATACTGGTGTGCGGCAGCGTCGAGGGGCTGCTGGCCCTCCAGGACAATCATCGCCGAGGTGTCGGAGTTGAATTCGTGGAAGGTCGATCCGACCTTCTTCATCGCGATCATCCCCGGCGCGTCTTTCGGGCTCTGTGACACCGCGTGATCTTTGGTGACGACCTCCAGTTGCGGCACCGTGACATTCACAAACACGGTGAGTCCCAGCCACAGCAGCACGATCGGCAGCGCAAGCCGATGGATCATCCGGGGCAGGAACGGCGGGATCAATGGCTGCGAGACAGGCTGTGCAACCTCGGTGGTCTCACTCATGCGGACTTGTTCAGGCAGAAGGTGAAGGCATGCACTGTTTCGTTGGCGGGGGATTGATTTGTGGCCTTGACGACCGGCCCGCGCCCGTCGTTATCGTCCAGGGTGATCTTGCAGGCGATCCAATCGCCGCTTCCCTGCGCCACGAGATTGGCGGGGAGGGAAGGCTGCGTTGTTGTCAGCTCTGTCGACCAGGGCAGGGGTACGTTGAGGGCCTGCTGCGGCTTGGAATCTTTATCCAGATAGTTGATCGTCGCCACGCTGCCCGGTGAGCCCCAGACCTCGAGTGTTAAGACTTTGGGGTTGAACGGCTTTATCTCCTCGGCTACCGCGCCGCCACCGAAGGCGTTGCCGTGAACACCGAAGATGCCGCGCAGTCGGTACACGCCGAACCCCGAGACCGCGACCACGGCTGCGATGACCAGCACCACCCAGAAACGGGTAAGGATGCGAGAAAAGAGTGACCTTTGCTTATCCCGGCGCGGTTTGGCGACCTTGTCTTCACCGCTGCCTTCGACTGGGGTGGGCAACGGCTCGGTCCTCGGCTCGGTGGTCGTCATGGGTTCTTTCATCCTTAACCAGGGGCGAAGGGCGCTCAACTAATTAGCCTGTGTGTAACCTTAGCTACTCTAATCGGAATAGGCGACAAGAAAGAAGCCGGGCAGGGCGGGTGTTTACGACCGTGACGCGAGTCCGGACCGGCGACTCGGCGAGGCGAGGAGGATCCGTGACGATGAGCGGACGCAAAATCCACCGCGGTACGATTCAGCCCATGAAGGTCATGGGATTCGCGGTCGCCGCGATCGCCGCGGCGATCGGCCTGGCCGCACCGGCATACGCCGACCCCGACACCGATTTTGACAACCAGATCGCGCATTACGGCATCTACGGGCCGCATGACTACAACCCGTACCTGGCCAAGATCTCCTGCCGTCGGCTCGCTCAGGGCGTCGATCCCGACGCTGCGGCTACCGCTCATTTCCTCTCCAATAACCTGCCCAGGGGCACCACGCAGGTGCAGGCTTACCAGTTCCTTGGCAGCGCCATCAGCATCTATTGCCCCGACCTGGCGCCCAAGCTGCAGAACATTCCAGCTCACTGAATTGTTGTGCGGCGACCCGCTGCGCCCGGCTCCGCCGCGCTTGCGATCCCCGCGATCGGCACCACGCCGCGCGGCAGCGTCAGCGGCAGATCGTTATAGGTGGCGATGCCCGGCGCCGCGGCCACGACGGCGGGGATCGCGTTGATGGGTGGCATCGCTGTCATGATGTGCCCGAGGTCCATGAATTCTTCGATCGTCGTGGCCTCGAAATAGGGCGGCGGCAGGAAGCCGACCTTGGTGGTGACCGTGGGCTGCCCGTCGACCTGGATGACCCAGCCGTCGCCGTCAATCTTCCAGTCCGGGTCGAGCGTCTGGCCTTTGCGCCACCGAACGTTGAGGTCGATGACGGCCTTGCCGGCGACGATTCCCTGCCAGCTGATGTAGACGCCCGCCACGCATCCCGCGGGGATGGTCCACGACGCCATCTCGAGATCCGCTGTGGTCTGGGCGAATTCGGCCTCGCACCGCACGTCGTCGAGTTCGATGCCGAGCGCGTCGCCGATCAGCCGGACGGCCTCGCCGAAGATGGCGGTGCCCTTCGCGGCCATCGCCTGCAGGTCCGGGTGGTCGATCGGCTGGCCGAAGCCCACCGGCTTCTCGGTGTCCGGCGAGTCGTAGAACGTCGTGTCGGCGACTTCGTTCACGGTGATCTTGTCGACGCGGTTGCACACCATCGCCGAGACGATGGCCAACAGCTCGGCGAAGCCCGGGCTCACCCCGGACCCGAAGATCGTGGAGCCGCCCTTCTCGCAGGCCTCGATGATTCGGTCGCGACCGCCGCCGAGGTTGTGCCCGGTGATGAAGGAGGCAGTGGTCACAACGTTGACGCCCGCCGACAGGATGCGGACCAGCTCGTCGACGTCGATCCACATCGGGTTGTAGACCACGCAGTCGGGTTTGCACGCGAGCAGCGCGTCGACGTCGTTGGTGGCGGCGACCCCTAGCGGCGCGATGCCCACCAGCTCGCCGGCGTCACGGCCGACCTTCTCCGGTGACCAGGCGTAGCACCCCACCAGTTCCAACAGGGGGTTGTTGGCGATCGATTTGAGGGAGCTTTTGCCGACATTTCCGGTGTTCCACTGGACTACTCGATAAGTGTTTGGCACTCGCTCAGCATAGGGAAGCGTGCCCCGGCCGGGAACGGCATCGGGTCACGGATCGCTCGGTGAGGCTGCGGCGCCATTGAACACCACATCGACCAATTGCTCGGCGAGGGCCTCGTCGACGGGTTCACCGGTGAGCAGCAGCCGGCCGTGAATTGGCGCGACCAACATCTCCAGCAGCAGCCGGGCGTCGATGTCGGCACGCAGATCGCCACGCTCGATACCACGCGCCACCACGGGAGACAATGCGTCCAGGCGACGCGCCCAAAAAGCTTCGCGCGCATCGGCGTAGGTGTCGTCGACCGGCAGCGTCGCCCCGCGCAACACCGCCCTGCCTTCGGGCGAGCGCACGTAGGCGATGATGCCCCGAACGATCGCGAGCAGATCGCGGCGGGTCGAACCCGTGTCGGGGGTGGGGATGGCGTCGGCGCTGCGCTCGAGCAAAGCGGCCACGAGCAGGTTCTCCCGGGTCACCCATCGCCGGTAGACGGTCGTCTCGTGCACACCCGAGCGCTTTGCGACTCCGGCGACGGTGGCGCCGTCGAACCCGTTGGCGGCCAGCTCCTCGAACGCGGCGGCCAAGACGGTCTGGCGGACATGCTCGCCGCGGCGATGCGATACGCCTGCAGTCATAGCCTGAAAGTCTATCGCAACTTTACTTGCATTACGGGTGCTTTCGGTGCATGCTATTGCAAGACAACTTGCGATAGGAGCCTGCAATGGACACGTCAGCACCCCGGCTCGACTGCACCGGCGCCACCCCGCCGATTGGCTACCACCACTTCCACCCCGACGTCAGCATCAACTTCCAATGCAACCGCTGGGTGCAGTGGATCGGCCCGTCGGCCATCGACGAGCTGACCGAAATGGCATCGCACGCCGACACCTACCCGGAGGTGATCGACGGGTTTCTCGGCTTGGCGGAGCGGGCCCGCGCGGCCGATCGTGTGGTCGCCGGTGCCTACTACGACCGGGCGGCCGAGTTCTTCATGACGGCGGCCGACCCGCGCCGCCCGGCCGCGCGCGCCCGGTTCTTGGAGGCGATGCGAACCGCCTACGGCGTGACACCCGATCTCATCCCGTTCGGCTCTGGCTCCATGCCCGCCTATGACCTGCGACCGGATCGTCAGATCGGCGCCCCGATCGTGATGTTCGGCGGATTCGACAGCTACGTCGAAGAGTTCCTGCCGATGATCGCCGGCATGGTCGAAGCGGGTCGTCGCATCGTCGTGTTCGAGGGTCCGGGCCAGGGCAGCGCACTCGAGGATTTCGGCCTGACGATGATCTCCGAGTGGGAGCAGCCGGTGGGCGCCGTCCTCGACCACTACGGACTCGATGATGTTGCCGCCGTTGGGATCTCGCTCGGCGGCGGTCTGGTGATCCGGGCGGCTGCGTTCGAACCGCGGATCAGCAAGGTGGTGGCTTTCGACATCCTCGACGACTTTTTCGAGACGATCGCGCGCCAAATCGGCCGCGGCGTCCGGATTCCGTTGCACGCGCTGCTTGCCGCCCGCGCTCGCCGGATCATCAACGCCATTGCCGACCGTGCCGTAGCCCGCAAGCCGGTCTCACAGTGGGGACTGCAGCAGGGCATGCACGTCACCGGCACTGCCACGCCCTACGACTTCCTACGCTCGACCACCGCGATGGACACCCGCAAGATCTCGCACCGGGTTCGCGCCGACGTGCTGCTTCTCGCAGGCGCCGAGGACCACTATGTGCCGCTAAAGCAGTTGGCGCGCCAGGCGGGCACGCTGTCTAACGCGCGGTCGGTGACCACCCGGGTCTTCACCGCCGCCGAGCAGGCGAGCAACCACTGCCAGCTAGGGAATATCGGCGCGGCCGCGCGCCTGATGACCGCGTGGCTGGACTTGACGGCGTCACCACCGCCGACGGTGGGTTCAGTCTTCGACGGCGACACCGCGGCGCGTGCGCCGGCGCCGATGCGCTCCTGAGGCTTTGCCGGTCGGGCGACGGTTGCGCAATCCGCGCGCGGATGAGTCGGCGGCGGTGTCTTGCAAGGCCTCGTCCTCGTCCTCGTCGGCGTCTTCCAGTGCGGGTGCCTCTTCAGCCGTCGACTCGGGTGCTAACCCTTCTGCGGCCGTCGACTCGACTTCGGGGCGCTGCGCGGTGACCTCGGCGGGCTCGGCTTCCTCGTCGGGCGTTTCCGTCGTCTCGGCTTCGTCGCCGTCAGTTTCGGTGCTCTCGTCCGCCTCGGCTTCGGTGTCCTCGGCTTCGGCGGATTCTTCGTCCTCGTCGCCTTCGTCGGACTCGTCCGCCGCGCCATCCTTCTTGCGACCGCGCCGCCGATGCTTTTCTTTCTTGGGCTTCAGCGGTTTCGGCGGTGGCGGCGGAAGCTCGGCGATAAACGACAGATAGAACCCGAAAATGCCGAGTAGCGCGATTGCGGCCGCCGCGCCATAAATACCGAACAGCCACTGCCCGACGCTGTCGAGGTTCAGCCAGATCTCGCTGATCGCGGTGCCGACAATCAGCACGCCGGCTAGCACATGGGCCACGACCGACGAGGTCTGCAAGGTCAGGGCGAGCTGCGGCGTGCCGTACTCCGGCTTGCGGGCCCGCAGCAAGGTGAATACCACCGGCAGGCCGGCCAGGGCGATCAGCACCCCGGCGACAATCCGGGCCACCGTGCCCAAGGTGTGCGACGTGTCGCCCATCAGCTCGGGCCAGCGCGGTAGCACGAAGAAGAAATAGAGGACGCCGGCGGCAATCGAGAACGTCACGTGCCACCACGTGGCAGCTTTGCGTCCCATGCGCCTCCTTGAGCCGGTACCCGGTAGCGACCACACCCTAGTCGATGTGAATCAAGCCTGGCCGCACTCCGGGTTGAGCGGAGGATGCGGGATTTGAACCCGCGAGGGCTGTTAACCCAACCCGCGTTCCAGGCGAGCGCCATAGGCCACTAGGCGAATCCTCCGTCGGCCATGGTAGCCGAGCGCAGCTGAGGATCTTGCTGGCTGTCGCCGATTGCTTGCAGGCCGAGTACTAGACTCTCGATGGACCCCGCGCGGCGTCTATCCTGTGAACTCCCCCAGGGCCGGAAGGCAGCAAGGGTCAATGGGCTCTGGCGGGTGCGCGGGGTCCCCTGTTTCAGGTTGGGTGGCGACCCGCTGCGCTCGGCTTCGCCGGGCTTGCGATCGCCACCTGGTCGCCCACGGCGTAGACGGTGAAAGGCGGATGGTGTCGTACGGCTCGTTTAGTTCCCTAGGCCGTACGGACCTCGAGGCGATACATGCCCGCCACCAGCAGGACTACGCCGAACTGCAGTCGATGAAGCTGGCCCTGGACCTCACCCGCGGCAAGCCGTGCAGCGATCAGCTCGACCTGTCCAACGGCTTGCTGAGTTTGCCCGGCGACGAATACCGCGACGGCGAGGGCACCGACACCCGCAACTATGGCGGGCAGCACGGCCTGCCCGAACTGCGGGCCATCTTCGGCGAACTGCTCGGCATCCCGGTGCCCAACCTGATCGCGGGCAACAACGCCAGCCTGGAGCTGATGCACGACGTCGTGGTCTTCTCGATGCTGCATGGCGGCGTCGACTCTCCGCGGCCCTGGAAGGACGAGCCGAACGTCAAGTTCTTGTGTCCGGTTCCCGGCTATGACCGGCACTTCGCCATCACCGAAACCATGGGCGTTGAGATGGTTCAGATCCCGATGCGCGAGGACGGACCGGACGTCGACCTGATCGAAGAACTAGTCGCCGTCGACCCGGCCATCAAGGGCATGTGGGCGGTCCCGGTGTTCGCCAACCCCACCGGCATCACCTACTCGTGGGAGACGGTTCGGCGGCTGGTGCAGATGCGCACGGCAGCGGAGGACTTCCGGCTGTTCTGGGACAACGCCTACGCGGTGCACACCTTGACGCTGGACTTCGTCCGGCAAGTCGACGTGCTGGGCCTGGCCGCCGCCGCGGGCAACCCGAACCGGCCTTACGTCTTCGCATCGACGTCCAAGATCACCTTCGCCGGTGCCGGCGTCAGCTTCTTCGGTGGATCACTGGGCAATATCGCCTGGTACTTGCAGTACGCCGGCAAGAAGTCGATCGGGCCGGACAAGGTCAATCAGCTGCGACACCTCCGTTTCTTCGGCGACGCCGACGGCGTGCGGCTGCAGATGCTGCGCCACCAGCAGCTGCTGGCGCCGAAATTCGCGTTGGCGCTGGAGATCCTGGACAAGCGCCTTGGCGAGTCCAAGATCGCTTCCTGGAATGAGCCGCAAGGCGGTTACTTCATCAGCCTCGACGTGTTGCCGGGCACGGCGCGACGCACGGTCGCTTTGGCCAAGGAGGCCGGTATCGCCGTCACCGAGGCCGGCGCGTCGTTCCCGTACCGGAAAGACCCGGACGACAAGAACATCCGGATCGCGCCGACGTTCCCGCCGGTATCCGACCTGCGTAACGCGATCGACGGCCTGGCCACCTGTGCATTGCTGTCCGCGACCGAGTCGCTGCTGAGCCAGCATTAGGCAGTTGCCGTCGAGCGTGCGCTCACGGATCCGAATGTGCGCTGAGGGTGGGAAATCGGCGGGAATCCCTCCCTACGTTTCACACTCGACGCCATGGATGCACACTCGACGCCCAGCCGAGCTGCCGTCACACCGCGTCGGTAGCGTGAGAGACCGTGGCCCTCTACCGCAAGTACCGACCGGCAACTTTCGCGGAAGTGGTGGGGCAGGAGCACGTCACCGAGCCGCTGTGCACCGCCTTGACGGCGGGCCGAATCAACCACGCCTATCTGTTCTCCGGCCCGCGCGGCTGCGGCAAGACGTCGTCGGCGCGCATCCTGGCCCGGTCGTTGAACTGCGTGCAGGGGCCAACGGCTACGCCGTGCGGTGTCTGCGAGTCCTGCGTCGCGCTGGCGCCCAACGGACCCGGCAGCATCGACGTCGTCGAGCTCGACGCGGCCAGCCACGGCGGCGTTGACGACACCCGTGAGCTGCGCGACCGCGCTTTCTACGCGCCGGCCCAATCGCGCTACCGAGTCTTCATCGTCGACGAAGCGCACATGGTGACCACCGCAGGGTTCAACGCGCTACTCAAAATTGTCGAGGAGCCCCCCGAGCATCTGATCTTCATCTTCGCCACCACCGAGCCGGAGAAGGTGTTGCCGACGATCCGGTCGCGCACCCACCACTATCCGTTCCGGCTGCTGCCGCCACGCACCATGCGGGCGCTGATCGAACGGATCTGCGCCCAGGAAGGTGTCGACGCTGACGACGCGGTCTACCCACTGGTGATCCGCGCCGGCGGAGGTTCTCCTCGTGACACTCTGTCGGTGCTCGACCAATTACTGGCCGGCGCCGAGGGGAACCGCATCAACTACCAGCGCGCGTTGGGATTGTTGGGTGCCACCGATGTCGCGCTGATCGATGAGGCCGTCGACGCGCTCGCCGCCGGCGACGCGGCGGCGCTGTTCGGGGCGGTCGAATCAGTGATCGACGCCGGTCACGACCCTCGGCGATTCGCCACCGACCTGCTGGAGCGGTTTCGCGATTTGCTTGTGCTGCAAGCAGTTCCCGACGCGGCTACTCGTGGCGTGGTCGACGCGCCGGAAGACGTGCTGGATCGGATGCGTGAGCAGGCGGCCCGGATCGGCACGGCGACGCTCACCCGCTACGCCGAAGTCGTGCACGCCGGCCTGACGGAGATGCGCGGCGCGACGGCGCCCCGCCTGCTCCTTGAGGTGATCTGCGCGCGGCTGTTACTGCCGTCGGCCAGCGACACCGAATCGGCTCTGCTGCAACGGGTCGAGCGGATCGAGACCAGGCTGGAGATGTCCATTCCGCTCGGCGATCAACGGCCACAGGTCGCGCCTGCCGAAGTGTCTGACACCCCGACGCCGTCGACGCCACCCGCTGCCGCAGCTGAGCCGGAGCCCAAGCCTGCCCCAAAGCAGACCGCGCCCGAGCAGAGCCCGCCCACGCCCGAGCACGCTCCGCCTGCGACGGGCCCGGGTGAACCGGGCGCGGCCGCGGTCCGCACCTTGTGGCCGACGGTGCGCGACAAGGTGCGTCAGCGCAGCCGAACCACCGAGGTGATGCTGGCCGGCGCGACCGTACGCGCGGTGGAGGGCAACACCTTGGTGCTGACCCATGAATCGGCGCCGCTGGCCAAGCGGCTGAGCGAACAACGCAACGCCGACGTCATCGCCGAGGCGCTCAAAGATGCGCTGGGCGTCGACTGGCGGGTGCGATGTGAAGCCGGGACACCCAGCCTGACGGCGACCGAAGAACCGCCGGCGCCGGCGCCTCGCCCCGAACGAGGCGGGGGTCCACCCGCCCGCGCGAGTTCACGCCCGTCCGCCCCGCCGGAAGTACCCGCCGACGACGATTCCGCTCAGCGGGCCGAAGAGGAAAGCATGCTGGCCGAGGTGAGTCAGGATGACCCGTCGGCACCGCGACGCGACCCCGAAGAGGCCGCTCTAGAACTGCTGCAGAACGAATTGGGCGCGCGCCGCATCGACAACGGCTGACGTTTTCCATTCCTCGCCCGACTATCGCGACCGCGCCGGCCTGCGTGTTGCCGATCGCGACTATTAATGGTCGCCCACTAATGCGATCTTGATTGCCGCCGATCGAAATCCGGCCCGGCATCCTCTGAAGCCGGCTTCCGACAACTCTGTGGAAGCGTTCACAGCTCACAGCCTACTGAACCGCCGCAGCGCCTAGGGCTGCCACCACGGGCGCAGTGGCAGACCGTCGGTGCCGCACGCATCGGGCTTGGTTGCCAACACGTGGTGTAGCTGAATGTTGTTGTGCTCGAATGCCACTCGAGACGCCGCCATGTACAGGCCCCATATCTTCGCTTTGGCCAGACCGACCTCGTTGACCGCCTCGTCCCAATGCGCAACCAGATTGTGGCACCAGTCCCGCAGCGTCATCGCGTAGTGCGTCCGGAAGTTCTCGGCATGCAGCACTTCGAGACCCACGTCCTGGACCGCCGACACGATTCGTCCCGAGCCGGTCAGCTCCCCATCCGGAAAGACGTATCGATCGGTGAAACTGCTGGCGCGGAAGTTCGACTTGTTGTCATTGCGGGTGATGCAGTGATTGAGCAGCAGGCCGCCGGTACGCAACTTGGACTGCAGGAACTCGAAGTACGATGGATAGTTCTTGACACCGATGTGCTCGGTCAACCCGATCGACGAGACCGCGTCGAACCCGCTCTCGCGGACGTCGCGGTAGTCGGAGTGGCGCACCTCGGCCAAGTTCGTCAGCCCCTCGGCTTCGATCTTCTTTTGTGCCCAAGCGGCCTGTTCGGCCGACAGGGTGGCACCGATAGCCCGCACACCGCGGTGCGCGGCATAGCGGACCATCCCGCCCCATCCGCAGCCGACGTCGAGCAGCCGATCGCCGGGCTGCAGTCGCAACTTCTCGAAGATCAACCGGTACTTGTTGTTCTGCGCTTCTTCCAGCGTCGCTTCGGGATACGGATAGACCGCGCAGGTGTACGTCATCGACGGACCAAGCACCCACTCGTAAAAGGTGTTGGAGACGTCGTAGTGGTGATGAATGGCCTCGGCGTCACGAGTCTTGCTGTGCCGCATGCCTTCGGCGATCCGTCGCCAGCGCGGCAGCGCCTCTTCCGGCGGTGGTGGTGCGGGGACGAGGTGCTGTACGCCGACCGCGCGGATGATGCTGGCCAGTAGCCGCGCCGAAGGCCTGCCGAACTCGACTTTGTCAGCCAGCAACGTGAGCAGCTCGTACGGATCGCCCGGATGTACGCCACGCAATTCGATGTCGCCGGAGACGTAGGCACGGGCCAGCCCGAGTTCGCCGGGGGCAGTGGCCAGGTAGGTGGTGCCGCGCGGCGTCAGCAGGCCCATTCCGAGCACGGCGTTTTCCGGTCCGGCACTGCTGCCGTCGTACGCGGCGAACCGCAGCGACCTTTTGGCGCCGCCGGTAACGATCGCCAAGACCTCGGCCAGGCTCAACTTGCCTGTCCTGGTGGCAGCGGATTCTTTGATGGTCGTCATCGTCGTTGCACCGCCTTTGCATAGAGGTCTAGCAGACGCGAATCCGGATCGTAGGTTTTTTTGACGGTTTTGTACGTTTCGCCGCCGTAGAGCTCATCGAACTCCTCACGGCTGTAATAGGAGTCGGAATACAGCGACTTGTGGCCGTCGAGCGAGCTGACCTTTGCTTCGATCAACCGATTGGTCTCGCCCTCGGTCGCGCCGACCGGAACCGAGGACCAGAACCCCACGTTGACGTAGGTGGATCCGGCCCGGATCGGATACAGCGGCCAGCCCTCTGGGTCGCGTAGCCGCAACGGACACAACCAGACCGGCGTGATCGGCACGTGAGCGAGGAACCACTCCAGGAACTCGGCTGTGCGCTCGATCGGCACCTCGACATCTTGGACCACCCGTTCGCGCGGTGGACGACCATGGCGTTTCTCGATCCGGTCGGCGATACTGAAACGCTGGTCGAGTGCCACCAACTTCCAGTACATGTTGCTGCGCCGATAGCGTCGGGGCCACCAACGCCGCACCCGGGGATTCTGCGCACCGAAAGAGCGTGAGCACCAGAACCAATCGGTGTCCCATCGCCAGAAATAGTCGTGCATCGTCAGCCGGTCTTCTTTGCCGCCGGCGTCGTGCTGGATGGACCGGTAGTAGACGTCCTGTCCGGTGTAGTCGCTGACCGGGCCGGGGGTGGTGGTACGCACACCGACGCACAGGTAGCTCTCGTCGGCGCCGAACACCACGCCGTCGAGATAGTCGACCGGCACACCCTCGAAACCACCGGTTTCGATGATGCGGTCCATCGCTGTCACCAATTCGGTCAGCGAGTCGAATCGCAAATGCCGCAGCGCCACAAACGGCTTGACCGATTCCAGCTCGATGCGAAGCCTCGTCGAATAACCCAGAGTGCCATAGGAATTCGGGAATGCACGGTAGAGATCGGGGTACAACTGGGGCGAGACGGTAAGCAATTCGCCTGTGCCGGTGAGGATGTCCATCTCCAGCACCGACTCGTGCGGCAGGCCGTTTCGAAACGATGCCGACTCGATGCCCAACCCGGTGACCGCCCCGCCCAGCGTGATCGTCTTCAGCTGCGGGACAACGAAAGGCGACAGTCCATAAGGCAGGGTCGCTGCCACCAAATCCTCGTATGTGCACATGCCCGCGACATCGGCGGTCTGAGAGTCGGGGTCGACCGATATGACATTCGTCAGCCCCGATGTGTCCAGTCCGGGCGCGTCGCGTTTCGCGCGCGCGCGAAACAAATTGGAGGTGGGCTTCGCGAGTCGGACGGCCGCCGTCGCGGGAATCGAGCGGTAGCTAGCCAACAACCGTTCGACGCCCGCCGCATGAGCCGCCGGTGCGGATGCAGGGACAGGCACCACATATACGCTAGTCCTCGATAGCAGCCCGTGCAGGTGCACCGCACCGGAGCGTGGCGCCGGCACAACACCTGCGCAGAGGAGTTTCGCCTAATGGGACACGTCAGTGCAGCCAGCACGATCTTGATCAACGCTGAGCCCACGACCGTGCTGTCCGCCGTCGCTGACTACAGCGGAGTCCGCCCCAAGATCTTGTCTTCGCATTACCGCGACTACCAGGTGCTGCAGGGCGGGCAGGGGCAGGGAACCATCGCCAGCTGGAAGCTGCAGGCCACTAAATCTCGGGTCCGCGACGTTCGGGCCAACGTCGACGTCGCCGGTCACGCGGTCATCGAGAAGGACGCCAACTCGACGATGATCACCAACTGGACGGTGGCGCCCGCCGGGCCGGGCTCGAGCGTCACCGTCACGACCACATGGAACGGAGCGGGTGGCGTGAAGGGATTCTTCGAGAAGACGTTCGCGCCGCTGGGGCTCAAAAGGATCCAGGGCGAAGTGCTGGCCAACCTGAAGAAGGAATTGGAGAGCTAGCAATCGGGCCTAGCCCGCCTGACCTTGGCTGCCCAGGTAGGCGGCGATGCCCTTGACCACGGCGTCGGCGTACCTCTGCCGGCCTTCGGGCGACTCCATCAGCCCCGAGTCGGCCGGGTTCTTCATGTTGCCGCACTCGACTAGGACCGATGGATACTGCGCCAGGTTCAGTCCCGCCAGGTCCGAGCGCCCGTATAGACCGTCCTGGCCGATGTAGTTGGCCGGCGGGATACCCGAGGCCTGCATTTCGTCGCGCATGATCCGGGCGAACTGCACCGACGGGCCCGCCTGCGCCTGGTTGAGCGGCGGCGCGGAGTAGTTCACGTGGAATCCCCGACCGTTCGGCGGACCGCCGTCGGCGTGGATGCTGACGACGGCGTTCGGGTGTAACGCGTTGGCCATGGCTGCGCGCTGATCGACGCAAGGTCCCACCGTGCTGTCGTCGCCGCGCGACATCGCCGTCCGCGCTCCCAGCGCGTTGAGTTCGGCGCGGATGCGCAGAGTGGTGTCCCAGGTGAAGGTGTGCTCCGGGTAGCCGTCGTTGGTCGTGGTTCCGCTGGCCTGGCAGTCCTTGGTGCCGCCGCGCCCGGTGGGCACCTGGCGGCTGATCGATGCGTCGTTGGCGCCGTTATGACCGGGGTCGAGGAACACGATCATCCCGGCGATGTTGCCCGGGGCTGCGGCGGCTTTCTGGGCCGTCAGTATCGGTGCGGCAGTCACGACGGGCAGAATGCCGACGGCCAGCACGCCCCCGACACGCAGGCAATGTAGTACGCGCACGGCGCCACGTTAGCCTGGCTCCGACTAGGCTGAAAGCTTCGAACCGCACGCACGCCGCAGGCGAAACCAAGTCGAGACCAACATGCAAGGGGACCGTCATGCAACCCGGAGGCCCACCCGACATGTCGGCGTTGCTCGCCCAGGCGCAGCAGATGCAGCAACAGCTGATGGCTGCCCAGCAGCGACTCGCCAACGCCGAGGTGCACGGAAAGGCCGGTGGGGGTCTGGTCGAGGTCACCGTTAAAGGCAGCGGCGAGGTCGTGGCGGTGAAGATCGATCCCAAAGTCGTCGACCCGGACGACGTCGAGACGCTGCAGGACTTGATCGTCGGCGCGCTCGCCGACGCCTCCAAGCAGGTCACCACGATGGCGCAGGAGCAGCTGGGTCCGCTGGCTGGTGGGATGGGCGGCGCGCTCGGTATGCCGGGGTCCTAACTTGTACCGCCATGTTTGAGGGGCCGGTCCAGGACCTGATCGACGAGCTCGGCAAGCTGCCGGGTATCGGGCCGAAAAGCGCGCAGCGCATAGCCTTTCATCTGTTGTCGGTCGAACCACCTGACATCGACCGGCTCACCGCGGTGCTGGCCAAAGTCCGCAACGGCGTGCGATTTTGCGCGGTGTGCGGCAACGTCTCTGACGACGAGCGCTGCCGCATCTGTGTGGACCCTCGCCGGGACGGCTCGCAGGTCTGCGTCGTCGAGGAGCCCAAGGACGTCCAGGCCGTCGAGCGCACCCGCGAATTCCGCGGCCGCTACCACGTTCTCGGCGGGGCATTGGATCCGTTGTCCGGAGTCGGCCCCGAGCAGCTACGGATCCGCGAGCTGCTCAGCCGGATCGGTGAGCAGGTCGACGGCGTCGACATCACCGAGGTGATCATCGCCACCGACCCCAATACCGAGGGCGAGGCGACCGCCACCTATCTGGTGCGGATGCTGCGCGACATTCCCGGCCTGACCGTCACGCGGATCGCTTCCGGGCTGCCGATGGGTGGCGACCTGGAATTCGCCGACGAGCTGACCCTGGGCCGCGCGCTGACCGGCCGCCGCGCGATGGCCTGAGGCAGTTCGCGCGCGTCTTTGTTGGCGACACTTAAACGTCTGCGATGACACGCCGAGATGCCTTGCAGTAGCTTAAGTCTGGGCGAAATGTCGGTAGGTATGGCAACTTCGCCGAGGACCGCAAAACCTCAGGCCCGGCGCCCGGCCGCCAGACGCTCGCGGCGCAGCAAGTCCACCTCCGGCAGCTCCAGCGGCGCCAGCTCGCCCACCACGTTGCTCAGCAGCAAATCGGCGAGCTCCGGATTGCGGGCCAAGCAGGGTCCGTGCATGTAAGTGGCGATCACGCTGCCCTGCACCGCGCCGTCGAAACCGTCGCCGGCGCGGTTGCCGGCGCCTTTCTTCACGGCGCCCAGCGGCGACGCGGCATCGCCGAGCACCGTTCCACCGCGGTGGTTCTCGAAACCGGTCAACGGCTGCGTCAACCCGGCCAGCAGCGGCGTGCTGACGACCTCCCCGATGGTGCGGGTGGTCTGCGGCGAGGTCGTCAGGTCGAGCAGACCCACGCCGTCGACCCGTTCGCCCGCCGATGTCTCATACCAGTGGCCGAGCACCTGGATAGCCGCGCAGATCGCCAGCACCGGCGCGCCGCGGGCCGCCGCGCGCTGCAATCCCGGATGCGCGACCAGATGCTTGGTCGCCAGCCGCTGCGCGTAGTCCTCGGCCCCGCCCAACGTGTACAGGTCGAGGCTGTCGGGCACCGCGTCGGCCAGCGTGATCTCGACGATCTCCGCGGCGGTGCCCCGCAGCCGCAGCCGTTGCCGCAGCACCGCCGCGTTTCCGCTGTCGCCGTAGGTGCCCATCACGTCGGGCAGTACCAGCCCGATCCGCACCGCCGAGTCAGCCATGGCGAGCCAATCTGCGCTGCATCTGCAGGAACGCTGTGTAATTGGCGACGACCTCCACGGCTCCGGGGGGACATGACGCGATCGCGGCCAACGTGTCGTGCACCAGGGTGTGTTCCACGCCGGCGTAGCCCAACCGCACCGCGAGGTCGGTCCCGCGTTCGCCGGCGGCCACCACTGGGATCCCTTGAAAATGCTGTTCGAACCGCTCGAAGCGCACATCCCAGAGCCAGGACAGATCCTCACCGTCGGGCACCTGCCCGTTGACCGAGATCACCACCCCGGCCGCGTTCTTGTCCACCATCGACAGCGCCTCCTGCCAGCCGGCGGGGTTCTTGGCCAGCAGCATCCGCACGGTGTGCGCGCCGACGCGAATGGTCCGGTACCGCCCCGCGACCTCGTCGACCCCGGACACGGCGGCCACCGCGGCCGCCGGATCGGCGCCCAGCGCGACGGCGGCCGCCACCGCCTGCGCCGCGTTGCCCCGATTCACCGAGCCCGGCAGCGCTAACTGCATCGGCAGCGCCAGCCCGTCGGGTCCGTAGAGCATGTCGGCGTCGAACCACCAATGCGGGCTGGGCCGCTTGAAGTGGGCGCCGGTGGAATACCAGTGGCCCCGGTCGCGGACGATCACCTCGCCGCTGCGCGGGCAGCTGACCGAGTCGGCCGCCCAGCTGCCACCCGCGGCGACCCACACCACGTTGGCGCTGTCGTAGGCGGCCGAGGTC
The DNA here is from genome assembly GCA_963791535.1 of uncultured Actinomycetota bacterium. Lineage (GTDB taxonomy): Bacteria > Actinomycetota > Actinomycetes > Mycobacteriales > Mycobacteriaceae > Mycobacterium. The sequence goes on along the minus strand of CAWBSW010000014.1, from coordinate 12,068 downwards.
ATCAGTACGTCATCGCAGTTGGCGACGACGACCGCCTGCGGGTGCCTGGCCAGTCCGCCCCGCAGTCTGCGCTCGATCACGTTGATCTCGCCGACCCGGTCCAGCTGGTCGCGGGACAGGTTCAGCAAGACGATGACGGCGGGCTCGATGGCGTCGGCGACATGTGGCACGTGCATCTCGTCGACCTCGAGGACGGCCAACGCGGCGTCGCGGTCAGCGGCGAGTGCGGCCACCAGCCCGGCGTCCATGTTGGCGCCCTCGGCGTTGGTGGCCACTCGGCTTTTTGGGCCCCCCGGGCCAGTGGTGCGCAGGGCGGCCGCGGTCATCCGGGTCGTCGTCGACTTGCCGTTGGTCCCGGTGACGACGACGGCGCGGCGGCCGGTACCGAGCTGACGCAGTATCGAACGATCCAGCGTCATGGCCACCAGGCCGCCGATCATCGCGCCCGCCCCCCGGCCGGTCACCCGTGAGGCCCATCGCGCGCCGGCTCCGGCGGCGAGGGCCAGACGTCCTCGGGCGGTGATCACCCGGGAAGTTTAAGGGCGATCGCAAGCTCGGCGCTTTTCCGAGCGCAGCGGGTCGGCCTCGTGGGGTTAAGGGCGATCGCAAGCTCGGCGCTTTTCCGAGCGCAGCGGGTCGGCCTCGTGGGGTTAAGGGCGATCGCAAGCTCGGCGCTTTTCCGAGCGCAGCGGGTCGGCCTCGGACGCAGAAGACTGCCCGACACGGCGCGCAGCGACCCGGCGATGTCGGTTCGACGTGCCATCCTCCACTTATGCCCGACATTGCGGTGGCAAGCCCGACGACCACGGTCTGGGGCCGGCCGGCTACCGAGCCCGGGGCGGGGTGGGCCGTCATCGACGTCGAAACCTCCGGCTTCCGACCGGGCAACGCCCGTGTCATCAGCCTCGCGGTGCTGGCCCTTGACGCCGACGGGCAAGTCGAGCAATCCGTTGTCAGCCTGCTGAACCCGGGGGTGGATCCGGGCCCTACCCATGTGCACGGCCTGACCGCTGCGATGCTCGAGGACCAGCCGCAGTTCGCTGACATCGTCAGCGACGTGGTCGAGCTGCTGCGCGGCCGCACGCTGGTTGCGCACAACGTCGCGTTCGACTACGCGTTCCTCACCGCGGAGGCCGAGATGGCCGAAGTCGAGCTGCCGATCGACACCGTCATGTGCACGGTGGAGCTGGCGCGGCGGCTGGAACTGGGTATCGACAACCTGCGGCTGGAGACGCTGGCCGCGCATTGGGGGGTGACCCAGCGGCGCCCGCACGATGCGTTCGATGACGCCGTCGTGCTGACCAACGTGATGGCGGCTGCGTTGGAGCGGGCCCGCGAACGCGGCGTCTGGTTACCGGTGCGGCCGGTCACCCGCCGGCGTTGGCCCAGCGGCCGGATCACCCACGACGAATTGCGGCCACTGAAGCTGCTGGCCTCGCGGATGCCGTGCGCGTACCTCAACCCTGGCCCGTACGTCCGGGGCAGGCCGCTGGTGCAGGGCATGCGGGTCGCGCTGGCGGCTGAGGTGCAGCGGACTCACGAGGAGCTGGTCGAGCGGATCCTGCACGCCGGGCTGGCCTACGCCGACGCTGTCGACCAGGAAACCTCGTTGGTGATCTGCAACGAATCCCGTCCGGCACATGGCAAGGGCTACCTGGCTCGCGAGTTGGGTGTCCCGGTCGTTTCCGACGCCAAGTTCATGGATTGCGTCGGGACGGTGGTCAGCGGCACCGGTGTCGAGGACTTCACCGACACGGCGCATGCGGGCGAGCAGTTCGCGCTCTTCTGATCGCCGCTCAGTTCAGCACGCATTGTCGCCGCACGGTTGAATGAGTATGCGATGAACGCGAAAACGACGTGGGCGGCGGTGGCGGCCGCCGCGGTGCTGACGGCGGCCTGCGGCGGAGGTTCGCGCGGCGGCAACGCTGACTCAGCGGCCAAGGGCGGCAAGGTGCAGGTCCCCGCGAACTTCTGCAGCTTGCTGAGCGGAGTCGATATCAGCCAGGTGATGGGTAGGTCGTTTCCAGCGCCTGAGGGCAGCCAGTCCTCGAGCGAAGCGCAATGCAATTCCGTGCCTTCAGCCGGCAACGACGTCAGCTTCAAGCTGTATTACAACGACCTGTACTGCAAAGACGGCCAGCCTCCTAACGAACAGTGTCTCGACTCGCAGTCGAAGGGATTCGCCACCAACAAGCAGACCGCCGGTCAGGTTCAAAACATCCCGGGGCTTGGTGACCAGGCGTTCTGCTTTGTGGCTCCGCCCGCGACCGTCGACGTGCTCAAGGGCTGGATCTATCTCACCGTCGGGGCCGACAGTTGCGTACAGGCGCAGACCTTGGCCGGGATGCTGCTGGCGAAAATAACGGCCTGACTGGGCGGTAACCCTTGCCCGGCCTGATCGACACCCAAGAAACGCCTAGGAAAATTTTAAGTTTCTTATCAGGCTTTGCACATTTTGGCGCCGTCCTGCGTCTACACTCAAGACGCGCCCGGTCTTCAGTTAGCCGGCCGCTACCGCGAAGACGCGATGGCCGGGACGCGGGTTCACCAAGCATCGGCAGCACGGTGAATCTGACCGTATTTCCACTGGGGGCACTCCACATATCGGAGGGGCACCATGGCGGACCGCTTTCTCTGCACCATCGCCGAGATAGTCGCCCACATGACGGGGGCAAGTGCGTCCTCCGCGCCGAGGGTATACGAACGGTTGCTCGCGCAGCTCGTTGAACAGTTCGAGGCCGATGACGCGTTTCTGCGCCACAATAATCACAGGCTTCGAGCCTCGATGCTGATTGCCGAATGGCCACCCCGGGATCCGGTTCCCGACCCGGATCCGCTGGAGAAGATTCCTTTCGCCGACACCGACGGCGTGGTAGCCGAGGAACTTAAAACGCCGACGGTTATTGCGGCCGACACAGCAAAGCTTGGTCGATCCAGCCGGTTCGCGGCCTGCCGCGGTCGAGCGTCGGTGACGGCGGTCGCGCCCCTGCTCTGTGGGACCGTGACCACGGGCGTCATCGGCTTGACCAGATCGGGCGGCAAGCGATGGACACCCGAAGAACTCGATGCACTCGGTGTGGTTGCGTCGCTTTTCGCACAGCTGCAGGCTCGCTTCGCTGAGGAAAGCCGGCTCCGCTGGCTGGCTGAGCACGACGAATTGACCGGTCTGCACAATCGTCGAGCGCTAACCGTGGCAATTCGCAGCAGACTGCGGGTGGGACGACCCGGTCCCGTCGCAGCGCTCTACGTCGATCTGGATCGGCTGAAGGCCATCAACGATCACCTCGGTCATGCCGGCGGGGATGCGGTCATCCGGGCATGCGCGCAACGGCTCAGCGCCAACATCGGCCACGACGCGCTGATTGCCCGTGTCGGCGGCGATGAATTCGTCGTCATCCCCAACCGGGCGATGTCCGTTGAAGCCGCGGAAGCCTTGGCGCGCACGCTTAAGGACGTGATGTGCAATCCGGTTCGCATCGGCGGCGAGCTGATCACCTGCACCGTCAGCATCGGGGTGGCGGCAGGCATGCCCGGGGTCGACACCAGCGATGATTTACTACGGCAGGCCGATCACGCTGCTCTAACGGTTAAAAGCAAAGGCGGTAACGCGATCGCCGTGTGCCATCACGACGTATCGGCGCAAGGCACGTCTCGAAGCGGTAGCGAGCTGTTCCTCGCCGGCATCGACAGCCGCGCGCTTCTGCTGCGATATCAGCCCGAAATCGATTTGCGCACAGGTGAAATCGTGGCGGCCGAAGCGCTGGCGCAATGGCAGAAGACGGATGCCCTCAACGCGGCTGAATCGATGGCGCTGGCCGGGCGGTTGGGTTACTGGGTCATGCGACGCGCCTGTGGCGACTTCAGCCGGTGGCGATCGCATGGCGTCGGACAACACGCCTCGCTGCGCCTCAACATCTCACCGGCGCAACTGGCCAGCGACGGTTTCGCCGACGGCGTGGCCGCCACCCTCGACGAATTCGGCATCGACGCAGGCTCGGTGTGTCTAGAGATCTGCGAGCGCGTGATGGTGCGCGACATCGAGAACATCCACACCGCCCTCGCGACGCTGAAGGACGTCGGCGTCCAGATCGCCATCGACGGCTTCGGCACCGGTGACGTCGTTTTGGCGCAGCTGAAATCGCTTCCGGTCGATATGCTCAAGATCAACACGGGATTCATCCGTGACCTTGGTACCAACGCGGCCGATCTGGCGATCGTGCAGGCGATTATCGGGCTCGCCGAAGCAGTCGATTTACAGGTGGCCGCCGAGGGCGTCGAGACCCCGATCGCCGCCGAGACGTTGGTACGGCATCGGTGCAACCATGCCCAGGGTTTTCTGCTGTCGCGCCCGGTTACGGGCGACGCCATGGAATCACTGCTCTCCACGCGCCAAATACACCTGCCCTTCAACGCCACCAACGATTTCTTGGCACCTGTAATGCAAGCACCAAGGCCAAACACATTGCCGCAGAACCGCGCCCAGGCCTGCGCCGAGCTGACATCGGAATCTGCCGCCAGCTAAGAAGACTGCGCGGACGCGTCAGTTAATTCCGTGCGGCCCTGTTCACGGCCGACACCACGGCACGCAGCGACGCAGTGGTGATCGACGGCGCGATCCCCACGCCCCACACGGTCCTGCCGGCGACGGACGCCTCGACGTAGGCCGCGGCCTGGGCGTCGTCGCCGGCGCTCATCGCGTGCTCTGAATAGTCCAGCACGGCCACGTCGAACCCGACGGTACCCAGCGCCTCGACGAAAGCGGCGAGCGGTCCGTTGCCGGAACCGCTGATCTCGGTCTCGACGCCGTCGATCTTGACGGTCGCGGCAATCGTGGTCGCGCCACCGTCCTCCTCGGATGCCTCGACCCGCTGCTTCATCCGCTCCAGCGGTCGCACCGGCGCCAGGTATTCCTCGGCGAACGCCTCCCACATCGCCTTGGGACTGACCTCGCCGCCTTCTCCCTCGCTGATCTTTTGGATCACTGGGGAGAACTCGATCTGCAGCCGTCGCGGCAACGCGAGGCCGTGGTCGGCCTTCATGATGTAAGCCACCCCGCCCTTGCCGGACTGCGAATTGACCCGGATCACCGCCTCGTAGGTCCGCCCGACGTCGCGCGGATCGATCGGCAGGTACGGCACCTGCCAAAGCATGTCGTCGACATCGGAATCGGCGGCATCCGCATCGACCTTCATCTGGTCGAGGCCCTTGTTGATGGCGTCCTGATGGCTGCCGGAGAACGCGGTGTAGACCAGATCGCCGCCGTAGGGGTGACGTTCGGGGACCCGCAGCTGGTTGCAGTATTCGACCGTGCGGCGGACTTCGTCGATATTAGAGAAGTCGATCTGCGGGTCGACGCCACGGGAGAACAGGTTGAGGCCCAGCGTCACCAGGCAGACGTTTCCGGTCCGCTCACCGTTGCCGAACAGGCAGCCCTCGATCCGGTCGGCGCCTGCCTGATATCCCAATTCGGCTGCGGCGACGGCTGTTCCGCGGTCGTTGTGCGGATGCAGGCTCAGGATGACGGCATCCCGGCGAGCCAGGTTGCGGTGCATCCACTCGATCGAGTCGGCGTAGACGTTCGGCGTGGCCATCTCCACGGTGGCGGGCAGGTTGAAGATGATCGGATTGTCCGGCGTCGGCTCGATGATGTCGCCGACGGCGTCGCAGACCTGTTTGGCGTATTCCAGTTCGGTCCCGGTGTAGGACTCCGGTGAGTACTCGAAGCGCCAATGCGTTCCCGGGTACTTGGCGGCCTCCTCGACACACTTGCGCGCGCCGTCTGTCGCGATGGACTGGACCGCGGCCCGGTCGGCGCGAAACACCACGCGGCGCTGCAGGATCGACGTCGAGTTGTAGAAGTGCACGATGGCGCGGTGCGCACCCTCGCACGCCTGGAAGGTGCGTTCGATGAGTTCAGGACGGCACTGGGTCAGTACCTGGATGGTGACGTCGTCGGGGACGGCGTCCTCGGTGATGATCTCGCGAACGAAGTCGAAGTCGGTCTGGCTGGCCGACGGGAACCCGACCTCGATCTCCTTGTAGCCCATGCGGACCAACAGATCGAACATCCGGCGCTTGCGGGCCGGGCTCATCGGGTCGATCAGCGCCTGGTTGCCGTCGCGCAGGTCAACCGCACACCATAGCGGCGCGCGGGTGAGCACTTTGTCGGGCCAGGTACGGTCGGCCAGCTGAATGGTCTCGACTTCCTCCACGAACGGTCGGTACCGGCCTATCGGCATCGACGATCCGCGCTGGGTGTTCCACGCGCGTTGACCGGCGTTCGGTTGGCCGGCCGGCTTGGTGATGGTTCGAGCGGACTTGAATACGTCAGGGGAGTCGCCCGACGGTCGAGAAATGTCAGTCACGGTGATGGCTCCGGAGGATGAGAAGGGGCGCCCCGAAAGGCGGCGACCGGCGCATCGCGAACACCCGCGACGGGAAGCCGGCCTCGATCAGGCCCCGTCGCGGCGTCCGAGAAGGAGCACCCGCTGCACGTCGGATACTTTACCGCTCCGGCACGCGTGTCCAAAACCCAGGCGGTCAGTCCCCGGCCGGGGCGATCTTGACCGGGATATCGGTGTTTTCGTCGGTGTAATAGCTCGCGCACACCCGGTGGTAGCCGTCGGCAATCTGCAACGGCACATCGGTGACCAGGTCTCCGCGCACGACCAGAATCGGTGACAGCTGCTTGCCCTTCTTGATCTTCGCCAGGTCCGAAGCCACATGCGGATTGTCGACGGGCAGCAGCGCCAGGCGTGAAGCGCGCAGCAGATCCTTGGCCTTCTTGTAGACGATCGGGGCCTTTTTCAGCGTCGCCACAATCTCGTTGACCTGCCCAGGCTTGGCGAGCAGCGCGAGATAGTCCGCTGCCGCCGGATAGTCATGCTCGTCTGGTTCAGTACCCCATAACACTGTTGCCTCAGTGGCCACGGTGTCGACCCCTTTCACATTTACCGGCCACTATTGGATATCAGATGCCGGCAAAGCATCGTCTGTTCTGACGGATCTGCTGCTTGGCCCGCGGTAATCGTCGCCCGGTCAATCCACGTATCCTGTTTTCGACCTGAACCTCGCGACGCTGCAGGGAACTCCCCGGGCCGGAAGCGCTGGATCGGACTTAGAAAGGATCGACGTGGCGCTCGTCGTGCAAAAGTACGGCGGATCTTCGGTGGCCGACGCCGAACGGATCCGCCGTGTCGCCGAACGCATCGTCGAGGCCAAAAAGCAGGGCAACGATGTCGTCGTGGTGGTCTCGGCGATGGGCGACACCACCGACGGTCTGCTGGAGCTGGCCCAGCAGGTGTGCCCGGCGCCGCCTGCCCGCGAGCTGGACATGCTGCTGACCGCCGGTGAGCGGATCTCCAACGCGCTGGTGGCGATGGCCATCGAATCGCTGGGCGCTCAAGCCCGCTCGTTCACCGGCTCGCAGGCCGGTGTCATCACGACCGGTGCCCACGGCAAGGCCAAGATCATCGACGTCACCCCGACCCGGCTGCAGTCTGCGCTCGACGAGGGACTGATCGTGCTGGTCGCGGGATTCCAGGGCGTCAGCCAGGACACCAGGGACGTCACCACCCTGGGCCGCGGCGGCTCGGACACCACCGCGGTCGCGCTGGCCGCCGCCCTGCACGCCGACGTCTGCGAGATCTACACCGACGTGGACGGCATCTTCAGCGCGGACCCGCGGATCGTCCCCAACGCCCGCCACCTGGACACGGTCACCTTCGAGGAGATGCTCGAGCTGGCCGCCTGCGGCGCCAAGGTACTGATGCTGCGCTGCGTGGAATACGCACGCCGCTACAACATTCCGGTGCACGTCCGGTCGTCGTACTCGGACAAGCCGGGCACCGTCGTCACCGGATCGATCGAGGACATACGCCATGGAAGACCCCATTCTGACCGGCGTCGCACACGACCGCAGCGAGGCCAAGGTGACCATCGTCGGCATACCCGACTACCCGGGCTACGCGGCCAAGGTGTTTCGCGCGGTCGCCGACGCCGACGTCAACATCGACATGGTGCTGCAGAACATCTCCAAGATCGAAAACGGCAAGACCGACATCACATTCACCTGCCCCCGCGACAGCGGCCGGGTCGCGGTGGAGACGCTGGACTCGCTCAAAGACGAGATCGGGTTCAGCCAAGTGCTTTACGACGACCACATCGGCAAGGTGTCGCTGATCGGCGCCGGCATGCGCAGCCATCCGGGGGTCACCGCCACGTTCTGCGAGGCGCTGGCCGGTGTCGGCGTCAACATCGACCTGATCTCCACGTCGGAGATCCGGATCTCGGTGCTGTGCCGCGACACCGAACTGGATAAGGCTGTCGTCGCGTTACACGAGGCGTTCGGCCTCGGCGGCGACGAGGAGGCCACGGTGTACGCGGGGACGGGACGCTAGATGGTCGCATCGATTGGGGTTGTCGGTGCCACCGGCCAGGTGGGCCAGGTGATGCGCGCGCTGCTCGACGAGCGTGACTTCCCGGCAACCAGCGTGCGGTTTTTCGCCTCGGCCCGCTCGCAGGGCCGCAAGCTGACCTTCCGTGGCCAGGAAATCGAGGTCGAGGACGCCGAAACGGCCGACCCGACGGGTCTGGACATCGCGCTGTTCTCCGCCGGCGCGACGATGTCGCGGGTACACGCGCCGCGGTTCGCCGCCGCCGGGGTGACGGTGATCGACAACTCGTCGGCCTGGCGCAAGGACGCGGACGTGCCGCTGGTGGTCTCCGAGGTGAATTTCGCTGACGCGCGGACCCGGCCGAAGGGCATCATCGCCAACCCGAACTGCACCACGATGGCCGCGATGCCGGTGCTCAAGGTGCTGCACGACGAGGCCCAGCTGGTGCGGCTGGTGGTTTCGAGCTATCAAGCCGTGTCCGGCACCGGACTGGTCGGCGTCGAGGAGCTCGCGACCCAGGCCCGCGCGGTGATCGACGACGCCGAGCAGCTGGTGCACGACGGCAGCGCGCTGCAGTTCCCGGAGCCGAAGGCTTACGTCGCGCCCATCGCGTTCAACATCGTCCCGTTGGCCGGAAAGCTGGTCGACGACGGCTCCGGCGAGACCGACGAGGACCAGAAGCTGCGCCACGAAAGCCGCAAAATCCTGGGTATCCCGGACTTGCTGGTCAGCGGCACCTGCGTGCGGGTTCCGGTGTTCACCGGCCACTCGCTGTCGATCAATGCCGAGTTCGCCCAACCACTTTCGCCGCAGCGCGCCCGTGAACTCCTCGACGGCGCACCGGGCGTGAAGCTGGTTGACGTGCCGACGCCGCTGGCTGCCGCCGGTGTCGACGAATCGCTGGTCGGCCGGATTCGTCACGACCCCGGTGTGCCGGACGGACGCGGCCTGGCGTTGTTCGTCTCGGGCGACAATCTGCGCAAGGGCGCGGCTTTGAACACTATTCAGATCGCCGAGCTGCTGGCCTCCGAATTGTGATCCGCGGGTGAGCCCTGCCGACTCCCGCCGGATCGCGCGCTGCTCGCTGATGGTTGCGTCCGTCGCGTGTCTGCTTGCCCAGCAAGGCTTTTCGCCCGCATATGCCGATCCGCCGGCTCCGATGCCAGAGCCGGTCCTGCAGCCGCTGGCACCGGGTCAGGTGATGCGGATCGGTCCCACGGCTGGGACCGGCACGCCCACTCGCGACTACGGCATCGGCGCCACCGACTTGTGCGTGTTCATGGAATTCCCCACCGACGTCGTGCAGGTCTGCGGCGACAGCTTCGCCGGCGAGGGCGTCGGCTTCGGCGGCTACTACTCGCCGATCGCCTTGCGGGTAGACACGTCATCGGTCGACGACCCGGCCGGAGTCCGCTACACCGGGGTCACCGGTATAACGGCGCCGCTGCTGGCCGACCCGACGCCGACGGGCGCGTCGCAGTTGCCGGCGGGCGTCGTGCAGATCAACCGGCAGAACTACCTGCTGGTCACCACCACCAAAGAACTGGTACCGCAGAGCTCACGGCTGGTGAAAGCCGAACCAACACATGGGTTTTGGCAGACTCTTCCGGGTTCGGCGCGGGACGCGACGTACATGGGCGGCCAGCAGTCACAGATCAGCGGCTACTACGACCCGATACCGACCGCAGAGTCGCAGACCGGGTGGGTGTACATCGTCGCCGACAACTTCGACCGCAGCCAACCGGTGGTGCTGTACCGGGTCGCACCGCAAAATTTCGGCGACCGGTCCCGGTGGCAGGGCTGGGCGTCTGGTCCTGATGGCGGTTGGAACAAGCCGCCAACCCCGTTGTGGGGCGACCTGATTGGTGAGATGAGTTTCAAGCAGATCGACGGCAAGGCGGTGCTGTCGTATTTCAACGCCAGCACCGGAAACATGGAAGTCCGGGTGGCCGACGACCCGACCTCGCTGGGCACCGCGCCGGTGACCACCGTGGTGCAGCACGACGACTGGCCCGATCCCGCGGAAAGCCTGCCACCGCCGTAAGACAACCGGCTGGCCCAGCCATACGGCGGATACATCTCCCCGGGTCGACGCTGGACGAGTTGCGGGTGTTCGTCAGCCAGTGGCATAACAGCGATCCCCGGGCACGAGCGCCCTATCGGGTAATCCAATTCGCGGTCAACCCATTCAAACCCTGGTCAGAGCCCTAAATCTCACTCTCGGTCCGCAGTGGGTCCGCAGCAGCTCCAAGAGACTGGTCCAGCAGCTCCCCCGCGGCCTTACGGGTGCGGTCGTTGGCATCCGGCCAGAGGTGCGAGTACGTGGTCAAGGTGATCGCCGGGGAGGAGTGATCGATGCAGAGTGCGCGGATAGCAACGCGGATAGCAACGGCCCTCAGTTTGTGGGTATTCGCCACCGTCCGCCGACGGATCGAATTACCCGACAACGTGCTCATACAGGACACGGGCGGATGTCGGCGGACAGCAAAAATGCAGTATCTCCGATTGGGGGTGGGGGCGAAAAAGTTGGTGGCACTAGGCAGCGCCATTGCAGCCGGGCCGCCCCAAGGATGGGCGATTGCAACCACATCCATGACCTCAGCGCGATGCCGTCCGGGCCCGGTCGACTATAAATTATCATCGAGCCCGATGAAAGCGACTCGATCTAGTACCACCGCGGAGCAGATGGCGCTGTCACGTGCGATCGAGACGCGCAAGCCTGCCGCCGAGCGGATCTGCTGCGATCCGTTGGCGAACGATTTCTCGGCGCGAAATACCGGATGCTGCTGTGGGGTCGGCCGTTTCGGGATGTGGTGGAGGGACTGATCGAACGGCGCTTCGCCGGGCATCATTACTATGTCATCGCTCGTACTCGTTATTTCGACGATCTCTTGCAGCAACGGCTGGCGGGCGGGGCTGAGCAGCTGGTGATACTGGGAGCCGGCTACGATTCGCGGCCCTACCGGTTTGCCGATCGGCTGGGTGGTGTGCAGGTGTTCGAGGTGGATCATCCTGCGACGTCCACGGCGAAGCAGGCCAAGGTCGGTGCCCTCATCGGTGAGATCCCGGCCAACGTGGCCTACGTTGCGGTGGATTTCACGGTGGACAAGCTGGCCGACAAGCTGCTGGCGTGTGGCTACCGCACGACGCGCCCGACGGTGTTTCTGTGGGAAGGCGTGACGCCCTACCTCGACCTGGAGGCGGTGGATGAGGTTCTGGGCTTCGTGATGGCCAGTGCCGCGACGGGCAGCGCGATCGTGTTCGATTACATACTGCGCTCGGTGGTGGAGGGTACGTGCACGCTGCGTGGGGCGGCGAACGAATTCGCCAAAATGAGCCGCACCAGCGAGCCGCTCACGTTCGGGATCGACGAGGGCCAAGCGCCCGCATTCCTTGCCTCGCGGGGCTTCCAGAACGTGGTCGACGTGGGAGCACAAGAGCTGATAAGCCGCTACTTCGATCCGCACGGCAAACGCCGCTACATCAAACCGTGGTGGAGGATGATCTCCGGGGAAGTTGGCGCCGCCGTCGGCGGCCTCAGCGAAGCGACGCACGGTGGTGCGTTCTAGCCGCTTGAGGATCGACTTCCGACAATTTGTTGGTTATGCGGAATGGCTGACTGGTGCCGAATCCTTAAGCGGCTAGCGCTGTTTCGATGCCCATCTTCGGGTT
>CAWBSW010000013.1:0-163038 GCA_963791535.1 uncultured Actinomycetota bacterium | reverse complement strand
GTTTTGACCCGTTTCTTCGGGAACCGATTCCGTCATCGATTCGGGATCGGGGGTGGGAATGGCGCGGCCGCAGGACGATCGGCAACCGGACCTGTTCCGGCCGGCTTTGGATCAGATCATCAACATGGATCATCCGCTGGTGCGGCTGGCGGATGAGATCGACTGGGGGTTCCTGGAGCAGCGCTTCGCCGCGGTGTGCGAGCCGGGTGCCGGCCAGCCGCCGTTGCCGGCCCGGCTGATCGCGGGACTGTTCATCCTGAAGCACACGCACTCGCTGTCGGACGAGGCGCTATGCGCGCGCTGGCTGGAGAACCCGTACTACCAGTACTTCTGCGGCGAGCAGGCGTTCCGCCACGAGCTGCCCTTCGATCGCTCCTCGCTGACCCGCTGGCGCCAGCGCCTGGGCGAGGAGCATCTGGCGGCCCTGCTGCAGGAGAGCCTGTCGGTGGCCCACAAGACCGGAGCGCTCGAGACCCAGGACCTGCAGCGGGTGGTGGTGGACACCACCGTTCAGCCCAAGGCGGTCGCCCACCCGACCGATGCCCGGCTGATGCACCGGGCGATCGAGAAGCTGGTGGCGCTGGCCAAGTCCGAAGGCGTGCCCCTGCGTCAGAGCTATCTGAGGGTGGCCAAGCGTGCGGCCATCATGGTCGGGCGCTATACCCATGCCCACCAGTTCAAGCGGGCCCGCAAGGCGCTCAAGTTCCTGCGCACCCGGCTCGGCCGTCTGATCCGGGACATCGACCGCAAGATCGACGGCGATGCCGAGCTCGAGTCTCTCTTCCGCCCTCTGCTCATCCTGGCCAGCAAGGTCCGCCACCAGGACCAGCGCCAGCGCGGGCCGAAGGTCTACGCCCTGCATGCCCCCGAGGTGGAGTGCATCGGCAAAGGCAAGGCCAGGACGCCCTACGAGTTCGGCTGCAAGGTCTCCATGGCCACCCCGATCACCTCACCCAAGGGCGGCCAGTTCGTCCTCCACGCCAAGGCGCTCCACGGCAATCCGTTTGACGGCCATACGCTCAAGCCCGCGGTCAGCGACATCGAGAAGAACACGGGCCTCGAGGTTCAGCGCATCCACGTTGGAGTTGACCCGGTTTGGTGGACACTCTTGAAGTTGATTTTTGAGGTGTCTGATGCCCCGTTACCGAACCGCTTATCCGCCGGAGTTCCGGCGACAGATGGTCGATCTGGTGCGATCTGGACGCACGCCCGAAGAGCTGGCGCGTGAGTTCGAGCCGACCGCACAGTCGATTTGCACTTGGGTGAAGCAGGCCGAGCGGGATGCCGGCAAGCGTCTTGACGGGCCGACAAGCGCTGAGCGGGAGGAACTGGGGCGCCTTCGACGTGAGAACCATCGCCTGCGTCAGGAGCGCGACATCCTGGCAAAGGCGGCAGCCTGGTTCGCGCGGGAGAGCAAGGCGAGCCCGAACGGGTTTACCGGTTCATGAGCGCGCACCAGGCCATGTATCCCATTCGTACAATGGCCCGCGTCCTGAAGGTTTCGGCCTCGGGCTATTACGCCTGGCGGAGTCGACCTGCTTCGGCTCGGGCGACCGCCGACGCCGATCTGACGCGTCATATCCGCACGATCCACGCTGGATCGCATGGAACCTATGGCGCGCCGCGTGTTCACGCCGAGCTGAGGGCCGATGGCCTCTCTGTTGGCCGGAAGCGGATTGCTCGGCTGATGCGAGCGGCAGGGATCGCGGGCGTCAGCCGGCGCAGAAGCGCGCCCGTCACGACGCGGCGGGCGACAGACCATCATCCCGCCAGCGATCTCGTCCGCCGCAACTTCATGGCCGAGCGGCCGAACGAGTTGTGGGTGGCCGACATCACCTTCCTGCCGACGTTGGCCGGCTTTCTCTACCTCGCGGTCGTTCTCGACGCCTGGTCGCGCCGGATCGTCGGATGGGCCTTCTCGGCCGATCTGAAGACCCGCGTCGTGCTCGACGCCCTCGACATGGCGCTCGTGGCCCGAAAGCCAGACAACGTCGTCCATCATTCGGATCGTGGTTCGCAATACACCTCGGTCGCTTTCGGCAATCGCTGCAAGGAAGCCGGCGTTCGTCCATCGACAGGCTCGGTCGGAGACGCCTACGACAATGCGATGTGTGAGAGTTTCTTCGCCACCCTCGAATGCGAGCTGATTGATCGGCGTCGCTTTCGATCTCACAGCGAGGCGCGAATGGCCGTCTTTCAATTCATCGAAGGCTTCTACAATCCCTCACGCCGCCACTCGGCCCTGGGCTATCTTTCGCCCATCGAATACGAAAGGAAACATGATGGCCTAAGCAAGCCCGCCTAAGCCCCAACCCGTCCATCAAAGCGGGTCAACTCCATGTTGAAGATGAGCTCCTCGAAAGATACGAGCGTCGCGCAGCTTCCCGGCGCAAGTTTGCGATCCGCGATTTCGACGCCGCGCGATTTGCTCCGCCAGACATGGACCGCGACTCGTAACTCCGGGCACCGGCTCCAGTTCCTTTTGCCTTGACCGACTCCAAGTCGCGGAGGGTGCGGAGAGAACTCATCTGGAGAAGCCGCATATCGGCGCGCCAATAAAGTCTCAAGGGTCCGCCTGGCCGTCAATTGTCGCGCGGGACGAGACAGAACGAGGTTGACCGTTTCGAAAGACTTCGACCGTTGGACCCAATTGAGAACGCTTCCAAAGTTCGAGCGCGATCGGCAACGGCTCGATGCCGACGGCGGCCCACCATGAGGCCTCGTCGCCGTATCGGTGCAATTCGCGGTGGTGTAGCCGGCAGACCGGGACCGTATACTCGTCGCTCACTTTGCGGCCGAGCGCGCGCGGTTGGGCAAAGCGGAGATGATGCGTTTCGCTCGGGGTTCGGCCGCAGACGAGGCAGGGCTGGGTCGTGACGAACTTGCAATGCTCCTTGTCGCGAAGGCGAATGGTCTTGGGCTTGACGTGACGCTCATTGTCGTTAGCCCTCTCCCGCGGACGACCGGCACTGCGTCTGACTTTTCCTCGTTGTCGAAGAAGGGTATCTTTGCCGACGCGGCGACGCTCTGCGTCGGCGCGTCCTGCAATTGCTGTTCAAGCATCGCTGAGGTTGAACTCGATCACCGCAAGTCTGTTGCGGAAGTCCGCCTCAACGAGGTCCGCATCGGCCGCGAGCAGCGTATTCTTGGTGGCCAGGTTCCGGTGGACCCAGTCCGCGGCCTGATCTTCCGTCTTGAGTCGGGTGATCTCCGCAATCAGTTGTTCTCGCACGGCCGCTGAAAGTTCCGCGTGCAATAAGGAGCGTGCCGGAGTGGCTGGCTTCGAAGCGCCACCTTGAGTCGCTGAAGTTCGGTCTCGTGTAGGCGTAGCATTAGATCCGGGCTCAGCTACGACCTTCGCCGGCTGCGGTTGTATGGAACCTTCAAGAACCGCCGGTTCGAATTTTGGAGCCTCCACTTTCGCATCAAGATCCGGCGCGTCGAGGTCGTCCTCGCCTGCGATGCCGACCAGGGTGAAGAGCGCGTAGCGGCGGGCGTAGGTGAGCGCCGCCCCCATCCTCCGCGGCGCCGCCGTCTCGCTGATTGGGCAGATCGGCCATTCAGACGACAGCCATTCGCCGGACGAATGGGCGAGCGTGGTGGTGAGGCGGATGAGCCCCGCCTCCTTGTCGATCGCCGTCGTCTGGACGGTCGCGATCTCATGCCCACCGAGCGCCTTGCGCACGATGTCGAGGCCGCTCGAGAGCGCCGCATAGCGAAAGGTCTGATCCTTCTCGCGCGGGTTCGATGCGCGGATGGTGGCGACCAGCGCCTTCTCCGGGTTGGTGAGTTCGGCTTGCGCCTTCGCGAGGGCGGCGGCGATCGCCCCGATGGTCTCGCTAGACCCCGGCATGGCTGTCCCCCTGGTCGAGAAGATCAAAGCTGACCGCGCCAGACTTCGAGCGTTTCGCGCGAACGCCGTGACCAGTCGCCTCCTTGGCGTCGTCGGGTATGAGCGCCTTGAGTTCGGCCTTAGCGCGCTCGTGGTCGAGGAATGCCGAGCGGGTGGCGCAGAAGAGGCCGGCGAACTCGGCCCATGAGTTGGACTCGGTCATGTCGACGATACGGACCGCCTCGACCCTTGGACGCGGCGGCTCGATGCCGTACGGACGTGGGGTTTCTCCGGTTTGAACACACCGCCAGAAGCGGCGCTCGGCGGTGATGAGGAAATGCTGGTATAGAGCGTCGGCAGGGATAGTCAGTTCGATCCATTTGCCGCCGCCGGTGATGATCGAGAGCGCCGCCGACCGAGCGTTGGTGACCCACATGTTGTGCTGGAGCTGGGCCATGTGCTTTTCGGCAGCCGCTTCTTCCGAGAACGACCAGGGGAGCATGAACTTGGCCTCGAACACGGCGTCGAGATCGTTGACGAAGCCGTCGAGGGTCGTCGCCAAGAAGCGACGAACCGGATGCTGGACCCAACGCTGGATGTCGGTGATAGAGCGTCCCGTATTGTCTCCAGCGGTTCAGTCGGCGACGCCGAGCTGGACGATAAGGTTGCCGTTGAAATCTTCCGGCTCGACCTCGCCACGCTTTTCCTTCCACAGTCGGATCAACGCGGCTTCGTCCGAGCTCATGATGATGCGAGCGTCCGAGCCGCCAAGGAATTGGCGTCGGTTCTCCGACTTTCCTGTGACTTTCTGCATTTGCACGACTTCCTCCGCCATCTGAAATAATTCCTGCTGCTGTTGAGACAACCTAGAGTTGATCACGATCGTGAAGTAGCAAGCCTCTTTTACGATGTGCCTTACACCTTATACGATGTAGCAAGCATCATAAGAATGTCAAGCGAATGCTCACCGGATTTCAAATTCGAGCTGCACGGGCGGGCCTACGCATCACCGCAAAGGAATTGGCCGAGCGGGCCAGGGTGAGTTTGCCCACGATACAGCGGTTCGAGACCGTTGACGGTGTGCCGCCGAGCCGGTCCTCTACTTTGCTCGATGTGAAGGCCGCCCTAGAAACCGCGGGGATCGAATTCATAGGGACGCCCGACGATAGCCCAGGCATCCGGCTGCGATCGCTCAATAATATCAGGTCCAGGAACGCATCTGACCGCCGGCCTGTCCCTGATGCTCACGGACTTAATCATTGAACGGGTGCTCGATTTGTTGCGCCTGAGGCGCATTGCAGGACGACTGAGGACCAAGCTGCGTAAGCTCCTTGCTTTCCTCGACCGGAACTTCGCGACCTTTTCATCACGCTCGAGCTGGCCCGCTACGAACGCCGAGCTATCTCAAGACGCCCCGTTTGGACCGGACACGCGGGTTTGAGCCGGGACGAATTTGAGGGCAGAATATAACTATCTATTATTGATATATGATATCAAATCCTGTTTCGCACTGTGCGTTATGCATTTTTGGCCAAACGAAGCCAATTATCCAAGTTATCTCAACGCCTGAGAATTGTTGGCGGTGAGATCAGCACGAGCCGGCGCGAACGTGTCCCAGAAGGGCCTAGAGCCTGCCGCGCCATCTCCGCCAACCGAGGGCAGCCTTCCAAAGGCCCCTAACGCCCCGATCAATCAATTGGGTGAGAAATTCGGGCGCGGCCCTTTCCCATCAGCCTGCTGCTTTTCGGGCGTCAGGTTGTTCATCCTCTTCTGGCAATCGCGGAAGTTCAAGGGAGAATGCCTCCGGTCCCTTTTCAACCATGATCGAGCGGGCGCTGACTGACCGCAGACGCCAGCCGGACTCCTCCCCCCCGACCCGAATTCGGCTCACGGCCTGCGTTCCCAAGTTTTGGACAATCGCCAAGCTTGCCGCGGGGCCGACGCTCGCCTTCCGGCTGACGATTGTCCCGATCAGCATAAGCAATGGCCGCTCCGGGGGAGGCGCAAGGGCCTCCTGCTTTTGTGGCGGGGCGGCGATCGGGACGGCGACGACAGGTGGTCGGCGCGAGGCAGAAAACAGCGGCCGGTCTCGTGTCGCGGAAAGGGCGCGCAGTGGAACTGTCCACAACGGGTTGCCGGCTCGCGACTTCGCGCCGGGATCGGACGCGCGCGGCGCTCCCGACAGACCGGCGGCGTCGGCGACGCCGGTCCCTTCCGTGGCGGGCGCGGACGCCCCCTCGACCTCTGGCGCGGGACGGGCGGGCTCGTCAATTGGACCTGCCGCCGCTGTCGCCGCCAGGGCGCAGAAGCTCGCCAAGAGGATCCCCAACAGCCGCATCACTCTGATGACCGCCATTGCCCAGCGACTCCGATCGTCATTCGCATGCGCCCGCTCTCGGGCTCTCCGAAAACCTCGGGCGACTGGATCGAAAGCGTGTCCACGAATAGGTATGGCATTCCTGCCTCGATGTCATAAAGGATCGTCTGCACAGCTGGCTGACTGACCTCCATGCTGGCTGTTAGACCGACGAAACCGTTCTTGGCGTCGGGGCCGTCGAGTTGGACCTGCGAAGACATCAGCGCGCCGCCCGCTTTCGCAACCGCCGCCTCGACGCGTTGCTGTAGCGCCGCGCCCGCAATCGTTATCGTTTGCCCGTCGAGAAACGGCGAGCCGCTCACGCCCGCATTCGAGGCGATCGACGACGACAAGCTCGGGCGCGATCGTTCGGACAACTGGTCAAGCCGCATCTGAGCCGCAGCGATCTCCGCTGCCTTGTCACGGAGGTCCGCGACAAGCAAGAGCGAGATAGCCAAAAGGGCGACCACGAGGCCGACATAGGTGACCACCGCCGAAGCCTGGCGTCGGCCCAAAACCAACCTATGAGTGGAGGTTCGCATCAATTCGTCA
Source organism: uncultured Actinomycetota bacterium (assembly GCA_963791535.1). GTDB lineage: Bacteria > Actinomycetota > Actinomycetes > Mycobacteriales > Mycobacteriaceae > Mycobacterium. Next base: position 156,298 of record CAWBSW010000013.1, on the reverse strand, counting down.
CGGCGAATGAGGGTTCGATATGCGCCTCGATGTGAAAACTCTCGCCGCCGCTTGGACCCCTCACCGTGGGCGCGAAAAACGTAGCCTGGGTGAACTGGCGCGACTGCTCGATCAATCGGATTAGCGCGGGCGCATCGGTGGCCGATCCTGCGATCTGCACCTTGCCGCCCTCGATGTGGAATTCGGTCAGGTGCGCGTCGTCGGGTAGGGTCCTCGACAGCGCTTCGAGAATCATGACCGCGGGAGGGATCGCCCACTTCCTGGCTTGCAAGGCTTTGAGCGCCTCTTCCGCCGCCGGGCCGCGCCGATTTATCAGTTCCGAGCGGCCCTCGGCGATCCGGTTTTGAAGATCGGCCATCCGGGCGTCATGGCCGCCGCCGGCGACGAGCCAAGCGCCAAGGCTGACCGTGAAGGCAAGACCGGACAGCGACAACCCGGCGACAAGGCCCTTCCGCAATCCCTGTCCTCCGTTTCCGCCGCCAATGTCCTGGGTGAAGACCGGAATCGCAAGCGTCCGCCCTTCGCCGATCCACGTCGCCACGCGGACTTGGTCGGCTCGAGCAGTCATTGCCGCCCGCGCGATCGGAGCGACCAACGATCGTGCCGTAGCCGCGACTGTAATGGCGATTTGTCCGTTGCCCGCGTCGGTTGGCTCACTCCATCCGAAGGCGGCTTCGTTGGGGGACCATGGCGTCAGACGATCGATCTGAGAGCGGACGACGCCTTCCAGAAACTGACGCGCGCCCTGGGGCAGTTCGAGCGACCGGAAGATGAAGTGCGATGGCGCGAGCATGACGTCAACCGAGCTTCGCGCGAGCAGCGACCGCGTCTTGGGAGAAATCGGATCGGCCATTCCGCTTTCGTCGATGCGCAACGACGGCCCCTCAGCGCGTTCCGCCGCTTGCTTGCTCATGTCCACGACAAGAAACGAGCCGTCCGCCTGTTCAACGAGTTCGATTCTGCGGCTGCGTCGGACCATCGCCCCGAGACGCGTCAAGCCCGCGGCGACGTCGTCGATCCAAGTCGACACGTGGGTGAGGAGCGAAGCCCAGGCGGTCACGGGGGGGCCTTACGCGGATTGCATCGGACCATCGAAATCATCCCGCCAATAAAGCAAATCATAGGGTTCGTCGCCTTGGTCCTTAGCCCCTTGGTCCTTGGCGCCTTGGTCCTTGAGGCGAAACACGACTTCCGCGTGAACACGCCTGCCATCGTCGAATTCGACCGCGATTGCCGCCCGGAATGCTTTCGATGGGTCGGTTGTGGCGCGCGCCTTCGCGGGACCGAGCAGCGCCAACAGAGTGCGCCCGTCGTCAGGATCGTTGACCCGCTCGTTTAGCACCGCGCCAAGGATTTGGGGCGTCATTTCCGGGAAAGCAGATAGGACCGTCGGGTCCGCGCTGGAAACGTCCACTTCCGCACGACCGCTGAACACGGTTACGAATGGCAAAACGCGCTCGACCACCGCGAGTGGGACCCCCGGCAGAAGGCTGAGCTCCAGCGCGTTGTCGAATGGGGCGTGGCGCGGCGGATAAGGCATGTTCTGTGCGCTGTAGAGCTTGTCCTCCTTGGCGGCTTTGTCATCCTTAGCGTCGGCGCCCGCCGCGTTAGCGTCGGCGCCCGCCGCCGCCTTCGTGCGCCATCCGACGATGCGCTCCGCGAAAGTTTCCGCCCGCGATGAATCGACGCCAACCGCGGTAAATAGCCCGGCCAGCAGGTCGGCGGGCGCGACGTTGAGATCGATCCTCGCCGCCTCGGAGCGAAAGCGAACGGCGACGCCAGTGCGCCCCACGCGCAGGTCGAAGCCGCCTCGGGCGGGTCTGCTCTTCTCGGGGAGCGAGAGTTGGCGGAAGACCGCCATTTCGACGCCCGCCCGAATCGAGGCCTCCGCCTGCACGCGGTCGTCGGCCACGTGCGATGCGTCGGCGGTATTGACAGTGTAGGAAGAATAGATCGAGGCAAGCGTCGCAAGAGCCGCCAGGATCCACAGCACCGCAATAAGGACGAAGCCGGCCTCCGTGCGCGTAGCGGATTTGGGTGCGGATGTCACGCAGGCCTCATTGCTGGTTCGCCTGTCCGGACGGAGGAAGGGCGTTGGCGGCATTCGCTTCAGCTTGAGGCTTAGGCGCGCCGCGGGCTGTGACCCTAACGAGAGCCACGGTCGATACCGCCAGCACCCGGTTGGCGATTGTGTCCCGGACCGATATCCGCACCGCCTCGGGCAACTGCTCCCGACCCTTCCAACTCGAAAGCCAAAGACGGTCTGGTCCTGCATAGGCGAACGAAATGTGGAAGGGCGCGCGAATGAGGCTGACAGGATCGCCAAAGGCGATAGCCTGCGCCGGGGCGCCTGGCGCTGTCGGTGCGAAGCGCGCTCGCGTGCGCACCATCGCGAGGCCGCGATCCTCCTTGATCTCCGCCAGTCGCACGATTTCCAGATGAGGATAGGCGTCCGGACCGATAGCCGATCGAACGAACATCACCGATGAAGCGTCGCCTTCGAACAAAGGCGCCGGGGCGCCCGCCGAGCGCGTCACGTACTCGGCCGCGGATAGGTCGTCGACGAGCCGCTCAAGGCCGACGCCGAGCAGGTCCGCGCGCTGTAGGTCGACGAAGCCTCGCCGCCAGTTGGGGAGCCATTCCCCGGCTACCGATGACAGCGCCAAGATGATGGTCGCCGTTAGCGCCAGTGTCGCCATCGCCTCGATCAGCGAGAAACCGGCGACGAGCGAGTTCTGAATTCGCCCGCTTCATTTTGCCGCTTGCCTCCGCAGACGGATAGTGTCGATTTTCAGCATTGCGCCCGACGGGGATCGTACCAACACCTCAATGCGCTGCGGAGTCCAGAGTGAATCGCCAACTGCGGCGCCCGCGCCGATGAGCGTTGAATCGATCCGCCAATCGTGCGCGTCCAGGGCGCCCGTGAGACGCCCGACAGGAAGCGCCTCGCGAGACGGCATGCCGGCGATGATCTCGCGAGCAGTTTCGATCTCCGCCAGATGTCGTTCGGCATAAAGACCGGCACGCAGGCTGGAGCCTGCCAACGGTCCGATCGCCGCCAACCCGGCTCCCATCACCGCCAGCGCGGCCAGCGCCTCAATCAGGGTAAAGCCGGCGATTCCGCGCCCTTCAGGATTTGCGGGTCGGCACAACTTCGATGCCTCCTGTGAGCCAGTTGACGCGAATCTGATATCCGACGCCCAGTCGTGCGATAGCGATAACCCCTCCGCACGACGCGCCGCTCGGAAAGAAATCGATCGTGGCGCCGACGAGCCTGTCGCCACACCGTTGCGCAAGCAGCGCCTCGAACGTTACGTCGGCAGGAATTTCGACGATGGACGCCGTGGCGCCCGAGATGACAATTCGCCGCTCGGCGTCGAGCGATGTCGCGACCTGCGCGTGACTGCGAATGGCGGCGTTGCGGTCGCCCTTTAGCAGAGCGGCGACCTCGACAGCGTACCCGGCGAGACGCTCTTGCGACGTGCCACGCGGAATCGCCGGCAGAACGAGCGCCGCAAGAAGTCCGATGATCGCCAGCACGCAGACGACTTCGATCAGTGTAAATCCGGCCTCAGCGTCGGTCTGCGGCATTATCGCGACGCGCTTCTGATCAGGCTTTGCGAGTTGCCCGCTCCGCCCGCCCCATAGGAGTCGATCTCATACGGCGCATGATCGCCAGGAACCTTGTACAGATAGGGATGACCCCAAGGATCCATGGGCACCGAGCCGGTCTTGAGGTAGGGGCCGTTCCACGCAAGCGCCGAAGGCGGACGCTCGACCAGCGCAGTCAGACCTTCATCGGCGTCTGGATAGCCGCCGTTGTCGAGATAATAGAGGTCGAGCGCGGCGGAGAAGCTTTCAATCTGGATCTTCGCCGCCTTCACCTTCGACTCGCTGAGATAGTTCAGCACGCGGGGACCTACCAGCCCCACGACCAGGCCGATGATGGCGATGACAACCAGCATTTCGACGAGCGTGAAGCCGGCCTCCCGATCATGGCCTCTCGCGCGGGCCACCGAGCGCCGGAGGCGCTCCAGCCGGAGAGCACTCTTGATCATACGCCAATCTCCTAATCGACGACCTGATAGACAGAGAGCAGCGCTGTCATCACCGACACGATCAACCCTCCGACGATCAGACTGATGACGATGATGGCGAGCGGGCCGACGACTCCAATGGCGCGATCGAGGCTTCGCTGCAGTTTCGCCTCGTAAAAATCGGCAAGGCGTCCGGCAAGCATCGCCAGCTGACCAGAGTCTTCTCCCAGGCGAAGCGTTCTAATCGCCATCGGCGGGAGAGCGCGCGTTTCCAAAAGCGCGTCCGAGAGCTTTCCGCCGTGACGCACTTTGCCGACGATATGCGACCACTGCGCAGCGGTTCCGGTCGACTCCATCGTGTCGACCAGGATGCGCAACGCCGAAGTCAACATGACGCCGCTCGACAGCAGAAGACTTAGGTTCCGGCAGAAGAGGCTCGTGCGGTGGTAGTCCATAATTGGACGCACGATCGGGACGCGTGCAAGCGCGCGAACAAGCGGTCGGCGCGTGGACCGCCGCCGCAGAATGAACCAGCCGGCCAACAGGCTGACAAGCGATACCGCCGCAATCGTCTGGCCGTTCGAGCGCATAAGATCCGACAATCGAAGAAATGCGGCCAGCATCGGATCGAGCTTGGCGTTGAAGTCGCGAAATATGTTCGCGAATTGGGGCAGGACGAAGTTGAGGAAGAACAGCAGAACCGCGCCCGCGGCGAACAGAAGGAACGCGGGATAGCGCAGCGCGTCGCTTATCCGCCGCGCGAGCGCTTCAGCGCGTTGACGCTCCGCCGCCAGCGCTTCGAGGACCGTCACCAGAGCGCCCGAGGTTTCCCCTATGCGAATCAACGCTACGTAGATCGGCGGGAAAATCTTGGGATGTTTGGAGATCGCCTCGCCGAAGCTGTCTCCGGAAAGAATGGAGCTTTCGAGCGCCGCAGCAGTTGGCCGCATGCGGCTCATTTCCGCGTCGCTGGCAAGCAGCTCTAGGGCGTCGTTTATACGGGCCCCGGTGTGCAACAGCAAAGACAGGTCGGCGGTGAAAATGGTGACGTCCTCCGCACGCGGCCCTCTCAGCCGGAGCGCCGCCAAAGCGCCGCCTCCGAACTTGTCATTCCGCGCGGTCGCCGCTTCGATCGGGAGGAGTCCCAGGTATTCGACGCGGCGATTGACCTCCGCGATGCTGGTGGCGTCAAGCGAGCCAGTGACGACTTCGCCGACCTGCGTTAAGGCGCGATATTGAAAAGTCGGCATTCGCTCACCGCACCATCGTCACTCGAAGGGCCTCGGCGACCGTGGTCACACCTTCGCGGCACTTGGCGATCGCATCGTCCATCATCGTTGTCAGCCCTGCGCGCCGCGCGGCTTGATCGAGAGCGACGGCGTCGATCTGCTGCCCGACGCAGCTGCGGACCTCGCCGTCGACCTCCAGGGCCTCGAACACACCGACGCGGCCGCGATAGCCGGCGCCGGCGCACCGCTCGCAACCTTTTGCCTCAAAGACCGTCTCCCCGATCGAAAGCCCACAGGCTTCGTAGCGCGGATCGGCTGCGAAATCGGCTGCGGAAATTTCTTTCCGCAACTTGCACCGATCGCACAGCACGCGGACAAGCCGCTGCCCAATGACGCCCCGCAGCGTCGATTTCAGCAAGAATCCTTCGACGCCGAGATCGAGAAGGCGCGGCGCCGCCGCGATCGCGGTTTCCGTGTGCAACGTCGTCAAAACGAGATGCCCGGTCAAAGCCGCGTGGATGGCGATGTTTGCCGTCTCGGCGTCGCGGATCTCGCCGACCATGATCACGTCCGGGTCTTGCCGAACGAAGGCGCGCAAAGCCGAAGCGAAGGTGAGGCCGATCGCCGGTTTGACCTGCGACTGATTGATGCCGGCGATCTCGTATTCGACAGGGTCCTCGATGGTCAGTATCTTGCGCGAAGGGGTATTGAGCGCGGAAAGCATGGTCGCGAGCGTCGTCGTCTTGCCGCTTCCCGTCGGACCAGTGATGACGATCATGCCGTACGGCAAGTCGAGGAGCCGCCGGAGCTTGCGCTCGTCGTGGGCGCGCAACCCAAGCTTGGCGATATCGAGAAGGCCTCGATCTCGCGGCAACAGACGAATGACGGCCGTCTCGCCATGCTGGGTCGGCATGATGGCGACGCGGACATCCAGATTGAGCCCGGCGGCCTCGAGCCGCGCTGCGCCGTCTTGGGGTAGCCGCCTCTCCGCAATGTTGAGACCCGCCAGGATCTTGATGCGGGAAATCAACGCCTGGGGCAGGGCGTGCGCAGGCGCGGGCACAGCCCTCAGCAGTCCGTCCACGCGCATACGCACAGTCAGTCCATTGCGCATCGGTTCGATGTGTATGTCGCTTGCTCGAAGCTCGACTGCTTTTTCCACAAGATCGTTGACCGCGCGTACGACCGGCGCGCCGCTGGCAAGGTCGCGCAAGCTGTCGACGCTCTCCTCGACAGCCGCGGAAGCCAAAACGGGGGATGACGCCGAGGGTCGATCCTCGTCTGACCCCAGGCGCTCGAACAGCGCCGCGCCGATATCTTCAAAAGAGGCGATCGAGACTGCGACAGGACCGCCGAGCACGATTTCAGCGCCTCTTTGCGCAGCGACATCGGTTGGATCCGCGACCGCGAGGCCGAAACGTCCGTCGCCGGCGTCGTAGGGAAAGATTATGCTTTCACGCAAGAATCGCCTCGTAAAACGCTCAACAAGCGAAGGAAAAGCCAAGAGTTCCGGTAACGTCACTCGCGGGTGTCGGTAATACGCAGCGACCTCGTCGGCGAATTCGCTCGGGGAAAGATCGCAAGATTCCCAAATCGATCGAATTGAGGAATGGCCAACGTTCCAGTCCATCTCGGAACTCTTGACGTCGGTGTCCCCAAAGAGGTTGTCGTTCAAATGTTTTATGAAGCCAGCGATCGGCTCGATAGAAGAAGCAACTTCGTTCGTGTTGTTTCTCACAATATTCATCGCAATTCCGCAAAAATTTCGAGACACCGGGTTGGCGGGAATGAAACGCGCCGAACGGGGTGCGTTTGGAGATGTTTTAGATGGCTAGAGTCCTGCCGAAACGCACAGGGATCCTGCGGAAACAACAAACGCCAGACCTCCAAGGCGGCCGAACACGGTTTTCCTCCCAGTCAAATTTTCGCGCAACAATAGCGGCTGCTTTGTGGCGCGACTGTGGCGTCTCATCGAGCTCTTTCATCGCCAAGTAAACTACCGATCATTCATTGACAAATATATTCCTGTTTCTCCGTATCGGTGATGGGTTCCGCCCCATTTTGTCCATACTGGTTCTCGCACTATTTCGTAACAATTTGCGTATTTACTTTCTTCGCAAATTAGGCTTTAGGGGCAACTCGCGTCAACGAATTTTTTGTGCGTCGCAAAGCGGGCGCTGCTTGGAAGGGGCCCTGTTTGGCTGGAGGTCCACGGGCCCGCAAGATGGGCATTGTTCATTTCGTCTCCCTCGGCGCTCTGGCGACGGTAGGCATGCTCCTCGTAGGGGCTTGCAATACGACCTATCTCGAGCAACCCAGAGACGAGCCGCAGAACGCCGCCGACATCATGCGCGCCGCCGATCTGCGGCCGCGGTATCCGCAGCCCACGGCCACCGTCGATACGGGCGGCGCGAGTCCGCCCAAGGCATTCTCCTTTTTCGGGTTGCCAGCGCCTCCGCCCGCCACGCCGCAACCCTCAGGGTCGCGGGGTGTCGAAGCTCTGCGCGCCAGCGGCCTGCCGCACCCGCCGCAACCTTCGGGGTCGCCGGATGTCGAAGCTGCAGCAGGGGGCTACACGCTGAACTTTGAGAACGCGCCCGTATCGCAAGTGGCGAAGTCGGTCCTCGGCGACGTCCTCGGCGTTGGCTATGTGATCGACCCTAAAGTCCAAGGTTCGATCAGTCTCTCCTCCGGTCGGCCGGTCGAGAAGAAGGACATGCTGTATGTGCTCGAGAACGCATTGAGCGCCAACAATCTGGTCATGGTCCGCAACGCGTCCGGTTACCGCATCGCGCCGGCCAATGAGGGCGGAGTTGGAACGATCGACGAGGGTAGGGGGTCGGACAGTGCGGAGCCCGGATTTGGCCTGACCGTGATCCCGCTGCAATATGTCTCCGGAACGACGCTGTCGAAACTACTCGAGGGCTTCGCTACGCGTCCCGGCGCTATTCGAACCGACCCGAGCGGCAGGCTCCTGATCGTGGTGGGAACTGGAAGCGAGCGCCAGTCGGCCCTGGACACGATTCGCAGCTTCGACGTCGATTGGCTCCGAGGGCAATCCGTCGGCATGTATCCAGTGCAAAACAGCACGCCGGAGCCGATCGTCGGCGAACTCGAGAAGATCATGGACTCGGGCGATTCGGGATTCGGCCATGGGCTCGTGAAATTCCAGCCCGTCTCGCGACTGAACTCCATTCTGGTCGTCGCCTCGAAGCCCGAATTGCTCCGCGTCGCCGCGCGCTGGATCTCATAGGCTCGACGAGCCTTCGTCATCGAGCGCGAGTGTCAAGGTCTACAAAGTGCGCTATGGCGACGCTAAGCAAATCGCCCAATTGTTGCAGCAGATCTTCGAGACCAACGGCGGCGCGGTCTCCGCGGAATCGCCGACCAACGAAATCGCCCCCGGTTCCGGCGTGAAAGCGATGACGGCCGCGCAGAGGCTGACGGGCGGCGTTTCGTCCAATTCCAGTGGTCTCGCCAGTTCGAGTGGTCTTGGCAGTTCCAGTGGTCTCGGCAATTCCGGTGGTCTCGGCAATTCCGGTGGTCTCGGCAATTCCAATAGTCCCGCTTCGTCAGCTGGAGGCGGAACTCCGCAAACCGCCGCCGCGCAATTCGGCGGGGTTCCGGTCGCGGCGCTCAACTCTGAACTCAACGCGCTAGGCCAGGGCGGACCTGGCGGCCCGCAGTTGCCCAATGTCCGGATCACGGCCGATGTACCCAACAACTCGGTGCTCATCTATGCAAGGCCCGATGAATACAAGCTCATCGAACGGACCCTCGTTCAGCTCGACCGGCCGAAATTGCAGGTCGCGATCGATGTCACCATCGCCGAAGTGGACCTGAACGATCAGCTAAACTACGGGGTACAGTTTTTCCTCCCCGGCGGCGCAATTTCCAATACGGCGACGGGAACGATCCCGAGCATGATCAGCAACGCCGCCACGAGCTCCACCTCCACACCAACCGCGGGGTCGGGCTTGTCGGGCGGACTCAATATCATCGCCGGCAACCCTGCGTCCCCGCGCGTGGTCATCAACGCGCTTTCGGCGATAACCGACGTCAAGATCCTTTCCAATCCTTCGCTTGTGGTCGTCGACAACGGCGATGCATCGTTCGAGGTGGGTGATCAGGTTCCGGTAACGACCGGCAGCGCGACCGTGCTCAGCTCGAACAACGCCGTCGTCAACACGGTCGACTACGTAAACACAGGCGTTATCCTGCACGTCCAACCGCACGTGAACTACAACGGGTCGGTTCTGCTCGACATTGACCAACTGGTCAGCACCGTGCCGGAGGGCAACACCAGTCTCACCCCCACGATTTCGCAGCGCGAGGTGAAAAGTTCGATCTCGGTTGTCTCCGGTCAAACGGTGCTGCTCGCAGGTATGATCCAAGACCAACAGCAGAAATCGCGCCAGGGCGTGCCGATTCTCAGTCAGCTGCCATACGTCGGCGCTGCTTTCGGGACGACCGGCACGAGCCGACGTCCGCACCGAGCTCATCATGTTCATCCGACCGACCATCATCCGGGACGGCGCCGACGCCGCGATGGTCGCTGAGGAGCTTCGCTCAAAGATGCGAGGCGGAAAAACCCAGGCGCTTACCTTGCCCTCTATGCTCAACGTCCTCTCCCGACCTGCGCAGTGACGGCGGAACCGCCAAGAGTCTCGGCCATCGTTTGGCACGGTCGGGCGTCTTCGAGGCTTCCCTCATCGGCGCGGTCGGCGCTGGCGCGGTTTGGGCGAGCTTCGCCGCCGCGCCGGGATGGAGCGGCGCCGCCGGTGCCGTGCTTGCCGGATTGATGCTCGCGATCGCAGTCGTCGATCACCGCCGGATGATCATCCCCGACGAATTGAATGCGCTGGCCTTCATCGCTGGTCTGGTCGCGATGGGAGTAGGGGCGGAGGCCGCGTCGGCGAGCGCAATCTTGCATGCTCTCGTTCGCGCGAGCCTAATGTTCGGCTTGTTTTTCGGCTTTCGCGCCGGCTTTCGGGCGCTGCGCGGATTGGAGGGAATGGGCCTCGGCGACGTCAAGCTGGCCGCGGTCGCCGGCGTGTGGCTCGATTGGGCCTTCTTGCCCGTCGTCGTCGAGATCGCGGCGCTGTCTGCGCTCGCAGCGGCGCTGTATGCCCGCTTTCGGGGCGATGGGTTCGACCCGAAAGCAAGGCTGCCCTTCGGCGCTTTTTTTGCGCCAGCGATCTGGATTTGCTGGTTGCTCATCGCGTGGCGCGGCGATTGGGCTGCGCCATGAGAAGGCCGATAGGAAGGTCTCAATACCTCGCCGAAAGCGGCCCCACGCTCCGGCTGGCGATCGGCGTCCAAGCCGACGCGCGCCGCTGCGTTTCGGCGAGCTGATCGAGCGTCAGCTTCTGAGCGACCGCGTCGCGAACGCGCGCGAAATATTCCTGTCGCGTTCCGCCGGCGTGGGCCGCTGCAAGATTGAGCCAGACCTCGGCCTCGACCCAATCCTGCGGCACGCCATAGCCTTTGTCGAACAGAAGGCCGAGCAGGAATTGTCCCGTCGGCTCGCCCTGTTCGGCCGCCTGATGCAGCCAACTGGCGGCGAGGACATAGTCTCGGGGAACGCCGAGACCGTATTGATACATATAGCCGAGATAGGTCTGGGCGACCGGCGATCCCCGCTCGGCTTCGCCCAAAAGAAGCGACGCCGCGCGAACGTAGTCATGGCGCACAAAGGCGCGCTTGCCGGCGCTGAGCGCGTCGGCTTTTGCGCCGGAGGCAAGGCACAGAGCCGCCAGCGCCAGAGCGAAAGCCAGACGGCGGGCGGCGCGAACTCGCAAAGCGCCGTCGTGCGCATTTCGATTTCGTCCGCGATCATCCGCCGGCTCCCTGTCGCCGCAGCTGGCTAAGCCCCAGACTAGGAGACTCGGCCGGCCGAGGCAACGAGAACCTGACCCATGCATCATGTCGCTCGGCGATGGGAGCGAAGCCGGCGCTCCGTCCCATCGCCGAGAGGGACCGTCTGTCATCAATGCGCGATGGGCAAACTCGCAGGATTGGGAGGGAAGATGCACGTCGGGTGGCCGAATCCGCCCGCGCTGTTTCCCGTGCCGCCGTTGGGGTTCGGCGTGATGTCGAACACGATGTTGTCTGGACGCTGAGGATCTCCCGAAACGCCTGTCACAGGCGAGAGGTAATCGTAGCCGAGGGCGTTGCGCGTTCGCCACGCGACCATGTGATCGGTGCATGAGGTGTCGCCGCTGACCCCGATGCCACCAACTCTCACGCCTCCCTTGTAGAGCCCAAGGCCCCCGCCGAACACATTGACGCCGCCGACGCGCTGGCCGACCAGCGGATCCTGCGCTGTGCCGAAGGTCGCAGCATTAATGGGAGGGGGGTCGGTTGGGCCGATCCCGCGGCTGGTTGCCATAGGCGACGTCGGTATCGACAGGGTTGCTGGCCTGCAGACCGTACAGGCTTCCCCCGGGCTGAACCGCCGAATAGAGATTTGCGGAGGAGAGCGCGAGCCCTGTCGGGAATTCGCTGCTTGCCGGAGGGCTGTTTTTGGCCAGGCTGAAGGCATTGCCCGTGTTCGCCTTCTGCGCGGAGATCACCCGGCTCCCGAGCCATTGCGATGTAAAGTCGCTGCCGGAAAACGCCACCGCGCACACGATCCCGCTATTGTCGACGATCGTGCCCCACATGTTGAAGCCGAGGCCGGCGTTCCCGCCGGCGTTAACGGCCTTTGTCAACGCATTCTTAAGTGCCGACCAAGTGGGCAGCGTACTGCAGCCTCCATTCCCTCCGCTGCGCTTCCGCGCCAAGGCAGGCCCGGCCAACACGCCTAGAATGGCGGCAAAACAACCCGAGACAACAAATTTTCCAGTAAGCATCGCTGTCCTCCCTCGTCGCCGTGGAGTGACACATGGCGCGCGGTCGTATTCCCTCCCGCCCGCTTACCGCCGTTCGCGTTCGCGCCCACGGCATTCAAATCGCGATTTCGCTATGAGGAAGCCCAGTTCGTGCCCCAGTGTCACAACGGGCAAAAACCTGCAGCACCCCTCCCCGGCGTCAACTGTGCAAAACGAAATATTACAGAAACGTGGTATGAATGCAAGCGGCCGTTTTGTCGAGCGAAACGCGGCGATGCGCAATGCGTCATTGGCCGCCGTCGGCGCTCGATCACTGCGGTCGCCGCCTCCGTGAAGGCGGCTGTTGCGCGCGCTAGCGCTTTTGAGCGCGTCGTTTTAGCTACGGTGAGATAAGGCCGGCGCTTTGATGAAGATAAGTGGCCGGGCCAAATTGGAACGGTCCCTCGCGGTCGCGGCGCGGTCGCAATCACATCAATGAAATCAACTTCCAGCTACCCCACAGCAAAAAGGAGATAACTAGAAGGACAAAGAGGCTCCCAGTGAACAGCTCGCGACCGGGATGCGCAGTCGGCGGAAAGTCGAGACCATCATCAAATTCGCGCGCCGCGTCGACAGAGGATTGCGGTGCGCGTTCAGCGCGCATAGCTGGTGTCTCAATGTGGGCCACGCTCGTCTCCCGAACATCCAACAGTGAACGATCAAGATGCCAGAAAGTTCCCAGCGCTTGATCTAGCTTCCGCCGAACGTCGTCACCGAACCCCTAAACGCAATATTCACTAGAGTCTCTTACACATTCGTTGAACTAACCCGCCGAGCGATCGCTGACAATTGACACATATGTGGGAGGAGGGCAACAGGAGATAGAAGTCCTCGGTGGCAAAGTGCCGCCCGGGCCGGCCCTGGAGGATCAATTGTAGGGCAGTCGCAGAGAGCCGACTTGCACAGGCCCATCAAGGGGTCTAATATCTCGGGAGGACAAACTTCGGCATCAGCACGGGCGGCGTCGTGGAGCTAAAGACTACAAACAATAAGGGCGCTCCGGCATCTGCAATGCCGACTGTGTAACGCGCCGCTTACTACAACCTTTGTCAATCTAGGTATGTCTCCCCTTTGCGAAAGTGTACTCGCCGCCGATCAAATTGACCAAATGGAGCCCTTTTTCCCCCTCCATGTTCTGGTCTGCAGCAATTGCTTCCTTGTCCAGTTGCGGGAGTATGTCAAGCCAGAGAGTATCTTTGCGGAGTACGCCTATTTTTCGTCATATTCCACCTCTTGGGTTGAGCACGCTCGGCGGTATTCCGAGATGATTACCGCCAGGTTAAACCTTGATCAAAATAGCCAAGTCTATGAGATTGCGAGCAATGACGGATATCTACTTCAGCATTTCGTTCGACTGGGGATCCCCGTAACAGGCGTCGAGCCGGCCGCCAATGTTGCGGCGGCCGCTCGTGAAAAGAATATTTCGACAATTGTTGAATTTTTCAGCATGGACCTTGCGCGTCAACTCATTTCAGAAGGAAAACGCGCCGATCTCATCATCGGCAACAATGTGCTTGCGCAGGCACCCGACCTCAATGATTTCGTTGGAGGAATGGCCACTTTCCTTAGCGCCGACGGAGTAATCACGCTCGAGTTCCCTCACCTCGAGCGTCTCATCGATCAAAATCAGTTTGACACGATCTATCACGAACACTTCTCATACTTTTCCTTTGTCACCATTGACTATCTCGCCAAACACCACGGTCTAAAGGTGTTTGATGTTGAGCGCCTGACCACCCATGGCGGTTCGCTCCGCGTCTACCTTTCCCGCGCCAGTGCTCTCCACGTTCCGTCGCCGGCTGTTGGCGCTCTGCTCGCTCATGAGCGGGAAAGCGGGTTTGAGGATATAAGAACCTATGCAAAGTTTTCGACCAAGGTTCATCACACAAAGCGTCAACTCTTGTCATTTTTGATTGAACTCAAGGAGAAAGGCGCGAAGGTGTGCGGATATGGTGCGCCTGGCAAAGGCAACACGTTGCTCAACTACTGCGGCATCGGTACCGATTTTTTGGACTTCACAGTGGACCGCAACCCTTACAAACACGGGATGTACACGCCTGGTATGCATATTCCAATTTATCCGGTGTCTGCTATTGATGAGGCGCGGCCCGATTATTTGTTGGTTTTGCCATGGAATTTGAAGCTAGAGATCGTTGACCAGATGCGCCACGTCGGCGATTGGGGATGCAAGTTTATTGTCGCCATACCTAACGTCGCAGTGATCGATCCGAGGACTTAACGTCGTGAAGGTGGTCTTATTTTGTGGTGGTTTGTCGGTTGGCCTACAGGTGTCATTTAGGGGTACTCGCGAGTATGTCGAACGGCTGCTGGCAGCACCATCAGGTCAATAATCACAACGCCCGCTCCGCCAATCGGCGAAGCGGGCGTCCTGTGACTAGTTTTTACAGCGGAATCCAGACTCCGAAGAAGTTGAAGCCCCATTGGTTGAACTGCGGATTCCAGAAGGGATTTTCGTTGTAGCCCCAGTAGTTAATGGGGCCGTAGTTCCACGGTCCACCAGGCGGCGGAAGTGGCCTGTCCCATGCCGGCCGCGGTGGCGCGCCAGGACCCCACGGTGCGGGTCCGTCTCCCCACGGAGCCCCGTGGAAGTAGCCGCGCTGGTCATCCCCTCGCCATGGGCCGGGACCGCCCGGTCCGCCGGGTCCGTGCAATCCGGGGCCGCCCGGTCCGTGGTCGCCGGGACCACCCGGTCCGCCGGGTCCGTGGTCGCCCGGACCGCCCGGTCCGCCGGGTCCGTGGTCGCCCGGGTCCGCCCGGTCCGCCGGGTCCGTGGTCGCCCGGACCGCCCGGTCCGCCGGGTCCGTGGTCGCCCGGTCCGTGGTCGCCGGGACCACCTGGTCCGCCGGGTCCGTGGTCGCCGGGACCGCCCGGTCCGCCGGGACCGCCCGGTCCGCCGGGTCCGTGGTCGCCCGGACCGCCCGGTCCGCCGGGTCCGTGGTCGCCCGGGCCGCCGGGCCCGCCGGGTGCGGGTCCGCCTGGGCCGCCGGGCCCGTGGCCGCCCGGGTCGAGCGGTGCGGGTGCGCCGTGGCTAACCGCGGGCGCGCCGTGGGCGCCGCCGGCGCCGGGTCCCGGCGCGGCGCTGGCCGCACCGGCGCCCACGCCCAACGCCGCTGCCCCAAGGGCGCCGGCGATGGTAGCCCCGGCCATCAGTTGCTTCAGTTTCATTGTCCTTCACCTGCTTACTTGTGTTTTCAGCGGACAGTTGCCCCCCAACGCTTCGAACGCTAGGTAGCTTGCCTATGAATCAGCTACGAGAAACCTCTGCAAAGCTTTTGCTCGTTTGCTTGCGGTAAGTCACCCTGGGCTTTTGCGGACGGGGTATGGCCTGCATCACAGCTAGTCGTTCGCCGCCGGTTGCGCATGAATTAATGAAGCTCCCGGTCAGTGAGCGTGGCAATAACGGCGGCGACGTGGTGGTTCATACTGGGTGCAACACTTGAGCGCTTCAGGTGGATTCTTCTGACGAGGTGGCAGCGATGACGAGGTTGGACTCCGTCGAGCGGGCGGTCGCCGACATCGCCGCCGGCAAGGGTGTCGTCGTCATCGACGATGAAGACCGGGAAAACGAGGGAGACCTCATCTTCGCCGCCGAGAAGGCCACCCCGGAATTGGTGGCGTTCATGGTGCGCTACACCTCGGGATACTTGTGCGTGCCCTTGGCCGGTGCGGTCTGCGACCGGCTGGGCCTGTTGCCGATGTACGCGGTCAATCAGGACAAGCACGGCACCGCCTATACCGTTACCGTCGATGCGAAAAATGGTGTAGGAACCGGAATTTCGGCTTCCGACCGGGCAACCACCATGCGGTTGCTGGCCGACCCGGGCAGTGTCGCCGACGATTTCACCCGGCCCGGGCACGTGGTTCCGTTGCGCGCCAAGGACGGTGGCGTATTGCGCCGCCCCGGCCACACTGAGGCCGCCGTCGACCTGGCCCGGATGGCGGGATTGTCGCCCGCGGGCGCAATCTGCGAGATCGTCAGCCAGAAGGACGAGGGCGCGATGGCGCAGACCGACGAACTACGGGTCTTTGCCGACGAACACGGTCTGGCGCTGATCGCCATCGCCGACTTGATCGAGTATCGGCGCAAGCACGAGAAGCACATTCGAGCGCATCGCCGAAGCCCGAATCCCCACTCGGCACGGTGAATTCCGTGCGGTCGGCTACAGCAGCATCTACGAGGACGTCGAGCACGTGGCGCTGGTACGCGGTGAGATCGCAGGACCGAACTACGACGGCGACGACGTGCTGGTCCGAGTGCACTCGGAGTGCCTGACCGGAGACGTGTTCGGTTCACGCCGCTGCGACTGCGGGCCGCAGCTGGACGCTGCGATGGCGATGGTCGCGCGTGAGGGCCGGGGCGTGGTGCTCTACATGCGCGGCCACGAGGGCCGGGGCATCGGCCTGATGCACAAGCTGCAGGCCTATCAGCTGCAGGACGCCGGCGACGACACCGTCGACGCCAACCTCAAGCTCGGATTGCCTGCTGACGCAAGGGATTACGGCACGGGCGCGCAGATCCTGGTCGACCTCGGCGTCCGTTCTATGCGGCTGCTGACGAACAATCCGGCTAAACGGGTGGGGCTGGACGGGTACGGACTGCACATCATCGAGCGGGTGCCGCTGCCGGTGCGGGCCAACGCGGAGAACATCCGATACCTGATGACCAAGCGTGACCGGATGGGCCACGACCTGGTGGGCCTTGACGACTACGACGAATCCATTCATCTGCATGGCGAATTCGGGGGAGCGCTGTGATCGGTGGTCGTATCAGCGGAGCTGCTTCGTGAGCGGCGGCGGCGTGCCCGACATTGCACCGCTGGACGCCTCCGCGGTGAAGCTGGCGATCGTGGCCAGTACCTGGCACACCCAAATCTGTGACGCTCTGCTCGACGGTGCCCGCAAGATTGCCTCCGAATGGGGCGTGGACAGCCCGACGGTGGTCCGGGTACTCGGCGCGATCGAGATTCCGGTGGTCGCGCAGGCGTTGGCCCGCGATCACGACGCCGTCGTGGCGCTGGGCGTGGTGATCCGTGGGCAGACACCGCATTTCGATTACGTCTGCGACGCGGTAACTCAGGGCTTGACCCGCGTGTCTCTGGACGAGTCCACACCGGTTGCCAACGGCGTGCTGACCACCAACAACCAAGAGCAGGCACTCGACCGTGCCGGGCTGCCGGCATCGGCCGAGGACGCCGGCGCTCAGGCAACGGCGGCGGCGCTGAACACCGCGCTGACCCTGCGCGATCTGCGCGAAAAGCCGTGACGGCGAAGCTCAACCGGGACAGCTGGGATGTGCAGGTTCGTCCCCACTTGACGCCGTATTTCGCCTACGTGCTCGCATTCGTGATCGCGGCGGCCCACATCGTGGTGGGCCTGCTGCTCAAGATCAAGTCCAGCGGCGTGATCTTCCAAACCTCCGATCAGGTGGCGATGGCGGGGCTGGGCCTGGTGCTCGCCGGGCTCGTGCTGCTGTTCGCCCGGCCTCGGCTGCGGGTCGGGGCTGCGGGCCTCTCGGTGCGCAATCTGGTCGGCGACCGCCTGGTGCCGTGGTCGGACGTGGTCGGTGTGTCGTTCCCCGCCGGTGCGCGGTGGGCGCGGATCGATCTGCCCGACGACGAGTACATCCCGTTGATGGCGATCCAGGCCGTCGACAAGGACCGTGCGGTCGACGCCATGGACACCGTCCGGGCGCTGCTGACGCGATACCGACCCGACCTGCGCTGAGTCACCCCTCGCCGAATGTGCCGAATGTGAAGCCAGCCGCACATTGGGCACCGAGTGTGAAGCCAGCTTCACACTCGCGGCGTCGGTCCGCCTCCTCCTCGGGCCGTTCCGGCCCGCATCGTCACCGGACTAGCCTAGAAACCGTGCCTGATCCCGCGACTTACCGCCCCGCGCCCGGGTCCATCCCGGTCGAGCCCGGCGTCTACCGGTTCCGGGACCAGCACGGACGCGTGATCTACGTCGGCAAGGCCAAGAGCCTGCGCAGCCGGCTGACCTCCTACTTCGCCGACGTCGCGAGCCTGCACCCGCGAACCCGGCAGATGGTGACCACCGCCGCCAAGGTCGAGTGGACGGTGGTCAACACCGAGGTCGAGGCGCTGCAGCTGGAATACAACTGGATCAAGGAGTTCGACCCGCGGTTCAACGTCCGCTACCGCGACGACAAGTCCTACCCGGTGCTGGCGGTCACCCTCAACGAGGAATTCCCGCGGTTGATGGTCTACCGGGGCCCGCGCCGAAAAGGTGTGCGCTATTTCGGGCCGTACTCGCATGCCTGGGCGATCCGGGAGACTCTGGACCTGCTCACCCGCGTCTTTCCCGCGCGCACATGTTCGGCCGGAGTCTTCAAGCGGCACAAGCAAATCGACCGGCCGTGCCTGCTCGGCTATATCGACAAGTGCTCGGCGCCGTGCATCGGAAGGGTCAGCGCCGAGCAGCATCGCCAGATCGTGCTGGACTTCTGCGACTTTCTGTCCGGCAAGACCGACCGGTATGCCCGCAACCTGGAGCAGCAGATGAATGCTGCGGCCGAGCAGCTCGATTTCGAGCGAGCGGCGCGGCTGCGTGATGATCTGTCGGCGTTGAAGCGGGCCCTGGAGAAGCAGGCCGTGGTGCTCGGCGACGGCACCGATGCCGACGTGGTGGCATTCGCCGACGACGAACTGGAAGCGGCTGTTCAGGTGTTCCATGTCCGTGGTGGCCGGGTTCGCGGCCAGCGAGGCTGGATCGTCGAAAAGCCAGGCGATTCCGACGAGGCGGCGTTGGTCGAGCAATTCTTGACGCAGTTCTACGGCGATCAAGCCGAACTCGACGGCGCCGCAGACGAATCCGCCAACCCGGTACCCCGCGAAGTGCTGGTGCCCTGCCTGCCGCCCAATGCCGACGAGTTGACGACCTGGCTGTCGGGCCTGCGCGGTTCGCGGGTAACACTGCGGGTACCGCGCCGCGGCGACAAGCGGGCACTGGCCGAAACCGTGCAACGCAACGCCAAAGAGGCGCTGCAGCAACACAAACTCAAGAGGGCCGGCGACTTCACCGCCAGATCTGCTGCGCTGCAGAACATTCAGGAGGCCCTGGGCCTGGCCGACGCGCCCTTGCGGATTGAATGTGTCGATATCAGCCACGTCCAGGGCACCGACGTGGTGGGCTCGCTGGTGGTGTTCGAGGACGGGCTTGCCGCGCAAGTCCGATTACCGCCACTTCGCGATCCGGGAAGCCGCGGGCCACGGTCGCTCCGACGACGTGGCGTCGATCGCCGAGGTGACGCGGCGCCGGTTCATGCGGCATCTGCAGGACCAAGAAGATCCGAAAGTGTTGTCACCGGAAGGAAAGTCGCGTCGATTTGCTTATCCGCCCAATCTGTATGTGGTCGACGGCGGCGCTCCGCAGGTCAACGCCGCGAGCGCCGTCCTCGACGAACTGGGAGTCACCGACGTCGCGGTGATCGGCCTGGCCAAGCGGCTGGAGGAAGTGTGGGTGCCGTCTGAACCCGACCCGATCATCTTGCCGCGCAACAGCGAGGGTCTTTACCTGCTGCAGCGAGTACGCGACGAGGCGCACCGCTTTGCCATCAACTACCACCGCAGCAAGCGGTCCAAGCGGATGACCTCCTCAGCGCTGGATGCGGTGCCGGGGTTGGGCGAGCATCGTCGCAAGGCGCTGGTGGCCCATTTCGGTTCGCTGGCCCGCCTCAGGGAGGCCACGGTCGACGAGATTACCTCTGTTCCCGGCATCGGGGTGGCGACGGCGACCGCGGTGCTCGATGCGCTGCGAGGTGATGCCACCGGATCGAACGGGGCGGCCGAGGAGACGGTCGCCGAACGGGCATCGGGATGATGGGACAGGGATGGACGGGGTAGATCAGGCCGGGTCGGTGGGCAACACCGTGCCCGCGGGTGGACCCGATAACCACGGTGGCGCAACGGAATCCGGCATCGACGTGGTTCTGGTCACCGGCCTGTCCGGCGCCGGACGCGGCACCGCGGCCAAGGTCCTCGAGGATCTCGGCTGGTATGTGGCCGACAACCTGCCGCCGCAGCTGATCACCCGGATGGTGGACTTCGGGATGGATGCCGGATCCCGGATCACCCAGTTGGCCGTCGTCATGGACGTCCGCTCCCGCGGCTTCACCGGTGACATGGATTGGGTGCGCAACGACCTGGCCACCCGAAATATCACCCCTCGTGTGTTATTCATGGAGGCCTCCGATGACATGCTGGTGCGCCGCTACGAGCAGAATCGCCGCAGCCATCCGCTACAGGGTGAGCAGACATTGGCCGAAGGCATCGCTGCTGAGCGCGACATGCTGGCCCCGGTTCGCGCGACGGCCGACCTGATCATCGACACCTCGACACTGTCGGTGCGCGAACTGCGGGAAAGCATCGAGCGGGCCTTCGGCGGCGAGACCGTCGCAAACACCAGCGTCACCGTGGAGTCTTTCGGCTTCAAGTACGGTCTGCCGATGGACGCCGACATGGTGATGGACGTGCGATTCCTGCCCAATCCGCACTGGGTCGACGAGCTGCGTCCGCACACCGGCCAACATCCGGCGGTCCGTGACTACGTGCTCGGCCAGACTGGCGCGGCGGAGTTCCTGGAGACATACCATCGACTGCTAACCCTGATTGTCGACGGCTACCGCAGGGAGGGGAAGCGCTACATGACCGTCGCGATCGGCTGTACCGGCGGCAAGCACCGCAGCGTGGCCATCGCCGAGGAGTTGGCGCGGCTACTGGATCCGAACAAGCAGTTGTCGGTGCGGGTACTGCACCGGGATCTGGGCCGCGAATGAGCCTTGAAAAAAACCGCAGCATTGTCGCGTTGGGCGGCGGACACGGTTTATATGCGACGCTGTCGGCGGCCCGGCGCCTCACCCCGCACGTCACCGCGGTCGTCACTGTCTCAGACGACGGCGGCTCGTCGGGCCGGCTGCGCAGCGAACTCGATGTGGTGCCGCCCGGTGATCTGCGAATGGCGTTGGCGGCGTTGGCATCCGACAGTCCACAGGGCCGACTGTGGGCCACGATTCTGCAGCACAGGTTCGGCGGTAGCGGCGCGCTGGCCGGACACCCTATCGGCAATTTGTTGCTCGCCGGCCTCAACGAATTGCTGACCGACCCGGTCGCCGCGCTCGACGAAATCGGCCGTGTCCTCGGCGTGCGGGGCCGGGTGCTGCCGATGTGCCCGATCGCGCTGCAGATCGAGGCCGATGTCTCCGGCTTGGAAGCCGACCCGCGGATGTTCCGGTTGATTCGCGGGCAGGTGGCCATCGCGACCACGCCGGGGAAGGTTCGCCGTGTGCGGCTGCTGCCCGGGAACCCCCCGGCGACCCGACAGGCCGTCGACGCGATCATGTCCGCCGATCTGGTGGTGCTCGGGCCCGGATCGTGGTTCACCAGCGTGATCCCGCATGTGTTGGTGCCCGAGCTGGCCGCGGCGCTACAGGCGACCACGGCCCGCCGGGCGCTGGTGCTCAACCTGGTGGCCGAGCCGGGGGAGACGGCCGGCTTCTCCGCGGAGCGTCACCTGCATGTACTCGCCCAGCACGCGCCGGACTTCACCGTCCACGACGTGATCATCGACGCCGAGCGGGTGCCCAGTGAGCGGGAGCGTGAGCAGCTGCGACGTACCGCAACTCTGCTTCATGCGCAGGTTCAATTCGCAGATGTCGCCAGGTCTGGTACACCTTTACATGACCCGGGCAAGTTGGCCGCGGCGCTGGATGGGGTGGGCGTACGCGACATCGGTCCGCCGCCGCCTTCGGCTAAGGCGACTGACGCGATACCGGTGGAAAAGGAACGTCAGCAGACCGGCGCAGATGGACCGGGTCGTAACGGACCGAGGGGTGACGACGCGTGGCGATGACGGTCGAAGTGAAAGACGAGTTGAGCCGCCTGGTGGTGAGTTCGGTGAGCGCGAGGCGCGCCGAAGTGACCTCCTTGCTTCGATTCGCCGGAGGGCTGCACATCGTCGGCGGCCGCGTGGTCGTTGAAGCCGAGGTGGATTTAGGCAGCATCGCGCGGCGACTGCGCAAGGACATCTTCGACCTGTACGGCTACAACGCCGTCGTGCATGTGTTGTCGGCCAGCGGAATCCGCAAGTCGACGCGCTACGTGTTGCGGGTCGCCAACGACGGTGAGGCGCTGGCTCGCCAGACCGGTCTGCTCGACTTGCGTGGGCGCCCGGTGCGGGGTTTACCCGCCCAGGTCGTCGGCGGCAGCATCGCCGACTCTGAAGCAGCGTGGCGGGGCGCCTTCTTGGCGCACGGCTCGTTGACCGAGCCCGGCCGCTCGTCGGCGCTGGAGGTCAGCTGTCCCGGTCCGGAGGCGGCGCTGGCTCTGGTAGGGGCGGCGCGCCGGCTCGGGATCAGCGCCAAAGCGCGTGAGGTGCGCGGTGCCGACCGGGTGGTGGTGCGCGACGGTGAGGCGATCGGGGCGTTGCTGACCCGGATGGGCGCGCAGGACACCCGGCTGGTCTGGGAGGAGCGGCGGATGCGCCGCGAGGTCCGGGCAACGGCGAATCGGCTGGCGAACTTCGACGACGCCAATCTGCGGCGCTCGGCCCGCGCCGCGGTGGCGGCGGCCGCCCGCGTCGAGCGTGCGCTGGAGATCCTCGGCGAGGGTGTGCCCGACCATCTTGCCGCGGCCGGCAAGTTGCGCATCGAACACCGGCAGGCCTCCTTGGAGGAGTTGGGCAGGCTCGCCGATCCACCGATGACGAAAGACGCGGTGGCCGGCCGCATTCGGCGATTGCTGTCGATGGCCGATCGCAAAGCGAAGGTCGAAGGCATCCCGGACACCGAATCCGCCGTGACCCCGGACCTTTTGGAAGACGCCTGACACTAGATCACGGCGTCCGTACCTTTTCATTGCGAGACGGTTGTCGGAACAGTTCGTTCTCTACAGAAGGTCGATTCCTGGACGCCAAAATGGGTCGGCGGTTTGGCGTCCATTCGAGGGCCAGGCCGGGCGATGGCCGCCTGAGAGGGCACTGAGTCAAAATTAACGTTGAATTCGCAAATTCTTTGAGCGCAGCTGCGAGCCGGAAGCACTCGAAAATACGCAGGCCAGAGGGATTTCTAGGCGGTCGCGAAGCCGTCCGACATGCGATCACTTTCGATGGGGCCCCCAGAGCTCTAGCGGGGACCCTTCCTGAGAACTAGATTAGAAAATGCCATTACCCGGCAGTAACAAAATTGCCACTGGTTTGGGCGCGGTGGTCATGGGAGGACGAATCATGGTGAACATCATCGCTATTGGTCGGATCGGCATTCTGGGCGTGGGCCTGGGCATCGGGGCCGCGTTGGCCGCTACGCCGGGGATCGCGGCGGCCGACCCGACGCCGATCCCAACATATTCGGCGCGATCGACGCCTCGGTGTTGCAAGACGCTTTGCCGGCGGCCGATCCTCGCAATATCGCTATCTCCATCGACGGGTTCAACTTGTTGCACGTCGGGCACCGCATCGGCCACCTCGGGTTCGGGGGACTTTGCGATCGCCGTCGGCAATGGCGCCACCGCGTCCGCCACCGACGGTGTTGGCGACATGGCGAGCGCCGCCGGCCCTGACAGCACCGCCACCGTGACCGGCGGCAACTTCGACGTCGCCTCGGACAGCAGCGGGTTGGGCACTAGCGGCGGCAGCGCCACCGTGACCGACGGCAACTTCGACATGGCTTCAGCCAGTGGCCTGGGCGGCACGGCGACGGCTGGATATGGTTCCTTCGACAGCGCTTACGCCCTTACCGGTAACTCCGGCACCGCCGTGGCCGAGTTCGGCAACGGCGACATGGCCACCAATCTCGGCGACGGCTCGGCCAGCGCGGGCGGCACGAGCGACAGTCTTCTGGGCAACCTCGACTTCGCCACCAATCTCGGCAGCCTCAGTGAAGCGACGGCCGGCTCCAGCGATATCGCTTCCGGGAGTTACGATCTCGCCGCCATACTGGCTGGCGGCACCGGCGATGCGACCGCGACCGGAGGTAATTTCCTGGTCGAAATTTTGCCCAGCTTGTTCTGACCTGCGCACCGGCGGCGCATGCCGCTGCCGGGTAACGTGGCCTGCTTGACTTGCACGGGTGGCCGGTGCGGGGAACGTCGTTGTCCTGCAAGCGGAGTCGCCCGCTAGGGCCGGGCAACGGGCCGGCCGCCGGGCTGGTCGACGTCGCGTCCTGTTGGGGTGCAACACGTAGGACTCAAGCAGGTCATGCGGGCGCAATAGTTGGGGCGTAGTAAACACTATGCCGCAAGACACAAAGCAACGGCCGAATGTCGCGACTGACCTTGTCAGCAAGCTGACAAAACCACAACCTCGGTCTCGCCAACAGCGCGAGATCATGCATCGCGAAATCATCGTCGCCGGTGACGATCCGCTGGCCAAGACGATCGCCGAGGAGCTCAGGGGCGCCGGCGCACGGATAATCCAGATCAACACTGCCGCCGATCTCCTCGGCGCCGGGGTGCATCGTGCGCGCGCCGTCGTCTGCGCAGGACCAGATGACGCAGTAAATCTTGAGATCGCGCTGCTAGCAAGAGAATACAGCCCGACTGTCCGTGTTGTGGCACGGCTGTCCAACGACGTGCTGCGCGAAGCGGTGTCCGCCGTCAGCGGCCCGGGCGCGATATTGAATGTCGCCGACCTCGCGGCACCGTCCATCGTCGAGGCAGTTCTGTCGCGTAACGCGCACCAGTTCGAGACAGCCGGTATCGGATTCGTTGTCTGGGGAGCTGAGGCGCCGCGCGACGGGACACTGCGCCAGATCTACAACGACCTGGCACCGGTGGCGGTGGTTCACGGTGTGAACTCACCCACCCCCGGCGAGGTGGTGCCGTGTCCGGGACGGGATCTGCAGGTCTACGCCGGCGACTGGACCTCGATGATCGGCGTGAAAGACGAATTGGAAGCGCGTGGGATCACCGTGCCTCCGCCGAGCGTGACGCGTTCTCGCCAATCCCGGGTGCGACGCGCAATCGATGCCGTTCGGGCCCTGCGGAACGACGTCAACCCGTTGCTCATTCCCTCGTTGGCGTTTGCGCTGTTCCTGACACTCGGCTCGGCAGCCGTGATGCGCTTCACCTACGACAGACCGCGGATGTCGTGGCTTGACGCCGTGTATTTCGCCGCCGAGACAATTTCGACTGTGGGCTATGGCGATTTCAGCTTCGGCCAGCAATCTAGCTTCCTACGACTGTTCGCCATCGCATTGATGTTCGGCGGCGCGATCGTCACCGCCATCCTTGTCGCGTTCATTGCGGACATGCTCTTGTCGCGCCGGTTCGTCCATACCGCCGGAGTCCGACGGGCACGCCATATGCGCGATCACATCGTCGTTGTCGGATTGGGTTCAACCGGCATCCGCGTCGTAAGTGATCTGACCGCTGCCGGATACGACGTCGTCGTCATCGAGCGGGACGAGAACAACCGCTTCCTGTCGGTCGCGGCAGAACTCGACGTGCCGGTGATTTTCGGTGAATCAACGATGCGCCAGACGCTGGAATCAGCGCGCGTCGATCGCGCCCGCGGAGTGGCGGTGCTGACTCAGAACGACATGCAGAACATCGGGACCGGGATCGTCCTGCTGGAAGTCTTGGGATCCGATACGCAGGTGCCGATTGTCATGCGCGTTCAAGGTCGCGCGCTGGCCGCCGCGGTGAACCGGCAGTTCGGTTTTGAAAACGTGCGGTCGGTTGTCGACCTGGCAGCCCCTTGGTTCATCGGTGCCGCCATGGGCCTGCAGGTGCTGGGGACGTTTTGGGTCGGGCAGCGCTCCTTCATGGTCGGCGGCATGCTCGTGACGGCGGGTAGCGAGCTAGACGGAATGAAACTGGTTGATATGTCGACCCACACGCGCGTCATCGCGATCACTCGACCGGAAGGGCCGGTCAGTTTACGCCCGCGGCGCGACGCTCGACTGAAAGCCGGCGACACCGTTTACCTCATCGGCCCTTACCGCGAGCTGATCGCGACGCTGCGCAAGGGCCAGCCTCCGCCGCTGACCGCGATCAACAGCGGCGCAGCGACACTGGCGGCGGCGCGTTCGCTGCACGGGCCACCAACGCGCCGCCCGCTATGGGCGCCAGAAGACGCTGAGGTTTGACGAACCGGTGGCCCGCGCGTGGCAGCTCACCCTCGACGTGATGCAGCGTTCGATAACTCGCGCCTACCAAATGATCGGCATCCGATCTTGGACACCACTTGTATACAGCGGCATCTTTGAGGGTATCCGATGGCCAGTCACCCCAACCCCGTGGCGCGGACCACCGGATCCACCAGGAGGTAATGACCATGGCAATCATGAAGGCGCTCGTCAGCATCGGTATCGCTGTCGGCTCCGCTGTCGCGATAGCGGCACCGGCCAGCGCCGACCCGAATGCGTTCGGCCCCTACCCGTTCGGTGGCCTTGTCGGTAACTGCCGAGTCGCCAGCCCGGATCAGGGGCAAGCGATCAATCGGGGAATCCGCGACGGTCTCGCCGCAGCGCCCCAGCCGCACCGGCCGTAGCTCAGGCGAAGTCAGACGTCGTAGTACAAGGCCCCCGTGCCTCGTCGTGGATAAAGGCGCAGCGGCAGGGCACACCTGGCACAATCGCTCGCATGAGGAGAGCGATCCCTGCGACGCTCCTCGCGCTGATGCTCAGTGGCTGCTTCGCTCACGCGGACTCCGATGACGACGACTTCCTCTGCGCATTGCACAAGCAGGGCATCACGAACCAGTTCGGTGATTGGGGATTGGTCAACCTCGGCCATATGATTTGCGACCAGCGTGCCGAAGGCTATAGCGAGAACGCCATCATGAGCATGGGAAAGCTGCACGGAAACAAAATGACCGACCAAGACGTGAAGGTCATCGTCAGCTCTGCCGAAGCCGCATACTGCCCCGAATACATCCAGTAGCACAACTGGCACAACGGCAATCACTCCCGGCCAGGAGGAACCGGGGGTGTCCGGTGCAGCCGAGACGGCGCACTGTGCCTGCCTCCGACAAGGGCAGGCAAGTTAGGTGCGGGCGAAACATCCCTAGCTCAGGCGAAAACGCAGGTCAGCGCGTTAGCTGGCTCACACGTCGTAGTAGAGCGCGAACTTCGTTCTGCGCGTTTGTATCCCTTAGCTGTGTTGACTGCGTGGGCAATCCGCAGGTCACAGCGTTGAGCATGTTGGCTACCGCAAGGCGCCGGAAATTCT
Source organism: uncultured Actinomycetota bacterium (assembly GCA_963791535.1). GTDB lineage: Bacteria > Actinomycetota > Actinomycetes > Mycobacteriales > Mycobacteriaceae > Mycobacterium. The sequence goes on along the minus strand of CAWBSW010000013.1, from coordinate 128,957 downwards.
ACTGCGGACCAACTGCGGACTGGCCAACGGTCGATAGGTCACGAGTCGATGACTGGGCAGCAGATGGTGCGCCCGGCCAGATCGGCCAGCGTCCATGTGACCGCAAAGGTGACGAAATAGCGGACCTCGAAGTCCAGGCTTGATCTGCGCAATAGGCTTTGATCATGCCGACGCCGCAGCGAGGGCGCGTAAGCATCGACATTGCAGCCCCACCAGATGTCATATACGACCTCATCGCGGACATCACTCGGATGGGCGAGTGGAGCCCTGAGTGCTACAAGTGCGAATGGCTTGACGGAGCCAACACCGCTGCCGCAGGGATACGGTTTCGTGGATACAACCGGCTTGGTCCCTACCGTTGGGAAAGAACCGCGGTGGTCGTCACCGCTGACCGCGGCCGCGAATTTGCATTCAATACTGTCGACGACCGCACTGGGCGTCACGAAACCGAGTGGCACTACACGATGGAGCGGTCGCCGTCCGGGACGTTGCTCACTGAATCTTTCAAGTTCCTCTGGTGTTCGCTTCTGGACAGAGCCACCGAGATGTTCGTCCCACGAGGGCGTCAAGTAAATCGAGGCATCGAAGAAACACTGCGACGTATCAAGCGGGCGGCCGAAGCAATTCAGGCGGGGTGAGCGATGCCTTTAAGTGAGCGGCATAAGGCCTCGGTGCGAGGGTGCAGCGAATACAGCGTCGAATCGAGGAACCTTCCGCTTGCTACGCGCTAGGGGTGCGGCGTAGTGGGTGTCGTCGTAGGCGATTGCTGAGGACCCATCGGCCCACCCGGACCCATCCCGCCCGGTCCCATCATTCCGCCCGGACCCATCCCGCCTGGTCCCATCATTCCGCCCGGTCCCATCATTGGGCAGGTACCGTCACGGCCACCGTCGTAACCCCGGTGCCAGCCATAGTGGTCACCTGAAGACCAGCCCAAGAAGAGCCCCGAGAAGAAGATCGCCCCGACGACGAACACGATGCCGGCGACGATGACCACCCACGCCGCCACCTGGCCTAGACGGCTACGCGCGCCGTATCCATCGTCGTTCCCGGATTGCCGAGTCGCGGTGGTCGGTACGGCCCTGGGTTCAGGAGTTTGCGTCATGTTCCGAACGATGCCAGACACATACCCCGCGGGGGTAGGGACCATCGACCCTAGGAAGTGCAGCGCGTACCTGGTCGACTTGCCTAAGGCTGCTGGGGGAGGCGGCAACCTTAATTTTGGTATTGCGTGGGAATATGTCTCTGTCTCGAAGGGATGCGCCGATGATGTACGACGGCTGGTGGGGCGGCGGATGGGGTTGGGGCGGCTGGCTTTTGATGTCCGCCGTGATGGTGTTGTTCTGGGTGGCCGTGATCACCGCCATTGTCCTTGCTATCCGCTACCTGGTCAGCTCAGGCGGCGCCAGGGGCGGTCCGCCCCGTTACGAGCCGCCGCGCCCCGAGGACGTGTTGGCCGGACGCTTTGCTCGGGGTGAGATAGATGAAGACGAATACCGGCGGCGCAGTGCGCTGCTGCGTGAACACCGCTAATCACGATGGCTAGGTTGACGCGGCGGGCGGCGCTTGCCACGCTCGGCGGGCTTGGAGCGGGCAGCATCCTGGGTCTGCGGTTTGGCCATCGCAGCATGTTTGAACCGCCCTCGACGGCTATCCGCCTCACCGACGGAGGCGGTTTTGGGGGCGCGGGTCGCATGGATATGAGCCGCTACATGGAGATGTTCATGCGGCACAGCGAAATCAATCGTCGTGTTGAGGACATTCCCGGCGGCGTGCGCACTACCACCGAATCGAGTTCCGCAGACCTCGCCGCGCAACTACAGGCACATGTCTCAAGCATGTACGCCCACCTCGATCAGGGAACCGAGGTCGCCTGCATGAGCCAAAGCCTGCCGACTCTTTTCCGGCACGCCAGCGGCTACCGCCGCCAGCTCACGTTCACCCCAACGGGTGTGATCGCTGAGGAGACCGCCGACGATCCCGCCCTCACCGACGTCATCCGCGCACACGCGCGGGAGGTCACCGGGTTCGTCCAGGACGGGATGCCCGCAATGATGCAGGGAATGATGGGCGGCATGATGGGACCCGGTCGCATGATGGGACCCGGTCGCATGATGGGACCCGGCCACTAAGCAGCCGCCTGACCCTCGTCTCGCATTAGCAGCCGGGCGGCCTTCGCCCCTACCCGCTGCGTTCAAAATCAGCCCGCCGCCCACCTATGTGCTGAAGCAAATGATGGCTGTCGTCGTACCACTTCGCCGGTCGGATGGTCCACCGGAATGCTCCGTGTCCTTCGACGCGCACTGGAAATTCGGGACCTGCGATCTGCCGAACCTGACCTGCCGGACAGCAGGTGGCCGTCTTGCCGGTGACGATGGTGGGCTGGCTGGTCTAAGCCGGCGTGGCCGGTGGGTTCACCTCTTGCTGGCGATGATGTGGAATCCGGTGACGATGTCGGGCTCGATGGCAAGCACAGTGTCTGCGTGATTGACCCACGGACGCAGCAGTCGTTCATAGCGCGAGACCTGGCCAGGATCGTTTACACGGTGCGCCCAGCATGCGCCTGGTGGCAGTCTGCCGCGAGACCGGCGTAGTCCTGGCTAGCGGCGGCTATATTGGCCTTGCCCACGGCGATCCCCAAGTCTTGCATATGGGTGTTAGTGAGTTCGGCCCATGCGCGCACGGCGTGAGCGTGAGACGTTGTCGTGGCGGTGGTGCTACTGCTGGTGTGTGTTTGGGGTACGCAGCCAGCGGCGACAAGAACCAACGCTGCGCCCACAATGGCTTCCTTCATCACTGCTGGCCTCCTGACCTCTTTTCAATGCCATTGCTTCGACGGCTACGGCATGCCATGAGGGAAGGGAACACACTTGGGCGGCATCGCCATGATTAATATCGTGACCTGTGGACATCGGAAGTGGTGCTTCTGCTCTCCATCCACGCAGAGGTAGTAGGCATTCGAATCGTTGGCATCCCGCACGTAGTTAATCCCCGCGATGTCAGGGCAGGTGATGTCAGTGTCCCGGGGAATGTGCGGCGGCTGCGCGTGCGCCACACCCGGACTTACAACGGTCACCCACCCGAGGCCGACAACGGCGGCCACCTGTTTGATCTTGGCTGACACGAACATTCCTAATCTTCCATGCCAGCACGGGTGTCTGGACAAGGGCCTTTCGGCCTGGCGTGATCGCCTAACGTCACCTGTGACGCCCGAGGGACGGAGGAAACCGAGCCCGCAAACCCTAGTCGGCCCGGCGGGCGGATCGTCGCGTGCTCAGCCTGTCTTGCGACAGCGTCGAGGCCTACTCGATGTAGGCGCGATCCGGTTCGATAGCGACGGGATCGTTGCCGTTCATTTCCGTTTTCTCCCAACAAATTAGCGTCAATACCTCATCAAAACTGTTCCGCACATCGCTTATTCGGCGTACTGCGGACCAACTGCGGACCAGGGCCACCGATGCGTAGCTGCGCCGCAGGTCAGCGCGTTAGCTGCCTCACACGTCGTAGTAGAGCGCGAACTCGTACGGGGTGACCCGCAGGTTGAACGGCGCAATCTCATAATCGCGCTTGTAGTCGATCCACGTCTCGATCAGGTCGGGCGTGAAAACGCCTCCCTCGGTGAGGTATTCGCTGTCTTCCTCGAGACGGTCGATCACCGCCGATAGCGACGTCGGAGCCTGAACGATTTCCGCGGCCTCTTCCGGCGGTAGCTCGTAGAGGTCCTTGTCCACGGGTGGAGGCGGCTCGATCTGGTTCTTGATGCCGTCCAGGCCGGCCATCAGCATCGCCGAGAAGGCCAGGTACGGGTTGCCCGATGAGTCGGGGCAGCGGAACTCCAACCGCTTGGCCTTCGGGTTGCTGCCGGTGATCGGGATGCGCACACACGCAGAGCGGTTGCGCTGGCTGTAGACCAGGTTGATCGGGGCCTCATAGCCGGGAACCAACCGCTTGTAGGAGTTCACCGTCGGGTTGGTAAAGGCCAGCAACGACGGCGCGTGGTAGAGCAATCCCCCGATGTAGTGGCGGGCGATGTCGGACAGCCCGGCATACCCCTCCTCGTCGTACATCAGTGGGACGCCGTCCTTCCACAACGACTGATGGCAGTGCATACCGGAACCGTTGTCACCGAACAGCGGCTTCGGCATGAACGTGACGGTCTTGCCGGCCTGCCATGCGGTTTGCTTGACGATGTATTTGTACATTTGATGGTCGTCAGCCGCGTGCAGCAAAGTGTTGAATTTGTAGTTGATTTCGGCCTGGCCGCCGCTGCCCACTTCATGGTGACCCTTCTCCAGGACGAATCCCGCATTGGTCAGGTTGGTGAGCATCGCGTCCCGCAGGTCCACGTAGTGGTCGGTGGGAGCGACCGGGAAGTAGCCACCCTTGGGGCGGACCTTGTAGCCGAGGTTGGGGCTGCCGTCGGGCTGGCTCTCTTCTCCGGTGTTCCACCACCCGGATGTCGCGTCCACCTTGTAGAACGAGCTGTTGATGCTCGAGTCGAACTTCACCGAGTCGAAGATGTAGAACTCGGCTTCCGGGCCGAAGTAGGCGGCGTCGGCGATGCCGGTGCTGATCAGGTAGTTCTCCGCCTTGCGGGCGACGTTGCGCGGGTCGCGTGAGTAGAGCTCGAGGGTGAACGGGTCGTGCACGGAGAAGTTCAGGTTCAGCGTTTTGGCGGCGCGGAACGGGTCGATGGTCGCGGTTTCCGGATCGGGCAGCAGCAGCATGTCGGACTCGTGGATCGATTGGAACCCGCGAATCGAGGAACCGTCGAAGGCCAAACCTTCTTCAAAGACGTTCGCGTCGAAGACGTAAATCGGAATTGTGAAGTGCTGCATGGTGCCTGGCAGGTCACAGAAGCGAACGTCGACGTACTCGATGTTCTCGTCCTTGGCGAGTTTGAAGATATCGTCGGCCGTGTTTTCGGACACGCAATCCTCCTTCGCCTGGCTATCCGCGGGCTGACGGCGAACCCCAGCCGGCCATGATTCGATGTTCTTCGAGTATTCAATGTGCGGAGCAAATTCGCTCGTTGAGCGGAGCGTGGACAAAAACCGTAGCGTTTCGGCCAGTTTGCAAGATCGATACGCCGGCCTCGCGATGCCGATACATTATCTTCGCCAGGTGGTTTCACACGGGGAGCGAGGCCAACATGGGATTCAGCACGCCGGAGCTTCCGGACGTCGATCACGACACGTGGTCCACCCTGCCAGTGGCTTCAAGGCTGCAGGTCGTGACCCGCCACTGGGTGGAGAACGGCTTCGGTACCCCGTCGGGGATTTATCTGCTCTACGTGGTCAAGATGGCGGCCTATGTCGCGGGGGCTGCGGTGGTCATCTCGCTGACCCCGGGGCTGGGCGGGCTGGGTCACATCGCGGCGTGGTGGACGCAGCCGATCGTGTACCAGAAATTCGTCATCTTCACCCTGCTGTTCGAGGTCTTGGGTTTGGGCTGCGGGTCCGGGCCGCTCACCGCGCGCTTCTGGCCGCCGATCGGCGGGTTTCTATATTGGCTGCGGCCCAAGACAATTCGGCTACCACCATGGCCCGACGAGGTTCCGTTCACCAGAGGCGATACCCGCACCATCGTCGACGTCGCCCTTTATGCCGTAGTGCTGGGCTCCGGTGTCTGGGCGCTGTTCTCGCCCGGCCATGGCGGGTCCGTCACCGGCACCGGTGACGTCGGTCTGATCGATCCCGTTCTGGTGGTGCCGACGATCGTCGCTCTGGCACTGCTGGGCCTGCGTGACAAAACCATCTTCCTGGCCGCCCGTGGCGAGCACTACTGGTTGAAACTCTTGGTGTTCTTGTTCCCGTTCACCGACCAGATCGCCGCCTTCAAGATCATCATGCTGGGGCTGTGGTGGGGAGCGGCGACATCAAAGCTCAACCACCATTTTCCCTATGTCGTCGCGGTGATGATGAGCAACAACGCGCTGCTGCGTGGCAAGCCGTTCAACTGGCTGAAGCGCAGCCTCTACCGCGACCCGGTCAACGACCTGCGCCCCTCCTGGATACCGAAAATCATGGCCCACGTCGGCGGGACGACGGCGGAATTCATCGTGCCGGCGATGCTGGTCTTCGCCGGTGACAACCATCCGTGGCGGTGGTGGCTGATCGGGTTCATGGTGATCTTCCACCTGAACATCATTTCCAACCTCCCGATGGGAGTCCCGTTGGAGTGGAACGTGTTCTTCATCTTCTCGCTGTTCTACCTGTTCGGGCATTACGGCAGCATCACCATCTACGACCTCAATTCGCCGCTGGTGCTCGCCCTCCTGCTGGCGGCGCTCGTCGTGGTTCCGATCGTGGGAAATATGTTTCCGCAACAGATTTCGTTCCTGCCGGCACTGCGCTACTACGCGGGCAATTGGGCGTCCAGTGTTTGGTGCTTCCGCGCGGGCGCCGAGGAGAAGCTCGACGCCGACGTGATCAAGAGTTCGGCGCTGACCGCCAACCAACTGGCCAAGTTCTATGACCCGGCGACCGCCGAGATCATGAGCGACAAGGTTCGGGGGTGGCGGTCTATGCATGTGCAAGGCAGAGCGCTCAACGGCCTGGTGCCGCGCGCGTTGGAGGACGAGGCGGAATACACGCTGCGTGAGGGCGAAACCGTCGCCGGTCCGCTCATCGGCTGGAATTTCGGCGAAGGCCACCTGCACAACGAGCAACTAGTCGAGGCGGTACAACGGCGCTGCCAATTCGACGAAGGCGACCTCCGGGTGATCATCCTCGAAGGTCAGCCGATCCATACCCAGAAGCAGTGGTACCGCATCGTCGACGCCAAGACCGGCCTGATCGAGGAAGGCTACGTTACCGTCGAGGACATGCTGGCTCGACAGCCCTGGCCGGAGCCCGAGGACGAGTTTCCTGTCCATCTGGTAACAGACCGGACCGACGCTTCGCGATGACGCGCGCCGGCGACGATGCAGAGCGGAGCGATGAGGAGGAGTGGCGCTCATGACGACCGCGGTCGTCGTCGGCGCCGGACCCAACGGTCTCGCTGCCGCAATCCATCTGGCGCGCAACGGTTTCGACGTGCAGGTGCTTGAGGCCGCGGAAACCATTGGGGGAGGAGCGCGGTCGGGGGAGTTGACCGTGGCCGGCCTCATCCACGATTACTGCTCGGCGGCCCATCCGCTGGGAGTGGGTTCACGGTTCTGGCAGGAGATCGACCTCGGCCGCTATGGGGTGACCTGGAGATGGCCGGAGATCGACTGCGCGCACCCATTGGACGACGGCACAGCCGGTGTGCTGTATCAATCGATCGAAAAGACCATAGCGGGCCTCGGCTCCGACGGACGCCGGTGGCGGTTGGCGGTCAGCGATCTCGCCGCCGGCTTCGATGAGCTATGTCGGGATCTGCTGCGCCCGGTACTGCATGTTCCGAGCCAGCCGCGCCTGCTCGCGGCCTTCGGGCCGCGCGCCGTGTTGCGGGCCACCGTGATGGCACGGTGGTTTCGCACCGAGCAGGCGCGCGCCCTATTCGGCGGTGCGGCCGCGCACATGTTCACTCGGCTGGATCGGCCGTTGACCGCTGGGATGGCACTGATATTTCTGGCCAGCGGGCATCGCTATGGCTGGCCGGTCGCCGAGGGCGGATCGGGGTCGATCACCGCCGCCCTGGCCGCCGCGCTGCGTCAGCATGGTGGCGCCATCACCACCGGCGTCACTGTCACCAGCCGCCGTGACATCCCCGACGCCGAGGTCGTGATGCTCGACCTGAGCCCGACCGCGGCCGTGCAGATCTACGGCGACGTGATGCCCGCCCGGATCAAGCGGTCCTATCGGCGATACCGCGAGGGCTCGTCGGCATTCAAGGTTGACTTCGCCATCGAAGGCCATATCCCATGGATCAACCCCGCGTGCGCCCGTGCCGGCACCGTCCACCTCGGCGGGACGTTCGACGAGATCGCACACACCGAACGGCAGCGCTTCGAAGGCCGGATGTCGGAGCGGCCCTTCACCCTCGTCGGACAGCAATACCTGGCCGACCCGTCGCGGTCGGCCGGCAACATCAACCCGATCTGGTCGTACGCCCATGTGCCATTCGGCTACACCGGCGACGCCACCCCCGCCGTCACCGACCAGATCGAGCGGTTCGCGCCCGGATTCCGGGAGCGCATCGTCGCCACCGTCAGCAAAAGCACCGCTGAACTGCAGGCGTACAACCCCAACTACATCGGCGGCGACATCATCGGCGGGGCCAACGACCGGCTGCAGGTCCTGTTCAGGCCGCGGGTGGCGATCGATCCCTACTTCACCGGCGTGCCCGGTGTCTACCTGTGCTCGCAATCCACTCCACCTGGCGCCGGTATCCACGGGCTGTGCGGCTATCAAGCCGCCCAGTCGGCGTTGCGCCGGTTCCGCAAGTGAATCAGCAGCCCGGTCGCGTGACCTAAACCACCGGATTCGCGGCGCATTCCCGCAGCTACTAGGCTGGCGGCGTGCAATTCGTCAGCGACTAAGGAGAGACAAGTGACGGTCCGGGTAGGCATCAACGGCTTCGGTCGAATCGGACGCAACTTCTACCGGGCCCTGCTGGAGCAGCAGGCCGCGGGCGCCGACAACGAGATCGAGTTGGTCGCGGCAAACGACCTGACCGACAACGCGACGCTGGCGCATCTGCTGAAGTTCGACTCGATCCTGGGCAGGCTGCCCTACGACGTCACCCTGGAGGGCGACGACACCATCGTCGTCGGCGACCACAAGATCAAATCGCTCGAGGTTAAGGAAGGCCCCGCCGCACTGCCGTGGGGCGACCTCGGTGTCGACGTTGTCGTCGAGTCGACCGGCATCTTCACCAACGCTGCCAAGGCCAAGGGCCACCTGGACGCCGGGGCCAAGAAGGTGATCATCTCGGCGCCCGCCACCGGGGAGGACATCACGATCGTGCTAGGCGTCAACGACGACAAGTACGACGGCAGCCAGAACATCATCTCCAACGCGTCGTGCACCACGAATTGCCTTGGGCCGATTGCCAAAGTGCTCAACGATGAGTTCGGTATCGTCAAGGGTCTGATGACCACCATCCACGCCTACACCCAGGACCAGAACTTGCAGGACGGCCCGCACAAGGACCTCCGCCGGGCCCGGGCGGCCGCGCTGAACATCGTGCCGACCTCCACCGGTGCCGCCAAGGCCATCGGATTGGTGTTGCCGGAACTGAAGGGCAAGCTCGACGGCTACGCGCTGCGGGTGCCAATTCCGACCGGCTCGGTTACCGACCTGACCGCCGAGCTGGCCAAGTCGGCCACCGCGGAGGAGATCAACGCAGCGATGAAGGCCGCGGCCGACGGTCCGATGAAGGGCATCCTCAAGTACTACGACGCCCCGATCGTGTCCAGCGACATCGTCACCGACCCGCACAGCTCGATCTTCGATTCGGGCCTGACCAAGGTGATCGGCAACCAGGCCAAGGTGGTGTCCTGGTATGACAACGAATGGGGCTACTCCAACCGCCTCGTCGATCTGGTCGCGCTGGTCGGCAAGTCGCTCTAGCCGTGAGCATCCCCAACCTTCAAGACCTTCTCGCACAAGGGGTTTCGGGTCGCGGTGTGCTGGTGCGTTCCGACCTGAACGTGCCGCTCGACGACGGCGTCATCAGCGATCCGGGCCGTATCACCGCCTCGGTGCCGACGATCAAGGCGCTGGTCGACGCCGGTGCCAAAGTGGTGGTGACGGCCCATCTGGGACGACCCCAGGGCGAACCCGACCTGAAACTGTCGTTGGCGCCGGTCGCTGCATCACTCGGTGAGCAACTAGGCCAGGATGTGCAGTTGGCCGACGACGTCGTCGGGCGTGACGCGCGGGCCCGTGCGGAGCGCCTGACCGACGGGGACGTCCTGCTGCTGGAAAACATCCGCTTCGACCCGCGGGAGACCAGCAAGGACGACGCGGAGCGGCTGGCGTTGGCCAAGGAGCTGGTCGAATTAGTGGGGGACACAGGCGCTTTCGTGTCCGACGGGTTCGGCGTGGTGCACCGCAAGCAAGCCTCGGTCTACGAGGTCGCCACGCTGCTGCCGCATTACGCCGGCAAGCTGGTCGCCGAGGAGGTCAGCGTGCTCGAGCGGCTGACCAGCTCGACACGGCGACCGTATGCCGTGGTGCTGGGAGGTTCGAAGGTTTCGGACAAGCTCGGGGTGATCGAACAGCTGGCCACCAAGGCGGACAGCATCGTTATCGGCGGCGGCATGTGCTTCACATTCCTTGCCGCAAACGGTCTTTCGGTCGGCACGTCATTGCTGCAGACCGAAATGATCGACACCTGCCGCCGATTGCTCGACGAATACGCGGACGTGCTGCGGCTGCCGGTGGACATCGTGGTGGCCGACAAGTTCGCCGCCGATTCGCCGCCAGAGGTCGTTGCCGCCGATGCGATCCCGGACGGCAAGGTGGGACTGGACATCGGACCCGGATCGGTGATCCGCTTCACCACGCTGCTGTCCAACGCCGAGACCATCTTCTGGAACGGCCCGATGGGGGTCTTCGAGTTTCCTGCCTTCGCCGCCGGCACCAAGGGCGTCGCCGAGGTGATCGCCGGTGCGACCGCCAAGGGCGCGTTCAGCGTGGTCGGCGGCGGCGACTCGGCTGCGGCGGTGCGCGCGCTGGGCTTCCCCGAGAACAGCTTCTCGCACATCTCCACCGGCGGTGGGGCCTCACTGGAATACCTTGAGGGGAAGACGCTGCCTGGTCTAGAAGTGCTGAGCACCTGAGGTAGGACGCCGATGAGCCGTAAGCCGCTGATAGCCGGCAACTGGAAGATGAACCTCAACCACTTCGAGGCGATCGCGCTGGTGCAGAAGATCGCGTTCTCGCTGCCGGACAAGTATTACGACCGGGTTGACGTCGCGGTCCTCCCGCCGTTCACTGACCTGCGCAGCGTGCAGACCCTGGTCGACGGCGACAAGCTGCGGCTGACCTACGGCGCCCAGGACCTCTCGCAGCACGAGTCGGGCGCCTACACCGGCGAGATCAGCGGGGCGTTTCTGGCCAAGCTGGGCTGCAGCTACGTCGTCGTCGGTCACTCCGAGCGGCGCACCTACCACGACGAGGACGACGCTCTGGTGGCCGCCAAGGCCGCGGCCGCGCTCAAGCACGAGCTGACACCGATCGTCTGCATTGGCGAGCACCTGGAAGTCCGAGAAGCCGGCGAGCACATCAGCCACTGCCAGGAGCAGCTGCGCGGGTCGCTGGCCGGGCTGTCCGCCGATCAGATCGCCAAGGTCGTCATCGCCTATGAGCCGGTGTGGGCGATCGGGACTGGGCGGGTGGCCAGCGCTGCCGATGCCCAGGAGGTGTGCGCGGCGGTCCGCAAGGAGCTGGGCACGCTGGCGTCGCCGCACATCGCCGACACCGTCCGGGTGCTCTACGGCGGGTCGGTGAATGCCAAGAACATCGGCGACATCGTCGCGCAAGAGGACGTCGACGGCGCTCTGGTCGGTGGCGCGTCACTGGACGGCGAGCAGTTCGCGACGCTGTCCGCCATCGCCGCCGGCGGCCCGCTGCCCTGACCCGCGCCTCCGTTTCCGCGTTGCCACATCGCTGATGAATTTCCTTGCGGCGCTGCGTCGTAGCGTTATCGCGGCGCTGCGTCCCTCGGGCGCACCCTGGGCTGTCGGGCCCGCCCTGTGGGCGATGGGCACCGCGGCGTTGATCGCGGGTGCCGGTGTGCTGATCGGCCAGCTGCAGCTCGTCGGCCTGGCCTACCTCGGGGCCGCCTGCGCCGTCGTGTTTCTGCACAGCGGATTCTACCGGGCGCGGTGGTGGGCGTGGGTGGCCCAGGCGGTCGGCGGGGCGGTTGGCATCAGCGTTGGTGCATTGCTGCTGCCCGGCTTCGGCGTCGGGCAAGCACTCACCGCAGGGGTCGCGGGCGCGATCTCGGGAATGGCAGGCGGACTCGGCCCGAGCCTGCCGGCATTCGGGCTGATGCTGTCGGTCGGGGTGGCGTTCGGCCAGTTCGGCGGGTCGTCGCTGCCGTGGTGGCAACAGGCGGTGTGCTATCTGGTCGGCACGTCGGTCGCCGCGGTGTCGGTGTTGGCGCCGTGGGCTTTTCATCGCGACAAACCCGAACGACGGGCGCAGGCCGCGGTGTACTGCGCAGCCGCGGACTTGTGCGCGGCGATCGGCACCGACGAGGCCGGTGCGGCCCGCACCCGCTTGGCCAAGGCATCGGCCGTGGCGCGGGCCGCCCGGGATCGCCGAGGAGCTGACCGGGTGGCCTTCGCGGCGGCCACCCTTTACGCCCAGGGCCGTGCGGTTCCGGGCGACGCGATCGCGGCGATCCGTCGGGCCGGAAGGCAGATCGAGGAGGCCGCGACCGTTTCGGTCGGCTTCTCGGAAGCCGACGCCGGTGGGGACCCGGGACTGGTGGAGTTGGCCGATGCGCTGAGTCCCGAGCCGCAGCGGCCAGGTGCCCTGAGGCCGGCGACCCAGCGGCTGTCCGGCTTGCTTCGTGCCGTCACGTCGCGCGACTCGCTGGCCAATGGGGTGCGGATCGGGCTGTGCCTGGCCGTGGCCACCGCGACCGCGGCGGCGATGCAGGATCGAACGCACGGATTCTGGCTGCCGTTGACCACCGCCGTCATCGTGCGCCCCGAATACGCATCGGTCTTCGTGCGGACGGTGAACCGGCTATTCGGCACCGTCATTGGCGCGCTTGTCGCGACCGGCGTGTTGGCCGTGCTCTCGTCGGGTCTGCCGCTGGTGGCGGCGACCGCGCTGGCGCTGGGCTTTGTGGTGCTATCGGCGCCAAAACTGTACGGCTTCAGCGTGATTGGTATCACCACCTCGGCGCTGCTGTCGCGGTCGATCGGGCAGGTCGATCCGGTCGCGCCGGTGGTTCGTTTGCAGGACACCTTGATCGGGGCCTTGATCGCGGTCGTCTTCGGCTACCTGTTATGGCCGGGCGCTCGCCGGTTCCCCGCCTACGCCCAGCTGTCCGGGGCATTGGAGGCAGCGCACGACTACTTGCGCGAGGCGGTCAAACCCGCGGCTCAGCGCCGACATTGGCAATCCGTCCGGGCCGAGGCCTACCGGCTGGCGCACCAGGCGCGCGCCACCGCCGAGGCCGCTGTGCTCGAGCCGCCGCCGGTAAGTTCAGTTGCCGTACGCGTCATCCCGGTGGCCATCGAGTTGGAGGACACCGTCGATGCGATCACTGCGGTCAGCTCGGCGGTCGATGCCGGCAGCGATTCGACGGCACTGGCGGACGATGTCCATCGACGACTGGAACACCTGGACCGCGCCGCGTCCGCTGTGGAGTCTTCGCCAGTTCCGCGATGAAGAAGACCCCTGGAGGTCTACTCGCGTAACCAGTGGGACTGGCGGGGCAGGTGGGGCGTTTAGGGTTGACGGTCAGCTAGGTGACGTTTAGCTTAACGAAACCTGAAAGAAACACAGGACCGTTAAGTTTTGTGGAATTGCTCTGCTTCTATCTGGGGGTGACCCCCTCAGCAGCGCTGCCCAACGCCCGGAAAGGCAACCGAATGGCTGGTCGCGACAGCACCAACGGTAACAAGCAATCACGCGACGCCGGGGTGCGCCGGCGTGGGGTGGTCATCGTGGGTGGGGCCGTCGGTGCATTCGCGGCCGCCGCGGCGCTGGCAACCGGGTCGGCGGTGACCGCGGCCCCCGCCAAGGCCGACTATTGACGACGCTGCTCGACCCGATCATCCAGCCGTTGCTGACGTCGGTGACCGACGCAATCGCCGGCTTCGACCCCGCCGCCGCGACGGATATCACCAGCTGGACCGACAGCCTGCTCGCCAGCCTGAATTCGATCGACTTGGCGGTTCCGTCGGCCGCAGAGCCTGCGGCCGCGGCCGCGGCGTCATCTGACTCGCCGACATCGGGCACCTACGACATCCCGATCACCGTGAAAGAAGTCACCGAGCCGACCGTGCAGGCCACGGTCGACGGCCAGCCCACGACGCTGCTCGTCGACACCGGCTCCAGCGGCCTTGTCATCCCGTACACCGACCTAGGGTCGACATTCTCCCAGCAACTTGACAACATCCTCGCCCTCGGTACTCCCACCGGCATCCACGAGAGCGGCTACAGCGGCGGGGTCCAGTACTATCTATCTCGAGTACAACGACGTATCAACCGATTACGGCAACGGCACCCTCGACACCACAGGCCCCGTCGATGTGGAGGTTTACTCGTATGACCCGGGTGACCTCTCGAGCCTCTTCACTAATGACGCCTTCCAAAACTTCGACACCGACAACGACGTGACCGGGATCCTGGGTATCGGCGACAACACCGCGGGCCCGACCGAGAGCCCGTTCCAGGCGGACGGCTACCCCGGCGTGCTCGTCGACATACCGCAGAACGAACTGATCGTCGAGCCCACCGACTCGGATCGCCAACGAGAGCGTTAACGCCCATCGCCACGCTCGACGGAGCCCCCATCCCGACCAGCGACCTGACCGAGACCGTAACGAACCCTGCTGACCAGGTCGTTGGCACTGGTTCGGTTTCCGACGATGTCGATTCCGGCGGCGTCTACGGAACCATCCCGTCCTCCATCGACGCCAGCACGGTGGCGCAGGGTGACAAGATTTCGGTTTACGACGGCAGCACGTTGCTTTACTCCTACGTCGTGGAAACCGACAGCCTCAACAACACCGAGGCGCCGATTGTGACGTCGGGAACCTCGATCGACAGCGGCGTCGAACCGTACCTGGTAGAGCCGATCTACATCAACTACACCGACGACACGCTGACCTTCAACGAGTGGGGGCCCTAACGCCGGTCTGAGCCGGCCGATCGCCGCCCGGTAAGGTGTTGGCCATGGCATTGGCCCTGCAGATCACCCTGGTGGTCACCAGCGTCCTGGTGGTCCTGTTGGTGCTGTTGCACCGCGCCAAGGGCGGCGGTCTGTCGACGCTGTTCGGCGGCGGCGTGCAGTCCAGCCTGTCAGGGTCGACGGTGGTGGAGAAGAACCTGGACCGACTGACGTTGTTCGTCGTCGGCATCTGGCTGGTGGCCATCGTCGGTATGGCACTGCGCATCAAATACAACGTCTGAGCCGTCCCGCTCGCAGCGCGGAGTAGCCCGCGCGCCCCGATACTGGATTGATGGTTGGCGTTTCCGACACCGGGCTGGAGCCGATCGGCGCCGTCCAACGCACCCGCACCGGCCGCGAGGCGACCGAGCCGATGCGCGAGGACATCCGGCTGCTCGGCACGATCCTCGGCGACACGGTGCGCGAGCAGAACGGCGACGAGGTCTTCGCTCTAGTCGAGCGGGCCCGGGTGGAGTCGTTTCGGGTACGCCGCTCGGAGATACAACGCGCCGAGGTGGCCCGGATGTTCGAGGGCATCGACATCCACCAGGCGATCCCGGTGATCCGGGCGTTCAGCCACTTCGCGCTGCTGGCCAACGTCGCCGAGGACATCCACCGGGAACGGCGCCGCGCCATCCACGTGGCTGCGGGCGACCCGCCGCAGGACAGCACCTTGGCCGCCACCTACCTCAAGCTCGACGCGGCAGACCTGGACGCGCCGACCGTCGCCGCAGCGCTGGCCGGTGCGCTGGTCTCCCCGGTCATCACCGCCCATCCGACCGAGACCCGCCGGCGAACGGTGTTCGACACCCAACACCGAATCACCCAGCTGATGCGGCTGCACGCGCGGGGGCACATCCACACCGACGATGGCCGCGACATCGAACTGGAATTGCGCCGCCAGGTGCTGACCCTGTGGCAGACCGCGCTGATCCGGCTGTCCCGGCTGCAGATCTCCGACGAGATCGCGGTCGGGCTTCGGTACTACGAAACCGCGTTCTTCGAGGTGGTGCCGAAGGTCAACGCCGAGGTGCGCGAGGCGCTGCGCAGCCGGTGGCCCGAGGCTGACCTGCTGCCCGAACCCATCCTGCGGCCCGGCTCGTGGATCGGCGGCGACCGCGACGGCAACCCGAACGTCACCGCCGATGTGGTGCGATTGGCCACCGGTAGCGCGGCCTACACCGCGCTGGGTCACTACGCCGCCGAGCTGACCGCGTTGGAGCAGGAGCTGTCGATGTCGGCGCGGCTGGTCGCCGTCACCGACGAACTGGCGGCGCTGGCGGAGGACTGCGACGAGCCTGCCCGCGCAGACGAGCCCTATCGCCGGGCGTTGCGCGTGATCCGGGCCCGTCTGACCGCCACCGCCGCCGAGATCCTCGATCGCGAACCGGCGAACCTGCTCGACCTCGGTCTTCCGCCATACTCGACACCGGGGGAGTTGCTGGCCGATCTCGACACCGTCGACGCGTCACTGCGGGCAAACGGCAGCGCTCTGTTGGCCGACGACCGGCTGGCCCGATTACGGGAAGCCGTGTACGTCTTCGGTTTTCACCTGTCCGGCCTGGATATGCGGCAGAACTCCGATGTCCACGAGGAGGTGGTCGCCGAGTTGTTTGCCTGGGCCGGCGTGCATCCCGACTACGGCTCACTGAGCGAAGACGAGCGGGTCAACCTCTTGGCCACCGAGCTGAGCACCCGACGGCCGCTCGTCGGGGACCGCGACGAATTGTCCGAGCTGGCACGCAAAGAACTCGCCATCGTCGGCGCGGCCGCGCGTGCGGTCGCCGTCTATGGTTCGCCGGCGGTGCCTAACTACATCATCTCGATGTGTCGTTCGGTCTCCGACCTGCTGGAAGCGGCGATCCTGCTGAAGGAGTCGGGTCTGCTCGACGCCTCCGGCCGCGAGCCGTACTGCCCGGTGGGCATCGTGCCGTTGTTCGAGACGATCGACGACCTGCGCCGGGGCGCATCGATTATGGAAGCAGCACTTGACCTCCCGATCTATCGCGGCATAGTGCGGGCCCGCGGCGACAGCCAGGAGGTGATGCTGGGCTACTCCGACTCCAACAAGGACGGCGGCTACCTGACCGCCAACTGGGCGCTGTATCGGGCCGAGCTCGACCTCGTCGAATCGGCGCGCAAAACCGGAATTCGATTGCGGCTCTTCCACGGTCGCGGCGGCACGGTGGGCCGCGGCGGCGGCCCCAGCTACCAGGCCATCCTCGCCCAGCCGCCGGGTGCGGTGAACGGCTCGCTGCGGCTGACCGAGCAGGGCGAAGTGATCGCCGCCAAATACGCCGAGCCGCAGATGGCACAACGCAACTTGGAGACATTGCTGGCAGCCACCCTGGAGTCCACCCTGCTCGACGTCGAGGGTCTCGGCGACGAGGCCGGGCCGGCTTACCAGATCCTTGACGAGCTGGCCGACCGGGCGCATCGCGCATACAGCGAATTGGTCCACGACACACCGGGTTTCGTGGACTACTTCCTGCAGTCCACGCCGGTCAGCGAAATCGGGTCGATGAACGTTGGCAGCCGCCCCACGTCGCGCAAACCGACATCGTCGATTTCCGACCTACGCGCAATTCCCTGGGTAATGGCCTGGAGCCAGTCGCGGGTGATGCTGCCGGGCTGGTACGGAACCGGCTCGGCCGTCGAGAGCTGGATCGCCGATGGCGACGGGCGAGTCGAAGTGCTGCGTGACCTCTATCAACGCTGGCCGTTCTTCCAGACGGTGCTGTCGAATATGGCGCAGGTGCTCGCGAAAACGGATCTGGGTCTGGCGGCCCACTACGCCGAGTTGGTGGAGGACGAAGCGCTACGGCGTCGGGTGTTCGACAAGATCGCCGCCGAGCACCA
The DNA here is from genome assembly GCA_963791535.1 of uncultured Actinomycetota bacterium. GTDB lineage: Bacteria > Actinomycetota > Actinomycetes > Mycobacteriales > Mycobacteriaceae > Mycobacterium. Next base: position 111,308 of record CAWBSW010000013.1, on the reverse strand, counting down.
GCGAAGTATCAACGCGCACAAGCTGATCACCGGCCAGGACAACCTGCTCGCCGACAACCCGGCACTGGCGCGTTCGGTGTTCAATCGTTTCCCGTACCTGGAGCCGCTGAACCACCTGCAGGTGGAGCTGCTGCGCCGTTACCGCTCCGGCGACGACGACGAGCTGGTGCAGCGTGGGATCCTGCTGACCATGAACGGGCTTGCCAGCGCGCTGCGCAACAGCGGCTAACTCGTTGTTGCTCGCCCAACATGCGGCCAGCCGCACACTCGGCGCCCAGTGTGCGTCTAGCCGCACACTCGCAGCGCCTCAGCGGCAGACGTGGCTGGTGTGGCCTCAGCCGCCGACATAGTCGAGCCGGCAGGCCCCGTCCGCCCGTGCCACGCCACCGATCTGGGCCGGCACCGGCCGCGGGTGTGTCGTCCAACCCGGCGTCATCCGGTAGCGGCCGAACAAGTGCGTCATTGCCGCCGTCATCGCCGAGAGCGAAAACGGTTGCGCCGGGCAGGAATGTCGTCCGTGGCCGAACGCCGTCACCAACATGGGCGAGGGGAGCGCCTTCTCGTCGGTCAGTCTGTGCCGGGTCCACCGGTCTGGGTCCCAGATTTCCAGCCCCGGCGCGACGGAGGTGTTGAGCAGAGGCAGCAACGTGGCGATCGTCCATCCCTGGGGCACCTGGTAGCTGACCTCGCCGGTGTCCAAACAGACCGGGGACAGCACAGTGCGGGACATGATCGAGCGCTGCGCCAGGCGGGTGGACTCCAGCGCGCAGCGCTGCGCCAGGTCGGCGTCGCCGGCAACGACGCGTGCCAGGTGGGAAGGGTGCTCAAGCAGGTCGACCAACGCCCACCCCAGTGCGGGGGCCAGATTGGACATTGAGGCGATGTGAATCAGCGCGACGTCGAACGCGATTCCGCGCATGCGGTGGTCGGGTGCTTCCGAATTCCAGGCGTCGACGATCCTGCCGAACAGGCCCGAGTCTTCTATGCCGCCCGCGTCCAAGCGGCGCACAGCCGCCGCGACGATATCGGCGACCTCGTCGAGCGCCGCGCGCTCGGCTCGCTTGTTCGAGGCGGCGACCGCCGCCATCGCGTCGGGATGCACGAACGCCTCGGAACCGTCGAGAATGTCGAAGGCCCGCACCAGCCGCTCAAACGCCTCACCTTCGGCCGATCCGGGCCCGGCCCAGGAGGCGAGTCCCATCCGGTGCCCGAGTCGGCGGGTCAGGTCGAAGACGTCCAGCGAGCCCGCCGATCCCAACTCGGCGGTGGTCTGTCTCAGCGCACAATCCAGGTTGGCCAAATAGCCGGCGACGTCGTCGCGGCGGAACAGCGTGCCGGGCAGGATGCGCCGTCCGTCGAAGATCTCGTCGGGGAGTTTGCGGCGCAGCATCAAATAGTCGGCGACGCCTTTACTGGCTGTCTCCTCGGGCAGCCCGTAGAACGATTCGACGCCGGTCGGGGAGAACGTGAACAGGTAATGATCCCGACCGCTGTGCACGGCGAAAGTGTCGCCGTGTCTGGCGCGGGCCGCCGCGATCGCCGCCACGGCGTCGGAAACCGGGACGTCCCACGGCAGACCGGTTCCGTCAGCGTAGGGAGCAGCTGAAGCCGGGTAGGCGTCCGGCACCGTTTAGCGCGCCGTCCGATTCCGTAGCGAATTCACCAGGTTCCGCACTGCGTGGTCGGCCGCTGATAGCGGCGACATCACCGTCTCGCCCACGCCCACCATGTAGTCGATTCGCTCGACGATGGCCTCGACCGGCGCGACAAGCGTAACCAGCCGTTTCATCAGGTCATCAATCCTGCTCAGGGTGGCCTCGAAGTGGTCTAGGCCGCCGTCGAGGCGCTCCACCGCACCATTCAAGTTCGAGAGCGAGTTGTTGAGGTCCGTCAGGGTGTCGCCCAGGCCGCCCAACACGTCTTCCAGTTGGTTCACGGTGACGTCGGCGTTCATTGCCGCCTGGGTGAGCGTCTTGATCCGCTGCCTTGCAGGTCGGTCGCCGGCGCTTTTGTCTGCCATGACGCTCATTATTACCGCCCGGCGGGGAACCCCCGGAACCGAATCGGCATCTGATTGGGTATGCAACCCAGACACTGCGACCATCACCGCTCCGCGCAACCCAACACCATCCGACGGCTAGAGGACTATGCGCGTGGTTATGCCGATCGGCTGGCCGAGCGGCGTAGCTAATCGGCAGGAAGCTTCGCCGCGGCCTGGGTGTCGAGAAACCAGACCGTGCCCTCCCGGCCGACTGCACCGGCGGCCGGCACCGACACCGGGTCTGCGCCGCCGATCGCGGCGGCCACCGCTTCGGCTTTCGCCGCCCCGGACACCAACAACCAGACCTCGCGAGACCGCCGGATTGCTGGCAGCGTCAACGTAATTCGCAGCGGCGGCGGCTTCGGTGAATCCTCGACGCCGACCACCAGTCGGGTGGCTTCCCGAACGGCGGGCGTGTCCGGGAACAGCGAATTGATGTGGCCTTCGGGTCCCACGCCGAGCAGATGAACGTCGAAATTCGGTGCGGGCTCACCGGGTTCGGCGTTTGCGGCCAGGAGCTGCTCGTAGGACAGTGCGGCGGCAGCAAGATCACTGTCGAACTCGCCGTCACTGGCCGGCATCGCGTGCACGTTGCGTGCCGGGATCTCGATGTGACTAAGCAACGCCTCACGGGCCTGCTTGTCGTTGCGTTCGTCGTCGTCTTCGGTGACGTAACGCTCGTCGCCCCAGAACAGATGCACCTTGGCCCAGTCGACTCGTCCCGCCTGCGCGCGGAGATAGCTCATGAGCCGGTTGCCGTTGCCGCCGCCGGTCAGCACAATCTGCGCCCGCCCGCGCGCGGCAACGGCCGCCTCGATGACCCCGATCAGTCGCTCGCCCGCGGCAGCGACCAGCGCGTCGCTGTCGGCGAACGTCTCGACGCTGATGCTGCTCACGCGTACTCCACCCGGTCGATACCTTCGAGCGCTGTCGAAAAAGATCTCGTCGGCATCCAGCCGTCGCAGATCCTCGGCCAGGCATTCACCGGTTTCCCTGCGCGGCAACGGAAGCAAAGCATCCGGCTTGGCCGTCCGACTCAGGGTGGCCGTCCTGCCTTCTTGAGGACGGCTCAACACGATGGTCTCGCTCTTGCGTGTCAACTCGACTTTGAGTTCGCCGACCGCCCGGCGCACCGGACCATCGATCCGGCTGGCCAGCCAGCCCGCCAAAATGTCAAGCGCGGGCTCCGTCTTCAAACCGGAAACCAGTGCCGAGTCGATCGGTTCGTGGGGTGCCAGATCGACGGCGGAGGTCAGCAGCGCCCGCCAGTAGGTGATACGCGCCCAGCACAGGTCGGTATCGCCTGCGGTGTACCCCGGTAGCCGGTTTTTGATTGCCGACAACGGATCGACGCCATTGGTTGCGTCGGTGATGCGCCGAATCGCCAACTTGCCCAACGGGTCTTGGGCGGGCACCGCCGGGGCGATGTCGGGCCACCATGCCACCACCGGGATGTCGGGGAGCAGGAAAGGGATGACCACGCTGGCGGCGTGGCCAGAGAGCGGCCCGGACAGCCGCAGCACCACGACCTCGGTCGCGCCGGCGTCGCCGCCCGCGCGCAGTTGTGCGTCCAGGCGCGCTTCGTCGGCGTACGGATCGCCTCTCATCGCGACGATGATCCGGCTGGGGTGTTCATGGCTGGCATCGTTGGCGGCCTTGAGCGACTCCTCCAGCACATCTTCGCTGTCCGGCGCGACGATCAGCGTCAGCACCCGTCCCATCGTGACGGCACCGGCCCTTTCGCGCAGCTCATCAAGTTTCTTGTTGACCGCCGTGGTGGTCGTATCGGGCAGATCGACGATCATGGCCGCCGCCATTCCCGGCCGCTGCGGCGCAGCATTTCAAAGGATGACTCCGGGCCCCAGGTGCCGGCCTCATAGGGGTCGGGCTTACCGTGTGCTGCCCAGTTGTCCAGAACGGGATCGAGAATTTCCCAAGCCAATTCGACCTCCGCGTTAACCGGAAACAGGGATGGCTCGCCGAGTAGCACGTCGAGGATCAACTGTTCGTAGGCCTCTGGCGATTCTTCGGCGAACGCCGAGCCGTAGGAGAAGTCCATGTTGACATCGCGGACCTCCATCGCGGTGCCCGGCACCTTGGAGCCGAACCGCAGGGTGATCCCCTCGTCCGGCTGCACGCGGATGACCATGGCGTTGGCGCCCAGCTCGTCGGTCATGGTGGCGTCGAATGGCAGATGTGGGGCCCGTTTGAAGACGAGCGCAATCTCGGTCACCCTGCGGCCCAGCCGTTTTCCGGTCCGCAAGTAAAACGGCACACCAGCCCAGCGACGGGTATCGACCTCCAGGGTGATGGCGGCGAACGTCTCGGTGGTGGAGTCCGCGGCGAACCCTTCCTCGTCGAGCAGTCCGACGACTTTCTCCCCGCCCTGCCAACCCCCGGTGTATTGGCCTCGGCTGGTGGTCTCATCGAGCGGTTCGGCGAGTTGCGTTGCTGACAGCACTTTGATCTTCTCGGTTTGCAGCGCCGACGGGTTGAAGCTGACCGGCTCTTCCATTGCGGTCAGCGCCAGCAACTGCATGAGATGGTTCTGAATGACATCGCGGGCCGCGCCGATGCCGTCGTAGTAGCCGGCCCGGCCACCCAGCCCGATGTCTTCGGCCATAGTGATCTGCACGTGGTCGACGTAGTGCGCGTTCCAGATCGGGTCGAACAGCTGATTGGCGAACCGCAGCGCCAGGATGTTCCGCACCGTCTCTTTGCCGAGGTAGTGGTCGATCCGGAAGACCGCCTCCTCCGGGAACACGGCGTTGACCGTTTGGTTGAGTTCGCATGCGCTGTGCAGGTCGTGGCCGAATGGTTTCTCGATGACCACCCGGCTCCATCTGCCGTCTTGCGGGCGGGCCAGTCCGGACTTGTGCAGTTGTTCGCACACCACCGGGAACGAGTTGGGCGGGATCGCCAGGTAGAAGACGTGGTTGCCGCCGGTGCCGCGCTCGGCATCGAGCTTCTCCAGCGTCTCGGCGAGCCGGGCGAACGCGTCGTCGTCGTCGAAAGAGCCTGGTACGAAACGGAATCCCTCGGCCAGCCGCTCCCAGTTCTCCTCCCGAAACGGTGTCCTGCAGTGGTCCTTGACGGCCTGGTACACCACCTTGCGGAAATCCTGGGTTTCCCAGTCGCGCCGAGCGAAACCCACCAGGGAGAAGGAAGGTGGCAGCAGCCCGCGATTGGCCAAGTCGTAGATGGCCGGTACCACCTTCTTGCGGGCCAGGTCGCCGGTGACACCGAAGATCACCGTGGCGCACGGCCCTGCGATTCGAGGCAGCCGCTTATCCCGCTTGTCCCGCAACGGATTTTGCCACTGCCCGGCGCCGGGCCGGCTGCCGGCCGGGCTCATTTGTCGGCGGAGCTAAGCTGTTTCTGGGTCTCCTCCAGAAGCTCTTTCCAGGACGCCTCGAACTTATCGACGCCTTCGTTTTCCAGCACGAGGAAGACGTCGGTCAAGTCGATCCCGACCGCCTCCAGGTTGTCGAACACCTCCTGGGCGGCCGAAGCGGTGCCGGTGACGGTGTCGCCGGTGATGACGCCGTGGTCGGCGACCGCGTCAATCGTCGGTTCCGGCATGGTGTTCACGGTGTTCGGTGCGACCAGCTCGGTGACGTAGAGCGTGTCGGAGTAGTCGGGGTTCTTGACACCGGTGGACGCCCAGAGCGGGCGCTGCACCCGTGCCCCGTCGGCCTCGAGCTGTCCGTAACGGTCGCCACCCACGAACACTTCCTGGTAGGCCGCGTACGCCAGCTGAGCATTGGCCACGCCGGCCTTGCCGCGCAGCGCCAGCGCGTCGGCCGAGCCGATCTTTTCCAAGCGCTTGTCGATCTCGGTGTCCACTCGCGAGACGAAAAACGATGCGACCGAATGAATCTTGGACAGGTCGTGACCGGCCGCTTTGGCCCGCTGCAGCCCGTCGAGGTAGGCGTCAATCACCTCGCGGTGGCGCTCAACCGAGAAGATCAGCGTGACGTTGACCGAAATCCCTTCTGCCAGCGTTGCGCTGATGGCCGGCAGCCCCTCCTTGGTGGCCGGGATCTTGATGAGCACGTTGGGCCGGTCGACGATCTTCCACAACTCGACGGCCTGCGCGACGGTCTTGTCGGTGTCGTGCGCCAGCCGCGGGTCGACCTCGATCGACACTCGACCGTCGACCCCGTCGGAGGCCTCCCATTGCGGCCTCAGCACGTCGGCGGCGTTGCGGACGTCGTCGGTGGTCACCGTGCGGATCGTGGCGTCCACGTCAGCACCGCGCTCGGCGAGCTCGGCCAGCTGGGCGTCGTAAGCGTCGCCCTCCGCCAGCGCCTTCTGAAAGATCGACGGGTTGGTGGTGACACCGACGACGCACTTGGTGTCGATCAGCTCCTGCAAGTTCCCGGACTGCAAGCGCTGTCGGGACAAGTCGTCGAGCCACACGGACACGCCTGCGGCACTGAGGGCGGCGAGGTTGGGATTCTGTGTCATCGGATTTCCTTCTTTTAGTTGTCGATTGTTCGTTCGGCGGCGTCGACGACGGCTTCCGGGGTGAACCCGAATTCGCGGAACAAGGTCTTCGCATCGGCGGATTCCCCGTAGTGCTCGATCGAAACGATCTTGCCGGTGTCGCCGACCAGCTTGTGCCAACTCTGCGCGATGCCTGCCTCCACAGCGACGCGGGCCGACACCGACGGCGGCAGCACGCTGTCGCGGTAATCCTCTGGCTGGGACTCGAACCATTCGACGCACGGCATCGACACCACGCGCGCGATAATGTCCTTGTCCGCCAACAACTTTTGCGCCTCAACCGCGAGCTGGACCTCGGAGCCGGTGGCGATCAACACCACGTCTGGTTCTTCGCCGCCGTCGTCGCCCAGGATGTATCCGCCCTTGGCTACGCCTTCATAGTTGGTGCCTTCGAGGATCGGCAGACCCTGGCGGGTCAGGATCAACCCGACCGGACCGCTTCCGTTGCCGCGGGCCAGGACCGTGCGCCAGGCGTAGGCCGTCTCGTTCGCGTCGGCCGGGCGCACCACCGACAGGTGCGGGATGGCGCGCAGCGCCGCCAAGTGCTCGATCGGCTGATGGGTCGGGCCGTCTTCGCCGAGGCCGATCGAATCGTGCGTCCACACATAGATGGTGTCGATGTCCATCAACGACGCCAGACGCACCGCCGGGCGCATGTAATCGGAGAACTGCAGGAACGTCCCGCCGTAGGCGCGGGTCGGGCCATGCAACACGATGCCGGACAAGATCGCGCCCATCGCATGCTCACGGATGCCGAAATGCAGGGTGCGACCGTACCAGTCCGCCGTGTAGTCCTTCGTCGTAATCGATGGCGGGCCAAAGGATTTCACGTTATCCATCGTGGTGTTGTTGCTGCCCGCCAGGTCGGCCGAGCCGCCCCACAACTCGGGAAGCTTCGGGCCCACCGCGTTCAGCACCTTGCCGGACGCGGCGCGGGTCGCCAGCGCCTTGTCGCCCGGCTCCCAGTGCGGGATGTCGGCGTCCCACCCGTCGGGCAGCTTTTGGGCGGTCAGCCGCTCCAGCAGCGCTTTGCGTTCGGGCTCGCGCTGCGCCCACCCTTCGAATTCGGGACGCCACTTTTCGTGCGCTTCCTTGCCCCGCTCCACTAGCTTGCGGGTGTGAGCGATCACCTCGTCGCGCACCTCGAAGGTCTTGTCCGGATCGAAGCCGAGGATCCTCTTGACGGCCGCGACTTCCTCGTCGCCGAGCGCCGCGCCGTGCGCCTTGCCGGTGTTCATCGATTTGGGTGCCGGATAACCGATGATGGTCCGCAACGAGATGAACGACGGCCGGTCGGTGACGGCCTTCGCGTTGGCGATGGCCTCCTCGATGCCGACGACGTTCTCGCCGCCCTCGACGCGCTGCACGTGCCAGCCGTAGGCCTCATAGCGGGCCGCGGTGTCCTCGCACAGCGCGATGTTGGTGTCGTCCTCGATCGAGATCTGGTTGTGGTCGTAGAACACGATGAGGTTGCCAAGCTGCTGGACCCCGGCCAGCGACGACGCTTCGGAGGTCACGCCTTCCTCCATATCGCCGTCGGAGGCGATCACATAGATGTAGTGGTCGAACGGGCTGGTCCCCGGGGCGGCGTCCGGATCGAACAGGCCGCGTTCATAACGCGACGCCATCGCCATGCCGACCGCCGACGCCAGACCCTGGCCAAGCGGGCCGGTGGTGATCTCCACGCCCCTGGTGTGCCGGAATTCCGGATGTCCGGGAGTCTTCGATCCCCAGGTGCGCAGCGATTCGATGTCGGAGAGCTCCAGTCCGAATCCGCCGAGGTAGAGCTGGATGTAGAGGGTCAGGCTGCTGTGCCCGGCCGACAGCACGAACCGATCGCGGCCCAGCCAGTGGGTGTCGTTCGGGTCGTGGCGCATGGTCCGCTGAAACAGCGTGTAGGCCAACGGGGCCAAGCTCATTGCCGTCCCGGGATGGCCGTTGCCCGTTTTCTGGACCGCGTCGGCGGCCAGCACCCGGACGGTGTCCACCGCGGCCGAATCGATATCGGTCCAGTCATCGGGATGGTGCGGCTGGGTAAGGGTCGAGATGTCTTCGAGTGTGGTCACAAACGTGGTCCTCGGGTCGACAACGTGATCGATCTCCACCCTAGTGCCGGACCCTACGTCGGTGCAGGTCCAGTAGCACGTGAAATCCCGGCAAATTGTTGTGAGTCGACCCTGCACTAGGAGCCGCGCGAGCGCGCGGTCTACCATCGCCTGTAGTAGAAGCTGCGCGCCGCTGTGATCCGAGGAGCCATTGCGTGAGCATTCGCGAGCGCGTTGCGCCGAGGCGAGTCGGCACCACTTTGCTGGCTTATCTGGCGTTGACCAAGCCTCGGGTCATTGAGCTGCTGCTGGTCACCGCAATTCCGGCCATGTTGCTCGCCGACCGCGGCACGGTGAACCCGCTGTTGATCCTGAATACGCTGATCGGCGGGATGCTGGCCGCCGGCGGCGCCAACACGCTGAACTGTGTGGCCGACGCCGACATCGACAAGGTGATGAAGCGGACCGCCCGGCGGCCGCTGGCGCGGGCCGCCGTGCCCACCAGGAACGCCCTGGTGTTCGGGCTGGTGTTGAGTATCGCCTCGTTCTTCTGGTTGTGGTGGACAACGAACCTGCTGTCGGGGCTGCTGGCGGCGGCCACGATCGCGTTCTACGTCTTCGTCTACACCCTGTTGCTCAAGCGCCGGACCTCGCAGAACGTGGTCTGGGGCGGGGCGGCCGGCTGCATGCCGGTGATGATCGCCTGGTCGGCGGTCACCGGCACGATCGGTTGGCCGGCGCTGGCGATGTTCGCGATCATCTTCTTCTGGACGCCACCACACACCTGGGCACTGGCCATGCGGTACAAGGAGGACTACAAAGCGGCCGGCGTGCCGATGCTGCCGGCCGTCGCGACCGAGCGGCAAGTCACCAAGCAGATCCTGATCTACACCTGGCTGACGGTGGCCGCGACGCTGGTGCTGGCGCTGGCAGCCGGATGGCTGTACACCGCGGTCGCGGTGGTGGCCGGGGCATGGTTCTTGGTGATGGCGCATCAGCTCTACGCGGGAGTGCGCCGCGGTGAGCCGGTCAAGCCGCTGCGGCTGTTCCTGCAGTCGAACAACTATCTGGCAGTGGTGTTCTGCGCGTTGGCGCTCGACTCCGCGATGGCGCTGCCGACCCTGCTCCGCGCCTGATCGCTGGCGGCACGTCCGGCGCGGTGCCCTGACCAGCCAATACCCCCTACCCGCATCCCGTCTTGTACTACGACACTGCGTCGTATTGAATGCCCGACGTGATCTCACTGGTGGCTGGCGACGGCCTTGACCGCCCAGCCGCCGAGGGTATGGGCGGCGGATGACGGCGCCGGTGTGGATGGCTTCGCCACCGGAGGTGCATTCGGCGTTGCTGAGCAGCGGCCCGGGGCCCGGGTCGTTGCTGGCTGCCGCCGGCGCGTGGAACTCGCTGAGCACCGAATACGCCTCGGTCGCTGAGGAACTCAGCGCGACCTTGGCGGCGGTGCAGGCCGGCGCGTGGCAGGGCCCCAGTGCCGAGCGGTACGTGGCGGCACACGTTCCGTACCTGGCATGGCTGGCTCAGGCCAGCGCAAAAAGCGCGTCGGAGGCCGTCCAACATGAGACCGCTGCCGGCGCCTACACCGCGGCATTGGCTGCGATGCCGACGTTGCCGGAGTTGGCCACCAACCACATCGTTCACGGGGTCTTGGTGGCGACGAATTTCTTTGGGATCAACACGATTCCGATCGCGCTGAACGAGGCCGACTACGTGCGGATGTGGATCCAGGCCGCGACCACGATGAGCACCTATCAAGCCGTCGCCACCACGGCAGTGGCCTCGGCGCCGCAGACCGATGTCGCACCACAAATCGTGAACCCTCGGCCTGCCGATGGCATCTACGGTGGCGGGGGCATCGCCGACAAGGGGATCCTGCCGATTGTCGACAATGACTCCGGCAATCCGTACCAGTTGAGTTGGATCATCAATCGAGTCCTCGAGGTCACCCAGACATTGCAGAGGGACATCCAACTCATCGGACAGAACCCGGCGCAAGGGCTGCTGCAGCTGGAGTACGACGTTGTCGGAGTGGCATCAGACGAGTTCGGCCACGCGCTTCAATTCGTTGCGTACTACCCCGAAGTTTTGGCACTTCCTCTCGCCGTGCCGGCCGGCGCGGCGGGCGGTTTGGCCGGACTGGGTGGGCTCGGCGGCATCCAACTTGAAGCGGCCGCAGCCCCTGACGTATCGCCCGCGCCGGCGCCGCAGACATCCAGCTTGCCGGCGGCGACGAGTAGCCCTGTCGCAGTGGGCGTTTCGGGCGGCACCGCCCCCGGCACGACAGCGGCGCCGACTCCCGCGCCGACGGCGAGCACTGTCGCCGGTGCCGCGCCGCCGTCGCCTCCAGCGCGGGTGGGCCGGGATTTGTGCCTCCCTACGCCGTGGGGCCGCCGGGCATCGGGGTCGGTACCGGGATGAGTGCCGGTGCCGGCTCCGGCGCGAGGAAGAAAGGGTCTGAGCCCGAGGCCGCAGCGGTGCTAGCGGCAGCCTCTGCGCAGGCAGACCGGCGCGCGCGCAGGCGACGGCGGGCGGGCCTGCGCGGGTATGGTGACGAGTTTATGGAAATGAATATCACTGTCGACCCGGACTGGGGCGAGCCGCCGGGCGGGGAGTCGATGGCCTCCGATCAGGGCGGTGGCCGGTTAGGCTTTGCCGGCACCGTGGGCAAGGCGACCGTCACACGCGCGGCGGGCTTGATCACGCTCGCCGACGGTGACTTTGGCGGCGGCCCCACGATGCCGATGGTGCCGGGCACGTGGAACGCAGAGGCGGAAGAAGGCGGAGACCACGACTGATGCGGGAACGCTCGTCGGGCGTTAACGCCGAGTTCTCGCTCGCCTGGTTGCTTGAGCCGATGTCCGTCGAAACCTTTCTCGACGAGGTCTGGGCAGAGACCCATCACCACATCCAGCGAGGGAACTCAGGGCTATTTCGACGGTCTCCTGCCCGGACCGTCGACGGTCGACGAATTGCTGGAGTTGTTTCGCCTCGAGCCATCGGCGGTGCGGCTGGTAAAGGGAAGGGACAAAAGGGGATCCGACAACTACCTGCTGCCTGACGGCAGCCTCGATGTTGCCGGTATCCGCAACGACTTCGCCGAGGGCTACACGATCGTGTTGGACGGCGTCGAGAAATACGTCCGGGCGGTCGGGACGGTGGCCCGCTCGATCGAGGTCGAGCTGAACTTCCCGATACAGGTCAACACCTACATCACTCCACCAGGTCAGACGGGTCTGGCTCCCCACTACGACGACCACGACGTGTTGATCCTGCAGGTCCAGGGCTCGAAGATCTGGCATCTCTACCTCGGCGCCGACCGCCCGCCGCGAGAGATCCAGCGCGAGAAGGACAAGGCGGTTGATGCGGACGGTCTCCCTGCCCCCACCGACGTGCGCCTCGAGGCCGGCGACGTGCTGTACGTGCCACGCGGCCGGGTTCATTCCGCCGAGACAACCTCAGAGCAATCCATCCATCTGACCGTCGGTATCCACGCACCGACCGTGCTCATGCTTGCCATCGGGGCGCTTTACTCGCAGAGCTGGCGCGATGACCGGCTGAACGCCCGTCTGCCGGCGCGGCATCTCGATGATGCGGACCTGGACGCGACACTGCGCGGCCTGGTGCGGGAAGCTGTTGGAATAGTTGATGATTCGGGCGCAATGGCCGGCAGTCTCGAATTACTGGCGGACGTCTTGGTACGGCGTGGCCTGTGCCCACCGGTCGGGCCAATCGCCAACGCCGCCGGAATCGACGGGGAAACACTGGTGCGCAAGTACCAACCGCTCTATTCCTCAGTGAAGACCGAACCCGGCGGCGTCACGTTGCAATTCGCAAGTTTGTCGGTGGCCGCCGGCCCAGACCATAAAGCTGCGATGGAGTTCGTCTCGCGAAGCACCGAGCCGTTCCGGATTGGCGATCTGCCCGGGCTGAGCGAGAGGCAGCAGGTCGAGCTTGCCCGATCGCTGATCGTGAGCGGATTCCTCGTCCGGCTAGCCGACGACTGATGGAGATCGCCGACCTGGCCCGCTGGACGCCGATCCGATTCGACTTCTCCGGGCCCACACCGATGGTCGACTGGGCTGATCTTTCGGCGGAACGCTTCGTCGAACCGTTTTTCGACCAGACCCTCGCCCGGTGGTCCACCGGCCCGCGAGCCCGCCCGCTCGTCAGAACCGGACTCGATGCGCTGCTCGCTCTCGATAGTGAGCCGTCGCTCGAGCCGGCGGGCATGATCTTTCACCTCTCGCGCTGCGGGTCGACGCTGGTGTCCCGACTCCTGGCCACGCTCCCCGGTGTCGTGGTGATCGCCGAGCCGTCGCCGCTCAACGCGCTTCTCGGGCTTGACCCCGATCGGGTCGACGGCCCCACGCTGGTCCGGTTGGTCCGGCTCTTGGTGCGTGCGCTGGGCCGATGCCGACACGGTGACGAGCGGCAACTGATGCTCAAGTGCACCAGCTGGAACATCCGCCGCCGAGAAATCCTGGCAGCCGCGTTTCCGGAGACCCCGTGGGTCTGGGTCCAGCGCGACCCCGCGCAGGTCATGGCCTCGCTGCTGGCCAATCCGCCGGGCTGGCTTGGGCTCGGGGCTACCCCGCCGCGGACCGCGCGGCTTTTCGGCCTTGATCCGGCGGCGGTTCCGGCGAGCGGGCGCGTCGAGTTCGCGGCTCGTGCGCTCGGCGCGATGTTGTGGTCGGCCGCCACCGATCCGGATCGGCGGCTCTGCGTCGACTACGCCGACCTGCCCGCCGCGATCTGGCAGCGGGTGGCCCCGCATTTCGTGATTGAGACCGACGCCGCGGCAATCGAACGCATGACCGACGAGTCCCGGTTCTACTCCAAGGATGCAGCGCCTCGGGAATTTTCTGGCGACGCCCGGGAGCGGCGCCCGATGACCGACGCGATCAGGGAAGCCGCCGAGCGCTTCGCCGAGCCAGGCTATCGCGCACTCGCGACGCACCTCTAGAGCAGTTGGCCGGCCTCACGCGCCAACACACCGCTATCAAGTTTCTAATCCCGCGGCCGTGTGGTATTAGTGTTATTGAAAATCATATTCATCTCGGGCATTGGCCCATGACCGAGGAGTAGCTGTCATGACGTTGCGCGTCGTTCCCGAAGGTCTCGCCGGTGCCAGTGCAGCGATCGAAGCGTTGACCGCGCGTCTGGCCGCTGCCAATGCCGGTGCGGCCCCGCTGATCACGGTTGTGGCGCCTCCTGCCGCGGATCCGGTGTCGTTGCAGAACGCGGCCGGGTTCAGCGTTCGCGGCGGCGAACATTCAGCGGCGGTGGCCCAAGGCGCGGAAGAGCTTGGTCGCGCCGGTGTCGGGGTGGGCGATTCGGGCGCCGGCTATGCGGCACGTGATGCTGCGGCGGCGTCGTCGTATCACATTGCGGGCTACTGACGAATGACGGCACCTATCTGGATGGCCGCACCGCCGGAGGTGCATTCGACGTTGTTGAGCAGTGGCCCCGGGCCCAGCTCGTTACTGGCGGCAGCGGGGGCGTACAACTCACTGAGCACCGAATACACCTCGGTGGCCGAGGAACTCAGCGCGCTCTTGGCCGAAGTGCAGGCCGGCGCGTGGCAGGGGCCGAGTGCGGAGTCGTTTGTGGCTGCGTTCGTCCCGTATTTGGCCTGGTTGATGCAGGCCAGCGCCGACAGTGCCGCCGCGGCTGCGCAGCATGAGACCGCGGCGACGGCCTACACCGCTGCGTTGGCGGCGATGCCGACGCTGCCCGAATTGGCCGCCAACCACATGATTCACGGGGTGTTGCTGGCAACGAATTTCTTTGGGATCAACACCATTCCGATCGCACTCAACGAGGCCGACTATGTGCGGATGTGGGTTCAGGCCGCTACCACGATGAGCACTTATCAAGCGGTGTCCAGCGCGGCGTTGGCGTCGACGCCGGCAACCACGGCGGCGCCGCCAATCGTGAAATCTGAAGCGGCCCAGTCTGCCGGTCTCTCCGTCGATCAAATCTCCGGCGACAACCCGCTGGGGATTCCGCAATGGCTGCAGAACTTCTTGAAAGAGTTCGGCGTGAGCAACGTCCTAACTGCCCACGACCCGAAGCTCGACTACTTCTTCGATAACTGGGTCGCGGATTTCCTGCAGTACTTCGGCGTCACGTGGAACCCCGCCGCGGGCACCGTCAACGGAGCCACCTACGACACCTATACGAACGCGGGCATGCCGATATTTTGGCTCGTTCGAGCGCTCGAACTCTTCGAAGATGCTCAACAGTTCGGCACGTACTTCGTGCAAAACCCGGTAGAGGCATTTCAGTACTTCTTCAGCTGGGAGCTGTTCGACATTCCAATTCACATCGAGGAAGTTCTTGTCTACCTGGTCTCGAATCCCCTGGCACTGGCGGTCGTGGCCAGCCCCGCGCTCGCCCTTCCCGGAGTCGGCGCTGCCGGACTAGCGGGCCTAGCTGCCATTCCGCCGCCGACCGCCGCTCCGACACCCGTGCCGGCTCCGCCCCCGGTGTTGCCGGCGACCAGTACGGCCCCGACCCCCTTAGGTGTTGCCGGCGCCGCCCCAGGCACGCCCCCAGGCACTTCTCCCGCGTCCGCGACCAGCACCGTTGCCAATCCCGCAGCACCGACACCACCGCCGGCCGCGGGTGGCACGGGTTTTGCGCCCCCCTACGTTGTGGGTCCTCCCGGTATCGGGGCCCGCTCGGGGATGAGTCTCGGCGCCAAAACTCAGGAGCCGACGTCGCGTGGTTCCGCGAAGGCGATCGCGCCGGCCGTGGCGGCGGCCGCAGCCGCGGCGTCGGGGCGGGTGCGGCGGCGACGGCGGCAGAGGCAACGCGGGTACGGCGACGAGTACATGGATATGAATATCGACGTCGACCCGGACTGGGGCGCTCCGCCAGGCGAGCCAGTCGCATCGACGGTGGCCTCGGATCGAGGTGCGGGGAACCTGGGATTTGCCGGAACGGTGTCGAAGGACAGCGCGCAGGCGGCGGGATTGGCTACGCTTTCCGAGGACGAGTTCGGTGGAGGCCCAACGATGCCGATGCTGCCCAAGACCTGGGATCCCGAGACGCCGACGGGAGAGGGAGAACACAGCTGAGTGTGGCGGTGTGGCAACGGTATTCGATTGAGAAAGGACTTTAGCGATGAGTATGTTGGATGCTCACATTCCGCAGTTGGTGGCGTCGCAGTCGGCGTTTTCCGCTAAGGCGGGGTTGATGCGCTCGACGATCGGTCAGGCCGAGCAGGAAGCGATGTCGGCGCAGGCATTTCACGCTGGAGAGTCTGCGGCGGCATTTCAGGGCGCCCACGCCCGCTTCGTCGCGGCTGCAGCGAAAATCAATAGCTTGCTGGATGTGGCCCAGGCCAACATTGGGGATGCCGCGGGTACCTATGTCGCCGCTGATTCCGCTGCGGCCGGTAGCTACCCCGGCTTCTGACACCCGATATCGGCTTCGACGAAGGGATTTGTGATGTCGCAGATCATGTACAACTATCCGGCGATGCTGGCGCATGCCGCCGATATGGCCGGCTATGCGGGCACGTTGCAGAGCCTGGGCGCTGATATCGCCAGTGAGCAGGCGGCGTTGCAGGCGGGCTGGCAAGGTGATACCGGGATGAGCTATCAGGCGTGGCAGGCGCAGTGGAATCAGGCGATGGAGCAGTTGGTGTTGGCCTACCGCGCGATGGCCGGGACCCACGAGAACAACACCACCTCGATGCTGGCCCGTGACCAAGCCGAAGGCGCCAAATGGGGCGGCTAGAACTGCAATCCCAGCAGTGTGGACGGTAACGCCTCGAAAGTCCTACCCGGCGTCCAACTGAGGAGTGTCGCGAGTATCTTGGCGCTGCTGTGTCGGCACCGAGACGATGCCCGCCTGCAGAACCTCTTTGACAACCTGTGGCTCTCCCGTGAGCGTGTCCGCTCGCACCTGATGCCTAGCGGCCTCTTGCACAGCCCCGTCAGCCGCGAGGTGGTCGCACGTGGCGACCGCTGGGACAACGAGATTCCCGCACTATTCTGCGCCCATCTGACAAGCCAAGCAGTCTGGCCCGCTGACGAGATCTGCGCACTCCTCGAGGAGAACGTTGCCATTTTTCGAGAGGAGTTCGCCGGAATCGAC
The DNA here is from genome assembly GCA_963791535.1 of uncultured Actinomycetota bacterium. GTDB lineage: Bacteria > Actinomycetota > Actinomycetes > Mycobacteriales > Mycobacteriaceae > Mycobacterium. Next base: position 94,592 of record CAWBSW010000013.1, on the reverse strand, counting down.
CCGAACCATTACCAAGTCGACACGCGGGACCAACGAAGCGGACTGACGGACGGTCGCAACTGGACCGTTTTCCCCTTCTACGACGGGTCCGGCAACCTGCAGGTCGACAGCGCGCGCAAGTGTCCAAGGATCGCGGAGTTGTTGGGCAGCCACGCTGGGATCGGCAGCATCGGCTGCATGGCGTTCTTCTCGATCATGAACCCGAAGACGCATGTGCCGCCACACACCTCGGAGTTAAACACCCGGATGCGCTACCACCTGGGGATCGAAGTGCCCGAGCGTGATGTCCAGTTCCGTGTGCACGACCAGCTGATCACCTGGGAACAAGACAGGTGCATCAAGATCGACGACTCTTACGAGCACGAGGTCTTCCAGCAGTCCGACCGCCGCCGGGTCGTGTTCGTTTTGGACCTGCCGCATCCGGAGCTTCTTCCCGAGGAACTTGAATTTCTGGAGGAGTTCATGCGATGCAGTCTGGACCGCTCGGCTCTCGAAGACGTCTTCGAGAACGTAGGCCCTTTCTAGCCCTGAAGTTCCGACTTGTGCGTGTGTCAGCGGTTCGTAGTCGGGTTTTGCTGCCTTGCACCGTGCTGAATTTGCCTGTGTGGCAACGGTATTGGATTGAGAAAGGATGTTAGCGATGAGTACGTTGGATGCGCATATTCCGCAATTGGTGGCCTCGCAGTCGGCGTTTGGGGCCACCCAGCGCCGGCCCCGCACGGTGGTGCGCGGTGCGCCCAAGCGCTGATCGCGATTGACTCAGGGCCTAACACCGGGGCCGCCACGTTGCTCGAGTTCGGCGAGGGGCCAGGCCAGCCGACACTGGCGGCCGGCGAGCATGTCCGGCTCATCCGGCAAGTCGATGAGCAGGGCATGACCAACTACGCGTTCTACGATTACGAGCGAACGTGGTCGCTTATCGGGATCGCAGCGCTGTTCGCGGTGGTGATCGTAGCGGTGGCGCGCTGGCGTGGACTGCTTGCGTTGGTCGGCCTCATCGTCGCGTTCTTGGTGTTGGTGGTTTTCCTGCTGCCGGCGCTTCGCGACGGTGAGCCGGCGGTGCCGGTGGCGTTGGTCGCATCGGCCGCGATCCTATTCGCCGTGATCTATCTGGCGCATGGGGTGAGCCTGCGCACCAGCGCCGCGTTGCTCGGGACGCTGGCCTCGCTGCTGGCGGCGCTGCTGTCTTGGGCCGCGATCGGATTGGCTCATCTCACCGGCCTGTCCGAAGAGCAGAGCAACGAGGTCGCCGCGTACCTGGGCCGGGTGTCCATCACCGGCCTGCTGCTTGCTGGGTTCATCATCGGTTCGCTCGGTGTCCTCAACGACGTCACCGTCACGCAGGCCTCGACGGTCTTCGAGCTGGCCAACCTGGGCGAAAGTCATTCTCGTCGGGCAATCTTCGTCGGCGCCATGCGGGTGGGGCGCGACCACATCGCCAGCACCGTCTACACGCTGGTGCTCGCCTACGCGGGCAGCGCGCTGCCGCTGCTGTTGTTGTTTTCCGTGGCGAACCGGTCGCTGGGTGACGTGCTGACCAGCGAGAGCGTGGCGATCGAAATCGTGCGCTCAGCGGTCGGCGGCATAGCGCTGGCGTTATCGGTGCCGCTGACTACGGCGATCGCCACCGTGCTGGCAACGCCCGGTGTGAAGCCGCCGCGGCCGGAGTCCGGTTTCCGCCCGGCCTAGCCGTGCCGGAGCCTGCCGCGATATGTGTCGGGGCCTGAAGGACTGGTGACCGCGATGGCGATGTGCCCGCCGTAGCCGACGCGCGACCGGCGCTTCTACCGTCGATTGTGATAGCGAGAGATCCTCTCACATAACGTAAATGGTCCTGCGAACAATATGGTCAGTGTGTTTTTGAGGAGCCGAAGATCGACGGACCGAACCCGGTTGACGAATCCTCGACATGTTAGCTTAGGCAATGCTAACCTCCAGCTGATCAAACATTTGCGTTGCTTGAGGGGACGGCATCGGCTTGGACAAGTGCGCCAGCAGGGCGCTTGCGGCCTGTCTCCCGGCCGCTGAGCCGGGCACCAGTGATGCGGTAGCGGCTGCCGAGGCGGCAGCCCGTTGTTCGATCGTCGGCGGCTGACGATGACGGCCCCGGTATGGATGGCGTCGCCGCCGGAGGTGCATTCGGCGTTGCTGAGCAGTGGTCCGGGGCCGGGGTCGTTGTTGGCTGCCGCCGAGGCGTGGAACTCGTTGAGTGCCGAATTCGCTTCGGCGGCCGACGAACTGAGCACCGTGTTGACGTCGGTGCAGGCTGGCGTATGGGAGGGGCCGAGCGCTGAGTCGTATGCGGCCGCACACGTGCCTTATCTGGCGTGGCTGACGCAAGCCAGCGCCGACAGCACGGCCACGGCCGCCCAGCATGAGTCCGCAGCCGCGGCGTACACCGCCGCGTTGGCGGCCATGCCGACGCTGGCCGAGCTGGCCGCCAACCACGCGATACACGGGGTGTTGGTAGCGACGAATTTCTTTGGTATCAACACGATTCCGATCGCGCTCAACGAGGCCGACTATGTGCGGATGTGGGTTCAGGCCGCCACCACGATGGCGACCTACCAAGCGGTCTCGGGCGCCGCAGTGACGTCGACGCCGCAAACCCAGCCGGCGCCGGCAGTGGTCAACCCGGCGTCGGCCTACGGCAATGCCTGGGCCACTGCCATCCAGGCCGTTGAGCAGCTCATCCACGACGCGTCCACGCTCAACCTTTCCGACTTGCAGTCGTCGTTACTCAACTTGATTCAAAACTTCAACGTCGCAGCCTTCTTGCAGAATCCGGTGGGATATATCCAGCAGATCGTCGAGTCGTTGGTGAACAACTTCCCCCTGCTGTCGGATCTTTACTACGGCTTCGGGGGCGACCACCTCTTTGAATTGGTGGAGGATCCGGTAGGGTTCGTGGAGCGCGTCATCAATAACTTTCTGACGAATCCGTTGGGGATACTGAGTAATCCGTTTCTACTGGTCCTCAGCCCCGACGATTATCCATCTATCTTTTATCCGCTAATTCAGCCGTTGATCGCTCCGGCTCTCGCGATCGCCCCCGTCGGGGCTTTGGGCGGCTTCGCGGGGCTGTCTGAGTTGGCTGGCCTGCCTCAACCCGTGGTGGCACCGGCGCTGGCACCGGTGGTAGCTGTGCCCAGCATGGTGCCGGTCGCAGAAATGCCCCCGGCTGTGGTCGCATCGATTGGGGCTCCTGCGATGGCTCCGGCACCTGCCGCGACCCCCGCCTCGGCACCGGCCGCTCCGGCGGTAAGCACCACGGCCACTTTCGCTCCGGCGCCGGCGCCGCCAGCAGCGGTGGGCGCTGGTTTTGTTCCCCCCTACGCAGTGGGGCCACCCGGCATCGGGTTCGATTCACGCATGAGCACTAGTGCCAGCTCCAGCGCCAAAAGAAAGGCGCCACAGCCTGATACCGCTGCGGCTGCGGCTGCGGCGGCTGCGCAGCAGCAGAGACGGGCGCGGCGGCGCCGTCGCGCGCAAATGCGCGACCACGGCGACGAGTTCATGGATATGAATGTCGAGGTGAACCCGGACTGGGGCGGGCCGTCCGGCGACGAGCCGCTGGCATCGGGGACCGGGGCGGGACCGTTGGGTTTTGCCGGCACCGTGCGCAACGAGGCCGTTGAGCACGCAGCGGGGCTGACCACGCTGGCCGGCGACGAGTTCGGTGGCGGGCCGACGGTGCCAATGATGCCGGGCAGTTGGGAGCCGGGCGGGCACCCATGAGGCCTATGGCGCCAAGACGATAGAGCCGACGGTCTTGCGGCCCTCCAGGTCGCGGTGCGCTTGGGCGGCGTCGGCCAGCGGATACCTCCGGCTCACCGTCACGTGGAGCGAGCCCGCCGCGATCGCGTCGAATAATTCCCCTGAGCGCCAAGCGAATTCATCGCCGGTGCGGGTGAAATGAACCAGCGTCGGGCGGGTCAGGTACACCGAGCCGGCCGCGTTGAGTCGTTGCGGGTCGACCGGCGGAACCGGGCCGCTGGATGCGCCGAACAACGCCAACGTTCCCCGCACCGCGAGACTGGCCAGGCTGGCGTCGAACGTGCTTGCCCCGACGCCGTCGTACACCGCGGCCACGCCCGCCCCGGCGGTCAGCTCGCGAATGTGCCGTCCGAACTCGTCCGCATCATCGCCGGGGTAGTCCAGGACGTCGGTCGCGCCGGCCTGCCGGGACAGCTCGGCTTTGGCCGGTGTCGACACCGTCGTGATCACCCGGACGCCCAGACTGGTCGCCCACTGCGTCAAGATCAGCCCCACCCCGCCGGCCCCGGCGTGCACCAGCACCACGTCGCCCGGTCTTCACCGGGTACACCGACTTGATCAGGTAATGCGCCGTCATGCCCTTCAACAGCGCCGAAGCGGCCACGTCCAAACCGACAGCTGATGGCACACGCGCAACCAAATGCGCTGGCGCGGTGGCGAATTCGGCGTAAGCCCCGGACGCCGCGGCGGTCACCACCCGGTCGTCGACTCCCAGCGTCGGTCACACCGTCGCCGACAGCGGCGACGGTCCCTGCCACCTCGGTGCCCAGCACGAACGGCAGCTCGCGCGGGTAAGACCCGGACCGGAAATAGGTGTCGATGAAATTGACGCCGATCGCTTCGGACTTGATCAGCACCTCACCGGGACCGGGGGAGGGCTGTGACTTCTCGACATAGCTCAGGACTTCCGGACCGCCGTTTTCGGGGACTTCGATTGCGTGCATGGTGACTATCATCCGCAACCATGGAGTCCGCATGAAGTTGGCCCGGCCCGACATTCGTCATCCCCGGATCGTGCTGGTCGGTTCGGAAAGCGGCGACGACGCCGGTTTGGTCGCCGCGCTGCGCAAGCGCGGGCTGCACGCCCGATGGCTGTCCTGGGACGACCCGGACACGCTGCAGGCCGATCTGGTGATCCTTCGGACCGTCACCGACTACGCCGACCGGCTCGACGAGTTTCTGGCCTGGGCCAGGCGAGTGCGCAACCTGCTCAACGCGGCCGAGGTGGTCGCCTGGAACGCCGGCCAACACCATCTGCGCGACCTGCGGCATGCCGGGGTGCCGGTGCGAAGCCGCCGACCCGGCGGCGTCCCAAACGGCGCTGGTTTTCCTCGGCGGCACACAGTCACACGCATTCGCCGCTGGGTCGCCGGTGGATGCCGACTTCGAACTGTGGGACCTCGGCCAGGCTGCCCTGCAAGCGGCGGCCGACCAGCTGAGCATCGGCGCCGACGAGCTGCTCTACGCCCGCGCCGATGTGATCGGCGGACCGGGTCACGCCGAATTGGTCGGGCTGGATCTGGTTGCGCCGGAGCTGGGTTGGCAGCTGCTCGACGACACCGCGCGCGACGACGCGCAGCGGCAGTTCGCGCTGCTGCGTCGAGTCAGCCCTGGACCGGCTCGGGCTCGGTCCGCTCTCGCATCGACGCCCATAACGCGGCGGTGGCCGCCGTGCACGCCGCCGCGCCCGCGACATGCACCGCCACCAGCGCGGCGGGCACTCCGGTGAAGAACTGCACGGTGCCGACGGTGGCCTGAGCGAACACCAGCAGCACCAGCACGCCCAGCCGCAGCAGTATCGGGCGGGGCGCCCGCACCGCCAGCAGCCCGAAAGCCAGGCCGAACAGCAGGCTGAGATAGGCCACCAGCAGCGACGAGTGCGCATGCACCAGGGTGGTGATCTCGATCCTCAGCCGCGGCACCGTCCGGTTCGGGCTGGTGTCACCGGCGTGCGGGCCCGCCGCGGTGACCAGGGTGCCGGTCACCAGCACCGCGGCCATCGTCGTCGCGCTCAGCGCGGTGAGCCAGCGCAGTGGCGGCACCACGGCGTACGTCGCCTCGCCGTCGTCAGGCTCGCCGATCTTGACGTAGAGCAGCACCGCCAGCCACACCATCGCCATCGAGGCCAGCAGATGGACCGCGACCGTCCACCACAGCAGCCCGGTGCGCACGGTGATGCCGCCGATCACCGCCTGCAGCACGGTCGACGCCGGCATCAGCCACGCGTACACCAGCACCTCCGTGCGCCGACGAGCCCGGATCACGACCAGCACGGCCAGCGCCGCGGTGATGACGACGGCGAAGGTGATCATCCGGTTGCCGAACTCGACCGCCTGATGGATGCGGGGCACCTCGGAGACGGCCACCGGGGTGAAGCTGCCCGGAAAGCATTGCGGCCAGGTCGGACAGCCCAATCCCGACGCGGTGACGCGCACGATCGCACCGGTGACGGCGATACCGCCCTGGGTCAAGATGACCAATGCCGCGACGAGGCGCTGCGTGCCGATGCTGGGGTCGGGCAGCAGATCCACCAGCCGCAAGAGCCACCGTCGGACAGGCATCGACCGATCGTATGACAACGAAAACTACGCCACGTAGTAGGGCGGCGGCTTCGCCGAGATTGCAACCACGCACACCTTCGCCGGTGTGTCGTCTACGTGGTTGCAGTGTCGCGAGCAATGCGCCGCGAAGTCAGCTGAACCGGAACCACCGCAGCGCGGCCAGGGCGGCCAGCCCGCCCCAGGCGGCCAGCACGGCGACGCCGAACCAGTCCACCGACACGTTCATCGCCTGCGAGAGCGCCTCGGTCAGCGCCCCGGCCGGGGTCAGCCGTGCCGCCCACTTGACGGGTGCCGCGATCATGTCGGTGTCCACGGTAAGCGCGCCGAGTCCGGCGAAGACGAACCACAGCAGGTTGGCCACCGCCAAAACAATCTCGGCGCGCAGCGTGCCGCCCAGCAGCAGACCCAGCGCGGCGAAGCCCGCGGTGCCCAGCGCGATGATGGCTGCACCCAACGCCAGGCCCGCCGGATGTGGTCGCCAGCCCAGCGCAAACCCGATGGCGCCCAAGATGATTGCCTGCAGGAACACCACCGTGACCACCGCCAGCGATTTGCCGGCGATGATGCCCCACACCGGCAGCGCGGTCGCGCCCAGCCGTTTGAGCGCGCCGTAGCGGCGGTCGAACGCGACCGCGATGGCCTGGCCGGTGAAGGCGGTGGAGATCACCGCCAACGCCATGATCGCCGGGACGAAGGTGGCGGCGCGGTTGGCGCCGAAGGATCCGAGCGGCAGCAGCGTCAACCCGACTAGCAGCGTGATCGGGATGAACATGGTCAGCAGCAATTGTTCGCCGTTGCGCAGCAGCAACTTCAGCTCCAGTGCGAACTGTGCGGCCAGCATCCGCGGCACCGCGGCAGGGCGCGGGTCTGGAGTGAAAGTGCCTGCGGGGAAGGACGATTGGGTCATGCCCGTAACTCCCGGCCGGTCAGCTCCAGGAACACGTCTTCCAAACTGCGCTGCTCCACTCGCATGTCGGTGGCCAGGACGTCGATTTGGGCACACCACGCCGTCACCGTGGCCAGCACCTGCGGGTCCACCGCTCCTTCCACCAGATACTCACCGGATGCCACCTCCGAGGCCCGGTAGTCCTCCGGCAGGGCCGAGATCAGCAGCGACAGGTCGAGGCGCGGCGGCGCACTGAACCGAAGCTGATCCTTGGCGCCGCTGCGCGTCAACTCTGTAGGGGTGCCGGCCGCGACCGTCACCCCTTGATCGATGATGACCAGCCGGTCGGCCAGTTCTTCGGCCTCCTTGAGTTGGTGCGTGGTCAGCACCACCGTCACGCCGTCGCGGCGCAGCGCGTCGATCAACTCCCACACCAATATCCGGGCCTGGGCGTCCATGCCCGCGGTGGGCTCGTCGAGGAAGACCAGTTCGGGTCGGCCGACCAACGCGCAGGCCAGCGCGAGCCGCTGCTGCTGCCCACCGGAGAGCCGTCGGTAGGTGGTTCGCGCGGCGTCGGTCAGGCCCAACGTGGTCAGCAGCCACTGCGGGTCCAGCGGGTCGGCGGCGTAGGAGGCCACCAGGTTCAGCATCTCGCCGGCCCGGGCCGCGGGGTAGCCGCCGCCGCCCTGCAACATCACACCAATGCGCGCTCGCAGCCGCGCATTGTCGGCGATCGGGTCCAGCCCGAGCACTTCAATGGTGCCCGAATCGGGCCGCACGAACCCCTCGCACATCTCGACCGTCGTCGTCTTGCCGGCGCCGTTCGGGCCCAGCAGCGCCAATACCTCGGCGGCATGCACGTCGAGGTCGAGGTTGGAGACGGCCCTGGTAGCGGTCACCCCCGAGCCGTACTGCTTGCACACCCCCCGCAGCCGCACGGGGATGTCGGGGGCCTGGCTCACGAGGACTCAGCGTATGCGCCGGGCACCGGGGCGGGCTGCCGGGTCTCGCTGCTGGGCACCAGATCCGGCGTCGCGGTGTCGCCGGTCGGCTCGGCGCTCGGCAGCGGCCGCCACGGCAAGCGGTTGTAGGTCGCCGCGATCAACAGCGCCACGATGACGGTGCTGGCCACGGTCGCATCCACGATCTGGAACAGCGCGAACCGATCGCCGTTGGCGGTTGGGCCGAAGACGCCGACGACGATCGTGACGACGATCACCGCCATCCGGAAACCGGGGCGGGTCGCCCATGCGGCCAACGGGATGATCGCCCACAGCAGGTACCACGGCTGCACCACAGGGAACAGCAGCACCGTGCCGCCCAGGGCGACCCCGAGCCCGCCGACCGGATGCAGTCGGCCGCGCAACACGGCGATCAGCAGCCAGCCGACCATCACCGCGATGATCAAGACGCCGATGCCACGGGTCAGCGACAGGATGGCCGTGGTGTGGTCGCCCAGGCCCAGCAGAATCCCCACCTGCCCGGTGCCGAGGGCGATCAGCGTCGGCGGCGACATCCAACTGCGCACCACGTTGGCGGTGCCGAGCGTGTAGATCCAGCCGAAGCCGAGCCGGCTGGCCCAACCGACCGCGGCCATCACTGCCAGCGCCAGCGCGGCCATCAGCCCACCCGCTAGAAAGCACGCCCGCAGGTTGCCGCCCCAGCGCGAGGCGAGCGCCATCGCCACGAATCCCAACGCCAGCAACGACGGCAGCTTTATCTGCGAGGACAGCGTGATCAGGATCGCGCCGGCGAGCAACATGCCCAGCGGCGCCCAGTCCGGCCAATGGGTCCGCAGGCCGGGCCATGGCCGGGGTATCAGCGGACGCCTGGAGTCGATTCCGCGGAGCGCGAACTCGGTACCGGCCAGCATGAGCCCGAGCATCGGTGCCTCGTTGTGGATACCGGCGACCAGATGCATGATCAGCAGCGGGTTGGCCGCCCCCAACCACAGCGCGCTGACCTCGGCCACCCCGCAGCGGCGGGCCAGCCGCGGTGTCGCCCACACGATCAGGCCGACGCCGAGTAGCACCACCAGCCGATGGCAGAGCACCGCGGCGACGATGTTTTCGCCGGTCAGCGCCGAGATTCCGCGGCCAATCCACAAAAACAGCGGCCCGTACGGCGCCGGGGTCTCCCGCCACAGGCTGGGTACCGACAGCGTGAAGACGTGATCGAGGCCTAACCCGGTCGCCGGGCCCACTCTGTAGGGGTCGAGCCCCAATCGGCAGATCTGGCTTTGCGCCAGGTAGGAGTAGACGTCCTTGCTGTACATCGGCGGCGCGATCAACAGCGGCAGCACCCACAAAAACAGCGTGCGGTCCAGCTCGCCGCGGGACATCCGCCGTTGGCCGAGCGCGAAGCGGCCCAGCATCAGCCAGGCCAGCGTCATCATCACCGCGCCGGTGGTGGTCATCGTCAGCGACACCGTCTGGATCCGCGACGGCAGGTTGAGCAGCCGAACCCCGAACGTCGGATCCTGGACCACCGGGCGCGCCCCGGCTCCCAGCGCGCCGATGCCCATCAGCACCGTGCCGGTGGCGCCGAACAACCGGGTGCGGCGAACGGCCACCAGCTCGGTGTCGTTCAGCGGCGGCCCCACGGCCAGTTCGTCGCCATGCAAGCGGGCAATCGACGAACTCAGCGTGTGGTGGCGGGCTGCCATCAGTGTGTGCTTAGGGGAGTAGCGGCGTTCGCCGCCGGGCAAATTGGGTTATCCGTCGCAGCGCGCGGAAACGTTGTCGGCGTCGCCTCGTAGCATTCAGTCCGGGCCTGGGCTGGGCCTTCGGGCGGCTCCGGAGAGACAACCGGATGCACAGCCGAAAAGAGTCTGCGGCCGGGGTCGAAGCTAGCGGCTTCAGCCGTCAGAGAAGTCACCACAGCAGCGTAGCCGTCGCTGCTCACCAAGCACTGCGATCAACCGCCCAGGGGCTACTGTCCCAGTGAGGCTAGCCACGCGGAGGCTAGCCTCACTGGACCCGGCGTCGGAATTTTGTCACACTGGTGTTGTGAAATTCCCGCAGTCCGTCAAAGGGGCCGAAGTAGCACCGGCTGCTTCGACGCACGACGGCCAGACTCGCAGCGCCGTCGTGCGGTTGCTGCTGGAGTCCGGATCGATCACGGCCGGGCAGATCGGCGACCGGCTGGGCCTGTCCGCCGCCGGGGTGCGACGCCATCTTGACGCGCTGATCGACGCGGGTGAGGCGGAGTCGGTTCCCGCGGCGGCCTGGCAGCAGGAGGGACGGGGCCGACCGGCCAAGCGTTACCGGCTGACCGCGGGCGGCCGCGCCAAGCTGGACCACAGCTACGACGACCTGGCGTCCGCGGCGATGCGTCAACTCCGCGAGATCGGCGGTGAGGACGCGGTCCGCACCTTCGCCCGGCAGCGCATCGACGCCATCCTGTCCGGTGTCGACGCGGCCGATTCGGACGCCGACGCCGATATCGAAGCCGCCGCCGAGCGGATCGCCGGCGCGCTGTCCAAGGCAGGCTACGTCGCGACCACCACACAGGTGCGCGGGCCGATCAACGGTGTGCAGATTTGTCAGCACCACTGCCCGGTGTCGCATGTCGCCGAGGAGTTTCCGGAGCTGTGCGAAACCGAGCAGCAGGCCATGGCCGAGGTGCTCGGGACCCACGTGCAGCGGCTGGCGACCATCGTCAACGGAGACTGCGCGTGCACCACCCACGTGCCGCTGACTCCCACCGAGAAGCCGTCAACACTTCGACGCTCAGCCCGCGTCGAAGCCACCGCAAGCAAGCAAGGAGCGTCGTCATGACGACCACCCCCGAGATTCAGAAGCTGGCCGAGCCGCTGTCCCAGGAAGAGGCCATCGCCTCGATGGGCCGGTACGGCTACGGCTGGGCCGACTCCGACATCGCGGGCGCCAGCGCCCAGCGCGGGCTGTCCGAAGCGGTGGTCCGTGACATCTCGGCGAAGAAGAACGAGCCGGAGTGGATGCTGGAGACCCGGCTGAAGGCGCTGCGCATCTTCGACCGCAAGCCGATGCCGAACTGGGGTTCCAACCTCGAAGGCATCCACTTCGACAACATCAAGTACTTCGTGCGCTCCACCGAGAAGCAGGCCGCGACCTGGGACGACCTGCCCGAAGACATCAAGAACACCTACGACAGGCTCGGCATCCCCGAAGCCGAGAAGCAGCGACTGGTGTCCGGTGTCGCCGCGCAGTACGAGTCGGAGGTCGTCTACCACCAGATCCGCGAAGACCTGGAGGCTCAGGGCGTCATCTTCCTGGACACCGACACGGCGCTGCGCGAGCACCCGGACATCTTCAAGCAGTACTTCGGCACCGTGATCCCGGCCGGGGACAACAAGTTCTCCGCGCTGAACACCGCGGTGTGGAGTGGCGGGAGCTTCATCTACGTCCCGCCGGGCGTGCACGTCGACATCCCGCTGCAGGCCTACTTCCGGATCAACACCGAGAACATGGGCCAGTTCGAGCGGACGCTGATCATCGTCGACGAGGGCGCTTACGTGCACTACGTCGAGGGCTGCACCGCGCCGATCTACAAGTCGGATTCGCTGCACTCGGCGGTGGTGGAGATCATCGTCAAGCCCGGTGGCCGTTGCCGCTACACCACGATCCAGAACTGGTCGAACAACGTCTACAACCTGGTCACCAAGCGGGCCCGCGCCGAGGCCGGCGCCACCATGGAGTGGGTCGACGGCAACATCGGGTCCAAGGTCACGATGAAGTACCCGGCGGTCTGGATGACCGGCGAGCACGCCAAGGGCGAGGTGCTTTCGGTGGCGTTCGCCGGCGAGGGCCAGCACCAGGACACCGGCGCCAAGATGCTGCACCTGGCGCCGAACACGTCGAGCAACATCGTGTCCAAGTCGGTGGCCCGCGGCGGTGGCCGCGCGTCCTACCGCGGCCTGGTCCAGGTCAACAAGGGCGCGCACGGATCGCGCTCCAGCGTGAAATGCGATGCGCTGCTGGTCGATACGATCAGCCGCAGCGACACCTATCCCTACGTCGACATCCGCGAGGACGACGTCACGATGGGCCACGAGGCCACCGTGTCCAAGGTCAGCGAAACCCAGCTGTTCTACCTGATGAGCCGCGGGCTGACCGAAGACGAGGCGATGGCGATGGTGGTGCGCGGCTTCGTCGAGCCGATCGCCAAGGAACTGCCCATGGAGTACGCGCTGGAGCTCAACCGGCTGATCGAGCTGCAGATGGAAGGCGCGGTCGGGTAGTGACGAAATTGACTGAAGCGGTTGAGGGTTCGTCTCTCGCCGCTGCCAACAAGGGCGAGCAGTTCGCGTCTTTCGACGTCGACGCGTTCGAGGTCCCCGGCGGACGCGACGAGCTCTGGCGGTTCACCCCGCTGCGGCGGCTGCGCGGCCTGCATGACGGCTCGGCGCACGCGACCGCGAGCGCGCAGATCACCGTCGGCGAACGGCCCGGGGTGCGAGTCGAGACTGTGCGGCGCGGCGACGAGCGGCTCGGCGACGGCGGTGTGCCCACCGACCGTGTTGCCGCGCAGGCATTTTCGTCGTTCAACTCGGCGACGCTGATCACCGTTGCCCGCGACACGCAGGTCGCTGATCCGGTCGAGGTGGTGATCACCGGCCCGGGTGAGGGTGCGGTGGCTTACGGGCATCTGCAGATCCGGGTGGAGGAGCTGGGCGAGGCGGTCGTCGTCATCGACCAGCGCGGCAGTGGAACCTACGCCGACAACGTCGAATTCGTCGTCGACGACGCCGCCCGGCTCACCGTGGTGTGGATCGCCGACTGGGCCGACGACACCGTGCATGTCAGCGCGCAGCACGCCCGGCTGGGCAAGGACGCCGTGCTGCGGCATGTGGCCGTCACGCTCGGCGGCGACCTGGTGCGCATGTCGGCCACGGTGCGCTTCGATGCGCCCGGCGGTGACGCGGAGCTGCTCGGCCTGTACTTCGCCGACGACGGTCAGCACCTCGAGTCGCGGCTGCTGGTCGATCACGCTCAACCCGACTGCAAGTCCAACGCGATGTACAAGGGCGCGCTGCAAGGGGATCCGGACTCGAGCCGGCCGGACGCGCACACCGTCTGGGTCGGCGACGTGCTGATCCGGGCCGAGGCCACCGGCACCGACACCTTCGAGGTCAACCGCAACCTGGTGCTCACCGACGGCGCGCGCGCCGACTCGGTGCCCAACCTGGAGATCGAGACCGGCGAAATCGTCGGCGCCGGACACGCCAGCGCCACCGGGCGATTCGACGACGAGCAACTGTTCTACCTGCGTTCCCGCGGCATCCCGTGAAGAGCAGGCGCGGCGACTGGTGGTGCGTGGTTTCTTCAACGAGATCATCGCCAAGATCGCGGTACCTGAGGTACGGGAGCGCTTGACCGACAGCCATCGAGCACGAACTGGCCATCACCGAATCGAGAGTAACCGCCTAATGACCACTCTGGAAATCAAAGACTTGCACGTCAGCGTCGAGAACCCGTCGGATGGCGGCGAGATCGCCATTCTCAACGGCGTCAACTTGACGGTGAGCTCCGGCGAGACGCATGCGGTGATGGGGCCCAACGGATCCGGTAAATCGACCCTGTCCTACGCGATCGCCGGGCACCCGAAATACCGCGTGACGTCGGGCTCCATCACGCTCGACGGCGAAAACGTCCTGGACATGAGCGTCGACGAACGTGCCCGCGCCGGCCTGTTTTTGGCCATGCAGTACCCCGTTGAGGTGCCGGGCGTGTCGATGTCGAACTTCCTGCGCTCGGCCGCTACCGCGGTGCGCGGTGAGGCGCCCAAGCTGCGGCACTGGGTCAAAGAGGTCAAGGCCGCGATGGACGACCTGGACATCGACCAGGCCTTCGGCGAACGCAGTGTCAACGAAGGCTTTTCCGGCGGCGAGAAGAAGCGCCACGAGATCCTGCAGCTGGGCTTGCTGAAGCCGAAGATCGCGATCCTCGACGAGACCGACTCCGGCCTGGACGTCGACGCGCTGCGGGTGGTCAGCGAGGGCGTCAACCGCTACGCGGAATCCGAGCACGGCGGCATCCTGCTGATCACGCACTACACCCGGATCCTGCGGTATATCCATCCGCAATTCGTGCACGTGTTCGTCGGCGGCCGGATCATCGAATCGGGTGGCCCGGAGCTGGCCGACGAACTCGAAGAGAACGGCTACGAGCGCTTTACCCAGACGGCGGCATCGGGGGCTTGACCGTGGGCAGCTTCCGCGCACCTCACTGGACGTCGCCGCGATCCGCGCCGACTTCCCGATCCTCAAACGCGTGATGCGGGGCGGAAATCAGTTGGCGTACCTGGATTCCGGAGCGACGTCGCAGCGGCCGCTGCAAGTTCTCGACGCCGAACGCGAATTCCTGTTCACCTCCAACGGCGGGGTGCACCGCGGCGCGCACCAGCTGATGGAGGAGGCGACCGACGCCTACGAGCAGGGCCGCGCCGACATCGCCGCGTTCGTCGGCGCCGACGCCGACGAGCTGGTGTTCACCAAGAACGCCACCGAATCGCTCAACCTGGTGTCCTACGTGTTCGGGGACAACCGGTTCGAGCACGCCGTCGGCCCAGGCGATGTCATCGTCACCACCGAGCTCGAGCACCACGCCAACCTGGTCCCGTGGCAGGAACTGGCCCGGCGCACCGGCGCGACGCTCCGCTGGTACGGCCTAACTGACGACGGTCGCATCGACCTGGACTCGCTTACAGCTCGACAAGAACGTCAAAGTCATTGCCTTCAGCCATCATTCGAATGTCACCGGAGCGTTGGCCCCGGTGGCCGAGTTGGTCGCCCGGGCCAAGGCGGTGGGCGCGTTGACGGTGCTGGACGCCTGCCAGTCGGTGCCGCACCAGCCGGTCGACCTTCACGCGCTCGGCGTCGACTTCGCCGCCTTCTCCGGCCATAAGATGCTGGGCCCCAACGGGATCGGCGTGCTCTACGGACGTCGTGAGTTGTTGTCGGCGATGCCGCCGTTCCTCACCGGCGGATCGATGATCGAGACGGTGACCATGGAGGCCACCACCTACGCGGCGCCACCGCAACGATTCGAGGCCGGCACCCCGATGACATCCCAGGTAATCGGGCTGGGCGCCGCTGCACGTTATCTCGGCGCGATCGGTATGGACGTCGTCGAAGCCCATGAACGTGAGTTGGTGGCCGCCGCGATCGAAGGCCTGTCCGGTATCGACGGTGTTCGGGTGATCGGGCCGACGTCGATGGAGAACCGCGGTTCACCGGTGTCGTTCATCGTCGACGACGTGCACGCCCACGACGTGGGCCAGGTCCTCGACGACGACGGGGTGGCCGTGCGGGTCGGTCATCACTGCGCGTTGCCGCTGCACCGCCGATTCGGCCTCGCCGCCACCGCGCGCGCATCGTTCGCGGTCTACAACACCCACGAGGAAGTCGACCGGCTGGTGGCCGGCGTGCGGCATGCCATCGATTTCTTCGGTGGAGCGTGAGTGGCAGTGCGCCTCGAGCAGATCTACCAAGACGTGATCCTGGATCACTACAAGCATCCGCAGCACCGCGGGCTGCGGGAGCCGTTCGGCGCGCAGGTGCATCACGTCAACCCGATATGCGGCGACGAGGTCACGCTGCGGGTGGCGCTGTCGGACGACGGTGAGCACGTCGTCGACGTCTCGTACGACGGGCAGGGCTGTTCGATCAGCCAGGCGGCCACGTCCGTGCTTGACCGAGCAGGTGATCGGTCAAAGCGTCGGGCAGGCGTTGAAGACTGTCACCGCGTTCACCGAGATGGTGTCGTCCCGCGGAACCGTGGTCGGCGACGAGGATGTGTTGGGCGACGGCATCGCGTTCGCCGGCGTCGCCAAGTACCCGGCCCGGGTCAAATGTGCGCTGCTCGGCTGGATGGCTTTCAAGGATGCGCTGGCGCATGCCAGCGCGGCTAAACACGCGCTCGCGCAAGCGACTGAGGATGTCGAGGAGGTTAAGGATGAGCGAAACTTCCGCACCGGATAACGAGTTGCTCGCCGACGTCGAAGAGGCGATGCGCGATGTCGTCGACCCCGAACTCGGCATCAACGTCGTCGACTTGGGACTGGTCTACGGCCTCGATCTCGAAGAGGGTGACGAGGGGACCGTGGCGCTGATCGACATGACGTTGACGTCGCCGGCCTGCCCGTTGACCGACGTCATCGAAGATCAGTCGCGTAACGCACTGATCGGCGCCGGTCTGGTCGACGAGCTGCGGATCAACTGGGTATGGAACCCGCCCTGGGGCCCGGACAAGATCACCGACGACGGTCGTGATCAACTGCGAGCGCTCGGTTTCACCGTCTAAGTGGCGCCGGCCGGTCATCTGATGGCCTCTGCGAGGTTGCGGTCGGAGCAGGCCTGGTTACGATCATCGTTGTGAGCGATGCTGCCGTATCCCGCCCGGTCAAGAACAACGGCACTGGCGCGGAGCCCCACGTGGTGGTGATGTTCGGCGCCACAGGCGATTTAGCACGCCGGAAGCTGCTGCCCGGCCTGCTGCACCTTTCCTGCTCGAAGCTGGCTCCCGAGATCCGCATCATCGGCACGTCACTCGATGAGCTGGACACCGAGACCTTCCGCAAGCTGTCGCATAAGGCCTGTGCCGAGTTCCGCCACCACGCCGTTTCCGACGAGCTTGTGGATCAGTTCATCTCCAACCTGACCTTTGTGCCAACACAGGCCGGCCCGGAAGCCCTGGCAAGTGCCGTGGGCGAGCAGGTTGCGGCACTCGGTGGTGAGGCCCGTCTGCTGCACTACTTGAGCGTCCCGCCGGCGGCGGTGATGCCGGTCATGGACTCCCTGCACAAGGCGGATTTGGTGCGGGACTCGCGGGTCGTCATGGAAAAACCCTTCGGCGTCGACCTGGCCAGCGCACGCGCGCTGAACACGGCGATTCACGAGGTCTTCGAAGAAGAACAGATCTTCCGGATCGATCACTTCCTGGGCAAGGAGGCCGCGCAGAACATTCTCGCGTTCCGATTCGCGAACGGGTTGTTCGAGCCGATTTGGAACCGAAACTTCATCGACCACATCCAGATCGACGTCCCGGAGCGGCTCACGTGTGAGAACCGCGCCATGTTTTACGAATCCGTCGGGGCGTTCAGGGACATGGTGGTCACCCACTTGTTCCAGATTCTGGCGTTCGTCGCGATGGAGCCACCCACCGAGCTCGCTTCAGACGCGATCAGCGACGAGAAAAACAAGGTCTTCCGCTCGATGCGCCCGCTTGATCCAACCAACGTGGTGCGCGGTCAATACCGCGGTTACCGCGACGAGCCTGGCGTCTCTGCGGAATCGGATACCGAAACGTTCGTCGCGCTCAAATGCGAGATCGATAACTGGCGGTGGGCGGGTGTCCCGTTCTTTCTGCGCACCGGCAAGGGCCTCGCTGAGGGACAGCGCATCATTTCGATCGCATTCCACGAGCCGCCGAGGAGTATGTTCCCGCCCGGATCTGGTGTGGGACAAAAGGGTCCGGATCACTTGACCTTCGATCTTGCCGACGTGTCGAAGATGTCGCTGTCGTTCTACGGCAAGCGGCCCGGACCGGGAATGAAGCTGGACAAGCTCAGCCTGCAGTTCACCATGGAAGAGACCGGCCACGCCGGCGATGTCCTCGAGGCCTACGAGCGTCTGATCCTTGACGCGATGCGCGGCGATCGGACGCTGTACAACACCGCAGAGGGTATCGAGCGCCTCTGGGAGGTCTCGGCCCCGTTGCTCGAGGATCCGCCGCCGGCACGCAGCTACGACCTCGATTCGTGGGGTCCCAACGCGGTCCATCCGCTGATCGCGCCCCGCGCGTGGCGGCTGCCGTTCGAACGTGGCTGGCGCGGCAAGAGCTAACGCGTCAACGCCAGGGCAGGTCGCTGTTTTCGCCGCGCCAGCGTGATGGCGGAATCATCGGCTCGCCACGCAGTCCGGACGCTTCGACGTGGCGCAGCGCGGCATCGAGGTGCTGGCGCATCCGGCGTTCGGCCTTCTGCGGGTCATTCGCGGCAATCGCGGCGGCGATCGCGCGATGCGACTTCGCGGCTTCGGCGCGGTCGTATTGAGTGATGTCTTGTTCGGCGGCGGCCCAGCGCACCGCCTGTTCGACGGCGGCCAGAACGGTAGTGAGGAGCGGGTTTTCGCTGGCCTGGACGAGTAGTTCGTGGAATTCGTGGTAGCCGGTGCCGTCGGCCGCGATTCCGCGCTCGGCGACAGCGGCGATCCGCTCGCGTTGTCGGGTGGTGGCGTGTTCGGCGACGTGGGCCGCCGCCGCGGGCTCGAGCATCTTGCGGAAAGCCAGCAGGTCTCCCCAGGTCGCTCCGGTGAGGGTGAATAACTGCACCAGCGAGTGGGCGGTCCGCTCGGGCTCGGGATGACGGATGCGTACGCCGCTGCGTCCCTGGCTGGTGGCGGTGAGTCCCTCGGCGTCCAGCAGTCGCAGCGCCATGCGAACCGTTTCACGGCTGACGCCGAGTTGGTTGACCAGTTCGCCTTCGGTGGGCAGCGAGTCGCCCGGCACGAGTTCGCCGGACAGAATTCGTCGGCGCAGGGTGGCGGCCACCGCGTCGGGTGCACGGGGGGGTCTTGTCATCGTCACGTCGCTTAGTATACTAAGTCGTCATGGTCAATGGCCCGAATGCCGCAGTGCACTGGATGGAGTTCCGGTGAATCTGACCGACGTCGAGGAAGCCGAGCTGCGTACGTCGGTTCACGGTATCGTCGCCGGCTTCGGCAACGAGTACTTCACCCGCTGCAGCGAAACCCTGCAACATCCCACCGAGCTGTGGGACGCGTTGGCGGCGGGTGGTTTCGTCGGCGTGAACCTGCCGGAGGAATACGGCGGCGGCGGAATGGGATTGAGCGCGATGAACATCGTCGCCGAGGAGGCCGCCGCGGCGGGCTGCCCGCAGATCATGCTGATGATCTCGCCGGGAATCGTCGGCAGCCTGCTGGCCCGGCACGCCACCGATGAGCAGAAGCAGCAGTGGCTGGCCCCGATGGCTGCGGGGACCGTCAAGATCGCGTTCGCGATCACCGAACCCGACGCCGGATCCAACAGCCATCAGCTCGCCACCACCGCTCGCCGCGACGGCGATAAGTACTACATCAGCGGGCAGAAGACATTCATCACCGCCGCCGACCAAGCCGATGCGCTGCTGGTCATCACCCGTACCGGCGCAGAAGCGAAAGGCCGCGAACAGCTTTCGCTGTTTCTCGTCGACCGTGATACACCCGGCATCGACATGCACCGCATCCCGATGACGTTCGAGATCACCGACAAATCGTTCACCGTGTTCTTCGACAACGTCGCCGTCCCGGCGGACCGGCTGGTCGGTGGCGAAGGCAACGGATTACGTGTCGCGTTCGACGGCATGAACCCCGAGCGGGTGATCATCGCCGCGATCTGCAACGGCGTCAGCCGCTACGCCCTCGACAAAGCGGTGGCCTACGCGCGAGAACGCCAGGTGTGGCAGGTGCCGATCGGCGCGCACCAAGGCGTCGCGCATCCATTGGCCGAAGCCAAGATTGCGCTCGAGGCCGCCCGGCTGATGACCCGCCACGCCGCCGCCGGCTATGACTCCGGAGCCGACGCCGGCGAAGCGAGCAACATGGCCAAATTCCTTGCCGCCGATGCTGCCATCCGCTGCCTCGACCAAGCGATCGAGGTGCACGGCGGCAGCGGCTTTACCCGCGAAGTCGCCCTGGCCAACATGTACGAGTTCGTCCGGTTGTTCAAGACTGTGCCAATCACTCGCGAGATGATCCTCAACCACATCGCGCAGCACAGCCTCGGCTTGCCGAAATCGTATTGACCCTAGTGCTGGTGGTGTCTCCCACCCAGCTGCGGGCAGCTGCCGTTGTCGGCCTGCTGAACGCTGATGGCCGTAGCCTGCAGCGTGCCGCTGTCGTCCTTGGTTCCTCGGGCGGCGACGCACTTACCTTGGGCCAGCGCCTGCGCGTCGGTGGCCGCCTGCTTGGTGTACTTGGTCGTGTCGCTGACCGTCACGCTGGACGGTGAACTGCTGCCGTTGGCATCGGTGGCGTTCACCGTGATGGTGTTACCCGCGACGGAGGCAACCGTACCGCTTACCAAGTGATGCTTTGCAGCTGCGCCCGAAGGTGGAGTGCCCGCAGGGTGTTTGGGTTCGGCGCACTGGCCGTCGACGGCCGGGCTGATTCGCACGTATTGCGCGGTGATCGCGCCGCCGTTCTCCGCGCTGTCCCGGGTGGGGTGCACGGCAACGCAACTGCCGGCGGTGACGTCAGTCAGTTGAGCGGGGGTGATCTCGGTGATCTTTGTCGACGGCGTGAAGTCGACGGTGGCGTTTCCGGCCTGCTGGGTGACCTGGATCGCGTCGCCCGACACCGAAGCGATCAGCCCGCTGACCCAGGCTTTGCCGTTCGGGGATGCCGACGGCGTCGACGAGGTCGCAGCGGAGCTCGTCGGACCAGCCGCGGTGGAGGGCTTCGTCGTGTTCGACGCACCGCATGCGGCGACGGAGAGCGCGGTTGCGCCGGTGAGCGTGAGGATTGCCAATCGGGTCAGTCGAGCGGACGGGAGAATGACATGCATCCCAAACATCTAGGTCCCTTTCAGATCGTCGGCCGCAATGCGCGGGCCGGCTATGCACCGAATCTCACGATTAGCGGCGCAGCTGAGCGCCGGCTGGCGGCCGATTATGAGCCAGCTGTGTATTCCGGCGGCCAGCGGGAATACGGCGCTAGAACGCCGCTTCGGGAAGCCGCATGATGTCGTCGTCGATGGCGTCGATGACGCCGCGCAGCGCGGTCAGATTCGGCAGCACGTTCTTGGCGAAGAATTGCGCGGTGGCGATCTTGCCCTGATAGAACGCTTCATCGTTCGTCGGCGCGGTGGCCAGTGCTGCCTGTGCGGCGTCGGCTTGCGCCAACAGCCGCCAACCGATGAGCAAGTCCCCGACCGCAAGCAAGAATCGCACCGATGCCAGCCCGACTTTGTGTATCTCCGTCGGGTTTTCCGCGGCGGCCATCAGGTATCCGGTCAGACTGGCTGTCATCGCCCGGATGTCGTCGAGCGCGGTACGGAGCAGCTCGGCATGCTGCCGCAGCGTCTGGTCGCAGGTCTCGATGGTGTCGGTGATCCGCGACGCGACATGCTCGAGAGCCTGGCCTCGGTCGCGAATGATCTTGCGGAAGAAGAAATCCAGCGCCTGGATTGCGGTGGTGCCTTCGTAGAGTGAGTCGATCTTGGCGTCACGGATGTACTGCTCGATGGGGTAGTCGGTCAAAAAGCCCGACCCGCCGAGGGTCTGCAGCGACTCGGTCAGAATCTCGTAAGCCCGTTCCGAGCTGACCCCCTTGACCACCGGCAGCAGCAGATCGTTGACGCGGTTCGCCGTCTCGGCGTCTGCACCTGAAACCTGTTGTGCAACATCGCTGTCTTGGTGTGCCGCGGCATACAGGTAGAGCGCGCGCAAACCTTCGGCGTAGGCCTTCTGCGTGACCAAGCTGCGGCGCACATCGGGTGGTCGCGATATCGCCCTGCGCCGAGGACGGTCCCGATGTTCAAAACCTCGAACAGATTGAACTCGAGGTCGCGCAGATTAGCGATGTGGTGCCCCAACGGTTTCCCTTCCCGACTGACTGTGGACGCAGTGTGTCCGAGGCGGGATTGGGTACGCAACCGTAAGCTACGGCGACGAAAGCGTAACCTACTGCGACGCAACCGTAGGGTGCGAGGTCAGCGCTATCGGCCCGGCTATATTGGAACTACCTCAACGCCGTTGGCGCCACTTCCACATCGTGCGTCGGCATTTGGACGAGTCGCGTCTTGGCTCAATGGCGATGGTGCGGCCACGGAATGTGGAAGTGGTGGTGCGGGCGACCCATCGGTGGACACGGTTCGAGGTCGATGGTCGCCGCGTGCAGCACACCTCCGTCCTTGATTCCCTGCGCCGCCATGCACTTACCGTTTTGGATCGCTTGCGCGTTGGTGACCGCATGCTTGTTATAGGTGGTCGTGTCGGCGACGTTCACAGTGGTGTGCGTGATCTTGCCGGTGGGGTCGATGCTGTTGACGGCGATGGAGTTACCCGTAACCGAGTCGACGATGCCGTTGACGCTGGGACTTCCGGCCGGCTGGCCGGAAGGCGATTGCACCGGCGGAGGGCACTTGCCGCCTTCAGACGGGCTGATCGTCACGGATTGCGCAGTGACCGGCGCACCAGGAGGACCGCCCTGCGCGGCGGCCTCGACATCGACGCAACTACCCGGGGTGACGTCGGTCAGCTTGGCCGGGCCGAGCTCGGTGACCATTGTCGACGGCGTGAAGTCCACCGCAGCCGCCGTCCGATCCCGCTGCGTGAGCTGGATACTGTTGCCAGACACCGATCTGACCAAGCCCTCGACCTCGTCATGCCCCATGGGTGGTGCCGGCGGCGGCGTGGGCTTAGGAGTTGTCGAGCTTGCCGACGTGCTGGGTTTTCCGGTGTTTTCGTTGCTCGAATTGCCGCACGCGGCGAGCGACACTGCGGTGGCGCCGGTGACCGCGAGGATCACGAGCTGAGTCAATCGACGTCGATGCGTGGCGGCGGACATCACGGTTCTCCGATCGAGGCGTTCCGCGGAGGGGTACCCGCTGCACTGGTGAGTCGCACAATTATTAGCTGAGCTCGTGAGCGGCCTTTTGACGCGGTCCGGTCGAACTAGGGTTGTGCCATGTTTTGGTTGTGCAGAACATGCGGTGTCGAGCACAACACCGCATCAAGCGTGTGCGCGATTTGTGCTGACGAGCGACAGTGGCTGCCAGCCGACGGGCAGCAGTGGGCGACGCTGGAGCAGCTGGTTGCCGAAGGGATGCGGTCGCAGGTCTCGGTCATTGAGGACGGGCTCGTCGCGATCGGCAGTTCGCCGCCGTTCGGAATCGGACAGCTGGGAAAGCTGGTGTGCTCCGATGCCGGCAACGTGTTGTGGGATCCGTCCGGCTTTGTCGACGACGACGCCGTGGCTGCGGTGGCAGAGCGCGGCCCGATCATCGCCATTGTGGCCAGCCATCCGCACATGTACGGCGCACAAGTCGAGTGGAGCCACCGACTGGGCGGCGTCCCGGTGTATGTGAACGCCGCGGATGCCGAATGGCTGATGCGTCCCGACCCGGTGATCGAGCAGTGGTCGGATACCTTGCGGCTGACCCCGTCGTTATCGGTGGTCCGGGTAGGCGGGCATTTCCCCGGCAGCGCGGTCGCCTGCTGGACCGCGGGGGCCGGCGGGCGCGGCGTGCTGCTGGTCGGCGACACCATCTTTCCCAACCCGGACCGCCGCACGGTTGCGTTTCTGCGCAGCTACCCGAACCGCCTCCCGCTGTCCGCTGCCGTGGTGGAGCGCATGGCCGGGACCCTGGCGGCGTTGGACTTCGACCGCATCTATGGCCTTTTCACGAACTCCATTGACACAAACGGCCACGCCGCGGTCCAGCGATCGGCCGCCCGCCACGCTGCTTGGGTCCGCGGTGACTACGACCACCTGACCTAGATGACCCGGCGGACCGATGGGAACACAGCGGAACGCAGTGGAACAAAGCGGCAGTTCACAGCGTTAAGCGGGTCGTGACTACCCAAGACCTCACTGCCGAGCAGTTCAACGACACCATCAACGGTAATGACATCGTTCTCGTCGACTTCTGGGCATCCTGGTGCGGACCATGCCGCCAGTTCGCGCCCACGTTCGCCGCGTCGGCGGAGAAGCACCCAGACATCGTGCACGCCAAGGTCGACACCGAAGCCGAACAGCAACTTGCCGCGGCCGCCCAGATCCGGTCCATTCCGACGCTGATGGCGTTCAAAAAGGGCAAGCTGGTGTTCAACCAGCCCGGAGCTCTGCCGCCAGCCGCGCTGGAAGATCTGGTCGAGCAGATCAAGAACTTCGACATCGACGCGGCGATCGCGGCGCAGGAAGGCGACCAGGCCTGATCGCATCGTCGTCAGGCGTTACCGTTCAACGGTGAGTTTGGTCCTCGTTGAACATCCGCGGCCGCAGATCGCGCTCATCACCCTCAATCGGCCGGAGCGGATGAACTCCATGGCGTTCGATGTCATGGTGCCGCTGAAAGCGGCGTTGGAGAACATCACCTACGACAACTCGGTGCGGGTGGTCGTGCTGACCGGCGCGGGCAGAGGCTTCTCCTCAGGCGCCGACCACAAGTCGGCCGGAGAGGTGCCGCACGTCGACGGCCTGACCCGGCCCACCTATGCGCTGCGCTCCATGCAGATTCTGGACGACGTCATCCTGGCGCTGCGACGGATGCACCAACCGGTAATCGCCGCGGTCAACGGCGCAGCGATCGGTGGTGGGCTGTGCCTGGCGCTCGCCGCCGACATCCGCGTCGCGTCCAGCGGAGCCTATTTCCGGGCCGCAGGTATCAACAACGGGTTGACCGCCAGCGAGCTGGGTCTCAGTTACCTGCTACCCCGGGCCATCGGCTCGTCGCGGGCGTTCGAGATCATGCTGACCGGCCGTGACATCGACGCCGAGGAAGCCGAGCGGATCGGCCTGGTGTCGCGCCAGGTACCGGACGACCAGCTGTTGGACACCTGCTACGCGATGGCCGAACAAATGGCGGCGTTCTCGCGGCCGGGAATCGAGTTGACCAAACGCACACTGTGGAGTGGACTAGACGCCGCTAGCCTGGAAGGGCACATGCAGGCCGAGGGCCTGGGGCAGCTCTTCGTTCGTCTGCTCACCACCAACTTCGAAGAGGCGGTTGCCGCGCGCGCCGAGAAACGGCCGCCGGTGTTCACCGACGACAAGTAACCCAACCGATCAAGGAGAGTGACCGTGATCACGGCTACGGACCTCGAGGTCCGCGCTGGCGCGCGCACGCTGCTCTCCGCGGACGGGCCGGCGCTGCGGATACAGCCCGGTGACCGCATCGGGCTGGTCGGGCGCAACGGCGCCGGGAAAACCACCACCCTCCGCATACTGGCGGGGGAGAGCGAGCCTTACGCCGGAACGGTGACCCGTACCGGCGAGATCGGTTATCTGCCGCAGGATCCCAAAGAGGGCGATCTCGACGTCCTGGCCCGCGACCGGGTGCTGTCCGCGCGCGGACTGGACACGCTACTCACCGACCTTGAAAAACAGCAGGCGCTGATGGCCGAGGTCGCCGACGACGCGGCCCGCGATCGTGCGATCCGGCGCTACGGCCAACTCGAGGAGCGCTTTGCCGCGCTGGGCGGCTACGGCGCCGAAAGTGAAGCGGGCCGGATCTGCGCGAGTCTCGGTCTGTCCGAACGCGTGCTGACCCAGCAGTTGCGCACGCTGTCCGGCGGCCAACGCCGCCGGGTGGAGTTGTCGCGAATTCTGTTCGCCGCGAGTGAAGGAGGAGCCGGGGCTTCAGGTTCGGGCACCACCCTCTTACTCGACGAGCCCACCAACCACCTCGACGCCGATTCGCTGGGCTGGCTACGGGATTTCCTGAGGAACCACACCGGGGGTCTGGTGGTCATCAGCCACAACGTCGACTTGTTGGCCGATGTCGTCAACCGGGTCTGGTTCCTCGACGCGGTGCGTGGCGAAGCCGATGTCTACAACATGGGTTGGCAGAAGTATCTCGACGCCCGCGCCACCGACGAGCAGCGGCGCCGCCGGGAACGTGCCAATGCCGAACGGAAGGCCGCTGCGCTGCGTGCTCAAGCCGCCAAGCTGGGCGCCAAGGCCACCAAAGCCGTTGCGGCGCAGAACATGTTGCGTCGTGCCGACCGAATGATGGCCGCGCTCGACGAAGAGCGGGTCGCCGACAAGGTGGCCCGGATCAAGTTCCCCAGTCCGGCGGCCTGCGGGCGTACTCCGCTGGTGGCCACCGGCCTGACCAAGACCTACGGATCGCTGGAAGTGTTCACCGGCGTCGACCTCGCCATCGACCGCGGTTCCCGGGTGGTGGTGCTGGGACTCAACGGCGCGGGCAAGACCACGCTGCTGCGGTTGTTGGCCGGTGTCGAGCAACCCGACGCCGGGGCGTTGGAACCCGGCCACGGTTTGAAACTCGGGTATTTCGCGCAGGAGCACGACACCCTCGACGACACCGCGACGGTATGGCAGAACATCCGGCACGCCGCACCGGATTCCGGCGAGCAAGATCTGCGGGGGCTGCTCGGAGCGTTCATGTTCAGTGGTAGCCAGCTCGAGCAGTTGGCCGGCACGCTGTCCGGCGGTGAGAAGACCCGGCTGGCGCTCGCCGGCCTGGTGGCCTCGACGGCGAACGTGTTGCTGCTCGATGAGCCGACCAACAACCTCGATCCGGCTTCCCGCGAACAGGTGCTGGATGCGCTGCGCAGCTACGCCGGAGCGGTGGTGCTGGTGACACACGACCCCGGCGCCGCCGAAGCGCTCGACCCGCAACGCGTCGTGCTGCTGCCCGACGGCACCGAAGACCATTGGTCCGAGGAATACCGCGACCTGATCGAGCTGGCCTGACCGCCTGAGCGACTCGGCTTCGCGGTGTGACAGGCGATTTCGTCAAATTGCCGCGCCGCCGACGTCGGCTTCTTACGCTGTGTGCTTTGGGGATCCTGTTCAGCGGGGAGGCGCCGATGAGGAAATCGAAGAAAACGCGCTCGCAATTGCTGGTCGAACTGCGCAGTGCTTACGAGGGCGGGGCCAGCATTCGAAATCTGGTCGCGACTACCGGCAGGTCGTACGGGTCGATCCACAGCATGCTGCGCGAATCGGGGACCACGATGCGCAGCCGCGGTGGGCCCAACCACCGCACGCGATCTCGGTAACCCGATTCAACTCATCGCTGGCGTACCGAGCCCTCGACCAGATCGAGGACGGCGCTGAGGCGTTGCGGGTCTTCACCGGAAGTCACCCGGGCGACTAGCCCGTCGAGAACCAGGTCCAGGTAGCACACCAACACGTCGCTGGGGATGTCGTCGCGCACCCGCCCCGCCTGCTTTTGCCGACGCAGCCGATCGATCGTTGCCGACGTCAGCTCCGCCGAGCGCTCCGCCCACCCCTGACTGAACGCGGGGTCGTGACGCAGCTTTCGTGCGATCTCCAATCGCGTGGCGAGCCAGTCGAACTGGTCGGGCGCGTTGAGCAAGTCCCGCATCACCTGGATGAGACCCTCGCGCGACGCGACGGCCGCCATCCGTTCGGCATCCTCGCGAGCCAGCTCGAAGAACAACGTGTCTTTGTCGCGGAAATGGTGGAAGATCGCTCCCCGCGACAACCCGATGGCCTGTTCCAGCCGGCGCACCGTCGCCTTGTCGTAGCCGTATTCGGCAAAGCAGCGACGGGCACCGTCGAGGATCTGACGGCGACGGGCCGCCAGATGGTCCTGGCTGACCTTGGGCACAAGCGTGTCGCTAGGTTTTCGTGTGGCGACCCGCTGCGCCCGGCTGCGCCGCGCTTGCGATCGCCACGGTTCTCGTGCGGCGACCCGCTGCGCCCGGCTGCGCCGCGCTTGCGATCGCCACGGTTCTCGTGTGGCGACCCGCTGCGCCCGGCTGCGCCGCGCTTGCGATCGCCACGGTTCTCGTGTGGCGACCCGCTGCGCCCGGCTGCGCCGCGCTTGCGATCGCCACTAGCTCGACCTGAGCATGTTGCGCAACACGTACTGCAAGATGCCGCCGTTGCGGTAGTAGTCGGCTTCGCCCGGTGTGTCGATCCGCACCACAGCGTCGAACTCCACCGCCTCCTTGCCGATCCTTAGCGGCCTTGACGTGCACCGTCTTTGGCGTCTTGCCGTCGTTGAGCGCCTCGATGCCGGTGATGTCGAACACCTCGGTGCCGTCGAGGCCCAACGACTCGGCGGTCTTGCCCTCGGGGAATTGCAGCGGGATCACTCCCATGCCGATCAGGTTTGACCGGTGGATGCGCTCGAACGACTCGGTGATCACCGCGCGGATTCCCAGCAGCATTGTTCCCTTGGCTGCCCAGTCCCGCGACGAGCCCGAACCGTATTCCTTGCCGCCGAGCACGACCAGCGGAATGTCTTTTGCCGCATAATTTTGCGCCGCGTCGTAGATGAACGCCTGCGGGCCGTCGGGCTGGGTGAAGTCGCGGGTGTATCCGCCGGAGACATCGTCGAGCAGCTGGTTGCGCAGCCGGATGTTGGCAAAGGTGCCGCGAATCATCACCTCGTGGTTGCCGCGCCGCGAACCAAAGGAGTTGTAGTCCTTGCGCTCCACGCCATGCTCATCGAGGTACTCGGCCGCCGGCGTCCCGGGCTTGATGCTGCCCGCGGGGGAGATGTGGTCGGTGGTCACCGAGTCACCGAGCAGCGCCAGCACCCGGGCGCCTTGGATGTCGCTGACCGGCTCGGGCTCGGCGGACATCCCGTCGAAATACGGTGGCTTGCGTACGTACGTCGAGTTCTGGTCCCACTCAAAGGTGTTGCCGCTCGGCGTCGGCAGGTTGCGCCACCGCTCGTCGCCCTTGAACACGTCGGCGTAGTTCTTGGTGAACATCTCCTGGTTGATCGACCCGGCGATGGTGTCAGCGACGTCCTTCTGCGACGGCCAGATGTCTTTGAGGAAGACGTCGTTGCCGTCGCTGTCCTGGCCCAGCGGTTGCGATTCGAAGTCGAAGTCCATCGAGCCGGCCAGCGCGTAGGCGATCACCAGCGGCGGTGAGGCCAGGTAGTTCATCTTCACGTCGGGGTTGATGCGCCCCTCGAAGTTCCGGTTGCCGGATAGCACCGCCGCGACCGAAAGGTCGTTGTCGTTGACGGCTTTCGAAATCTCGTCTGGCAGCGGGCCGGAGTTGCCGATGCACGTGGTGCACCCGTAGCCGACGAGGAAGAAGCCGAGCTTCTCCAGATATGGCCAGAGGCCGGACTTGTCGTAGTAGTCGCTGACCACCTGCGAGCCGGGCGCCATCGTGGTCTTCACCCATGGCTTAGAGGCCAGCCCCTTTTCGACGGCATTGCGGGCCAGCAGGCCGGCGCCCAGCATCACCTCGGGGTTGGAGGTGTTGGTGCATGACGTGATCGCGGCGATCACCACCGCGCCGTGGTCGAGTACGAATTCGCCGAGCTCGCCGCACTTCACCGTCACCGGGTTGCTCACTCGGCCCTTGGCATCCTTTGCGGCCGACTCCAGGGGTTTGTGGTCGTCAGCGTGACCGTTGCTCAGTGCCCCCGGGTCGCTGGCCGGGAACGTCTCGTCGACCGACTCATCCAGTTTCGAGTAGTCCTTCTTGTCCGGGTCGTCGCCGACATAGCTGGGAATCTGCTCGCGGAAGGTGGACTTGGCTTCCGTCAACGGGATTCGGTCCTGCGGGCGCTTGGGTCCCGCGATCGACGGCACCACATCGGACAGGTCGAGCTCGAGGTACTCCGAGAACGCCGGCTCATGCTTGGGGTCGTGCCACAGGCCCTGCTCTTTGGCGTACGCCTCTACCAGCGCCAGCTGCTCGGGCTTGCGGCCGGTGAACTTCAGGTATTTGATGGTCTCTTCGTCGATCGGGAATATCGCTGCGGTGGAACCGAATTCGGGGCTCATGTTGCCCAGGGTGGCGCGATTGGCCAGCGGGACTTCGGCCACACCCTCGCCGTAGAATTCGACGAACTTGCCGACAACGCCGTGCTTGCGCAGCATCTGGGTGACGGTGAGCACCACGTCGGTGGCGGTCACAGCGGGCTGGATCTCACCGGTGAGTTTGAAGCCGACCACTCGCGGGATGAGCATCGACACCGGCTGACCGAGCATGGCGGCTTCAGCCTCGATTCCGCCGACACCCCAGCCCAATACGCCCAGGCCGTTGACCATCGTCGTGTGTGAATCGGTGCCGACGCAGGTGTCCGGGTAGGCCACCCCGTCGCGCTCCATCACCACATGGGCCAGGTATTCGATGTTCACCTGGTGCACGATGCCGGTGCCGGGCGGCACCACCTTGAAATCCTGGAAGGCGCCCTGCCCCCACCGCAGGAATTGGTAGCGCTCGCCGTTGCGCTGGTATTCGATCTCGACGTTGCGCTTGAAGGCGTCCGCCCTGCCGAACAGGTCGGCGATCACCGAGTGATCGATCACCAGGTCGGCCGGCGCCAGCGGGTTGACCTTCTCGGCGTCGCCGCCCAGATCCGCGATGGCCTCACGCATGGTGGCCAGGTCGACGATGCAGGGCACGCCGGTGAAGTCCTGCATGACGACGCGGGCAGGCGTGTACTGGATCTCGATGCTGGGCTCGGCCGACGAGTCCCAGTTCGCAATCGCCTGGATGTGGTCCTTGGTGATGTTGCTACCGTCCTCATTGCGCAGCAGGTTTTCCGCGAGCACTTTGAGGCTGTAGGGGAGTTTCTCCGTGCCGGGCACAGCGTCCAGGCGATAAATCTGGTAACTGCTGTCGCCGACCGCCAGGGTGTTGCGCGCTCCGAATGAATTCACCGAATCTTTGCTGCTCACATCAACTCCCGGGATTTAGTTCTGCTCGCCGACGGGCCGTGTCGACAAGGTCAGTCTAACAGTACGCTTGTCCTGTATTCCAGGCCAAGGGCCGATGCCTCGCGAGACTGCGACCATCGCGACGAACGTCGGCGTGTTGTCGCGTTGGTTTAAGTGTCGTGGCGATGCCGGCCAGGCGCGGCCCGCACCATCGCCGGCCACTACGGCCCGCCTCGCCCCCGCAAGCGGGTGGGCCCACACCGCAGGTAGGGGAGAGTGCCCCCACCTCGCGCCCCTGAGGCGCGCTTCGTCGCCGGGCGGCGGTACCGTCTTGGACCGTGACCACCCCGCATGCGCCGCTCTATATCCCGGGCGAGATCTGCGGCACCGTCGGTGCCGATCCGGCAACGCCGCCCGACCAGTGCCTGGCGATCGTGCAAGAGCAGGTCACCGCGCACAACATCAGCGCGCCCGCGGCCGTCACGCCGGCGCTGCTTCAGGTGATCGACCAAGCGCACCACGACGGCATCGATCTCAAGATCGTCGTCCTCGACCACAACCCGCTGACCGACACACCGCTTCGAGACATCGCGACCAGGGTGGGCGCCCAACACACCGATGCCACCGTGCTGGTGCTGAGCCCCAACTTCGTCGGCACCTACAGCACGCACTTTCCGCGCTCCACCCTGGAGATCGGCGAAGACAACGCCAAGACCGGCAACCCGGTGGTGTCTGCGCAGAATTTTTTGCACCAGCTCAACACGCCGCAGTTTCCCTGGACCGCGTTCACAATCGTGCTTCTTTTCGGAGTGCTGGCGGCAGTGATCGGCACCCGCATCATGCAACTCCGCAGCAGGCGGTCAGCAACGTCGCCAGATAAAGCGGAAGCAACCACAGAAGACGCTGGCCAGAGCGTCTAACTCGCCGTATTCGGCTTGTGTCGCATAACGGCGGCACCAGTACCGCTATTGCGGGCAAATCAGTGATGTCACCGTTCGGTCACAGTTGTCGGAAGAACACACTTGTAATTTGTTACTAAAGTTTCCATTGGGTCAGATGTGACATACGGTGCAAAGGATGCTTTTGATTTAAAGCGCGCTTCCAGTGATTACTGGGGCCGACGCCGTCCGCCCGCGTTGAGCCATAGGAGACCCAAGTCGAATGAGACGCAACTGTCGCGGCTCGTCTGTCCGACTGGCCACCCGGGTCACCCGCCGCCTCGCACCGGTCATGCTCAGTGTGGCCGTGACGCTGTGCATCCCCGGGCTGGCAAACGCCGACCCGGGTGCCGAGCCGGACACGATGGCCAAGCTGATCGCGGATGTCGCCCAGGCCAACCAGCGTCTACAGGACCTCGGCGCGCAGATTCAGACCGAGCAGGAGAGCGTCAACAAAGCTGTGGTCGACGTCGAAACCGCCCGCGACAACGCCGCGGCCGCACAACACGAGGTCGAGGCCAGCGAGCAGGGCGTCAAGGGCGCCAACGCCGCAATTGCCGCCGCCCAGAAGCGATTCGACCGATTCGCGGTAGCCAGTTACGTCAACGGTCCCTCGGACAGCTACCTCACGGCGGCCAGTCCCGACGACATGATCGCGACGGCGGCCGCCGGGCAGGCTCTGGCCGCCAGTTCCCAGCAGGTGATGGACAACTTGCAGCGAGCCCGCACCGAGCAAGTGAACAAGGACTCGGCGGCCCGGTTGGCAAAGCAGAAAGCGGACAAGGCTGTTGTCGACGCCCAATCCAGCCAGAACGCCGCGGTGGCAGCATTGGTCGACGTCCACCGCAAGTTCGGCGAACAGCAGCAACAAATCAACCGCCTGGCCGACGAGCGTAACGCGGCCCAGGCCAGACTCGACGCCGCCCGCAATTGGTCGGCATCCGCGGGCGGACCGGGCGCCGGACCGCGGGCGGCGTCGTCCCCCGGTGACCGGTGGGATCCGGCGAACCCCGGGTCGCCGAGCGGACCGCGGGACAATGGCGGCCAATGGGCCGGCGATTGGGATCCCACGCTGCCGATGGTGCCCAGCGCCAACGTCCCGGGTGACCCGATCGCGATCCTGAACAAGGTCCTCGGGATTTCGGCGACCTCGTCGGAAGTCACCTCCAACATGGGCCGCAGCTTCCTGCAGCAACTGGGGTTGGCTCCCACGCCCACCGGCTTTACCAACGGCCGCATTCCGCGGGTGTATGGACGCCAAGCCTCCGAGTATGTGATCCGCCGTGGGCTCTCCCAGCTGGGCGTGCCCTATTCGTGGGGCGGCGGCACCGCCGCCGGGCCGGGCAGGGGCATCGACTCAGGTTCCGGCACCGTCGGCTTCGACTGCTCCGGCCTGGTGCTGTACTCGTTCGCCGGGGTGGGCATCAAGCTGCCGCACTACTCGGGTTCGCAGTACAACCTTGGGCGCAAGATCCCGTCTTCGCAGATGCGCCGTGGCGACGTGATCTTCTACGGCCCCGGCGGCAGTCAGCACGTGACGATCTATCTCGGTGACGGTCAGATGCTCGAGGCGCCCGACGTCGGGTTGAAGGTTCGGGTCGCACCGGTTCGCACCAGCGGTATGACGCCCTACGTAGTCCGCTACATCGAGTACTGACGCGCGGGAAGGAGTTATGCGCCGCTGGTTTAAAAGCGCCAAGGGGCTGCGCCGGGCTGGGCTGGTCTGGCCGCTTCTGGCTGCCTTCGGTCTGCTGATCGCCCTGGCCAGCCCCGCGGGTGCCGAGGACGGTGCGTGGGACCCCACCCTGCCGCCGACGATCAGCGCGGGCGCGCCGGGCGACCCGGTGGCGATTGCCAACCAATCCCTGCAGGCCACTGCCAACGCCACCCAGACCACGCTTGATCTGGGGCGGCAGTTCCTCGGCGGGCTCGGGCTCAACCTGGGCGGGAGCGGCAGCACCAGCCCCAACGGGATACCGCGGGTGTATGGGCGGCAAGCCGTCGAGTACGTCATTCGCCGCGGTTCCTCGCAGATGGGATTGCCGTATTCGTGGGGCGGTGGCACGCCGAACGGCCCGAGCAAAGGCGTGGACTCCGGCGCGAACACCGTCGGCTTCGACTGCTCGGGATTAGTTCGGTACAGCTTCGCCGGAGTGGGCGTGCTCCTCCCGAGGTTCTCGGGCGATCAGTACAACGCCGGTCGTCATATCCCGCCTTCTCAGGCCAAGCGCGGTGATCTCATCTTCTACGGCCCGGGCGGCGGCCAGCACGTCACCATTTACTTAGGCGACGGCCAGATGCTGGAGGCGTCCGGCAGCGCCGGCAAAGTTACGGTCAGCCCGGTGCGGAAAGCCGGGATGACGCCGTTTTTGACCCGGATCATCGAGTACTGATGCGCACGTCTCGTGCGCGCGGGTGAACCGCCACGTCGACGGAACCCGGGTGGCCTGGAATAGTTGAACCAGGGCACGCCGCTGCCCCGCGACGTTCGTCGTGCGAGCAGTCGTGTCTGATTGAGCTTTGGAGGTTTAAGCCGTGGAGGGTAATCGATGACATCAGCAGGCGGGCCGCCCCCGGGCACCAGCGGTTACTCGGGCCCGGGCGGGCCTGCAACGGCCCCCGCGGCCCCGGCGCACGCGGCACCGTCCGGCGGCGGCAATGGGCTGGCTGCCGAGGTGCACACCCTTGAACGAGCCATCTTCGAGGTCAAGCGGATCATCGTGGGCCAGGACCAGCTCGTCGAGCGCATGCTCGTCGGCCTGCTGTCCAAGGGCCATGTGCTGCTCGAGGGTGTGCCCGGCGTCGCCAAGACATTGGCCGTTGAGACCTTCGCCCGAGTGGTCGGCGGGACGTTCGCGCGCATCCAGTTCACCCCGGACCTGGTGCCCACCGACATCATCGGTACCCGGATCTACCGGCAAGGCAAGGAGGAGTTCGACACCGAACTCGGCCCTGTGGTGGTCAACTTCCTGCTCGCCGACGAGATCAACCGCGCGCCGGCGAAGGTGCAGTCGGCCCTGCTCGAGGTCATGCAGGAACGCCAGGTGTCGATCGGTGGCAAGAGGTTCCCGCTGCCCAACCCGTTCCTGGTGATGGCGACGCAGAACCCGATCGAGCATGAGGGCGTCTACCCGCTGCCCGAGGCCCAGCGGGACCGCTTCCTTTTCAAGATCAACGTGGGCTACCCCTCGCCGGAGGAAGAGCGCGAGATCATCTACCGGATGGGCGTGACGCCACCGCAGCCCAAGCAGATCCTCAACACCGGTGACCTGCTGCGGCTGCAGGAGATCGCCGCGAACAACTTCGTTCACCACGCGCTGGTGGACTATGTGGTGCGCGTTGTCATGGCCACGCGTTATCCCGAGCAACTCGGCATGAACGACGTCAAGAGCTGGATCTCGTTCGGTGCTTCGCCACGTGCCTCGCTGGGCATCATCGCCGGCGCGCGCTCGCTGGCGTTGGTGCGCGGCCGCGACTACGTGATCCCGCAAGACATCGTTGAGGTCATTCCCGACGTGCTGCGGCATCGGTTGGTGCTCACCTATGACGCGCTCGCCGATGAAATCTCGCCGGAGATCGTCATCAACCGGATTCTCCAGACTGTCGGTATGCCGCAGGTGAATGCCGTTCCGCAACAGGGCCATTCGGTTCCGCCGGCGATGCAGGCCGCGGGCGCGGCTAGCGGTCGGTGACGGATCCCAAAGCGCCGGCGGTGGTCCACCCGCCGTCGATGCAGCGCGGGCAGATCGACGACCCGAAGCTGTCGGCGGCGCTGCGCACACTCGAGCTCACGGTCAAACGCAAGCTCGACGGTGTCCTACACGGTGACCACCTCGGCCTGATCCCGGGTCCGGGTTCGGAGCCGGGGGAGTCGCGCGAGTATCAGCCGGGTGACGACGTCCGCCGGATGGACTGGGCGGTCACCGCGCGAACCAACCACCCGCACGTCCGACAGATGATCGCCGACCGTGAATTGGAAACCTGGCTGGTGGTCGACATGTCGGCCAGCCTGGACTTCGGCACAGCGGTCTGCGAGAAACGCGACTTGGCGGTGGCCGCCGCGGCCGCCATCACGTTTCTCAACAGCGGTGGCGGAAACCGGCTCGGCGCGCTGATCGCCAACGGCGAGAAGATGACTCGGGTACCCGCACGCTCCGGACGTCAGCACGAGCAGACGCTGTTACGCACGATCGCCACCATGCCCAAGGCGCCGGTGGGGGTCCGGGGAGACCTGGCGGTGGCCATCGACGCGTTGCGCCGTCCGGAACGCCGGCGCGGCATGGCCGTGATCATCAGCGATTTTCTCGGCCCGATCAACTGGATGCGTCCGTTGCGGGCCATCGCGGCCCGCCATGAGGTGCTCGGCATCGAGGTGCTCGATCCCCGCGATGTCGAATTGCCCGACATCGGCGACGTCATCTTGCAGGACGCCGAATCTGGTGTCACCCGCGAGTTCACCATCGACGAGCAGCTGCGCGACGACTTCGCCAAGGCGGTGGTCGCACATCGCGCCGACGTGGCCCGCACGATGCGCAGCTGCGGAGCGCCGCTGATGTCGCTGCGCACCGACCGGGATTGGATCGCCGACATCGTCCGCTTCGTCGAATCCCGCCGGCGCGGGGCACTGGCCGGGCGCCAGTGACGTCAGCGGACACACACACCAAGACAGGTCTGGTATGACACTGCCGTTGCTCGGGCCGATGACGCTGTCCGGTTTCGCCCACGCGTGGTTTTTTCTGTTCCTGCTAGTCGTTTTGGGCCTGGTGGCGCTGTACATCATCGTCCAGGTGGCCCGGCATCGCCGGATGCTGCGCTTCGCCAACATGGAACTGCTGGAAAGCGTCGCCCCCAAGCAGCCGACCCGCTGGCGTCACCTGCCGGCGATCCTGCTGGTGTCGGCGCTGCTGCTGTTCACGATCGCGATGGCCGGGCCGACTCACGACGTGCGAATCCCGCGCAACCGCGCCGTCGTCATGCTGGTCATCGACGTTTCGCAGTCCATGCGGGCCACCGATGTCGAACCCAACCGGATGGCCGCGGCCGAGGCGGCCGCCAAGGAGTTCGCCGGTGAGCTCACCCCCGGCATCAACCTCGGGTTGATCGCCTATGCCGGGACCGCCACGGTTCTGGTGCAGCCGACGACCAACCGGGACGCGACCAAAGCCGCGCTGGACAAGTTGCAGTTCGCCGACCGCACCGCCACCGGGGAGGGCATTTTCACCGCGCTGCAGGCCATCGCCACCGTGGGCGCGGTTATCGGCGGCGGCGACACCCCGCCGCCGGCGCGGATCGTGTTGTTCTCCGACGGTAAGGAGACAATGCCGACCAACCCGGACAACCCGAAGGGTGCCTTCACCGCGGCGCGCACCGCCAAGGACCAAGGTGTGCCGATTTCGACGATCTCGTTCGGCACCCCATATGGCTTCGTGGAAATCAACGGCCAACGCCAGCCGGTCCCCGTCGATGACACCACGATGAAAAAAGTCGCCGAGCTGTCCGGCGGCAACCATTACGGCGCCTCTAATCTGCAGGAGCTCAAGGAGGTCTACGCGTCACTGCAGCAGCAGATCGGTTACGAGACGATCCGCGGCGACGCGAGTGTGGGGTGGCTGCGGCTGGGTTCGCTGGTGCTGGCACTGGCCGGGCTGGCGGCCCTGCTGATCAACCGCCGGCTGCCGAACTGACGTTGCCTCCGGTTTTGCCGCGAGCTGGGGGCACCGCCCGCTTGCGGGGGGCGTGCCAGCGCGGCTGCGGGCGTCGAGTATCACCAAAGCGTGGCCGCGGGCGTCGAATCGGGGGAGATTTCAGCCCTGCGGCACCGAGGCGATAAGTTGGCCGGGTGACTGACGCAGCGGCCGAGCTCGCCGATCCCGCTGCCAGCGGCGGCAAACCCGCATTCGTATCCCGTTCGGTCCTGGTGACCGGCGGAAACCGGGGGATCGGTCTGGCGATCGCACAGCGGCTGGCCGCCGACGGCCACAAGGTGGCCGTCACGCACCGCGGATCCGGCGCCCCCGACGGGCTCTTCGGCGTCGAGTGTGACGTCACCGACAGCGAAGCCGTCGACCGGGCGTTCAAAGAGGTCGAGGAGCACCAGGGACCGGTCGAGGTGGTGGTGTCCAACGCCGGCGTTTCCGCGGACGCGTTTCTCATCCGGATGACGGAAGAGAGATTCGAAAAGGTCATCGACGCCAACCTCACCGGGGCGTTTCGAGTGGTCCAGCGGGCATCGCGCAGCATGCAGCGGAAGCGTTTCGGCCGGCTGATCTTCATCGGTTCGGTCTCAGGCACCTGGGGCATCGGCAACCAGGCCAATTACGCAGCCTCCAAGGCCGGCGTGATCGGCATGGCCCGCTCGATCGCCCGCGAACTGTCGAAGGCCAATGTGACCGCGAACGTGGTGGCCCCGGGCTACATCGACACCGATATGACCCGCGCGCTGGATGAGCGGATCCAGGCGGGGGCACTGGAATTCATCCCGGCGAAGCGGATTGGCACCGCCGCCGAGGTCGCCGGGGTGGTCAGCTTCCTGGCGTCCGAGGATGCGAGTTACATCTCCGGTGCGGTCATCCCGGTCGACGGCGGCATGGGCATGGGTCACTGACGGAAGACCCTGACGGAGACAAGGACGGATATGGCAGGACTGCTCGAAGGCAAACGGATTCTGGTCAGCGGGATCATCACCGACGCGTCGATCGCGTTCCACATCGCGCGGGTGGCCCAGGAACAGGGCGCTCAGCTGGTGCTGACCGGGTTCGACCGGCTGCGGCTGATCCAGCGCATCGCCGACCGGTTGCCGGAGAAGGCCCCGCTGATCGAACTCGACGTGCAAGACGAGAAGCACCTCGACAGCCTGGCCGAGCGGGTGACTGCCGAGATCGGCGAGGGCAACAAGCTCGACGGCGTGGTGCATTCGATCGGCTTCATGCCGCAGAGTGGGATGGGCATCAACCCGTTCTTCGACGCGCCCTACGAGGATGTCTCCAAGGGCATCCACATCTCCGCGTACTCGTATGCCTCGCTCGCCAAGGCGCTGCTGCCGATCATGAACCCGGGCGGTTCGATTGTCGGCATGGATTTCGACCCGAGCCGGGCGATGCCGGCCTACAACTGGATGACCGTCGCCAAGAGCGCGCTGGAATCCGTCAACCGTTTCGTCGCGCGCGAAGCCGGCAAGTTCGGCGTCCGCTCGAATCTCGTTGCCGCGGGACCTATCCGGACGCTGGCGATGAGCGCGATCGTCGGCGGTGCGCTCGGCGACGAGGCGGGCGCGCAGATACAGCTGCTGGAAGAGGGCTGGGACCAGCGCGCTCCGATCGGTTGGAACATGAAGGACCCCACGCCGGTTGCCAAGACGGTGTGCGCGCTGCTGTCCGAATGGCTGCCGGCGACCACCGGGACGATCATCTACGCCGACGGCGGCGCCAGCACGCAGTTGCTTTAGCAAGCGATGGAATTCGACGCGGTCCTGCTGCTGTCGTTCGGTGGGCCGGAAGGGCCCGAGCAGGTAAGGCCGTTCCTGGAGAACGTCACTCGTGGCCGCGATGTGCCGTCCGAACGCCTTGATCACGTCGCCGAGCACTATATGCACTTCGGCGGGGTGTCGCCGATCAACCGGATCAACCGGGCGCTGATCGCCCGACTGCGCGCAGACCTCGTCGAACGCGGTTTAGACCTTCCGGTCTATTTCGGCAATCGCAACTGGGAACCCTACGTCGAAGACACCGTCGCGACCATGCGCGACAACGGAGTCCAGCGTGCGGCGGTTTTCACCACGTCGGCGTGGAGCGGCTATTCCAGCTGCACGCAGTATGTCGAGGACATCGCCCGGGCACGCCGGGCAGCCGGGCCGAATGCGCCCGAATTGGTCAAACTGCGGCCCTATTTCGACCACCCGAATTTCGTGCAGATCTTTGCCGACACCATCGGTGCGGCCTCCGGCGCCTTACCCGCCGAGCTGTTGCCCGACGCGCGGCTGGTGTTCACCGCGCATTCGATCCCGGTGGCCGCCGACCAGCGCTGCGGCCCGCGGCTCTACAGCCGCCAGGTCGCCTACGCCGCAAGGCTCGTCGCGGCGGCGGCCGGATACCGCGACTTCGACCTGGCCTGGCAGTCGCGATCGGGCCCGCCGCAAGTTCCGTGGCTGGAGCCCGATGTCGCCGAACATCTTTCGGCGTTGGCCGCGTCCGGGACCAAAGCCGTGATCGTCTGCCCGATAGGGTTTGTCGCCGACCATATCGAGGTGGTGTGGGATCTCGACCAGGAGTTGAGCTCGCAGGCCGAGGCGGCAGGCGTGGTGTTGACGCGGGCTGCGACGCCTAACGCCGACCCGCGATTCGCCCGGATGGCCGTGGACCTGATCGACGAATTGCGTTATGGCCGTGCGCCTACCCGGGCTGACCGGACCCGACCCGGTACCGGGCTGCGCGGCCAGCATCAACGGCCAGCCGTGCCGCCCGCCGCACTGCGTCGCCGAGGAGTCGCGCGGACTGAACTGCGGCTAGGCTCGCCACGCGGCGTGCAGAATCGCTGTGAGCGCAGCCATTCTCGCCGATCGCACCACAGCGGCCAACGGACGCAGCGCGTCGGTGGCGATCTGGGCCTCCGACAACGACTGCGTTCCGATCCGGCTGAGCCCGGCGCTGACCGTGATGATCGCGTCCACATGTGCGGCGTTCTCCAGCACCCGCAAGGCGCGCTTCGGCGCGGGCTCGGGAACTTGGTGCTGCCGCGCGGATTCCAGCAGCTGCTCGACGAGCCCGCGCGGGTCGTCGACGTCGACGCCGGTGGACCCCAGCCCGATTGTGGTCAGCGCGTCGGCGGCTGATCGCACCGCCAGCCGGAGGGTGTATTCGGCCTCGCCCAACTCGGTCTGGTCGACGGCCGGGGCTGCCGCGAAGTGAATAGACTGTCCAGGACAGCGCGCACAATTCGGGTACGACGAGTTCGTCGTCGGATTCGTCATATCCGAATTCGGGCACCAGCCCGACGGCCATGCCGGGATCGTCGGGGTTGGCGATGATCACTGCTTCCCCCGCGATCAAGGCATCCCGCTCGAACTGTGTGCCCGCGGCCAACCCCCGAACATCGCCGGGAACCGGCAGCACCACGCTGATCGAAGGTATGCCCGTCGTCGGCCGTCCGGCCGCGGTGCGCAGCGTCTGTAGCAGCGATACCGCACCCGCGTCGTTCACGTCCGGCCACGGCAGCCCGGTGTGGCCCGCAGCGACCGCGTCGTAAGCAGTGACCGATTGCATTGGCGCCCAACAAGATAACGCGTCGAGGACGTCGTCGGGCGCGGCCTTGCCGGCAAGCCAGGCGTTGGCCCAGACCGAGAGCGTTGCGCTGGGGCACCACATGGTTTCGCAGTCTAGTTGTTCGCCGTGAGCAAAGCTGATCACGCGTTATCCTGGCGTCATGCCTGCGGCTGTGATCTGGCTGGTCGTCGCGTTGGGGCTGGCCGGCGCGGAGGCGCTGACCGGCGACATGTTCATGCTGATGCTCAGTGGTGGTGCGCTGGCCGCGGCTGGATCCAGCTGGCTGCTGGACCTGCCGATCTGGACCGACGGAGCGGTATTCCTGGTAGTTTCGGTGCTTCTGCTGGTACTGGTCCGACCCGTGCTGCGGCGGCGTCTGACGCCCGCCGAGGGCCTGCCGACGGGTGTAAAGGCGTTGGAGGGCAAAAGTGCGCTGGTGCTCGACCGCGTTGCGCACGACGAAGGTCAAGTGAAAGTAGACGGCCAGGTGTGGACGGCGCGGCCGATGAACGAGGGCGATGTCTTCGAACCGGGTGAGCGGGTGACCGTCATGCATATCGACGGGGCCACCGCGGTGGTGTGGAAGAACACCGTAACACCTCTGGAGCAATAGGAGGAACTGTGATTGCTGGTCTGGTATTGCTGGCTGTTCTGGTGGGCTTCGCCGCCATCGTGGTGGCGAAGTCGGTTGCGCTGATCCCGCAGGCCGAGGCGGCGGTGATCGAGCGGCTCGGCCGTTACAGCCGCACGATCAGCGGGCAGCTGACCCTGCTGGTGCCATTCATCGACCGCGTCCGCGCCCGGGTGGACCTGCGTGAGCGGGTGGTGTCGTTCCCGCCGCAGCCGGTGATCACCGAGGACAACCTCACGCTCAACATCGACACCGTGGTGTACTTCCAGGTCACCAACCCGCAGGCCGCGGTCTACGAGATCAGCAACTACATCGTTGGTGTCGAGCAGCTGACCACCACCACGCTGCGCAACGTCGTGGGCGGAATGACGCTGGAGCAGACCCTGACATCCCGCGACAAGATCAACGGTCAGTTGCGCGGCGTGCTCGACGAGGCGACCGGCCGCTGGGGCCTGCGGGTAGCGCGGGTGGAACTGCGCAGCATCGACCCGCCGCCGTCGATTCAGGCGTCGATGGAAAAGCAGATGAAGGCCGACCGGGAGAAGCGGGCGATGATCCTGACCGCCGAAGGGAACCGGCAGGCCGCGATTACAGAGGCCGAAGGCGCCAAGCAGGCCCAGATCCTGGCCGCGGAGGGCGCCAAGCAGGCCGCGATCCTGGGCGCCGAGGCCGACCGGCAATCCCGGATGTTGCGGGCGCAGGGTGAGCGCGCAGCGGCCTATCTGCGGGCGCAGGGGCAGGCCAAGGCGATCGAGAAGACGTTCGCAGCGATCAAGGCCGGCCGGCCCACCCCGGAGATGCTGGCCTACCAGTACCTGCAGGTCTTGCCGGAGATGGCGCGCGGCGACGCCAACAAGGTGTGGGTGGTGCCCAGCGACTTCGGAACGGCGCTACAAGGTTTCACCAAGCTGCTCGGCGCTCCGGGTGACGACGGGGTGTTCCGGTTTGTGCCATCACCGGTCGACGAGCAAGCGGCGAAGCACGCGAAGGACGACGATGACGACATGGCCGACTGGTTCTCCACCGAGACCGACCCCGCGATCGTCCAGGCCGTGGCCAAGGCCGAAGCCGACGCGCGCAAGCCGGTTGAAGCCGCCTTCCCGCCGCCGTCCCAACTGAATCAGTGACATGAGCGCGATGACTTCGCCGAAAACGTATGCGGCGCTTGCGACGTTTCAGGCCGCTGATGCGGTCGCATGCGCGATCCCGCTGCCGGTAATCGCCAAAACCTTAGACGCGCTGGGTATCCCACAAGACATTCGGTGGCTGCTGCCTGCGTCCAAGGCGGCGTCTGTGATCGGTTTACTTTCGGCCAGCAGGATTCCCGCGTTGGCGCGCCTGACCACGGCGCTGCTGACGCTGTACTTTGCGCTGGCGGTGGGCGCACATCTGCGCGCACGCGACCGAATCGTGAATGCCATTCCGGCGGCGTCATTTTTGGCCACCTACGCGCTACTGACGGCGAAGGGCCCGGGTCGGGGTTAGCCGACCCAGTTGTCGCGCGGCGAAAGTAAGCTCGGACCGGTCAGCTCGGCGGCGGTGCGGCTGGGGGGCACTGCGCCGGGTATACTGGCACCCCACCGCCGCCCTTAGGACCTCCCGGCCCCTGGCGCCCGCCCTCCCAGCATTTTTTGGCTGGAATGCCCGCCGGCGGAGCCGGATTCGGACTCGGTTGACAGGTCGGGCATGGCGGGGCCGGGTCTAACGGGGCAGCGTTGACTTCTCCTGTCCCGCCGGCCAACGCCGCCATGCTCACGCCGACTGCGATCCGCGCCGCAGCGGCTAAGCGTTTAGGGTCCATTTCGGTTCTCCTCCCAGACTTCACCAGCACGGTGACCAATAGCCCCCGGGCGGCTGGGCGCGGACGCATTTTGAAGTGTAGGCCGAAATCGCAGGTCGCGCCGAAAGTGGGCAGCGAAGCGAACGGCCGGTTAGCCGCGAAGCGCCGATTCGACGGCAGCGTCGACCTCCTTCACCGCTGCGCTCTTATGCCGCCGGTGGTGGCTGATTTCGTAAGCCAACAGCCCGAGCCCCAGGAAGCCCGTGCACAGCGACACCAGAAGCAGCAGCGGGCTGATATCACCGGTGAGCGCGTCGCCCAGGATCACCACGGCCGCGGTGCCCGGAAGCACACCGATCAGCGTCGCCAGCGTGTAGGGAAGCACCCGCACCGCGGATGCGCCGACGGCA
Source organism: uncultured Actinomycetota bacterium (assembly GCA_963791535.1). Lineage (GTDB taxonomy): Bacteria > Actinomycetota > Actinomycetes > Mycobacteriales > Mycobacteriaceae > Mycobacterium. Next base: position 51,021 of record CAWBSW010000013.1, on the reverse strand, counting down.
TAGTTCAGCACCGAAAACGGCACGACCGGGATCAATCGCAGCGACATGACCGCAATCCATCCGCGATCGCGCAGCCGGGCGTCGACTGTTTCGACGGCCTGGTGGCGGACCAGGCGCCTGAGTTGCCAGCCGGCCGCCCGGACCAATAGCAGTGCGATCACCGCGCTGGCCGTGCTGGCCACCACCGCCAGCGTTACCCCGAGCATAGGCCCGAACAGCAGACCAGCGGCCAACGTGAATGCGGTACGGGGAAAAGGCAATACGGTCACCACGATGTGGGCGGCCAAGAAAGCCAGCGGGAACCACGGGCCCACCGAGGTCGCCCAGTCCCGCATCTGCACCGCGGTGGGCAGCGGAACCAGCAGCGCCACGGCGATCAAGCCGGCGATCACCGCACCCGTCGCGACCATGCGCCGTCTGGATACCTGGCGCGCCGTAGCAACGACTGCGGCGGCCAGGCCGCGCAGCGCGTCGGTGATTCTGCTGGTGGCGGGCGCGGTCACGAGGTTCAAGGGTACGGCCTACCAGTGAATAACCCGCCGCGTGTGCGTCAGCGGATCAGTAGCGACAGCAGCTTCCTGCCCAACGGCATTGCCGCCGAGTCGCTTTCCGTGCATACCGTGATCGGTTGCCCCGTCCGTCGGCGCAGTTCGCGCTGCAGGTTCTCGTGCAGTGTCGAGGCCGCGGCCGGGCATCCGTGGCACGCGCCCAACATCCGGACGGTCACTGTGTCGCCCGTCACAGAAACCAATTCGATCGAGCCGCCGTGCGATTCGGCGAGTGCGCCGATCGGACCGGCCAGCAGCTCCGCGGCGATCGCCGCCAAGCGCGAGGTGTCGTCTGCGGCGTCGAACTCGCCATCCGGCCGGGCTCAGCAGCGCGTCGCTGAGCGCCTCGCGGACGTCATCGCCGAGCTCCCGCCAGCTATTGCCGGCGCTGAGCGTGATCAGCGCGTCCCCTTTGTCGCCGTTGTTCGGGGCGGGGCGGACCACCATCTCGTCGATCACCCCGCTGTCCAGCAAGGCGCCGAGACGGCCGGGGGCCCGGCCGACGGTGCCGGCGGGCGGCAGCCGGTCGGCACCGATCATCCAGCGCAGCTGTTGCGGGTCCGCGGTGGCGATGGCGTGAATCGGAATCATGCGCCCAGCCCTACCGCAATCGACCGGGCGGCAAACGCCATCAGCCACGCGAGGACGAACATGTAGGAGAACGCGAACGCCGGCCAGCGCCATGAGTTCGTTTCGCGGCGCATCACGGCGATTGTCGACATGCACTGCAGCGCGAACATGAAATAGACCATCAGCGCGATGACGGTCGGCGCGGTGAACACCCGTTGGCCGCGATCGTCGGTCATGGTGGCCAACGCTTGACGTGGGTTGTCCGCGTCTGTCGCCGCCGACACCTGGCCCAGGGTGGAGACGAACACTTCGCGCGCCGAGAGCGAACCGAGCAGGGCGACGTCGGTGCGCCAATCGAAGCCCAGCGGTGTGAACACCGGCGCGATGGCCTTCCCGACGTCGGCGGCGTAGCTGTGGTTCATCACATAGGCGGTCGAGTCGGTCGGGGACAGCCCGCGGGTTTCCTCCTCGCGAAGCGGCAGATTGAGCAGCGCCCACAGGACCAGAGACGTGGTCAGGATGATGGTTCCCGCCTTACGCAAAAACACCTTGGCCGCACTCCACATCGCGGCCAGGATCGCCTGCGGGGACGGGAGTCGGTAGGGCGGAAGCTCCATGGTGAACGGCAGCAGATCGCCACGCAGGATCGTGGACTTGACCAGCAGCGCGGCGATCAGCGCGGACATCCCGCCGCCCAGGTAGAGCAGGAACATCGTGACGCCCTGCGCGCTGAGTCCCCACCATCGCGTTTGGGGCACCACCAGCAGACCGACCAGCAACGTGTACACGGGCAGCCGCGCCGAGCAGGTCATCAACGGCGCGGTGACGATGGTCGCGATCCGGTCGCGCGAGGACGGCAACGTCCGGGTCGCCATGATGCCCGGGATGGCGCACGCGAACGACGACAGCATCGCGACGAAGGCGCGGCCCTCCAGCCCGGTCTTGGCCATCACCCGGTCCATCAAGAACGCCGCCCGCGACATGTAGCCGACGTTCTCCAGAAACGCGAGCAGGCAAAACAACAGCACGATCTGCGGGAGGAACTGCAGCACGGTGCCGACCCCGCCGATAATGCCCTGGCCGAGCAGACCCCGGATGATCGGATTACCGATGTGCTCGGCAACCTGGCCGCCCAGCCAGGTCAGCGCCCGGGCGATGCCGTCGCGCAGTGGCGCGGCGGCGGTGAACAGGACCTGAAAGAACCAGAACATCACGGCGAAAAAGATGACGGTGCCCCACACCGGGTGCAGCAGTACCCGGTCGATCCGGCGGGTGCGCTGATCTGGTTGCGGCGCAACGTAATCAGCCGCATCGAGCACCGACTGCCCCCACGCGTCGATGGAGTCCTGGTCGGGCGGGGGCAAGACCGGTGGGCGTTTCCACTGCTCGAACGACGCCAGTTGCGCCCGCAGTCCGACGATGCCCGACCCATGGTGCCCGACGACCGCGATCACCGGAACACCCAGTGCCGTCGACAACGCCTCGACGTCGATTCGGCCGCCACGGGAGGTCAATTCGTCGCCCATGGTCAGCGTCAACAGGCACGGCAGGTCCAGCCGTAGCACCTGGCCGATCAGCATGATCGAGCGACGCAGCGTGGTCGAGTCGGCGATCAGCGCCACCGCGTCGGGCCGGTCGATGTCCGGGTATTTCCCGGCCAGCAGGTCGGTCACCACCTGCTCGTCCGGGCTGATCGGGTCGAGGCTGTAGGTGCCGGGCAGGTCCTCCACGGCGATCGTCACATCGTCGACGTGGGTGGTGCCGACGCTGCGTCCGACGGTGACGCCGGGATAGTTGCCGGTCTTGGCGCGCAACCCGGTCAGATGGTTGAAGACGCTGGTCTTGCCGGCATTGGGGCTGCCCACCAACGCCACCCGCCGGATACCGGCGACGGTGACCGGCCCGGCGTCGACGTCATGGCAGGCGGTCATTGGTCCGGTTCGGGAACGACTTCGATCAGCTGTGCCTCGCGGCGGCGCAGGCACAGTTCGGTGTCCTGGACCCGGTAGATGGTCGGGTCGCCCAGTGGTGCGCGCCGGATCACGTCGACCTGGGCCCTCGCCCGAAAGCCCAGTTGGCTCAGCCGGCTTGCCACCGCGGACGTCGCCTGCGGCGCCGTCCCAACCACGGTTGCCCGCCGGCCGGGTGGCAGCTGGGCAAGCACGATCACCGATCCGGATTGATCGCGTGCGCGCTGCGCCGGCGTAACCATTATCGGTCCAACATTAGCTCTTCTTACCTTAGTTAGGTATACCTAACTTCCACAGCCCGTCGGGGCTGCACAGCCGCGGTCCGGTCGCCCGTCAGGCGTCGGCGCCAGGCGATTCCCGGGTGCCGCCGCCCATCATTTAGCCTGGTGGTCGGGTGGCAAGCCAGTGCGAGGGCCGCCACATCCTGCGACAGAGGAGCTTTCGGTGTCAGCCGATGTGTCCGCCGAGCCCGCCGATTTGGCGGAAGGCCGCGCCCGATGGCGCAAGGCGGTGGCGGGCGTGCTGGCCAAAAGCACACGGCGCGACGCTAACGAGCTTGGGCCCGAACCCGAGCGGCTGCTCGACAGTCAGACCTACGAGGGCTTCACCATCCATCCGCTGTACACCGCGCTCGACGAGCTGCCGGAACCGCCTCTGCCGGGCGAGTGGCCATTCCTGCGCGGCGGCGACGCGCTGCGCGACGTCAAGTCCGGTTGGAAGGTCGCCGAGGCTTTTCCGGCCCAGGCCGTGCCAGGGGTCGCGGCCGAGGATGTCAATAGCGCAGTCTTGGCGGCGCTCGGTGAAGGCGCCGGCGCGTTGCTGATCCGGGTAGGGGAGTCCGGTGTGGCGCCGGCCCAGCTGGAGAGGGTGCTCGACGGCGTGTACTTGAGCATGGCACCGGTAATCCTCGACGCCGGCGCCTGCTACTCGGCGGCCTGCGACGCCCTGCTCGAGCTGGTCGCCGAGGTGGAACCCGATCAGCGCGGCACACTGTCGGTCGACCTGGGCGCAGACCCGCTGACGGCGCTGCTGAGTGAGCGTCCGGTTCCGCCGATGGCGGAAGTCGTCGCTGTGGCAACCCGGGTGGCCGGTGAGCACGGGGTGCGCGCGATCACCGTCGACGGGCCCGCCTTTCACAATCTGGGGGCCAACGCCGCATGGGAACTCGCCGGCAGCGTCGCGGCTGCGGTGGCCTACGTGCGGACGCTCATCGAGTCCGGCCTCTCGCTAAGCGATGCGCTGCGGCAGATCAGTTTTCGGCTGGCCGCCGACGACGATCAGTTCATGACACTGGCCAAGATGCGCGCCGTGCGTCAGCTGTGGGCCAGGGTAGCCGAGGTCGTCGGTGCTCCGGAGAGCGGCGCGGCTGTGGTGCATGCCGAGACGTCGCTGCCGATGATGACGCAGCGCGACCCGTGGGTGAACATGTTGCGCAGCACGCTGGCGGCATTCGGGGCGGGTGTCGGCGGCGCCGACACGGTCCTGGTGCTTCCGTTCGACGTGGCGATTCCGGGCGGATTCCCCGGCATGGCAACGAGCTTCGCGCGCCGAATGGCCCGCAACGTTCAGTTGCTGCTGCTGGAAGAATCACACGTGGGCCGCGTGCTGGATCCGGCCGGCGGGTCGTGGTTCGTCGAAGAGCTCACCGAGCAGCTGGCGCAGCAGGCCTGGGAGCATTTCCAGGCCATCGAAGCGCACGGCGGATTCGTCGACGCCCGCGAGCACATCGCCGGGCACATCGCCGAGATCGCCGCCCAGCGGACCGACGACATCGCACATCGACGCACTGCCGTCACCGGCGTCAGCGAGTTCCCGAATCTGGGCGAACCGCCTTTGCCGCAAGGCGATTCGCCGGACACTCCGCTTCCCGCCGGCAATCTGTCTCGCTATGCGGGCGGTTTCGAGGCCCTGCGAGACCGCTCGGACGTCTACCTGGCCGAAAGCGGTTCACGGCCGCAGGCGGTGTTGCTGCCCTTGGGGCCGCCGGCAGAACACAACATTCGAACGACCTTCGCGTCGAATCTGCTTGCCTCGGGTGGTATCGAGGCAATCAACCCGGGAACCGTCGACGTCGACGCTGTCGCGCGAGCGGTTTCGGATGCAGGATCGCCCACGGTAGCGGTGATCTGCGGCACCGATACCCGATATGGTGCCGAGGCGGCCGGAATCGTCGAGGCGGCACGTCGGGCGGGCGTTTCGCACGTCTGCTTGGCGGGGCCCGAGAAGGCGGTACCGGAGACAACAGATCCAGAACATCGACCCGACGAGTTCCTCACCGCGAAAATCGATGCGGTCGAGGCGCTCTCAAGTCTGCTCGCCCGGCTAGGAGCCTGAGGGAGGCCCGCCACGATGACGACCACCGCACCTGTTGTCGGCAGCTTCGCAGATGTGCCGCTGCACGGCCAGCGCCGCCTGGCGCCACCAACCGAAGCCGCAGTGGAAAAGCACGTCGCTGCGGCCGCGGCAGCGTCCTGGTACACGCCGGACCAGCTGATTTGGCATACGCCGGAAGACATCGACGTCAAACCGGTGTACATCGCCGCGGATCGTGCGGCCGTCGAGGCGGACGGCTATCCGCTGAACAGTTTTCCCGGCGAGCCGCCGTTTGTCCGCGGCCCCTACCCGACGATGTATGTCAACCAGCCGTGGACAATTCGCCAATACGCCGGATTCTCCACCGCCGCGGAATCCAACGCGTTCTACCGCCGCAACCTTGCCGCCGGCCAGAAGGGGCTGTCGGTGGCGTTCGACCTGGCCACCCACCGCGGCTACGACTCCGACCATCCCCGCGTGCAGGGCGACGTCGGAATGGCTGGTGTGGCAATCGATTCCATCTTGGACATGCGGCAATTGTTCGACGGCATCGACCTGTCGACGGTGTCGGTGTCGATGACCATGAACGGTGCGGTGCTGCCGATCCTGGCGCTCTACGTGGTGGCCGCCGAGGAGCAGGGGGTTCCGCCGGAGAAGCTGGCCGGCACCATCCAGAACGACATCCTCAAAGAGTTCATGGTCCGCAACACCTACATCTACCCGCCCAAGCCCTCGATGCGCATCATCTCCGACATCTTCGGTTACACCAGCGCCAAGATGCCGAAGTTCAACTCGATCTCGATATCCGGCTATCACATCCAAGAGGCCGGCGCCACAGCAGATTTGGAGCTTGCCTACACGCTGGCCGACGGCGTCGACTACATCAAGGCGGGCTTGGACGCCGAGCTGGACATCGACAAGTTCGCGCCGCGGCTGTCCTTCTTCTGGGGCATCGGGATGAACTTCTTCATGGAAGTGGCCAAGCTGCGGGCGGGCCGGCTGCTGTGGAGCGAGCTGGTCGCGCAGTTCAACCCCAAGAGCGCCAAATCGCTGTCGTTGCGCACCCATTCGCAGACCTCAGGCTGGTCGCTGACGGCACAGGACGCTTTCAACAACGTCGCGCGGACCTGCATCGAGGCGATGGCCGCGACTCAGGGCCACACCCAGTCGCTGCACACCAACGCACTCGACGAGGCGCTAGCGCTGCCGACGGACTTCTCCGCACGGATCGCCCGCAACACCCAGCTGTTGCTGCAGCAGGAGTCCGGAACCACCAGGCCGATCGATCCCTGGGCGGGCTCTTACTACGTGGAGTGGCTGACCTATCAGCTTGCGCAGCGGGCGCGGGCCCACATCGCCGAGGTCGCCGAGCATGGCGGCATGGCGCAGGCCATCAGCGACGGGATTCCGAAGCTGCGCATCGAGGAGGCGGCCGCACGTACCCAGGCCCGCATCGACTCCGGGACCCAGCCGGTGATCGGGGTGAACAAATACCAGGTCGAAGAGGACCAGGAGGTCGAGGTCCTCAAGGTCGAGAACAGCCGGGTGCGGGCCGAACAGTTGGCGAAACTGCAAGACCTGCGGGCAAATCGGGACCAGCCGGCAGTTGAGGCCGCCTTGGCCGAGTTGTCGCGCGCCGCTGCCGCGCATGGCCGCGCGGGTGAAGACGGACTGGGCAACAACTTAATGGCGCTGGCCATCGACGCGGCCCGGGCCAAGGCCACCGTCGGTGAGATCTCCGACGCGCTGGAGAAGGTGTATGGGCGTCACCAGGCGGAGATCCGTACTATCGCCGGGGTCTACCGCGACGAAGCTGGAAAGGCCGGCAACATGGTCACCGCCACCGAACTCGTCGAGAAATTCGCCGAGGCCGACGGTCGCCGCCCCAGGATTCTGGTGGCCAAGATGGGCCAGGACGGCCACGACCGTGGTCAGAAGGTGATCGCAACGGCGTTCGCGGACATCGGATTCGACGTCGACGTCGGCGCGCTGTTCTCCACACCCGACGAGGTGGCCCGCCAAGCCGCGGACAACGACGTGCACGTGGTCGGGGTGTCCTCGCTGGCGGCCGGTCACCTGACCCTGGTGCCCGCGCTGCGCGACGCGTTGGCCGAGGTGGGCCGGCCGGACATCATGATCGTGGTCGGCGGGGTCATCCCGCCGGGCGACTTCGACGAGCTGTACGCCGCTGGAGCCACCGCGATCTTCCCGCCGGGCACGGTAATCGCGGACGCCGCAATCGATCTGCTGAAGAAGCTGGCCGAGCGCCGCGGGTACACCCTGTAGCCGGATGGCAACCGAAAACCGCGACAGCGTCGACAAACTCGCGGCCGATGTCCGCAGCCGCGACCGTGCCGCGCTGCCGCGCGCCATCACCCTGGTCGAGTCGACCCGTCCCGACCATCGCGAGCAGGCGCAGCGGCTGCTGCTGGAGTTGATGCCGGAGGCCGGGACTGGTCTGCACGTCGGCATCACCGGGGTTCCCGGAGTGGGTAAGTCGACCACCATCGAGGCGCTCGGCATGTACTCTGATCGAACGGGGTCATCGGGTGGCCGTGCTGGCCGTTGACCCGTCGTCGACCCGCACCGGCGGATCGATCCTGGGCGACAAGACCCGGATGCCGCGGCTGGCAGCCCATCCCGACGCCTACGTTCGCCCGTCACCGACATCGGGCACGCTCGGCGGGGTGGCCAAGGCCACCCGGGAAACCATCGTGCTGTTGGAGGCAGCCGGGTTCGACGTGATCCTGGTCGAGACCGTCGGCGTTGGTCAGTCCGAGGTGGCGGTGTCCAACATGGTCGACACCTTCGTCTTTTTGACTCTGGCGCGCACCGGTGATCAGCTGCAGGGCATCAAGAAGGGCGTGCTGGAGCTCGCCGACATCGTCGTGGTGAACAAGGCCGACGGCGAGCACCTGCGCGAGGCGCGCAAAGCCGCGCGCGATCTTTCCGGTACGATCCGGTTGATCTATCCGCGCGAAACTCTCTGGCGTCCACCGGTTCTCACCATGAGCGCCTTGGAAGGTACCGGTCTGGAGGAGTTGTGGGAGACCGTCGAGCGGCATCGCGAAGTGCTCGCTGGCGCAGGCGAATTCGACGCGCGGCGACGAGCTCAACAGGTCGACTGGACTTGGCAGATGGTCCGGGACACGGTTTTGGACCGAGTGCTGTCAAACCCCGCGGTGCGCAAAGCTCGCGCCGAGGTAGAGCGGCAGGTGCTGGCTGGGGAATTGACGCCGGCACTGGCGGCACAGCAAATACTTAAGCTCGCATCGATAACGGAAGGGTAAATTCCAAGTTGTTTGCGGACGGGGAACGGTAAGTTCGACGGTATGACCCTCGAAGTGGTGGGCAATCGCCGGTCAGTGCTGCCTGGCGGTGTTCATGGCGCAGCCGATCCACACTTTGCCTGCGCGGTGCGCAGCTTCGCCAGCATGTTCCCGGGGCGCCGATTCGGCGGCGGGGCGCTGGCGGTCTACCTCGACGGGGAACCCGTGGTGGACGTGTGGACCGGGTGGGCCGACCGGCACGGACGAGTGCCGTGGTCAGCGGACACCGGCTCGATGGTGTTCTCGGCGACCAAGGGGATGGCCTCCACTGTCATCCACCGACTCGTCGACCGCGGTCTGATCGACTACGACGCGCCGGTTGCCGAGTACTGGCCGGAGTTCGCGGCCAACGGCAAACAGAACATCACCGTGCGCCAGGTGATGCGGCACCGGGCCGGGTCTATCGGCGCTGCGCGGCGCCAGCAAGAACGACTTGTTGGATCACCAACTGATGGAACAGCGGCTGGCGGCCGCGCCGCCGGGATACTCGCTGGGCAGACCTGCCTACCATGCGCTGACCTACGGCTGGCTGTTGTCGGGGCTGGCCCGGGCGGTCACCGGCAAGGGTATGCGCGGCCTGATCCGTCAGGAGCTGGCCGAGCCGCTGCACACCGACGGGTTGCATCTGGGCCGGCCGCCGGTCGAGGCGCCGACACGGGCCGCGCAGATCATCATGCCGCAGAGCGCAATTCCCAATCCGATCTTCAACTGGGTCGCGCCCAAGATTGCCGAACTCCAGGCGTCCGCCGGATTCGGCGCGATGTACTTCCCGGGCATGAAAGCGGTTGTCCAAGGAGATATTCCGTTGCTCGACGCCGAGATCCCCTCGGCGAACGGCGTGGTCACGGCCCGAGGACTGGCCCGGATGTACGGTGCAATCGCCAATGGTGGCGAGATCGAAGGCAGCCGGTTCCTGTCACCCGAATTGGTGCGAGGTTTGACCGGTCCGCTGAACCTGCGATTAGACCGTAATCTTGTGGTGCCGCTGTCATTCCACCTCGGCTACCACAGCATTTTCGTTCCGCGTTTGATGCCCGGATTCGGCCATGCGGGGCTGGGCGGTTCGCTCGGATGGGCCGACCCGGCTAGCGGGTTGGCATTCGCGTTCGTGCACAACCGCTTGCTGTCGCCGTTCGTGCTACTCGATCACACGGGGTTCGTCGCCGTGCACGCCATGATGCGCCGAGGCGCCGCCGAGGCGCGTAGACGCGGGTTCGAGAGGGTGGCCGACTTCGGCTCACCATTCCCCGAGCCGGGAGCCGTTGCCGGCTAACGGGTGTACTGAGCCAGCGTGACGCCGCCAAAAGACGCCCGCGTTCCTCGTTTGCCGGTCAGCGAGGCCAAGGCCGCCGCGGACGAAGCGGGCGTGCCCGATTACATGGCCGAGCTCGCCATCTTTCAGGTGCTGCTGAACCATCCCAAGCTGGCCTGCGCGCTCAACGATCTGCTTGCGACCATGCTGTGGCGCGGAAAGCTGGACCGCCGACTACGCGAACTGCTGATCATGCGCATCGGCTGGCTCACCGCCAGCGATTACGAATGGACCCAGCACTGGCGGGTCGCGCAGGGTCTCGGGGTATCCCCCGATGATCTGCTGGGCGTGCGTGATTGGCAGGCGCACGAGGCCTTCGGGTCCGCGGAGCGCGCAGTGCTATCGGCCACCGACGACGTAGTGCGCGACGGTGCGGTGAGCGCCGAAAGCTGGGCAGCGTGCGAGCGTGAATTCGGCGCCGACCCGGCTGTGCTGGTCGAGCTTGTCACCGCGATCGGTGCATGGCGAATGGTCGCGTCGATCCTGCACAGCCTGCAGGTTCCGCTGGAAGACGGCATAGCGAGCTGGCCACCGGACGGCCAGCCGCCGACCCGCTAAGAAGCCGTAAAGATTGATTGACACGTCAATCACTGACTCATAGGTTCCCGGCATGCGCACCAGAGTCGCCGACATGCTCGGCGTCGAGTTTCCGATCTGTGCGTTCAGCCATTGCCGGGACGTGGTCGCCGCCGTGTCCAATGCGGGCGGGTTCGGCGTCCTCGGCGCCGTCGCGCACAGCCCGAAGCAGCTGGACACCGAGCTGACCTGGATCGAGGAGCAGACCGGCGGCAAGCCGTACGGCGTCGACCTGCTGCTGCCGCACAAGTACGTCGGCGCCGAGCGGGGCGGGATCGACGCCCGGCAGGCGCGCGAGCTACTGCCCGAGGAGCATCGGACATTCGTCGACGACCTGCTGGTCCGCTATGGCATCGCAGTCCCCACCGACCAGGATCGGCTGCCGCCCGGCGAGCTCAACATCTCGCCGAAGGGCTACGAACCGCTGCTGGACGTTGCCTTCGCCCATGGCATCCGGCTGATCGCCAGCGCGCTGGGCCCGCCGCCGGCCGACCTGGTCCGACGGGCCCATGACAACGACGTGGTGGTGGCCTCGTTGGCCGGAACCACCCAGCACGCGCGGCGGCACGCCGAGGCCGGCGTCGACCTGATCGTCGCCCAGGGCACCGAGGCCGGCGGACACACCGGTGAGGTGTCGACCATGGTGCTGGTCCCCGAGGTGGTCGATGCGGTGGCGCCGGTGCCGGTGCTGGCCGCGGGCGGGATCGCCCGCGGCCGTCAGATCGCCGCGGCGCTGGCCTTGGGTGCCGAAGGCGTGTGGTGCGGATCGGTCTGGCTGACCACCGAAGAGGCCGAGACGCTGCCCGTCGTGAAGGACAAGTTCCTCGCCGCCACCTCCTCGGACACCGTGCGATCGCGATCGTTGACCGGCAAGCCCGCCCGCATGCTGCGGACCGCGTGGACCGACGAGTGGGAGCGGCCCGGCAGCCCCGACCCGCTCGGCATGCCGCTGCAGAGCGCGCTGATCGGCGACCCGCAGGTGCGCATCAACCGGGCCGCGGTCCAGCCCGACTCCAAGGCTCGCGAGCTGGCCACCTACTTCGTCGGCCAGGTCGTCGGTTCGCTGAACAAGGTCCAACCGGCGGGATCGGTGGTGCTGGAGATGGTTTCGGAGTTCATCGATGTCGTCGGACGTCTCGACGAGTTGGTCGATCGGTGACTGACGGGACCCGCACGCGCAGGCGTCCTGCGGTCAGTACACAGGACAAGATGCGGCGGCGTGACGAGATCATGGCCGCCGCGAAAGAAGTCTTTGCCCGCAACGGATTTCACGCCACCACGATCGCCGAGATCGCCAACGAAGCGGAGCTGGCCTACGGCTCGGTGTACTGGTATTTCGACTCGAAGGACGACTTGTTCCACGAGTTGATCGCCGCTGAGGAGTATGCGCTGCGCACCCACGTTGCGGTCGCGCTGGCCCAGAGCGGCGCACGATTCGGCTACGCCGAGGCGCCATTTCGCGCCTCCTTGCGCGCGACGTTCGAATTCTTCGAAGCCAATCCGGCCACCGCCAAGCTGCTGTTCCGCGACGCTTATGCGCTGGACAGTCGCTTCGACAAGCACCTCGGTGGCATCTACGAGCGATTCATCGACGACATCGACAACTCTCATCGCCGCCGCTCAGGACCGCGGCGAGGTGGTAGCCGCCCCGCCCCGGTTAGTCGCCTACACGCTCACGGCGCTGATCGGTCACATGGCCCACCGGCGGCTGACCACCGACGACGGCATCTCCGCAGCCGAAGCCGCCGATTTCATCGGCTCGCTGGTCATCAAGGGGTTGCGCCCGTCCGAGTGGTGAGCTGCGCATCGAGACGGTCACGAACTCATAACGGCTGGTCAGGACCCTAGCGCCGCTCAGAAAATTTTTCAGGCGTGGCGAATTGACCCGGGCGGAATGTTCGTGCATCATCGACGGGGTAAGCACCTCGTTAGGTGAGGCGTCTACGCGGATATAGGCCACTGACCCCGAACGTCGAGAGACGCCCAGGGTCAGGACAGCTCCTCCCGGGTTAAGGGTTGAGCCCAAGTGGCTTCCGGAATCTCCGGACACGCCGTGTATTGCCAAAGCTGTGACGAGTGGGGTGCGGTTTTCCCGAGTTTTCGGGTTCTCCATGCTCCTGCTTGCGTGTGAATTGTGCGGTGACCCGCACGTGGCGCGACCGCGAGGAGGTGAGGGACGAATGAGTTCCAGTGATAGTCCGGATCGATATCCGGGCTCTGTGTCGTCCCGATCCGGCCCCGGCGCGTCGTTCGCAGCTGAGCCTTCCTTGGCCTAGACAGCACGTCGCCTCATCGGACGCCGTTTCGGACGGACATCGAATCCCGTTATGCCCGTTTGACTTTCCGCTAGGAGGCGACCATGACCGCTGTACTGTACGACGAAGTGGTGACGGCGACGCCCGCACGCCGGCTCAGGGCAGTGCCTGCCCCGACGCCGATCGCAGTGCCGGCGCCCACACGGACCTCCAGGCGGCCCCAACAACAGCTGGTCGGCGGCGACCCGTTGGTCGTCGGAGCCGCTCGGTTGCTCTGCGTTCCGCTGCGTCAGCTGTACGCCGCGCTGTGGCGCGCGGGCGTGTTGGAGGTTGACGCCTGAAAGCGTCCGGCGACGATGCGGGCCGTGTACGGCCCGAGGTGGGGGCCCCCCGCTTGCGGGGGAGAGTCGGACACCAGAGACTGTCGCTCCCGGCACTTGAGGTGTGTTGCCCCTCGGTGCCGGGAGCGTCGTCATTGTTGAGCCGCGATCAAAGCGGACAGTCCGTTCTGATAAGCGATGAGGCTGTGCCGCCAGGCGATCTGGACCGGCCCGCCGCTGTCGACCGTGATTTGGGCGCCAACGTGCACGTAGGGAGCGGGCGGGACGTACGGCACGACGTCGAGGAAGTTCACTACCCGGAAACAGCTCTCGATGGCGGCGTTGAATGCGTCGGCGAAGTCGTTCAATGCGACCCGCGGGCCGGCAAACGTGATCAGCCGGGGTTCGGTCTTGTTCGGCGGCATTTTCCGGAAGACGTCCGGCGCCGCAAGTACGGCCAGCGCCGCACCGAGGCTGTGCCCGGTGATCAGGATCTGATTACAGCCGGCGGTCGCGGTCGCCAAATTCGCGGCGATGCTGTTCCGGACAAGGTCGTAGACATCCTGAAAGCCCGCATGCACCTGCCCGAATCCGCCGACCGGGAGGTAGTCGTCGGGAACGGCGTCGAGGTCCGCGAGCCAATCCTCGACGTCGGAAGTGCCGCGTAATGACACAAAAGCGGTGCCAGTGGCCGGGTTATGGCCCATCAGCCCGAAAATGTCGGTGTTCTTGGTCATCGCAACGACCGCGGGGTGGGGGCTCGCCATCGCGGTGAGCACGGCGGCGTCGGCCCGGATCAAACTGGTCTGGGCGTAGCCGGACGGGAGGGTGGCCGGGCCGCCACCCATCACCGTGTAAGCCGCCTGCGCCAGCGGCAGCACCACGTCGCGAGCAAATGTCGCGTCAAATGCCACAGCCGCAGTGTAGGAAAACCGCTGCGAGATTCCTGGATCTTCGGCCGCAAGCCGGCGGTAGCGTTGAGCTATCCGCCAAAAACCGGTGCGAAGGGGGCCGTCATGGCGACCGATCTGACGCTCTATCTCGACGACGAGCCCGGCGAGCTGGCCCTGATCGGCGACGTGTTGGGCAAGGCGGGCGTCAACATCGCCGGTTTGTGCGCCTTGACCAGCGGGGGAGGGCACGCAGAGGTGCACATCCTGGTGCACGATGCCACCTCCGCCTTCGAAGCGCTGGAGGGCGCCGGCATCAAAATCGCCGAGGAGCAAGAGGTTATCGTCCTGGACATCACGGACCGCCCCGGCGCGCTTGGCGAAGTCGTCCACAAACTCGGCGCCGCGAAGATCAACCTGGAAACCGCCTATCTCGCCACCAACACCCGTTTGGTGCTCGGCGCGGACAATCTCGCCGACGCCAAAGCCGCGCTGGCCTGAGATTGATTTGCGGCGGCCCGTAGAATCACCTGCAGCGGCGTCGATCCGGCGATCACCGGGGAGCCTTCGGAAGAACAGCCGGCGTCTGATTTAGAGCCGGCTCAGTAGACCCGAACGAGTAAGGCCCGTCACAGCCTGCCAACGAGCGGTCACGCCCCGGCGTGGCAAGCGGGGTGGTACCGCGGCGCTTGCGCACCGGCGCAACGTCGTCCCCGGCCGAAGAGCCGCATCATGGAGACGACGCACGCAGTGACCGACAACGCCTACCCCAAGCTGGCCGGCGGTGCACCCGACTTGCCGGCGCTGGAACTCGAGGTCCTCGACCATTGGGCGAGCGACGACACGTTCCGGGCCAGCATCGCGCGACGAGCCGACGCCCCGGAGTACGTGTTCTACGACGGACCGCCGTTCGCCAACGGCCTACCGCACTACGGTCATCTGCTCACCGGCTACGTCAAGGACATCGTGCCGCGGTATCGCACCATGCGCGGCTACAAGGTGGAGCGCCGATTCGGCTGGGACACCCACGGGCTTGCCGGCCGAACTCGAGGTCGAGCGACAGCTCGGGATCACCGACAAATCCCAGATCGACGCGATGGGCATCGCTGCGTTCAACGAAGCCTGCCGCGAATCGGTGTTGCGTTACACCGACGAATGGCAGGCCTATGTGACCCGTCAGGCCCGATGGGTGGACTTCGCCAACGACTACAAGACGCTCGATCTGCCCTACATGGAATCGGTCATCTGGGCGTTCAAACAGCTGTGGGACAAGGGCTTAGCGTACGAGGGCTACCGGGTGCTGCCGTACTGCTGGCGGGACGAAACCCCGCTGTCGAACCACGAGCTGCGGATGGATGACGACGTCTACCAGAGTCGGCAAGATCCGGCGATCACCGTCGGATTCGCCGTGCCGGACGGCGAACTGGCCGGATCGCACCTGCTGGTGTGGACGACCACACCGTGGACCCTGCCGTCGAACCAGGCGGTCGCCGTCAATCCCGATGTCACCTACGTGCAGGTGCGGGTGGGGGAGCGCCGCGTGGTTCTGGCCGAGGCCCGACTGGCCGCCTATGCACGAGAATTGGGCGATGAACCAGAAGTGCTGGGCAGCTACCGCGGCAGTGATCTGGTGGGCATCCGATACCTGTCCGCCGTTTCCCGTACTTTATGGACTCGCCCAACGCTTTTCAGGTGCTCGGCGCCGACTTCGTGACCACCGATGACGGCACCGGCATCGTGCACCTGGCGCCGGCCTACGGCGAGGACGACAAGGAGACCGCCGACAAAGCCGGCATCGTGCCGGTGACGCCCGTCGACGCCAAGGGCCGTTTCGACGCCACCGTGCCCGACTACCAGGGCCAGCACGTCTTCGAGGCCAACCCGCAGATCATCCGTGACCTGAAAAACCACACCGGCCCGGCCGCGGCCAACGGTGCCGTGCTGATCCGCCAGGAGACCTACGACCACCCGTATCCGCACTGCTGGCGCTGCCGCAATCCGCTGATCTACCGCGCCGTGTCGTCGTGGTTCGTCAAAGTCAGCGAATTCCGGGACCGCATGGTCGAACTCAACCAGCAGATCACCTGGTATCCCGAGCACGTCAAAGACGGTCAGTTCGGCAAGTGGCTGCAGGGTGCCCGCGACTGGTCGATCTCGCGAAACCGCTACTGGGGCACGCCGATTCCGGTCTGGCTTTCCGACGACCCAGCCTATCCCCGCATCGACGTCTACGGCAGCCTCGACGAGTTGGAGCGCGACTTCGGCGTGCGTCCCGACAACTTGCACCGGCCGTATATCGACGAGCTGACCCGGCCCAATCCCGACGACCCGACCCGGCGGTCGACGATGCGGCGCATCGCCGATGTTTTCGACGTGTGGTTCGATTCCGGTTCCATGCCCTACGCCCAGGTGCATTACCCGTTCGAGAACCGCGACTGGTTCGAGACGCATTACCCGGGCGACTTCATCGTCGAGTACATCGGGCAGACCCGCGGCTGGTTCTACACGCTGCACGTGCTGGCCACCGCACTGTTCGACCGGCCGGCGTTCAAAACCTGTGTGGCGCATGGGATCGTGCTGGGCAGCGACGGCCAGAAGATGAGCAAATCGCTGCGCAACTATCCCGACGTCAGCGAGGTGTTCGACCGCGACGGCTCCGACGCGATGCGCTGGTTTTTGATGGCGTCGCCAATCCTGCGCGGCGGGAACTTGATCGTCACCGAACAGGGGATCCGCGACGGCGTGCGCCAGGTGCTACTGCCGTTCTGGAACGCCTACAGCTTCCTGGCCCTGTACGCGCCGAAAGTCGGTAATTGGCGGACTAATTCACCGCATGTGCTCGATCGCTACATCCTGGCCAAACTTGCGGTGCTGCGCGACGACCTCACCGCCGCGATGGATGTCTGCGACATCTCCGGGGCATGCGAGCAGCTGCGGCAGTTCACCGAGGCGCTGACGAATTGGTATGTGCGACGGTCCCGCTCGCGGTTCTGGGAAGAAGACCCCGATGCGATCGACACGCTGCACACCGTGCTCGAAGTGACGGCGAGGCTGGCCGCGCCGCTGTTGCCGATGACAACCGAGATCATCTGGCGCGGTGTCACTGCCGAGCGGTCGGTGCACTTGAGCGATTGGCCGGAGGCCGACGTGCTGCCGGCGGACGCGGAACTGGTCGTCGCGATGGATCAGGTACGCGAGGTGTGTTCGGTGGCGTCGTCGCTGCGTAAAGCGAAGAAGTTGCGGGTGCGGCTGCCGCTGCAGAAACTCACGGTGGCCGTGGACAATCCGCAGCGGCTGGAACCGTTCACCGATTTGATCGCCGACGAGCTCAACGTCAAGAAGGTCGAACTCACCGAGGACATCGACACCTACGGTCGCTTCGAGCTGACCGTGAACGCCCGGGTCGCCGGGCCGCGATTGGGTAAGGATGTGCAGGCGGCGATCAAGGCGGTCAAGGCCGGCGAAGGAGTCGTCAACGCCGACGGCACGCTGACCGCGGGCCCGGCGGTGCTGCAACCCGACGAGTACAGCTCCCGGCTGGTGGCCGCCGACCCCGAGTACACCGCCCCGCTGCCGGGCGGGGCCGGGCTGGTGGTGCTGGACGCCACCGTGACGCCCGAACTCGAGGCCGAGGGCTGGGCCAAGGACCGCATCCGCGAACTGCAGGAGCTGCGTAAATCGACCGGGCTGGACGTCTCCGACCGGATCAGCGTGGTGATGTCGGTGCCGGCGCAACGGGCCGACTGGGCCGAAACGCATCGCGACCTGATCGCCGGGGAAATCCTGGCCACCAGTTTCGAATTCGGCGAGCCGGGGTCGGGTGCCGCCGAAATCGGTGACGGCGTGCGGGTTTCGCTGGCTAAGGCGTGACGCCGACTGTGCTTTCCGCTGCCTGCTGTACCGGCTGCAGGCGGCCACTGTCCAGTGCAGCCAGCGCCGCATCCACGACAGCGTTGTTGGCGTAGCCGTCGTAGGCGGACGGTCCGGTGGCCGACTGGGTGGCCACTGCCGCCAGCCACGCGGCGTCCTGAGCGCGATAGGCGCCGTGGAAGCGTTCGATCCAATCGGCGGCGAGGGCCGGCGAGTCGAGGGTAATTGAACTACCGCTGCCGACGACCTCGCAGCCGATGTCGTAATGCATCCCCGGCCCGCGGCCAAGCTCGATGACGCCGACGACACCCGACTGGGAGGTCAGCGTGAGGACAACGGTGACGGTGGATCCATCTGGGCTAGTTTTAGCTACCGATGAAACCTGTTTGATCTCCTCGCCGGTGAGCCAACGAAACGCATCGATGTCGTGGGAGGCAGAGCTCGATACGAGTTGTTGGTCATCAAACGTGATGACAGCCAGGGGATTATGGTGGCGCTGACTGATCAGGACGGGTTCGCCAACGCGGCCGGATTGCAAGGTGCGATAGATGTTCTGGTAGTCGGGATCGAAGCGGCGCATGAAGCCGACTTGCACGAGCCGGTGACCAGCGGCCCGTTCGGCGTCGACCAACTGCAGCGACTGGTCTGCTGACGTGGTAAGCGGTTTCTCGCATAGCACAGACAGACCACGCTCGATGCACGCGTGCACGATCTCGTGGTGGGTGTCGTCAGCGGTCGCCACTACCACGGCGTCGACGTCGGCGTTCTGTACGCAGTCCAGGGCGTCGTGAAAAACGGCGGCGGCCGGCACATCAGCAGCGGCGCGTTCGGCGAACGGTACATGGCTCTCGGCCACCGCGCTGATCTGCGCCCGCGGTTGCAGGCTTTTCAAGATCGCCAAGTGCGCCATTCCCATATTTCCCAGCCCGATCAAGGCGAGCCGCACCGGCGCGGTGCGAGGTGGGTGTGGCTGGCTCACCGCTGATCTCTTTCCGTGCGGGTCGCGATCGCGAAGGCTTGACCGCTGCTGTGGTCAGCGGACCGCCTGTAGCGCCCGGCGTGCGTGTGGCCAGAATGGCATGCCGGCCACAATCGTGCCGCCGGCCGCGATGAGCCCGATCGCGGCGTCGACGCTTTCGCGACCGTCGGTCGACCAGTAGACGTCCTCGAGGTCGAGCAGCAGCGCCAACTCGTCGACGATCATCGCATTCGCCGACCCGAAAGCGATCGCGGCCACAGGGTGGCGCCGTTGCTGCTCTGTTCCGCGCAGGCCCACCGCTGCCACCGTCGACAGCAATGCGATTCCGAGGTTGTAGTGGTGAAAGTGCTTGCCGCCCAGCGTCACACCTCCGCCCGATGGCCCGTGACCGGCACGGATCCAGTGGGTGAGCGCGCGCAGGCCGACGAAGGTGACGGTGAACGACGTCCAGGCCAGTACCGTGGCCTGTTCACCGGGTTCGAGTCGCGCGCGCCATTCGTCGCGAACCCGCGCCCACCATCGCTTGTCCGCGGTGGTCGGTGATGCTCTGCAGGGCGCCGAGCCTCGGCCCGTTCGCGGCTTCCATCAATCGGCCTTACTCGCGTGCCAGCGCAGCCTGTGGCCCTTGGCCTCGACATGCACATCGTCAAAACCCGCTGTGCGCAAACGCTCCGGGAAGGTTCGCGGATGTACCGGGTTGCAGGTGTCGCGAAAATGCAAGAGGCGGAACAGGGTCGAGTCCGCGCTGTCGCTGCCGGCGAATACACCGCCGGGACGCAGCACCCGAAATGCCTCGGCGAACAACTGGTCCTGCAGCGCCGGCGTCGGGACATGGTGCAGCATGGTGAAACACACCACCGAGCTGAACTCGTCGGACGGCAGGCCGGTGTCGGTTCCGTCGCCTTGGATGATCCGGGCCCGGTCGCCGTACTTGCCCTTCAGCCGATCCGCCATCGGCTGGTCGATCTCGACTGCGGTGTAGTGCGGCGCTTTGTCGATCAGCACCCGGATGTTGGCGCCGTAACCGGGCCCGATCTCCAGCACGTTGTCGCCGAGATCGACGTCGCCGAGAACCCACGGCAGCAGCGCGTCTTCGACGGCTTTGAAGTAGCGGTCGGAACTGCAACACATGCGGTGGCACAAGTTCATCGCCATGGAATCAGACGCTAGCCCAAATAGCATCGACAATTGTGGACTCGCGCTGGGTGCTGCACCTCGACATGGACGCGTTCTTCGCGTCCGTCGAGCAGCTCACCCGGCCCACGTTGCGGGGCCGTCCGGTGCTGGTCGGCGGGCTGGGCGGGCGCGGCGTGGTGGCCGGCGCGAGCTACGAATCGCGGGTGTTCGGGGCCCGGTCGGCCATGCCGATGCACCAGGCACGCCGATTGGTCGGCGTGACGGCGGTGGTGCTGCCGCCGCGCGGCGTGGTCTACGGAGTCGCCAGCCGCCGGGTCTTCGACACCGTGCGCGCGGTGGTGCCCGTCGTCGAGCAGCTCTCCTTCGATGAGGCGTTCGGCGAGCCGCCGGAGCTGGTCGGCGCGTCGGCGACCGACGTCGAGCGCTTCTGCGAGGACCTGCGGCGGCGGGTGCGCGAGGAGACCGGCCTGGTCGCCTCGGTCGGTGCGGGCTCGGGCAAGCAGATCGCCAAGATCGCCTCGGGTATCGCCAAACCCGACGGGATCCGGGTGATCGGGCGTGCCGAGGAGCAGCCGCTGCTGGGAGGCCTTGCGGTGCGCAGACTCTGGGGAATCGGGCCGGTGGCCGAGGAGAAGCTGCACCGGCTCGGCATCGAGACGATCGGGGAGTTGGCGGCGCTGAACGAAGCCGAGGTGGCCAGCATCCTGGGTGCGACGATCGGGCCCGCGCTGCACCGGTTGGCCCGCGGGATCGACGACCGCCCGGTTGCCGAGCGCGCCGAAGCCAAGCAGATCAGCGCCGAATCCACCTTCGCGGCCGATTTGACCACGCTCGACGAGTTGCGCGAGGCGGTCGACCCGATCGCCGAGCACGCCCATCAACGGTTGCTGCCGCGACGGCCGCGGCGCCCGCACCGTCACGGTCAAGCTGAAGAAATCCGACATGAGCACGCTGACCCGCTCGGCCACGCTGCCGTATGCGACCACCGACGGCGCCGCGCTGGCGGCGATGGCCCGGCGGCTGCTGCTCGATCCACGCCAGATCGGGCCGATTCGCCTTCTCGGCGTGGGGTTTTCCGGGCTTGAGCAACGTCCGGCAAGAGTCGCTGTTCCCCGACCTGGAGTTGACGATGTCGGATGCCGACGCGGCGTCGGTCGAGCCCGGCACCGCCGCCCTGCGGCGCGGATGAGGCCGCTCGGGTGGCGGGTGGGTGACGACGTAACACACCGCGACCTGGGGCACGGCTGGGTGCAAGGTGCCGGCCACGGCGTGGTCACGGTGCGATTCGAAACCCGTAGCTCGGGACCGGGCCTGGCCCGAACGTTTCCATCCGACACCGGCGAGATCGTGTCGGCGAATCCGGTCGACAGCCTCGACTGGCCCGACTACGTCGCTGCGCTGAGCGAGAACACCTCAGCGCAGACGGTCGACGACGTCGTGCAGCGGTAGCCGCGCTGCCAACGCCGCCATCGCCAGCACCCTCGCCTGACTCGGCGGCAGCCCCGACACCATCACCGCGCCCGCGTCGGCGAGCTCCCGCCCCGGGCCGTAATCGGGGCGGACGCGTCCGCCGGGAACCCGGGTGGACACCGCTACCAGCACTCCGTTGCTGCAGTGTCGCCGTACCCCGTCGACCACCGCGGCCCCGGCATTGCCCGCACCCAGCGATTCCAGCACGACACCGCCGGCACCGGCCGCCACACAGGCATCCATGGCCACGGCGTCACTGCCCGGGTAGGCCGCGACGATGTCGACCCGAGGGGCATGTCGCCGCGCTCAGCTCGCCCAGGAATGCGCGTTGCTTGGGCCGGTTGAGCACCCCGCCGTGCACGCTGCCGAGCAGTTCGCCGACGAAACCGTCCTGGGTCGCCACCTTGCGAAGACCCAAAGGCCTCAGCACGCGGCCGGCAAAGCACACCAGCACACCCAGATCGCGGACGCCGGGATCCGACGCCACCGCAATGGCGTCCCGCAGATTTGCCGGGCCGTCCGCGTCGGGCGCGTCCGCGCTGCGCATTGCGCCGGTGAGCACCACCGGAACATCGCCGGCGTAACGGTGATATCCAGCCACAGCGCCGTCTCCTCGAGGGTGTCGGTGCCGTGTGTCACGACCACCCCCTCGGCGCCGCCGTTGGCCGCGGCCCGGACCGCCGCGGCGATCACATCCCAGTCGGCCGGCGTCAGCTGCGAGCTGTCGAGGGACATCACGTCGACGACATCGACGTCCAGGCCGGCGGTCAGCTGCGCGCCGCCGCGCGTCGGCCGCCGCACCCCGTCGGCGTCGGTGGTAGTGGC
This sequence comes from uncultured Actinomycetota bacterium, assembly GCA_963791535.1. Lineage (GTDB taxonomy): Bacteria > Actinomycetota > Actinomycetes > Mycobacteriales > Mycobacteriaceae > Mycobacterium. The sequence continues at coordinate 28,657 of CAWBSW010000013.1, read as the reverse complement.
GATCGTCCCACCGGTGGCGATGACGGTGAGGCGGCTCATGCGAGAAATCATCCCGCATCTCCTCGCGGCGATCGCAAGCGCGGTGGAGCCGGGCGCGCCGGGTCGCCGCCGAACGATGTAGTGGATGATGTAGGAGTGACTGACGAACCAACGGGATCGGCCGAGCCGGTGACCGGGGCCCCGACGGGCGGGGAGGCCGAAGCTCCCGCGCCGCGACGGCGACTGCCCCTGCTGCTGTCGGTCGCTGCTGTCGTGCTGGCGCTGGACATCGTCACCAAGGTCCTTGCCGTCAAACTGCTCACCCCCGGGCAGCCGGTGCCGATCATCGGTGACACCGTCACCTGGACGCTGGTCCGCAATTCCGGCGCCGCGTTTTCGATGGCGACCGGATACACCTGGATGCTGACGCTGATCGCCACCGGTGTCGTGGTCGGGATCTTCTGGATGGGACGGCGGCTGGTGTCGCCGTGGTGGGCCATCGGTCTCGGGATGATCCTGGGCGGGGCCACGGGAAACCTGGTCGACCGGTTTTTCCGATCGCCGGGCCCACTGCGCGGACATGTCGTGGACTTCTTGTCGATCGGCTGGTGGCCGGTGTTCAACGTCGCCGACCCGTCGGTGGTCGGCGGGGCGATCCTGCTGGTCACGCTGTCGGCGATGGGCTACGACTTCGACACCGTCGGCCGGCGCAAAGCGGACGACGCCCTCGATGTCGCCGATGCGCCCGAGGCCACCGAAACACCGGACGCGCCTGCCGAAGACGTCCACGGCGATGAGCCGCAGGACGGCGCCGTGGACCGCGTCTAAGGCAGACCAGCGGTAGCGGCGCTTGTGACCGACCGATCGATGCCGGTGCCAGAGGGCCTGGCGGGTATGCGGGTCGACGCCGGGCTGTCCCGGCTGCTGGGTCTGTCGCGCACCGCCGCCGCGGCGCTGGCCGAAGACGGCAGCGTCGAGTTGGACGGCGTCCCGGCCGGCAAGTCGGATCGTCTGGCCGCGGGGGCGTGGCTGCAGGTGCGGTTGCCCGAGCCGCCCGCGCCGTTGGAGAACACGCCCGTCGAGATCGAGGGCATGACGATTCTGTACTCCGACGACGACATCGTGGCGGTCGACAAACCGGCCGGGGTGGCCGCGCATGCGTCGGTGGGCTGGACCGGGCCGACGGTGCTCGGCGGGCTGGCCGCGGCCGGTTACCGGATCACCACCTCCGGGGTACACGAGCGGCAGGGCATCGTGCATCGCCTCGACGTCGGCACCTCCGGCGTCATGGTGGTCGCGATCTCCGAACGGGCTTACACCGTGCTCAAGCGCGCGTTCAAGCAGCGCACGGTCGACAAGCGTTACCACGCGCTGGTGCAAGGACACCCGGATCCGTCGAGCGGCACGATCGACGCGCCGATCGGCCGTCACCGCGGCCACGACTGGAAGTTCGCCGTCACCGCGGACGGCCGGCACAGCCTCACTCACTACGACACCATCGAAGCCTTCGTCGCCGCGAGCCTGCTCGACGTGCATCTGGAAACCGGCCGCACACACCAGATTCGGGTGCACTTCGCGGCGCTGCATCACCCCTGCTGCGGCGACCTGACCTATGGCGCTAACCCGAAGCTCGCGAAAAAGCTTGGGCTGGAACGTCAATGGCTGCACGCCCGGTCGTTGGCGTTCACCCATCCCGCCGACGGAAGGCAGATGGAGATCGTCAGTCCCTACCCGCCGGATCTGCAGCACGCGTTGGACGTGTTACGCGACGAGGGCTAGTTTCGCGGCCGACGTGGGTTGCCCTTGGCTTCGTCCATCCACTGCTTTTCGACTCGGCCGATCTCCAGCGACAGCAGTACGACTGTCTGGTTGTCGCAACTGATTTCGTGCGCGTTGCGATACTTTGCGGTCTCGCCGGTGTTGGGCAGATGCGGTCGCAAGCCCTCGAACCACTCGTCGCCCACGACGTTCGGCGGGTCATGGTCGCGAGGGCCGGCGGCCCACTGGCGGTAGTCGTCCCGCGCACCTGCCAAGCCGGCCCGCCACCGGGCAACCGCGTCGGCCCGCTGCGCGTGCAGGTTGGCCATCAGCTGGTGTTTCTGCTCCGAGTGCGCGGTCATCCACGGGAACCACGTGTCGGTGACAAGCCGGACGATGCCGATGGCACCCGCTGTCGACGCGCCTGCCACCAGACCCATCACAGCCCATGCCCGCCATGCTCATGGTGCTGATCGTTGCATGAATAGGCGCGGCAACGATGCGTTGTCGATTCGGTCCGGTCTCAATCGTCATTCAGGTGTCATCATCGAGCCGGAAAGGACACCACTATGCAGTACTGCCTGCTCATGCACTATCAGGAGGGCCCGGAGATCGGCCTGACCGAGGAGGACATGGCGCCCGCGCGCGCGGCGTTCGCCCGCTACGCCGACGACCTCGACGCCGCGGGTGTGCTGATCGGCACTCAGGTGCTGCAATCGGCCGTCGCCTCGACGACGTTCACCGCGCGCGACGGCACTCCCACGATCCAGGACGGCCCGTTCGCCGACACCAAAGAGCGCCTCGGCGGGGTGTTCGTCATCGACGTGCCCGACCTGGACGCCGCATTGGCCTGGGCCAAGCGCTGCCCGGCCGTCGACTGGGGATCCGTCGAGATCCGTCCCGTCGCGGTCACCTACGCCAGCGGCAAAGGCTGGTACAGCCCTGAGTGAGGCGCAGACCCGGGTCGCCGAGCTGGTTGGCGCCAGCTACGGCCGACTACTGGCGTTGCTCGCCGCGCGCAGCGGCGACATCGCCGCCGCCGAGGACGCCATCGCCGACGCGCTGGAGCGTGCGCTGACCCGATGGCCGGCCGAAGGCATCCCCGCCAACCCGGAAGGCTGGGTACTGACCGTGGCCCGCAACCGGCTGCGCGACCACTGGAAGTCACACGCCTACCGGATGACCGACCCGTTGCCCGAAATTGCTTGCGATGCAAACGATTTAGACGTCGACGCGATTCCCGACCGGCGGCTGGAGCTGATGCTGGTGTGCGCTCACCCGGCGATCGCCGCCAACTGCCGCACGCCGTTGATGCTGCAGACCGTGCTGGGTGTCGACGCCGCGGCGATCGCGGAGGCGTTCGCGGTGCCCGCGGCCACGATGGCGCAACGGCTGGTTCGCGTCAAGCGCCGGATCCGCGACGCCCGCATCCCGTTCGTGTTGCCGGGCCGCGCCGACCTCGACGAGCGGTTGCCCGCGGTGCTGGAGGCGGTGTACGGCGCGTACGCGATCGACTGGCCGGCGGCGGGTGCGTGAAATCGAATCGTTGTCCGCCGAGGCGCTTCATCTTGCGCTGGTGCTCGCCGAGTTGCTTCCCGACGAACCCGAGGCGCTGGGTCTGGCGGCGCTGGTGTGCTTGTCGGAGTCGCGTCGAGCCGCCCGGCGCACCGGCGATGGCGCGTTCGTGCCGCTGGACGAACAAGACCCGGCAGCGTGGGACTCGGCGCTGATCGCCCGCGGCGAGGCCCTGCTGAACCGGGCCCACGGCTTGGGTCGGCCGGGCCGCTACCAATACGAGGCCGCGATCCAGTCGGCGCACTGCAGCAGGCCGGTGGACTGGTCCGCGCTGCGTCGCCTGCATCGTGCCCTGCTTCGGGTCGCGCCGTCATTGGGCGGGGCGGTTGCCCTGGCTGCCGTCGACGCCGAGATCGACGGACCGGACGCGGGTTTGCGGACGCTGGACGCGATCACCGATCCGGCGGTGCAGCGGTTCCAGCCGGCCTGGACGACGCGCGGGCACCTGCTGGCCCGGGCCGGCCGCCCGGCCGCCGCCGCCGAGGCCTATCGGCGGGCGATCGACCTGACCACCGAACCCGCGGTGGCCGAATACCTGCGTGCGCAGCTGGCCGCGCTAGACGGGTGAGGGTTCGCCGAGCGTGCAATCATGCGAGACCCAGGCCGACAGAATTCGCAGACGAGGCACGCTCGGCGAAGCGTGAGGGGTGATCAGACGGCTGCCTTGGCGTGGCCGGTGCGATCTCGCCGGACAGCGACGTCACGACACTGAGGATCTCGGCGATCGTCTCCGGGGGGACACCGGCGGCGCACAACGAGTCCTTCAAGTGTCCGGCCACCAGGTTGAAGTGATGGATCGTGATCCCGCGGCCTTCATGCGCCTGCTTCATCGTCGAGCCGCTGTAGGGGCCGGGTCCGCCGAGCGCCGCAGCCAGGAATTCGACCTGCTTGTCCTTCAGCCGTTTCATGTCCGACTCGGCGTAAAAGCTCGACAGGTGATCGTCGTCAAGCACGCGGCAGTAGAAGTCCTCGACGATGACTTCGAGGGCCTCGTGGCCGCCGATCCTGTCGTAGATGGTGTCGGTCTTGTGCTTGCGGAAAAGGGTGAGCATTCCCATGCCGATAGCGGACCATCCGGCGATTGCCCGGCAGTTAGGGCGTCGTCACCGAGCGATTACCCGGCGTAACAACCGGATTGCCACAGAATCACCAGAACCTGGCACCCGGTGTAGCAGACTCGGTGGGGAATCCACGGAGAACATCACCGGGAGCGAGAAACCTATGAACCTGGGTGACCTGACCAGCCTCGTCGAAAAGCCGTTCGCCGCGGTGTCCGACCTCCTCAACACCCCGAACTCGGCGGGCCGATATCGACCGTTCTACCTTCGTAACCTGCTCGACGCGGTTCAGGGCCGCACGCTCGACGACGCCGTCGACGACACGATCACCCTCATCACCGGCGGATCGTCGGGCATCGGCGAGGCAGCCGCGAAGAAGATCGCGGAAGCCGGCGGCGAGGTGGTCCTGGTCGCGCGTACACGGGAGAACCTCGAAAAGGTCGCCGACGAAATCCGCAGCAGTGGCGGCACCGCCCACGTGTACCCGTGCGATCTGACCGACATGGATGCCATCGCCGCGATGGCCGACAAGGTGCTCGCCGATCTCGGCGGTGTCGACATCCTGATCAACAACGCCGGACGGTCAATTCGGCGCTCGCTGGAGCTGTCCTACGACCGCATTCACGACTATCAGCGCACCATGCAGCTGAACTACCTCGGCGCGGTACAGCTCATCCTCAAATTCATCCCGGGCATGCGGGAACGCGGTTTCGGGCAGATCATCAACGTGTCCTCGGTCGGGGTGCAGACCCGCGCGCCGCGGTTCGGCGCCTACATCGCCAGCAAGGCAGCGTTGGACAGCCTGTGCGACGCGCTGCAGGCCGAGGTCGTCAGCGACGACATCAAGTTCACCACCGTGCATATGGCGCTGGTGCGCACGCCGATGATCAGCCCGACCAAGATGTATGACAAGTTCCCGGCGCTGACGCCGGACCAGGCGGCCGGCGTGATCACCGATGCGATCGTGCACCGACCCCGGCGGGCCAGCTCACCGTTCGGGCAGCTCGCCGCCGTCGCCGACGCCGTCAACCCGGCCGTCATGGACCGGGTGCGCAACCGCGCGTTCGGCATGTTCGGTGACTCGTCGGCGGCCAAGGGAGACGAATCCGACAGCCGCGCACCGGAATTCGATGCGCGAAGCGAAACGTTCGTGCGGGCTACCCGCGGAATCCACTGGTGAGGCGATCATGAGCCTTCCGAAACCAAGCAACCAGGCACCCATCGTCGTCACCGGCGCCTCCTCGGGCATCGGCACCGAGCTGGCCGGCGGTCTGGCCCGGCGCGGTTATCCGCTGGTGCTGGTCGCCCGCCGTCGGGAACGCCTCGATGAACTCGCCGACGAGCTGCGCACCCAGTACTCGGTTGGGGTCGACGTCATGCCTCTCGACCTCGGCGACGCCGGGTCGCGAGAACAACTGGCCGAGCGGCTGCGCAGCGAACCGATCGCCGGTTTGTGCAACAGCGCCGGCTTCGGCACCAGCGGGGTCTTCCAAACACTGCCGATCGAACGGGAAAGCGAAGAAGTCGTCCTCAACTCGCTGGCGTTGATGGAACTCACCCATGCCGCGCTGCCCGGCATGGTCGAGCGCGGAGCCGGGGCGGTGCTCAACATCGCATCGATCGCGGGATTCCAGCCGATTCCCTACATGGCCGTCTATTCGGCCACCAAGGCGTTTGTGCAGACCTTCTCCGAAGCCGTCCACGAGGAACTGCACGGAACGGGCGTCTCGGTCACGGTGTTGTGTCCGGGCCCGGTGCCCACCGAGTGGGGCGAGATCGCCAATGCCGAGCGTTTCAGCATCCCCCTTGCGCAGGTCTCGCCGCACGACGTCGCCGAAGAGGCCATCGGCGGGATGCTGTCCGGCAAGCGCAGCGTGGTGCCCGGCGTCGTGCCGAAGGCCGTGAGTATCGGCGGCAGATTCGTGCCGCGCACCCTGTTGCTGCCCGGGATCCGGATCGGAAACCGCTTCCGCGGCGGACCCAGCCGCTGATGGCCGCTGTCGACATGGCCGCCGACGTGCCGATGAGCCCGCAGGAAATGTGGGACCACGTCTCCGATCTGTCCAATCTGGGTGATTGGCTGGTGATGCACGAGGGATGGCGCAGCGAACTGCCCGATGAGTTGAGCGAAGGAACTCAGGTCGTCGGCGTGGCACGCGCCAAGGGTCTGCGCAACCGGGTGACATGGACGGTGACCACGTGGGAGCCGCCGCATCAGGTCGCGCTGTCGGGATCCGGTAAGGGCGGCGCGAAATACGCGGTCACGCTCACCGTGCAGCCCACCAAACAGGGGTCTGCCCTGGGTCTGCGCCTTGAGCTGGGTGGGCGTCCGTTGTTCGGTCCGGTGGGCTCGGCTGCGGCTCGCGCCGTCAAAGGAGACGTCGAGAAATCGCTGAAGCAGTTCGTCGAGCTGTACGGGTAACGGCCGCAAGACACACGCGCCGACACGCCGGGGACGCGTCGGTGCGATGGTCATAGACTGGCGTCCCTATGACCTCACTCGTTCGTGCACCTGCATAACCACACCGAGTACTCGATGTTGGACGGTGCCGCGAAGATCGCGCCGATGCTGGCCGAGGCGCAGCGGCTGGAGATGTCGGCGATCGGGATGACCGACCACGGCAACATGTTCGGCGCCAGTGAGTTCTACAACGCGGCCACGGCGGCGGACATCAAGCCGATCATCGGCGTCGAGGCGTATGTGGCACCCGATTCTCGTTTTAATACCCGCCGCATCCTGTGGGGCGACCCGGGCCAGAAGAGCGACGACGTGTCCGGCAGCGGCTCCTACACCCACCTGACCATGGTCGCCGAGAACGCCACCGGCCTGCGGAACCTGTTCAAGCTGTCGTCGCGGGCGTCGTTCGAGGGCCAGCTGGGCAAGTGGTCGCGGATGGACGCCGAGCTGATCGCCGAACACGCGGCCGGCATCATCGCCACCACCGGCTGCCCTTCCGGGGAGGTGCAGACCCGGCTGCGGCTCGGGCAGCGCCGCGAAGCGCTCGAATCCGCCGCAAAATGGCGGGAGATCTTCGGGGCCGAGAACTACTTCCTGGAGTTGATGGACCACGGCCTGGACATCGAACGCCGGGTCCGCGAGGGGCTGCTGGAAATCGGCCGCACGCTGAACATCCCGCCGCTGGCCACCAACGACTGCCACTACGTCACCCGCGACGCCGCGCACAACCACGAAGCACTGCTGTGTGTGCAGACCGGCAAGACGCTGTCGGATCCGAACCGGTTCAAGTTCGACGGCGACGGCTACTACCTGAAGTCCGCGACCGAGATGCGAGCGATTTGGGACGGCCAAGTCGACGGGGCGTGCGACTCCACGCTGCTGATCGCCGAGCGGGTGAGCTCGTATGCCGACGTGTGGGCACCGCGCGACCGGATGCCGGTGTTCCCGGTGCCCGACGGGCACGACCAAGCCTCGTGGTTGCGCCACGAGGTGCGACGCCGGTCTGCGCCGACGGTTTCCCGCCGGTGCGCCGGACGGCTATGACGACCGGGCCGCCTACGAGATCAAAGTTATCTGCGACAAGGGTTTTCCGTCCTACTTCCTGATCGTCGCCGACCTGATCAACTACGCGCGGTCCGTCGACATCCGGGTCGGCCCGGGCCGCGGCTCGGCGGCCGGCTCGCTGGTGGCCTACGCGCTGGGCATCACCGACATCGACCCGATTCCGCACGGGCTGCTGTTCGAGCGGTTCCTCAACCCCGAGCGCACCTCGATGCCCGACATCGACATCGACTTCGACGACCGTCGTCGCGGCGAAATGGTGCGCTACGCCGCCGACAAGTGGGGCCATGACCGCGTTGCCCAGGTGATCACCTTCGGCACCATCAAGACCAAAGCGGCGCTGAAGGACTCCGCCCGAATCCACTACGGACAGCCCGGTTTCGCGATCGCCGACCGGATCACCAAGGCGCTGCCGCCGGCGATCATGGCCAAAGACATCCCGCTGTCGGGCATCACCGACCCCAACCACGAGCGCTACAAGGAGGCCGCCGAGGTCCGCGGTCTGATCGACACCGACCCCGACGTGCGGACCATCTACCAGACCGCGCGCGGCCTGGAGGGTCTGATCCGTAACGCTGGTGTGCATGCCTGCGCGGTGATCATGAGCAGCGAGCCGCTGACCGAGGCGATCCCGCTGTGGAAGCGACCGCAAGACGGCGCCATCATCACCGGCTGGGATTACCCGTCGTGCGAAGCCATCGGCCTGCTGAAGATGGACTTCCTGGGTCTGCGCAACCTGACGATCATCGGCGACGCGATCGAGAACATCAAGGCCAACAGGGGAATTGACCTTGACCTGGAATCCGTGCCGCTGGACGACAAGGCCACCTTCGAACTGCTGGGCCGCGGTGAAACGCTTGGGGTGTTCCAGCTCGACGGTGGGCCGATGCGTGACCTGCTGCGCCGCATGCAGCCCACCGGATTTGAAGACGTCATCGCGGTGATCGCGCTATACCGGCCGGGCCCGATGGGCATGAACGCCCACAACGACTACGCCGACCGCAAGAACAACCGGCAGGCGATCAAGCCCATTCACCCCGAACTCGAGGAACCGCTGCGCGATATCCTCGCCGAGACCTACGGCCTGATCGTGTATCAGGAGCAGATCATGCGCATCGCGCAGAAGGTGGCCGGCTACTCGTTGGCCCGAGCCGACATTCTGCGTAAGGCCATGGGCAAGAAGAAACGCGAGGTCCTGGAAAAGGAATTCGAAGGCTTCTCGGAAGGCATGCGGGCCAACGGTTTCTCGGCCAAGGCCATCAAGGCGCTGTGGGACACCATCCTGCCGTTCGCCGATTACGCGTTCAACAAGTCGCACGCCGCCGGATACGGCATGGTGTCGTACTGGACGGCCTATCTGAAGGCGAACTATCCCGCCGAATACATGGCGGGACTGCTCACCTCGGTCGGTGACGACAAGGACAAGGCCGCGGTGTATCTGGCCGACTGCCGCAAGCTCGGCATCACCGTGCTCCCGCCGGACGTCAACGAGTCCGGGTTGAACTTCGCCTCGGTCGGCACCGACATCCGCTACGGCCTCGGCGCGGTACGCAACGTCGGCGCCAATGTGGTTGCCTCGCTGATCAATACCCGCACTGACAAGGGCAGGTTCACCGACTTCTCCGACTACCTCAACAAGGTCGACATCGCGGCGTGCAACAAGAAGGTCACCGAATCGCTGATCAAAGCCGGCGCATTCGACTCTCTGAAGCACCCCCGTAAGGGCCTGTTCCTGGTGCACACCGACGCGGTCGACTCGGTGCTGGGCACCAAGAAGGCCGAAGCGATGGGGCAGTTCGACCTGTTCGGCGGCGACCCCAATGATGGGGGAGCAGGTGCTGACGCGGTGTTCACCATCAGGGTCCCCGACGAGGAGTGGGACGACAAGCACAAACTCGCGCTGGAGCGCGAGATGCTGGGCTTGTACGTGTCCGGACATCCGCTCAACGGGGTGGCCCATATGCTGGCGACTCAGGTCGACACCGCAATCCCGGCGGTACTCGACGGCGACGTACCCAACGACACCCTGGTGAAGGTGGGCGGCATTCTGGCGTCAGTGAACCGGCGGGTCAACAAGAACGGAATGCCCTGGGCGTCAGCGCAGCTGGAAGATCTCACCGGTGGTATCGAAGTGATGTTCTTCCCGCACACCTACTCCGCTTTCGGTGCTGACGTCGTCGATGACGCGGTGGTGCTGGTCACCGCGAAGGTCGCGATCCGTGATGACCGGACCACACTGATCGCCAACGACCTTGTGGTGCCCGACTTTTCGGGCGCCCAGGCGAACCGGCCGCTGGCGGTGAGTCTGCCGACGCGGCAATGCACCATCGACAAGGTCAGCGCACTCAAACAGGTGCTGGCACAACACCCCGGCACGTCGCAGGTGCATCTGCGGTTGGTCAGCGGGGACCGGATCACCACGCTCGAATTGGATGCATCACTGCGGGTGACGCCGTCGCCGGCGCTGATGGGCGATCTCAAGGCGCTACTCGGCCCTGGTTGCCTGGGCGGCTAAGCGACGAGTGTGAAGCTGGCCGCACACTCGCGATCAAGTGTGAAGCTGGCTTCACACTCGATGATCTGCCTTAGTCGGATCCTTGTAGATCACACCGTCTTTCATGACGAAGTCCACTTGTCCGGTGACGTCGATGTCGGTGAAGGGGTCGCCGGGCATGGCGATCAGGTCGGCGATCTTCCCCTCGGCGATGACGCCGAGGTCGTCGAGTTGCAGCAGTTCGGCCGCGACGCTGGTCGCGGCCCGCAGGGCGCGCAACGGGGTGATCCCGTTGGACACCATCATCGGGAATTCGCACCAATTTTCTTGGTGGGGGAACATTCCGGCGTCGGTTCCGAAGGCGATCCGAACGTTGCTGGCGGCTAAGTGCTCTGCGGCGGCCAGCAGCGCGCCGCGGTATTTCTGCATTTTGCGGCGGGAGTGCTCGGGCATCGCCGCCCACTTGGGGTCGTCCTCGCCGCTGCGGGCTCCGGACAGGATCGTGTACTGAGTGGGCACCATGAACACCCCTTCGTCCTGCATCATCCGCAGCGTCTGCGCCGACGCGAGGTTGCCGTGTTCGATGCTGCGCACCCCCGCACGAACTGCGCGCTGGATGCCCTCGTCGCCGTAACTGTGTGGGGTGACGGGGATCTCGAGGTCGCGGGCCGTCGCGACCAGAACATTCATCTCTTCCTGGCTGTAGGTGGCGTGGCCGGGGTCGTCCGACGGTGAGGCGAACCCGCCGGTGGCCGCGAACTTGATCCAGTTGGCGCCGGCCCGGATTTCCTGCCTGACCCGGGTGCGGATCTCGTCGCCGCCGTCGGCTGCCGCCAATTCCAGTAGCCTGCAACATCCTTGATATTCGTCGGCGACCATTCCGCTGAAGTCGCCGTGCCCGCCGCGCGCCGAAATCATGTGCGGCGCCACCACCATTCGAGGGCCCTCGACGATGCCCGCTGCCACCGCGTTGCGCAGGTCGATCGTCGGGTAATCGACATCCCCGCAGCCCAAGTCGCGCACCGTGGTGAACCCGTTCATCAGCAGGCCTCGCAGCCTCGGCAACGCCTTCAAGGTCTTGGCGGTGCTCGAGTCCAGCGCCATCATCATGCCCACCGGTGGCGCCAACGTCACGTGAACGTGGCAGTCCATGAAGCCCGGCGTCAGGGTGTGCCCGGAAAGATCGACCACCCGTGCGTCCGGCGGCGCGTCGATGGCGTCGGCGAGCTGCTGGATGCGCCCGTCGACGACCAGCACCTGTCCCGGCGCGGCCTGGGCCGAGATGCCGTCCCACACGTTCGCGCCGGTGATCAGCGTCCCAGATGTCGAAGCCATCGTCGTCTCCCCTGGGGTGTCAGAAGCGGTAGCGCAAGATTCGCGCCGTGCGGGCGCCGGCTTTGGTCATCCCCATCAGTCGGGTCGACACCCGCGCACCGGCCGGATACAGGTCGACCTCGGGAGCGTGGGACAGGCTGGTCTCCTCGACCAGCGTCAGTCGCGGACTCCAGGTCTGGGGAACCCGGGCGTCCTTGAAACCCCGGTAGTCCCACTGGTTCCCGACGGCGCTGAACACGACTTTCATGGCGAGCAGGCTCGACCGGGTGACGCGCCCATAGTCGTTGAGCGCCAATTCACCGGAGCGGAAATGCTCGGGAATATGGCGGAACAGGTTGATGATCACCGGCTCGGGCAGGAACGCCAGCAAGCCGTCGGCGAGCAGCATGGTGGGCCGGTCGGACGGTATCTGGTCGGTCCAACCGTCGTCGGCCAACGACGCCGCCACCGAATATGCGTGGTCATTGGCGGGCAGCACTTCATCCCGCAACGCGATGACGTTCGGCAGGTCGACGCTGTACCAGTCCACCGTGGGCGGCGGCGCGACCCGCTGCATGGCGGTGTCCAGCCCCGCGCCGAGAGCCACGACGACGGCGTCGGGATGTTCGAAGATGAAGCTTCGCGCCCGATCGTCGAGCACCTTGCCGCGCAGCGCGGTCTGGCGCACCGCGCTGGCTGGCACGCCCAACGCTGGGAAGTCGTAGTCGATCTTGCCTACGATCTCGTCGGAGAGGGTGTCGCCGAGTATCGGCCTCGGCCAACGGCTGTCGAGCGCACGGGCGTATGCGGTCACGAACGCGGTCCGTTCGACGGGTGTCAACCCGGTGATCGCAATTCCCATACCGGCAACGTACTCCGGGACTAGCCTCGGCTGAGTGATCGATTCGAAAACCACCTCCGAGCCGCCGACCACGCTGTGCGAGGCATTTCAGCGCAACGCCGCGACTGACCCCGACGCTGTCGCGCTCCGCACCCCTGGCGACACCCAGACGATGACCTGGCGGGAGTACGCGGCTGACGTGCGCCGCGTGGCGGCCGGCCTGGCCGGCCTCGGGGTCCGCCGCGGCGACACGGTTTCGCTGATGATGGCCAATCGCATCGAGTTCTACCCGCTGGAAGTGGGTGCGCAGCACCTCGGTGCCACCTCGTTCTCGGTGTACAACACGTTGCCCGCCGAACAACTCACCTACGTTTTCGACAATGCCGGCACCCAGGTGCTGATCTGCGAGGAGCAGTACGTCGACCGGATCCGGGCCAGCGGCGCGCAGCTTGAGCACATCGTCTGCATCGACGGTTCGCCGGATGGCACGCTCTCGCTCGATGATCTCTACGCCGCCGCTAGAGACGACTTTGATTTCGAGTCGACGTGGCGGGCGGTACAGCCCGACGATGTGGTCACGCTCATCTACACCTCCGGGACGACGGGAAATCCCAAGGGCGTGGAGATGACGCACGCCCACCTGCTGTTCGAGGCCCAAGCCCTGGAAGCCGTGCTGGGCGTTCAGTTCGGTGATCGTGTCACGTCGTTCCTGCCGACGGCGCATATCGCCGACCGCACGATGGCGTTGTACAACCAAGAGGTGTTCGGGGCCCAGATCACGGTGGTTTCCGATGCCCGTGCGATCGCGGCGGCGCTGGCGGATGCGCGCCCGACCATCTGGGGCGCCGTGCCCCGGGTCTGGGAAAAGCTCAAAGCGGCAATCGAATTCGCCGTCACCCACGAGCAGGATGAGACGAAGCGCCAGGCGTTGCAATGGGCCATGTCGGTTGCCGGGAAACGTGCCGCGGCGATGGTCGCCGGCGAGGAGCTTGCGGACGACGTGGCCGCGGAATGGGCCCAAGCCGACGAGCTGGTGCTGTCGCAGCTGCGCGCCAAGCTGGGGTTGGACCAGCTGCGGTGGGCGGTGTCGGGTGCGGCACCGATTCCCAACGAAACGCTGGCCTTTTTTGCCGGTATCGGCATCCCGATCGCCGAGGTGTGGGGCATGTCCGAGCTGAGCTGCGTTGCCAGCGTGAGTCATCCAGCCGATGCGCGACTGGGCAGCGTCGGCAGGCTGCTGCCCGGGCTGGAGGGCAAGATCGCCGAGGACGGCGAATATCTGGTGCGTGGACCCCTGGTGATGAAGGGCTACCGCGGCGAGCCGGCGAAGACCGCCGAGGCCATCGACCCCGACGGCTGGCTGCACACCGGCGACATCCTGGACGTCGACACCGACGGTTATCTGCGGATTGTCGACCGGAAGAAGGAGCTGATCATCAACGCGGCCGGAAAGAACATGTCGCCGGCCAACATCGAGACCACCGTGATGGCCGCCTGCCCGATGGTCGGCGCCATGCTCGCGATCGGCGACGGCCGCCCGTACAACACCGCGCTGTTGGTGTTCGACGCCGATTCGGTGGGCCCGTATGCGGCCCAGCACGGTCTGGCCGACGCCTCCGCCGAGGCGCTGGCTGCCCACCCGGAGGTAATCGCCCGGATTGCGGCGGGAGTGGCCGAGGGCAACGCCAAGCTGTCGCGGGTTGAGCAGATCAAACGCTTCCGCGTGCTACCCAGCTTGTGGGAGCCCGGTGGTGACGAGATCACCCTGACGATGAAGCTCAAGCGGCGGCCGATCATGGCCAAATACGCCGCCGAGATCGACGAGTTGTACGCGAGCGAGCCGGGCCCGGAGGTGCACGAGCCGAGCAGCGCATCGACGGCACAACCGGCGTGACGGGCTAAGGGCGCCCCCCGGGCTGGCGTTGATTCCGGTGGGCAAGGAGTGCTGTCGCCAATCCGCGTCGCCGCACTTCGTCCCCGACGCGTGACGAGTCCGATCGCTTCTTCGCGTGACGGAACTTGTTCTCGGAGGCCGTTTCTGGAGCGTCGTCGGAGGTGGCCAAAAGAAACCGGTCAGGCAGTGCCAATTTGCAGATTGTGCGCACGGTGAGGAGGTACTGGCGAAGCAACGGACCCGTTGTGTATGGCAAGTCGTAGGTGACACATAAAGCACGCACCCGGTTGGCAATCTCGGGGTAGCGATTACTGGGCAGGTCAGGATAAAGGTGATGCTCGATTTGGTAGCAGAGGTTTCCACTCATGAGCGCCATTGCCCTGCCGGCTCGAAAGTTCGCGGTGCCCAGCATCTGCCGGAGATACCATTCGGGTTTTGTTTCAGTCTCCAGCACCGACTGGTCGAACTTTTCTGCTCCGTCAGCGAAGTGACCGCAGACAATCACGATGTACGCCCACCCATTGCGCAGCCCGTTGGCCACCACGTTGGCGGCGAGTGTGCGCCACCACCGCCGGCGACTCAGGGCAGGAAAGAGAACATAGTCTTTGCCGAACTGCCGAATTATCTTGCGGATCAGCGCCGTTTTATGGACGGATTTAGCGGCGTCTGTCGTCTCACGGTCTTGGACGGCATACAAGCCGTGCAGTGCGACTCCCCATTCGAAGGCGGCCGCCAGCAGTACCGCGTACAAGGGCTGCGCCAAGGCGCTCGGCCGCCACGCCTGGTCCCGAGTGACCCGCAGGATTCCGAAGCCGAGGTCGTCGTCGACGTCGACGACGTTCGAGAAGACGTGGTGTCGATAGTTGTGGGAGTATCGCCACTGCGACGTGGGACCGGCCGTGTCCCACTCCCAGGTAGTGGAGTGGATTTCCGGGTCGTTCATCCAATCCCATTGACCGTGGCTGATGTTGTGGCCGAGTTCCATGTTGTCGACGCACTTGGCGGCGGCCAGGGCCGCGGTTCCGGCGGCCCAGGCAAATTTGCCTTTGCACCCGAGGATGATCAGCCTCGCCGCGATCTCGAGGTATCGGTGAAAAGCGATGACGCGCATAATGTATCGCCGATCCTTGGCACCGCGCGAAGCCTCGATATCGCTGCGGATCGCTTCCAAGTCAGCCGCGAGCGCCTCGATATCCGCGTCGCTCAGATGGGCGTATTCAGGTACTTCCGTGATGGCCATCGACGCTTACCCGGATTCGGGCAAGGTGGCGGGCGGCCCTGTTCGCGTGCTGATAGGCACGCGGGAACGATTTGGGCACCCCAACATGGAGGGTCACATCCGATCTATCTAGGCGGATGTTTACCCGCGTGAGTCGAGCATCTGTGCGACTTCAGTTAAGCGGGGCGCTGCTGGACCGGTGCACCTGCTTTGTCGGCGTTACGCCGACGGTATCGTCCGCTGACTCTACACAGCGGACACCATGTCATAGGGGTGCCCCGCCACGACGCAAACATGCAGGGTGCGGCGGGGGTGCGGCCAGTTACGCACCGCGCACGCGACCACGCGCGTTTAAGGTGGAGTCATGCCACTTGAAGGTGAATACGCCCCGAGCCCGTTGGACTGGTCCCGAGAACAAGCTGAGAAGTATGCCGAGTCCGGTGGAAGCGAAGGCGCGGATATGAAGGGCATGCCCATCATTCTGTTGACCACGGTGGGCGCCAAGACCGGCAAGCTCCGCAAGACTCCGCTGATGCGGGTCGAGCACGACGGCGAGTACGCGATCGTCGCCTCACTGGGCGGAGCGCCGAAGAACCCGGTCTGGTACTACAACGTCGCGAAGAACCCGCGCGTCGAGCTGCAGGACGGCAGCGTCACCCACGACTACGACGCCCGCGAGGTATTCGGCGATGAGAAGGCCGTCTGGTGGGAGCGGGCCGTGGCGGCCTACCCGGACTACGCCGACTACCAGAAGAACACCGATCGGCAAATTCCGGTCTTCGTGCTCACCCCTGTGCAGTGAACTCGCAGCTGGGTGGCACCATTGACCGGTGTCCGCCGAACTGAGCCAAAGCCCCGGCACCCCGCCTGGTGGGCCGCTATCTGCGGCCGAGATCGATGCCGCGGCGAAGCGAATTGCCGGAGTGGTCACGCCCACACCGCTCCAGTTCAGCGACCGGTTGTCCGCGACGACCGGGGCCAGCGTCTACCTCAAGCGCGAAGACCTGCAAACCGTGCGCTCCTACAAGCTGCGCGGTGCCTACAACCTATTAGTGCAGCTGTCGGACGAGGAGCTGGCCGCGGGCGTGGTGTGCTCGTCGGCGGGAAACCACGCGCAGGGCTTCGCGTTCGCCTGCCGGACGCTGGGGGTGCACGGCCGCGTCTACGTGCCGGCCAAGACCCCGAAACAGAAGCGTGACCGGATCCGCTACCACGGCGGGGACTTCATTGAACTGATCGTCGGTGGATCGACCTACGACATGGCGGCCGAGGCCGCACTGGCTGACGTGGGGCGCACCGGGGCCACGCTGGTCCCGCCGTACGACGACCTGCGCACCATCGCCGGCCAGGGCACCATCGCCGTGGAGCTGCTCGATCAGCTCGACGACGAGCCGGACCTGGTGGTGGTCCCAGTGGGCGGCGGCGGCTGCATCGCCGGCATTACCACCTACCTCGCCGAGCGGACGAACAACACCGCCGTGCTGGGTGTCGAGCCCGCCGGTGCCGCCGCGATGATGGCCGCGTTGGCTGCCGGGGAGCCGGTGACCCTGGACCACGTTGACCAGTTCGTCGACGGCGCAGCGGTGAGACGGGCGGGCACGCTGACCTATGCCACGCTGGCCGCCGCCGGGAACATGGTGTCGATCACCACGGTCGACGAGGGCGCGGTGTGTACCGCGATGCTGGATCTGTACCAAAACGAGGGCATCATCGCCGAGCCGGCGGGCGCGCTGTCGGTCGCTGGCGTGCTGGAAGCCGACATCGAGCCGGGCAGCACCGTGGTGTGCCTGGTCTCCGGCGGCAACAACGACGTGTCCCGGTACGGCGAAGTGCTGGAGCGCTCGCTGGTGCACCTGGGTCTCAAGCACTACTTTCTGGTCGACTTCCCGCAGGAGCCCGGGGCGCTGCGCCGGTTCCTCGACGGCGTGCTGGGACCCAACGACGACATCACGCTGTTCGAGTACGTCAAGCGCAACAACCGGGAAACCGGTGAGGCGTTGGTGGGTATCGAGTTGGGCTCGGCCGCGGACTTCGACGGTCTGTTGCAGCGGATGCGCGCCACCGAGATGCAGATCGAAACCATCGAGCCAGGCTCAGCGGCCTACCGCTATCTGCTGTAGCCGACCGGTGCGCGTGGTGAAGACGGTCGATGGCTTCACTACGGCTGTGGTGGCCTGCGATTCACTGGACGGCGCGAAACGGAGGGCGGAGAAGTGGGAACGGATGGGTGACTCAGAGGACCTGCAATGCATCGATCTTGCTTCCGGATCATCTAGGCCCCGAGAGCGACTTGACTGGTGCATCCTGCGGGATCTTCAGCACATGCGGTGATCCTTTGCCGAGGATGGGAACCGCCCGGCGGGACGCTCATGCGGGCGGTTCCCGCGCAGACCATGACGTCGCGACACGCTGTCGGGCCGCAACACGGAAACTTGCCGAAGAGAAGCCGCCTGCTGGCGATAGCGCCTACTGCGGGGCGCAAGGCCCCGCTGCTGAAGGAGAGCGAGGAGACCACGGATATGCAGCGGGGCCGCGCCGGATTGTGCAGTGACATCGCGCACGGGCCCACTCTTTTTGGGATGCGCCACATCGGTGGCGGTGCGCAGCAGGTCAGGGCCTGCGTCGGGCGCGCTGAGTAATTGGGGTAGCGGTGGGCGGCACGCGAGTCACTGCCCGCTCGTGTTTATCGCTCAGGGCATCACCTCCGTTGGTCGACGACTGCGTAACACGGTCGGTTGTGTGTCGGCGGAGGAGACCGTTGCGTTGGCCACACTCGCCGACTCGACCGCCGGCCTATGGGCCACTGTTCCCGATCACCGGGTCGTGGAGCGCCAGGCCGATCACGCATTGCGGTAAGGATGACGACTCGCGGAGGGCGGGGCCGGGCGGCGGGCAGCTCAGCGCAAGTTGCGGTTTGACGCCCGTTCGGCATGGCGGCGTAGAGCAAGCGCATCCATTCGGCCCACACGATCGTCTCGGCCTCTTCCAGCACAGCATCGGCCAGGATGGCGGTGGTCATCCTTCTCACCTCCTTCACCCTTGAGGCCGCCGCCGCGCAGACCTTCGCGGTCAGGCGCTAATCGCCCTCTTTTCGTCGCCGCTGGCGACCTTGACCTCCCAAGATTCTTGCAGGTCATCTGCGTAACCTGGCATAGATTTTTATATAGCATGTGTGCCAGATTCTTGCAAGAAAAAACTTCAACTAGATGGAAGAGCGTTGAAGGAGGAGGCAACCGGGCGATTCGGGCGTGGGGGTAATCGACTAGATGAGAACATAAAATATGTGGCAGTAGGCACACGTTATATCTGTCGCTAAACCGGGCTAACCAGTGAACAAGGAGGTGGTGATGCAGACCGCGAAGCGATACGGCATTAATCCGGTCACCCTGGCTGCGCTTGCGACTTGGGGAGGCCTATTTGGTGTTAGTGGGCACGATGACACCGGTGGAACCGCCCGCATGGCCTTCCCGCCGAAAATGCCTAAGTTGTCGGAGCGCCCGGCGACACGCTACCCGGGATGGTGATCGTCCTCGGGGACCGCGACGACGATGGCTTGGTCGATCACGTCGGCTTCGTTGGCGTCCCGATCACTAAGCGCATCGACTTGGGTAGCATCCAGCCCGGTTTCATCGTCAGCATCGATAACAAGGCGCTGCTCCATCGCGTCCGCCTCAGATGCTTCATCGGGTAGAACGATGTTCTCGACGTCCTTCATGATCGGAACCCCTCCCTTCATTTCTTCCCGGCAGCACTGCGGCCGGCCTTAAGTTTGGCGTTAAGGAGCTCCAGCTGCGTGTAGTCCGATTCTAACCGCCTGTTTTTGGTTTCTAAGTCCAGGATTTGAGCGACCCCGGCCAGGTTGATGCCCTGGTCGACCAGTTCGGTGATTCGCGCAAGGCGCTGCAGGTCGTCGTCGCTGTAGCGGCGGATGCCGCCATCGGTGCGCGACGGATTGAGGAGTCCGCGGCGCTCGTAGAGCCGTAGCGTCTGTAAGCGATGCCCGACAGCTCGGAGGCCACCGAGATGCCGTAGACCCCGCGCGCGGAGCGGGGGGTGTTCGAGTTGTCGGTCAACGGCTGCTCCTTTGAGAAAACTGATGTTTACTGCTTGCGTAAGCATATATGTCGTAATATCACAAAGCTGTGTTCGCAGACATAGATTGTCTGCCCTGATCGGGAGGTGAAACCATGGTGTTGATGCGTACAGATCCGTTCCGCGACCTCGACCGGTTCGCCCAACAGGTCCTGGGTACGGCGGCCAGGCCGGCGGTCATGCCGATAGACGCATGGCGAGACGGCGACCAGTTCATCGTCGAACTCGACCTGCCTGGGGTCAAAGCAGATTCCCTGGATCTCGACGTCGAGCGCAACGTGCTGACCGTGCGCGCCGAACGCCCCGGCTTGGACCAAAGCCGCGAAATGCTCGCGGCCGAACGCCCTCGCGGGGTCTTTAGCCGCCAGCTATTCCTCGGCGACAACCTCGACACCGACAAGATCGAGGCCAGTTACCACGACGGCGTCTTACAGCTCGCGATCCCGGTGGCCGAAAAGGCCAAGCCCCGCCGCATCGAAATCAGCCACGACGGCCACCAGACCGCGATCAACGCCTAAACAGCCAAGGGGCCGCAGCTACCCCGGCGACTGCGGTCCAGCGTCGGTGGCGGCCCCACTTTCCGAGCTGGCGTGGTGTGAACAACGAGGAGGTGATGCGTCGACGGGTCGAAAAACATGCGATGACCGTCGTGCCGTCCAAGGGTAGCTAGATATTGGCCCCGCGACTGACAGAGGATCGCGCTCACATCGCCACTAATCGTGGCTTTTTCGGCGACCCCCGGACGCACGGCATCATCGATGCGGGTTGGGTGCGAATCACAGCCCAGATGCGCACCCAACCCGCATAACGACTGTCGGCACGGGAAAGAGACACAGGACGCGGTGTCTGACGATGACTGATCCTTACCTAGTTCTCGGTGTGTCGCCGGCGGCGACTCAAGCCGAAATCACGCGTGCCTACCGCCGCCAGCTGCGCGACCAGCACCCCGACATGCGCTGTGCTGAGGCAAATTCAGAAGCCGATGAGCGGCTGCGCCAAATCCTCGCCGCCTACGCCCTACTGCGCGATCCCGACAGTCGCGCAGCCCACGACCGCACCCGTCCCACACCTAAAGACAGCGGCCCAATCCGGATAACCGTCACCCACGTCGACTCCACAGACGAGCAGCCCCTATGGGCTGGACCGGTCCATTGGCACCGCTGACTAACGCACCCGCGATTCTTTGGGTCGGCCTGCTCACCGCGTTGGGCGACCAGGCGGTCCGGTTCGCCGATCAGGTGGTTCACCGGATCGATTCGACGGCGCGTTTCGCCTCCGCCAACCCGGCGCTGGTGGCATTGCGGTATTCCTGGATCGCGGCAATCGTTTTACCGGCGCGGACGAGCTCGACCACCCCCGGTGGCATCCCGACGGCGCTGGCCGCGGCGAAAGAGACGTATTGATCGGGGAACAGAGCCTCGAGCTGCTGTTCGATGTAGTCGAGGCGGGCCCGGGCGGCAATGTCAATATCGCTCACTGTGCGACCCTCGCTTTGCAGTTGGTTTCTGTTTGCTCACCAGCGCAAGTTACACGTGGTTTGGCAGGTGCGCAGCTAGTCGTGCAGCTGCCATCACCAATTCCGTTGCGCGAAAGTAGCATCCATGACATCGCGGAGTCACCAACCGTTTCTGTCTACGAACGGCAGTTATACCGTAAAGTGGGTATGCGCCAGCACTTATAGCAGGCTCAACTGGGTCGAAACGGTGGAGAACAATGACCGAGACAATCCACAAAGAACACGTCGACCACGCGCACGTCCACGGCGAAGGCTGCGGACATGTTGCAGTCCCGCACGGCGACCACGTCGATTATCTGCACGACGGTCACCTTCATCGACGGCACGACAATCACTACGACGAATGCGAGCCCTCGAGCGAGCACGAGGTTCATGCGGACCACGACCATGTCCACGGCGATGGCTGCGGCCACGTGGCGGTCCCGCATGGCGGCCATGTCGACTACATCCACGATGGCTGTCGACATGCCGCTCACGGTGACCATTACGACGAGCACTAAGACGAACTCGCCCGATAACGTAACCAGCCTTCTCGGCTGGCGGCGCAATGATCTTTGGTTGCCGACGGCGAGATGACGGCGCAAACTCCAAGTTTGCGTCAGACCAGTTCGAGCGATTCGTCGTTTGCGCGGAAGATCGGTTCCAACGGCACCGCAAACCTTTCGGCCATGTCCATCAACGTTTTCGACCACACCCGGTCGGCCGCGGAGACGGGGCCGCGCCCCGGCCGGGTGAGCAGCAGTGCCACCGTGTTTCGCGGTCCCAGGTCGTCGAGCAGCGTGCGAAGCGCCGACATCAGGTTCCACAAGATGCGGCCCTGTGGCCGCGGGAGCACCGGCACGTGGCTGAGTTTCTTCGCAAAGCAACGATCCGGCCCGATAAGACCGAACCACAGCAGCCGTTCCTCAAATCCCAGCGGTCCCATCAACGCGCGCCACCGCTGGCGCAGATCGGCAGCGGAGTGAACCGGATCGCTGGCGGTCTCGATGGGCGGAATCGGCAACAGGTCGCGATGACTCATACGGGCATCATCGGTGGTCGCCGGCGCCGTGGGTAGTCAGCTATCCACAGCCCGCAGGATCGCGAACGAATACGGCGGCAGCTCGGTGGTGGTAGCGACGTTGGGCGGTTCGGAGCACAAAAGCACCTCGCCGGTGACCGGAACGTCCGTCGCGTCGGCGCCTAGATTGCAGGCGATCGCTAACCGGCCGCGGTGCATGACGATCCAGCGCCGGTCTTCGTCGTGGTCGATCACCATGTGGTCCAACCACGGATCGGCCAGGTCAGTTTCACTGCGCCGCAACGCGATCAGGTCGTGATAGAGGCGCCGCAGTCGTGCGTGCTCACCAGCGTCTGCCTCGATCCAGTCCAGTTTCGAGCGCTGGAAGGTCTGCGGGTCCTGCGGATCGGGAATCTCGTCGGCGTCCCACCCGTGATCGGCGAACTCCTTCTTACGTCCCTCAGCGGTGGCGCGCGCCAGCTCGAGCTCCGGATGAGAGCTGAAAAACTGGAACGGGGTCGACGCGCCCCATTCCTCGCCCATGAAAAGCATTGCGGTGTAGGGGGACCCGAGCACCAGCGCGGCCTTGACCGCCAGCTGACCATAGCTCAGGTTCTGCGACGGGCGATCTCCCAGAGCACGGTTACCGACCTGGTCGTGAGTGCAGGTGTAGGCCAGCAGTCGGGTGGCCGGAATCCCTGAGCCCTCCGCGGTGTTCAGCGGCCGCCCGTGCCGCCTCCTCCGAAAGGACGAGTATGTGCCCGCGTGGAAAAAGCCGTTACGCAACGTCGTTGCCAGCGTGGCCAGCGAACCGAAATCCGCGTAGTAACCCTGGCGTTCCCCGGACACCGCGGTATGGATGGCGTGGTGGATGTCGTCATCCCACTGCGCGGTCATCCCGTAGCCGCCGCTACGACCGCGCGTGATCAACCGCGGGTCGTTCAGGTCGCTCTCGGCGATCAGCGACAGCGGACGGCCCAGTTCCTTCGCCAGCAGCTCGGTTTCGGCCGACAGCTCTTCCAGGATGTGGATCGCGGTGGTGTCCACCAGCGCATGAACGGCATCCAGCCGCAGTCCGTCGGCGTGGAAGTCCCGCATCCAGCGCAGCGCGCAGTCGATGATGTAGTGCCGTACTTCGTCGGAGTCCGCGTCGGCGATGTTGATGCCTTCTCCCCACGGGTTACTCGCAGACGACAGGTATGGACCGAACCGGGGCAGGTAGTTACCTGACGGGCCCAGGTGATTGAACACCGCGTCGATCAGCACGCCCAGGCCGCGGCGATGGCAGGCGTCGACGAGCCGGACCAGCCCGTCGGGCCCGCCGTAGGGTTCGTGCACGGCAAACCACAGCACGCCGTCATATCCCCAGCCGTGCGTGCCGGAGAACGCGTTGACCGGCATCACCTCGACGAAATCGACGCCGAGATCGACCAAGTAGTCCAGCTTTTCGATCGCCGAGTCGAAGGTGCCCTCGAGCGTGAAGGTGCCGATGTGTAGTTCGTAGATCACCGCGCCCTGCACGGACCGACCGGTCCAGCCGCCGTCCGTCCAGGCCTGCGCCGCCGGCTCCCACAGCTGCGAGGACCCGTGGACGCCGTCGGGCTGGCGGGGCGATCGCGGGTCGGGCAGCAGCTTGGGATCGTCGTCAAGGAGATACCCGTATCGGGCGGTCGGTGCCGCGTCGACGCTGGCTCGCCACCAGCCGTCGTCACCGCGGGTCATTGGATACACCTGACCGTCGACGTCGAGGCGGACCTTCTCCGGTTTGGGCGCCCACACTGTGAATTCCTGGAATTGCGCCATCATGCGCGCTCCAGCAGCGCCACCGGCAGGCCGGTGAACAACTCGGCGGCCGGCGCCGTCCCGTGGACCACCGCGCCGGTCAGCGCGTCGGTCCATAACCCGTCGGGCAGCCCTACGACGGTGTCGGCCCAGCCGGTCTGTTCGAGGCGCACCGTCCAGCGGGTGACCGCGACCAACACGTCGTCGCCGCGCCGGAACGCCACCACATGGTCGGCGGCGGCTCCCGCGGCGAGCACCGGGTGGTAGCCGCCCCGCAGGAAGGTATCCGGCCGGGCGCGGCGCGACTGCAATGCCGCTTTGACGACGCGTATCTTCGGATGCTGCAAGGACTTCAGTGCTTGCCGCCGGGCGGCGTAGTCCACCGGACGCCGGTTGTCCGGGTCCACCAGGCTGTCGTCCCACAACTCGGTGCCCTGATAGATGTCGGGCACGCCTGGCACGGTCAGCGCAAGCAGCTTTTGCCCCAGCGCGTCGTTGTCGGCGTGCGGTTGGAGCCGTGCGACCAGACTGGTCAGCTCGCGCGCCACCGGCCCGTCGAGCACGGCATCCAGCCACCGGTGTAACGCATCCTCGAAGTCCGCGTTCGGATCCTGCCAGGAGGTGTGCCAGGCCGCTTCCCGCATCGCCTTCTCGCCGTACGCGTGCAACCGGTCGCGCAGCTCGCCGGTGACGTCGCCGCTGGCCGGCCAGACGCCGAAGATGTTCTGCCACAGAAATAATCCCGTCGCCGGGTCGGGGCTCGGGGTCACGGTTTGCCAGCGTGCGACGAATTTGGCCCACAGCGACGGCACCTGGGACAGCACACCGATGCGGGCCCGGACGTCCTCGCCGCGTTTGGTGTCATGGGTGGACAACGTCGTCATCGTCTGCGGCCACAAGTCGGCGCGGGTCGCGGCGCGATGATGGAATTCGGCGGCGCCCACGCCGAACCGATGCGGTTCGCCGCCAACTTCGTTCAGCGACACGAGCCGGGCGTCGCGGTAGAACAGACAGTCCTCGACGGCCTTGGCCGTCACCGCGCCGCACAGTTGCTGCAACCGGGCTGCCGGCTCGCCGCCGTCGGCCACCGCGGTGGCGATCAACTGCAGCGGAACATCGAATTCCGGTGCGGCCGACTGGGTCGCCGCCAGCGCAGCGGGCAATATCGCGGCTAGGCCGCGGTAATCGCTGCGGTAGACATCGATGTGGGTGAGCAGCGCCGCCACCGCCGCGGGCAATTGCGGATGGTCGGTGCCGGCCGCGGCGACGATGCAACGTCGCAGTCTGCCGAGCTCGGGGGCGAGCGTGTCGATGGCCACAGCGGTCTTCAGCTCGGCCAGCATGCTCGGCATCTGCCGGTAATCGACGCCGCGGATTCGACCAACGCCGTCAATGCCGTTGCACCGTTCGGGTCGACGAAATCCCGCCGATTTCCCGCAACACGTCGTAACCGGTGGTGCCGGCGATCGGCAGCGTCGGCTCCAACGCCTCGTCGACGGCGAGGATCTTCTCGATCACGATCCAGGCGTCAGGTCCGACGAGTTGCCGAAGCCGACGCAGGTATTCCGACGGATTCGACAAGCCGTCGGGATGGTCGATGCGTACGCCGTCGACCAGTCCCTCGGCGAACCAGCGGGCCACCTCGGCGTGGCTGGTGTCGAACACCGAACGGTCTTCTTGACGCAGCCCGGCCAGCGACGTGATCGAGAAGAAACGCCGGTAGCCGCACAGCCCGCGCTTCCACCCGACCAGCTGGTAGTGCTGGCGGTCGTGCACCTCGGGACCGGTGCCGTCACCGGCGCCGGGCGCGATCGGGAACGCCAGATCACCCAGGCGCAGCAGGTCGTCATCGACGGTCAGGTCGGCGGCATCGTCATCGGAACCCAGCACCGGCAACACTATTCGGCCGTCGGCCAGTTCCCAGTCGATGTCGAAGAACCGCGCATAGTCCTGACGACTCGCCGTGTCGAGCACATCCCACCACCACGGATTCTGCTCCGGCTTATCCACCCCGACGTGATTCGGGACGATGTCGACGACCAGGCCCATGCCGTGGGCCCGGCGCCTGCGACGACAGCCGTGCCAAACCCCCTGCGCCGCCGAGTTCGGCTGACACCGTCGTCGGGTCGGTGACGTCGTAGCCGTGCGCTGACCCGCCGACCGGGGTGAGGATCGGCGAGAGATACAGATGCGAGACCCGAGCTCGGCGAGATAGTCGAGCAGGTTCTCGGCGTCGGCGAAGGTAAACCCGAAACCGCTCGACTCACCCCGCAGTTGCAACCGGTAGGTGGACAGTACTGGAAATGCCATGCGCTACGTCCGCGTGCCGCGGGCTGGCGGGGCGAAGAGATACCGAGCCGGTGGATGTCATAGACGGGGTTCAGCAGGGCGGCGATCTCCTGTTCCTCGGCGCCATCGTAGCTGGCGTCGCTCATGTGCCGCAGATGCACCGAGTGCTGCAGCGCCGCGGTCGGCTGCCAGCGAGGCCCGGACCGCGGCCAGGCCCTGCGTCGTCGCGGTCTCGGGCACCATCAGCCCGGCGGGCCAGCGCCTCGGTGGCCGGCCCGGACCAGCCGAACACGTCCGGGCGCTGGTCAACGCACCGTCCGCAGAGGACGCACCGGCCCTGATCGAGCTGGACGCCGCCGTCGGCGGTGATCGTGACGGCACCGGTCGGGCACAATGCGGCCAGGTCCGCCGTCCCGGCCTGGCCTGGATCGGACCGACGCTGGCCGGAACGGCCCGGGCCTGGAACTGCTGGGGCCGGAACTGCCGGGCGCGGGTCCAGGACGGTGGCCGGGCCGCGCCAGCCGTCGGCGTACGGGTCGGGGCTGGCTGGCCCACTCCGGCGGCGACGACCCCATCGCGCAGGCCGCGCAGCACCCACGGCACCGACAGCCAGCACCCCCGCCACCGACAGGCCGAAGCTCGCCCTCTACAACGGGAAGTCGGCGAGGATGTCGCCTGGCGAAGAAGACCTCGTGGAACAGGACCAGGTCGTGGAAGGAGGCCGAGCGGGGGCGGCACCGGACAAGGTACCCGTCCAGCGCGGCCACGTCATAGACACCTCGCCCTGCGGTGCCTCGGCCCACCTGGTCGCCCGTCCGCTGCTGACCTCGCAGGGCACTCGCAGCGGGCCCTCGTCCGCCTCAGCCAGTTCGTCGGCCGCTCGTCGCAGCAGGTGGAACGACTGGCGGCACCTCGTCCCAGCGGACCCGGAAGCCTGGCTCAGGGCGTCGCCGCCGGAAGCGCCGGGCGCAGCCGCTCAGGCCCAGCGACGGGTAGGCATCGTAGGGGCGGCTCAGCCTGGCGTCGTCAGTGAATCCGGACGCCTTGCCGACCGGGCCGAGCGTGCCGCGCCCGCGGGCCGCTCCGGGCGCAGCGGGCCGGTGCGCGGTAGCGGTCCAGGAACGTGGTACCCATCAGGACCCGCGCATCAGCGGTGATCGACCGCTCCAGCTCCTCGATCTCGGCGCGAACTCGGCGCCGGTGACCTGCGGCTGCTCCACCCCGCCGGTACTACCACGCCGCGACCGAACCTGCTCCACATCTGGGGCCCACCAGCCGGGCGATCCGTTCCTTGCGTACCCCGAACTGGTGGTGGCTGATCCGCGAGGCCGCGGCGTCGGCCAGCGGACCGCGGAGTCCAGGTGCGCGGCGAGCCGCTCGAGCTCGGCATGAGCACCCGGACCAGGCCCTGGCCAGGCGCACGCTGATCCGCCAGGCGTTCCAGCGCGTGGCAGTAGGCCAGGGGCATGCGCCACGAAGCAACTCCCTCGGTCCGCTCGGCGAGCAGCACGCCGTCGGCGGCGGGCAGCCGCTCGAATCGGTCTCCATCCGCGGTGCCTTGTAGAGACACCTGACGTCCAGGTGCGCCACGTCCTCGCCGGGCGTCTCCACCAGGTATTCAACCGACTCCATCACCCGGACCTACTGGCTGTGCGCAACCGTGAACAGGCCGGGCCCCATGACGCGCCGGGGAATCGAGTGCTCGTCCGGCCAGAGCCCGGCGGGCGCCGGGCCGGCGTGCCTGGCTGCGGCGGTGGCGCCGGCGCACTGAGCAGCGGCAGGATCAGCGGCTCCAGCCGGGGGTGCCCCGTCCGGGACGATCCCGAACAGGTCGTGGATCTCCTGCTCGTACCAGAACGCGGCGCCGATGGCCGGGGTGAGCGCCTGGTAAGAGCTGGCGCCGGGCCGGCAGGACGGCCTCGCCGGTGACGATCCGGCCGGGCCCGGCGATGTGCGCGGACAGGGCCAGGCGCAGCCGGGGCGCCGGGCGCCCATCAGCCCGGCGAACCGGCGGCTGCTCGACCCCTGCTGGCCAGCCAGTCCCACAGTGCGGGCACGGTGGCAGCCAGCCTGAGCTCGGCTGCGGACGTGCCGGCCGTCGCGTGGGCCGGCTGCTGGGTGCGCGGTCATGCTCGCCCCCGGAGCACGGCGACGGCCCGGTCCAGCAGCCCGGTCAGCTCGCCAGGCGGATGCAGCCCGAGCACCAGCAGCGCCGCCAGCCCGGCCAGCACCGGCACCACCATCCACACGCTGGGCTCGCCCCGGGGGTCGGAACCCGTCCGCCCGGCTGTCCGGCTCCAGGTCACCGCCCGCGCCGCCGCCTGGG